>NZ_JBVHTI010000006.1:0-870038 GCF_055565975.1 Streptomyces sp. NPDC028289 | reverse complement strand
AGATGGGCAAGGCCGTGGCCTTCCTCTCCAGCGACGCCTCCAGCTTCATCACCGGTGTCGAGCTCTTCGCCGACGGCGGCATGGCCCAGGTCTGACGACACCCTGCACAGACCGGTTGCCGCTCGAATCCGGCGCGGCCCGATGCGGATCGTGCAAGCGCCGTGGGAGGCGACACATCCCAGCCCGTCCCGCCACCCATTGCACGCCCTCAGAGCTGCCGGGCCGGTCGGGACGGGCCCCACCACCAACCAGCAAAGGAGAAACCTCATGTCGGGAATCGAGAACAAGGTCGTCGCCATCACCGGTGCGGGCGGCGGAATCGGTGCGGCAACCGCGCTGCTGCTCGCCGAGCGAGGTGCGAAAGTCGTCCTCGGCGACCTCGACAAGGAGCGTTTGGAGAGCTTGGCGGCCCGCATCACCGAAGCAGGCGGTGACGCGGTCTTCGCGCTGGCAGACGTGACACGGCAGGAGGACCTGGCCGGCCTCGTCACGCTGGCACGCGAGAGCTACGGAAAGCTCGACGTCATGGTCAACAACGCCGGAGTGGGACCGGTCTCACCTCTCGACGACCTGCGTGTAGCCGAATGGGAGCTGATGATCGACGTCAACATCAAGGGAGTCCTGTACGGCATCGCGGCAGCGCTGCCGGTCTTCCGAGAGCAGGGCTTCGGCCAGTTCGTCAACACCGCCTCCACTGCCGCGTACACCACGGTGCCGAGCCAGGCCGTCTACTCCGGCACCAAGAGCGCCGTGCGCGCCATCTCCGAGGGGCTGAGGAAGGAGGCCGGAGAGAACCTGCGCGTGACCATCGTCTCACCGGGCTTCGTCGCCACGAACTTCGTGGAAGCCGTGGGCAACGCCGACGTGCGAGCCCAGCTCCTCGAGGCCCGTGACAAGCTCGCGGTACCGCCGGAGGCGATAGCCCGCACTATCGCCTTTGCGATCGAGCAACCGGACGAGGTCGATGTCAACGAACTCGTCGTCCGCCCCACCGCACAGAGCTGAACCGTCTCGACGCCCTGTGCTGGTCGAGCACCTTAGTCCGAGTCCAAGGTGGAACCGCCCGTGCGTCTCCTGCCGTTGTTGGATCCAAGTAGGAGCCTGACCAGTCCCAGCGTGATCGTGGAGATGGCGCGGACCCAGCGGGGGCCGCCGAAAGCCCCCCAGCCGACGCCGACGAAGCCGCACACGACGAGTGCGAGAAGACCGAGTACCAGGAAGCTGTCCATGGCCTCATCCTGGCAGCGGGGCCGTTCCGCGACTGTTCTGGTCATGTCACCAACCGGTAGCAGTGGACACCTCGGTTAGGGCGGCCGTCTCAGCGCGATCATCGACTTCGGCGGGCTCGGCATCGGCGACCCGGCCTGCGACTTGTTTACGCCGCCGACAACCCCCGGGTCGCCGCGCAGATCACCAGCCACGTCCAGCGGTCCGCCGCCCGCGGGTCGCGAAGCCGTGGCCGGGTCCAGCCGAGGGACTGCTTGAACAGGCGGAATGTGTACGCGCCTTGGTCATCGCAACAACCCCGAGGGTCAGGTGTTACAACCACCTCTAGAACCCAAGCTCCCCGCATGGGGCCACTTCTCAATCTTGAGGCCACCTCCAGGCGGCCGCCTTCAAGACGTTGCCGCCGGGCTGGTGGAGAGCTTCGCGCAGGGCGGCATTCTCCGCTTCGAGTTCGGCGTTACGCAGGGTCAGTGCCTGGATGTGGTTGGCGTAGGCGGCGATGGTGGCGCGTGCCTCTCGCTGCTCTGCCGCGTGTTGAGAGCGCAGCATGCGCTCTGCCTTCCTGAGGCGAGCGATGTCCGCGGTCAGAACGTCAGTCTGCGGGCGGGGCGCGTCGGGTGCCGCAAGGAGCCCGGTGATGATCTTTGCCAGGGGTGAGCGGTAGTAGGTGGCGCGCGAGACGCCCGCTTCTTTGCAAAGCGTGGAGATGGTCAGGGTACCGCTGGTGTGTTCGGGGGTTTCGGTGACGATTCGCTCGAAGGCGTGGAGGACGGCCTGGTCCGTACCCGGTCGGATGGGCACGCCGGCGTGTTCCAGGGCGTGCCGCAGCCGCAGCATGGCGGAGTCATCCATGCGTCGGGGGTTCCGGTGCGGCGCGGAGTTCTGCGATGGCGTGGTCGAGTTCGGCGATGTGGGTGGTCAGCGCAGCGGTCTGGAGGCGGGACAGTCCAGTCGGGCCGTCGAGCGGGCGCTGGGCCTGGGCGCGGGCGGTCGTCAGGCGGGGCAGGTGAACGCTGGAGCGGCGGGCATTAGGGCAGGTCAGGCACATGGTCAGTAGCGGCAGGGGCCGGCCCGTGTGCTGGGCGCGCTTCGCGCAGAGGGCGGAGGAGGGCTGGTAGAAGCAGTCGTTGAGGGTGCCGGGGTGCAGGGTCTTCGTCAGGTGCTGGAGCATGGTGCGCAGCCGGGCGGGGCTGGCGACGATGCCCGATAGATCGCCCAGCTCCCGGCGGATCCGGGCAAACTCGGCGTTCACGCGGCTGGCGGCGCCTCCGCTGGTGCGGTGGCCGTCGTTCCAGTCGCGGTAGAGGTCCTCGACGTAGTCCAGCTGGGCGATGGCGCGTTCGGCGGCGACCTCGGCGGCGAAGCCGGAGGCGGAGGTGCCTGCGTAGCCTTCGAACAGGGCGAGTTCGGCGTGCTGGTACTGCCGGGCGCCCGCAACGACGCCGAACGGCTGATGCGCGATGTGCCAGGCCAGGGTGCGTCGGAACTGCCGGGTACTCAGCCGCCACGGCACGAGGTCCTTCGCTTCTTCTTCACTCCCCGGTTCTTCATGAGCGGAGGTGCCGTTGTCCGGCGACGGTGTGGGCGCGTGGAGCGGCAGGTAGGGGGCGTCCGGGGTGCTGAACAACTCGTTGAGGTGGTCACGGAAGTCGTTCAGGCGCCTGTTGACCGAGCCGAACAGGACAAGGCTGTTGCTGGTCATGCCCTTGTGGCCGAACAGGTGGGTCGGGTCGTCGTTGACGGCCGCGAGCAGTGCGACGGCCTGGTGGACGATGTCGAGCACGACCCATTCGGCTTCCTCTCCGGAGAGCTTGCGGCCCTTGAGGACCCGGCCGCGCAGCTTGTGGCGGACACGGCCGTCCGGACCGTTCTCGGTGAACGCGCAGTCGGGGGCGAGCTCCCGGACTTCGGCGTCCCTCATCCCGGACAGGTAAGCGATCACGATCCAGCAGGCCATGCGCAACTGGACCACTTCGGTGGCCAGTTCCATCGGGCCAAGGCCCGGTCGCCAGGGGCGTCCGCTGCCGGGCCAGATCGACAGCGCAGTCCGCAGGCCGCCGGCCTGGTAGCCGAGCTCGGCAGCTGCCTCGGTGAGGTACCGGCGGACCTCGGCGGAGACGGACACTCCGGTCATGCGGGCGACGAGCGCGGTGTTGGGCGCCTGCGGCACTCCGTCGATCACGGGGATACTCGGGCGGCGCGGGGCCTGGCGGCGGGGCAGGGCGGGAACGCCGCGACCGGTGGCCCGCAGCTCGGCAACAAACGCATCGATCCTGGCCCGGGCGGAGCCGTTGCCGCGGAAGCGCCGCGGTGTCTGGTGAGCGGCGGTCAGCTCGGCGAGTTCGCGCTGCGCGGCCAGGATGTCGGAGCCTGCGGTGGTGACGTAGAAGACGGCGCCTTTCACGAGCGGAGCGATGATCTCCTCGGGGATGCGCTCGGTGGTGTTCTCCCCGTCGCGGATCACTCCGGCCACCGCGTGTCCGGAGCGGCCGGGCCAGGGGTTGACCAGCAGCCGGTCAGCGGTCAGGAACGGCCCATGAGCGAACAGATGCTTCACGGCGGTCACACGCAGCGCCGCCTCCTCCGCCGAGACGGTCTGCCACCGCTCCAACGCAGCCCGCAGGTGATCTGGGGTCACGTCACTCAGGCGGCGGGCACCGACCGCCTGAAAGGTGGCGATGACGGTCCGGGCCTTGTGGAAGGCCCCGAAGATACCGGTGAGTTTCATCGGGCCTCGCCGGACCAGGGAGGCATTGCCGCGCCGCAGACGGGAGTAGAGATATTCCCGCAGCACCAGGGCAGTGACCGGGTCGGCAACCGAGGCAAACACGATCGTGCGCTCGCTGGTGCTGCGCGGCAGGAACGGCCCCATGTCCCAGACCGGATCGGCGAAGCGGGGCCCCGGCCCCGGATGAGCCGCAGCGGCCAGCACATGGTCGGGCAGCACAGGCGCGTCACCCGGGACGGGCACAGGTCCTGCCGGCCGATTCGGACCGGGCTGCTCGACGGAGGCGGAAGAGGGGGTCGTGGGAGTCATGTCAGTCCCTGAAGGATCTGGCCCGGCAGGCGCAGGGCCATGTCGTGGCTTTCCGCGATGAGCCGGGCGGTGGCCTGCTGCTCACCGGTGAACTGCGGCAGGATGCCGGCGGTGATCCGCTCCCACGCCAGTGCATAGCGGGCGTTCCACTCCAGCACCGTCATCTCCTCGCGCTGGGTGCTCAGGAATCCGGCGAAGCTGAGAATCGCGGGCAGGTGCCGGGTGGTGAACACCGCGTTCGGGCACTCCAGACAGCCCCACACCGCCACCGGGCAGCCGGAGCCCGGGCGGCGGGCGAACGGCGAGGCGTAAAAGTCACGGCAGGACGCCAACCACACGTCGCTGTCCCCGGACAAGGCCACCGCAACCTCATCGGGAGGCACCTCGGCCGCCGAGGTGTCCAGCCTGCTGCCCTGGTCGTCGAGGACCACAGGCGCTTCCAGCGCGGCGTCCAACGCCTCGCGCAGGCCCTTCTCGACAGCCTCCTCATGCAGTGGACGGTGCGCGTCGATGTCGGCGTAGTGCTTGGCCGCGACCCGGGGACTGTGGCCCTCGGCGAAGTCCTCCAGCAATCCGCCGGTCTGCCGGTAGCGGCGCGATTTGTAGCTCTTGCGTAGCCGCCGCAGGTTCAAGACCGCGTCCTCGCCGGATGCCTCGAACAGCGAAATGAGCTGATGGCGTTCAACGAACGCCTGCTTGACCGTGGCGAGGGTGGTGGCCCGGTGACGACCGAAGGTGGCAATCACCCGCCCGTCGCGCAGCGCGTGTGTCCACAGCAGATCCGTTCCGGTCAGGTGGCGGCCGTGCGCCGTCAGCCGCACCGCAAGGCGGATCAGCCCGCCCGGCTGGTGCACGGCGCCGCCATCGGTCACCCGCAGGGTTTTGCGGGACTGGCCGTGGGCCCGGTTCTTGACGTAGGCGATACTCACATACCCGCGGGCCGGGTTGATCAGGCAGTCGGCCGACAGCCGGCACGCGGCTTCCGGCTCCAGTCCGGTCTGGCACATCAGCAGCACCACGAACGCCAGCACGTCGTACGGCGTGAGGAAGAAGTGGCTGTTGAGTCTGCCAATCCCGCCCAGATCCGTGATCTTGTCCATGGCGCCGTGCTCCGAGCGCAGTGCTCCCGTCAGCGGTCCTCGGTGGGCGATGTACCACGCCGCGTTCTCTTGGGTCCAGCCGTGCCAGCCCCCGTCGGCCGGGTCCCGTCCGACCGCGGCCAGCTGCTCACCGGCCAACATCCGATCACGGGCTGCCCGCACGTCGGCCAGGGCCGCAGCCTGAATCGCCTCGAACAGCGCATCCGGGTAGGCGTCCAGCGGCCGGCCGCGACCTTGGCCGGCCTGGACCGTGGTGAAACCCAGCCGGGCCTGCATCGCCGTGCCCAGCCTGTCCGGGTGTTCCTCCTGGACGAGCCGCAGCAACTTCACCAGCTGCTGCATCCGCAGGTACGGCGTGGTGCTGGAATCCCCGTACCGGGCGATCAGGCTCGTCTCAAAGGAATCCAGGAACTCCGGGCGCAGGTCCTCCAGATCCACGTCGCTGTGCGTGTCCCGGGTCTTGGCCAGGTGGGTGACGAACTCGGTCAGCGTGGACGCGTAGCTGTCCGTCGTACCCACGTACTTCTGGCGGTTCTCCACTCCGGCCAGTCCCGCCAGCGCCCGGGCCAGGTGCCGTACCAGCCGAGGGCACGCCAGAGCGGAGAAGTCGTAGCATCGCTCGACCCCGCCGGAGAACCTCGCGGTGAACATCACCGGCCCCACCGCCGGGACCGCCTCCGGCTCCGGCGGCAGCTCCTCCGGCGAGGGGAACCGCACCCGCCGACTCACGATGCCGCCCCGGCCCGCTCCAGCGCCACGCTCTGCGCGTCCCACTCGGCCAACGCGGCCAGTACGATCTCCTGCGCCTCATCAAGCACGTCGAGATACACGTAGACGGTGGCCTCGCGGGCATGTCCGAGGAGCAACTGTAGGGTCCTCATCGGATTACCGATCAGCAGCCGCCGCAGCTCCGCCTGCGCCAGCGGCCCGTCCAGCCGACGGCCCAGAGCCCGGACCGTCTGGCGCAGCAACAGCCCCAGCATGTACACGGCATAGGTGTGACGCAGGGTGTGCGGGTGCACCTCGATACCGATTCCGAAGGACGCGCACCGCGCGTTCGCCCGCCGGAACACCGCCTGCCACGCGGCCGGCGCCAGCGGCCGCCCGTCATCGGCCAGCCACAACCACAGCGGTTCCCCGGTGCGCCGCGCCAGACGTCGCCGCTCCGCCGGGCCGATACGTCCGTACGGCCAGCTCCGGGCGCCGCCGTCCAGCACCAGCGCATACCGGCCCGTGCGGATAACCGTCCAAGACGCGGACGGGAAGCGGCCCTGCGCCATACAGCGGGCCACGATCGCATCCCGCTCGACAGCTATGAAGTGGTGGAATTGGCGCACCTTGCGCGGCGGCAGGAACACCCGGCGCCCCTTGCGTCGTTTCGCCACCGCGCCCGCCACCCTGAATTCCCCCAGCTTGCCCGGCGGTGGCACCTCGGGCACCAGCAGGCATGACGCCTCACCCAGCCGCATCCCGCTGTGCACGAGACCGTCGGCGAACAGGGCGTTGCGCTCGCCGTGCCGCCCCCGCCACGCCGGATCAACGCCGCCTTCCGGCAGTTCCCCGCGCAGTCCCACGTTCCGCCACAGCAGGTAGTCCTCGAAGGAGACGAACCGCAGCGGCTCGTCCTCCGGGTCTTGCTCCATCTCTGAGTTCACGTGCACCCGGCGGGGGCCGGCTGGGGTCATCACCGTCTTGTCGACGTACCGGAATGGCGCCCGCTTCAGCAATCCGGCATCCAGTGACCACGCCACCCACTTGTCCAGCGCCGCCACCGATCGGTTCCACGTCCCCACCGACACAGCACCCGGCCCCTCGCACCACAACCGCACTCGCTTGTAGGCCCGCAGATCATCGCCGTCGCACGCCCAGATCGGCTTGCCATGTCGCGAGGTCTCCAGGAATCGGACGAAGAGCATCACGTCCCGGGCGTATCCCAGAACGCTGTTCTCGGCACGCACGCCCCAACTCGGCAACTCCCGCAGAAAGCGGTTCAGTTGCAGGTCATACGACCCGTCCCCTGCCAAAATGAACGGCTGACCCTCGCGGACACCTACACGGTCCAGCACAGCCACCGGGCCAGCAGGACCCAGGCAGCTCTCCGAAAGGGCCCGGCTCGTCGTGCACAGATCCGCGATCATGGCGCCGCCCCATCCCGCTTCGATCATCTCGTTGACGCCGAATCCGTCCACCATCCCGAAGCCGAGGCCCAGTCGCCCTCTCTCCGCTCAGAAACCACTCACGCCGGTGATCTGCCGACGGACCAGAGGCTGTTGATGAGACACATGTGGTAGCTCGCATAAACGGCGAGCTTGTCGTGCCGCACGAGGGGCGGATGCACTTCGAGGAGCTGCAACGGCGTGCCCGCCGCCGGGGCCGCAGCGCCGTCGAAGCAGCGGCCGAACGCGCCGCCTACCTGATCGTTTTCGACGTCCTGGAGACCAGGGACACCGAGCTGCTCGCCCGGCCCTACCGCGAGCGGCGGGCGATCCTGGAGGACCTCTTCGCCCGGGACGTGCTCGCCGCCCCGTTCACCCTGTGCCCCGCCACCAACGACCGGGCGACCGCGCTGGACTGGCTGGACCCGGCCTGGGGCACGGCCGGGATCGAGGGCGTCTTGCAGCCAGGGTTTGGTATTGACGGATTGACCACTATGTTGCCGGTCTGCAGCTCTACCTGTCACGACCGCCTCTGTCCCAGAGCCCTGCGCAGGTCAACCTCACCCGAACTTGCATCAGACCCAACGGATCATTCAGCACCCCGAAACGCTGATCGCCTGGGCCGCCATCACCCTCATAACCAGGCGCCTCGCCCGGAAGGGAGCTACCCCCAGCTGGCCGAGGAAACCAGCGCTGGCCGAAAGCTGACCGGCGAAGGCCAGCTCAGGCTTATTCACGTGGGCAGGGCAACATCAAGCCTGGCCATGGGCGATCAGGGCTGCGTGGGGCAAGATCAGTTCACCGCCCGGACCTGTGAACTCTGCGCACAACGACCCAAAGTGGTTTCTGATCTCGTCAATGACCCCTGGGCTCTGGCTCGTCACGATCTGACCGATCGTCGCCACTCCGGCGGCTGGTCCGCTCCACCACTCCTCAGGCGTCGTCTGGTGGTCCCAGGTCATGGTGTCGCAGACGACGCCCGTCAGACCCGCCTCACCGAGCAACCCAGCGAGGCCCTGTTCAGTACGGGGGAAGTCGTCTTCGGGAGCAAGAGCCGGCAGGTGAGCTGGACGGGTGACGCCTGCCGCTTGCACAGCCCTACCCAGGAGCGTCTGCCCGGCGGCCGCGGGAACCCCCCAGATGGTGACGGCTATCCGCCCGCCGGGACGCGTCACCCGTCGCAACTCCGTCAGGGCTTGCCGAGGCTGTCCGACATGGTTGAGGACGAAGTTGCCGACCGTGGCATCGAACTCGTCGTCGGTGAACGGCAGCTGGGGCAGTGCGGCAAGCCGCACGTCGGCTTCCGGAGCCGCCAGCGCGGCTTGGGCAACCATGCCCGATTCGGCGTCCACTGCCGTCACCTTCGCTCCTCGCTCACATGCAAGTGCGGCGGCGGTGCCCGTGCCCGTCCCCACATCGAGGACCCGCACACTCTCCCTGACCCCAGCAGCGTCGAGGAGCTCAGGCACTGGATATGCGCAGAGCTTGGCAAAACTCCCAGCATAGGCACGGGCCTGCCCCGCCCACGCCCGCCGCTCGGACTCATCAAACGCCGTCTGCACTACGCGTCCCCTCCCCGGAACAGCCTCCGCCGCGACAACATCCTGCGGAGCCGACGCTAATCCATAGCTGATCAACGGCGCCCAGAGATCAGAAACACGCGCTTATTGCAAGCAGAGTTGGGCAGGGTCAGGATCGCGCGGTCCGGAACGCGAGATACCGGCTGAAGGCTTCGTGGCTGTCGGGGGTGAAGCGCCACTCCAGCAGGGCCGACCGCAGCTCCGGCTCCGTCAGCCAGCCATGCCAGGCGATCTCATCGGGATCGGGGACCACGGCGTCGGGCACCACGGCTTCGTGCACGCCGAGCCAGTGAGGGCTCAAACCGCTGCGGTTGATGAACGTGAACAGCAAGCGCGGCAGCACACGAACGCCCAGTTCTTCAGCCAGCTCCCGCGCCGCGGCCTGTTCGTAGGACTCACTGACATTCACGGCGCCGCCGGCCACGACCTCGTGGAGGCCGGGGAAGCGCGACAGCTGCTCCGACCGCCGGTGGACGAGGATCCGCCCACGCTCATCACGACACACCGTCACGGCGACCCGGTGCAGCCAGCCCTCCCGGATGGCCTGCCGCCGGCTGACCACCACCCCCAGCACACAGTCTTGATCGTCGATACGCTCCACCAGTTCATCCACGACGCACACCCTGGCAGAGCCCACCGACAGCGCCGCCTCCCGGCGACCCGTGGAGGGGCGTCCCGAGAACACCTGTATCGGGAGGTCGGACGCGGATGGCGGCAGTTTTCGTGCAAATACGGCACCTATCGTGCTCAGGTTCATCCAAGATCCCCGACAGCGTCACTCACTCTGGGTGGAAGCTCATTCGCTCATCGAGTGCAGTTGGGCGAACTCGTCGGCGAGGACGCCCATCATGACGAGATCGTGGTGCCGACCGGCGAAGAACACTTGGTCGCGGAGGCGACCCTCTTCGATGAAACCGAGCCGACGTTGAAGTGCCAGTGATGCCTCGTTATGTGCGAAGATCCGCGCTTCGCACTTGTGGTAGCGCCGCTCGGCGAACATGAAGCGCAGCAGCATCACCACGGCTTCTGTCGCATAGCCTTTGCGCCGATGACCAGCGCCCATCGTGACGCCGTACTCGAACCAGCCCGCACGTGGATCAGCGTGGTGGGAGCCGATAGCACCGACTATCTTGCCCGTGTCGATGGCTTGGATTGCCAACCCGAAGCAATCGCTGTCGGGCTTGGCAACGGACTGCTCCTTCGCCCAGGCACGGAAGCCCTCGGCGGAACTGGGTGGGTTGAGCAGGTCCCCTAACCGCTCCTCATCCTCGGCGAAGCGCATGAACGCGCTCCAGTCGTCGGACTCGATACCGCGCAGGCGTACCTGTTCGCCAGTCCAGAACGATGCCATCCTCTATTTGATCACGCTGCAGCGCGTGAGATCCAGCCTTTCTCGGACCCCCTAGACAGTCTTTGACCAGGCGCTTTGAGGCTCCCGAGCATTCGCTAGTGCCCTCTCAGGTTTTCAAGGAGTCAGCAAGCAGACGGCACTTGTCGGGTACCTCGTCGTCCTCACCTGCTGGGCAGACGTCCGACCCGTCACCACGGTGGAAGTGGGTGACGGGCCGGGAGTGTCTTGTCTTTCGTGTAAGCCTTGGTGTTGACGCTTCTTGGGTTGTTCGGGTGTTACTCAGGTTGAACTCGTGGAGTCCGGTGGTCTGATCGCGTCGCAGTCCATGATCAGGCCGGTGGGCGGCAGGCACCCGTCGATCAGGTGGGGACGGTATTGGATCTTCTTGAGCTTCCGCTTGATCACGCGGGTGAGGTGGGCGAGGTCGGCGGCAGCGAAGTCGGCCAGGCGCCGTTTGAGCAGGGACCAGATGCCTTCTGCCGGGTTCAACTCGGGTGCGTAGGACGGCATCTGGAAGATCCGCAGCCAGTTCTTGTGCTCCTCGGCGAAGTCGGCCAGTCCCTGACCAGTGCACATTCAGATTGTCCCAGCACCACACCACTGGGGTGCCGAGCTGCAGGTGGGTCATGACGATCAGGTCGCGGTACTGGCGCCAGGAGAACGCCTTCGGCTCGCTGCGGCGTCCGTGCCAGATGTCCAGGGTGAAGAAGAAGCGAGAGCGGTGGCCGGCGCGGTAGCAGACCACCCCGGCGACGTTGACCCGTCCCTGGTTGCGGCCGCGCACCCGCACGACGGGCCGCTGTCCGCGTGGTGCCCAGGTGTGTCCCCTTCGGCGGTCTCAGCCCCTGGCCTGCCTCGTCCTCGAAGCAGATGTGGGCGCCCAGGTCCGCCGCAGTCCTTTTACCTTGGGCCACACCTCCGCCTTCCACACCTCGATCGCCTCCTCGTCCCGCTCGATGGCCCGACGCACCGGGACCTGTGCGGACCAGCCGTGCCGACGCAGCAGCTTCCACACGCCCTGGATCGTGTAGCCGACGTGGGCATCCGCCCGATCAGCAGCTTCACCCGCTTCAGCGTCCAGCCCTGGAACTCATCGTCCCAGCCGTGCGCGAGCGGACCTCGTCCGAGCTCCCGATCCAGCCGCTCCCACTGCCCGGGGCTCAACCGCTCCACTGAGACCGGCCCCTTCGAGCGCAGCGCGTCCTCGCCGCCCTTCTCCCACACCCGCCGCCAGCGCCGTACCGACCGCGTGGTGCGGCCGGTGGGGTTGCGCCGGTTGGGCTGGCGGTCCCGGATGACGAGGTAGAGGACCTTCAGCGCGGCTTCCTCGTTCGGGAAGTGTCCCCGGCGGCGGGTGGCCTGCCGGAAGCGGGAGTCGAGGGACTCGATCATGTTCGTCGTGTAGACGATCTTGCGGATCTCGGGCGGGAACCGCAGGAACATCACGAAGTGTTCCCAGCTGCGGCGCCAGACCCCGATCAGGGCCGGGTAGCGGGCTCCCCAGATCTCCTCGAACTCGGCGAAACGCTGCTCGGCAGCGTCGGCGGTGGCCGCCGTGTAGACCTGGCGGAGTTCCTTGGCGATGTGCGACCAGTGCTTGGTCGAGGCGTACTCGAGGCGGTTGCGGACCATGTGGACCACGCAGAGCTGGATGTCGGCGAGTGGCCAGATGTTCTGGATCGAGTCCGGCAGGCCCTTCAGTCCGTCGCAGCAGGCGATCAGGACGTCCTCGATGCCGCGGTTCTTCAGTTCCGCGAGCCACGCCATCCAGGTCTTGGCGTCCTCGCCGCCGGAGCCTTCCCACATGCCCAGCACGTCACGCTCGCCTTCGAGGTTGATCCCGACGGCGATGTAGACGGGCCGGTTGGCGACCGCTCCGTCGCGGATCTTCAGAACGATCGCGTCGATCATCACGACCGCGTAGACACGGTCGAGCGGCCGCCGGCGCCAGGCGTCGAGTTCCTCGGTGATCTTGTCGGTCGCGCGGGAGATCAGGTCGCGAGAGATGTCCACGTCGTAGATCTCTGCGAGATGGGTCTGGATCTCACCCGTGGTCAGCCCCTTCGCACAGAGCGAGAGGATTGCCTCGTCGAAACCCTCCACCCGCCGCTGATGCTTGGGCACGACGGACGGACTGAAGCTGCCCGCCCGGTCCCGGGGAACGTCGATCTCCACCGCGCCGACATCGGTCAGCACCCGCTTGCGTGACGTGCCGTTGCGGGAGTTGCCCGAGCCCACCCCGGCCTTGTCGCCCTTCTCGTAGCCGAGGTGCTCGGTCATCTCGGCCTCCAACGCACCTTCCACGACCAGCTTCACCAGCCCCTTGAGCAGGCCGTTCTCCCCGACCAGGTTGAGTCCCTCACTGCGGGCCCGGTTCACCAGCTGCTCGGCCAGCTCCCGGTCCAGCTCGGTCAGTCTCGCCAACTCGGCCCCCGTGCGTACGGTGTTCGAATTCTCGCGGGGACGCTCGTCCTTGCCGCCCATCCGTGATCCTCCCCGGCAGAAACCACATCTCATGCCAGACAGGTCATACCGGGGTATACACAAACTTCAGGACAGTCCCCGGCCAGGTGGGCGGTGCGCGGTGGCGCCTCGGGCGGCTTCGTATCCCTCGTTCGGGGCTGGCATCGCCAAATGCCCTTTCCCTAGGATGGGTTGACTGTCGGGCCAGTCCGGATGGCGCGGCTGGGAGCTGGGGGAATGATGCAGCCTGGAAAGCAACTGTCCACGTCGATCGATGCCACGGTGCCGACGGCCGCACGCATGTACGACCACTACCTGGGCGGCAAGGACAACTACGCGGCCGACCGGGCAGCCTGTGAGGAGCTGGACAAGGTCGTACCAAGCACCCGCGCTCTGGCGCTGAACAACCGGCGCTTTTTGCAGCGGGTGGTCAGAACGCTGGCGGTCGAATACGGCATCCGGCAGTTCCTCGACCACGGATCCGGGCTGCCCACCCAGGACAACGTGCACCAGGTGGCGCAGCAGGTCGACCCGTCTTCGCGGGTCGTGTACGTCGACAACGACCCGATGGTCCTGGTGCACGGCCGCGCCCTGCTGGAGCAGAACGAGCGCACCGCCGTCATCCACGCCGACATGCGGGACACCGAGGCGATCTTCTCCCACCCCGACACCAAGCGCCTGATCGACTTCTCGCAGCCGGCGGCCGTGCTGTTCAACTCGGTGTTCCACTGCATCCCGGACAGTGACAGTGACGGGCCGCTCGCCGTGGCCCGCCGGGTGGCTCAACCGCTCGTGCCTGGCAGCTTCATGGTGATGTGCCAGCTGGTCAGCGAGGACGTCGAGGTACGGGATTTCGTCACCGGCTTCATGGATCAGGCGACCCAGGGGCACTGGGGCCGCGTACGCCAGGAAAGCGACGTCGCGGAGTGGTTCGAGGGCATGGACATCCTCGAGCCGGGGCTCGTAGAGGTGTCCACTTGGCGACCGGATTCCGAAGTGACGCCCCGTCAGCTCACCCATGAGTGGATCGAGTTCGGCGGCGTCGGGCGCATCCGGTAGCGAAGAGCGCAACTTCGCGTCAGGATCACCGGCCGCTGTCGCCGGACCTGACGCAAAGTCACGTGGCGGGGTAGCGCTGTTCCAGCGTGTCACGCAGCAGGACCAGGGACTCGCGAGGGTTGAGGGCCTCGTCGGCCAGCCGGTCCAGGGCCACCCGGTATTCCTCCGTCTCGTCGCGGTCCTCCAGGAAGTTCGCGCTCTTGATGTGCTCCAGGTAGACGACGTCGGGCAGGTCAAGTCCGCCGAAGCGCAGGTAGGTGACCGGGATGGCCGGCGCGGAGGCGTTCGTCAGGTCGAGCGGCACGATCTGCACGGTCACATGGGGCCGCCCGGCCATCTCGACGAGGTACTCCAGCTGTTCGCGCATCACCCCACGGCTGCCCAGGACGCGCAGCAGGACCGACTCGTCTATGATCGCCCACAGTTGAGGCGCGTCCGCGCGATGCAGTAGCTCTCGTCGGCGCATGCGCAGCTCCACACGGCGCTTCACCTCGCCGGCCAGCGCCGTCGGTAGCCCGCGCTCCACCACCGCCCGGGTGTAGGCCGGCGTCTGCAGCAGACCCGGCACGTACTGGATTTCGAAGGTACGGATGGCTGCGGCCGCCTCCTGCAATCCCACCAGCCGGTCGAACCACTCGGGCATCAGCCGCTTGTCGTAGCGCTGCCACCATCCCGGTTCACCGGCACGCTTCAGTAGCTTCAGCAGGACCGACGCCTCGTAGTCGTCAGCCTTGTACAGCTCGAGCAGCGCACGGACGTCGTTTTCCGTAGGTGGCCTGCGGCCCCTGCCCGCCTCGATGCGCGACAGCTTCGCCGGACTGAACCCCAGGGCGCGCGCCGCCTGTTCCTGCGCGAAGCCGGCGTCCTCGCGGATGCCCGCCAGTTGCACGCCCACCAGCATCTTCAGCAGAGTGGGGGCGGGCTCAGTCCGGCTCAGATAGGGTTCGAGGCGGGAGGCGCGAGGTGACTCGGCGGACATCCTGACTCCCTGTCGAGCGGCAGAAGACACACGGCATTATCGCATCCCGTCAACGCCTGCCGGATGCGTTGGCCGAAGTGGAGATGCCCGCCTCCGCTTCACACGAGGTGGTCGAACTCCCCCTCCTTCACGCCGGCGAGGAAGGCGGCCAGTTCCGCCGGTGTGTAGACAAGGGCGGGCCCATCGGGGTCGCGGGAGTTGCGGATGGCGATACCTCCGTCACCCAGGGCGGCCACCTCGACGCAGTTGCCCTCGGCGTTGCTGTGCCGGCTTTTGATCCAGCAGGCCGCCAATGAACTCGCCTGCACTCCGTTGGACACTGAAGTCACCGAACTCTCCTTGCTGACGTTCTGCCGCGCGTGTACGCGACCGCAGGCTCGGGCCGAGGCGGCACCGCGCCCCACACTCCTGCGTTCGGCCACACCTCGTGCAATTTCCCGTGAAATTGCACGACGACGCTGCCGGAGTGGATAATAGCCGTGGCGTCAACCGCGGTGTCGACGCCGCGTCCTGACGTCACATCAGGGAGACGCCGTGTCATTACCTGTGCACCAAGCGCCTCGCATTCCCAGCAGGTCTGCGCCACGGGCAGGTCGGACCGCTGAGACCGGTGCGCTCGCCACCACAGCGTCGGCCTGCTCCCTGAGTCACGAGGCCCGTCGGGAGCCTGAGCCGCTGAGAGGTGCGCCCAGCTCCGCTGACGTGCGCATCACCGGCAGCAGGCAGGGCCACACGCAGGCGCGGACCTTCACCCACCGCACCGCGTGCCACTGGTCGCTCGACCACTTGAGCAACGGCGCCGCCACCGTCGTCACCGAACTGGCCGCCAGCGCGGTGACGCACGCCGTACCGCAGGCCCCGGACGGCGAGGCCGTTGCGTGGCTGACACTCCGACTCGAAGCCGACCACCTGATGTGCGCCGTCACGGACCCAAGTGGCCGCCCGCCCGTATACCCCCGTGTCACCGACTCCTCGGAGGAGAACGGCCGTGGCCTGTGCATCGTCGAAGCCGTGTCCGAGGACCGGGGACGGGTCCGGCATTCCCCGGCGGGCAGGACCTTCTGGGCCCCGCTGCCGACCTCCCCCGCGGCCCTGACACGACTGCCGTGAAAAGTCCCGGCATGATGCGCGCCGCTTCTATGGAACCGACAAGCCCCCAGCATCCGACGCCTGTATCGGGAGCGCAAATGGCAACGCCGCTCAGGAACGTGGGGCAGGTGCCGTGGCACGAGATCAAAGACTCCCGCGGCCCTGCCACAGCCATCCCCTTGCTGCTCAACAGCATCGCCTGGGGTGACACAACTACGGCACGGACCGCGATCAGCGAATTGCGCGAGCGTATCTGCCAGTATGGCTTCGTCGTGGAACAGGCCACCGCCGCCACGGTCCCGTTCCTGTGGGAACTCGCCCGGCTCCCCCACGTCACCTGCCGCGTGGAGATCGTCCGGCTGCTGAAGAACATCGCGGACGCCCGACAGTGGGAGAAGACGGCCGCCGCCTACCCAAAACTGCTGCACCGTCGCGACGACTACGTGGGGTGGGAACGCGAAGCCCGCCAAGCCGTGCGCGCCAACCGCGGCACCATCCAGCGACTACTCATCGAACCGGACACCGAACTCGTCCGGGTCACCACAGAACTCGCCTCCGCACTGACCGACTGACTGGCTGTTCTCTTTCCGCTCAGGTGGTCGGTGGGGTTCGCACAGGTGCCTGGTCCGGGTGAGTCTGCCGGTGCGGAAGCATGGAAGAAGGGCCTCTTGGTAGCTCGCGGATGTCGAGTCCCACGAGCGGCAAGAGGCCCTGATCCCTAATCAAAAGGACGCTCCCAGGAACGGTTGTCGTTCGGGGCGTCCGAGTACCAGGCCGTGACATCTATGACCCTCCGGGCAGTCAACGCCTCAGCGTAGATCGTGTGCGCGGTCCTGGCATTCACGGTGGTGGCGGTCGCGCGGGCACCGCGTGAACGCCTTCAAGAGGTCATCTCGATCGGTGGATCGAGGCGCAGGTGACCCGGCGGACTGAGCCATTGGGTGCTGGTGCGACGATGCGGGGATGCGCGAGGTCAATGAGCTGATCACCGAGTGGAGCAGGGCCAGGGTGTGGGGCAAGCTTCACCGCCTGGTCCTGGACGAACTCGGTGCCCGCGGGGAGTTGGACTGGTCGCGGTGTGCGATCGAATCGGTGAACATGCGGGCCCTGAAAGGGGGATCTGACGGGTCCGAATCCTGTAGATCGCGGCAAGAAGGGATCAAAGATCCACTTGATCACCGAGCAGTCCGGTCCACCCCTCTCAATCGGGATCTCCGCCGCGAACACTTACGTTCCGGGTGGACTTCGACGACCCCCGCATCGACTGGCGTCTCACCGACGGCGACCAGGAGATCGTGCCCGGCGTCACGGCCGTCCTGTCCGCCGGGCACACCCCGGGCCACCAGAGCTTCGTGGTCGACCTCGCCGAAGGCGGCGGCTATGTGTTCACCTGCGACGCGGCCGACCTGACGGAGAACATCGACGAGGAGCGCCCCGCCGGAACGTCGATCGGCGTACCCCCGGAGGCGACCCTGGCGCCCATCCGGCACCTCAAACGACTGGCGGCGGACAAGCGCTACGAACTGGTCCCGGGCCACGATCCGGTCGTCTGGCCGGAGCTGATCCGACGGCTGACGGGCGGCCAGGTCTGACCGGCAGAGCCGAGTCGTTTCACTGCGTCAGGCAAGATCAAGGACAGTGGCTTTTGATGTCAATCCCGGCTGTCAGTGCCGGGTGGAAGACTGCCCGGCATGATCGAAGCGAACCCGAAAGCGGACCTTCTCCGATACCTGCAAGAGGCGCGTGACGCCCTGGTGTGGAAGCTCGATGGGCTCTCGGAGTACGACATCCGCCGCCCGCTGACCCCCACGGGCACGAACCTTTTGGGACTGGTCAAGCACGTCGCCGGCGTGGAACTGGGCTACTTCGGCGATACGTTCGGGCGGTCGTTCTTCGACGAAGAGCCGCCGCCCTGGTGGTATACCGAGGACACAGAGCCCAACTCGGACATGTGGGCCACTGCAGACGAGTCGCGCGAAGACATCGTCGGGCTGTATCGGCAGGCGTGGGAGCACTCCGACAGCACGATCGCGGCGCTGACGCTGGACGCGATCGGCCGTGTCCCGTGGTGGCCGGAGGAACGCCGAGAGGTGACACTGCACCACATCCTGGTGCGCGTGATCTCCGATACCCAGCGGCATGCCGGCCACGCGGACATCGTGCGAGAGCTCATCGACGGATCCGTCGGGTATCTGCAGGGCAAGGACAACATGCCGCCAGGGGATCAGGCGTGGTGGGAGGGTCACCGGAACCGGCTGGAGCGCGTGGCTCGGGAAGCCAACGGCTGATCTCGCCCGACTGCCGACCCCGCTGGCCGCTGGATCCGCGGTCGGCTCTGCGGCTCCCGGTCAGCTGGCGTGGGTCTGTTCGGCCAGGGCTTTGGTGTGGGCGAGGCGGCAGGACTCGGTGCCGCTCTGGATGATGGCGCCGTTGAAGGTCAGGAGGTCGACGATGGCCGCGCAGAGCCGCGGATCTGTGAACGTTTTCGTCCGCCCGCTGAAACTCTCGTTCGAGGCGATCGCGACGCCGTTCTTCTCCTCGCGCTCGGTCAGAACCTGAAACAGCAGTTCAGCACCCCTACGGTCAAGCTCCATCTAGCCGAGTTCATCAATGCATAAAAGATCGACACGGCCGTAGCGGGCGATCGTCTTGGACAGCTGCTTCTCGTCGGCGGCTTCGACGAGCTCGTTGACGAGTTCGGTGGCCCGCACACAGCGGACGCGGAAGCCGTGCATGGCGGTCTCGGTGCCCAGGGCTATCAGCAGGTGGGACTTGCCGGTGCCGGAGTCGCCGATCAGGCAGAGCGGCTCCCCCTTCTTGACCCATTCGCAGGTGGCGAGGGTGTTGACGGTAGCCGGCCCGATGTTGGGGTTGGCGTCGAAGTCGAACGCCCGCAGGCTCTTGTCGCGCGGGAAGGAGGCGGCCTTGATCCGGCGTTCGGAACGCCGAGCGGGCCCGGTCGTCGCACTCGGTCATCAGCAGCTCGGCAAGGAACGCCCGATACGACATCTAATCGTGTGCGGCGCCTTCGGCGAGGTCGGCGAACTGCTGCCCGATGGACGGCAGCCTGAGCATGCGGCATGCCTGGTCGATCGAGGCGGTGGCGGCTTCTTCGGTCAGTCCACGCCTGCGTGTCATGATCCCTCCTTCTCGCCGGCCCTGCGGCCGTGCCGTTTCAGGGGCTGGTCGTAGTGGGCCACCGACGGCAGCGGCCGGGTGTCGGGCGGGAGGTGGGACAGCTTCCAGCCAGACAGGAAGGTGACCGTGCCGTCGGTCTCCTCCTGCGGCTGGACGGGATGGGCCCGGTGGGCTTCACGGGCTCGGTGAACGTCTCGCCCTCGGCGGCCTTGCGCGCCTCCAGCGCGACCGCGTCCGCGATCCGGGCGTCGGCCCGGTGGGCCGCGGCGAGGTGGCGGCCCAGGAGCGGCGTCCCTCGCCCAGGGGCTGCACCAGGTCGAGGAGTGTCCATTGGGGGCAGGTCGGTACGGGCGCATCGAGGGTGGGGGCGGAGGCGACCGCGGTGCGGAAGGCGGTGGACCCGGCACAGCCGCATCTCCGAACGCACCAACACCCACTCGGTGCCGGTCCGCCATAACCGACCCCGGGGCCGCCGGAAGGGCCATCACCGCTCCGGCCGTCCCTGACAGCCCGCCCGATCTGCCGCGGGGCAGCCGGGCCTGCCGGCGTTCGACAACGCGTCGACCGGCTGATCATCTCCCTGCACAGGGCCGTGCTGTTCGTCGTCGGCCCAATCGATACCCGGTTACGGACGGCAGGCATCCCATGACCGCCGGACCCACTGCCCGGCCTCGACCTAAAGGACGTTCTCCAGCGTCAGGGCGAGCTCGGCGATCCGCCACCCACCGTCGGACCGGCGCAGGCCGAACGTGTAGACCCCGGTCGAGATCATCTGGATGCTCTCGCCGGTGTTCCTCGTCTGCAGCAGATAGGCGCGCACCTGGGCAGTGGCGCCGTCCGTCACCGTGACGACGACATTGCCCAGGTGGTGCCGCACCCTTCCGGCCTGGGCCGTGTGTCCGTCACGGATGAAGTCGAGCACCGCCGCGCGTCCGGCGACCGGGCCGAGCACCCCCTGTCCGGGCATCGTGAAGGTCCAGGTGGTGTCTTCGGTCAGGACCGCTTCCAGCGCGGGCACGTTCAGCTCGTCCAGGGCGTGGGCGTAGTGCGCCACCGCTTGCTGGAGTTCGGCGATCACGAGGCCACCGTCAGCACGATCTTGCCCTGGATGTGGCCCTGCGCGGCTCGCGCGTGTGCGCGGCCCGCCTCGGACAGCGGGTAGGTGCTGTCCACCCCGACCTGGAGCTTGCCCTCGCCGAACAGGCGCCCGATCCCGGCGAGCTGGGGGCCGTTGGAACGCACCTGAATGTTGGAGACGCTGACGCCCAGACGCGCCGTCTCCTGCGGGTCGTACTGGGCGAAGAACACCGGAAGCATGGTGCCGCCGCGCCTGAGCACGCTCAGGAAGCGCGAGCTGTCCGGGCCACCGACGGTGTCGATCACCAGGTCGACGCCGCCGACCACGTCCGCGGCCCGCGTGGTGGTGTAGTCGATGAACTCATCGGCTCCGAGCTTGTGCAGGAACTGCTCGTGCCGGCCCGAGGCCACCGCGATGACGCGTGCCCCCTTCCATTTGGCCAGCTGCACCGCGAAGTGGCCCACCCCACCGGCGGCCCCGTTGACCAGGACGGTCGTCCCCGGCGTGAGCGGCACCGGCCGGTGCACCCGGCCGGTGAACGGAGACGGCACGTCGTGGCCGAGATCGACCAGGTACTGCCAGGCCGTCAGCGCGGCCATCGGCGCCCCGGCCGCCTGCACGTGGTCGATACCGTCCGGCTTGAGCGCCAGGTCGGAAGCCGGCGCGGCCACGTACTCGGCGTACGCCCGGCCGTCGAATCCGGGGAACCGCAGCATGCCGAAGACCTCGTCACCGACCGTGAACCCCAACACGTCGGGAGCGACAGCCTGGACCACGCCCGACATGTCCGTTCCGGGGATCAGGGGGAACTCGAGCGCCGGCCTCATCTCGGCCGGCATGACCTTCATCCCCTCGCGCAGGTACCAGTCCGGCGGGTTGATGCCCACCGCGTGCACCCGGACGAGCACCTCGCCGGGGCCGATCTCGGGAACCGGCACCTCGTCGTAGCGCAGAACCTCCGGGCCGCCCGCTTCGTGGAACTGGATCGCCTTCATCGCACCTGTCGCTTTCTCGGGGAAACGTTGCTCCTTCAGTCAAGGCGCAGGTCGGCACGGCCGTCCAAGACCGGTTCGGCAACCTGGTCATCCCGAAACGGCATGACACGTACGCTGCAGGAGTGAACGATCTCGGACAGGACCTGGAACTGCGGCTGGTGCGCTATTTCACCGTGGTGGCCGCTCACCAGCACTTCGGCCGGGCCGCCGCCGAACTGCACGTGGCCCAGCCGGCGCTGAGCCGCCAGATCCAACGGCTCGAGAAATATCTCGGCACACGCCTGCTGGACCGCACCCCCCAGGGCACCCGCCTCACTCCGGTCGGCCAGGCATTCCTCCCCCGGGCCCACGCCCTGCTGCAGGCCGCCCGCCAGGCCGAGCTGGCCGTGCGGGAACAAGCCCAGACCCAGCGGATCACCATCGGCTACGTCGAAGACCTGGTGGTCACCGCCGCCGTACGGGAACTGCGCCGCCGCTGCCCCGACGCGGAGATCAGCACCCGGTATCTGAGCTGCCGCGACGTCGGGGCGCTGTCCGACAGACGCGTCGACGCCCTGATCGCACGGGCCCCGCTGCCGCTCGCCGCCGACGACGTGTCCACCACCCCGCTGTACCAGGAACCCCGGATGCTCGTGGTCCCGCACGGCCATCCCCTGGCCGGCCGCGCCTCGGTGACCGCACAAGAGCTGGCCGGCCACGAGGCCGCGCCGTGCGCGTTCGAGACCGCGGAGTGGACCTCCTACCGGATCCTCGGGGCCGGCGTGCCGCCGACCGAGAGCTACACCGAGAGCTACATCGAGAGCTACGAGGACAAGCTCGAACTCGTCGCGAGCGGCAGCGCGATCGCCGTGCTCCCGGCCGGCGACCGGCGCAGCTCACTACGTCCCGACCTCGTCACCGTCCCGATCGAGGGCGCTCCCCCCAGCCAGGTCGTCCTGGTCAACCGCAAGGGCGACCCGAATCCGATGATCAGGAATCTCGGCCTGGCCGCCAAGGCAGTCCTGACCGCCCCGGCCGCCTGACCGAGACCAGGTGCGATGGCCATGGGTGGCAGGTCTACCGGGGCGTTCGTCCAGCCCGGGGACGACCAAAAGCGCGGCGTCGACGTCGCCTGGCCGCGCGAGCAGGACGCGACCACGGCCGGGTCGCGGGCTGCCCGACCCGGCCACGGTCGGTGCGGCATCATGGCCCGACAAGCGAGGCGCGACCGCTGCCGCTGCCGAAGGGCGCCCCGGTGGCCGCCTGCTTGTCGGTGCACTCAGACCCGTACGTGGACACCTGTCGGATCGCACGTCCGACTGTCGACGCCTAGACGACTGGTCTACTCCGGTGCTACGTTTTCTCTATGCCCGCCGCCACGCGCACCACGGACACCCGTCGGATCATCCTCGATACCGCCCAGCGGATCATGGCCCGCAAGGGTTACTCGGCTGTCGGCATCAATGAGGTGCTCGCGGAGGCCGGCGTACCGAAAGGGTCCTTCTATCACTACTTCGCCTCGAAGGACGCCTTCGGTGAGGCGATCCTGAAGAGCTACTTCGCGGACTACCTCACGGACATGGACGGTGTTCTCACTCACTCCGGCCAGTCGGCCGCCGAGCGGCTGATGGCCTACTGGCAGCAGTGGCGGGAGACGCAGAGCATCGAGGAGTGCCAGGGCAAGTGCCTGGCCGTGAAACTCGGCGCCGAGGTCGCGGACTTGTCCGAGCCGATGCGTCTGGCTCTGAAGGAAGGTACGAGCGCGGTCGTCGACCGCATCGAGCGCACGATCACCAGCGGCCTGGAGGACGGCTCCCTGTCGCTCGACGGTGCGGCCCGCGAGACCGCGCAGGCCCTGTACGACATGTGGCTCGGCGCGAGCGTCATGGCCAAGATCCATCGCAGCCTGGCCCCGCTCGACACCGCCACGGCGGTGACCCGCAAGCTGCTGAACCTGTAACTGCCTCACGTACAGAGAAGGCCCCATACCCGATCCGGTCGCGGGGGCCCTTTTGATCTCTATTAGTAGACTGGTCTACTCGCACAAGGAGTGTGTCATGAAGGTTCTGATCGTTCTCACCTCGCACGACGAGCTGGGGAGCACCGGCGTCAAGACCGGGTTCTGGCTGGAGGAGCTGGCCGCGCCGTACTACCGCTTCAAGGAGGCCGGTTGGGAGATCACCCTCGCCTCACCGAAGGGCGGTCAGCCGCCGCTGGACCCCAAGAGCAACGAGCCCGGCTTCCAGACCGACGACACCCGGCGCTTCGAGGCCGACCCGGAGGCGACCAACGCACTGGCGAAGACCCTGCGCCTCGACGTGGTCTCGGCCGGCGACTTCGACGCGGTCTTCTACCCCGGCGGGCACGGGCCGCTGTGGGACCTGGCCGAGGACACCGTCTCCGCGCGGCTGATCGAAACCACCCTCCGCTCCGGCAGGCCGGTGGGACTGGTGTGCCACGCCCCCGGCGTCCTGCGGCACACCGTCCACGAGGACGGCACCCCGTTGGTCTCGGGTAAGAAGGTCACCGGATTCGCCAACTCCGAGGAGGCGGCCGTCCAGCTCACCGACATCGTCCCCTTCCTGGTCGAGGACGAACTCACCAACCTCGGAGGCTTCTACTCCAAGACCGACGACTGGCAGCCCTATGTCCTGCAGGACGGTCTGCTGATCACCGGGCAGAACCCGGCGTCCTCGGCTCCCGCGGCCGACGCCCTGATCGAGCTGGTCAACAACGGCGGCGTGTGAATGCCTGCGTCGTCATGTTCCGCGAGCGCGTGACCGCCCCGGCCGAGCCGGCCCTCTACGCTGGCTCGGCCCGGGCAGGCCACTACGTGACACCCCTCGTCGGATACGGGGGCGATCGAAACCCTGGAGGGTGGGCCGTTCGACGATGTGCTGATTCATGGCTTCCCCAGCGTTGCGGACGCGCGGGCCTGATATGAGAGCCCGGCCTACCAGGCAGCGCTGCTCCACCGCCGGCCCGGTGCGGACCACCGCGTGTTCATCGTCGAAGGAGTCGACGACACCCGGGTCCGATGAGATAGCGGCGCCGGGTCGCAGCGATGGCTTCCCCATACGGATCTGCACCACTGCAGGGGCCCGCCCGGGGGGCTGCCGGCGGGCCGCCGCACTCGGGCGGCGGCCCGGGGCTGCCACCGGTGGGTCTACTTGCCCTTGGCGGATTCCTTGAGCTTCGAGCCCGCGGAGACCTTCACGCTGTAGCCGGCGGGGATGTCGATCGGCTCGCCGGTCTGCGGGTTGCGCGCGGTGCGTGCGGCACGGTGGGTGCGCTCGAAGGTCAGGAAGCCGGGGATGGTGACCTTCTCGTCGCCCTTGGAGACGATGTCGCCGACGACATCGGCGAACGCGGCCAGCACGGCGTCGGCGTCTTTGCGAGTCACCTCGGCACGGTCGGCCAGCGCGGCCACCAGCTCACTGCGATTCATGATCCTGCTCTCCAGTTCTGTGGATCACCCTGGCCATGTGCGAACCGCCCAGGGCACGTCCTCGACATCCTGCCACCGGGGTCTGACAGCGCCGTGGTGCCGGGGGCCGGATCTTGGCAGCGGGGCGGGATCTGGGAGGCCCCGCCGGGGATTTCGCGGGGTGCGGTAGCCCTGCGCGCTCGGCCCGAGCGCCCGCGGACGCTCGGGCCGGATGCGCCCTTGTTCGGGTAGGCCTTGATCCGCTGCTTGAAGTCGCAGGTGGCGAAGCCGATCTCCGCCTCGTCCGTGTCGACGAACACCAGCTTCCCCGATCCGATGTTCTTCAGGCACGCATCGGTGCAGGTCATGTAGTCCTTGCCAGCGGGTTTGTCGTAGCACCAGTCGACCAGCTCGACCGCAGGTGCGACGGTTGCTGCGGCGGCTGCCGCAGCGGGGGACTTTCCGGCCTTGAAGACGACCACGAAGACCTACCCCGTCGACCACGAACTCATCCAGGCCGCGGCGCACGTCGCGCGCACTCGCTGCCGCGGCGACAACCACGCCATGGCGGCCGCGGCCCGTGCCCGGGACGGCCGGATCGTCACTGCGGTGAACGCCCACCACTTCACGGGAGTCCCCCTGCGCCGAGCTGGTCGTCATTGGCGCGGCAGCCGCCCAGGGCGCGTACGAGCCGGACACGATTGTCGCTGTGGGCGACCCCGACCGGGGGGTTGTTTCCCCGTGCGTCCGGTGCCGTCAGGACCTTCTCGACTACTTTCCCGCCCTCCAGGTCATCGTCGGCGACGACGACCGTCTCCGAGCCGTCCTTGTCGCCGACTTGCTGCCTGAAGGCCACGTCTGGGCCGATCACCAGCTCGACGCCGAGTCGACCGCGCCACTCGGCACGAGCTGGCACCGTCGGCCGGCAACAGGGCGAACGTTGCGATCTGGGTCTGGTCGATGGTGGCGCTGACCTCTATCGCATGGTTGTGTTCCCACTGATCAATGAGCGCGGCAGCGACGGTGGCCAGGGTCTGGCTCTCGCGGATCCGTCGTGGCTGGTCGACTTCTTTCCACGTCGTGATCCGTTCGAGTCGGTACATCCGTGGCACTCGGGCACAGTCGGCGACGAGGTACCAGGTGCCGGCCTTGGCGAACAGCCCGTAGGGATCCACGACCACGTCGCGTGGGCATGACTCGCGTGGGCTGTCGTACTCGATCCGTAGCCGGCGACCTCGCCGCACTGCGCCGATCAGCGAAGCCGGAGTCGGGCCGGAAGTTCGTGCCTGATGCCAGGGACGGCTGTCCACGTGCACTACGTCGGTGAGCGGCAGGAGCTCATGAACTCGACGTGGCTGTGTAGCGAGGATCTTGGAGAGCGCGCGCCGGCTTTCGGCCGATGCGTTGAGCTCCGCACGTTGCTTCTCATCCAGCCCGGTGAGCGACAGATGATCACGCTCGCCCGGTGTGAGTCGCGTGAGGTCGGGCCCGGACCCGGGCAGCATGGTCACGCCTCCGAGGCGGCCCCGCTGTGCGGTCACCGGCAAACCGGCGTCGCGGAGCCAGTTCAGGTCTCGGGTGATGGTTCGAAGGGACACCCCGAGCGCTGAGGCAAGTTCCTGTGTGGTCACGGCATCCCTCGATGTGAGGAGCAGCATCAGGGCGAAGAAGCGATCTGGGGTCACACACCAATTTTTTCAGGAATTGCGACACGATGCGGCGCATATCCCGGTCAGGCTGGTGAATGCGTACCTACGACCTGTGAGAAGGAAAGATCATGACCGCATCCGTCGTGTCCATCGTCTACGTGAACGACGCTCCCGCCGCAGCTCACTTCTACGGCGACCTCCTCGGCATGAGCCCCTCGTTCGAGACCCCGGGATACATCACCTTCGAACTCGGGCCAGGCGCTGACCTCGCTGTGTGGTCTGGCCAGTTCGAGGATCTGTCACCGGACGTCCCGCGCACCAGTGAGGTCTGCCTGGCCATCGACGGTGGACCCGACGAGCTCAACGCGACCTTTGAGCAGTGGAAGTCCAAGGGGGTCACGATCCTGCGCGAGCCTCATGATATGGGGTTCGGGCTGACCTTCCTCGCAGCCGATCCTGACGGGAACCGTATCCGCGTCGCACCGCGGGGCTGAAAGGCCGCAATGCGGCAGTCGCGCACGACAGGTGTCGCGCCTGCCGTCGTCCGACTTCGAGAGGACGACGAGTACCCCGCGCGAATGCGCCCCTGAGCGTCGACGGCTGTATCGCCCAGGCCTTCGACGACCCGGACATGTTCCCATCGTGTTCCACAACTACCGCCGGCGTCCCGGCCTCGCACCGGGCGACCCGCGCTATGACGGCCTCGACGCGAAGCTCCCCGAAGGGCGGCCCGTTCACGTGCCCACCGTCACCCTCGACGGCGCGCTGGCCCCCTTCACCCCTCCCGGAAACGGAGCCGCCTACCGCAGCAGGTTCACCGGTCCCTGCTTCCACCGCACGCCGCAGGGCATCGGCCACAACGTGCCGCGCGAGGCGCCCGAGGCGTACATCCGCGCGGTCCTGAACGCTGACCGCATGTGAGATCTCGCGGGCCGAGCGCCTCACCTGCTGATGGCGTGCTCCGAGACGTCCCAGAGGCGCAGTGCCGCCTCGGGGTCGAGGGCATGGTCGACCACGCCGACAGGCTCCGGGCCGCCGTCGTAGGGCAGAGCCTGGTTGCAGTCCTCGAAGTAACGCCCGCCAATTCCGTCGAGCAGGGGTGACGTGGCCACGAACACAGAGGTAGCGGCTCCTTGCGCAGGTGTTTCGTACACAGCCGTCGGGTCCGTACGAAAGCCCTCGATCACGTTCTCGGGCAGGTGGCGAACCAGGTTTGTCGTGATCCCTCCCGGGTGCAGGGCGTTCGCGGTGATCCCGTCGTCGGCCCGGTGCCGGTTCGCCTCAACGGCGAAGAGCACATTGGCGGTTTTGGACTGTCCGTAGGCCAGCCACGGATCGTAGTCGCGCTCGAGGAAGCTGATGTCGTCGAACACGACGGGCGAGCGCAGATGGCCGCGGGAACCGACCGAGACGATCCGGGCACCGTTCGCGGCCGCCAGGGCGTCGTGGAGGGCGTTGGCGAGTGCGAAAATGGCCAAGGTGGTTGGTGGCGAACTGGAGCTCCCAGCCGGACACGGTCCGCGTCAACGGGGTCGCCATGATGCCGGCGTTGTGGATCAGAGCGTGCAGAGGCCTCGTGTCCCACTCGGCAGCGAAACGTCGCACCGAGGAAAGGTCTGCGAGGTCGAGCTGCGCGACCGTGACCCGGGGGGAGTTGAGGCCGGTGTTGATGTCCTCGGCCACGCTGTGGCCGGCCTGCGGGTTGCGCACGGCGATGAGGACATCGGCACCGGCACCGGCCAGTGCGCGTGCGGTCTCGATGCCGATGCCGGAGGAACCGCCGGTGACGATCAACCGTTTGCCGTGGAGGTCGTTCCCGTCGACCACTTCGGCTGCGGTGGAGACTGCGTTGAAGGAGCTGGTGATGAGATCGTGCGTCATGTCGTCTTCCTGTGGTCAAGAGGGCTCAGAAACCGGCCAGGGGCTGCGGCGGCAAGGGGCTTCGAGGCGTGCCGCCTCCGCATCCGTCAGGCGTAGGCTGAGTGAGCCGATCGCGTCCTGGAGGTGATGCGGCTTCCACCGGAGACGACCGCGAAGGCATCCAGGGAGCGGTGACGGCAGCCTCGGCGGCCGACCTGACGATCCTGGTCGTCGGCGACCGGTCCGGCATGTTCGGAGGGGGCACCTCCGGCGAAGGCTGCGATGTCGGCACGCTCACGCTTCCCGGAGTGCAGGAGGAACTGGTGGAGGCCGTCCTCGGCGCAGCTCGTCGTAGCGTCCTAGTCGCCGTCTCGGGTCGGCCGTACGCCATCGGCCGGCATGCCGGGGCGGCGGACGCGACCCTTCAGGCCTTCTTCCCCGGCGAGGAGGGCGCTGCAGCGCTCGCCGGTGTCCTCTCCGGCCGCGTCAACCCCTCTGGACGCCTGCCCGTACAGATCCCGGGGGACACGGCCGGCCAGCCGGGCACCTACCTCGCACCCCCGCTCGCACTCAAGAGCGACGGCGTGAGCAACATCGACCCCACGCCGGCCGTCCCGTTCGGACACGGCCTGTCCTACTCCACCTTCGCCATCGAGGACATCGATGCGGACGCGGAGACCATTGCGGTCGACGGGTCGGTGACCGTCCGCACCACGATCGCCAACACCAGTTTGCGCGGCGGGACTTCGGTCCCGCAGCTGTATCTCACCGACCCGGTCGCCTCGGTCACCCGGCCTGTCCGCCGGCTGATCGGCTTCACCCGGGTCGAACTGGCCGCCGGTGAGAGCCGCACCGTGGAATTCGAGGTCCACGCCGACCTGACCAGCTTCACCGGGCGGGACCTGCGCCGCCGCGTCGAACCCGGCCGCATCGTGCTGACCGTCGCCCAGTCGGCCGGCGACCCCGGCCGGTCCGTGGAGGTGGAACTGCTCGGTGAGACACGCTTCGTCGGCCACACCCGGACCATGACGACCACCGTCACGCCTCTCCCCGGCTGAGCCCATCCCGTTACTTACCCACCCTCGCCATCACAGGAGTAGCACGATGCCCTCAGTCACGCCAACATCCGCCCGCGTCACCGTCCTTGACGTCCTCACGCCGCCCCCCCCCTGACGGAGCCCTGGCCCTGATGCCGACGTATTGCGCCTCGTGGCTGAACGTCGCCCCGGACGACCTGATATGCATCAACGACGCCGCCTGCCACGGCCACGTCCGCGACTGGGCCAAGGCCACCGTCCACATCCAGGACATCCTCGAACAGCACCCCGTAACCGCCTGGTTCAGCCGCGACACGGTCGGTATGTGCTTCAGCCTCCTCGACGACAGCAGTATCCGCAGCTGACCCGGAGCCCCCGGCGCATAATCGGCTGGCTATTGCTTCCCAAACCAGCGCCTCGTGAGCGTGCCGGCAGCCCGCCTGGGTCGCCGAGGCGAGCTGCCTGGTTCGCTTCAGGATCTTGCCGTGTGCGAAGCAGGAGGTCGGCAGCCGTTCAGCGGGTCGGCTTCCACAGGCGGACGGTCTGGTCGGCGCTGCCGCTGGCCAGCAGGTTGCCGTCCGGGCTGAAGGCCACCGAGTAGACGGCGCCGCGGTGACCGGCGAGGGCGCGGCCGAGGGGTACCGGGCGCGCGGATTGGGTCACATGCCAGAGGCGGATGGTGTGATCGCTGCTGCCGCTGGCCAGGACCTGTCCGTCGGGGCTGAACGCGACGGAGTTGACGGCGTCCTTGTGGCCGGTGGCGGTTCCGAGGAGCACCGGGTTCGCGGGATCGGTCACCTTCCACAGGCGGATGGTCCGGTCACCGCTGCCGCTGGCCAGCAGGTGCCCATTCGGGCTGAACGTCACACAGTAGACCCGGTCGGTGTGGCCGGGCAGGGCCGCGCCGATGGCCGCCAGGGGGTCGGCTACGTTCCACAGCCGGACGGCGTGGTCGGAGCCGCCGCTGCCCATGACGCTCTCGTCGTGGCTGAACGCTACCGACAGGACGGCATCGGTATGTCCGAAGACGGGTTTGCCGACGAGTTCGGGGTGCGTGGGGTCGGTGACCTTCCACAGGCGGATCGTACGGTCGCCGCTGCCGCCGGCCAGCAGTTCTCCACTGGGGCTGAAGGCGACCGAGAAGACGGCGTCCGTGTGGCCGGTGGCCGGTCGGCTGAGAAGTACCGGTTTCGCAGGGTCGGTCACTTTCAGCAGCCGTGCCTTCTGGTCGGCGCTGGCGTCGGCCAGAAGGCTTCCGTCGGGGCTGAAGACCACGGAATAGACCGTGTCCGTATGACCGGACAAGGGCGCACCGATGGGTTTGGGATGCGTGGGATCGGCGAGGTCCCAGAACCTGACCGTCTGGTCGGCGCTGCCGCTGGCCAGGAAACGCCCGCCTCGTTGGAAGGCCACCGAGTAGACGGCATCCGTGTGGCCGAGGATCGGCTGCCCCAGCGAGGTCATCGCCGCCGTCACCGCGTTCGAGGCCCCGCTGCCCGGCGCATCGGCTTCCCCAGCTGTCCCAGGGCCGCTGAAACGGCTTTTGAGGGTCATGAAGCTGTCGGCAACGGTCAGCCCGACGGCACCCGCGGCGGTCAGCAACATGCGCCGGTCCAGCATCGGCAGTTGTCCGGGAACGGCGGTTTCCAGGACATCCTCGCAGAGCACCTTGGCATTGCTCGGGTGGGCAGCATTGAGACAGAAGAGGAACCGGCGTGCTCCGCGGGTTCCGCTGTCCACCGGCTCGGGCAGACCGGCCCTTCGCAACTGGGCCCGCACCGCGAAGAAGACCTGCTCCATGCTCAGATCCGGCTTGGCAACGGTACGGACGCCGTTGCGTACGACCCGCAAGAACGCGTCGGTGAAACAGGTCAGGGTCTCGGTCGTCCTGGCCTTCTTGGTACTGCCGCTGGCCCCGATGACATACAGGCCGTCGTCTGCGTCGGCGTCTTCGTCCGGGTCGGTTTCATCGACGCCGACGAAGTCCAGTGCCTGGAACGTGCCGTTGGACCTGTTGGCGAGTTCGGCGTGGCAGCAGTCCAGGATGATCAGTGTGGTGGGCGGCTGGTGACGGCGGAGGATCTTGGCGAGGTTCTCGTAGAGCATTGCGGTGTGCGGCAACGCATCCCAGTCCGAGTCGGTTTTGCCGAGTGTCAGGGCGAGTTGGCCCTCGTGGGTGCGCACCCCGTGGCCGACGTAATACACCAGCAGCACTTCCCGGGTGTTACGGACCGCATCGAGCACCTTGCGGGCCAGGTCGTCCGGGGACGCCACGTCCACCAGAGACGTGACGCATTCGGTCGGCCATCCGCACCGCTTGCTGGTAAGGAGCTTCGCCATCGCGTTGACACACTCGGCCGCGGGCAGATTCGGGATGCCGGAGTCCTCGTATACGCCGTTGCCGATCAGGATGGCGCGGGCCCACGTCAGGTCACGGTCCACCCAGCAAATCCTCCAGGACCGGCCGTGCCTCTTCGAAGGTGTCGGCGGTGATCTCCAGCCGGACGTTTCCCTGCTGGATCTTCAGGACGAAACCCGGTCCCCTGGACTCCAGCAGCGATTTGACGATCTCCATGAACACCGCGACAGCGCCGCCCGAAGCGCAGGCCACGGTCAGCAGATCCACGACCGAGCCCTGGTATCCGGGCTCCAACAGCGCGGGAACTGCCTTCACCACGACCCCGCTGAGGCCTTGCAACTCGCCGTACAAGACGTCGAAGTCGTCCGGATCCTCGGTCGAGACCCCGACCGTGCCCACCCGCGCCCCCTTCGTGCCTGGCCTGTGCCTGATTGCGGAAGGCCGGTAACCGCGGCTGACGGATACCGGCCGTGTTGTGGTGCACAAGGCCGACGTCTTCACCGGCGGTTCGTGTGCGTCCAGCGAGGTCTGCGACATTGCGCGGACGAGTCGAACCGACTGTAGAACCGTCGTGACCGTTGTACCTGCACAAGAGCGGAACCATGCAGGAACTGCCCGCACATGACCGGGATCCAGTCGTACATGCGAGGCGGCGGCTTGTTTTTGCTACGGGGGACACGGTGCGTGAGGCTTCGGCTGGCCTGGACCCCCTCGTGAAGCCGCACAGATCACCTGCCATCCGCGTCAGGTTGTCCAGCGGGCAGACCACACCGAAGGCCGCGTTTACGGCTCCTGCCTGACCGGCGCATTCGACGCCACCGGCGGCGCCCGCGGGGTGACACTGCCGGCGAAGACGCTATTGCCGCCGTCCACCGATGGCTTGTGAAGAGCGGCGAGATCTGTCCCGACGTGCAGTTTTCCCTCTGGAGTCGGCACGGACCCGGCTGGCCGCAACACGGCGCCGAGGCCTCAACGCCCCCAAGTTCTTGCGGCCCTTGAGGGCCCGCTGCCGTCGTCCGCAGTTGCCCGGACAGTTGGGGCCTCTACCGCGTCAGGCAGTGAACTCTTCTCGGTAACGCCCCGTGACGGCTCGTGATCTTCGGCAGGTGGCGCGGCCGTGTCCGAGTACCGAGGTCTACGGCGCCGAGGTGTCCAAGCAGACCGTCTCCACCATCACCGGGCCGAGTTCGTGCCGTTCCTCTCGGTCCGCCTCTAAATCAAGTCCTGTTCATCGCACCGTCGAGACCACGGCCACTACTTCAAGTCAGGCGCCCCGGAGCGCACCACGCCAGGCTCTGCCAGGCCGAACCTGGAAGCCGTCCGCTACTCCAGTACCGATCGGAAGGCGCGCTCGCCGATGCCGCGCATCAGCGGGTTGTCCGCCGAGTGCGACAAGAAGACCAGGGACAGGGCGAGCGCCCACCCGCGGGCCCGCTCCCAGGTGGCGTCGTCCGCGCGGCCGTACGCCTGGCGCAGGGCGGCACGCTGCTCCGCCGTGAACAGCATCCAGGCCACGGACAGGTCAGCGGCGGGATCGCCGGAGGTGATGTCACCGAAGTCGATCACGGCGCTGATCCGGCCACGGTCGACCAGGATGTTGGCCGGGTGCAGGTCCCCGTGCAGCCACACCGGCGGCCCGTCCCAAGCACGTGCAGCGGCAGCCGCTTCCCAGATCTGCAGTGCGGTGGCGCGGTCGGCCCGGTCGACGTGCGCCAGCCCGTTCAGGACGCCTTCGGTGCGGCCGGCCAGCGGAATCCCGCGAAACGAGTTGACGGGCGCCTGCGAGGGAGCCGGGACGTGCAGCGCATCAAGAAAACCGCCCAGCGCTGCCGCGGCCGACCAGGGGTCCTCGGGCTCCGACCGCGCTGCGACCAGGCCCGGGAAGAACGGCACGACGCTCCAGGCCCACGGGTACTCAGCCGTCGGCCGCCCGACACGCACCGGCGCCGGCACAGGCAACGGCAGGCGGCCGGCCAACTCCGGCAACCACCGTTGCTCGTGCGCGACGAGCTCAGCGGCCAGGGCGCGCCGCGGCAACCGGACGAGGAACTCCTCGCCCAGCCGACACACAAGGTTGTCCCAGCCGTTGGCCAGCACCTCGACGGGCAGGTGCGCCAGGTCGGGGTGCTGCTCGTCGAGTAGACGGCGCACCAGGTCGACAGAGACTGAAACCTCCGCGGCGGGCATGCGGTGAATTGTCACAGCCAGAACTCTACGGCGGCGGCCCGGCGCGCTTGGAGGCCGGAAAGGAAAGTGGCTTGGCTACGCAGGGCGATCACATGATCCGCCGGACAGACCCTGGTCGCACCATCGAAGGGCGACCACGCGAGTCCCGCGTGGGGAGGAGCTGTCGGCCGGGTTGTGGAGAACCTTGCCCGTGTCTGGGGGTTCCCGGATGTGCGCGAGCACACCCGTTCCCCCTGCCCATGCGTTCCATGGCTGAGCACGTCAGCGGGTCGGTGCTGTGCCTTCGAAAGAGGTCAGGCCGGTGTCGATGAGGGTGGCTGCGCGGCGGACGTCGGCGGTGACTGCCTCATGGATCTGTGTCGGCGTGCGGGCGCCGTCCAGGTGTTTCCCGAGGCTTTGGAACTGGATGGACCACAGTCCGAGCAGGGCTGTTGCCGCGATCTGAGGTTCCGGATCGGCCGGGTTGCTGCTGGTGCGCTGGGCCAGTGCCTCGGCCGCGGCGGTGACGAGGCGGTCGGTCATGTCTCGGTGGTAGGCCCGCAGCGAGGGCGTGGACCTGGTCAGCGTGCCGAAGCGCCTGATCATGGCGGCGGCGTGGCCGGGGTCGTCCTGCGCGGCGATCCAGGACGTCATGGCGCGCAACTCGTCGGAGAGGATCCGCAGTACAGCCTCGACCGGAGAGTGGTCCGTGTCACCCAGGCCGGCACGCAGGGCGGCCATGGTGGTCTCGCCTCGGTCCAGGATGAGCGATTCCTTGGTGGGGAAGTAGTTGAATACCGTCTTCTCCGAGACTCCGCATGCCTGGGCGATCTCTGACACGCGGACAGCGTCGAAGCCGCGCTCCAGGAACATTTCGGTCGCGGTGTCGGACAGGCGTTGCCGCAACCGGCGCTTCTTCTGCTCCCGCAAGCCTTCCGTCCCAGGCTCCGCGACCTCCGGATGCCATGCCGTCCAGTCCACCGTGCTCATGCCGTCAGAGTAGTACAGCAGCAGAACATTTACTGCTACTGTAAATTTTCAGTGGCTGTAATTTCTGCTTCTTCGTGACCGCTACAGGAGCACCATGAGCGCCATCCGCATCGTCCGCGACTACCCACATTCCCCCGCCAAGGTCTGGCACGCCGTCACCGACCCCGGCCTCATACCGCTATGGACCGCGACCGGAGCCGGGGCGCACCCGGAAGGATTCACCACCACCGAGGGCGCCCGGTTCCAGTTCATCGCCAAGCCCAAGCCCGGCTGGAGCGGCATCGTCGACTGCGTCGTGCTGGAGGTGGACGAGCCACGGCTGCTGCGCTACTCGTGGACCGACCCCGGCAGTAGCGAGACCACCGAGGTCGCCTACCGCATCGAACCCCATGGCAAAGGAACGCGATTCACCTACGACCACACGGGCTTCACGGGTGTGGGCGGGCTTCTGATGACCCAGATCCTGGGTCACGTCCGGAGGAAGATGCTGAGCGTCGGCCTGCCCGCCGTACTGAACGACCTGAACAAGGACGGCGAACTCCGTCCCGGAAGCACTCTCAAGCCCAAGACCTGACTCTCTCGTCGAGCCTGCCATCAGGTGAGGACGAGGGCTGGCCATCATGGTGCCGAAGCGGCCCCGGCAGAACCTGTCGGCAGGGGCCGGCGCCAAGGGTCACCGCTTCTGCGACTGGGCCGTGACTGGGCCGTCATCGGCCTGGTCAAGCCCCGCCCCGGCAGCATTGGCTGCTGATCCGCCGCAACCGCGCCACCGGTGAACTGGCTTACTACCGCTGCTGGTCGCCGGCTCCGGTGTCTTTGCACGCCCTTCGACCTGAGCGGGGTGTCGTACGGCACGGAGGTGGCCACGGACGGACGGCTCACCGTGTCGGCCGTCGCCGCCAACTCCGGTGCGCGGGCGGCCGCGACGGTCGCCCAGCTGTACGTGGGGCTGCGCACGCCGGGCCTGACCCGGCCGACCCAGCAGCTCGCCGGGTTCGAGCGGATCGTGCTCGCGGGGGCGAGCGGCGGCGGATCACGTTCACGGTCTCCAAGGCCAGTGACACCCCAGTTGACACGCCGCACGAAGGGCAGGCGGACTCCTCTCAAAGCGAGGCACGTATGTTCTCCGCTCGGCTTGACCAAGCTCTGCAATGATCAACAGTCACCTGAGGTGCGGCAAGCCGCGATGGCACTTCGCCGCCTGCTCCCCCGCCCATGGATGCCTGACGAAGCGTTCGTATGACGTCAATCGTCGAAGTCGACCGCACCTTGGAGCGGCAACGCTGAAGAGCCTTACTCGGCCAACGAGGCACTACGAGGTTCCGTGACGTTCGGTGAGCGGTCCGACACCGAGGTCTTCGCGCATCAACTTGCGCATACCGGCGGCTGCTTTGCCGCGTGCCTCCCAACGCGCGCGATCCTCCGGACTGCTGACCGCATCGCCGTCGACATAGCCGTCGCAGATGCGCCGCAGACAGTGGAAGACGCTGTTGGAGGCGCTCACTACGGGGTCGGGTGCGATGAGCCACATGCGTTCGGATGCCGTGGCGATGCCTGATTCCCGGAAGGCTTCGCGCAGCGCGAACGCCCGCTCGTCGTCGGATGGGTGCTCTCGCGCCGCCAGGGCCCGGAGGGTGTCACCGAGGGCCTTCACGGCGGTGGTGTATTGCGTGTAGACGTCGAGCCGCAGCCGAAGAGCGTCCTTCGCATCCTCCCTCTTCCAGCGATTCCGATCCGCGATGAGCGTGGCGACGATACCGATCGCGGCCCCGGCGAGGGTGGAGAGCAGCGGCAACCAAACCATGCGGGCCAGCTTGCGCCATACCGCGGCGCGGCACCAGGTGTGCCCCATGGCTGCCCGGCGATTGATGTTCTACAGAACCTTGACGTAGTTGAGGATTCGTGTGGGGGATTTCTCTCACTGGTACCCGTGCTCGCCCGAGAAGACGCTCGGCATGGTGATGGTGTCCTTCGACCGGAGCCCGCAGACGTACCGTCACTGGCGGCTGAGCACGGACGGGCCGCTCGCCTGGCTGGAGCTGGACGTCGACGAGCAGGGCGGCCTGGTTCCCGGCTACGAGCTCAAGCTCAACTCCTACGACCTGGGCGTGGACATCGTGCTGTACGACGCCGTGCAGCGGCCGCGTGCGGCACCCGTCCGGCGGACGTGCGGGGCATCCCGCTCACCCCGCTGGAGCGGGACATCGGCGACGACGGGACGCCGCCCGCTACACCGTGCTCGCCGAGCGCTTCCGCGACGCCTGGCGCACCGAGTTCCTCTCCCCCGACGGCCGTACCAGCGAGGACACCCAGGCGGGCTATGTGCGAGCGCTGGCTCTCGGTCTCGTCCCCGACGCGTTGCGTGCGGCCGCCGCCGCCCGGCTCGTCGAACTGATCCGCCTCGCCGGCACCCACCTGGGCACCGGCTTCCTCTCCACCGGCGACCTGCTCCCCGTCCTGGCCGACACCGGCCACGCCACCGTCGCCTACGAACTGCTCTTCCAGCGCACCGCCCCGTCCTGGCGGTGCATGCTCGACCGTGTGCCACCACGATCTGGGAGGACTGGGAGGGCGTCGACGCACACGGCACAGCCCACGACTCCCTGAACCACTACAGCATGGGCGCGGTGGTCCGCTTCCTGCACACCCACGCCCTCGGCCTGCGACAGGCGCCGGGCTCGGTCGCCTGGGAGTCCTTCGAGGTCGCGCCCGTCCCGCATCCGTCGCTGTCCTGGGCCCGGGGCACCCACGAGTCCCCGCAGGGCACGATCGCCGTCGAGTGGCGGCTGACCGACGACCACCTCACCATCACGGTCGAGGCCCCGCCCGCCACCACCGGCCGCGTCGTCTTCCCCGACGGCACGGCCACGACTGTCCCGCCCGGCGTCTTCAGCACGACCCGCCCCAGGGGCAAAGGGACGTTGAGAGAGGCGCCCGTGACCGGGTCCAAGCCGTGATCTCCGCCTACGACTTCGGACTCGTCCGCCCGGCCTGATCGTCCGCCCTCTCCCCCAGCAGGAGGCCATGTCGGTGGCCGCATGCGCACGCTGACCGCGGCCTGGCAGTCCCGCTTGCCCAGCACTCCGCGGTACCGGCGGACCGCCTTGACTGCTGCAGGGTCTGTATGTCGGCGCTCGGCCACCGATCACTCGATGAAACGAAGCACCGCTAACCGCGCGGGGGCAACGGGAGGATGAAGTAGCAGCCCCTGACGTCGTCGTCCCGCACGATCGGGTGAACGGCGAAGCCGAGCCGCAGTTTGAGCTGGTGGTTCTCGACGTTCTCACCCGAACTGTGCGACCTGACCTGGTGGCAGCCCTTCGTGCCGGCCGCCGCGGTGACCGCCCGCTGCAGGGCGGTGCCCACACCCTGTCGACGCCATCGCTCGGGAACGCCGAAGGCGAGGATTTTCGCCTCGTGCACCGCCTGTCCTTGGAGGGTGAAGGGCGGGCAGCCGGTGTCAGGGCCTACGGGCTGGACGACGTAGCGGCAGAAGCCCAGTGGCAGTGGGCCCGCCGAGTACGCGGCGAGCACATGGGAGCTCAGGTGGAATCCCGCGGTGAACCGTACCCAGTCGCTCTGCCCGAGTTCATCGATCAGTGCCCACACCGGGTCGTCCTCGACGTGGCCGCCCAGGACTTCCCTGACCTGAATTTCCATCCATGGGACGGTAACCACAGCCCTGCGCGGCCGCTACCGGATTTCCATGGCCGCCCATCACCCACGGGCGACATGACGGACGGCACTGTGCCGCATGAGGTTCGGAGGAGAATGCAACTCAGGGCCAGCGCACCCAGGGGCCGCACCAGCAGCGGTGGCGGGCTGTGAACGCGCCCCACCTCGTCGCCCTCGTCCGCGCCGGACCCCGCTTCGAACTCGGCCGGCTCGTCGAAGCAGCAGATGGCTCCGTCGGTGCGCGCTGCAGGCGTCAGGCATCGAAGCGGCGGCGGGCGGTCTCGATGTGGCCGAGGTAGGTGTGGGTCCAGTCGCACATTCCGTCGACGGTTGCGCGCAGGCCCTGGCCCGGTTCGGTGAGGGTGTACTCGACCCGGGGTGGCACCGTGGGGTGCACGGTGCGCTCGACCAGGCCGTTGCGCTCCAGCATGCGCAGGTTCTGGGTGAGCATCTTGTGGCTGATGCCCTCGATCTCGTTCCGCAGTTCGCTGAAGCGCAGGGTGTGCTCACCGAGGGTCTCGATGATCAGGAACGCCCACTTGTTGGCGACGTCGGAGAAGATCTCCCGCGCCAGGGAATCCGCGCGCCGGAGGTCCGCTTCCTCGGGTGAGCTCCTGAACTGCTTGGTCACCATCAGGTTCCCCAGTCACTGAAAAGTGCGTTCTTCCACGTCAGCGTTTACTCTCCTACGGTTTCCGAGTAACCACAAGAGAGTGAGAGCGCCCTGATCGGATCGCGTGGACGCGAGCCATGGGCATTCATGACAAGGAGACAGGCACCATGGCCATCACCCTGGTGAACCCCAGCGGACTGCCCAAGATCGATGTCTACCGGCAGGTGTCGATCGCATCCGGGTCGAAGCTGGTCTTCGTCGCCGGGCAGGTCGCCTGGGACGCCGACGGGGTCACGGTTGGCGAAGGCGACCTCGCCGCTCAGGTCGAGCAGTGCTACCTCAACATCGCCACCGCCCTGGCCGAGGCCGGCGGCTCCTTCGACGACGTTGCGAAACTGACCTTCTACGTCGTCGACTGGACCCCCGACAAGATGCCCCCGCTCCTGGAGGGCATCTCCCGGGCCGCCGTGAAGCTGGGGGTCACCCCGGTCCCGCCGACCACGCTGATCGGCGTCGCGGCACTTGACATCCCCGACCACCTGGTCGAGATCGAAGCCACCGCGATCCTCGACTGAACAGATGCTCTGGGGCCGCCGAGCACGAAAATGGCTTGGCGTTGTGCGTGAGTGCGGTCAGGCCAGCGGTACTTCGAGTCGCTCGGTCAGGCGGTCGTAGGTGATGCCGAAGGTCTCCAGCACCGTCACGCCGCCAGGACCCGTCTGACAGGTCGCGAGGTCCGTGTACACCCGGTCGACGCAGCCGAGTCCCGTGACCGGGTAGGTGCACTCCGGCACCAGCTTGGAGACGCCGTCCTCGGTGAACAGCGTCGTCATCACGAACACCCGCTTGGCGCCGATCGCCAGATCCATCGCTCCGCCGACGGCGGGGATGGCGTCGGGGGCGTCGGGGGCGTCGGTGTGCCAGTTGGCCAGGTCGCCGGCGGCCGACACCTGGTAGGCGCCCAGCACACAGATGTCGAGGTGTGCCGCGCGTCACGGCGAAGGGGTCGGCGTGGTGGAAGTAGGCGGCTCCGGGCAGTTCGGTGACGGGGATCTTCCCCGCGTTGGTGAGGTCCGGGTCGACCTCGTCCTCCTGGCCGGTGAGCCGTTCCTCGTCCATCCCTCGCAGGAACGGTCGAGTAAGCACGGCCGCGTGCTCGCCGCCTGCGCCCGCGCCGGATTCGAAACCTCGCCCATGATCGAGGTGGGCGAGACCTCGACCCTCGTCGCCTTCGTCGCGGCAGGCCACGGCGTCGCCCTCGTCCCGGAATCGGTGCAGAGCCTCCGCCTCGACGGTGTCGTCTACGTCCCACTCGCCGAGACCGAAACCGTCGACCTCGGGCTCGCCCGCCGAGCACGTGCCGAGTCGCGGGCCGTGGAACAGGTCGCGGCGATCGTCGGGCAGTGCATGAAGCAGCAGTCGACGCCGCGGCCGACAGCCCGTTCCCCTCTCTGATGCGCGTCCTCGTGTCAGTGGCTCTCCGCGACAGCCACGCGCCCCGATCGCAGGGAGGTCCGCCCTCGTACCGGGCTGCCGAGGGTGTGTGCGAAGGCGAGGAGTGGATCGTCCGACACCACCCGCATCCCGTGCCCCGCAAGCAGTTCCGCCATCCGCTGCGGCTTCCACAGCGACCGCCACGGCTCGCCCGACGTGACCGAGTTCCCGAGCGCGCGGGTCAGTAGTCGCCCCGCTGCCGCCTTCACCGACGGCGTCTGATAGTTGACGACGAGTGCACTGCCCGGGACCGTCCGGGCGGCGAGCGCAGCCACGGTGGCGCTCACCTGGCCGCGGGTCAGATATGGAACGACGCCTTCCCACAGCCAGGTCGTGGGCGCGGACGGGTCGTGCCCGGCGGCTTCCAATGCCGTACCGAGATCGTCGACGGCAAAATCCACGGGTGTGAACCGGACGCGACGGGCCGTGGTCGGCAGTGCAGCAGCGGTGCGACCGCTCTCGCCCGACCCCCGTACCGCCTGCGCGGCGTCGGCGAGACGAGCGCGCTTGTCCTGCTGGGAAGCTGGATGGTCGACCTCCCACACATCCGTCTGCGCGAGCTCGGGCAGACGCCACGCGCGCGTGTCGAGACCGGCTCCGAGGATCACCAACTGGCCGGTGACACGGGCGCGCAGGGCCTCGTCGATCGCGACCGTCCGCGGCACGACCAATTCAGCACACGCCCGTACGCTCTCGTACGTGGTGCGCGCCCGCCAGCCTTCCGGCGGAGTGCTCGCGCGCACCTCGTCGACGGGCAGACGCTCGGAGGCACGCAGCAGTCGTACCGCCACAGGATCGGAGAACCCACCTGGAGCAGCCCTGCCGTCCGCAGCCGCTCGCCCCTGGCAGACCAACACCGCCGTCTGACTCGCCGCACGTCCGCTCTGGTTCATAGGACCGATTCAACAGCAGCCTGCCAGATCGGGGGTATCGCCGAGGTGTCGACGGGCAGGAGCAGCACCGAGCCGCCGGACGTCATGGCCGTCAAGCAGCCTTGTGACGAGTAAGCCCGAAAAGTTTGCGTGAAAGCACATGATGGGCGTTCCAGAAGAGCATGGCCGCCAAGTGGAGTTCGATGCACGGTGACGCGACCGCTCCCGGGTGATCTCCGGGAGCCGTGCTGGTCATGAAGTCGAACCAGCCGTCGCACACGAGAAGGGCCCCAGCCATGCAGGACCAAGGATGACGGTCGGCCTTCGCAGCCATCGGGTGAGGGCGGTAGCGCCCAGGGCCGAGCTCAGCCGGACATTGAAGCCTATCCAGGTCGAGTTTGAATTCTGAGTGGTATAGGAACGTGGCAACGTGTGTTGCGAGGACGTCCGCCGGTCGACCGCCGTCAGTACGACTCTGCCTCTTCGACGGGCGTGCATGCACTGCCACGGATGTCCCCAGCGTGCTCGGAGTGACGGACGCGTTACGGTCCGCTCGATGGGGCGAGATGCTTCAGCTTGCGAAGAATATGTGAGTGTGAGTCAGGTATATCGATCTAGTAATTGCCTCGCCATCACCCTACAACCGGCGAAGTCTTCGGACGCCGACGTCGCCGGTGCGGCCTGCCGGACCAGGAGCGATCGAATCCGCTGCGGCTCTCCCCGACCACCGGAGACACGCCTGCCGTCAGTCACCCGGGGCTGGCCGGACACACAAGTCGTCCCTGCTGGGCGGCGCTCCGGACCGGGGACACGGCCACAGATCAACACCATAGATTGCGCACCGTGCGCTTCTCCTCGCCCCAGGAGCATGGGCAGCATTCCGCGGACTGATCGCGGTTGCGGCAGGACCACAGAGGAGTCGCCCACCATGTGCAGAACTGAAGCGAACGAACAGTCCGTCCCGGACCTGACGGCATGTTCACCGACGGATGGGCAGTCACAACACACCTCCCGCCGGGCCCTGCTGGGTGCCGTGACGGCTTCGGCTCTGGCAGCCACGCCGCTGGTCTCCGCCTCACGGGCCGCCGCCGCGACATCGTCGAGCGCCCCTTACGCGGACCTGTCCCTGGTGCTGCTCGGTACGAACGCGGGACCACCGCCGTTGGCGGACCGGTACGGCATCGCCTCCGCCCTGGTCGTGAACGGCAGGACATACCTGGTCGACTGCGGCCGTGGTGCGGTGACGCAGTACATGCGTGCGGGCCTGTCGATGCCGTCACTGACCGGGATCTTCCTCACGCACCTGCACGCCGACCACATCGTCGACTACTACGCCTTCCCCCTGCTGGCGGCGGGAGCGGCCGGGGACCAGGGATTCCAGAAGGCGGTGTCCGTCCACGGCCCGGGCCCCGCCGGGATGTCCTCCACGGTGGCCGGCGCGCCGGGCCCCGTGCCGGGCACCGTCGAGATGACGAAACAGGCCGGGCAGACCTACGCCGCCTCGCCCACGTTCTTCATGACCGAGCACGCAGGCATCGACCCGGCCACCATGCTGGACGTCCACGACGTGCTGCCACCGGCTGCGACTGGTGCCTCCGCGGCGAACACCGCACCCGCCATGCAGCCGTTCACCGTCTTGGAGAACGACGACGTCAAGGTCACGGCCGTCCTCGTACCGCACGGCGCGGTGTTCCCCGCCTACGCCTACCGCTTCGACACCGACCACGGCAGCGTCGTCTTCTCCGGCGACACCGCCCCCACCCCCAACATCGTCACGCTGGCACGGGACGCGGACGTACTGGTCCACGAGGCCGTCTACCCCGCCGGGCTGGCCGGCCTGGGGCTGCCGCAGACCCTCATCGACCACATCCTCACCACCCACACCGACGTCGCGAAACTCGGGGAAATAGCCGCCGAGGCCGGCGCCGGGACACTGGTCGCCACCCACCTCGGCCCCGGCGACCCCGCAGTCGTCCCCGCCGCGACCTGGCGCCGCCTGTTGCGCGCCAGCGCCACAAGCGCCGGTTACGGCGGCCGCATGATCCTCGGCGCCGACCTGATGCGGCTCCCCGTGAAGCGCAGGAGGTGAGATCGCGAGACCGACGACCTCCTGCGGCGCTGCGTCCGGTGAACGACCTTGTGCAGACCCCTAGGCGTACCGACTAGTCGGTACTAGCCTCTGGCCACGCTCTCGGAGCCGGGGCTCCGCGCACCCTCGTCACACCGGCGCGAGCATCCTGATTCCGGGTATCCCTGGGAGGAGCCGTATGTCCGCCAGTACGACGCCGTTCGACGCCGACAGACCCGCCCCCGATGCGCCCACCACGGACACCCGCTCCCCGCTGGCCCGGCTGTACCGCCGCGAACTGGCGGTCTATCCGCCCACGGGTCGCCGTATGGCGTACCTCGCGATCGTGGTCGTCACCACGGTCGTCCTGTACTACATGCTGTACATCCAGTACGCGGTGGCGACGTCGATCATCACGCACTTCGGCATGACGTACCGCTACTTCATCTGGGTCTCGGTGATCGGCAACGCGATCGGGGCCTTCGCCTCGCTCGTGGCCGGCCTGGCGGACCGCTGGGGCCGGGCGAATCTGGTGGTCTACGGGCTACTGATCGCCGCGCTGCTGGTCTTCTTCGGGCTGCCGAACGCGGCGAACAAGACCACCTACCTGGTGCTCTTCGCGCTCGTCAGCTTCATCGAGGGCATCGTTCTGGTCGCCACCCCGGCGCTGATCAGGGACTTCTCCCCGCAGCTGGGCCGGGCCACCGCGATGGGGTACTGGACGATGGGCCCGGTCATCGGCTCCCTGGTGGTCACCACCGTCACCAGCAACACCCTCGACACCGCCACCTGGCAGGACGAACTGCGCTATTCGGCGATCGCCGGGTTCGTCGTCTTCATCGCCGCGGTCTTCGCGCTGCGCGAGCTGTCCCCGGCGCTGCGCGACCAGATCATGGTGACGCTGCGCGACCGGGCGCTGGTCGAGGCGCGTGCCCAGGGGCTCGACACCGAGGCACTGCGCCGCGGCGAGTGGCGGCAGATGATGCACCTGGACGTGCTGGGCTCAGCCTTCGCCATCGCCGTGTTCCTGCTGCTGTACTACGCGGCGGTCGGCAACTTCGTCGTCTACTTCTCGACCGTCTTCGGCTACAGCGAGCAGCGCACCAACGCGCTGGCCAACTGGTACTGGGGAGCGAACGCCATCGCCTTGGTACTGGTCGGCCTGCTCTCGGACCGGCTCAAGGTACGCAAGCCCTTCATGATCGTCGGCGCGGTCGGCTCCGTCGTGGTGACCGCGGTCTTCGCCACCCGCGCCACCCACCTGACGACCGGCTACTACACCTTCGCCTGGCTTTTCGTCGGCATCGGCGTCTTCAGTGGCATCGCCTACGCGCCCTGGATGGCGAGCTTCACCGAGACGGTGGAGAAGCACAACCCGGCGGCGACCGCGGCAGGTCTGGCCGTGTGGGGCTGGACGGTACGCATTGTGGTCGCCGTCTCCGCGGCCTTCATCCCGGTACTGGTCACCTCCGTGACCCCGCTCGTGGAGCACGGCGCCGAGGTCAAGGCCGCCTCCGCGCAGGCGGCGCCCGCGCTGGCCGTCGTCAACGCGCACCCCGAGCTCTTCGCCGAGCTGAACAAGTACACCCCGACCACCGTGCCGCCCGCGCTCAACGCCCGCGCCGTCCGGGAAGTCGGCGTGGCGGACCTCGCCGTCGTCCAGAAGGCGGGGCCGCAGCTGAAGGTGTTGCAGGAGTACGGCGCCCGGGTCCAGAAGGCGTCGAAGGACGGGCCCGGCGAGTGGCGCACGTGGTGGTGGATCTGCGTCAGCGGCCAAGTGCTCTTCCTGCCCTTCGCCTTCGTGATGGCGGGGCGTTGGAGCCCGAAGAAGGCGCGCTCGGACGCCGAGGCGCACCAGGCCGCGGTCAACCGCGAGCTGGCCGCTCTCGCCGCCGCCAAGGAGTGACCAGACGATCGGATGCGCCACCAGGCGGGGTGCACCGCACAGCCGGGCGCTGCACCCCGTGCCCGCGAACAGTTCAGTCGGTGAGCAACATGCCGCGCCGCAGGCCCAGTTCTGATTCGGCCACGGTGCGCGGCATGTCCGCCGTGGGCGTCCTGCGGTGGTCGGCGGTGGTGTTGACGTACGCGCTGGCGCCGTCGATCGCAACGAGGATACGGGTGGCGGCGCCCCAGGGATCCGCGCAGGCGAAGAGCCCGGCCGCCGTCCCGGCGGTGATCAGCTCCTCCAGGCGCCGGCACCACAGCAGTTCCTGCTTGATGACGTGCTCGCGCAGCACCTGACGGTAGCGCGACAGGTGCCGCGCGTTGAGCCAGAGCTTGCTGACGTCGTCGAACTCGGCACTCGTCGTGAGACCGAAGAACCTCCGGAAGGTGTGCAGGGGGTCGTCCGGCTCCGGCGGCAGCAGGCCGTCGAGTTCCTTCATCGTGGCATGGGTGAACGCCTCGGCGACCAGCTCGTCCGCGGCGGGGAAGTAGTGGCCCACGAGTCCGGGCTGAACACTCAGCTCGTCGGCGACCCGGCGCAGGGTGACGCACTCCAGGCCTTCGGTGAGCCCGATCCGTGCCGCCGTGGCGACGAGCTCGCTGCGGCGTTCACCGGGCGCCTTGCGGACGCGCTTGCCCGTCGCTCTTGACGTCATACGCCGAATGCTATTGAGTGGGCAGCCAATAAAGCAATTGGTTGCGCGACCAATAAGCTGGATCGGCAGGAAGTCGCAGCTCACAGCGGTGCGGGGACGCCGCAGCCGGCATCCGTCCGGTATCGGCGGTCGCCACGGGCTCACTGCCGTTTGTCCACTGCCGCCTGGAGGCACCATGTACGCCGTCACCGACCCGACCACCGGCGAGGTCGTGGAGACCTACCCGACCGCCACCGACGCCGAGGTCGCCGCGGCCGTCGACGCCGCGCACGCCGCCGGCGGCTGGGCCCGGTCCGGCTCCGTGGCCGAACGCGCCGCGCTGCTGCGCCGCCTGGGCGACCTGCACGCCGAGCACAGCGCCGAACTCGCCGCGAGCATCGTGCGGGAGATGGGCAAGCCCCTCGCCGAGGCGGAGGGCGAGATCGGCTTCTGCGTCGACATCTACCACTACTACGCCGACCACGCCGAGGAGTTCCTCGCCGACGAGCCCCTCGACGTCACCTCCGGCCCCGGAACCGCGGTCGTACGGCGCGGTCCGGTGGGCGTCCTGCTCGGCATCATGCCGTGGAACTTCCCGGCCTACCAGGTCGCCAGGTTCGCGGCCCCCAACCTGGCCGTCGGCAACACCATCGTCCTCAAGCACGCCCCGCAGTGTCCCGGTACGGCGGCGCTGCTGGAGCGGCTGTTCGCCGAGGCGGGCTTTCCGGCGGGCGCGTACGTCAACGTGTACGCCACCAACGAGCAGATCGCGGACGTGATCGCCGACCCCCGGGTGCACGGCGTCTCCCTCACCGGCTCCGAGCGGGCCGGGGCCGCCGTCGCCGAGATCGCCGGACGGCACCTGAAGAAGGTCGTCCTGGAACTCGGCGGCTCGGACCCGTTCCTGGTGCTGTCCACCGACGACCTGGACGCCGTCGTCGAGGCCGCGGTCGCCGCCCGTCTCGACAACACCGGCCAGGCGTGCAACGCCGCCAAGCGGTTCGTGGTCGTGGCGGACCTGTACGACGCGTTCGTCGAGAAGTTCACGGCCCGGCTGCTCGACTCCGCCACCGGCGCACCGCTCTCCTCGGCGGCCGCCGCCGAGACACTGGCGCGGCAGGTCGGCGAGGCGGTGGCGGAGGGCGCCACCCTGCACGGCTCCACGGAGCGACAGGGCGCCTTCTTCCCGGCGGGCGTGCTCACCGGCCTGACCACCGAGCACACGGCGGCCCGCCAGGAGCTGTTCGGACCGGTCGCGATGGTCTTCCCGGCCGCCGACGAGGACGACGCCGTACGGATCGCCAACGACACCCCGTACGGCCTCGGTTCCTACGTCTTCACCACCGACCCCGAGCAGGCCGCCCGGGTCGCCGACCGCATCGAGGCCGGCATGGTCTTCGTGAACGGTGTCGGCGCGGAGGGTGCCGAGCTGCCGTTCGGCGGGGTGAAGCGCTCCGGCTTCGGCCGGGAACTCGGCCGGCTCGGCATGGAGGAGTTCACCAACAAGAAGCTGATCCGCACGGTGGCCTGAGCGACACGGCGGAATCCGCGGACGGGCCCCGGGCGGGCGGTGCCGGACGGCACGGCGCACGGGGGCCTCGCCACCTCCCCGGGTGGCGTCGCGGCTGGTCAGCAGCCGGTCGCGGTGTTGGCCGTCTCGCCGTCGGAACGGGCGGTGGGGCCGGTGCTGCCGGTGGGGGCAGTGCCCGGCGACGGGGCCACGGGGACGGCAAAGACGCCGGTGGCCGGGTCGCACAGGCCGTCGGCGTCGCCGTCCAGGAACCGCAGCGGCCCAGGTGTGCGGGGTCCGGGGTCATCCATGGATCTGCTCCCATGCCTGGTCGAGGGCGGTGGCGTACTGAGCGGTGCTGACGGCACCGGGGATGCCGAGCCGCTCGCCGAGGACGGTGAAGGGGACGCCGGTGGCGCCCAGCCGCACGGCCTGGTCGTGGTCAGCGCGCACCGCCTCGACGTAGCGGTCGGTGGCCAGCACCTCTCGGACGGCGCGGGCGGGGATGCCGAGCTCTTCACCGAGACGGACGAGGGTGTCCGGGGCGAAGGCGGCGTCGTTGCCGCCGAAGACCTCACTCTGCATGGCGCGCAGGTAGTCGAAGGCGACGTCGTGCTCGGCCCCGAGGTCGACCAGGCGCAGCATGTCGGAGGTGTTGCTCGCCGGGCGGTCGGCCTCGTAGCGCAGGCCCTCGGCCGCGGCCTACTGTGCCATGCCCTCTTCCATCGCACGGGCCTGCGCGGGAGCCGCGCCGTACTTCTCCGCGAGGTACCTCAGCGTCGGCATGACGGTGGTCGGGGCCTGTGGGTCCAGCTGGAAGGTGTGCACCCTCAGCTCGATGTGCTCGGCGTGCGGGGACATCTCGATCACCCGGCTCAGCCGCTGTTCGCCCAGGTAGCACCGGGGCCAGAGCACGTCCGCACAGACGTCGACCGTCGAGGGCACCATCAAGTTGTGTCGGAGCGGTCGAACGCCGGTCGCGGTGGGGTGATCCCGAGTCTGGGCACGGCAGCAGCGGGCAGACCACGGCCCGCGTCCCCTTTTCCCCGGAGCGACAGCCTCCGCCCGGCGCGCGGTGGTAGGACATGACAACCACCCGCACACGGACCGCGGAGCGCGGACCGCATGCGGGGCGGACACAACACCGTGGAGGGGGACGGGACATGACCGCAGGGAACATCGACGATGTCGTGGACGGGCTTGCCGGGATCGTGCAGGAAGCCGGCCGCACCCGTGACCGGGCCGGATACTTCGCGGCGCTGTACCGGCAGGTGACCGTCGAGATCCGCACCGCCATCCACAGCGGACTGTTCGACGACGGCCCCCGGATGGACCGCTTCGACACCCACTTCGGCAACCGCTACTTCGAGGCGTACGACGCCTGGCGCCGCGACCGGAGCGGGCCCCGCTGCTGGCGCGAGGCCTTCGGGCTCCTGGACGACGCCGACACCGTCATCGTCCAGCACCTGCTTCTCGGCGTGAACGCGCACATCAACCTCGACCTGGCCGTCGCCGCCGCCCGCACCAGCCCGGGCGGCGAGATCCACGCTCTCCAGCACGACTTCGAGCTGATCAACGACATCCTCGCGCGAGTGGTGCTGGGCGTGCAGGACTCCCTCGACGACCTGTCCCCCCTCATGTCCCTGCTGGACAGGATCGGAGGCCGCACCGACGAACAGATCCTCGACTTCAGCATCCGCCAGTCCCGCCAGGAAGCCTGGTGCAACGCCCTGCTCCTCGCCGGTCAGAACGACACCGAGCGCGCCGCCACCATCGAACGGCTCGACATCCGGGCCGCCGTACTCGCACGGCTCATCGCACGGCCGGGCGGCCTCCTCCGCCCCGCCCTGGAACTCATCCGGCACACCGAGAACAACGACATACCCGCCGTCATCACCCACCTCGACAACGCCATGCACCAGCCGCTCGCCCAGCAGGACACCGGACGCCAACCGGGAGACTGACCCTCGCCACTCCTCCCATGGGCACCCCATGCGCAGTCGCCCGCCCGTATACGCGAGGGAAAATTCAGTTCATCGGTCCGCAAACCGGTCGCTGGATCGGTGTAATCCGCACAGATGCCGCGCCGCGCAGCGATCTAGCGTCGAAAGTGCACGGGGGCCACACGGACCAGAAAGCACCGAGACGCACATGCCCATCCCGGATACCGACGTCATCTCCCTCTCCGCGACCGACCTCGACACCCTCACCCCGCCCGCCGCCACCCACCTTCACGGACCCGCCGACGAACTGCCGCCGGCCGCGTCCCCGCCCGACCTCGTACTGCAGCAGGTGCGCGACGAACTCGCGCTCGACGGCGACGCGCAGCGCAACCTCGCCACCTTCGTGACCACCTGGATGGAACCGCAGGCACGGCAGCTGATGGCCGACACCGCGGAGAAGAACCTCGCGGACCGCGCCGAGTACCCGAAGATCACCGCCATGGAGGAGCGCTGTGTGCGAATGCTCGCCCGGCTGTGGCACGCACCGCACCCGGAGCAGGTCCGCGGCTGCTCCACCACCGGCTCCAGCGAGGCGGGGATGCTGGGCGGCCTGGCACTCAAGCGCCGTTGGCAGCAGCGCCGGCGCGCGCAGGGGAAGGACACCGCCCGCCCCAACCTGGTGATGGGTGCGAACGTCCAGGTGTGCTGGAAGAAGTTCGCCAACTACTTCGAGGTCGAGCCGCGGTACGTCCCGATGGAGCCCGGCCGCTTCCACCTCACGCCCGACACCCTGACCGCGTACTGCGACGACAACACCATCGGCGTCGTCACCGTCCTCGGCTCCACCTACGACGGTTCCTACGAGCCCGTCGCCGACATCTGCATGGCCCTGGACGGCTACCAGGCCGCCACCGGCACCGACATCCCCGTGCACGTCGACGGCGCCTCCGGCGCGATGGTGGCCCCGTTCCTCGACCCGGGTCTGATGTGGGACTTCCAGCTCGAACGCGTCGCCTCCATCAACACCTCGGGGCACAAGTACGGGCACGTCTTCCCCGGTCTCGGCTGGGCCCTGTGGCGCGACGCCGAGGCCCTTCCGGACGACCTGGTCTTCGAGGTGGACTACCTCGGCGGCCGCTCCCCCAGCTTCACCCTCAACTTCTCCCGTCCGGGCGCCCACGTCGTCGCGCAGTACTACAGCTTCCTGCGGTACGGCTACGAGGGTCTGCGCCACCTCGCGGTCCAGAGCCGTACGACGGCCCGTGCCCTCGCGACCCGCATCCGGGCCACTCCGCCCTATGAACTCCTCACCGACGGATCCGAACTCCCCGCCCTCGCCTTCCGCCTCGCGCAGGGAACGCACGGCTTCTCCGTCTTCGACGTCTCGCACGCCATGCACGCACGCGGCTGGCATCTGCCCGCCTACACCTTCCCCGCACCCTGCCAGGACGTCTCCGTCCTGCGCCTCGTCGTCCGCACCGGGTTCACCGCCGAGCTCGCGAGCTCGTTCATCGCCGACCTGACGGAAGTCACCCGGCAACTCCAGCCCCGCCGGTCCATGCCCGCACCGACCGTCAAGCCACCGGCCGGCACCCCGGAGCCGGCCCACGCCGGGACCACCGCATAGCCCCGGAACTCCTCAGGACGTCGTGGGTCTGGTCGACAGCGCTGGTACGCACAGCCACGCGAGGCCCGCGGCGGTCAGGTAGGCCAGGGCGCCGACGGCCATGCTGGTGCGCAGGCCGGTGTTGTAGTCGGCGGCCGCGGCGAGCAGGCTGCCGCCGAGCGCGACGCCGGTGGCGCTGCCGATCTGGCGGGTGGTGTTGAACAGGGCGGAGGCGGCGCCCGAGTACGCCGAGGGCGCGGCACCCATCACCGTGGCCGTGGAGCCGGTGAGGGCGAAGGAGGTACCGAATCCCGCGGCCATCATCGGGGCCACCAGCAGCGGGTAGGCGGGGTCGGCGCCCGCGGCGGCCCAGCCGGCCAGGCCCAGGGCGGCCAGGAGCATGCCGGAGATCACCAGTGGACGATCGCCGGTTCTGCGGGCCAGCCGCCCGGACAGGACGGAGGCGAACATGGTCATCGCCACCGCGGGGAACAGCGCCAGGCCCGTGCCGAGGGCGCTGAAGTGGCGCTGGTGCTGGAATTCCAGGCTGGCGGTGAACACCATGCCGTAGAAGCCGAAGTTGAACAGCAGGCCGAGGACGGCTCCTCCGCTCATGGCCCGAGAGCGCAGCAGGCTCGGGGGCAGGACCGGAGAGCGGGCGAGCCGCTCGCGCACGGCGAACGCCGCGGCGGCCAGGGCGGCCAGGCCCACCCCGGCGAGTACGGCGGGATCGGACCAGCCTCGCCGTCCGGCCTCGTTGAGCGCCGCGGTGAGCAGCGCCGCCGTCGCGATCACCGCGCACTGCGCCGGCCAGTCCAGGGCCCGGTCGGCGCGCCGGGGCGAGCGTGCCACGTGCCGCAGCGTCAGTACCAGGCAGGCCACGCCGACGGGCAGGTTGATGAGGAACACCCAGCGCCAGCCCAGCGTGGAGACGAGCAGTCCGCCGAGGAGCGGGCCGGCGGCGGCCGCGACACCCGCCATCGAACCCCACAGTCCGAAGGCCCGTGAGCGGGCGGCCGTCGCCGGGTAGGCCTGTTGGAGCAGGGCCAGGGAGCCGGGCACGATCAGGGCCGCGCCGAGCCCCTCCACCAGCCGGGCCGCGACCAGGAACGGGGCGCTCGCCGCGAGCGCGCAGGCGGCCGAGGACAGCGTGAACACCGCCACGCCCGCGCAGAAGACCCGCCGGTTGCCCAGCCGGTCACCCAGCGCGCCGCCGGTCAGCAGGAACCCGGCGAAGACCAGGGTGTACCCGTCGGTGATCCACTGGATGCCGGTGAGCGAGGCCGACAGTTCCCGGCCGATCACCGGCACGGCGACGTTGATGGCCGTCACGTCCAGGATCACCATGAAATACCCGGCGCACACCGCGAGCAGCGGCGCCCAGGACCGCTGTCCGGGCGCCGGGGCCGCATCGGAAGAGGGTTTCGCCTCACCACCGTCGGCCGACTCCGCGAACGCCACGGCCCCAACTCCATCCCATCCGCCGAGACACGCCACCAAAAGCCACAATAGGGTAGATATGCGGAACTACGGGGAGCTGTCAGGCCGGGGCGTTCCACAGCACGTGCAGGGCGTCCGGCTTGCGGAAGACCAGGCCGTACGGTGTGGCAGGGCGCTGCGGGTCGGGACGGAGGCCGGGGAGGCGTTCGAGCAGGCGCTGGAGCGCGATACGGGTCTCCAGTCGGGCGAGGTGGGCGGCCAGGCAGTGGTGCGGGCCGTGGGCGAAGGCCAGCTGCAGGCGGGCCTCGGCGCGGCGGACGTCGAAGCGGTCCGGGTCGGCGAAGACGGCCGGGTCACGGTTGGCGCCCGTCAGGGAGACGCTGACCAGGTCGCCTCGGTGGATGGTGGCCGGGCCGAGGACGGTGTCGCGGGTGGCGTAACGGTCCACCACCGCCGCACCGGGCTCCAGGCGCAGCGACTCCTCGACGGCGCCGTCCAGCAGGCTGGAATCGGCCTGCACGAGGGCGAGTTGGCCGGGGTTGTCGAGCAGGTGGAGCAGCGCGTTGGTGATCATCGCCTCGGTCGTCTCGATGCCGCCGAACATCAGGACCGCCGCGTTGGAGGCGACTTCGGGCAGTTCCAGTTGCTCCGCGGCAGAGACGAGGAGCGAGGAGGCGTCCCGGTCGGTGACGGTGGCCGCGACGGCGGATCGCAGCTGTGCGTACGCGGCGGGGCCCGCCGGGCCCGCCTCCAGGCCCGCGGTGATGTCCGAGACCGACCGTACGATGGCGTCGTACCAGGACAGCACGGTGTCGGTGGTGGTCCCGACCAGCCCGAGAGCCTCGGTCACGACGGCCACGGCGAGCGGTCCGGCGAAGGACCGGCGCAGTTCGGCGGCGCCCGCCGGTTCCAGGGCGGTGAGGAGACGGTCGGTCTCCTGCTCTATGAACGCGGCGAAGCCTTCGTGCACCCTTCGGGGCCGGAAGGGTGCCGCGAAGGGGTCCCGGTGGCGGGTGTGCGCGGCGCCGTCCAGGGACAGCATGCTCGGCCCGACGACCTGGGCGGTGGTGAAGCGGGGGTCGTCGACGGTGAAGGTGGTGGCGTCCCGCATCACGTCCAGCGCGAGATCGCGACGCGTGACCAGCCAGCCGTTCAGCTCGGGCAGCCACGACACCGGCTCGTGGGCGCGCAGCAGTGCGAGGCGCGGGTGCGGATCCCGGGCGAGTTCGGCGAGCGTGGTCGAGGCGCCGAGAGGGAACGACACGGCGGTGCTCATCACGGGGTCCGGCCGGGCGGAGGGAAACGGTTCACGCGTCATCGTAACCACGGCGCGCCGACCGCCCGTTCACCGGCTCCGGCGCGCGGATCCGCCGCCTCCGGGCGACCGGTCCGCGTCCCGTTCCCGTCGCCTGGCCGTGGGCGCGGAGGGCAGGACCACGTGGCACTCCTCCGCCGAGGGGTCACTCCGCCTCGACCGTCGTGGTGACCCGGGTGAGAGCGGGGTTGCGCGGTACCGAGCCGAACCCGAAGCGGACGGGAGGTTCGACCGGGGCGAGCGCACCCAGGTTCTCACCGTCGAAGGCGCCGGACAGTTCACGGATCGCGAGCAGATCCCGCGCGCCGTACCACTCCCTGCGGCCGCCGCCCGCGCTGCCCCGGGTCCGTACGCCGGGCAGCAGTACGCGGGCGACGCCGTCCGTGACGACGGCCCAGGCCGGGCGGCGGGCGAGCGGGCCCGGGACGGCGTGCAGCAGGCGGCCGAGGGGGGTACGGCGGCCGGTGGTGAAGTGCAGGCGGAGCGATCCTGCCGTGACGGTCCAGGTGTCCGCGACGACGGCGACGTCGACCGGTACGACGCGTACGGCGTCGAAGTGGTAGGTGCCGCCGACGAATTCCGCCGTCCTCCGGGTCGGAGCGAGCAACAGCCGTTCCCCGTCGCTTCGCTCCAGCATCACGTCGCTGAACGGGCCGAACGGCGAGCGAGGCCAGTGGCCCAGTACGACGCGGGTGCCGGAGGTGGTGCCGAGGCCCGCGATCCAGCCGTCGAAGCGCAGCCGGGGACGTCGGGCGCCCGGCCGGAACACCTGCCTCATACGTCCGCCTGTCCCTCGTCATCCCGGTGGAGGTGGCACACGGCCGGACCTCGGTGGTGGTGGGGTCAGTTTGACCGCACATGGTGTGCGCACGTGAAGCCGCCGCGCCGAGTGGCCGTCAGGCCACGAGCCCCGCGATGTGGGCGGTGACCGTGTCGAGGATGTCGTTCCAGGCCGACTCGTCGCCCAGGACGAGGTAGTTGAGGGTCAGGCCGTCGGTCACGGCGGCGAGATAGCGGGCCAGCACGGAGACGGGGACGCGGAGTTGCAGGTCGCGGCTGCGGTGCAGCTGCTCGATCAGTTCGGTGTAGGCGGTGCCGTACAGCTCGTACTGACGGCGGGCGAGGTGCTCGAATCCCGGCTCGCGCAGCGCGTACTGAGTCAGTTCGTAGGTGAGCATGTGTTCGTCGGGGCGGTCGCGGACGTGGTCCCAGTACGCCGCGAAGCCGGCCCGGACGGTCTCCTCCAGTGTGGCCCTGGGCCGCAGCGCTTCCCGCACCACGCTCACCGAGTGATCGGTGAGGGTGGTGATGACGGACTCGATCAGGGCCTGCTTGGAGTCGAAGCAGTAGTGGAAGACGCTCAGCGACACGCCGGCCTCGGCGGCGATGGCCCGGGTCGTCGCCTTGGCGACGCCGTCCCGGGCCATCGTCCTGATCGCCGCTTCCGTCAGCTGTTCGCGCCGCTGTGCCGACGGCATGCGTGCCATCCGTGAACCTCCGCCTCAGGCGCTGTGGACCCCGACCTCGTAGAGCGAGTATCCCCAGTCCGTGCCGCGGTCGAGGCCGTGGACCCGGACGTAGCGGGCCGGAGTGCCGGTGAACCTGGCCGTGTCCAGGCCGCCGTCGCCGCTCGTGGTGGACCAGGCGGTCCGCCAGTCGGTACCGTCGGTGGAGAGTTCGATGCGGTACGACTTGCCGTACGCGCGCTCCCAGTCCAGCGTCACCCGGGAGACCAGGTGGGTGGAGCCCAGGTCGACCTGCCACCACTGGTCGTCGCTCCAGTCACTGGCCCAGCGGGTGCCGTCGTCGCCATCGACGGCACGGCCCGGCTGGTAGCTGGTGAACGGGTTCGACTCGGACGAACTGGCCGTCGCCGGCTGCCCCTTGGCGAGGTTGACCGAGGCCTGGTGCTGTTCGGTGGCCCTCCAGGTGTCGAGGTAGGACTCGGCGCCCCGGAACAGGTCTTTCACCACGTCCTGCCCGCCGACCTTCCGGATGTCCTCGATCCAGTCGGGGATCATGCCGGCGTGGGCCGCGCCGTCGGTGTTGATGTCGAAGGTGCGCTCGCCGGAGGTCTGCCTGTCGATGACGGAGCCGCCGTCGACGCTCCTGAAGGGGTACGTCACCTTGTTCGCGGCGTCCGCACCGCGCGGGGCGGGATGGTCGCCGATGCCGTTGAAGTCGGTGCCGTAGCCGTAGCCCACGCCGTACTTGTCGCGCAGCGCCTTGGTCCGGGCGGCTTCCGCGACGAAGCCCTCGGAGCCGTGCATGTACTGGGCGACGAAGCCGCCGAGCGAGTAGACCCGCTCGGTCCAGTTCAGGTCCATCCAGCTGTGCGAGGAGATCACGCCGGGGTAGGACGCCGACTCCAGGATGTCCAGCGCCTGGCCGACGGCCTTGACGCTCATGTGGTCGATCTCCAGCATCATCTTGCGTTTCATCATGCCGCGCACCGCGTACTCACCGAGATCGGTGAGGCCGCGCTTGTTGCACTGCGCGTCCGAGTCGTACGCGGGGACGTCCACACCCGCCGGCAGGTCCGACTCCGCCTCCGATGAGGCGCTCCCGATGGGGTTGTCGTGTTGCGGGCCGGTGCACCTCTCGGTCTGCCAGAAGGTACCGGTGGACAGGAACTGGCCGACGTTGATGGCCGTTCCGAGGCCGCCGGAGTCGAAGCGGACGCCGCACAGGGCGTTGTCGAACTTGTGGCAGAGGAACATGGAGCGGACGCCCAGCGCGTAGAGCTCGTCGAGGCCCTTGTCGATGTCCTCCTTGCTGCACTGCGGGATGTCGAGGATCTGCTTGCAGCCGAAGGGTTCGGAGGTCTCCACCCCGAGGACGACGGCGAGTTTGCCCTCCTCGACGACCTGCCGCGCCTGTGCGCTGTCGGTGACGATGCGGAACCAGCCCTTGCCGGTGCCGCCGTACATCGTGTCGATGTACGCCTGGAGCGCGTAGGTCATCCTCGCCTGCAGCCGGATCGACGTCATCTCGTCGCAACTGCGGTCCTTGAAGGGGTAGATGGAGCAGATCATGCCGTTGGTGACGAGGTCGTTGACGAGCACGCGCTGACCGCCGCGCCAGGCCCGCTCCACCCAGGCGTAGTAGTCGGCCTGGTGGGTCATCGAGTCGAACGCGGGCCAGTCCTTGAAGGTCGGCCAGCCGACCGGGTCGTGCTTGCCGTCGCCACCGTGGGTGATGTAGTCGAAGATCGCGAGGGTGCCGTCGGGGTAGTGCTCGGGGCAGTCCTTCAGGGCGTCGGCCACACCGGCGTCGGAGAAGACCTTGCCGCAGATGAGCCGGCCGCCGAAGGCCTCGTTGCCGAAGAGGTGGTTGTGCGCGTCGACGAACCCCTTCACCTCTCCTGCCGAGTTGGTGCCGGTGAACGGCTCGCCGGTGACGTCGATCTGGACGTCCGGGGCTGGGCGTGCGGTCGGGATCCACCACTCGCCGCCGGCCGCCGAACTCGGGGTGGGCCCGAGGGCCATGGCCAGTACCAGGAGCAGCAGCGACAGCATGGTGACGTTCTTGCGTCTGCGGTACGAGCGTCGAGTCGGCGTCACGGCCACGTCCCTCGGTCGGCGGGAGGGCGCGGTTGACGAACCCATGAGATTGTCATGAACCGCGCAATACCTGGGACGAGGATCGGGCCGCGCACCTATCGAGTCAAGTGTCCGGGACGCTTGACCTGGAGTGCCCGTGCCCGGTGAAGGGGCCGGTCCCTGGTGCGCCGCGAAAGAATCTTCTGTCCCGCTGTCGATCTGGCCATATCCCGTTCGACGTCATGATGTGGGGCGCCCGGCTCCACGAGGACGCGACAGTATGTGGTGAGAAACAGTGGATCAACTACTGAGAGTCATGAACTTCGTCATCTCGAGCGACGGCGTCGCCGCCGGTGCCAGTGCGGACCAGAGTCTCGAGAATCCGTTCGGCCTCGACCGTGCCGAGCGGCTGTTCGCCTGGGCCGGGGCCACGGCGAGCTGGCCCAACCGCACGGATCCCGGCGGGAGCCGGGGCCTCGACGACTACTTCACCCGGGACTTCCCGCGCAACATCGGTGCCGAGATCATGGGCCGCAACAAGTTCGGGCCCCAGCGCGGGCCCTGGCAGGACCACGAGTGGCGCGGCTGGTGGGGCGAGGAGCCCCCGTTCCGCACCCCGGTGTTCGTCATGACCCACCACGAACGTCCGTCGTTCACGCTCTCCGACACCACCTTCCACTTCGTCGACGGCGACCCGGCCACGGTCCTCGCCCAGGCGCGGGAAGCCGCGCAGGGCAAGGACGTCCGGCTCGGCGGCGGAGTCACCACCGTCCGGCAGTTCCTCGACGCCGACCTCGTCGACACCCTGCACGTGGCGGTCTCGCCGGTGAAGTTCGGGTCCGGACTACGGCTCTGGGACTCCCCCGACGAACTCCTCGACCGGTTCCACCTGGAGGTGATCCCCAGCCCGAGCGGCGTCACCCACCACCTGTTCTGGCGGAGGTGAGGCAAGCACCCGATCGAGTTCGTCGTGCGGCACCAGGCGGAGTGCTCGGAGTGTGACTCAGGGGGTGATGAGTATGTGCACTCATGTGTGCGGTCATCAGCATCCCGCATGGTGCGTGCATGCGATCAACATCCCTCCCGAGTCACGTGCTCGTGGCTGCCCTCGCCTGCGTGGTCCTGTCCGGCTGTGGCACTCGGAACAGCACCACCGATCAGACCCCGGCAGAGGGCGCCGTCTCGACGGCAGCCCCGCTGGGTGCCCCGCCGAGCGTCAACACTCGGGAGACACGCTTCTTCTCCCTGCTGACCCGCATCGCGCGGGACTGCGCTCCCGACGCCTCCACCGGCACGAGCGGTGGAGGCTTGCCCGAGCCCGAGGATCTGCCGGGTTGGGAGGGGGCGCCCTCCCCGAGATACGGGGCGGGTGAGACCCCGTCGGGTATTCCGAACGCCGGAGGAGACATACCGGTTCCCGTGGACGACCCGACGCCACCGAACACGGCTCCTGACGCCACCCAGGCCAAGCCGGTCGAGGAGGTGCCGCTGACCGGTGCCGAGAAGTGCACCGGCAGCGCGCACGTGCAGCGCATCAGCGAGGCGTTCAAGGACGCGGACACGGCCAGTTACCAGGCCATGCGCAAGAGGCTGACGGAACTGGACTACCCGGCGTCGCGGATTCACCGGATGCCGAACCAGACGGGCGCGCCCCGGGCACGGCTGGACCTGCGCATGATCGGCAGCCACCTGGCTCTGGAGGTCACCGGCGCCGGCGGCCGGGTGGTCGCCGACGCGTTCGGGGCTCCGGAGACGGAGGGCGTGAACGTGACCGATGTGAGGCGGAAGCCGAAGCCGGGCGCTCCCACGTCCTGACCGGATGGCACGAGGCGTGCAGGAGAAGCGAGGCCTCTGTGCCTGAAGGCGAACAGCGTGGACCAGCGCTGAGCGACGGTCGACCCGGCCCGCCTTCCTTGGCAAGGGCCGCCGCCGCGCTCCGAGGCGGTGCTTCCCCTCCGGTTATTGGCAGGGACCGATATACAGGAGTCGGAAGTAGTGCCGGAACAGAACCCGGCTAGCCACTCTGCCGAACTGAGGGTCTGGCGGCACCAGAAGGGCGGCGCTGGTCGGGCTGCTGGGCCTCTACATGGCGTACCGGAGCAGGAACGGAACCTGCCAGGCGATGACGATGTCGGCCGTTTGCCGGGCGGCGCCCCCCGGAGGCGCCCAGTGAGGCGCTGCCCGTCCTTGGTCAGCCGTCTTGGCCCTGCGGTCCGACGAACTGCATGGAGAGGTGGGCCGGATCGCTCAGCGGCTCAGGCAGACGCCAGTTTCCGGATGCGCGGATGGTTCTCCAACGCCCACCGCACGGTCTTCGGTGGGCGTCCGAGCAGGGTTTCCAGCTGGTCGGTGACGCCGCGGTATCCGCCGCCGCCCATCAGCCGGGTCAGAGTCTTCAGGTGCTCCGCGATGTGCGGGAGCGCGCCCAGGGCGGTGTCCACGTAGGTCTCGTTCCAGGTTTCGACGTCTTCGGGAACGTAGGTGACCTGGCGTCCCAGCGCGGCCGCGTAGTCCTCCGCGAACCCGTGCATGTCCTTCAGCTCCGGGCCGTTGAGGTCATAGGACTTCGAGATGTGCGGAGCCGGGTCCGCCAGGATCTTCACGCACAGCTCCGCCACGTCGTAACCCGCGATGGGCGCGAGCCGGTGGTGGCCGAAGGGCAAGCGCAGTTCACCGTTGGCCAGCGGCTCCAGCGCCAGCCAGGTCATCAGGGGGTTCTCAACGAACATGGCCGCCCGTATGTTGACGGTCGGGAGGCCGGACCAGTCCAGCACCTGCTCGGCGACCCAGTGGGCGCGCTGCTGCGGCGACCAGTTGGCGACGAGTCCGCCGAGCCACGCACGCCGCTCTTCCTCCGGCGCTGTCATCTTCTCCAACGTCATGAACGACTGCTCGTACTCGGAGATGTTGACGAACACCTCGATGTCGCCCTGGGCCCGTGCCGCGGCGGCCATCAGGCTGACGGCGTCGGTGTAGTACGGCGACAGGCTCATGCTGAAGTAGATGCGGCGGACGCCCTTCAGCGCGGCGCTCACGTCGGCGATGGTGAGCAGGTCACCGACGAAGACCTCGGCCCCGGCCTGGCGGAGCGAGTGCGCGCGTTCGTCGTCCTGGCGCACGAACGCGCGCACCGGGTGCCCTTGTTCGAGCAGCATGTCGACCATCGTTCGGCTCACACCGCCGACTTCGCCAGCGGCACCGGTGATCAGGATGGGGTTGCGCTCTGACATCAATGTGTCCTCTGTCTGGTGGGGGGAGTCAGCGTTGAGAAAGCCACGAGGCGGATGCCGCGTAACGTCATCGGGACGCGGAGCCGTCGATGCGGGTGAGGAAGTCCAGGAGTGCGGCGTTGACCTCGGCGGGACGTTCCTGCTGTGTCCAGTGGCCGCAGCCCGGCAGGACCACCGGGCCCTGCAACTGAGGCGCGACAGCGCTCAGCGGGTTGCCCGGGCCGCCCTGGCCGCGGAAGATCTCGCTCAGCGAGGGACCCCCGTCCTGGCCGCGCAATGAGGTGACCATGTCGCGGTCTCCCACGACGTACAGCGCGGGGACGTCGATTCCGCGCCCCCGGAACGGCGCGAGCAGTTCGTTGTTGCGTTCGATGTTCCGGTACCAGTTGAAGGCTCCGGTGAACGCCCGCTCGCCGTGCAGAGCGAAGTCCTCGGCGTACGCCTGGATGTCCTCCTCCGTCAGCCATGCCGGAAGAGCGGGCGATTCCGGCATTATGCCCAGGAGGCCCAGACCGTCGGGTATGACCAACGGGCGGGGCTCACTGCCGAGCGGGTTGTCGCCCGAGGCACCGACCAGGAGGCGGCGGAAGGAGTTCGGGATGTCCTTGGCGAACTCGGCGTCGGCAACTCCCGGCTGCTGGAAGTAGACCTGGTAGAAGCCCTCGCCGTACTGGGTGCGGGTGATCGAGGGCGGGACCAGCCCGCCGGGCAGAATGGGCGGAATGCTGAGCCCGGCCACCGCGCGGACCTTGTCCGGGCGCAGCATCGCCGTGGTCCAGGCAACGGGTGCACCCCAGTCATGACCCACGACGACCGCCTGCTCCTCCCCCAGCTCCTCGATCAGGCCGATCACATCGCCGACGAGGTGGAGCAGGGTGTACGACGCCACGTCCGGCGGCTGCTCGCTACGGGCGTAGCCGCGCTGGTCGGGGGCGACAACCCGGTATCCGGCCGCCGCCAGCGCCCCGAACTGGTGGCGCCAGGAGTACCAGCTCTCCGGCCAGCCGTGCAGCAGCAGGACCAGCGGCCCCTGCCCCTGCTCGGCGATGTGCAGCCTGACCCCGTTCACGTCGACGAAACGGTGGGTGAGCGAACCGTCCACAGCAACCTCCTTGAATGCGTGAGTGCGTGCTACTGCTTCAGCTGGGCGTACATGGCTTCCAGGTCGGAGGACAGCTGCGACTTGACCCAGCGGGTGATGTCGTCGGCCAGCACCTCGTGCGCCCCTGCCTCGATGCCGTCGAGCGCGGCCACGGCTATGTCGCGGGGGTCGGCCTTGGGCGCGTCGACGCCCGAGGTCATCTCGGTGTCCACGTAAGCCATGTGGAGCCCGGTCACTGCGATGCCGCGCGGCTGCAACTCCAGGCGCAGGGAGTTGGTCTGCGACCACAAAGCGGCCTTGGAGGCGCCGTAGGGCGTGCCGTCCGCCAGCCAGGACAGAGCGGAGTGGGCGTTGAGGATGTGACCCCCGCCGTTGCGCTCGATGACCGGCACGAAGGCCCGGGCGACCAGCAGCGGCCCGTAGAAGTTGGTCTCCAGATCCCGGCGCACGTCGTCCATCGGGGAGTTGAGATACGAGGCGCGGACGGAGGCCCCGGCGTTGTTGATCAGAATGGTGACGTCCTGGGCCTGCTCGGCGGCCGCCGCCACAGATGCCGGGTCAGTGGCCTCGAGCGCCAGCGGAACGGCATCGGGGTGGGTCACCGTGCGCGGGTCACGGGCCGTGGCGTAGACCTTGCCGGCGCCGCGCGTGTAAAGCTCCTCGACCAGCTTCTTGCCGATGCCACGGCTGCCTCCGGTGACGAAGACGTTGGCACCCTTGATTGCTGTCATGACTACCTCCACGAAAATGAAAACCGATCGGTTTCACCACCGTAAACCGATCGGTTTCGTCATGCAAGTCGGGTTGAGCACCGGGTGACTACGGCACGCTGCGCCACGGCGAGTACGGACTTCGCCGATGGACACGAGGCCCGCCCGACTCCACCTCGACCTCAGGGCGGTGAAGCCGCGAGCCCGCCGACAGCGATCGACGTGGCCTGGCTGGACCATAGGTCCGTGGGCTCCAGCTCACACAGAAGGCGTGATCCGTCTGTACGGGGCCGCGCGCCGGCCCCCGGACTTGGGCCTCTCGTCGCGAGGGAGCGTCGCCACAAAGTTCGTCGGGGCCGTCGGGCCTGTCTTCCCTGTCATCGCACGCCTCGCCGACCCGCCCGCCGTACTTGAGCGGTCCATGCGCCGCCCGCAGTCCCCCGCCCTTGGTCGCAGACCCCGGGCGGGCTCGCAAGGGCGCGCGCCGGCCGAGCACGCCGACGACGCCGAGCCGTACGGCCGCCACTCCTCAAGCCACTGCGCTGAACTCCGCCTGGTAGACATCCGCGCGCAGCACCGTGCCGTCACGCATCTCTGCCGGAACGTCGCACTCGATCTGTATCTCCGCCATGTGCCGCTCCATTGCGTCTCTTTTCTTGCGGGGTGCTTGAGTACGGGAAGAGGTCAGCCGACCAGCCGGTTCATCTTGCGGATCTGCTTGTCGAAGACCTGGGCGGGAGCAACGCGGCGAAGCATGCGCGCGCGTCCGGCCAGGGGCCCGGCGGTGTAGCGCAGTTTCGGCTTCGGGTCGATCGCCGCCGCGACGATCGCCTTGGCGACGGTGGCGGGGGCGTCGCCGCTCCTGATCGCCTCCGCCATCACGCGGTCGACGGTGAGCCGCTGCTTCGCGTAGGCGTGCAGGGGGGTGTCAGGCTTCGCGCTGTTGGCCTCGAATCCCGTCCTGGTGTAGGCGGGTTCGACGGTGAGCGCCCGGATGCCGTGGTCGCGGACCTCGTGGTCGAGGGACTCGGTGTAGCCCTCGATCGCGTGCTTGGAGGCGGCGTAGGCGGCCATGTAGGGCTGGGGCAGGAACCCGAGCACGGACGAGATGTTGATGACGCGCCCGCGCCGCTGGGCGCGCATGTGCGGCAGGACCTCGTTCACCATGCGCATGACCCCGAAGACGTTGGCGTCGAAGACGGACCGGGCGTGCTCGACGGAGGTTTCCTCGGCCGCACCCATCGAGCCGACGCCGGCGTTGTTGACCAGGACGTCGATCCGCCCGAACCGCTCGCTCTCCTCCTGGACGGCTGCGGAGACCGAGGTGTCCCTGGCCACGTCGAGCCCGAGGAACGTCACGCCGTCGAGCGGGGTGACGCGTGAGGTGTCACGGCTTGTGCCGACCACGTTGAATCCGGCTGCGACCAGGGCGAGCGCGGTTTCCTTCCCGATGCCGGATGACGCACCCGTCACGAGTGCCACCGGCCGGTTCGTCGTCATCATGGATGCCTCACTCGCCAGAAACCGATCAGTTTCATTTACGGTAAACCGATCGGTTTTCATGCGCAAGCTCAAGCGTCGACCCGATCCGGGCTGCAGCCACCGTCTGCACGCTGAGGCCGATCGGACTGCGCGGCGGCTGCGTCCCGCCCAAGGTGGGACGGAGCACTGTTGGTGACGCGCGGCAGGCTGGAGTCCGACTCATGGCGGCCGTCCGGAACAAGGGTCCTGCGGACCAGCGCCCGGTCAGGCGCCTTGCCGGCAGACGCAAACCGACCGGCGCCTGCCACAATGACGGCATGGCCAGGATCAGCGCGCAGGAGAGACGCGAAAGCGTCGTCAGCGCAGCGATCGCCGAGTTCGCGCTCAAGGGCTACCACGGCACCTCCACCGAGGCGATCGCCAAACGCGTCGGCGTCACGCAGCCGTACCTCTTCCAGCTCTTCCCGGGCAAGAAGGCGATCTTCGTCGCCACCTTGGTGGGGAGCATGGAAGACACCCGCCTGGCTTTCGAGCGGGCGACCGACGGTATGGAAGGCAGCGAGCAGGCCCCGGGCGCCTTGGCGGACGCGTACGCGCGGCTGATCTCGGCGCACCCCGAAACACTCCTGATGCAGATGCAGGGATACGCCGTCGTCGCGGCCGCCGAGGCAGAGGGCGATGACCAGACGGGGGAGCTCGTTCGGGCCGGCTGGATGAGACTGTGGGAAACCGTGCACCTGTCGCTCGGGGCCGACACCCACGAGACCACAAGCTTCTTCGCCTGTGGCATGCCCGGCAACACTCTTACGGCCATCGGGCTTCCGTCCGATTACAGGGAAGCAGGGGCCTGAGGCCATGGGCGCTGCTCCGGCCTGCCGGAATCGGACATCAACCCGAAAGACCGCTTCGGTCGCCGATCCTGCTCGAAGACGGGGCGGATCAGTGCATGTCTGCCGCATCGAGCAGGGTGACCACAGTGGGCGCGATGAGCCCGGCCAGATTGTCGGCGCCGATCCCCGCGCGGGCGCTGGCGCCGTCGAAGAGCAGGATGAGCTGCCGGGCCAGCAGGTCAGGGTTGCTCGCCCCACCCTGTTCGGCCTCGGCACGGAAAAAGGCCGTCAGGTCCGCTTTGATCTGGTAGGCCACCCGGCTCGCGGGGTGGGTCTGATCCTTGAGCTCGATCTGCACAGCCAGGTAGCGGCAGCCTCGGAACTCGGCCGCACCCGCCTGCGACTCCACCCGCTCGAAGACGTACAGGATCCGCTCACGGGGGGAACGACCATCGTCCGCCGGAGGCAGGGCCATCGCCACGAAGGCAGCGGAACGCTCCTTCAGGCTCGCCGCCAGCAGTTCATCCTTGCTCTCGAACAGCTGGTACATGGACCGCTTCGACACCCCCGCCGCCTTGCACAGCGCCTCGACGCCGACGCCGACACCGTCGCGGTAGGTGAGCGTGGCCGCGGCCTCCAGCAGCCGCTCCCGGGGACTTTGCTTCACTTCGGTAGTCATACCGCGAGGGTAACTCGAATCGGACGAAATAGAAACCGATCGGTTTCCATGCCGAGGTTTCCATAGGATGCCGGGGAGATGCCCGCCGCCGTGCGGACGCCTGAAGCCCAGTCAGAGGCTCGGCGACAGTCTCGGGGGAGAGGCCGTCGCCGAGCCCTGATGGTGCGTGCGCCTCTCGTCCCCACGGGGGCGCCGCACACCGGGGCCACTCCGAGTAATGGCCCCGTCTTGGGTGAGCCGCCTTCCGCTACGCCGGGGCAGCCGTCTTCGCGGGCTCCTTCTCGGCGGGGATGCGGTGCAGCCCCTTGCGGTCGTACCAGCCCGTCACGCCGAAGCCGAAGAGGGCGGCCGCCGCGAGGCCGACGGCCATCATGACCCAGCCCCGGGTCAGGCCGGCGTCGGCCTGGGCGTCGTAGTAGAGGATCGAGCGGATGCCGCCGGTGATCTGCCGCAGCGGCTCGAACTCCGCCAGGAAGCGGTAGAAGCCGGGCAGCGCCTGCAGCGGCGTGGTGGCGTTGGCCGTCGGCACCGCCATCCCGATGAAGACCAGAGTGACCACCAGCATGCCGGGCGTGCCGAAGACGGCGAGCAGGGTGAGCGCGCCGATCCCGGAGACCGCGATGGCGCACACCGAGTACAGCCACAGCAGGGGCAGATGGGCGGCGTGCATCCCCATGAGGCCGACCGCGCCCGCCATGACCAAGCTCCCCATCAGCAGGGACAGGCCGGCCATGAGGGTGCTGCTGATGGCGAGGGTCTGCACGCGGGTCGCCCGGATCAGCGGGCGGTGCAGGCGCAGCGGGCCCATGTCGTTGTGGGTGTAGCCGAGGGCGTGGTCCACCTGGCCGCTGATGACGTTTGCGGAGAGCATGCCGCAGACCACCAGGACGAGCGCGTAGTAGAACGCCGTCAGCCCCAGGCCGCTGTGCGAGTCGAGCGGATGACCGTCCTCAACGATGACGGCGGCCGGGTCGGCCAGGAGGACGCGCACCGCGGCGGGCAGCTTCTCCCGCCCAGTCCCACCTTGGGCCGTCAGCTCCTTGCCCACCTGGAGCGAGGCGTGCTCGGCCGCCTGCGTCGTCGCCATCCGGGCCAGACTGGAGCCCACACTGCCGGCGGACTGATTGGTCAGCACCGTCAGCGTCGGACGGGTCGGGGTCCCGGTGGTCGCGGCGCCGGTGAGTGCGGTGGTGGCGGAGGTGAAGTCGGCGGGGACGACGAGCGCGCCGTACAGCTTGCCCTTGCCGATCTCCTCCTTCATCTCCTTTTCATCCATCACCTTCCAGTCGATCTTGTCCCCGCTCGCGGTGGATTTCTTGATCGACTCGGTGATCTGTTTCCCCAGGTCGACCTGCTTGCCGCCGACAGCGGCTCCCTTGTCTGCGTTGACCAGACCGACGGGCAGATTCTTCATGTGGTCGACGGGATCGATATTGGCCCCGACGTAGAACACGGTGAACAGCAGCGCGAGTACGCCCGTGATGACGCCGTTGGCGATCCACAGGGGTCTGGCACGCAGGACGCGGAACGGGTGAATCCCACTCATGACTTACTCCGGTCTCGGACAACACACTGATATCCGGAGAAGGGCGGACAGCTTCATTGCGGTCCGGCGACCCTCGGAACGTTCAATCCCGGCATACACGGCCGTCGACACGGAACCGGGCATGCAGCACTCCCACCGGACTCCGACTGGTGAAACCGGTCGGTTTCAGGCCCATCGTAAACCGATCAGTTTACAAATTCCAAGTCGCGGCGCTGGCCCATATCCCAGCAGCGCCAGGAAGCCGCATGCGGCGCCACCCCTGGCATCGGGTCGCTTCGAGCCGCGAGTGGAGCGGCTCGCTTCAGGTCACACAAGCGGTCCAGGTCCGTCCCGCCCAGCAGTCGCCATTGCCGGCTCCCGGTGACCTTCCCGGCTCCAGATGATGGCCTCGATCTGCCTGGGCCCGGATGAAGCCGATTCCGTGCTCTACCCGCTCGATCGACACCGGCTCCCTGCCGAGCTGGAGGTTCACGGCCAGTTCTCCGGTGGCGTCTGTGGCGGGAAACGCCGGGCCGGTTCGGCCCGTGGCCGACGGTCTGCGAGAGGCGGGGACTGGAAAATGAGCGGCGGCACCAGGCAAGCACCTGCCCCGGCTCAGGAGGGTGTGCGCGTTGGCGCCAGCTCGGCTGTTACGGCGTCGGCTACAGCGTCCCTCACTTGCGCCTCCGTGGGCGTGGGCCGGCCGAGTTCGGCAGCGAGTTGAGCCAACGAGGTCATCCGGACACCGGGCAGGGCGCAGGCCGTGAACGTGCTGTAGACGTCGAGGTCCGGGTCGACGTTGAGCGCGAATCCATGGCTGGTGACGCCGCCGCTGATGCGCATCCCTATGGAGGCGATTTTGCGGTGGCCGGGGGTCCACACGCCGACCAGGCTCTCGGCGCCTCGGGGTGTGTCCCGGCGTATCGCCTCGAATCCCAGTGATCCCAGCGCACGGATCAGGGCGTTTTCGATCCGTCGTATCAAGCCGCGCGGGCCCAGCTCGCGTACGTTCAGCACGAGATACCCGATCAGCTGCCCTGGCCCGTGATAGGTCGCGTGACCTCCCCGGTCGACTTCGACCAGGCTGATCGGTGAAGCCCGTTCCGGCAGTTGGTCGGCCGGTGTCCGCGCCGTGTAGGTGATCACGGGAGGGTGGGTGAGCAGAAACAGCCGATCCCCGGTACGCCCCTGCTTCCGCTCGGCCACCCAACCGGCCATGTCGGCCTGCGCCACCTCATACGGCACCTCACCCAGATCGACCCGCTCCATATCCCTTGCTTGCATTACCTCTCCTGTGCCCTTTGAGACGACGTCGCCTCGCGCCGCGCCTGCGAAAACCCGCCCCCGACGAACAGACCACGGCCGTGGCTCTCGCCGCTGCACCAGCAGACCACCGTGCGTGCGACACAGTCCCGCGGTCAGGTGTCGTCACCCATGACCACGACCAACCACAGCCGCTTGGGGCTGGCTTCAGCGTGGCGTTCCGTACCCATGGATCCCCGGGATGGCGAGTTTTCCGCCTGTCTGGCCGGCCTGGTCGATGTCGGCGTTGTCCAGGCCGAGTTGGAGCTTGAGGTCGAGCTTCCCGACCGTGTCGTAGAGCCACTCCGGAATGGTGTCCGGGGTGAGGTGCAGGCGGAGGACGGGTGGTGCGGGAAGGTTTTCGATGCTGGAGAGGGTGCCTGTCAGGCTTTCGACGTACATGGTGATGTCTCCTCCCCGGAGCGTGGAGGTGGAACCGGGTGCCCCGTCGATGTGCTGGATCTGCGGGCCGACGGGCACCGCCATCTTCAGGTCGCGGATCGTGACCGCCGCCGCAGTGAACTTGAGCACTCGCTTGGGCCCGGCGGCTGTCTCCACGGTCACCACGCCGCCGAAGACGAGGTCGTGCAGTTCGAGGCGTCTCCCCTTCATGTTCCACGCCTCGGCGGAGAATCGGCCGGCCTCATGTTCCTCGGGGGCCTTGAGGTCGCTGATGTCACAGGTGCGGGGAGTTCCTTGGGGCGACTCCGGTCGGGGCGACGGCTCGGCGGTCCGGTGGCTGGGGGTAGGTGATGCAGGCGTGGTGGACAGCCGGGGCTCGGGCGGTGCTGTGGCCTCTGGCCGCGAAGTGGCCGAGCTTGGTGCAGGGCTCGCGTGGAGTGAGGGGCTCGCGTCGGGTGACGGGCTTTGCTGCTCGGCCTCGTCGCGGAAGAGGGGACCCAGGATGTCCGCAAGGCTCGTTGTTGCGGAGGTTGCGCTGGGCGAGGGGGTGGGAGTGGCGGTCGGTGCTGGGGTCGGGCCCGCTCCCTCGTCGTCCGCGTGCGACGGTGGCTTGACGGGCTCCCCACTCGGGTGAGTGCCGGCCGTGCGCGGGTCCGCGGACCGGGTGGGGTTTGCGGGACTCTCCGTCGCAGAGGCTGAGGTGTCGTCGGGACGGGCGCAGTCGACACCGCTGGTTCCAGGCGCGCCTGACCCCTCTTCGGAAACGGAGAGCGCCGCGGTGGCGCTCGTGTCGGCGGACTCGGGCAGGCGTTGGCTTCCCAGGATGAGGGCGGTCGGCAGCGCGGTCAGCGCGAGTGCCCTCCCGACCGGCAGACGCAGGCGCGTCAGCGCGGACGTACGGGGGATGGCGTGCCGGCCCCTCGGTGGTCGAGCGAAGCGGAGGGCTGCGGCCTCGTTGCGGGTGTCGGGCGACTGGTCACTCACTCCCCTGCCCTCCCGCCCGGCCGGCGGCGGCCGACGGCTCCTCGACGCCGTCGGGTATGTCCTCCGGGTGCCCGTCCACCGGGCCCCACGCCAGAGCCAGGAGTCCGCCCGACGCCGCGAGCAGGGTGCCGACGAAGAATCCGCCGAAGTTGGAGATGGGAAGCGACAGCACGCCGAGGAACACCGCGACGCAGCCGGCGAAGAACCTGATGATCGGCTGGAACCAGAGGAGTCCGCCGAGGACGATCAGAGTCAGGCCGATGACCAGGGACCCGGCCCCCGCGGTGGTGGACATCGCCACGGACAGGGCGCCCAGGGAAAGGTTGAAATACGGGAAGTAGATGATGGGCGCGGCGGCAAGGAGCACCAGCAGGCCCGCCCAGAAGGGGCGGGTGCGCCGCCAGGCCCGGAAGTCCCGGCGAGCGCGGGTGAAGCCGCTGTCACTGCGGGGGTGCGCGGGTGCACCGGCACTCGTCATGTGGTAGCTCCCAAGTCGTGAGTGGGTGAGGGTGTCCGCGAGGACGATGGGGCGCTGCCGCCCCCTGGGCAGTCGCCGGCCGTTTGCGCGCACGGGAGACGAGGGGGCGGGAGCGAGGTCAGAAGCAGTCGTGGCGGCCGGCCGCGACGTTCATGTGCAGGCCCGCCAGTTCGAACGTTCCCGCAGTCGTGGCCCAGACCTTCTGGTGGGCGTCGATGATCTCGACCGCGTCCGCCTGCTGGGCGTAGCCGTCGGGATCGACGTGGTCCTTCGGGTTGACCTGGCCCTTGCTCATGGAACCGGTGGCGACGCCGATGTCGACGTTGGTGAAGGTGCCCTTCTTCGCCTGGAGATCGGTCATGTCGATGTACAGGTCCTTGGCCTTGGCCGGCGTACCGTCCCCGCCGGCCTTGAGCGTCATGGTGTAGGTCCCGAGGACAGGTATGTCCACCGGGACGGACTGGCACATGTCGGTGACCGTCGCGTTCTTGATGGACGAGACGGAGACGGGCACGTGCTTGCCGTTCTTGGCGACGTCGACCGTGGCGTAGTTGCCGAATCCGGTGCCGCTCAGCTTGCCGGCCGAGACCTGGAAGTCGGAACCGGAGATGCTGAACGACGCGGCCAGTGCGCCCTGGGCCATGGAGACGGCGACCGCCGCGGTGGCAGCCACCGTCGGGACCGCACCGATGGCGAAGCGCTTCCAGTGGGTCTTGCCGATTCGCTGGGACATGGTGTGGTTCTCCGTTGTCGAGGCGTACGAGACGACCGGACCCAGAACTGACTGGCCGGGCCCGGAGCTGGGGAAGAACTACGGCTGGGTGTGGCCGTGGCGGTGCAGGCGGCTTCCGCGGGCGCATGTCGTCCACACGCACGGAGGAAGTGGCACACCGAAGAAGCACTCGATAGCGTTACTACCGAGTGCTCGATAGTGGCACTATCGATCCCGTCGGGGCAACCCCCGGTAACGCGATACTGGTGGGACAGTTGAGCGTGAGGGAGCGCATGAGGATTTCAGAGCTCAGTCGCCGGTCCGGGGTACCGGCCGCGACCATCAAGTACTACCGACGGGAAGGGCTGCTGCCCGAGGGCCGCGCGCTGAACCCGACCACGGTCGAGTACGGCGAGGAGCACATCCAGCGGCTCCGCCTGATCCGTTCCCTCATCCAGCTCGGCGGGCTCTCCGTCGCCCGCACCCGGGAAGTACTCGAAGCCGTCGACCGTCCACTGGATGCGTTCGAGACCCTGGGCGTCGTCCACCATGCACTGCCCGTGCCCTCCGCGGAGACGGACGGGAAGAACAGCGCCGACAACGAGGACGGTCCCGGAGTGGAGAGGGCCGCCGGCGAGGCGGTACCGGGCGGAACCGCCGCGAGGGTCGACGCTCTCATCGAGAACATGGGCTGGCGGATCTCCGACGCGTCACCCCACCGCCCGGCACTCGCCGAAAGTCTCGCCGCGCTGAGCCGCCTCGGCACCGACTACACGGCCGACGACCTCATCCCCTACGCACGACTCGCCACCTCCACCGCCGATTTGGACTTCGCGCAGTTCGAGGGGATCGAGGACCGCATCGCCCTCGCCGAGCGGGCGGTGGTCCTCACCGTGCTGTTCGAGCCGGTCGTCCGGCTGCTACGGCGCCTCGCCCAGGAGGACGCGAACCACCGTCGCCATGATCGCCGTGCGTGCGGGCGGGGCGAGCATCCGGAGGAGTGAGTCCCCAGCAGTGCCCCGCTGACACCCCCGCTCGCGACGGCAGCGAGCGCCGAAGTGCCCAGGTGAAGGCACTTCGGCCTCTCGGGAGGGTTCAGCCCGTGGCGACGGGGACCCGCTCATCGGTGTCCTCCGGCATGTCGGTCTCCTTGATGCCGAACCGGTCGTAGAAGCGGGCGAGTGGGCCCGGAGCCCACCAGGCCGCTCTGCCCAGCAGTCTCATGACGGCCGTTCCCAGCAAGATGCGCACCACCAGCACGTCCACCAGGACCGCGAACACCATGCCGACGCCGAAGAGCTTGATGGTCAGCACATCGCTCATCCCGATCGCGGCAAGCGGCACGCACATCAGCAGCGCCGCGCTCACGACCAGGCGGCCGATGGACTGCAGCCCGGTCGCCACGGCCTCCGTGCTGTCGCCCTGCTTGTCGTACTGCTCCCGCATCCGGGACACCAGGAACACCTCGTAGTCCATGGAGAGCCCGAAGATCAGCGCGAACAGCATGATCGGCATGTTGGGCTCGATGTTGCCCGTCGGATCGAAGCCGAGCAGGTTGTGCAGATGGCCGTCCTGGAAGATCCGGACCAGGACGCCGAAGGTCGCGGTCAGCGACAGCATGTTCATCGCGATGGCCTTCAGCGGCAGCAGCACCGAGCCGAACGCGAGGAACAGCAGGAGGTACGTCATCACCGCGATGTAGAGCAGCATCCACGGCAGGGTCTCGCCCAGTGCGTCCAGGGTGTCGTCGTAGACCGCCGACTCGCCACCGAAGTACGCCCGGGCGCCCGGCGGTTCGGGGACGTCCTTGAGCCGGTTCACCAGGTCGCGCGCGTGGGTCGAGACGGGATTGCCGTCGTAGGTGACCGACACCCGGGCCGTGGTGCCCTCGACTCCGGTGATCCGGGCGCTCGTGGCGCCCTCGGTGGCGCCGAGCCGCTCGGCGTACGCCTTCAGCGCCGCGCCCTGCTCCTTCGAGGTCCCGTCGGACTTCAGCACGAGCAGCGAGTCGATGGACTTCACCGCGTCACCGTCGAAGTCGTGCTCCATGGCGTCGAAGACCTGGCGGCCCTCGGAACTGCTCGGCAGCTGCTGCGCGTTGATGGAGCCGAACTCGATCTTCGAGAAGGGCAGCGCGAGCGTCAGCAGCAGGCCCACCGCGCCCACCACCACGACCCACCGCCGCCGCATCAGACCGTGCCCGAACCGGTACCAGGCACCCTCCCCTGCCGCCGCCGACCGCCCTGCCTTCTTACGGCGCAGCGGGAAGGCGTTGACCTTCGGTCCCATGACGGCAAGCAGCGCGGGCAGCGCGACCAGTGAGAAAAGCACCGCCAGCAGGACCGCGGCCACACCGCCGTACGACATCGACTTCAGGAACGTCGACGGGAAGAGGGTCAGGCCGGCCAGCGCCGCCGCGACCGTGGTGCCGGAGACCATCACGGTGCGCCCGGCCGTGGCGAGAGTGCGCCCGATCGCCGCTTCGCCGGTGTAGCCGGCCGCCAGTTCCTCGCGGTAGCGGCTGACGATCAGCAGGCCGTAGTCGATGGCGACCGCGAGACCCAGGATCGTGACCAGGCTCATGGAGAACACGGACACGTCGGTGATGTTGGCGATGGTGCGCAGGACGGCCATCGAACCGAGGATGGAGAGCACGCCGACGAGCAGCGGGAGGAAGGCGGCGGTCAGACCGCCGAACACGACCAGCAGGAGCAGGAAGAGCACGGGGGCCGAGATGATTTCCGCGGTTCTCAGGTCGTGTTCGATCTTCTCACTGGCCTGGTGGCCGGTGGGCACCGTTCCGCCCTGCAGCGTCTGAAGGCCGGGTGCCGGGATCTTGTCCTTGACCGCCTTGTACGCGTCCTCCTTGGCCTTCTCGCTGCTGCCGTGGAGGTTCAGGGCGACGTAGGTGGCGTGCCGGTCGTGGCTGACCTGCGCCGGCATCTTGGTCGTCCAGAAGTCCAGGTAGCCGGTAACCTCCGACTTCGGCAGGGACTCCAACTGCTGGACGACCGCCTGCTGAAAGGACGGGTCGTCGACGGTGCGGTCCTCGTCCCGGTAGACGATCACCGCGTCGGGTGTCCGCTGCGGGAACGCCTTCTCGGCGATGTGGGCCGCGCGCACGCTGTCCGAGCCGGGGTCCTGGAAGCCGAGCGGTGTCAGCGAGCCGAAGACTCCGGCACCGTAGGCCCCGGACAGGACGGCGAACAGCAGGGTCAGTATCAGCACCGGCTTTCGCCTGCGGTACAGCAGACGCCCAAACCCCTCAGACATGACTTCTCCTAGATCGTTAGCCAGCGCCGCGCAGGACCATCTGGAGGTCGGCGCCGAGCAAACCGTAACAGCGTTTTTATTGCTCGCCGCAACGCTGTTGCACGTCTCTCATTCGGAGAGGGGTCGAGCCTCTCTGCTCTGACCTGCTGGTATGCAAGAGAAGCTCGTGCGGAGGCGGCGGGTCCTGACGCGGGGCTGAGCGGACGACAACAAGCCAAGGAGATACCGGGAAGCATTCGTAACGGCGTTGTCATACGATGGCGCCATGGCCAGGCTCAAGACACATAACGAAGCACTCCGGCTCCGGCTCCTGCACCGCGCGGCCGCCACGGTCTTCGACCGCGGCACTGCCGCGCTGAGCCTGCGACAGCTCGCTGCGGACGCGAAGACCTCGACCACGGCGGTCTACTCGCTGTTCGGCAACAAGGCAGGGCTGCTCAGCAGCCTGTACGAGGAGGCCGCGCGGCTCTTCGTCGCACGCCTGGCAGCCATCCGTCCCACAGACGACCCGGCTGGCGACGTGATCCGACTTGGGCTCATCTATCGCGAATACGCCATCGCCAACCCGCATCTTTACGCGATCCTCTTCTCCGACCGCAGCGTCCATTGCCCGTCCGAGTCGGAGTCGGAGGGGCCCCGTGAGGCCATCGAGACCTACCGGCCCCTCGTCGACGCCGTGCGGCGCGGACAGCAGGCAGGGCAGTTCAGTTCGGAGTCCGACCCGGAGGTCATCGCGCTGTCGGTCTGGGGAACGGCCCATGGCCTGGTGTCCCTGGTGCTGTCGGGGAACGAGCCGCCCGGGCTCGCGGTCGCCGACTGCTATGAGCGGGCCCTGGGGGTATTGGTAGCGGGGTGGCAAGTGAGCGAGGCGAAGGTTCAGGGGTTCGCGGACGTGCCGTGAGTCCGGAGCCGGTACCGCTTCGGACCTGAACGTACGGTCCAGTGGGGCTCTTTCGGGTCGCGTCCCGCGAGGTGGTACGCGAGTCCCCGCCGCCGTGGCCGGTCCATCCGGTTTGGGCCCGTTCCGAGATGATCAGTTGTGAAATGATTAGTTGAAGGACGGCAGCGGGTGAACCCAGGCCGGTCGAATCCTAGGGGACACCGGACGGACTCGGCGGGTTGCGGGCGGTCACGTACCTCAGTGCCGCAGACTGGCGCCGATTGCTTGACCGACCAGGGGATGGATTTCATGGCTGACCGGCCTTTGACGCTGATGGCAGTGCACGCCAACCCGGACGACGAGGCTACGGGCACAGGCGGTGTCCTGGGGCGTTATGCGGCGGAGGGCATCCGCACGGTGCTTGTCACGTGCACCGACGGTAGCTGCGGTGACGGTCCGAGGGGAGCCAAGCCGGGCGACCCCGGGCATGATCCGGCTGCCGTTGCCACGATGCGTCGAGGCGAGCTCGAAGCGAGCTGTGACGTCCTGGGGGTCGGGCATCTTGAGCTGCTCGGGTACGCCGACTCCGGGATGATGGGCTGGGCGGCCAACACCGCGCCCGGATCGTTCTGGAGTACGCCCGTCGATGAGGCAGCCGCGCGGCTGGCCGAACTGATGCTGCATTACCAGCCCGATGTCGTCGTGACCTACGACGAGAACGGGTTCTACGGCCACCCCGATCACATCCAGGCGAACCGGATCACGATGGCAGCGCTGTCGCTGACCGGACTGGCGTCGAAGGTGTACTGGACGACGGCGCCGCGCTCCATGATGAAGGAGTTCGGGCAGATCATGCGCGAGTTCGGCGCGGAGTGGGAGGAGCCAGGTCCGTCCGAGGCCGGAGAGGGGCCTGAAATCGGCCTGCCCGACGAGGAGATCACCACGTGGGTGGACACCACCGACTTCGGCAGCCAGAAGTTCGACGCGCTGGCCGCGCATGCCAGCCAGGGTGAGAACATCTCCTTCCTGCGGATGGGCAAGGAGAGGTTCACGCAGCTCATGGGCGTGGAGACGTTCGTCCGGGTCCACGACACCACCGGCGCGCCCTTGCCCGAGAACGACCTCTTCGCCGGCCTGCGCTGAGCTCCAGTCGGCGGCCGCCCTTCGGACACACGGACAACCGCAGCCTGCACACGCTGCACCCCGAGCGACGTTGTCGGAGCCTTCCTCAAGGCGGACGACGCGCGTGCTGTCCTCGTTGAAGGCCAGGCCCCTCGGCGCCAGCCACACCGCGAGCTGCTGCTTGACCTGTCGGGCCTGTTCCTCGCTGACGCACAAAGCCACCAGATCGTCGGCATAGCGGATCGCCACGGGGTGCCCGGCTCCAACCTACTGGCGTGCCTCATCCCATCAGGGATGGTATCCCCCCGGCGGCTTCATCCAGCCCATGCAGGGCGACGTTCAACAGCGTCGGGCTGATAACCCCGCCTTGTGGAGCCCTCTCCTCCGACCAGGAGGCTGCCTGACGCCGGCCGGAGAGGTCACACGAGCCTGACCGGCCCGGCGTCGATCGGCAGGCGGACCAGGAGGTAGGGCTTGCGGCGCAGGTCCTGGCCCTCGTGGAAGGGCGCCAGCCGGTCGAGTTGGTTTGCGGTGGCGTACAGGTGCCGGTCCGAGGCGACCGACAGAGTGTCGATCCAGTTCAGGTCGGTGCCCTGGGCGAGGGTCCGGTAGGTGCCGTTCGGGTTTCTGCGCCAGATAGCGTTGTGTTCCAGGTCGCCGCCGTAGAGCCGTCCCTTGTCGTCGCTCTCCAGGCCGTCGGCCATCGGCTTGAACCCGAGGTTTTCGACTGTCGCCGCGACCTCGGCGTCCGTGGCGTCCGGGTCGGCGAGGGCGTCGGTGGACACGCTGTGCAGTCGGCGGCTGGACAGCGGGCAGTAGTAGAGGCGCGTGCCGTCGGCGCTGAGAGCGATGCCGTCGGAGCCGGTCTCGTAGTACGTGGGCTCGCCGCCCGCGGGGCGGACCATGAAGGGCTGGCCATCGATGACCGGAAGGAACTGCTCGTCCGGGAGCGTCGAGGGATGTCCGTCCAGTCGCCGCCAGGAGCGGCCGGTGGCGAGGTCGACCACGATGATGCCGTTGGAGCCGCCCGAGTCGGTGATGAACGCCGTGCCCTGGGCGCCGCGCCGCAGGTCGAAGCGCACGTCGTTGGGGTAGCTGTTCGCCGGCACCACCTCGGGCGGGAAGAGGATCTTCCGTACGATCCGGTTGGTGCGCAGGTCGACGGCCACGAGCTTGGGGCCGCCGTAGGAGGACCCGGCGAACAGCGGGCTTCCGGTGTCGAGGATCCACAGTCGGTCGGCCCCGTCGACGACGACGCTCTGCACCGACTGGAAGTGCCCGGCCAGGTCGGAGGCGTCCTGGCGGTTCACCTCGGCGTCGGGGTAGGCCACCGGCTTCCCGCCCCGCAGTTCGGCGACGGTGAACGGGACGTCGTCGCCCCAGCGGGGAAAGTTCACGAAGATGCGGCCGCGGCACGAGACGGTGACCCCCGTCGGCATCGCGCCCCAGAAGCGGGCAACGACCTCGTAGTGACCGGCTGTTGAACCGGAGGGGGATGCGGAGGCGTAGGCGGGTCCGGCGAGTTGGGTGGCGGCCAGCGAAGCGGTGGTCGCCGTAAGGAACGTACGTCGGTTCATGGAAGCGTCTCCTGTTGGGTCAAGTCACTGGAAGGCGCGGCGAGTCGCAAGTGGCGGCCGCCACCAGGAGTGCTGTCCGCCGAGGACACCGACGTCCTTGACCGCCGCGAACGCCACGGTCAGGAAGTCGCGCAGCTGGTCAGATCCCTCGAAGCGGAACTGGTCGGTGAGCGGCGAGCTGAGCACGACGTCCGGGCTCAGGCACGCGACCGCGGCGTCGACATCACCGCGTTCCTCGGCGGAGCGCCAGCGTGCGATGGTAGTGGCGGCGGAGTGCAGGGTCTCGGACACGGGTCTCTCCCGGTATCAACGGCACGAACGGGTTTGTGGGTGGCGGGATGCGCGGGTGGCAGATGTCAGCCGTTGAGCTTGTTCATCGTGCGGATCTGCTTGTCCAGGACCCAGGCAGGAACGAAGCGGAGCATGCGTGCGCGTGCGGCCATGGGACCGGCGGCGTAGCGCAGTTTCGGCTTCGCGTCGGTGGCTGCCGTGACGATCGCCTTGGCGACCACGGCCGGGTCGTCACCGGCCTTGATCGCCTCTGTCATCAGGCGGTCGAAGACGTGCCGCTGGTCGGCGTAGGTCTGCAGGGGGGTGTCGGGCTTGGTGCTGTTGGCCTCGAATCCGGTGTTGGTGTAGGCGGGTTCGACCAGGAGCGAGCGAACCCCGTACGGGCGGACCTCGTGGTCCAGGGACTGGGAGTAGCCCTCGATCGCGTGCTTGGACGCGCCGTAGACGGCCATGTAGGGAGCGGGGATGAAGCCCTGCACGGACGAGAGGTTGATGATGCGTCCGCGTCCCTGGGCACGCATGTGCGGCAGAACCTCTCTCACCATGCGCATGACCCCGAAGACGTTGATGTCGAAGACGCCCTGGGCCTGCGCGAGTGAGGTTTCCTCCGCCGCGCCGATCGAGCCGATGCCGGCATTGTTGACCAGGACGTCGATCCGCCCGAACCGCTCGATCACCTGCTGGACCACGGCGGTGACCGACTTGTCACTGACCACGTCGAGGTCGAAGAACGTCACACCCTGGAGCGGGGTGACGTGTGAGGTGTCGCGGCCCGTGCCGGCCACCTCGAAACCCGCCGCGACCAGCGCGAGCGCAGTCTGCTTGCCGATACCGGAGGACGCACCCGTCACCAGGGCCACCGGCCGATTTGTCGTCATCACGCACTCCCGAAGCCATCTGGGAAACCGGTCGGTTTCCCCTTGGTCTCACTGTAAACCGATCGGTTTCCAGTGCGCAAGCTCAAGCACGGAACTGATCCCGGGTCGCGTCGCCGGCCGGCTTCAAGTCGAGCTGACTGACGCCCGCCGGCATGGCGGCACGCGCCGGATGAGCAGGCGGGAGAGACGCGACAGCACCATCAGCGCGCTGCGATCGCGAGTTCGGGCCCAAGGGCTGCTACGGCATTTCCGCCGAGGCGATTGCCAGGCAGACCGGTGCCACGCAGCCGTACCTCTTCCGACTCTTCCCGGGCGAGAAGGCGATCGCCGCCACCTTGACGCGGAGCACGGAAGAACGCCCTCCTGGCGTTCGACAGGTGGCCAAGGACGGGCGGCACGAGCGGGCCTCACGCGCCATGAGCAGCTCAATGGCGATCGGATACTTGCGGCTGGTCTCGGCACACCCCGAAAACGCTGCAGACGCAGATGCGGGGATGCCTGGTCGCGGCAGCCGCCAGGCACACCAAGCAGCAGAAGCCCTCGGCGGCGTCGGGTGGGACAGGCACGAGCCCGACGCCGTCGACGATGATCACCAGCTGGGCGCAGTGCTCGATTCTGGCGAATGCGTCCACCGCGCGAATGGACAGTGGCTGCGGTCGAGGACGCAGGCACCTAGCGGGTTTGGGCAGCTGCGGGCGCCCAGCGACAGTGGCAGGGCCTGTCCGGTGAGCAGGGGGTGTGGGCTGCCGTCCGGTGCAGAAGCTCCTGAGGGAATCCGGCCTGCCTGATCAGAGCTGATCGCTGATGGCTCGGTAGGCCGCGATGTACAGGGTGTGGCACAGGTCGATCAGTTCTTCGACGGTGGCCCTCTGGTGGCCGAGCGTCCAGTCCACGAGCAGTTCGTTGACTCCGCCGACCAGACTCATCGCGGTCATGGTGAGCCGGCTGGAGGAGGCTTCCGGGTCAGATGGCGGTCCGACGACGGCGGCGACCATCGCGGCGAATTCGTGCAAGACGTCACGGCGCCGCACTTCGAGGCGGGGGCTTGCGCCCACGACCTCGATGAGCACCAGGCGGGCCTTGCGGGCGTCGCCGGCCAGTGTGCGGATGAAGACCTCGAGTCCGGCGCGCAGCTGGGCGTCGACATCGGGTGCGGCAGCGGCTGCGGCCTGCGCGGTCTCGGCGATGATCGTAGTGATCAGCTCGTCGTAGACCCCGGCGAGAAGGTCTTCGCGGTCGCGGAACGACTCGTAGAAGTAGCGCTCGGTCAGTCCGGCGTGCGAGCACACCTGCTTGACGGAGACCGAGGCATATCCGGCTGTGCCGAACAGGTCGAGGCCCGCCTGGATGAGGCGGGTGCGGCGCTCCTGCTGTCGCTGCGCCGCGTCGCGTCCGCCGTAGCGCCGCCCGGCGGTCTGTGTGCCGGTCATTTCTCCCCTTCGCAGAGGTGTTGACACCGGTGTGCTCCGAACTGACACTCTAGCTTGTCAGTTCATCTGACATGGCGTCGTGTCAGACGAGCGCGAGGTCCGCCGGCCGCTCGGCGCTCATGCTCAGGGCAAGAAAGGGGCTCGATCGTGGCAGCACCGCCCAAAAACTCGTACGCGTCCAGCCGGAGAGACCGCGACAGGCTCCCCCGCGCACAACCGCTGACCGGCCGGGTGATCGCGGTCACCGGGGCGGGCCGCGGAATCGGGCGTGCCGTCGCGGCCCGGCTCGCCGCGGCCGGAGCGGCCGTGGCGATCGGCGATCTCGACGCGGAGCTAGCCATGGAGGCGGCTGGTGCCATCGGCGCGCATCCCGGTGGCCAGCTGCTCGGGCTGTCTCTCGACGTCACCGACACCCATTCCTTCGATGACTTCCTGCGCACCGTCGAGACCCGGCTGGGGCCGATCGACGTACTGATCAACAACGCCGGAATCATGTGGGTGGGCCCCTTCGAGCAGGAACCGGAGGAAGCCGCCCTGCGCCAGTTCGACGTCAACGTCCACGGCGTACTGCGCGGGATGAAACTCGTGATCCCGGGGATGCGGAAACGCGGTCGCGGCCACGTGGTGAACATCGCCTCCGCCGCCAGCAAGGTCGCCCCGGCCGGCGAGGCGACCTACGCGGCGACGAAGCACGCACTCCACGGCTACAGCACAGCCGTCCGCGCCGAACTGCGCGGCACCGGCGTGCACGTGTCCCTGGTGATGCCCGGCGTCGTGGACACCGAGCTGGCCGTGGGCACCGCGACCGGACCCACCCGACGCCTGACGACGGATCAGGTGGCCGACGCGGTGCTCGACGTCGTGCTGCGCCCGCGGTTCGAGGTCTTCGTTCCACGCCAGGTGGCCGCCCTGACCCGGTTGGCCGCGGTGCTGCCGGGCCGAGCCCGCGACGCCCTGCATCGCCTCCTCGTCCCCGACCAGCTCGCCGCCCTGTCCGACCGGTCGGTCCGCGCGGCCTACGAGCAGCGCACCCGGACCGCCCGCCATCCCGAAAGTTGAGCCCGTGACCACCACGCCCAAGCCGGCGCCCAGCGCGACAAAGGCCCAGGACGCCGCCGCCCCGCGCCCCATCCCCGAATTCGAGGGCGTCCACGACGTATGGCCCCGCGGTGACCGGCTGCGCGCCGTGCGCAGCGCCGCGGCCACCTACCGTGAGCGGTTCGTCCAGCAGGGCCGCATCCACGCCGTCCGCAGTTTCGACATCGCCGCCGCCCCGTACCCGACCCGGTTCGGCTTCCACGGCGCCGCGCTCGCCGTCAACCCGTTCGTGAGCATCGTCAACCGGATGCTCGTCGTGCAGTTCGACGGCTTCGACGGTGAGCCGAAAACACTGGTGTGGGAGCCGACCGTCGCCGCCGGAACGGCTCAAGCGCCGTTCTACGCCCAGCTCAAGCGGCTGGCGGGGGACTTTCTCACCGAGCACGTCTTCGCCCGCTTCTATCAGGACCCGAACACCGTCCTGCCCTCCTGCGGTCTGCGACCCGAGGACGTGGACTTCGTCAGCTTCGACCACCTGCACGTCCAGGACGTGCGCATGATCATGGGAAGCACCAGCACCATTCCCGGCGAACGGGCGCCCCGCGAAGCACTGTTCCCGCGCGCCCGGCTGCTGGTGCACCGCAGGGAGCTGGGCACCTTCGAATCGACGCATCCGATGCAGTGGGCCTGGTACGTCGACGGAGGCATGGACGGAGTACCACCCGAGCGCGTCACCGCCTTCGACGGAGATGTCGAACTCGGCGTCGGCGTCAGCCTGTTGTGGACCCCCGGCCACACGGACGGCAACCACTCCCTGGTGCTGAACACCCCTGACGGGGTGTGGGTCTCCTCCGAGAACGGCATCTCCGCCGACAACTGGCAGCCCGAGCTCTCCCGCATCCCCGGGGTGCGCCGCCACGCCGCGTTCTACGGCCATGAGGTGGTGCCCAACGCCAACACCCTGGAGGACTCCCTCGACCAGTACGACTCCATGGTCAAGGAGAAGACCCTCGCCGACCCCAGCCGACGCGATCCGCGCTGGCTGCAGATCCTGCCCTCCTCCGAGCTGGCCCCCTTCAAGCGGCACTGGCCGGTGCGGCCCAGCTTCTTCCACGGCGGTCTGAACTACGGCGAACTGACCCCTGCCGGCGGTGGCCGATGACGGCCCCGGCCGCCCTGCGGCAGCGCCGGATCGCCGCGGACGGCGTGGAGTTGGCCGCCTATCAATGGGGAGCGTCCACGGCTCCTGCGGTGGTGCTGGTCCACGGCTATCCGGACACCAGCGCCGTGTGGCGCCCGGTCGCCGAGCGCCTGGCCGACCGCTTCCACGTCACCGCCTTCGACGTGCGGGGAGCTGGCGCCTCCGACCGGCCCAGGGGTCCGCGCGCCTACCGGATGTCCCGCCTGGAGGCCGACCTGGAGGCGGTTCTCGACGCAGTGAGCCCCGACCGCCCGGTGCACCTGGTCGGACACGACTGGGGATCGATCCACTCCTGGGAGTCGGTCACCGGCACCCGCCTGGCCGGGCGGATCGCCTCGTTCACCTCCATCTCCGGACCCTGCCTGGACCACGTCGGCCACCTGATCCGGGCCCGCCTCCGGCCGCGGCATCCGGATCTGCCGAAGATGCTGCGGCAGGCCGCACGGTCCTGGTACATCGCCTACTTCCATCTTCCGCTCCTGCCCGCCCTGACCTGGAGAGCGCTGGGACACCGCTGGCGCGCCTTCCTCACCGGCTCTCAAGGCGTGCCCGGGCACACCCCCTACCCCGCGCCGACGCTGGCCCGCGACGCCGTGGTCGGCACCGCGCTGTACCGCGCCAACATGCTGCCCCGCCTGCTGCGTCCCCGGGACCGGCAGACCACCGTCCCGGTTCAGCTCATCATCCCCACGCGCGACTTCTGCGTCACCCCAGTGCTGTCGTACGGAGTGGAGCACTGGACGGGCCAGATACAACGGCGCCCGATCGACGCCGGGCACTGGGTACAGCTCAGCCACCCCGAGGAGGTCGCGTCCCGGATCGCGGAATTCGCCCACCGCATCGAAGACGGCTCCCGCCGCACTCCGGACCACACCGCGCACCCGATCTGACAGCCCAACAGACCGGCAGGGCCGGCAGTACTGGACGACTGCCTGACCGCCCTTCCGCACACACCGATCACCGACGGAGGAGGAACCTGTCATGTTCCGAGCCGCACATGCCCACCCGGAGAGGCCGTCCGAGCCCATCGACCACCACGACCTGGTGCTGCAACCCCGGGACGTCACCTTCGACTGGAGCACCACCCCGCTGCACTGGCTGCCCGGTGAGCCCTTCGCCACCCACACCTTCGATGTGCTCCACCTCATGCTCCCCGAACTCGAACGCTGGTTCGTGCGCACCTTCGAGCAGGCACTGCCACTGATCACCGACGACCGGCTGCGCGAGGACGTACGCGGCTTCATCGGCCAGGAAGCAATGCACGCCGAGGCGCACCAGGAGGTCCTGGAGCACCTGCTCGCCAAAGGGCTGGACCCGGCCCCGTACACCCGCCAGTCCGAATGGATCTTCCGAAGGGTGCTCGGAGACCGGCCGGAACTGACGCCGGCCGCCACCCACGCGCACCTCCTCCAACGGCTCGCCCTCATAGCAGCCTTCGAGCACTTCACCGCGTACATGGGTCACTGGATTCTCAGCAACCGGCACCTGGACCAGGCCGGCGCGGACCCCGCGATGCTCGATCTGTTCCGCTGGCACGGCGCGGAGGAGGTCGAACACCGCTCGGTCGCGTTCGACCTGCTGGTGCACCTCGATCCCCGGTACCGGCGCCGAGTGGTCGGCATGCTCGTCACCGCTCCGGTGCTGACCCGGCTGTGGATCCGCGGAGTCCGCTTCCTGATGAGCGCCGACCCCGAACTCGACGATCGGGTCAAGGTCCGCTTCCGCGACTACCTGGCCGCCGCCCGCAAGGACCTGTTGCCGCCACCAGGCGCGTTCGCCCGCTCGGTACTGCGCTACTTCCGCCCCGGCTACCACCCGACCCAGGAGGGCTCGACCCAGCAGGCGGTCGCCTATCTGGCGGCGTCCCCCGCTGCCCGAGCGGCTGCCCAATGACCCGGCAACCAGTGAGGCCTCCCATGGACATCAGCACACCTGTCACTCGGCCGCCGGATCTGTACGGCCGACCGCGCGGCGACTCCTTCATGCGGAAGCTGGCGGCTTTCAGCGACCACGCGGTTACGCGCCTCGCGCGGCGCACCACTCCCCCCAGGCGCCCGCAGGACACCGAGATGCCCGTGATCCGGGAACTGGTGGTCGCCGCCAGGCACCAAGAGGCCGAGGATGTCGTCTCCCTGCGGCTGGCAGCACCCGACGGGGGAATACTCCTGCCCTGGCAGCCCGGCGCGCACATCGAACTGCGCCTGCCCTCCGGCCGCAAGCGGCAGTACTCGCTGTGCGGCGACCCCGCCGACCGGTACCGGTACCGCATCGCGGTGCGCCGCATCGCCAACGGCGCAGGCGGTTCGGCCGAGGTACACGACACCCTCGAAGACGGAATGCGCGTCGCCATCACCGCGCCCCGGAACGCCTTCCCCTTCGCCGCCGAAGCGTCCATCCTGCTCATCGCGGGCGGCATCGGAATCACCCCGATCCTGCCGATGGCCCGGGAAGCCGCCCGACGCGGCCTGGACTGGAGGCTCGTGCACACCGGCCGCAGCCGCGACTCGATGCCCTTCGCGGCAGAGCTGGCCGAACTCGCAGCCGCAGCCCCTGACCGGGTCTCCATCCGTCCTGACGACGAGTCCGACGTGCCCGAAGCAGCCGATCTATTGAGCCTGAGCCCGGCGGCGGGTGCGGTCTACTGCTGCGGGCCCGCCCCCATGATCGACGCCGTTCGGCGCGCGTTCGGTAGAAGCCCCGCGTCAGCCCTGCACTTCGAACGGTTCGCCCCGGCCCCCATCACGGACGGCCGTCCCTTCGAACTTCAGCTGGGCGACACCGGAAGAATTCTGCCAGTGCCCTGCGACCGCTCCGCCCTGGATGTTCTCCACGACGCCCTGCCCGACATGCCGTTCTCCTGCCGCCAAGGGTTCTGCGGCACCTGCCGGGTACGGGTGGCCCATGGCCACGTCGATCACCGTGACCGCCGGCTCACGGCCACCGAACGTGCGGCCGGCACCATGCTGCCCTGCGTCTCGCGCGCACCGGAAGGAGAGCGGTTGGTGCTGGAGCTGTGAGCGATGGCCGAGCGCCCGTAGAACGCAGCCGTCGCCGCGAGGAGCCTCAGCGGCAGCGTTCATACCCGACCCTTGGCGCGACCCACCGCCTGGACTACCGTCAACGACCGCCCGCACACCGGGCACTCCGCATGCTCTCCCCGCTGCATCGCAGCCACCCGCTGCCGGGTCCGCTCAAGCCTCCGCCGCCATCGTCTACGGCAGCGGATCACCACACTCCCGCGCGGTGTCCTCCCACCATGCCAGTCGTCACCTGTCCGATACACTTCGGCGGGCAATTTCAGCAGCGTATGAAGTCTTAGCCGATCTCTTGGCCCAGCTGGTAGCGGTTGAGGTGCTGAGGCCGAGAAGGCGGTTGACGACTGCGGCCGGGACTTCGGCGGTCAGGTCGCGGATAGCCGCCGTGCGGCTGGGCAAGGACCGGATACCCAGCCGCTTGAGTCGGGCAGCGAGAGTGATATGGCTGAGGTGCTGGCCCGGACGGATTCCGGGGAACAGCCAATGAGCGTCGATCTGCCCGATCTGGCCGTCACGGCGGCGATCAGCCGCGATCTGCTGAATAAGGTTGCCCAGTTCGGGAGATAGTTCAAGGGGCTCCTTGCCGAGGCGTAAGAGGACGCTCTTCTCGCGCACGACGACGTGATCGGCAGTGAGACGGATGATCACGCTGAGAGGCTGCGCGTAGAGAAGACTCAGCAGGCCGGCAACACGGTCGCGTGCGTCGAGCTGGTCGTCGCCGAGGAGCCGGTGGGCGATCTCTCTTCGTTCGTCCTCGTCGAGAGCTTGGGTCGGAGAGTTCTTGAGACGCGCCGGGATGCTGATGTTTGTCGCTCGCTTGGTGCGGACGGCCCAGAGAACCAGGTCACGAGCATATTGCCGTGTAGTGGGGCCGCCTTCCAGCCAGCGGTCGAGATCACGCTGGCCGACAGCCTCAAGATTCAGGCCCTCGGCTCGCAGCCAGGCCAGGAAGCCGACCGCTGCCTTGACGCTGCGGCGGGCGGACACCGCCTGGCCAGCGGTGATGGGCTTGCGACGGGAGTACTTACGCAGACGAGTCAGGTGGGTCCAGGTGGCAAATGCCTGGATGGTGTGGCGGTCGGAGAGATCTGCAATGGCAGCGACAGCGGCGGCGATCCATCGCTCTGCCGCGACCAGTTGTTCGTCGCGTCGCGGCAGGGCGCCGGCAGCGACGAGGATGGCCCGAAGGTGTTCGACGGCCTTGTCTGTTCGGGCATCGAGTGATTCATGGTCGAGGGAGCATTCTGCGGTGGCTATCTCGCGGAGTACCGAGACTGCTGTGTTCTGCTTTTGTAGCCAGTCCAGGACGCGGACGTGATTGCTGGCCATCAGGGTCGAGTGAAGTTACATGAGTGGGGCTGCGACGGCTCCGTCAGGGCCTGCCAGCAACGCGGTGAGTTCCTCATCGCAGGCGCATCGATGGCAGAGGCCGTGGTGCCGGAGTCGTTCGACCGTGCCGCAGCGGGTGCAGGCCTTGAAGGAGACGGGGTTCTTCTTGAAGCAGGTCTCGCAAAGGGGGCCGTTGGCGGTTCGGGCCTTGACGGGCATGGTGCGGCCGCAGTCCAGGCAGGGTTCTCGCAAACGCGTGCAGTTTTCGCAGCGTGGCATGCCGCCGGCGACGCCGAAGCACGGGCGGGCGTGCCCGCAGAGCAGGCAGATTGCGACGGGTGGCCGGTAGCAGGTGTCACAGAGGGGGCCGGTCGGGCTGTTTCGTCTGATGATCGGCCGGAGTCGGCCGCATCCGGAGCATTCTTCATGGTTGATCGGGTCGGTCCGGTCACAGTGTTTGCAGATGGATTGTCCGTCGGGGCTGCGGCGGGCGACGGGAGAGCGGCGCTTACAACGAGAGCAGTTGACGGCCTTGCGGGTGTTGTAGCAGGTCGGGCAGACCCTGACATCTCCCAGGGTGTTGCGGAGCGTTACGCTGGTGCGGCCGCAGTGGGGGCAGGGCGGGCGGACGATGGCTTGCGCTCCGGCGTCCCGGAGGGCATCGATCAGCGCGATGACCTTGGGGGTTCCGTGGGCGGCGTTCCCGGTCAGCATTCCGGGCCGGTCCTCCAGGTCCCAGGCCAGCCGCCGGACGTAGTGGGGACGGCCGCGGGTAATGGTGGTGATGATCTGGCGGACGGTCTCTGCCGGGACCGTGGGGTCGACAGCGGCAATGTGATCGCAGATCCGCTGAGCCCAGTCGATATTGTCCTTCGGCTGGCAGCTGCTGCAGAGTCCTTCGCCATTGCGGCCCGTGTAACGGATGACCCGGGGCAATCCGCAGTCGGCGCAGGGCTGTTGCTGGGCTCGTGCGGTGGCGTCGCAGTAGGCGCAGACGCGGAGTTTCCCTCGTCGCTGCGGGAGGGGTTCGGGCTTGCCGCAGCCGGCGCAGAGGGGAACGGCGACTTGGCGGGCGCCGTGTGCCAGGAGCTTGTGGATCAGCCGTTCGACGGAACGAGAGCCTTCGGGGCGCCTGGACGTCAGCAGTGCGGGATCGGCCGTCAATGTTTTTGCCAGGCTCCGGCGTGCGGTCCGGCTGCGGGCGGCTTGCTTCACCGCATCCCGGATTTGCTCCACAGTCAGATCAGGCTCGACCCGCGCGACGATGTCCACGATGGTGCCGCAGGGATCAGAGAGGATCCGGTCGGGCTGGGTCACGGCTCTGACCGGGGGACGATCCGGGCCCGCTTGGGGGGAACGACCCGACGCTGGTGTCGGCGTCGCCGACTGCACGCTTCGGCTTGGCAGCCGAGGAGGCCGAGGCTACTGGCTCGATGAGGTCGTCCATCGAGCAGTCCAGGATGTCCAGCAAGGCCATGAGAACTTTCAGGCTCAGTCGCTCGGGTCGCTCAGTCACCAGCCGGTAGACCTGGCTGGAGGACAAGTCGATGCCGCGTTCGGCCAGCAGAGGTTGCAGGGAGATCGTGGAAAACATGCCGCGGGTCGCCATGACCTCGCGCAGTTTCCACCGGTAGTCGAGCTTTGCCGTCATCGTCTGCTCCTGCCGCCGGGGCCAAAGTCCTGCAGATCGCGCTGGAGCGCTGAGTCGATTGCCTTCCGCATCATGGTGTTCGCGAAGTCGCCGGACACGCCGGTGTAGAGAGCAGTCGTGGACGCATACTCGTGGCCGACCTGCTGCTGGATGAAGACCGGGTCGGCCCCGTCCTCGATGCTGTGCGTGACGTACGAGTGCCGCAAGCAGTGCGGCACCAGGTCCTCGTCGAGCTTGAGGGCCTTGCGATAGACGGAGAATCGCTCGTCGATCTCCTTCGCGGACAGGCGGGTGCCCCGTTCACTCAGCCACAAGGCTTTGCTCCGGTCGTGCCCCTTGAACCGCGGCCGGATGTTGGTGGTGTAGTCCTCAACCGCCTCGACAGCCCACGGCATCGTGCTGCAGACGCTCCGCCGTTTCGGTGGCTGGCCCCGGGACGACTTGCCATAGCGAACCTCAAGCATGCCGAACCGTCCGAACTCCTTGGCCTTGGGATTGCGATACCAGTCGAAGGTGTCCAGCCGGGCAGTCTCCGTCCGCCGCAGGCCCCAGCCATAGATCACCTTGAACAGGGTCGCGTCGCGGTAGGCGGTCAGGGCTCCCTTGCGGCCGCGTCGGATCGCCAAGTCGACGCGTTCGTCGATGTGGTCGAACAACTGCTGCAGTTCGCCCCGCGTCATCGGCCGGCGGTCGGGATCACCCTCGTAGTCCAGCAGGTGATCGAGGGTGTTCCACTCGTGGCAGACCTGGATGGGATGGGTGCCGAACCGCCTCTCGCACTCCACGGCCCAGTCGTAGCGAGGATCGAGGAGGTAGTCGCAGAACAGCCTGACGGCCCCCTGCGTCGCCCTGATCGTCGACGGCTGCAAGTGCTTCTCTGCGACCAGATGCGTCGTCCATTCATCCATGTCCGCGGCACCCCACGTCCATGGGAAGGCGTCGGCGAACTTCACGAACCTGCGGATGGTAGCGATCCGGTCGTTCACCGTCTTCTCCTGCAGGTGCCGGCCGCCTCGCTGCTGGCGGCCCCACCCCGTGAGCATCGCCTCAAGCACCGCATCCGCCGGGTGCAGGAGACGTACGCCCTCGACCAACTCAAGTCGCGCGGACCCGATGGGTGCTTCTACGTCCCTGGCCACAAACCCCTCCCGCAGAACGCAAGTATCTTGCAGTAAACGGGAGGGTGACGCTAGTCCTGCAGGTCAGCGGGCTCCATCCTGCGAGCTCGAAGCGAAGGGGAGCGTCAGCAGATGCACTGGCAGACGACGTAGCGGACATCTGGATCACTCATCTGATGCAACTTCCGGCGCTTGGGGGAGGATCCGTTGGTCACTCCCCCACCGTGGGCATGGGTTCAGCAGCGCTTGCCGGAGTAGCCCCCCACCGGTGCGGGGTCACCGGCGGCCCGTACGGTGCCCGACCCGGCCGTGCATTCGCTCACGGTGCTGGTGCCGTTGGACCAGAACTCCTGGGCGGTGGTGTTGGTCCAGGAGCGCTTGCCGAGGACCTCGTCCTGAGAGTAGCTGTAGACGGCCGACGTCACGTCGTAGTCTCCGACGGCGTCTCGGAAGCTCTGCCACACCCAGACGTAGCCGTAGTTCCTGCCGCAGGACGGCGAGTAGAACTGCTTGACGGAGGCGGCGGTCCTGCCTGCGCGCGTGATGTACCCGGTGGTTCCGATCTGGTAGGCGTCCGCGCACACCCCGGCCGCCTGAGCCCGCAGGCTCGCCGGGTTACCGTCGGCGGACGGCGCGGTGGAGGCCGCCGCAGTGGCCGTGCGTGCGGCCGGCGCGGGCGCCGGGCCGGTCCCGGCGGTCGCCACTCCGGCCGGGACGAGAGCGAAGGCGCAGGCCAGCGCCGCAGTGGCGGTCTTGAGATGCCTCATCTGACGTTTCCCCCTGATCGTCGTGGTTGAGCCACGTGTCATGACACGTGCTGAGACGTGCTCCGAAGCAGGGGACCCCCAAGAGGCGTGCGTGGTCAGCGCAGTTCCCCGTAGCGCGAAGCGGCCACCTCCGGACTTCCCGGAGCACTTCGGACGCAAGGTGAGACCCGTTGGACGCTCAGAGGGTTGTACGGCAGATGTCCCGCAGGGAGACGGGGCCGCTCCCCCGTGCGCGGGCGCCACGACGGCACGGCCAGTTCATACGTCGTGCCTCACCAAGGTGCCGGGGCGGGTGGCGGGACCACCGGGGGCCGGTCCTCGCAGGTGATGGTGTTCGGCAGTTCCCAGGACGCCAGCCAGGGGCCGGTCGTGCCCCCTCCGTCGTTGCCGCCGAGGTCGTCGACCGCGAACTCGGAGCCGGAGGGGGGAAAGTTGAAGGATCCGCAGTTGTCGATGCCGACCGCGCCGACGTTACGGGCATCCACGTTCTCGAAGGACGCCGATCCGGCGGAGCGGGCGCTGAGCACGGACGTGCCGGTGCCGTCCACGCGGATGTCCTTGAAGCGGACGCCCCGGATCGCGTACATGTCCTTCACCGGGAAGTCCGAGACCAGCATGATCGCGTTGTAGGTGTTGTCGAGGAAGTGGTCGCCGGTGACCTGGATGTCGGCGTCGATGTCCCGTTCCAGGGCGTAGAACCAGATGGCTCCCAGGCCGATCTTCCAGTTGAGCTCGAACGGCCCTGAACGCACTGTGGTGTTGTCCGAGATCCTCAGATGTCCGGTGAACGGCTGCGCGCCGAACCGGGAGCCGACCTGGATGGCGCTGCCCTCTCTGATCGGGTCGGCTATGAGGTTGCCGGTGACCGTGTTGTCGGTGCCGCCGTACAGGGCGATGCCGTTGGCGAGGACCGGGGTCTGCACGGTGTTGTGGGCGAAGACGTTGCGTGCGTCGCCCGTCTTCTCCGACCACATGGCCAGACCGTCGTCGCCGGTGTTGCGGACGAAAGTGTCGGAGACACTCGAATCTGTCACACCGGTATGGAAGTTGAGGCCGTCGGCGATCTGGTCGGCGATCTGGGTACGGGTGACGCGCAGACGGGTCATCGGGCCGTCGAACCACATGCCGACCTTGGTGTGATGGAGGTAGAGGCCGTCGATCGTCGAGTCGCTGAGCGCCCCGCCGAGGGCGTTGACCTGGTCGGTGTCGATGCGTTCGCGTACGTCGCCCTCGACGGCGAAGCCCGACAGGTGGACGTCGTGGCTGCCGCCGTCCGCCGTGTCCTTGCCGTAGAAGCCCACCCCGGTGTGGACCGAGCCGTCGGGGGCAGGGGTGGCGAGGGTGACCTCGTGGCCCTTGACGATCGTGTACCAGCTGCCGGCCCCGACGATCCTCACGTCGTCGACGGTGATGTGACGGTTCACCTGGTACGTTCCCGGCGGCAGGTACACCTTGAGATGCCGCTTCTCGGCGTAGGCGATGGCCCGGTCGAAGGCGTCGCCCGCGTCACGCCGGCCGGTGGGGTCGGCGCCGAACGCGATGACGTTCACGGCATGGGTCTCGACGTGGGGCGCGCCGACGAGTTGCGTGTCGAGCAGGTCGATGACGGTCCAGGCGGCCGTGGTGTTCCCGGGCGCGGTGAGGCGGACGGTGTCACCGGCCGCGTACCGCTTGCCGAGCAGCAGTCTCTGCTCGTCGTAGAAGTGGCTCGGCCTGAACGGCTTGTCGATGGTGGGCACCGGCGTGGTGGCGGCGGGAACGCAACCGCATTCGGTGATCCACCAGTCGGGGTGCAGCAGGTCGCCTTGAGGGTCGTTGCTGAACGGGTACTGGTTGTAGAGCCAGGAGTACCGCGAGGTGAGGGTCATCGTGGTGCGGTGCCGGCCGTCCACGGAGACATCGAGGGGGGCCGTGATGCCGCCGCCTCCGGGAGCGTCGGGGATGCTGTACCGCACAGTGAGAGCGTTGGCCGCGCGCGGCAGGGTGAACTCGACGTACTGGCCCGGCTTCAGGCGCACCGCCGCGCGGCCGGACGCCTCCGAGGGCAGCGTGTAGGCGGTGCGGTCGGGGCCGATGACGGTGCCGTCCGTCGCCGCCTTCTCCGCCTCCTGTTCGTCGAAGTCCACCGCGGCGCCCCGCCCCGCGACGAGGGCGGGGTCGAGCCCGGCCCGGGTCACCGCCGGGGAGCCCGCACGGCCACCGTGCCACGCTGCCGCCGGGGCGGGGGCCCCGAGGCCGAGCACGAGTCCGGCGGTGACCGCGGTCAGCGCCACCAGGGTCCGAGCCGGCCTTCGCGCGCGGCCTCTCAGCCGCTCCGCAGTCACGTGGTCGGTGTGCCGCGCCATCGGCTTCTCGTTTCTCTGGGAGCGGAGGTCACCGAGGGCAGCTCGGCGCGCGGCAGCACGACGGGAGCGGGCCGTGTTGCTGCGTACCGGGACATTAGGGCGCGACAGCACAGCCGGACAAGACAGTGGACGCTTCTTTTCGCCTTCCAGTATGGATTCTGCAATAGATCGTCGATTACTTGCAGCCAGCCATCCAGTCCGGAGCACGTCCAGAGGTCGCCGGTCAGTGTTCCCCTCCCCCGCCGGCGGCAGAAGCAGCAGGCGGCCCCGGAACATTGCTCATCGGCCTGTGACCTGCGATGATCCAATCGCCAGTCGTGATCACGGGGGAGTCCGAGCATGCGACCTTTGAGACCGGCCAGTCACAACTCCGTGTCCTGTCGGAGCGTGGGACGACCACGTATCGCGCTCCTGGCGGCACTGGGCATCATCACCGTCTTCCTTACGGGGTGCGGACGTTCCGGCGATGAAGGACTGCCGGTGCGGTTGGTCAACGAGTCGGCCTGGGGTGCTCACGTGCTCGGCTGTCCGTCATGCGGAGAGCGCGGTGCCACGGTCCAGGGCGACCCTGACCGAACGTCGGACGGGGGCGGCGGTGCCTACGTCGGGTGGACCGAAGAACGCGCATGGCCTGTGACGTACAAGGTGATCGTCCGCGGAGTCGAGTCGGTCTGCCCGGTCATCGACCCGGAGCCCGTCAAAGCAGACGGCGCACTCGGTACCCGGGACGTCATCTACGTAGTGGACAGAACCGGGACGTGTGTCGCAGGCCCGGCGAGCATGGACGACATCTGACGTCGGGCCTGGCTGCCCGGGGCCGAGGCGCCGCGGTGGTGCGTTCCTGGGGTGCGGGCGCAGGTGGCGAGTGGGATTCTGTACTTCCTGGAAGCCAACACGCGAGAGCGCGACCCTAGGCACCGGCAGCTGCCCGAGGTGGTCGAGGTGATGGGCATCATGAGAACTGGACGTCCACGACGACGGCCTCTCACGCCGGTGGCCGCCGTTATCGACGGCATCGTCGCCGGCGCCGCGGGGACGGTTTGCATGGATGCCACGCGCTACCTGCGATATCGCCGCACGGGAGGCACCGAAAACCCCAAGGAGTGGGAGTTCGCACCGGTCGAAGGCTGGGACGAAGCCCCGGATCCGGGCAAGGTGGCGAAGCGGGTGCTGGAAGGGTTCACCCAGCGCGAGATCCCTGACCGGTGGGCGTGGCTCACGAGCACCGCGATGCACTGGTCGTACGGCTCCGCCTGGGGTGCGCTGTACGGAATCGCTGCCGGATCGGTGCGGCGTCCGAACCCGTTGCTCGGCATTCCCTTCGGCGCGGCCGTGTGGGCCAGTGCGTATCTGACCCTGCCGCAGGCCGGGCTCTATCAGCCGATCTGGAAGTACAGCCCGAAGACATTGGCCGAAGACCTGAGCGCACACCTCGTGTTCGGACTGGGGGCCGGCACCTGCTTCTGGCTCACCAGCAGACACTGCTGACGATGCGCTCTGCGAAAGTCCCGGCGCACCGCGCCGACTTCGAAAGCGCCCGGACGGCCAGTCGGCTGCCGCCGCATTCCACAAGTTCCTGGGCCGGGCCCGAGGCGTAACGTCCGCGCTCCTGGGTGGTGCCCCGTCTGGAAGACCGCGGCGTCTCTTGTGAGCAGCCGACGTACACCGACGCCGTGGAGCGCCGTCGACTCCGTACCCTGGCGGCATGCGCATGCGCCCCACCCTGAGCTGGACCCCTGCCGCCGATCTGCCGCCGGGCACCACCGACCTGGAACCGGTCGTCCACGCGCTGAGCACCGGCGGTGTGCTGGTGCTCAGCGGCGCGGGAATCTCCACGGAGTCGGGTATCCCGGACTACCGGGGCAAGGGCGGGAGTCTGAGCCGGCACACCCCGATGACCTACCAGGACTTCACCGGCAGCGCCCACGCGCGGCGCCGCTACTGGGCGCGCAGCCACCTCGGGCGGCGTACCTTCGGCCGCGCCACCCCCAACGCCGGGCACCTGGCCGTGGCTGCCTACGCGCGGCACGCCCATGTCTCGGCTGTGATCACCCAGAACGTCGACGGCCTGCACCAGGCCGCCGGCAGCGAGGGCGTCGTGGAACTCCACGGCAGCCTCGACCGGGTCGTCTGCCTCTCCTGCGGTGTCTTCAGCCCGCGCAGCGAACTCGCCCGGCGGCTGGAGGCCGAGAACCCGGGCTTCGACCCGGTGGCCGCGGGGATCAACCCGGACGGTGACGCCGACCTCACCGACGCGCAGGTCGGGGATTTCCGCGTCGTGCCCTGCGCCCACTGCGGCGGCGTCCTCAAACCGGACGTGGTGTTCTTCGGCGAGGCGGTTCCGTCGCAGCGCGTCGAGCACTGCCGGCGGCTGGTCCGTGAAGCGTCCTCTCTGCTGGTCCTGGGCTCCTCGCTGACGGTGATGTCCGGGCTCCGGTTCGTCCGCCAGGCGCACCAGGAGGGCAAGCCGGTGCTGATCGTCAACCAGGACCCGACCCGGGGCGACCCACTCGCCCTCACCAGGGTCGCGCTCCCCCTCGGGTCGGCCCTGACCACCGTGGCCCACCGGTTGGGCATTGCGGTGGGCGGCGGGTCCGCGGACTGAGGCGGCGCCCACCGCTGGGCGCCACAGCCGTTTGCCGTGGAAGGAAGGCGAAGTCGCGCACCCTGCGGTGTCCGCACACGCCTGCCGCGGGTCCCGTCTTCTCACGGCCACGCGCCGCGAGGCCGGTGTCCGGCCGGCGGAGGGGTGGCGAGAGCGCGGACGATCAGGCGGCGACGTCGAGGACGACGCGGAACCGCGCCTTGCCGGAGAGCATCCGCTCGTAGGCGTCCATGGCCCGCTCGAAGGGCATCGTCTCGATGGAGGGGCGGATGCCGTGGGCCAGGCTGAAGCCGAGGTTGTCCTCGTTCTCGATCGACGAACCGGTCAGGCTGCCGACGATGCTCCGGGTGCCGAAGATCAGGTCGGCGGTGGCCACCGACAACGGGTCGGGCGCCGCACCCACGACGACGAGCTTCCCGCCGGGCGCCAGGCCGCGCAGCAGCGGGTTCATGGACGCTCCGCTCGACGCCGTGGCGACGACGAGCGAGGCGCCGCCGAGGCCGGCCAGCGCCGCGCCGGGGTCCGTCTCCGAGCTGTCGATGTACTCGTGAGCGCCCAGCTCACGGGCGAGCGGCTCCTTGTCCTTGCCGCGGGCGACGGCGGCGACCCGGTAGCCGAGGCTGCGCGCGTACTGGAGGGCGAGGTGTCCCAGCCCGCCGATGCCCTGCACGGCCACCAGGCTGCCCGCCCTGACGGAGTCCTGCTGGAGGGCGGAGAAGGTGGTCAGTCCGGCACACAGCAGCGGTGCGGCCTCGGCCGCGGACATGCCGTCGGGGATGCGGACCAGTCCGCTGGCGCGCGCGCAGGTCACCTCGGCGTAGCCGCCGTCGACGTCCGTGCCGGTCTGCCCCTGGTCGAGGCAGTTGACGAAGTCGCCTCGGCGGCACTGCTCACACTCCCCGCAGTGCCCGTTCAGGAAGCCGACACCGACGCGGTCGCCGGGGTGCCAGGCGGTGACGCCCGGCCCCACGGCGTCGATGACTCCGACGATCTCGTGGCCCGGCACGATCGGACTCGACGGGTCGGCGCGCAGGCCCTCCACGGCGAGGACGTCGGAGTGGCAGACGCCGCAGGTCTCCACCCGGAGGCGGACGTGTCCGGGCGCCGGGTCGGCCAGCTCGCGCTCGACCAGCCGCAGGTTGCGGACTCCGGTGGCTTCGAAGGCTCGGTAGGTGGTGGACATGGTGGCTCCTAGGTACCGCCCGTCGCGTGTGCGCCGACGGAGTTCGGTGTGACGGTGTAATCAACATGACCAGTCGTCTTAATTGGCGTCAAGCACGGCTGCCGAGGGTGCCCTGGCCCGCGTCCCAGGCTTTGACAGCATCCAAGACGACCGGACATATTGAAGGAGAGGTGATCCGAATGGCACGTGCGTCGAAGCGCGAGGAGATCGCGCAGGCGGCACTGGAGCAGTTCCGCACCCGGGGCTTCAACGCCACCGGCATAAGCGACATCACCTCGGCCGCCGGCGCCCCGAAGGGTTCTTTCTACAACCACTTCGCCAGCAAGGAGGGCAGCGCCCTGGAGGCGCTCGACCGCTATGCCGCCGGCCTGCGCTTCGACATGCTCGACGCGGCCGGGCGTCCTCCACTGGAACGCCTCAGGGCGCACTTCGAGTTCATGGGCTCGGACACGGTGGACAGCGGCCTCGCCCGCGGCTGCCTGGTCGGCAATTTCGGCGCCGAGGTGGCCGACCACTCCGAGGAGATCCGCTCGGCAGTCCAGCGCGGCTTCCGGCAGTGGGCCTCGCGCATCGAGCGCGTACTCACCGAAGCCCAGGAATCGGGCGAAGTAAGCGCCTCGCTCGACATGTCGGCGACGGCGCTCTTCATCCTCAGCGCCTGGGAAGGCGCCCTGATCGCAGCCCGCGCCGACAAGTCCTCCGCCCCCATCGACGCGTTCTTCCGCACGGTGTTCGACGTCGTGCTGCGCTGAGCCCGCCCGTGACCGGTACGGCCGCCCGTCGGGGGTCGACAGGGTCGTCCGCCACCCGGCCGAGACCTGCGTTCGAGAAAGCGGCCGCGGCGCTGCAAACGGCGTATACGTCGTCACTCTCACGAGTTGCACGGTCACACACAGATAGATAGCGTTTCTGGCAGCGAAATGACGCCGACGCCCCACGGCCCGGCGGCGCGCGATGTCGTTCCAGAGCCCGGGAGTCGCTCCGCTCCACCTGTGACGCACTATCGCGGATGCGCGCATTTCATCTCCGTGCCGACGGCTCGCTCACTGAAGCAGAACTCCCGTCGCACGCTCGCGACTACGGACCCGCCCAGGAAATTCTTCAGGGAGATCCATTATGTCCGAATTTCTTCGTTCGTACTCCCGCAGGAAGTTCATCTCCACATCCGCGACCGCGGTGACCGCCGCGACAGGGGCTTTCGGTCTGCGAGCCTGGAGCAATTCCGCAAAGCCTGAGTCGCCGAGCGAGAGGCAGAGCATCCGCCCCTTTCACGTGAACGTCCCGGAGCGGGATCTGGTCGATCTCCGTCGGCGTATCAAGGCGACACGATGGCCCGACCGCGAAACCGTCCATGATCAGTCCCAGGGTGTCCAGCTGGCCACGATGAAGGAGCTCGCCCACTACTGGGAAACGGCATACGACTGGCGGAAGATCGAGAAGACGCTCAATTCCCTGCCGATGTACATAACAGAGATCGACGGACTCGACATACAGTTCATCCATGTCCGCTCTCGCCACAGCGACGCCCTCCCGGTCATCCTGACCCACGGCTGGCCGGGCTCCATTCTGGAGTTCCTGAAGGTCATCGGGCCACTCAGTGACCCCACCGCCCACGGGGGGCGTGCCGAGGACGCGTTTCACCTCGTCATACCGTCGATGCCCGGATACGGCTTCTCGGAACGGCCGACGGCCACCGGCTGGAATCCCGACCGGATCGCGCGTGCCTGGGCCGTGCTGATGGAGCGCCTGGGATACCGGCACTACGTCTCCCAAGGCGGGGACTGGGGTGCTGTGATTTCCGACAGGATGGCCGTGCAGAAGCCCCCCGGACTGCTCGGAATCCACGTCAACTTCCCGGCCACCGTCCCGCCGGACATCGCGAAGAAGCTCGCCTGCGGTGACCCGGTACCCGCCGGCCTCAGCCCGGACGAGAAGGCGGCCTACGGCCAACTGGCCGCCTTCTACAAGACGGGATCCGGCTACTCGGCCATGATGGTCACCCGTCCGCAGACCGAGGGATACGGACTGACGGACTCGCCCGTCGGACTGGCCGCCTGGATGTACGACAAGTTCGCGGCATGGACATACAGCGGCGGCCACCCCGAGCGCGTCCTCACCAGGGACGAGATGCTCGACGACATCACCCTCTACTGGGTGACGAACACCGCGGTCTCCTCGTCGCGTCTCTACTGGGAGAACAACGCCAACAACTTCAACGCCGTGTCCGTGTCCGTCCCGGCCGCCGTCACGGTGTTCCCCGGCGAGATCTACCAGGCCCCACGCAGCTGGGCGTCACGCGCATACCACGACCTCTTCTACTACCACCGTGCCCGCAGCGGGGGCCACTTCGCGGCCTGGGAAGTCCCGGGCATCTTCACGGACGAACTACGGACCGCGTTCTCACCGCTGCGTGCCTCGCGGCAGTCCGCCGGCAAGTAGGCGCCCGCCCGGCACAGAGCGGACACCGCCTTGCGGACCGCCGGACGAGGCAGCTGCCCGCGGCGCCCCCCGAGGGTGGGTCACTTGATGCCCGTCGTGGCGATTCCCTGGACGATCTGGCGCTGGAAGACCAGGAAGACCGCGATGAGCGGGATGAAGCCGAGGACCGAGGAGGCCATGATCTCGGCGCACTGTGGGCTGGTGGGTCCACCAGTGAGGCGAGGCCGACCGGGATGGTCTGGGACCTGGTCTGGCTGAGGACCAGCAGCGGCCACAGGAAGGAGTTCCAGGAGCCGATGAAGGTGAGGATCGCGACCGTGGACACCGCCGGGCGGCACATCGGCGTGCAGACGGTGGCGTAGACGCGCCACCAGCTCGCGCCGTCGATGCGGGCCGCCTCGATCAGCGCCGTGGGGATGCCGCGGAAGAAGGAGTGGAAGACGAACACCGAGATCGGTGCCGCGACCGACGGCAGGACCAGCGCCCAGAACGTGCCGAGCAGGTGGAACGACCGGTACTCGATGAACTGGGGCAGCACCAGCGCCTCGGTCGGCAGCATCAGGCCGGCCGTGACGACGGCCAAGACCTGGGCCCGGCCACGGAAGCGCAGGAAGGCCAGGGCGAATCCGGCCATCGAGCAGAAGGCCACGTGAAGATCACGGCGAGTGCCGAGATCACCAGGCTGTTGAGGTACCAGGTGCCGATCGGATGGTTGTCCCAGGCGGTCGCGCGACTACTCCTCCGACCCCGGACTGCTCGACCGCCGCTACGGCGACGCCGCGGGGTTCGAGGCGCTGCTGGCCTCGCCGGGCCCGGCCGGGCGGACCCTCTCCCTGAACGCACGGCAGACGGAGCGCTACCGCGCCAGCGAAGTCCCCCTGATGGTCACCGAGTTCGGCGGACTGTCCGTGGGCGCCGAGGAGGACGAGTTCTCCTACACACGGACCAGCTCGGACACGCAGTACGCCGCCCTGCTCGACGACGTCTTCGGGGTGCTGCACCGGAGCCCGGTCGTCGCCGGCCTCTGCTACACGCAGTTCATGGACACCGCCCAGGAGACCAACGGCCTCCTCTACGCGGACGGTTCGCCGAAGCTGCCGCTGGAGACGATCCGCCGTATCGTCACCGGCACCGCGGCCGCCCCGAGGAGAAGCCCGAGTCCCCGGCCCCGGCCGACGAGGAGCAGTGACCGGCGGCAGACCTCGGCACGCCGGCCGCGCCGAGGTCTGCCGGGCCGGCCCGCCTATCTGTACGAGATGGCCGTGGCGGTTCGGATGCTCTGCGGGGGCATGGTGATCCGCAGTACGTGGGTGTCGGCGTCCCAGTGCCAGGCCGAGGCCGCCAACCGGGCACCGCTCGCGCTCACTCGGCTCGGTTCTGCGCCGACGCCGAGGAAGGACACGGTCCAGGTGCGGCGGCTCGCCTGTCCGGGGAAGGTTCCCCTGGCGGGTGCGATCTTCAGCAGACGGGTGCCCTTGTGCTCGGCGTAGCGGATCCGGGTGGTTGCCGTACGTCCAGGGTGCGCGGTCGTGCCGTCGTCCTCGTAGAGGGAGAACGCACCGGATGCTCCGGGGGCCACGGTGACGGTGACCTTGTCGAGCGGGCTCTGGCTGTCGTTCGGCACGTTGCCCGACCGGGTGGTGACGATGCCGCCCGCCCGGACGAAGACCGGCATGGTGTCCAGGGTGGTCGTGATGTCGTACGTGGCTCCGCCGGCGGATGCGGTGTAGGTGCGGCCGGTGAAGTAGTCCGTCCACCGGCCCTGGGGGAACCACACCCGCGTGGTCGTGTCGGTGCCGGGGGTGGTGACGGGGGCGACCAGCATGTCGGGGCCGTAGAGGTACTCGCTGTCCGCCTCGGTGTAGGCGTTCTCCTCCTCCGGGTACTGGAGGTACAGCGGGCGGACGATCGGGGTGCCGGTGGTCTCGGCCTCGTGCGCCAGGGTGTACGTGTACGGCACGAGCGCCTCGCGGAGCCGGAGGAACTGCTCGGCGGACCTCTGTGCTTCGGGGCCGTACTGCCACGGCAGGCGGTCGCTGTGGTTGCTGTGCAGCCGGTCGACGGGCTGGAAGGTGCCGAACTGCACCCACCGTGCGTACAGGTCGTCGGGCAGTCTGGTGGTGCGGTGGGTCTCGCCGTTCGACGTGTATGTCTCGGCTCCGGGGATGCCGTACCCGTCGTTGTGACCGCCGATGTCATGGCTGACGGCGGCGAGGCCGGTGGCGGCCGACTCCCCCGGCGTGTAGCCGACCTCGGCGCGCAGGGTGCCCCAGTTCGAGGTGGTGTCACCGGTGAAGTGGAGGGTGCTGCGCTTGTCGGCCCAGGGCCCGGTGGGCAGGCCCACGCCGCCGCTGTAGCCGCCGGCCTGGAGGGAGCCGTAGGCCCGGGACAGGACGAAGCCTCGGTCGCCGGTCTCGGAGGAGGTGAGGTCGGCGTACTGCTGGTTGATCCATGCGTCCGGGGTGGTTCCGGACCGGGAGGAGCGGGAGGCGTCGCAGCACCAGTCGAGCCACCAGAAGTCGTTGCCGGCCTGGTCCATCGGCCGGTGCAGGTCGAGGTAGGCCTTGAGCTGGTCGGGGTCGCCGAAGTCGAAGGTGTAGCAGTCCGAGCCGGCACTGCCCGCGCAACCGCCCTTGCGCAGCTTGCCCTTGGCCGTGCTCTGGGCCTGCGCGAACTGCGGGTCGGTGCCGAGGATGCTCGGGTGCACGTTCAGGGTGTTGTGCAGCCCCTGTCCGGTGGACCAGTCGAAGAAGGCTTTGGGATCGGGGAACTTGGCCGGGTCGAAGTTCCAGCCGCTCCAGGTGTTGGGCGACTTGAAGTCGGTGTCCGTCACCAGCACGTCCAGGGGGACGTCCGCGGCGCGGAACGCGGGCAGGATGGTGTTCTCGTAGTCGCTCGCGGTGCGGTCGATGTATTCGGAGTACCAGACGCCGTAGGCCCAGCGGGGCAGCAGCTGTGACGGGCCGGTCAGGGTGGCGAGGTCGGACAGGCCCTGCCGGTAGTCGTGTCCGAAGGCGAAGAGGTAGCCGTCCTGGTAGGCCCGGCCGCCGTGGGTGGGGCGTGGAGTGGCCTTCTCGGTGCTGGGGTCGTAGACCGCGGAGGGGGTGTCGTCGAGGAGGTACCAGCCGTCGCGGTGCAGGAGACCGGGCGTGGTCCAGGGGGTGGGGTCGTTGTCCCCGTTGAGTCCGTCGAGGCTGCGGCGGTAGCCGCCGAGGGCGAGGTGGGGTGCGGGGGCGGGCTCTCCTGGACGGCTCACGGCCAGGGTGTCCAGGTTGACGTGGCAGCTGACGGACTCCGGGCAGGCCAGGGTGACCTGGTCGGTGCCCGCCTTCAGCTCGACGGGCACGGAGGCCGTCTGCCAGGTGTCCCAGTTGTCGGTGGCCGGGAGCGTGAGGGTGGTGTGGGAGGTCCCGTCGCCGGTGCCGACGTCGATCGTGCGGGGCCGGTGCAGGCCGTCGCCGCCGGTGCCGTTGGCGTAGCGCAGGTTCAGCAGGTAGGTACCGTCGGCGGGCACGCCGGTGATGCGGTCCGAGACACCGGACCCCTGGTTGAGTTCGGCGGTGAAGCCGTAGCCGGCATGGCCCCGGTGATCCGTGGCAATGACGGCGGAGCCCGACAGGAGGGCGTCCTCGGCCTCGCAACCGGTGCCGAAACGGCAGCCGTTGACCACGGTCGCGGCCCTGTCGGGATAAGCGGCACCGGAATCGAGGAGGGCGAGGCTGTCGATGTTGACGCTTCCGGAGTCGGGGGCGGCGCGATGGAGCCTGACGGTGTGAGGGCCGGCGCCGAGCGTCAGCGGCAGGCGGGCCACACCCCAGGTGTTCCAGTCCGGGGTCGCCGGAAGCGTGAACGTCCGGTCGCTGCCGCCGTCCACGCCGAGACTCAGGGTGCGTGCCTCGTGGTGGCCGTCGCTGCCCACCGCGTTGGCGTAGCGCACGGCGAGGTCGTAGGTGGCGGCGGATGGTGCCCGCACGTCCGCGGCGAGGGAGTTGCCGTCCACCTCGAACCCGGCGAGGAAGCCCTTGCCGGTGAAGTCTTTGTGGTCCGTGGCCAGGCCGGGACCGTCGTACTGCTGGTCCTCCGCCTCGCACACGGCGCCGACGGTGCACACGTCGTGGCGCCAGGGAGCCGCGAGCACCGGCGTCGGCCCCGCCTTGAAGGACGTCGCCAGGTTGTCGGCGTCGAAGGGGCCGGAGCCGATGCGGTAGCGCAGGCTCATGGCGCTGGTGGTGATGGTCAGGACGCCGCCGCTGACGGACGAGGTGTAGGGGGACGGGGTGAAGGAGTCACGGCCGACGGCGTTGAAGGTGGGGCTGTCCTCGAAGTGGCCGTCTCCCGCGTATTCCGTCCGGATCAGGGTCGGGGACAGGACTTCGAAGCGGGCGTCCCCCACGGTCACGGCGGAGTGGCGGGCCGGCCGGCTCCCGGTGTCCGCCGCTGCCGTGCGAGGGCCGGCCACGCAGAGCCCCACAGCCGCCAGGTGGACCACGGCGAGAGTGCCCAGCCTGCGGCGGGATCTCGGCACGTAAGGTTTCACAGCACTCTCCGTCTCCGGCCCAGCCACGTCTGGGCGACCACCACCACGGCCAGGAACGCCCCGCTGACCACCTGCTGGTAGGCGGAGTCGAGCGAGCCGATCTGATTGATCACGTTCTGGATGACCTTCAGGAGCAGCACCCCGACGAGGGAGCCGCTGAGGAAGCCGGAACCGCCGCTGAGCAGGGTGCCGCCGATGACCACGGCCGAGATGGCCTCCAGCTCCATGCCGCTGCCGAGGATCGTCACGGACAGCAGCCAGGCCGCGTTGAGCGCGCCGGCGAGCCCGGCGCACAGGCCCGAGAGCGTGTACACGGAGATCTTCGTACGGGCCACCGGCGCGCCCATCAGGGCCCCCGCGTCCTCGTTCCCGCCGACCGCGTACACGTACTGTCCGAATCGGGTCCGGCGCAGCACGACGGCCCCGAGCACGAACAGCGCCACGGTGATCCACACGGGCACACCGATGCCGAGCAGGGAGCCTTGTCCGAGGGTGGCGAAGAAGGAGTCCTTGTCGACCAGATACGTCGTCGAGCCCTCGTCGGTGACGGCCAGCAGGAGGCCCCGGGCGCCCAGCATCGCCGCCAGGGTGACGATGAACGGCGCGAGCCGGACCCGTGCGATCAGCACGCCGTTGACCAGGCCGATCAGTCCGCAGACGGCGAGCGGCAGCAGCAGGGCCACCGCCGTGCCGTACCGCGAGCCCCAGGCGGCGAGGACACCGCCGAGGGCGAACAGCGAGCCCACCGACAGATCGATGCCGCCGGTGACGATCACGAACGTCATGCCCAGGGCGACCACGGCGAGGAACGCCGAGGACAGCGCCATGTTCTCCAGGTTGTCGCCCGTCAGGAAGGTGTCGAAGCTCTGCGACGCCACGGTCATGGCGATCACGAGAGTGACCAGGGCACCGTGTTGCTGCGCGAGCCCGCTCAGCCGCTCGGAGCGGTTCGTGCGCCCGGCACCGGCGCTCTTGCGGCTCGCGACGTCGGCCGGGGTTCCGGCCTCTTCGGTCTGCGTGGTCATCGCCTGCCTCGTTCCCGGGCCGCGTAGACGGCGAGGACGATCACCACGGCCTGGGCGATCTGGGTCCACGACGGCGGCAGATCGTGCTTGATGAGCGTGGTGGTGAGCAGCTGGATGAGGACGGCACCCGCGACGGTGCCGCCGATGCGCACCCGCCCGCCGCTGAGCGGGGTGCCGCCGACGACCACCGCGGTGATGGCGGACAGTTCCATCAGGGTGCCGAGGGAGGTGGGGTCGCTCGCGGCGAGGCGGGCGGTGGCCAGCACGCCCGCGATCGCGGCGAGCGCGCCGGAGCAGACGTGGACCACGACCAGCACCCGCCGGACCGGGAGTCCGGCGAGCCGGGCCGCCGGGCGGCTGTCGCCGATGGCCAGGACCTGCCGTCCGAAGGTGGTGCGGCGCATCACGAACGCGACCAGCATCGCGAGCGCCGCGGCGATGAGGACCAGGTAGGGCACGCCGAGGACGTCACCGGAGCCGAGTGCCGCAAGGCCCGGATCGCGTACGTCCTTGAGCTGGGGCAGCAGGACCAGGGCAAGGCCGCGTCCGGCGACCATCAGGGCGAGGGTGGCGACGATGGGCTGGACGCCGACGAACGCGATCAGCGCGCCGTTCGCGACACCGACCGCGGCACCCGCGATCACCGCGGTCAACGTGGCGATCCAGGGCCCGTAGCCGAGGTAGAGCGAGAGCAGGGAGGTGGCCAGTGCCATCACCGAACCCACCGACAGGTCGACGCCTTCGGTGCCGATCGCCAGTGCCATGCCCAGCGCGACGATCAGCACCGGGGCCACCTGGACGGCCTGGGTACGGAAGTTCTCCGCGGAGGCGAAGTGGGGGGTGAAGGCGAAGTTGAACAGCAGCAGCACCAGCACGCCGCTGTACACGCCGTACTCCTGCAGCAGGCGCAGCATCCGGGCGCGGTCCAGTGTGCCGCGGGCCAGGGTGAGTTCAGTCATCGCTCCCTCCAGTGGGTACGGCGGCGATGGCACGCATCAGTTCGCCTTCGGTGACGGCGTCACCGGTCAGCTCGCGGACCACGGCGCCGTCCTTGAGGACGACCACCCGGTCGCTGCCCTCGATCAGTTCCTCGGTGTCGGAGGAGATCAGCAGTACGGCGAGGCCGTCCCCGGCGAGTTCGTCGATGAGCGCCTGCACCTCGGCCTTGGCACCGACGTCGATGCCGCGGGTCGGCTCGTCCAGGAGCATGACCTTGGGGTGCAGGGCGAGCCAGCGGGCCAGCAGGACCTTCTGCTGGTTGCCGCCGGAGAGTTCGCCGACCTTCTGGTGCGGGCCCGCCGCCTTGATGCGAAGCCGTTTCGTGAACGTCTCCACGATCCGGTCGACGCGGGCGTCGTCGACGAGGCCGAAGCGGGACAGCCCGGGCAGTGCGGCGAGCGCGATGTTCTCGCGGACCGACAGACCCGGCAGGATGCCCTCGCTCTTGCGGTCCTCCGGCAGCAGGCTGATGCCGGCGCGGATGGCTGCGGCGGTCGAGCCCGGACGTACCGGGACGCCGTCGACGACGACCCGGCCGGTGTCGGTGGGCAGGGCCCCGGCGATGGCCTTCGCGGTCTCGCTGCGGCCGGAGCCGAGCAGCCCGCCCAGGCCGACGACCTCGCCGGGGCGGACCGACAGCGACACGTTCCGCAGATGGTGACGTGCCGTCAGGCCGGTTGCGGTCAGGACCGCTTCGGCGTCGGTGTCGTGCGAGCCGGAGAACTTGGTCAGCCCTTCCGCGCGCACCGCGCCGATCTCCCGGCCGAGCATCATGGCCACCAGCCGCAGCCGGTCGAGGTCGGCGAGCGGGCCGGTGTGCACGACGCGGCCGTCGCGCAGGACGGTGATCGTGTCGCAGATCTCGTACAGCTCGTCCAGGCGGTGGCTGACGAAGACGACCGCGACACCGCGCTCGCGCAGCATGCGGATCACCTCGAACAGGGTCCGCACCTCGCGTGGTTCGAGGGAGGAGGTCGGCTCGTCCATGATGAGGACGCGGGAGTCCACCGTGACGGCGCGGGCGAGCGCGACCATCTGCTGGGCGCCGACGCCGAGTTCGCGCAGCGGCCGGTGGACGTCGACCCGGATGCCGAGTCCGCGGAGCGCCTCGTCGGCCTCGCGGTGCATGCGCCGGAAGTCGATCAGGCCCAGCCGCCCGAGCGGTTCGCGGCCGAGGAACAGGTTGCGGGCCACGCTCATCAGCGGGACGAGGTTGACCTCCTGGTAGATGGTGGAGATGCCCGCCTGCTGGGCCTGGAGCGGCGTGGTGAAGCGGACCGGTTCTCCGCCGTACGTCACCTCGCCGTGGTCGGGCGGGTACACGCCGGTGAGCACCTTGACGAGCGTCGACTTGCCGGCGCCGTTCTCGCCGACGAGCGCGTGCACCTGTCCGGCGCGCGCGGTGAAGTCCACGTCGGACAGCGCGCGCACGCCGGGAAAAGTCTTGGACAGCCGGGTGACCGAGAGCACGTCAGTAGGCCTTGCCGAGGTCCGACCGGGCGTTGCCCCTGTCGTAGGCGCTGTCCTTGATAACGATGTCCTGCCCGACCTTTCCGCCCTTGGTGAAGGTGTCCAGGGTCTGGAAGGCGAGCGGCCCGAAGCGCGGATTGGACTCGATCACCGCGTAGATCCAGCCGTCCGCGATGCTCTGTACGGCGTTGCGGGTCCCGTCGATGGTGACGATCTTGACGTCGCCGGGCTTCTTGCCCGCGCCCTTGAGGGCGTTGACGGCGCCGAGGCCCATCTCGTCGTTCTCGGCGTAGATCCCGGTGATGCCGGGCTTGGCCTGGATGAGGTTCTCGGTGACCGACTGGCCCTTCTCGCGGGCGAATTCGCCGGTCTGGCGGAACACGATCTTCAGGCCGGGTGCCTTCTCCTTGATGCGGTCCTCGAAGCCCTTGGTGCGCTCGGTCGTCACGTTGTTGCCGGCGGCGCCGAGGAGGACGGCGATCTCGCCCTTGCCGCCGGTCGCCGCGATCATCTGGTCGGCGGCCCGTCTGCCCTGCTCGGTGAAGTCGGAGCCGATGAAGCTCACGTAGTCCTTGCAGGCCGTCGCGTTGATCTTGCGGTCGACGGTCACGATCGGGATGTGCCTGGCGGCCGCGGTGCGCAGCACCGGCTCCCAGCCGTCGGAGTTGAGCGGTGCGATGACCAGCAGGTTCGCGCCCTTGGCGAGGAGGTCCTGGACGTCGCTGATCTGCTTGGAGAACTGCGACTGGGCGTTGGCGGTGAGCAGTCTGACGCCCTGTGCCTTGGCTTCGGCCTTGATGGAGGCGGTCTCCGCGATCCGGAAGGGGTTGGCTTCCTTCTCGGACTGGGAGAAGCCGACGGTGGCGGTCTTCAGGTCGAGTTTCCTGCCGCCGTAGGCGTCGATGGTGCAGGTCGGGCCGGAGGCGGTGCCGGGCGAGGCGACCACCTGGCCGGCGTCGTCCTGCTGCGAGGCGGAGGGCTTCGTGTCCGAGTCGTCCTCGGACTTGGTGCATCCGGTCGCGAGCGCGAGGCTCGTCACGAGGCCGGCGGCGAGAAGCGTTCGAGCGGAGGTGCGACGGGCAAGTGCGGTGGGCTTCATGAGTGTCCCCAAACGGCACGGCCCCGGAGCTGAGAGCGCTCTCGGGGAGGCTTGCTCTTGCGTCAACTCGGCGTGCTCGTCGTTCAGGGGAGGTTTTTACATCGTTGGAAGGGTCGTGTAAAGCCTTCCGTCCGAAATCTCGTCACCGTCGGCCCAAGGTGCTCTCCCGCTCCACCAGCTCGAATTCCGCGGTCAGTTCGCGGCCGCCGGGCTCCGCGCGGCCCGACAGGCTGCGCAGCAGCGAGGCCACGGCCATCTTCGCGATGGCCTGCTTGTCCGGTGACACCGTCGTCAGGGTGACGGCACCGAAGCGCCCCTCCGCGATGTCGTCGAAACCCACCACCGCCACGTCCCAGGGCACCCGCAGACCCCGCTCGTGCAGCACCCGCATCGCGCCGATCGCGATCAGGTCGTTGAAGGCGAAGACGGCGTCCGGACGCACGCCGGAGTCCAGCAGCTCGGCCATGGCACGCGCGCCGTCGTCCCGGTCCCAGCCGCCGACCGGCACCACCAGGCTGTCCGGCGCGGGGACCCCGGCCGCGGCCAGCTCCGCGCGCCATCCGTCCAGTCGCAGGTGGGCGGGCTGGTTGACGGAGTCGGTGCGCACGCCGAGGTAGGCGATCCGGGTCCGGCCGCGACCCAGCAGATGACGCACCGCGCACCGCGCCGCCGCCACGTTGTCGATCGCGATGTGGTCGAAGGGCAGGCCGTACTCGCGCTCCCCGAGCAGCACCAGCGGCACATCTCCCGGCCGGCCCCGCAGGTCCGAAGCCTCCAGGGTCAGCGGGCTGAGGATCAGTCCGTCGATCACCCCGCCGCGGAAGCCCTGGCTGACCAGGATCTCCTGTTCGCGCTCGCCCCGCGTGTGGTCGAGCAGGACGGTGAACTCGTGCTCCGCGGCCGCGTCGATCACCGCGCCGGCCAGCTCCGCGAAGTACGGGTTGCCGAGCTCGGGAACGGCGAGCGCGATGATCCCCGTCCGGCCCTTGCGCAGATGTCGCGCGGTCAGGTTGGGCCGGTAGCCGAGCTCGTCGATCGCGGCCTGCACCCGGGCGCGCATGGCCGGGGTGACGTGCGGATAGTTGTTCACCACGTTGGACACGGTCTTGATCGAAACGCCCGCGCGTTCCGCCACGTCCCTCAGGCTGACCCGCAAGGGATCTCCTCAGCGTCGATGAGTGCCCCGCGCCCCGGGGATTTGTCATGTCCCTGGACACAGGCCGAGAGCCGTGCTCTCATGCCAACTGCCGTTCCTTCCAACGTTGTACAGACAGAAGCAACGAGCCGCCACCCTTCCTCACCCAAGGAGGATTCGTGCGCATCAGACCTCTCGGGCAACGCCTCGCCCTACTGCTCGCCGCGGCCCTGGGCCTGGCCGGCCTCACCGCTCCACCCGCCGCCTCCGCGGCCTCCGCGGCCGACGATCCCGTCGAAGTCCATGGCCTCAAGGGCGACTACTACACCCAGTCCGCCCCCGGCGCCTTCGACTTCCACGAGCTCAAGGCCACCGGGTTCGACCCGAACCTCGACTTCGACACCCTGGAGCCGCGCCTGAACTTCGCCACCGGCCAGTCGGACGACGTCAGCGTCCGCTGGACCGGGAAGATCGTCCCGGAGAAGACCGGCCCCACCACCTTCTCGATCATCGGCGACAACGGCTTCCGGCTGTGGGTGGACGGCCGGCTGGTCATCGACCACTGGGTGGACGACTGGGACATCGAACAGACGGGCCAGCCCGTCGAGTTGACGGCGAACACGGCCTACGACATCAAGGTCGAGTACTTCGAGCACTACGGCGGCTCCAACCTCCACCTGCGCTGGACCCCGCCCGGCGGCGCCAAGACAGCCGTACCGCAGTCCGCGTTCCGCCTGCCCGACGGCTTCGACTACGACGGCGCCGTCTCCACCGCCGTCCAGGCGAGCGGCCGTACCCTCGCCCTGGAGTTCGCACAGCCGCTCAGCGCGCCGCCGGCCGGTCTCGGCGAGCATCTCGACGCCGTGATCGGGGGCGCCACCTGGCCCCTGGCGGATGCCCGGCTGGACCCCGCCGCCCCCCGGAAGCTGCTGATCGCACTGAAGGAGCCCGTCGTCGGCAACAAGACCGGCACCGCGTCGGGTCTCGCCGACGTGCGCTACGACGGTCAAGGCGGCCTGGCCGGAACCGATGGCAACGTTGTCAGCCCTTTCTGGAGCAGCGGTGCCAACAAATCGACGTACGAGTTGCGCACCAAGTGGGCCGACCAGGTCGGGCCGGACAACGCCCACCTCGAGTACCCGCGCCCCCAGCTCACGCGCGGTGACTGGCAGAACCTCAACGGCACCTGGCAGTTCGCCGCCGCCACGGCGGGCGAACAACCGCCGGTGGGCAAGAAGCTGGGCGAGAAGATCCTCGTCCCGTACCCCGTGGAGTCGCAGCTGTCCGGGCTCGAACGGCACGAGGACCGCATGTGGTACCGGCGTACCTTCACCGCCCCGGCCGGCTGGAAGATCGGCTCCGGCAAGCGGCTGCAGCTGAACTTCGGCGCGGTCGACTGGCGGGCCGAGGTGTACGTCAACGGCACCAAGGTGGCCGAACACCAGGGCGGGTACGACAAGTTCAGCGCCGACGTCACCGACGCGCTGAAGCCCGGCCGCACCCAGGAGCTGATCGTCGGCGTCTACGACCCCACCGACGCGGCCGACGGCGAGAACCCGCCGGTCGGCAAGCAGCGCCTGGACCCGAGCGGCATCTGGTACACGCCGACCTCCGGGATCTGGCAGACGGTGTGGATGGAGCCGGTGGCCGCCGACCACGTCGACCGGCTCAAGCTCACCCCGGACGTCGACGCCGGCACGCTCACCGTCGAGCCGCAGGGAGTCCGCGACGGCCTGCCGGTCACGGCGACCGCCTACGAGGGCAAGCGCAAGGTGGCCACCGTCACCGGGCGCAGCGGCGGGCCCCTGACTCTGCACATCCGGAACCCGCGGCTGTGGTCGCCCGACGACCCGTACCTCTACGACCTGAAGGTGAGCGTCGGAGCCGACCGCGTCGGCAGCTACTTCGGGATGCGGTCGGTCAGCGTGGAGAAGGTGAACGGCGTTCCGCGCACCCTCCTCAACGGCAAGCCGGTCTTCATGATGGCCACGCTGGACCAGGGGTTCTGGCCGGACGGCCTGTACACCGCCCCGACGGACGAGGCGCTCGCCCACGACCTGAAGATGCACAAGAGCATGGGCTTCAACGCGGTGCGCAAGCACATCAAGGTCGAGCCCGACCGCTGGTTCTACTGGGCCGACCGGCTCGGGCTGATGGTGTGGCAGGACATGCCCGCGATGACGGCCGGGGTGAACCCGTCCGCACAGGCGCGCGCCGAGTACGAGCGCGAGATGAAGCAGATGATCGACGAGCACTACAGCAGCCCGTCGGTCGTCATGTGGGTCACCTTCAACGAGGGCTGGGGCCAGTACGACATGGCCCGCATCGCCGACCAGGCCAAGTCCTGGGACCCGACCCGGCTGGTCGACTCCATGTCCGGGCTCAACCTCGGCGAGGACGGCGGCACCGGCGACATCATGGACGAGCACGGCTATCCCAGTCCGGCCCTGCCGCCCCACCCCGACGGCCGACGTGCCCTGGTCAGCGGTGAGTACGGCGGCCTCGGCCTGGCCGTACCGGGACACGCCTGGTCGGTACAGCAGTCGTACGTCGACGTCGACCCCGCGACCTACACCGACGACTACCTGGCCAAGCTCGCCGAGGTCCACGCGCTGGCCTGCCAGGGTGGCAACGGAGCGGTGTACACCCAGATCACGGACGTCGAGGGTGAGCTCAACGGCCTGCTGACGTATGACCGCAGGGTCGTCAAGCCCGACGTCCAGCGGCTCAGGACGGCCCAGCAGGCGCTGATCTCGGACGCCTCTCGGGCCACCCCGGCCGGGTGCACTCCCTGACGCCCGCCCGGAGCCGGCGAACGCCTCCCCGCGCCACGCCGAGTCTCCTGCGCCGGCCCTGAAAAGGATGCGGTCCGCCGCCGTACAAGTGACGGCGGCGGACCGCACGGACCGCCCGGCCCCTGCACACCCCCTGGACACGGCCCCCGAACCGTGCCGTCATGCCGATTGGTCCGTACCTTCCACCGTTGAAATGCCCCAGGCGCCCCGGTGACCAGCTCGCGCGCCCTGGTTCCCGCACGCCCCGGATCGTGCCAGGAGGCTCCCCCATGCCCCTGAACCGCGGACACCTCGTCGCCGGCGCCCTCACCGTGGCCGGGGCGAGCGGTATCCCCCTCGCCATGGCCGGTCCCGCCCGGGCGGCGCGCGGCACCCGCCTCGCACACACCGCGGCATCGTCGCGCGTGGCGCCCGCCCCCGGCGGCCTCTACTCGCCCAACGCGGCGCCCCTCTCCCCCACCGCCTTTCTGCGCCTGCCGCCCGGCGCGGTCACCGCACGCGGCTGGCTCGACAACCGGCTGCGGCAGCAACTGGCCGGGTCTGTGCGGCCAGTACGCGGCGATCTCGCATTTCCTGGTGATGCCAGAGCTGGGTGTCGGTGCGCTGGGGCGACGGCTTGGACAGCGTCTTCTGGCTCTACAACCGCACCGGCGACTCGTTCCTTCTCGCCCTCGCCGACAAGATCCAGGGCCGAGTACTCGCCCTGTTCCGCTGCCGTCATTCCCCTCACTCGGAGGTCAGGTACATGTCATTGAGTCCCACAAGACCACTGCGCGGCGGATGGCGAAGAACCCTCAACCTGATTGCCGTCGTCGCGCTGACGGTGGCGGCCACCGTCAGCGCGTCGTTCACCGCCCGGGCGGCCGTGCCTCCGACGCCGGCGGGCTTCTCGCTCACCTGGAGCGACGACTTCAACGGTGCGTCCGGCACCGGCATCGACCAGAGCCTGTGGAAGTACGACACCGGGCCGGGCAGCAGCTTCGGCACCGGTGAGATCGAGACCATGACCAGCAGCACCTCGAACGTCTACTACGACGGCCAGGGCCATCTGGTGCTCCAGGCCCTGCACTCCGGTTCCGACCCGCGCAGCGGATGGACCTCGGGGCGCGTGGAGACCCAGTCGGCCTCCTTCGGCGCACCGGCCGGCGGCGTCGTCCGCATCGAGTCCGTCCTGCAGCAGCCCAACGTCACCACCGCCAACGGCGCGGGCTACTGGCCGGCGTTCTGGATGCTCGGCGCACCGCTGCGCGACGGTGTGGTCTGGCCGAAGTCGGGCGAGATCGACGTCATGGAGGACATCAACGGCCGCAGCTCCGACTTCAGCACCATCCACTGCGGCGTGAACCCGGGCGGGCCGTGCAACGAGTCGACCGGTATCGGTTCGGGTGAGCGCGCGTGCGCGGGCTGCCAGACCGGCTTCCACGACTACGCGGTGGAGATCGACCGCTCGGTGTCGCCAGAACAGATCCGGTTCTACCTGGACGGGAACAACTTCTTCACGGTCAACGCCAACCAGGTGGACGCGACGACCTGGTCCGACGCGATCGACCACCCCTTCTTCATCATCTACGACCTCGCGATCGGCGGCGGATTCCCGGACGCGTTCGGCGGGGGCCCGAACGCGGCCACGCTCTCCGGCGGCAAGCTGGTCGTCGACTCGGTGGCCGTGTACAACAAGGGTCCCGGCTCCGGCGGCGGTGGCGGTTCGGTGACCGGCCAGACGATCACCGGACCGGGCGGCAAGTGCGTGGACGTGGCCGGTGACGACACCGGCGGCGACGGCACCGCGGTCCAGCTGTGGGACTGCCAGTCGGCGGCCAGGGACCAGCACTGGACCTGGAGCGGCCAGACCCTGCAGACCCTCGGCAAGTGCCTGGACATCGCCGGCGGCAACAGCGCCGCGGGGACCAAGTTGCAGCTCGCCACGTGCAACAGCGGCGGCTACCAGTCATGGGTGCGGCAGACCGACGGTTCGCTGCGGAACCCGACGAGCGGCCGGTGCATCGACTCGCCCTCGGGCGCCACCGCGAACGGCACCCGCCTCCAGATCTGGGACTGCAACGGCTCCGGCGCCCAGAACTTCGCCATCGGCACCCCGATCTACGGTCCCGGCGGCAAGTGCGTGGACGTGGCCGGTGACGACACCGGCGGCGACGGCACCGCGGTCCAGCTGTGGGACTGCCAGCAGGCGACGTCGCTCGACCAGAAGTGGACCTGGAACGGCCAGACCCTCCGCACGCTGGGCAGGTGCCTGGACATAGCGGGCGGTGTCAGCGTGGCCGGCACGAAGCTGCAACTCGCCACGTGCAACGGCGGGGGGTACCAGAACTGGGTCGTCAACGCCGACGGCTCGATGTACAACCCGACCAGCGGCCGGTGCATCGACTCCCCCTCGGGCGCCACCGCGAACGGCACCCGCCTCCAGATCTGGGACTGCAACGGCTCCGGCGCCCAGAAGTTCGCCCTGGCATGACCGAAGGTGCGGGACCCCCGCAGCCGGCGGGGGCCCGCACCTGCCCGCCCCATCCTGGACACCGCCGACCGACACCACCGGACTGCTTCCGGCGGACTCCGTCCAGCTCATGGTGGATGTCTCAGCTCTGGACGGTGAGCAGGTCGGCAAGGCCGATGCGGGTGAGGAAGCCGCGGCGGATGCGGTCGGCGGTCTTGGAGACCTCCTCGGATCCGTCGTCGGCGGGGTCGACGTGTACGCGGTACGGGCGCTTTCCGGCGGGCAGGGCGACGATGCGGGCGATCTCGTCGGAGACGAGCGACGCGGGCGCCTCCTCGGGGGCGAGGGCGGCGAGCTTGGTCGCCATCTGGTCCATCAGGCCGGGGTACCGGCTCTCGTACTCGGCCTCGACGGCGGTGTCCTCGGGGTGGCCGGAGTGCGCGAAGTGGTTGGTACCGCTGGTGAACGAGCCAGGGACGACGATCGAGGTCTCCACGCCCCAGCGGGCGAGTTCACCGGCGTAGGACACCGCGAGGGAGTCCATGGCGGCCTTGGCCGCGAAGTAGGGGGCGAGGTAGGGCGGGGTACCGCCTTTGACGCTGGTGCTGGACACCCAGAGCACCAGTCCTCGCCGGCGCCGACGCATGCCCGGCAGCACGGCGCGGTTGACGCGCTGGGTGGACAGGACGTTCACGTCGTAGAGCTCGGCGAGCTGGTCGGGAGTGAAGGCTTCGGCCGGCCCGGTCACCATGTGCCCGGCGTTGTGGATCAGCACGTCGACGCGGCCGTGCTCGGCTTCGATCTGCGCGACGGCGGTGTCGACCGAGAGCTGGGAGTTCACGTCGAGCTCGATGGACCGCAGGTCGACGTGGTGCTCGTCGGCGTAGTGGGCGGCGGCCCGGACCTGGGGCGCGTTGCGGCCGGTGGTCCGGCGCATGCCGGCGTAGACGGTGTGGCCGGCGTCCGCCAGCGCACGGGCGGTGAGTGCTCCGAAACCGCTGGAGGCGCCGGTGATGACGACGATGGTGCCGGTGGTGCCGGTGGTGGACATGGACGTGGTTCCTTTCCGCGATGACGGTGCAGGGGCGGGGTGGTGCGTGTGCGGCGGGGGTCAGGCGAGTCCTCCGTTGGCGTAGAGGACCTGTCCGTTGACCCAGCGCGCGGGACCGGCCAGGAACGAGACGACCTCGGCGATGTCCTCGGGCCCGCCGAGCCGCTCCAGCGGGGTCGCCTTGGCGAAGTTCGCGATGGTGGCGTCGTCCTTGCCGTCCAGGAACAGCGGTGTGGCGGTGGGGCCGGGCGCGACGGCGTTGACGGTGACGTTCCGGCCGCGCAGCTCACGGGCCAGGATGAGGGTCAGGCCCTCGACCGCGGCCTTGCTGGCTACGTAGGCGCCGTAGCCCGGCAGCTGGGTGCGGACCACCGAGGTCGAGACGTTGATGATCGCGCCACCCGGGCGGACCCTGCGTGCCGCCTGCTGGGAGACGACGAAGGTGCCGCGGATGTTCGTGCGGTGCATCCGGTCCAGGTCGGCGAGGTCGAGCTCCGCGACGGGGGACAGGATCATGATGCCGGCGGTGTTCACGACCACGTCGATGCCGCCGAAGGCCGACTCGACGGCGTCGAAGGCCGCGCTCATCGCACTCTCGTCGGCGACGTCGCCGCCCACCGCCAGGGCCCTGCCGCCGGCGGCGGTGATCGCGGCCACGGTGTCCTCGGCCCTGGCCTTGTTTCCCTCGTACTGCACGGCGACCGCGAAACCGTCCTCGGCGAGCCGTTCGGCCGCGACGCGGCCGATGCCGCCCGAGCCTCCGGTGACCAGCGCGACACGGACGGTGGTGGGGGTGCTCATGGGGGTCTCCTTTTTCAGGCGCGTCTAAATGAACGACACGTTCATATAACCATGAAATGAACGTGCCGTCCATATCTTTGGGGGATCTCTCCAGGGCCACGGACGCACGGCGGCGGGCCACCCGGCCCCACCCCGTCGAATGTCGTACAGGCTTCTCCGCCAGGTGTCCGCCGCTTCACGCAGGGGTCTTGGAGCCGGCCTGGGATGGCGGGGCGGTGCAGGTATGACGGGTGGCGCCGCACACGTCGAGTCGTACGTCGGGAGAGGCATGTCTGTCAGAGCCGAGACGTTCGGGCACGCGATACGGGGTGGGCGCCGGAGGGCGGGACGGGGTCTCGTGCCGGCGACCGTGCTGGCCCTGGTCGCGTTCGTTCCGCCGGCCGGCGCGAGCACCCTGACCGGGAACGCCGCCGCGAACACCGCCACGAACACCGTCGCGTGGACCACTCGGCACGTGACGCCCGGGGTCGAGGTCCGTACCGGGGTGCTCAGTGACCCGCGGGCCGCCGGTGTGTGGACGGTCACCGTCCAGGCCCCGGCCGTCAACCGCCTCACGGGGGCCGCCACCTGGGCCCCGCTGGGTGACCGCGGGTGGGCCGACACCACCGCCGGGCAGTTGCGGGCCGCCGGGTTCGCGCCGCGCGTCGAGCGGGTGACCTGGGACCAGTACGCCGACACGCCGCACGGCACGATGGGCTGGCAGGTCAGGGTCGGCGAGTACGCCACGCAGGCCGAGGCGGGGACGCTGGGTTCGGCGATGTCGGCAGCCGGTTTCCGAGCCTCCGTCGAGTGGACGGGCTACGACGGACGCCGCCCCGCCGACGCGGAGCGCGTCCACGTCGCCGTCGTCGATCCGGCCCGGCTGCGCGGCACGGTCGAGGTGAGTGACGGCGGGGACGCCGCCGACCGCGAGAAGACCTCGACCGTGGCCGCCCGTCTGGGCTCCCTGGTCGGCGTCAACGGCGGATTCTTCGTCACCTCCGACGCGGACGGCGTCCAGGGCACCTCGGCCGGGCTGTCCGCGGTGCGCGGCGAGTTGCAGTCCATGGCGGCCGGTTCCCGTGCCGCGCTGATCCTCGCCGACGGCGGACGGCACATCCGGGTCGCCGACCTGTCCACCACCGTGACCGTCCGTTCCGGCTCCGTCGTCCACGCGGTGCAGGGCGTCAACCGGGTCCCGGGCAAGGTGCGCAACTGCGGCCGCCCCGGCGCCGTACCCACCGAACTCCCCCGCCAGGACCTCACCTGCTCGCTCCCGGACGACCTGGTGAGGTTCACCTCCGAGTTCGGGGCGCCCCTGCCGACCGGCCCTGGTGTCCAGGTCGTCCTCGACCGGCACGGCGTCGTCCTCTCCCAGGGCGACCGCGGCGGCTCCGTGCCCGCCGGCGGCTCGGTCCTCCAGGGCACCGGGACCTCAGCCGCCTGGCTCGCCGAACACGCCGCGACGGGCCGCCGGCTGGAGCTGCGGGAGACGGTCCGGGACACCTCGGGCAGGCAGGTCCCGCTCGGCCCCGACGACAGCATCGTCAGCGCGGCCCCGACCCTGGTCGAGGACGGCCGCGTCCACATCGACGCCGCCGCCGAGGGCACACTCGACCCGCTCGACCTCTCCTTCGGGTTCGCCTGGTCCAACGTGCGCCAGCCCCGCACCCTGGCCGGCGTCGACGCTCGCGGGCGCCTGCTCCTGGTGACCATCGACGGCCGGCAGCCCGGTGTGAGCGAGGGCTTCACGCTCGCCGAGGCGGCCCGGTTCATGCGCTCACTGGGCGCGGTACAGGCGCTCAACCTGGACGGCGGCGGCTCCACCGCCATGGCCGTCGACGGCAGCCTCGTCAACACCACGTCCGACGCCACCGGCGAGCGTGCCGTCGGCGACACGGTCCAGGTCCTGCCGCGCGCCGGACAGGACTGACCACGCGAGCGCGGCACCTTCTTCGCCGAGGGCCCGTCGGCGGCCCCGTCTCACCGGAGATAGAGCGCTCCGGTAGGGCCGCGGACGACCTCGCGCAACCCTGCCGCTCGTGGTCCTTCGACGGCGGCACACTGCACGCCCCCGACCCCGACGCCCGTTTCGGCCAGACGATCGGGTAGTGCCGGACACGGCAGGAAGGGGCCTCCCCGCCGGGACGCCCCTTCCCTTCACCGCCCTTCGGGACCTACTCGATGTTGATCTTGAAGGTGCTGGTCGTGTTCCTGATGTCCTGGGCGTTCCCACTCATCCGCAGGTTGCGGAAGGTGGCCTCGCCGACGGCAGGACCCTGGCCGGGCTCGGGCAGTTCGTTGGCCCAGATGCCGAAGCCGGACTTGGCGTCGAAGGTGTCTCCGCTCTTCTTGGAGTTGGTGATGGAGATGTCGGTGAAGATGGTGTCCTTCACCGGGAACTGCGGCTGACCGCCGACGTAGTTGGTCTGGAACATGACGCCTCCGTAGGTGGAGTCGTCGATGTCGACGTCGTTGACCCGGATGCCCTGGAAGACCTTCGAGGCGGAGAACGCCCAGATGGCGGGGAAGACCTGGGAGCCCCAGAAGTGGCCGCCCGTCCGGTCCAGGGAGACGTTCTCGATCGTCGTGGGATCGGTGCCGAAGCCGTTCATCGGGTAGCCGAAGTCCAGCGAGGAGATCGTGATGCCGGAGTAGACGAGAGTGTCGGCGACGCGGATGTTGCGGAAGGTGTTGTCGTAGCCGCCGTAGACGGCGATGCCGGCCGCCCGCCAGGTGAGGGTGGAGGTCAGGTTCTCGTAGAGGTTGTTCTTCTCGTCGGCGCCGCCGGCATCGATGGCCGAGAAGAGCGCGAAGCTGTCGTCGCCCGTGGCGCGGGCGTCGTTGTTGACGACGTGGTTGTCCGTGGAGCCGTTCGTCATGTTGATGCCGTCGGCGAACGTGTCACGGATACGGGAGTTGGAGATGGTCATGTTGTCGGTGTTGGCGCCCCAGTAGAGGCACACCATGTGCTCGGCCCAGATGTTGTCGATGGTGACGTTCGAGACGTTGGAGAAGTCGAACACCTTGCCCGGGCCGTCGATCCGGGACGTGTAGTTGCCGAAGTAGGCGAAGCCGGCGAACGTCGAGCCGTTGGCCGTGGCCTCGGCGCGGAAGCCCACGTCGGTGTTCTCCTGCGAGGCGGGGGCGTGGAAGCGGGTGAACCACGGCCCGGCTCCGACGACCTTGACCGCCTTGCCGTACACCTGGAACTTGCTGGAGGTGTCGTAGTCACCGGCGGGCAGGTAGACGCCGACGAGCTTGCCCGTGGTGTCCATGCGGACCTTGTCGAGGGCGTTCTGCACGTCCTGCTGGGTGAAGCCGGCCGGGACCGTGTAGGCGGCCGGGTCGGGGTTGGGGTTCGCCGTCGCCTGTTCGGTGTTGATGAAGTCGACGGCGTAGTAACCGGCCGTGTTCGCCGCGTCCTTCTGGAGGCGAATCCTGGAACCGGCGGGCACGGTCTTACCGAGCAGCAGGTTCGACTCGTCGTAGATGTGGCGCGGGGCGCCGGAGCCGGGTGAGTTGCCGGGTGCGGTCTCGCTGCCGTAGAGCCAGGCGTACTTCGAGGTGAGGTCGATCGCCTTGAGGAACTGGCCGTCCACGTAGACGTCGAGGGTGGCGTCGGTGCCGTCGGGGATCGCGAAGCGGGTGACCAGGGTGTTGGTGGCGGCGCGGGTGGTCCACTCGACGTACTGGCCGGTGGCGTCGAGCGTGACCGCCTTGCGGCCGCTCGCCTCGCCCGCGAAGTCGCCGATGGTGCGGTTGGGGCCGACGACCTTGGCGCCGCCGCCGACCGTGCCGTCCTCGGCCTCGTACATGTCGTACGGCATGTCGGCGCCGCGGCCGACGAACAGGTTCTGTGTGGTGGCGTTGTTGGTGCGCTTCACCGGGAGTTCGTTGGCGTCGTCGGAGATGACCGTCTTGACGGTGTACTTGCCGTTGACGGCCGTCCAGGAGCCGAGGCTGACCGGTGCGGTCGTCTGGCCGGAGGCGATGGTGCCGTTGTAGGAGCCCGAAAGCGTCTTGACGGTGGCGCCGTTGGCGTCCTGGACCGTCAGGGTGACGCCGTGGGCGCCGGAGGCCGAGGCCACCGTCCCCTGGTTCTTCAGGGCGACCGTGAACGCGACGGTGTCACCGGCGGAGGCGCTGGAGGGCGTCCAGGCGACCGGCGCGGCGACCAGGTCGGAGCTGGAGACGGGCTTGACGACGAGGGCGTCGGAGCGGGTGAAGGTGTTGTTGCCCTCGTTCTGCTCGATGACCTTGTTGGACGGGTCCACCTCGGCGCCGACCGGGTAACTGCCCGCGTCCCGGGTGCCGATGCTCGCGGTGACCGTCGCCGAGGCGCCGGCCGCGAGGGCGGGGACGTCGGCCGTGGCCGCTTTGGTACCGCCGAGGGTGAAGTTCAGGTCGGTGGCCTTGGACGCCTTGCTGCCGCTGTTGGTGACGGTCGCGGAGAGGCTGATGGCGTCCGACTCTACGGGCGCGGCGGGCGAGTTGGTGATGCCGGTGACCTTGAGGTCCGGGTTGGCGGCCGGGGTGCCGATCACCTGGAGCTCGCCGACCTGTCCGCCGGGGGCGCCGGTGTTGGAGGCGAACTTGAGCTGGATGTCGGCGACGGCGCCGGAGACCGGGATGGTCACAGTGTTGCCGGTGGCCGGGTTGAACGTGTAGTCCTTCGCCGCGACGAGGCTGGTGAAGGTGGTCGCGTCCTGGTCGCGGCCGAGCACCTGGATGTTCTGGGTGCGGGTGGACCAGGCCGGGTCCGGGTTGAGCTTGACGACGACCTGGCCGAGGTCGGCGTTGGCGCCCAGCTTGGTGGTGAGGGTGGCCGGGTAGGCGCCGCCCGCGCTCTCCCAATAGGTGCCGATCTGGCCGTCGTTGGCGTTCGCGGCGACGTAGGTGAAGGTGTACGAGGAGGCCTCGACGGGCTTGCCCTGGGCGAGGTCGGAGCCTGCACCGGAGCCGGGCCGGGTGACGCTGTTGCTCGCCACCGACACGTTTCCGGCGGCGTCCTTCGCCTTCACGTAGTAGGTGACGGTGGCCGTCGCCGACGGGGTGTCGGTGTACGTCGTCACGTCGCCCGCCAGGGTCTTCACGAGCTGGTCGTTGGCATAGACGTCGTACCCGGTGACCGCCACGTTGTCGCTGGACGCCTGCCAGGTGAGCTTCACGTCGCTGCCGGATTGCGTGTAGGCGAGGTTGCCGGGCGCCGTGGGGGCCTGGGTGTCGCCGCTCGCGCCCTTGCGGGTGACGCTGTTGCTGTTGGCGGAGACGTTGCCCGCGGCGTCCTTGGCCCGCACGAAGTACGTGATGTCGGTGCCGGCCGGCTGGGTGTCGGTGTAGGTCAGGACGTTCCCGGCGACGCTCGCCCGCAACTGGCCGTTGGCGTAGACGTCGTAGCCGGTCACGCCCGTGTCGTCGGTCGCCGCGCTCCAGGTCAGCTTGATCTGCCCGGTGGTCGGCTCGCTGCAGGTCAGGTCGGCGGGCGCGGTGGGCGCCTGGGTGTCGCCGGTGGCCGGTCCGTAGACCTCCAGCTCGGACGCCTGCCCGGCGGGCCAGCCGTCGTTGGCGGTGAACAGCGCCCGTACGTACCGCGTGGTGGTCGTGTCGAAGGTGATGGTCGCCGACTGGTCGTCGGAGCTGTTGAAGGCGTACGTTTTCGACGCCGTCAGGTCGGTGAAGTTCTGGTTGTCGGTGGAGCCCTGGATCTTGAGCGTCTGGTTGCGGCTCGGCCAGCCGCTGGGCAGGCGCAGCGTCACCTGGTTCACCTGGACCGAGGAGCCGAGGTCGACCTTGAGCCACTGCGGGAAGGCGTTGTTGGTGCTCTCCCAGTAGGTGTTGCGGTTGCCGTCACCGGCGTTGGCCGCGCCGTAGACGTCGGCGTGGCCGCTCTCGCTGAAGGGCTTGCCCAGGGCGAGGTTCGGGGTCGCGGCGGCGGTCGTGAGGACCTGCATCTCGGCGAGCTGGGCGGTGCCGGCGGCCGAGTTGGCGCTGAAGTCGGCCCGTACGTACCGGGCGAGGGTGGCAGGGAAGGAGACCTTGACCGTGTTGTCGTTGCCCGGGCCGAAGACGTACTGCGCCGTCGACTTGAGCGTGGCGAAGCTCTTGCTGTCGGCGCTGCCCTGGAGCGCCAGCGTCTGCCTGCGGGTCTGCCACTGCTCGGGCAGCCGCAGCACGACCTCGCGGACGCGCCTGGTCCGCCCGAGGTCGGTCTGGACCCACTGGGCCGACTTCTTTCCGGCCTGCCAGTAGGTGTCGGTGTCGCCGTCGGTGACGTTGGCGGCCGCGTGTGCGGAGCGGGCGCTGCCTGCCGTGGTCGCGGTGTCCGCGGCGGCGTTCGGGCCGCCGGCCGCGCGTGCGCCGACGGCCGGCAGGCCCAGAACCATGACGGCGGAGGCGAGCACAGCGGTCGCCGCGCGCCGTCTCCAGGATCTCGGCTTGTGTCGAGTCATGCGGGGTCACTTCCTGCGGAGGCTCGCGCGCCGATGGGGCGGCGAGGGCGGCTCGTTCCTGGCGGAGTGGTGCAGAAAGGTGCGGCACGGAACAGCGCCGCGCAGACTTTTGCATTGTTTCATCGAAATATTGCAGAGCGATGCGGACCCGTCTACTACCAGGACTGCACAAATTTCACCAGAAGCACGCATGCATCGGGGGGTGAAGACGGCGTACGCGCCGCGCCCGAGACCAAGAGACTGTGCATGCTGTACGTGCATCGCTCAGCGCAAGTGAACGCAAGGAGCGCAAATTATTGCGCTTCCGCACGCCTCGGTCCGACAGTCAAGAACGGCTCAGAGCGAAGGACGGGCCGCCTCGGATGCCGCACCACCCGACGGGCAAAGCGCCGGCACGCTCGTGTTCCTGCCGGTGGGGGCCCGGTGGCCGACCGCGGCCCACCGGGTCTGGACGATCATCACGTCGCCTTTCGGCCGCTTGCGCGCGAGTCAACGTCGGGGAGGACGGCGAACGCCCCCGGACCTCGGTGGGTCGGGGGCGTTCGGTTGCTGCCGGCTGCGTTCCGGTCAGCCGCGGGGACGCTCGAAGGTCAGGAGCAGGCCCTCGACGGCTCCGGGACCTATGCGGCCCTTGACGTCGGCGGAGGTGATGGCCTTGAGGGCCCAGCCGTCCTCGGCGTGCTCGTTGAGGACCTTCTCCAGCTTGTCGCTGTCCAGCGCGTCGCCGATCAGCGACTCCCGGAAAGTGGCGACCTTGTATTCGTAGGCGTAGGCACTGCTCATGACTGCGGGGTCCTCCTGCCGGCGGAGCCGGGTCGGTGTGGAATCGGCCGGGGCCAGCCAATCATCCCCGGGTGCCGTGGCGCACCGCCGGGCCTCCGTCTTTCTGCTTCAGGGGCGGTCCACGCGGAAGTGGTAGCAGCCGTATTCAACGGCACGCACGTGTACTTGGGCGGTGCCGGGGTCGGCGAAGGCCTCGGCCAGGGCATGTGCGAACGCCGCCTGGGCGTCGTCGGGAAGCTCCAGGAGGCGGCCGCCCGTGATGTGCCCTCGGCTGTCGTAGCGGCGCAGGACGCGCAGCGCGCCGGGGCGGGCCCACGGATAGCCGAGGTGCTCGCCGGCCGGGCCGCCGCAGTCCTCGGCGTGGACGAAGACCGGCCCCTGCTCGTCGTAGGCCCCGGGGTCGGCACCGGTCCGTGACGCCCAGCGGCGCAGCGGGGCGTAGGAGAGCAGGGCGATCCGCTCGCCCGAGGTACTGGACCGCAGGCAGCAGCGCAGGGGCGCGCCGCCTTCGCCGTCCGGGTACGGGCGCGGCGGATTCCCGGCGTCGTCACGGACCCGGAGCTCATTGAGGGCGACGGAGGAGATGGGGAGGGGCGGGAAGGCGGTGGTCATGCCGTCCAGCGTGACGCGGTACGACGCGGGTCGCTGGCGGGTATCGGACCCCGTACTCGGCCGGCATCCGCAGGTGATACGGGCAGCCGACCACGGATGCGCCCGTCAGCTCGGCCGCCCTGGTGGCGGTCATCGCGCCCTCCCCGCGCAGCGGCCCGCCGAGCGTCGGGCGAAACGGATGGGCGCACGCCCGGAGCGCGCGGGTCGGTTACACGGGAGCATCATCCGCGCCACTCACGTCTTGTGTCGTTTTGATCACTTTTACCCCTTCGGTGAGCAGGGTATTTGTGTTACTCATGAGATGTGCGGGAGAGGGTGCTCGAGACCTGCCCGCATGGACTCGGGAAGGTCTGCCGGTACGCGCCGGAGTCACCGAACTGTGTGAGCTGTATGGACCCCACACCCTCCTCTGCTTCGCCGTTCGACACGGTCAGCGGCGCCCTGGGGGACTACATCCCGAAGGGCGGAGCAACGGCGGTGGGTGAGAAGCGCGCCTCTGGGGCCGACGGCGATTCCGAGGACGGGGAACGGATCCTCGGGGTGGTCACTCTCGACCAGGACCTGAGGATCAGCGGCGCCAATCTGGACGCCCCTCCGTTCGCGGGGGTCCGCGCCGCACCGGGGGCCGCCTTCGCCGACCTGCTGCCGCCCGAGGACGTACCGACGGTCACACAGCGGCTGCGACGGGTCCTCGAGACGCGGGAGGCGCATGTCGCCCGGGTCCAGCGCCTGCGGCGGGCCGACAGGTCGGAGCTGGTGGTCTCGATGAGCATCCTGCCGGCCGCCCCACCGCAGGAGGGCCTGACGGTCTCGCTGATCGCCATGGCCAAGCGGCTGCACCTGTACGCCTCGGCCACCGCGATCGGGACGTCCCTGGACATCGGGGAGACCGCACAGTCCCTGGCCCAGTCCCTGCTGGCCTGGGGGGACGTGGCCGCCGTCAACCTCGACTACGCCGTGTGGACGGGCGAGGCGGTCACCGAGCAGGCGCAGGAGCGCATCCGGCTGCGGCGGGCGGCCCTGGTGCCGGACCGGGCCTGGCCCGAGGGATACCTGACGCCCGGGGACAACCTCCCCCTCGAGGCGAGCCGTCTGCTGGCCGGTGCGGTCATGCGCGACGACGTTCCGCAGGCCGTCGTCATTCCGGACCGCGCGGCGATCGAGCAGGCGCTGGACGATCCGCGTCTGGTGCGCGCCCTGGTGCCCGGCAACCGGCCGGTGAGTGTCGCCTGCATACCGCTGGTGGTGGAAGGACCGGCGGGCACGCCGGGGCCCATCGTGCTGGGCGTGACGGAGGTCTGGCGGCGGCCGGAGTGCCTCTTCGGCGACGGCGAACTGCTCGACCTGCAGGAGCTCGTGGCCAAGACCGCCCGGCACGTCGACCTGGCCCGCCAGCACCAGCGTGAGCACGCCCAGGTCCTGGCGCTGCAGCGCCGGCTGCTGCCGCGGACCGGCAGCGACACCATCGAGGTCGCCAGTGTCTACGAGCCCACCACGCCGGACAGTGCGGGCGTCGGCGGTGACTGGGTGAACAGCTTTCCGCTGCCGGGGGACCGCACCGCGCTGGTGGTCGGTGACGTCGTGGGCCACGGTCTCGGGGCCGCTGCGGCCATGGGCCAGCTGAGCATGGAGGCACGCGCGCTGCTGTCGGCGGGGCTGGGCCCCGGGGAGGTCCTGGAGCGTCTGGACGAGACCGTCACCCTGCTGGACGACACGGACGCCGGCCTCGCCGCCGGATACAGCGCGCTGGGCTCGACGTGCTGCATCGCGGTCTACGACCCGGTCGACCACCGGGTGCTGATCTCCAACGCCGGCCACCTGCCACCGGTCCTGGTGCATCCCGACGGTTCCGCCGAGACCGTCGCGGCACAGCCGCACCCGGCCCTCGGCGCGGAGTTCGTCGTACGGGAGCCGTTCGAGGTGCACGAGTTCCGCGCGCCGCCCGGTTCGCTTCTCGTCCTGTACACCGACGGCCTGGTGGAGGATCCGGCGGCCTCGATCGACGACGGCATCGGCCGGCTGACGGACGTCGTGCGCGAGGTGCATCCCTGGGACGATCTGCAGCAGGCCGCGCGTCGCGTGGTCGCCCGGCTGGGCCCGCAGGAGCCGCTGCGCGACGACGTCACCCTGCTGCTGGCCCGGATGGCCGGGCGGCGCAGCCGGGACACCGCCACCTGGCGGCTGCCCGCCCGGGACGACACCGCGGCCCGCGTCCGCGCCCTGGCCGCGCCCCTCCTGCGGCGCTGGCACCTCGGCGATCAGGCCAGGGGCAGCGCGCTGCTGGTGCTGAGCGAACTGGTCACCAACGCCGTCCGGTTCGGCACCGGGCCCGTCACGGTGCGGCTGGTGCGGGCCGGAAGCCGGCTGACCTGCGAGGTCGGCGACACCGGCAACGGCCGGCCGCGCCTGCGCCGCGGTGACCCGCTCGACGACGACGGGCGGGGTCTGTACGTCGTCCACAAGCTGACCACGCGCTGGGGGGTGCGGTGGACGGAAACCGGCAAAGCCGTCTGGGCGGAACTGGAGGGATAGCGCCTGCGCCGGGCTGAGAGCGGCGGGCTTCCGCTACAGCCACTCCCCTTCCACCGCCGTGGCCGTCAGCCCGGGCGCGGCCGCGTACAGCACCGTACGGCTGCCCGACTTCTGGCCGGCGTCGTGCGCACGGCGCAGGATGTCGAGGACGGCGGCACCGCCACGGTTGCCCGTGGTGTAGCTGTCCCTGCTGTAGGCCAGCAGCCCCTCCGGCCATCCGTCGGGCATCGTCTGTTCCATGTACTCCAGCACCCGCGTCCCACCGGGATGCGCGAGCAGCAGGTCGGGATGCCAGGAGTGCCCGTCGCCCTCGTGACGTGCGCGCAGCCACTCCCACATCGCGGCCACCGTCTCCTGCACGGCGCGTGGCCCCCGGCGGTCCATCACGAAATGCGTGCCGTCCTCCCGGGTCTCCAGCCGGTGCAGGTCGGTGGTGCCGGGCAGGGTGTGGTGCCAGGCCGCGTCCAGCCGCAGGACCGACTCCGGCCGGGGGCGGCCGGTGACCGCCACGGCGACGGCGGTGTCCGCGAAGAGCAGCCGCACGATCAGTGACTCCAGCGTGTCGTCGGCGGGCTGGTAGGTGGTGCTCAGCGCCTCCGATATCACGACCAGCACGACCCGGTCGGGGTCCGCGGCGACCAGGTCGGCCGCCAGGGCCAGCGAGCGGGTGCCGGCGATGCAGGCCCACTGGGTGGCCGGCAGCAGCAGTACGTCGTCGCGCAGTTCGAGGCGGTTGAGGAGGGAGAGGTCCAGCCCTGGCAGGGCCGGGGTCGTGGAGTGACTGGTGATCAGGCAGTCGACGTCGGCGGTGTCCAGTCCGGCGGCCCGGAGGGCGTCGCGGGCCGCGCGTTCCCCGTACGTCTGCACGGCCGCCCAGGCCGGCGCGGTGCGCTCCTGGATGGTCTGCGGCGCCGGTATCGCCTCCAGGGCGGCGATCGCGCGGTCGACCTCGTGCTCGGTGAACCCGTTGCCGGCCAGTGCCGCACGGGCCGGGCCTGCGCCCGGAGTTCGCAGGCCCGTGCCGCTGCCGGGCGCGGCGGCCGTCTCCAGCGGCAGCATCCAGCCGCGGTCGTCGATCCCCGTGCTCGCGGCGATGCCGTCCATCCGCGGCAGCCACGGCGCCTGTGGCTGCCGGCCGCGGACCTCCGCGAGGATCTCGCCGGTCGTCACGGCATGTTCACCTTGTACTACGGCTGGAGGAGTCAGATAGGCGCTCATAGCACGCATCTTTCGCAGAAAGCTTGTAAATCGTGCGAAGTGTCCGATATCTGCCCCGTTATCCAGAGCGGGGCCAAGACGCTGTAATTGCAATGTACTTCGCATTCGACAACTTCCGAGCTGCTCCATGTGCCAACGGAGTCATGGCGGTTCCTTACGGAGACTGTCCGGCGGAGACGCGAGGCCGCCCGGGCGAGATCGTTGCCGAGCAAACTCCTTGCCGCTTCAGGAAGTTGAACGACGCACTGGTCGGGGCCCGCGTTCGAGACCTACGCCACCCATGAAGTGCGTCACAGCCGCGCCGCGCACGGGTGGGTCAACCGGCGGGCACCCCAGGGCTCATGAGGTGTGCGACGGCGCACTTTTCGAAGCAATCGCGCCACCGCGCACTCCGCCCATGCTTCAGCACCTCCTGGCGGAGATCCCGACGTCAGCCCCGCGCACCGCGGATCGCTCCCATCGACTCCGACCGCACCTCTGGCGGACAGCGCCCACGCCGGGGACCATGGCGCCCTGTTCACCCGACCGCTCCCCCATGAGACGACGTCCTGGACGACCGGCGCACACGGCTTCCCATCAACTCCCGGCCGCACGCCGTGCGGCCGGCCGAACCTCCCTCCCCGCTCGCGGCCCGTCACGACCGGACCCGGTCCCCACCGAGGAGTTGCCGAAATGTCCTATGATGTGCCCGATTTACCCTCGGACCGGTCCCCGTACGGCCGCCCGTCCCCGTACGACCGCCCGTCCCCGACCTGGTCGACCGGCGAGGTGCCGTACGACACCCTCCCCGCGAGCCCCCGCTCCGGTGCCCACCGCACCCTGCGCCTGTTGCGGCGCTCGTACCGCTGGCACCGGCGGGTGGCGACCATCACCGCACTCGGCTACTTCGCCGCCTTCCTGACCCTGACCGTCAAGGCGCCTTCGCTGATGGCCCGCCCCGGCCCCGGCGGCCTGCCCACCGGACTGCTCCTGGCCCTCGTCCAGATCCCCGTGACCTGGCTGGCGGTCCTGCTCTACGAAGCCGCCGCGCACCGCTTCGTGGACCCCCTGGCGCGACGCGCCCGACGTCAGACGGGCGTGGCCGTCGCGGACCGGGAGCAGGCGCCGTGACCGGGTTGGGCGGCTCCGCCCAGTCCTGGTCCCTCGTCGCGTTCTGCTCGGTCGTCGCCCTCACCCTGCTGCTGTGCGTGCTCACCGGCCCGGAGGCGGACGACCTCGCCGAGTTCTACACCGGCTACCGGTCCCTGTCGCCGCTGCGCAACGGGCTGGCCGTCGCCGGTGACTACATCTCCGCCGCCACCGTCCTCACCATCGGGGGGATCATCGCCCTGTGCGGCTACGACGGCGTCGTCCTCGCCCTCAGCGCCCTGCTGTCCCTGCTGTTGCTGATGTTCCTGCTGGCCGAACCCCTCCACAACACCGGCCGCTACACCATGGGCGACGCGCTGGCCCGCCGCCACCCGGCCCGGTCGGTCCGCGTCACGGCCTGCCTGGTCACCCTCGCCGCACTCGTCCCGATGATGGTCGTCCAGCTCGCCGGTGTCGGCGAACTCCTGGCGTACGTCCTCGGGTTCGCCGACACCGGCATGAAGAACGGGTGCGTGGCCGGGGCCGGTGTCCTCATGATCAGTTACGCGGCGCTCGGCGGGATGCCCGGCACCGCGCTGGTCCAGATCATCAAGACCGTGGCGCTGCTCGGCTCGGGGCTGGTCGTGAGCGTGCTGATCCTGCGCGCGTTCGACTGGCAGCCCCAGGCGCTGTTCCACGCGGCGGCCGGACGGAGCGGGGCGGGTGACGCCTATCTGACCTGGGGTCTGCAGTACTCCAGCAGCCCGCATCCGGCCCTGGACATGGCCAGTACCCAGGCCGCCATCGTGCTGGGCGGCGCCTGTCTGCCGCACGTCACCATGCGGATGTACACGGCGGGCACGCCGCGCCAGGTCCGCCGGGCGATGTCCTGGGCGGTCTCCTCGGTGACCCTCTTCATCCTGATGCTCACGGTGATCTGCGCCGGCGCGACCGCGCTGGTCGGTCACGACCGCATCGCCGCCGCCGACGCACACGGGACGACCGCCTACCTGCTGGGTGCCCGCGCCGCGTTCGGAGCCGCCCTGTCCCGGCCGGAGAGCCTGCTCTTCGCCACCGTCACCACCGCCGTCTTCCTCACCCTGCTCGCCTCCGTCGCGAGCATGACGCTGGCCTGCGCCAACACCCTCGCCCACGACCTGACGGCGTCCCGCGCCACTCCCCCGGCACCGGCCCGGGAACTCGCCCTCGCCCGGTGCAGTGCCCTCGCCGTGGGCATCCCGACCATCCTCCTGGCCGTCCTCGCCCAGCACCGCAGTCTCCAGCCCCTGGCGACGGTGTCCTTCACCCTGGGCGCCTCCGCCATCGCGCCCGCGCTCCTCTACACCCTCTTCTGGCGCCGTTACACGCGCACGGCGCTCCTGGCCACCCTCGTCGTGGGCTCGCTGACCGTGCTCGCCCTGGCCCCGGGCACCACCCTGGTCTCCGGGACACCGCTGTCGGCCTTCCCGGAGGCCGATTTCGCCTGGTTCCCCTACAACACACCCGCCCTCGTCTCCGTGCCGGCGGGATTCCTCACCGGCTGGCTCACCACCGTCCTGGCGGGCCGGCGGTCCGCCGACCGTGAACGCAGCCGCTACGCGTCCCACGAGCGCCACCTGCTCACCGGTGCACCCCCGCGCCATTCGCCCCGGTAGGGAGTCGTCAGGCACGGCTGGAGGGGCGCGGGAGGTCGCCCCCCGACCCGGGCCGCCGAGAAAGACCGACCGGGCCGGGGCCGGACGGACGGGCCTGTTCCACGGGACAGACCCGTTCGACGGACGGACCTATGTGGCCGGGGGCCGGTCCTGGAGGCCGGTGGTCATGGACGCGGCAGCCGCGTTGAGACCCGCCACCGCGGCCTTGGGCAGCGCCCCGGCGACCTTGGTGGCAAGGTCACGGGAGGGACCGGGGCCGGTTCCGTCCGCGTGGGCAGGGGCGGCGAGAGCCACGCCCGTCAGGGCGAGCGCGGCGGCAGTGATGATCCTCTTCATGCCCTGAGGAACGACCGTCCCCAGCCGGGGACACGACCGGCTGCCGCTCTCCCCGAAAAAGCGTCCCCGGCCCCGAGTGGCGGCTCCGGCCCGCCGGGACCAGGCTGGATGCCGGAGAGCCGGGCCGGGCGGCCCTCGGCACACGGCTCGGGCACCGGGCGCGGGGCGCTCGGTGTTTGTCTCGCTCACGCCGGGTCACCCGCCACTCAGGGGCACGGCCACGGGTGTCCCGACCGGTCGGCGGCCCCCGCAAGGACCCCAGGCCCCGCAAGGACCGGCACCCACTGCTCCGTGCGGAGAAAGGCAGAGTCATGACGCAGAAGCCACCCCTCACCACGACCGACTCCGGTGCCCCCGTCGAGAGCGACGAGCACTCGCTGACCGTGGGGCCCGGGGGACCGATCCTGCTGCAGGACGCCTATCTGATCGAGCAGATGGCACAGTTCAACCGGGAGCGGATCCCCGAGCGCCAGCCGCACGCCAAGGGGAGCGGCGCGTTCGGTCACTTCGAGGTGACCGAGGACGTCAGCGCCTACACCATGGCAGGCCTCTTCCAGCCCGGCACCCGCACCGACCTGGTCATTCGCTTCTCGACGGTCGCCGGTGAGCGGGGCAGTCCGGACACCTGGCGCGACCCCCGCGGCTTCGCGGTGAAGTTCTACACCAGCCAGGGCAACTACGACATGGTCGGCAACAACACGCCGGTGTTCTTCGTGAAGGACCCGATGAAATTCCAGCACTTCATCCGGTCCCAGAAACGCCGTGCGGACAGCAACCTGCGCGACCACGACATGCAGTGGGACTTCTGGACGCTCTCCCCGGAGTCGGCCCACCAGGTGACCTGGCTGATGGGCGACCGAGGCATCCCCCGGACCTGGCGCCACATGAACGGCTACACCTCGCACACGTACATGTGGATCAACGCCAAGGGCGAGCGGTTCTGGGTGAAGTACCACTTCAAGACCGACCAGGGCATCGAGTTCTTCACCCAGCACGAGGCGGACCAGATGGCCGCCGTCGACACGGACTACCACATGCGCGACCTGTTCGAGCACATCCGTGACGGCCAGTTCCCCAGCTGGACCCTGTACGTGCAGCTCATGCCGTACGCGGATGCCGCGGGTTACCGCTTCAACCCGTTCGACCTCACCAAGGTGTGGCCGCACGGTGACTATCCGCTCGTCCCGGTCGGACGGATGACCCTGGACCGCAATCCGACCGACAACCACGCCGAGATCGAGCAGGCGGCGTTCCAGCCGAACAACTTCGTTCCCGGGATCGGCCCCAGCCCCGACCGCATGCTGCTGGCCCGGCTGTTCTCCTACGCGGACGCCCACCGGCACCGGATCGGCGCCAACTACCAGCAGCTCCCGGTGAACGCCCCCGTCGTCGACGTCCACACGTACTCCAAGGACGGCGCGATGGCCTACCGCAAGACGTCCGACCCGGTGTACGCCCCGAACTCCAAGGGCGGCCCCGTCGCCGACCCCGCCCGCTTCGGCCCGCCGCCCACCTGGGAGGCGGACGGCGAGATCGTCCGCGCCGCGTACGTCTCCCATCCCGAGGACGACGACTGGGGCCAGCCCGGCACCATGGTCCGGGAGGTGCTGGACGACGCCGCCCGCGACCGTCTGGTCGACAACGTCGTGGGGCATCTGCTCAACGGCGTCACCGACCCGGTCCTCCAGCGCGCGTTCACGTACTGGTCGAACATCGACGAGACGATCGGCAAGCGCATCGCCGACGGCGTCCGCGCCAAGGGTGACGAGAAGGACCCCAAGGCCGCCGAACAGGGCAGTCCGGCACGACGCTCCATGCAGGACAAGGCCTGACCCCGTCCGCGAGCAGCGGACGGCGCACGGGAAGGGTGCCGTGCGGGCCCAGGGCTCGCACGGCACCTCCGCGTGCCCGGCTTCCCCGTACGCACCGCACCGACTGATATGAATACCTCACCGCAGGCCATGTCCACGCGGATGCCAAGGGGGGCTCCGTGCGCAGGTGGTGGGCCGCCCGGTCACGACGCGCTCACCGCCCGGAGACGTTCATGAGAAGTCTCGATCCCACGGATCCGCCCGCCGTCGGCGGCTACCCGCTGCTGGCGCGGCTCGGGGAAGGGGGCATGGGTCAGGTCTTCCTCTCCCGTACCTCCTCCGGCCGGCCGCTGGCGCTGAAGACCGTGCGGAGCGAACTCGGCCTGGATCCGGGGTTCGAGGAGCGGTTCGCGCGTGAGATCGCCAGCAGCGACCAGGTCCGTTCGCCGTGGACGGTCGCGGTCGTCGACTACAGCGCGCCGGGGCAGCGGCCGCAGTGGCTGGCCACGGAGTACGTCGCAGCGCCGACCCTCGCCGACCGGGTGCACCGGCACGGACCGTTGCCCGAGGCCTCGGTCCTGGCCCTGGGAGCCGAACTCGCCGAGGGTCTGCTGGCCGTGCACCGGGCGGGGCTCGCGCACCGGGACGTGAAGCCGTCCAACGTGCTGCTCGGGCGCCGCCGTCCGCTGCTCATCGACTTCGGTATCGCCCGGGCCGCCGACGACACCCGCCACACCCGCACGGGCGGCGTCATCGGCTCGCCCGGGTACATGGCTCCCGAGCAGGTCACGGGCGGGGCCGCGGCGGAGCCCGGCGACGTCTTCGCGCTGGCGGCGGTCCTGGTGTACGCGGCCACGGGTGCAGGGCCCTTCCTGCGCCGTGGAGAGGAGCCCTCGGCGGCGCAGCTGCTCTACCGGATCGTGCACGAGGAACCCCGGCTCGACGGCGTGCCGCCGTCCCTGCTGCCGGTCCTGGCGGCCTGTCTTCACAAGGCACCGCAGTCCCGGCCCACCGCGCAGGAGTTGCTGGAGCGGCTCGGAACCGGCTCCCCGGAGTGGGTCACCGTCCCGCCGCCGGGTCTGGCCGAGGACCTCGCCGCGCGGGAGGCCGAGCTGCGGGCCCTGCTGGAGGCGTCGACCGCCGCCGTCCCGCCGCGGATCGCGCCCGCGCCGCCGGGGTTCGGTCCGCCGCCGGCATACGGTCCTCCGGCCGGGACCGGCACCCGTCCCCGTGCCCCCCGGAGCGGGTCGGGGCGCTCCCGGACGGCGATCGTGGCCGTCGGGGTGCCGGTCGTCGCGGCGGCCGTCGCCGTGGCGGTCTGGTGGGGCGGATCCGGGGACGGTAAGGCCGCTGACGGTACGTCTCCGCCGGCAACGGCTTCTCCGTCCGCGTCCTCGTCCGGCCCGGCCGCGGCGAACGCGCTGCCCGCGTCCTGGGTGGGGACCTGGCAGGGCACCGGCCCCGGCAGCACCGCGGGCGACGGCGTGTTCAACGCCCGTACGACGAAGGTGTCCGTGACCCTCACCCTGCATGCCGCCGAGCGGGGAGATCTGGTGGGCCGGCAGGTCAGCCATGTGACCGAGGCGGGCAGCGGGGACGACATCGGCTGCACCGAGACGCTGCGGCTGCAGGAGACACACGGGACGTCGATGGTGTTCCAGGCGGTCACCAGTACCCCCACGGATTCTTCGCTGGGTGTGGTGTGCAGGCCCGGCAACGTCTACACCCTGTCCATGGACGGGGCGGACACCCTGGCGCTCGGAGACGAAGGCAGTCAGACGGCGGGATCACCGGCCCGCCTCGAGCGCGTCACCTGACCGACTGCCGCAGCTTGTTCACAGCGCCGTGCAGAGCAGGAGCAGGAAGGCGAGCGCGGCGGGTCGACCGTACGTGCGTCGCCCGCGCCGACGCTCGCGAGTTCGAGACCGTCGTCGACCGGCTCAAGGCCGACCTCGGGGCAGGGGAGGCGCGCAGCCGCCTGCTGCTCCACGAGGTCCCGCTCGGCCCGGACCGCCTTCTGAGCTCCTGACACCCGCCCGGTCCCGCAGGCAGGCGACGTAGAGCTCCCTCGACGTGTTGATCAGCCGGCGCTGTTCCGCGCGTGAACCGACCATGGGGCGGGAGCCGTCGAGCGGGACCTGGGCGCTCTCCGGCAGGAAGCGGACGGTCAGCAGGCCGATCGCGCCGGCCGGCATCAGGTAGTAGGCGGGCATCAGGTCGTCGCCGGTGACGTTGACCAGGGCCGCGGTCACCAGTGGTGTGGTGCCGCCGAAGTCCGCGACCGCGATGGCGAAGCCGATGCCCATCGCGGCGTAGCGGACGGCCGTGGGGAACAGGGCCGGGAGGGTGGCGGCGCTCGGTGCGGCGAAGCAGGCCAGCAGGGTGGCGAGGAGCAGCACGCCGAGGACGGGCGGCCAGGTGCCGTGCATCTCGATCAGCTGGGAGGACGGCACGCGAGCAGGATCACGGCGGCCGCGGAGACCCCGTAGACGGGACGCCGTCCGATCCGGTCGCTGAGCCGCCCGACGAAGGTGATCAGTACGACGATCCAGACCATGCCGATCAGCACCAGGAGGTCGGCCGAGCCGCTGGAGCGGTGCAGCGTCTCGGTCTGGTACGTCGGCAGATACCCGGTGACCATGTAGTTGGTGACGTTGTACGGCAGCACCAGGCCCATGCAGACGAGCAGCCCGCGCCAGTGCCGCGTGACGATGGTCCGCAGTTCGCCGTGCGCCGACTCCTGGGCGAGGTTCTTCTCGTGTGCGTCGAGCTGCTGCTGGAAGGCCGGGGACTCCTCCAGCCTGAGCCGCATGTAGAGGCCGATCACGCCCAGCGGACCGGCGATCAGGAACGGCAGGCGCCAGCCCCAGCTGAGCATCTGCTGGTCGGTGAGGAGCACGTTCAGCACGGTGACCAGGGCCGAGCCGAGGGCGTAGCCGACGAACGTGCCGAAGTCGAGCCAGCCGGACAGGAAGCCACGGCGCCGGTCCGGTGAGTACTCCGCGACGAACGTGGTCGCGCCGCCGTACTCGCCGCCGGTGGAGAGCCCCTGGACCATGCGGGCGACGAGGAGCAGGACCGGCGCGGCGATGCCGATCGTGGCGTAGCCGGGGATCAGTCCGATGGCGAAGGTGCCCAGCGCCATCATGATCATGGTGGTGGCGAGCACCTTCTGCCGGCCGACCCGGTCGCCGAGCGGCCCGAAGAAGAGTCCGCCGAGGGGCCGTACGACGAAAGCGGCCGCGAAGGTGGCGAACGAGGAGATCACCTGGGCCGCGGGGGAGGCGCCGGGGAAGAAGACCTTGCCGATGGTGGCGGCCAGGTAGCAGCGGGGGTTCGACGATCTGGACGTCGCCGTCGCCGGAGCCGGCGTACGAGCTCCTCGCGGACCTGCCGGGGAAGTTCGACGACCGGCGCCGGCGGGGTGGCCGGGGCGGGTTCACAGAGACCGTCAGGTGCGGCTCTGGACACGCTGCCTCCCCGTTCCGCAATCAGAGGTTCCACCCTCGGATATTCACCGAAGCGAATTCCTGGACGTGACCACCTCCCACCACAACCGGCTGCCCCGGAACGGCGCTGTCACACGGGCGTTCTGTGCTCCTGCAACCGCCACCCCGCAGGCTTGGTCTGAACCAAAAAAGGAAACAAATATTGACGCACTCGAACAGCGTGCGTAAGTTCCGGGCCGAGCCGATCTGAGAGCTGTGCCGCCGCACCCCGGTGCGGCCTCCCCCACTCCAGCCTCGAAGGGACGTGCATGCCCGGATCCCTGTCCCGAAATGTCATGAACTCGCCAAGTATCTGGACGCGGAGGCCGCGGGTGGTGGCCGTCCTGGCCTCCCTCGGACTCGCTCTCGGGCTGCTGCTCGGGTTCCCGGCCGCCTCACAGGCCGCCGGCTCGCTGCCGTGCGACATCTACGCCGCGGCGGGTACCCCGTGCGTGGCCGCGCACAGCGTCACCCGCGCGCTGCTCTCCTCCTACGACGGTCCGCTGTACCAGGTGACCCGCGTCTCGGACGGGGCCACCGCCGACATCGGGCCGCTGACGCAGGGCGGGTACGCCGACGCGGCGGCCCAGGACACCTTCTGCGCTGCCGACGGCGGCTGCCGGGTCACGAAGATCTACGACCAGAGCGGCCGGCACAACGACCTCACGCCCGGGCCCGCCGGCACCTCCGGCATGGGTGCCGACCGGGGTGCCGACGCGTCCGAGATCGCCGTCACCGCGGGCGGCCACAAGGTGTACGGACTCTGGATCTCGCCCGGAGTGGGCTACCGCTACACCGGTGTCGCCTCGGGTGTCGCCGTCGGCGGCCGGCCCGAGGGCGCCTACATGGTGGCCAGCGGCACGCATGTCGGATCCGCCTGCTGCTTCGACTACGGCAACGCCGAGCGCACCCCTGCCGACACCGGCAACGGGCACATGGACGCCGTGTCCATCGCCACCACCTGCTACTTCGCGCCGTGCACCGGGAACGGCCCGTGGGTGGAGGCCGACCTGGAGAACGGCATGTTCCAGGGCGACAACGGCTCCAACACCGCGAACCGGGGCAACAGCTCCACCTTCGTCACCGCCGCCCTGAAGAACAACGGGCAGACCCGGTACGCCCTCAAGGGCGGTGACTCCCGGTCCGGCGCGCTGTCCACCTGGTGGGACGGGGCGTTGCCGACCCGGGGCGGGTACCAGCCGATGCAGCAGGAGGGCGGCATCATCCTGGGCATCGGGGGCGACAACAGCAACTGGAACCGGGGGACCTTCTTCGAGGGCGTGATGGTCTCCGGCTATCCCACCGACGCCGCCGAGAACGCCGTGCAGGCGAACATCGTCTCCGTCGGCTACAGCGGCGAGACGGACGTGCCGAACGGCCCGCAGGGGACGATCACGGGTCCGGGCGGCAAGTGCGTGGACGTCGCCGCCGACGACACCGGCACGAACGGGGCCGCCGTACAGCTGTGGGACTGCCAGACCTACGCCGAGGACCAGCACTGGACGCACAACCCCGACGGTTCGCTGTCCACCCTCGGGCGGTGCCTCGACATCGAGGGCAACGGCACGGCCGGCGGGGCGAAGCTGGAGCTGTGGGACTGCACCGGGGTCGGCGGCCAGAAATGGGTCCAGCAGGCCGACGGCTCCCTCCTCAACCCCCAGTCCGGACGCTGCCTCGACTCCCCCAGCGGCGCCACCGCCAACGGCACCCGCCTGCAGATCTGGGACTGCAACGGTTCCGGTGCACAGGCCTTCGCCCTGAGCTGAGCACCGGCCCCGGCGCGCCCTGCCGACGGCGGGGCGCGTCGGGGCGGGCGACTTCGTCGGCGGCAGGTGCAGCAGGCCGTCCAGGTAGGCGGCCCGCCCGAGCCCTTCGGCGTCGAGGCCCGCCTCGGCGGCGCGCCGGCACGCGGCGGCCGTCTCGTGCGCCGCGGCCTGCTCGCCCTGGAGGGTGAGGGTCAGCCCGAGGCTCCACAGTCCCTGCACCCACGTCTCGTCCTGGTCCCGGGCGGCCGGTACGGTCGCCGTCTGCAGGTACCGGCGGGCCTCGTACAGGTAGCCGGAGCAGACCCAGAAGAAGGTGACATTGCCGATCAGCTCCAGGGCCGCGGCCGGGTCGGTCGCCAGGAGGTGATCGGCCGCCAGCCGGATGTCGGAGTGCCTGGCGCGCTGGGGGACGACGAGCCGATCACGGCTTTGCCGCGTCCCCCGCTCCCCGGCCTCTACTGTGGAACGAGCCCTGCCGTGCGCGCGGGAGGTTCACCCCTCCGAGTGAACCGGTGACCGTGACCGCATGTCCGGGGCCGGTCACTCGCCGCCGGGCGTGTGCGGATCCTCCAGGCGGGCCAGCCAGGTGGTGAGCAGCGTTTCGAGCGATTCGGCCTCGGCGGGGGTCAGCAGGTCCACCAGCCGGCGTTCGTTGCGCATGTGGTCGGTGAAGGCCCGGTCGACGAGTTCGCGCCCCGGTGCGGTGAGGGTGACGATGCGGCCGCGCTGGTCGTCGTCGGAGCGGCGGCGGGTGACCAGTCCGGCCCGTTCGAGGCGGTCGATCCTCTTCGTCATCGCGCCGGTGGTGACCATGGTGTGCGCGGCAAGCTCGCCCGGTGCCCGCTCGTAGGGCTCCCCCGCACGGCGCAGGGCGCACAGGACGTCGAACTCCCCCTCGCCGAGGCCGTAGCGGCCGTAGACGAGACAGAGCTCCTCGGTGAGCCGGCCGGCCAGACGGTGCAGCCGGCCGATCACCCCTTGCGGGCCGATGTCGACGTCGGGCCGCTCGCGGCGCCAGTCGGCCTGGATGCGGGCCACGCGGTCGATGGGTTCACCGTGCTTCATGTATCCACAATACCTTCCCGGGAAGTTATATTGGCTTCCATGGAAGCTAATTCGCGTTGGGTGGCGGTCACCGCGGTCGCGCCGGTGGCCTGGGGTGCCAACTACTACGTGACACACGAGTTCCTGCCGGCCGACCTCCCCCTCTACGGGGCCGCCCTGCGGGCGCTGCCCGCGGGGCTCGTCCTGCTGGCCCTGCGCAGGCAGCGGCCGCGCGGCGCGTGGTGGTGGCGGTCCGCGGTGCTCGGGCTGCTCAACATGAGCGTGTTCTTCGTCCTCGTCTACGCGGCTTCCCAGCTGCTTCCGACGAGCGTCGCCTCGACCGTCATGGCCGTGTCCCCGCTGACGATGATGCTCATGGCCTGGCCCCTGGTGTCCGAGCGGCCCCGGGCCGCCCAACTGGCCTGTGCCGTGCTCGGACTCGGCGGGGTCTGCCTCATGCTGCTCACCGGAGTGGAGGGCACGAGCCTCCCGGGAGTCCTGGCCTCCGCCGCCGCCATGCTGGTGTCGGCCTTCGGGCACGTCCTGACCAAGCGGTGGAGCGCCGGAACCGACGTGCTGGCCTCGACCGCCTGGCAGCTCACGGCGGGAGGCCTCTTCCTGCTCCCGGTCGCCGCGGTGGTCGAGGGCCCGCCGCCCGCGCTGTCCGCACCGGCGCTTCTCGCGTTCGGCTACGTCTCGCTGATCGCCACCGCGCTGGCGTTCGTCGCCTGGTTCACCGGGCTGCGGCACCTGCCCGCCGGAACGGTCGGGCTGATAGGACTGCTCAACCCCGTCACGGGCGTCCTGCTCGGCACGGCGGTCGCGGGAGAGGTGCTGACCGTTCAGCAACTGTGCGGACTCGTCCTGGTCCTGGCCGGGGTCGTCCTCGGCCGGCCCCGGCGGGAGGGCCCGCCGCCCCTCCCGCAGGAGAACCGGCTGCCCTCCCCCCGCGGGTCAGAGCGCCGTGGACGTCTGCTCTCCTGACGCGCTGCCCGTGAGCCACTGGTCCCAGCCCAGGTTGAAGTCGGCGTAGCCGTTGTCGGCCGGGGCCTTGCCCCGGGGCGAGCCGGTGATGGTGACGGGGTCGCCCTGCTTGACCTGGCCGTAGAACCACTTGGCGTCCGACAGGGACAGGTGGACGCAGCCGTGCGAACCGCGGGCACTGCCGCTGCCCGGGTTGGGGTCGCCGGTCGAGTAGTGCACGTAGGTTCCCGACTGGGTGAGGTGGACGTCCCACGGCAGCGTCAGGTCGTAGAAGTTGGGGCTGCCCTTGTCGCAGCTGATGCCGACGCTGCAGGAGGTCATGTGGACCTTCTCCTGCTTGTCGATGACGGCCATCGTGCCGTCCCACGTCGGATACTGCGCACTGCCCGCGTTGATCGACAGGGTGCGTACCGTCTGGCCGTTGCGGGTCACCTTCATGGTGTGGCCGGTCACCGAGACGTCCGCCCGCACGTCGTCGCCGATCGTGAAGGTGTGCGTGTAGCCGTGCACGCCGTAGCGTCCGTTGCCGTTGCTGACGCCCGTCATGTCGGCGTCGATCTTCACCTTCGTGCCGGAGGGCCAGTACGTCTTCGGCCGCCAGTCTGCGCGCCGGTCGCCCATCCAGTGCCAGGCGCCGACCACCGGCTGCGAGGTGCTGACCTTCATGTGCTTCTCGACGTCGGCCCGGGCCTTCGCCGCCACCGGGTTCGTGAAGATCACCGAGATCGGCATGGCCACACCGACCGTGGTGCCCGTCTGCGGGGTGATCGTGTCCAGCAGCATCGGCGGGCCCGCGGGCTTCGTGGGACTGGGCGAGGCGCTCGCGCTCGGCTTCCCGGACGCCTTCGCGTCGTCCCCGCTCGCCTTGTCGCTGCCGCCCCCGCCGCCACAGGCGGTCACACCCACCAGCATTGCGACCGTACCGACTGCGATACCTATGCCGCCCTTGCGCCGTCCCACGCCCTGCCCCACTCACTCGTCTCGCTCCGCGGCCTCGACAGGCCCCACTGTCCGTCAGACTCCTCCAGCACGGGTTCCAGTTCCCCGGGGCACGTAAAACATGGATCAAGAATCGGTGGCCGACGACCTGCGCGGGGCGGCCGACGCCGCGCCGGACCTGCGGGGAGATGCGCGGCAGCGAACAAGGAGTACTGAGCGCCCGTCATGGGGTCCGCCGTCACCGGCCGTATCCACACTGCGCTGCGCGCCGTCCGGAGGCCGTTGGTCCCTGTAGCAGCCATCGTTCTTCAACGTTCGGCAACACCCGTGCGTCCAGCGGATTTTGGACGTCACGACTCGGTAAATTCCTTCCGTGCGTTGGCCCGGAGTTCACCAGCCGCACCTGACGCACCGCACCGCCCGGGGCCCACAGTGAACGACGGCCCGTCCTCGTGGCCGGGTCTGCCGTCACTCCCGCAAAGGCCTTCCTGCCGGAGGGCCCGCGAAAGGAGCAGCCATGGCCGAACTGACCCGTCGCAGACTCCTGGGCTCCGCCGCCGGCGCGATCGGCGGCGCCGCGGCCCTCTCCCTCCTGCCGCCCAGCGTCCAGAAGGCCGTCGCCGCCGGGCCGCCGAGGACCGGCTCCCTGCACGACATCGAGCATGTCGTCATGCTGATGCAGGAGAACCGGTCCTTCGACCACTACTTCGGCACTCTCTCCGGCGTCCGCGGCTTCGCCGACCCGCACGCGCTGAAGCTGGCCGACGGGCGGTCCGTCTTCTACCAGCCCGACGCCGTCAACCCCAAGGGCTACCTGCTGCCCTTCCACCTCGACACGCACAGGTCGAGCGCCCAGGCCATCCCCTCCACCAGCCACGCCTGGTCCGTGCAGCACCAGGCCTGGAACAACGGCAAGATGGACCAGTGGCTGCCCGCCCACCGCAAGGCCGACGGCGTCAACGGCCCCTACGTGATGGGCTACTACACCCGCGAGGACATCCCCTTCCAGTTCGCCCTCGCGGAGACCTTCACCATCTGCGACAACTACTTCTGCTCGGTGTTCGGCCCGACCTGGCCCAACCGGCTGATGTGGATGACCGGCTCGATCGACCCGGGCGGCGCGATGGGCGGCCCGGTCATCAGCAACACGGCGCCCACGCCGTACCGCTGGACGACGTACGCCGAGCGCCTCCAGGCCGCCGGGATCAGCTGGAAGGTGTACCAGGAGGAGGACGACTACGGCACGAACCTGCTGGAGCAGTTCGCGTCGTTCAGGAACGCGCGGCCCGGCTCCGACCTGTACGAGCGGGGGGTACGGCCGCAGGCGCACGGCACGTTCGAGGACGACGCACGGGGCGACCGGCTCCCGACCGTGTCGTGGATCTGCCCGACCAGCTACCAGTCGGAGCACCCGGACCACCTGCCGGCCGCGGGTGCCGACTACGTGGCGTCGAAGATCGAGGCCATCGCGTCGAACCCGAAGGTGTGGCGGAAGACCGCCTTCATCCTCAACTACGACGAGAACGACGGCCTGTTCGACCACGTGGCGCCGCCGACCCCGCCGGCCGGCACGCGGCACGAGTTCGTCGGGGGCCTGCCGATCGGCGGTGGCTTCCGCGTCCCCGCGATCATCGTCTCCCCGTGGACCGTCGGCGGCTGGGTCGCCTCCGAGGCCTTCGACCACACCTCCGCCCTCCAGTTCCTCGAACGCTTCACCGGCGTCGAGGAACCCAACGTCAGCGACTGGCGCCGGCGGACCTTCGGCGACCTCACCACGGCCTTCCGCTTCCGCGACGCCCGCCCGCGCCCGCCGCGGCTCCCCCACAACACCGCCGAGCAGCTGGCGAAGGCGCAGGAGGAGGTCGCCACCCTCCCCAGGCCGACGCTCCCGCAGAACGACCAGACCTACCCCCGTCAGGAGAAGGGCCACCGCCCGCACACCTGACAAGGGCGGAGGCAGGCACCGCCCGCCGGCGGGCAGTCCGGCGGGCGGGATGCCTGAGGTGCCTACTGGGCCTGGGCGGCCGGTTCCAGTGCCTCCACGGCCGCGGCGGCCGCGGACGAGTCCTGGCCGTAGAAGATGTCGATGTCGACCTCCTCGCCGCCCATCGTCAGCGTGTCCCAGGCACCGCTGAGGACGAGCATCCGCAGGGTGGCGGGCTGCAGGGTGCGCAGGCGTTCCAGGATCGCCTCGTCGTCCGGCATTCCGGGCAGGCGGGGCGCCAGCCGGTCGCGGATGGCCTGCATGCGCTCCAGCAGCGTCTTGGTGTCGGCCTCGCGGTCGGGCTCCTCGGGGATCCCGTCGATGCCGTGACCGATGATGTCCTTGATCGCCCAGGTGACGCCCCGGTCGTCGGTGGTGACCATCGCCTTCCAGGCCCGGCTCTTGTGCCGGTACTGCAGCATCGACATCGCCGCCTCGTGGCGGAGGAAGTCCGCGTCCCGGAACGACCTGCCGTTCCACGCCCCGTTGAGGGAACGAGCCAGTGAGATGGCCGAGGCGAGGCCGCTGTTGAGGCCGCGGCCCGGCCAGAAGTGGATCGCGTTGGCGGCATCGCCCAGGAGGAAGCCGTACGTACCCGGCGAGGTGGTGGTGGGGGGCAGCAACTCGGCCGAGAAACGAGGGCGTTGCACCATGTCCAGGCGGAAGCTGGTGACCGCCGACAGGTCGTCGGCCTCGACGCCGTACAGCAGCAGCCCCTCCTGCACCCGCCGCCACAGGGCCGAGCCCTTGACCAGGGCGGGCAGGAACAGCGTGCCGTGGGTCGAGCACTGGAAGTCGCCGTACTGGTCGCGGTCCATCAGGCACGGCCGGGAGGCGATGCACTCCTCGAAGACGCGCCGGACCGGGTCCAGGCCGATCACCTCGGCCGCCTCGGCGTCGGTCAGCCGCATGTTGAGGAAGCCCTCGCCGCGCAGCGAGTTGAGCAGGAAGCGGTTCTGGGCGACCGTCAGCAGGACCGCCATGGGGTCGGTCAGGCCGGACTTCACGCGCAGGCCGAGGACGACGTCCTGGAGGTGGCGGCCGTCGAGGGAGTAGATCGACTCGTCGGCCTTGCCGAACCGGGCGGCGAAGTGGTCCCGGGTGCGCGACCGGCCGCCGTCGCAGATCGCGAGCACGTGCTGGGAGGCGAGCGCCTCCTGCTCCTGCGCCGCGTCGAACCGGGCGGGTATGAGGCGTATCCGGTCCCGCTTCTCGTTGGCCAGCTCCAGCAGCCGGTCCTCGATGTAGGCGATGCGCATGTTGCGCGGGCTGTGGTCGCCGACCGAGTCCGGGCCGGAGGGCCACATCTCCGTGTAGTGCTCCGGGTCGAAGAGGCGCGCCTGTACCTCCTCGGGCCAGGCGAGGTACTGGCGGCTCTGCACGGTGACCACCTGCTGGCGCCGTACGTTGCCCTCGTCCTGTCCCTTCCAGACGACGGTACGGCCCTGCTTGCGCCACCTGCCCTCGTAGACGGTGATCTTCACCTGGGGTCCGAGGAAATGCTCGAGGAGCAGGGCCAGGGACAGCCCGACAGGGCCGCCGCCGGCGACGGTGACCTTGAGTACGGGACCCTGTTCGCTCTGCTGCCCGGCGTGCGTGACGGAGCGGGGCAGGGAGAGCGCCATCAGCGTCTCCATGGCGTCCGCCACCTCGAAGCGGAACTCCTGGTCGCCCAGGGTGATCTCGTCACCGGGCTGCAGCAGCCGCGACTCCACCTCCTCCCCGTTGACCAGCGTGCCGTTGCTGCTCTCCAGGTCGCGCAGTACGTAACCCTTGTCCTCGTCGAAGACGATCTCCGCGTGGAAGCGGGAGACGCTGAGGCTGGAGATGACGACGGTGTTCTCCGAGTTGCGCCCAAAGGTGACGCGGGTGTCCAGGACCGGGATGCGCTCCCCCGCCAGCAGACCTTCGAGTCCGACCAGCACCGGTGCCACGGCACTTCCTTCCAGGAGTGATTGACCTCGACATCACTGCGGCACCACCGGACACTGCCACGCACGTCCACGCCGGGCGGCAGTCAACCGGCGGAACAGCGACACGCTTGACATGTTGCCGGACCGTGGGATCGATCGGATGTGACGGCGCCACGGTTCCGGCGGCGGCGTCCGGCCTTCTTCACCCATTCGCCCCCTTCCGGGAGCTTATCTGTGCTCAGCCAAGTATTTCCAGTGGGCGCCGCGCCGCGATCTCGTGTCGCGGCGACGGGAGTTCGGGGTTTTCGGCCACGCCGGCGGCGGAATCCTCCGTCCCGACCGAACCGGAACGCGGCGCGGGCCGGGCGGTTGCCGCCCGGCCCGCGTTTCCGCTGGTCGCCGATCAGCCGGCGTGGCCGTCCGAGCGCTTGCGGTGCAGGCTGAAGGTCTCGAAGACCGACAGCTCGCCGTTCGGCTTGTTCACGTTGTAGTACGTGACGTGCATCCGGGTGGTGTCACCGGGGTGCCGGCCGGGGTCGACGGTGAAGGAGGCGAAGCCGTAGGGGTGTTCGACGTCCCGGACGCCCACCCAGACCGCCTGCTCCTTCACGTAGGTGGAGGTGCGCTTGCCGTTGGACCCGGCGGTCGACGACACGGCGGTGATCACCTTGCCGGTGCCGTCGTTGAAGAACTTCTGGTTCGTGGTGCCCGAGACACCGCCGCCGCCGAGGATCATGTGCACGGTGCCCAGGTCGGCGTCGATGTCGTCGGTGGCCTGGGAGACCGGGTTGGGCGTCAGCGTCTCACTCCCGTTGACCACGCCGCGCACGGCCAGCGAGCGCTCGTAGTTGTGCTCGTGACCGCAGAGCACCAGGTCGACGCCGTACCGGTCGAACAGCGGGCCGTACTTCTCGCGCAGGCCGAGGTCGGCGCCGTTGGCGTCCGAGGAGCTGACCATGACCTGGTGCATGGCCACGACCACCCAGTCGACGTCCTTCGAAGAACGCGCCGCCTTCAGTTCCTTCTCCAGGAAGGCGAGCTGGCGGCCGCCGGAGTAGCCGCTGATGTAGATGTCGCCGCCGTCCTGCAGGCAGTTGTCGTCGTTCTGCAGCACGATGACCCGCACCGAACCGGCCGTGAACGCGTACCACAGGCCGGCGAGTTCGGCGTCGGTCTCGGTGGAGGGCAGCGAGAAGTACGCCTGGTAGGCGCCGAGGCCGAGCGGGCCGTTGGCCTTCTCGATCTCGTGGTTGCCGGCCGCCGGCATCCAGGGCCGGAAGCGCGCCGAACGGGTGTTGTTGGTGAAGAAGTTGTTCCAGGTGCGCACCCGGTCGACGTCCAGGTTGGCGTAGCAGAGGTCGCCGTTGAGGAGGTGGAACAGCGGGGCGACCTGCTCGATGCCGGTGACGATGTCCTTCGTCGCGGGCGTGGAGTTGGCGTCCAGGCCGACGGATCCGTCGGCCGCCCAGGTGACCTGCGGGGCGGACTGGTCGCCGAAGCTGGTGAAGGTGACCGGCCGGCGTCCCTGGGGGGCCGTGCGGAACGTGCCGCTGTCGGGGGTCGCCCCCTCGTGCGTGGCGAGGTAGAGGTAGTCCGTGTCCGGGGTGAGCCCCTTCAGCAGGGCGTGGTGGACGTAGACGGTGCGGTTCGAGGTGCCGTCGACGTAGGTGACGGTCTGGGCCTTCTTGCTGGAGCCGAAGCCGTGCTCCAGGGTGCCGTAGCGCACGACGGGCTTGGTCACCGGACGGTCTGTGATCCACGACACCGTCATCTGGGTGCGCGGGTCCGCCCCGAAGGTCAGGTGCAGGCCCTGGACGGGGGGCGCGCCGGAGGAGTCCGCGGTGAGGTGGAAGGCCGGGGCGGCGAGCGGGGCGGCCTGAGCCGTACCCGCTCCCAGCAGACCGGTGGCGGCCGCGCCCGCCCCGGCGGTCCCCAGCAGGCCCAGCGCGTGACGACGGCTGAGCCCTTCCTGGCCCTCCGCCGATCTGTCCTCTGTCGACTCTGTGTGTGTGGTCATGACGCCCTCCCGACGAGCAGCTGAGCAGACAACGACCGCACCCTTGCCCAGCCCAACTGCTGCCACATGAACACCACATGACCACCTGGCCATCACATGTCAGGCATCAGTCCGACATCACCGGTACCTGCCCGCGCCTTTACCGGCTGCCGCCCTGTCCTTGACCTTCGAGGGCCTCCGAGGCCCTGTGAAGGCCAGGGCCTTCCGGAGCCTTCCAGGGCCGGCGACACCCGGCCGGCCCTGCACCGGCCGAAGCCGGACCGGCTTGTAGCATGCTGGTCCGACCCTGGAGGACATGGATGCGCGCCGGTGACCACGCCGACTCCCTCGACCGGGCGACGAAGGATTTCGTCGCGGCGCGTCCGCAGCTCTTCGGTATCGCCTACCGCGTGACCGGCAGCGCCGTGGAGGCCGAGGACATCCTCCAGGAGGCGTGGCTGCGGTGGCAGAGCACCGACCGTGCCGGTGTCCACGAGCCGACCGCCTTCCTGGCCACGGTGACCACCCGGCTGGCGATCAACTTCACCCAGTCGGCCCGGGTGCGCCGGGAGTCGTACGTCGGGCCCTGGCTGCCCGAGCCCGTGAACACGAGCCTCGATCCGCAGCTGGGCGCCGAGCGCGCGGAGGCGCTGGAGATGGCGGTGCTCTTCCTGCTGGAGAAGCTGAATCCGGTGGAGCGGGCCGCGTACGTGCTGCGGGAGGCGTTCGACTACACGTACCGGCGGATCGCGGACATCGTGGAGACCAGCGAGGCCAATGCCCGGCAGCTGGTGAGCCGGGCCCGCAAGCGGATGGCGGCGGAGCGCAGGGAGCCGGTCGGCTCCGCCGAGCACCGGCGCTTCCTCGAGGTGTTCCTCGCCGCCGCGCAGAACGGTGATCTGTCGGTGCTGGAGGAGATCCTCACCGAGGACGTGGTCAGCTACGCCGACGGGGGCGGCGTGCGCGGGGCGTCGCGGATCCCGGTGTCCGGGCTGCCGCACGTCTCCCGGTACCTCGTCGCCTTCGCCCCGCGCTTCTGGCCGCAGGCCCAGGTGCGCTGGGTCGAGGCCAACGGCAGGCCGGCCGTCCTGGTCTCCGCCTCGGGGACCGCGGTGGCCCTGCTGACCGCCGACGTGTCCGAGCGCGGCATCGAACGGCTCCTGTGGGTGATGAACCCCGCCAAGCTGGCTCCCTACGTGGCGTCGCTGGACGGGTGAGGCACCCGTTCCCCCGGTTTCCCGGACCGCGTGTCACACGTGAGAGGGCTGTCCGGTCTCTTCTGACGGAAGCACCGGAGAGATCCCGAGAGGAATTCCGTCATGAAGGTCGTAGTGATCGGTGGCACCGGACTCATCGGCTCGAAGCTGGTCCGCGGGCTCGGCGAGCAGGGCCACGAGGCGGTCGCCGCCGCGCCGAGCACCGGCGTCGACACCCTTACCGGCGAGGGCCTGGCCGAGGCCTTGGAGGGCGCGTCGGTCGTGGTCGACGTGTCCAACTCCCCTTCGTTCGAGGACCAGGCCGTCATGGACTTCTTCCGCGCCTCCACCGCCAACCTCCTGAGGGCGGAGGCCGAGGCCGGCGTGCGGCACCATGTGGCGCTGTCCGTGGTGGGCACCGACCGGCTCCAGGGCAGCGGGTACTTCCGGGCCAAGCAGGCCCAGGAGGAACTGATCAAGACGTCCGGCATCCCCTACTCCATCGTCCACGCGACCCAGTTCTTCGAGTTCGCGAAGGGGCTCGCCGACGGGGTCACCGAGGGTGACACCGTGCGCCTGCCCGCGGGCCGGATCCAGCCGATGGTCTCCGACGACGTGGCAGCGGCCGTGGGCCGCGCCGCGGTGGGCGCCCCGGTGAACGGCGTGCTGGAGACCGGCGGCCCGGAGAGCTTCGAACTGGAGGAGTTCATCCGGATGGGTCTCGCCGCCCAGGACGACCCCCGCAAGATCGTCACGGACCCGCGGGCGACGTACTGGGGCGCCGAGCTCCAGCAGGACACGCTCCTGCCGGGCCCGGACGCGGACCTCGGCGAGGTCAGGTTCGCCGACTGGCTCGCCGGACAGAAGTAGCGCCTACGACGCGCCGACCAGCACCACGGTGACGCACAGAGCCATCGCCGCGGTGACCAGGAGCATCGCGGTCAGTGTGCCGCGCAGCCACCGTCCGAAGCGGGCGTGGTGCCGCTGTTCCACCGCGCTGACGCTGGCGGCGATGTGCTCCGTCACCATGTGGGCCACGTAGGCCTGTTCCTGGAGATACCAGCGCTCGATGTCCGACTTCTGCTCCTGGGTCAGCCCCGGCTCCCGTGCGACGAAGGCCGAGACGCGTCGGCGCGCCGCTCGTAGATGGGCCTGCTGGTACAGGAAGTCCTGGATGTCGGTCAGGCCGCGGGCGGCCTCCTCGCTCGTGTCCATGGTGTGCTCCACAGGTGAGGCGGCGGCTGACCGGCCGGTCGCTGTGGTGCTCGGGCGCGGTGTACGCGCATCAGCGCCGGGAGGGAGAGCTGCGCGCACGAACGTATCGAGCCGGGACTGGTCGGGGCCGGCGGTCTCGCGAACGCCGTGGTGAGAGCAGGAGCAAGCGGTGCGAACGTCCAGCGTGACAACTTCCGCTCGCGGTCGCAAGGGTGTCGGCACCGTGGGGATACGGCGTGTTCTGCGCACTACGTCAGCTGACGGAATCCCGAAGGCCTCGGCGAGCTCGCTCGTCGCCGACCCACCGACCGGCGCTCCGGTGCCGCCCGCCTGCCGCCGCAGGTCGGCTTCCATCGACTCGCCACTTCGGGTGCCCGGCTCGGTCATCGACTGCTGTGGCGACCACGGCCGCGAGGCCCTGGCGGGCCACCTGCCGCAGCGGGCGGTCGACGGCATACGGCGGGACCATTCGATCGGCCCGCAGATTCTCGGCATCCCCGAGCATGTTGGCGTAGAGGCATGTCGGGCGACGATCGTCCGGCCGTCGCTCTCCCGCTGCAGGGCCTGCCCGATCCGGTACTTGCTCTCGAAGTGGGGGGACCCCGGTGGGCCTATGGGCGGAGGCCACTGAGGAGAGCACCGGGTGCGGCAGCCTCACGAGGATCGTCCGTCAACCTGCCGTTGACCTTTCGCGGCACGCACCCCGGCGGCAGCTCCTGGGGGCCGGCGTCATGGGCGACCGTGACACATGACTGACAAGAAGCTGTCACACATGGACCGGAATGCGAGTTCGTTCGCCCCCGTTCTGACTGGTACGGCTGTTGCAGAGCCTCGCCCGACGAAAGAGGACGCATGACGACTGAGGCCACCACGACGGATCTCCAGGTCTTCATCGAGAGCTGGCAGGACTGGCACCGCGCGCAGGAGGCCCGGATCTCCGCCCCGCACGGGTTCCTGGCCATCACCGGTCTGCACTGGCTCGACGACCGACCGCAGCGCTTCCCCGACGCCCCGGGTGCCTGGCGCACCGGCCCGGACGGGGTCGTCGTCGCCCTGGACGACGGCGAGGAGCTGGTCGTCGACGGGACGCCGGTGCGGGGCGAGCACCGCTTCGGCGTGCTTGCCGAGCGCAGCGGTGTCGAAGCGGTCTGGGGTGACGCGGTCATCGAGGTCGCCAAGCGCGGCGGGAACGACATCGTGCGTCCCCGGCACCCGGACGCGCCGCTGCGCACCGCCTTCACCGGAACCCCCGCCTACGCCCCCGACCCGCGCTGGGCCGTGGCAGGCCGGTACGTCCCCTTCGACGAGCCGCGGCCGACCACGGTGGGCGCCGCGGTGGAGGGCCTCGAGCACGTCTACGACGCCCCGGGCCGGATCGAGTTCGAGCTGGCGGGGCGGCACCTGTCCCTGACCGCGTTCCCCGGGCACGGTCCGGGCGGGCTGATGGTGCTGTTCACCGACGCGACCTCCGGGGTCACCACCTACGCCGCCAACCGGTCCCTGGCCGTCGGCCCGCCCGCCGCCGACGGCACGGTGGTCCTGGACTTCAACCGTGCCGCGAACCTGCCGTGCGCCTACACGGACCTGGCCACCTGCCCGCTGCCGCCGGCCGAGAACCGGCTGCCGGTGGCGGTCGAGGCCGGGCAGAAGATCCCGCGCGAGCGCGGTGGTTCCTGACCCGGGCGGCAGGGTCATGCGCGCATGACCCACGGGACGACCGTGTAGGCATGGCCGCGCGTTCCCCGGGAGCACGTCGACGGACGGCGAGCGCCGGGCCCTCCGCGGCGCCACGTCGCGCGCAACCGGGAACGGCTCCTGCCGGCGGACCTGCCGCAGGTCGCGAGGGAGGAGGCCCGGGGCCGTCAGCTGTCGTAGTCGACCGTCAACGACTCGGAGACCGGGTAGGACTGGCAGGTCAGGACGTAGCCGGCGGCCACCTCGGCGGGTTCCAGGGCGTAGTTGCGGCGCATGTCGGCCTCGCCGTCCGTGATGCGGGCGCGGCAGGTCCCGCAGACGCCTCCCTTGCAGGCGAAGGGGAGGTCCGGGCGGATGCGGGCGGCGGAGTCGAGGATGGTGCGCTCGCGCGGGAGGCGGGCGGTGGTGGAGCGGCCGTCCAGGGTGACGGTGACCTCGCTGGCCGGGCCGGTCGCCACCGCGTCCTCGTGGCGGACGGGCTCGATCGGCTCGTCGGCGAAGAAGAGCTCCTGGTGGATCCGGTCGGCCGGGACGCCCAGTCCGGCGAGGACCTTCTGCGCGTCGAGGACCAGGCCGTGCGGGCCGCACAGCCACCAGTGGTCGGCGCCCTCGATGTCGACCAGGCCCGCGACGAGCGCGCCGAGGCGGTCGCCGTCGAGGCGGCCGGAGAGGAGTTCGGCTTCGCGGGGTTCGCGGGAGAGGACGTGGGCGAGGTGGAAGCGGGTGCGGTACTCGTCCTTCAGGTCGGCGAGTTCGTCGGCGAACATCACGGTGTCGGTGCGGCGGTTGCCGTAGAACAGCGTCACCGTGGAGAGGCCGTCGGCGGCGAGGACCGACTCGGCGATGGACATCATGGGAGTGATGCCCGAGCCGGCCGCGACGAGCACGTGGTGGCCGGGGACCGTGAGGTCGGGGGTGAAGGCTCCGGTGGGGGCCATCACCTCGACGGTGTCGCCCGGACGCACCTCGTGGACCAGCCAGGAGGAGAAGAGTCCGCCGGGCACCTCGCGGACGCCGATGCGGGGCGCGGTGCCGGCCGGCGAGCAGATCGAGTAGGAGCGCCGCTCGTCGCGCCCGGCGACCTCGCGGCGGAGGGTGAGCGACTGGCCGGGGCCGAAGGCGAACTCCTCGGTGAGGTCCGCGGGGATGTCGAAGGTGACCGCGACGGCGTCCTCGCACAGGGGCTGGACCGCGGCGACGCGCAGGGGGTGGAAGGCAGGGCGGCGCCGGCGTGCTGTCGTCGCGGGGGCACCGGCGGTCGGTGCCGTCAGCTCTGCCATCAGATCTCCTTGACGTACTCGAACGGCTCCCGGCAGCTGAGGCAGCGCCACAGCGCCTTGCAGGAGGTGGCCGCGAACCGGGAGGTCTCCTCGGTGGCGGCCGATCCGCAGCGGGGACACGGAACCGTGCGCCGGGTCGGCGACAGGTCCAGCGGGACGGGACCGGCGGGGCGCCGGGGCGCGGCGTTGGGCGGTGCGATGCCGTGTTCGGCCAGTTTGCGGCGCCCTTCGGGGGTGATCCAGTCACTGGTCCAGGGCGGGTCGAGGACCGTGCGGATCTCCACGCGGCCGAAACCGGCGTCCCGCAGCCGGGCGGCGACCCCGGCCCGCATCTCGGCCATGGCGGGGCAGCCCGAGTAGGTCGGGGTGAGGTCGGCGACCACCGTGCCGTCCGGCTCGACGGTGACGTCCCGCAGCACGCCGAGGTCGGCGAGGGTGAGCATGGGGAGTTCCGGGTCCGGTACCTGTTCGGCGATGTGCCGGGCCAGCCGGGCGTCGGTCAGAACGGTCACCATGTCGCCTCCGGGTGGGCGCGGGCCACGCTCTGCAACTCGGCTAGGAGCGGGACGAGATGACCGGTGTGCTCGCCTTCGCGGCCCCGGCCGGACAGTGGCGGGACGCTCGGCATGGGGAGTCCGGCCGCGTCGAGGACCTGGCGGAGGTCGGCCAGCACCGCGTCACGCACGTCGTGGGCGGCGAACACCTCCTCCCAGTACGGGGCCTGCGCCTCCAGGGCCGTCAGCATCCGCGCATGCGACTCCTCGGTGCCGTCGCCCAGGCGTACGACCCACTCGGCGGCGTACTGGCGGTGGTAGGTGAGCTCCTTCACGCCCTTGGCCGCGATCGCCGCGAGCACCGGGTCGGGCGCGGAGGCCAGTTCGGTGAAGTGGGCGAGCCGCCAGCTGGCGAACACCAGGAGCCGCAGGACGGAGAAGGCGAAGTCGCCGTTGGGGAGTTCGGTGAGGGTCACGTTGCGGAAGTCGGCGGCGTCGCGGAAGTACGCGTAGGCGTCCTCCGCGCGGCCGGTGCCGTCGGTCTGGCCGGTGCGGGAGTAGAGCAGGCGGGCCTGGCCCAGCAGGTCGAGCCCGATGTTGGCCAGTGCCACCTCCTCCTCCAGCTCGGGAGCGCGGGTGACCCATTCGGCGAGCCGCTGGGCCAGGACCAGCGCGTCGTCGCCGAGCGCCAGGCACAGGTCGGCCAGTGCGGCCGCGTCGACGCCCTCGGGTACGGCGGTGTCGACGCCGTACAGCGGGTCCTCGAAGCCGGTGCCGAAGGCCCAGCGGGCGTCACTGTCGTCGTGGCCCTCGGCCAGGCTCAGGTAGACGTGGTCGTCGTCGCTCATCACCGGCTCCTAGATGTGCGGGACATCGTCGGGGATGTCGTAGAAGGTCGGGTGGCGGTAGACCTTGTCGGCGCTCGGGTCGAAGAAGGGGTCCTTCTCGTCCCGGGTGGAGGCGGCGATGTGCTCGGAGCGCACGGCCCAGATGCTGACGCCCTCGTTGCGGCGGGTGTACAGGTCGCGGGCGTGGGTGAGGGCCATCTGGTCGTCTGCGGCGTGCAGCGAGCCGACGTGGACGTGGTTGAGGCCGCGCTTGCCCCGGATGAAGATCTCGTACAGGGGCCAGTTCCCGGTGTCGCTCATGCCACTGTCTCCTCGCGGGCTCGGGCGGCCTGCTTGGCGGCGTGGGCACTGGCGGCCGCACGCACCCAGGCACCTTCCTCGTGGGCGGTCCGCCGGCGCTCCATGCGCTGCGCGTTGCACGGGCCGTTGCCGCTGATGACTTCCTTCAGCTCGGAGAAGTCGGGGGTGCCGAAGTCGTGGTGGCCGCGCTCCTCGTTCCAGCGCAGCTCGGGGTCGGGCAGGGTCACGCCGAGCCTGGCCGCCTGCGGCACGGTCATGTCGACGAAGCGGCGCCGCAGTTCGTCGTTGCTGTGCCGCTTGATCTTCCAGGCCATCGACCGGGCGGAGTTGGGCGAGTCGTCGTCGGGCGGGCCGAACATCATCAGGGACGGCCACCACCAGCGGTCCACGGCGTCCTGCACCATCTCCCGCTGGGCGTCGGTGCCGCGCATCATGGTCATCAGCAGTTCGTAGCCCTGCCGCTGGTGGAAGGACTCCTCCTTGCAGATCCGCACCATCGCGCGCGCGTAGGGGCCGTAGGAGCTGCGGCACAGCGGCACCTGGTTGCAGATGGCCGCGCCGTCCACGAACCAGCCGATGACGCCGACGTCCGCGTAGCTGAGCGTCGGGTAGTTGAAGATCGAAGAGTACTTCTGGCGGCCTTCGAGGAGACGCTCGGTGAGCTCCGCACGGTCGATGCCCAGGGTCTCGGCGGCCGAGTACAGGTACAGGCCGTGGCCGGCCTCGTCCTGGACCTTGGCGAACAGGATCGCCTTGCGGCGCAGCGAGGGCGCCCTGGTGATCCACTCGCCTTCCGGCTGCATCCCGATGATCTCCGAGTGCGCGTGCTGGGCGATCTGCCGGATCAACGTCCTGCGGTAGCCCTCCGGCATCCAGTCGCGCGGCTCGATCCGCTGGTCCCGCGAGATCGTCGTCTCGAAATGGGACTCCAGATCGTGCTCGGCGTCCCTTCCGGCCGCTTCAGTCATCTCCACCAACTCCCAACCGACCATTCGTTCGGTTCATCATAAGGTGCGCCCTACCCGGTCTGGCAAGGGTCTGGGCCGATCAGCGCAGTCAGCAGCGCGGGGGCCGGGTGCCGCGGACAGGCACCGCGGCCCGCCGCGATCACCGCGTACAGAAGCCCCGCCCCGTCCTGTGTCCGAGTTCGCCGAGGGTCGCGTGCAGGTACTCGGCGACGGCGAGCCGCACGTCGAGAAGTTGGGGTCAAGCCCGGCAGCACGGGCCGCCGGCTACTCGCCCGGTTCGTTCGGCCTTCGACAGTGAAGGCGGTGCAGTGATCACACCCGCTCCACAAGGAGTGCGACGCCCTGGCCAACTCCTACGCAGAGCGTGGCCAGGCCGCGGCGGCCGTTCTCGCGCTCGAGGCGACCGAGCAGGGTGAGCAGGATGCGGGCGCCGGAGCAGCCGAGCGGATGGCCGAGGGCGATGGCGCCGCCGTCGGCGTTGACCTTGCCCCCGTCGAGCTTGAGGCGGCGGATCACCGCCAGTGCCTGGGCGGCGAACGCCTCGTTGAGTTCCACGGCGTCCAGGTCGCCGGTCTGCCAGCCGGCCCGGGCCAGGGCCTTCTCGGTGGCGGGGACCGGGCCGAGGCCCATGAGGTTGGGCTGCACACCGGCGGAGGCCGAGGCGACGATCCGGGCCCGCGGGGTGAGGCCGTACCGCTCGACCGCCTCGGCGCCGGCGACCACCAGGGCGGCCGCGCCGTCGGACAGCGGCGAGGAGGAGCCCGCCGTGACGATGCCGTCCGCGCGGAAGACGGTGCGCAGGGAGCCCAGCTTCTCCAGGGTGGTCGAGGGGCGGGGGCCCTCGTCCCGGGTGACCTCGCCGTCGCGCACCGGTACCGGCACGATCTCGCGGTCGAAGCGGCCCGCCTCCTGGGCAGCCACCGCCCGCTGGTGGCTGCGCAGCGCGAAGGCGTCGGAGTCGGCGCGGGTGATGCCGTCGAGCGCGGCGACCTCCTCCGCGGTCTCGCCCATGGACAGCGTGACCCTGACCGCCTCGGGTCCGGCGTCCGCGGGCACTTCCCGGTCGGCGGCGGTGAAGCGCGGGTTGGTGAACCGCCAGCCCAGGGCGGTGTCGTGCACCTGCCCCGGCTTGGCCCACGGGGTGCCCGGCTTCTCCGTCACCCAGGGCGCCCGGGTCATGGACTCCACTCCCCCGGCGACCACGAGGTCCGCCTCGCCGGCGCGGATCGTCTGGGCGGCCGAGGCCACTGCCGTGAGGCCCGAGGCACAGAGGCGGTTGACGGTGTAGCCGGGCACGGTGTGCGGCAGCCCGGCGAGCAGCACCGCCATCCGGGCCACGTCCCGGTTGTCCTCGCCCGCCTGGTTGGCGGCTCCCAGGACGACCTCGTCCACCGCCTCGCCGGGGGCGCCGGAGCGACGGACGGCCTCGCCGACGACGAGGGCGGCGAGGTCGTCGGGGCGAACGGAGGCCAGGGCGCCGCCGTAGCGGCCCTGCGGGGTGCGGGCCCCGTCGATCAGGTAGACGTCGGGCATCGGGCGGTCTCCTCGGCTTCGGGGTGCACGGGGCGCCGCGGCCGCGGGACGGCGCGGCGGCCGGTGACGAAGAGGGCGACGGACGGGGTGGCGCGGGCACGTGTGTGGCCCGCGGTCCCTCTCTTGACATGCAGGTGTGTTGCTGGATTACTTGACCACGCCGCACGCTAACCGAATGTTCGGTCGGTTCACAAGGTGGTGGAAATGACGACCCAGGTACCCGGCACGACGCCTGGCCCCGTCGAGACGATGTTCGCCGCGGACGAGGCGTCCCGGCGGCTGGGGATCGAGTTGCTGGAGCACGGCGAAGGGACGGCCGTGCTGCGGATGACCGTCACCGCCTCGCAGGTCAACGGGCACCGGATCGCCCACGGCGGGCATGTGTTCCTGCTCGCGGACACGGCGTTCGCCTGTGCCTGCAACAGCCACGGGCCGGTGACGGTCGCCGCCGGCGCCGACATCGACTTCGTCGCGCCCGCCTACGAGGGCGATGTGCTCGTCGCCACCGCGCGGGAGCGGGTCCGGTTCGGCCGCAGCGGTGTCTACGACGTGAGTGTCGTGCGCGGCGACGAGGTGATCGCGGAGTTCCGCGGCCGCAGTCGCACCCTCCGCACACAGGACGAGGAGCCGCAATGAGCAGCGAAGTGATCGCGCCCGGGCCCGGGGGCACCCGCCGGGGAGAGCCGCTCCCCGAGGCCCTGCTGGACGAGGCCGAGCGGATGTCCCGCGAGGAGGTCGAGGCCCTCCAGATCACCAGGCTGCGCACGACACTGCGGCACGCGTACGACAACGTGGAGCTGTACCGCAAGAAGTTCGACGCGGCCGGCGTGCGTCCGGACGACTGCCACACCCTCGCGGACCTCGCCCGCTTCCCCTTCACGACCAAGGCGGACCTGCGGGACACCTACCCCTTCGGCATGTTCGCCGTGCCGATGTCCGAGGTGCGCCGCGTGCACGCCTCCAGCGGCACCACCGGCCGTCCCACCGTGGTCGGCTACACCGACAACGACCTGTCCATGTGGGCGGACGTCGTCGCCCGTTCCATCCGGGCCGCCGGTGGGCGTCCGGGGCACAAGGTCCATGTCTCCTACGGCTACGGCCTGTTCACCGGCGGCCTGGGCGCCCACTACGGCGCCGAACGCGCCGGCTGCACGGTGATCCCGGCCTCCGGCGGCATGACCGCGCGCCAGGTGCAGATCATCCAGGACTTCCGGCCCGAGATCATCATGGTCACGCCGTCCTACATGCTGACCCTGCTCGACGAGTTCGAGCGCCAGGGCGTCGACCCGCGCTCCACCTCGCTGGAGATCGGCATCTTCGGCGCGGAGCCGTGGACGGAGGAGATGCGCCGCGAGATCGAGGAGCGCATGGACATCCACGCGGTCGACATCTACGGGCTGTCCGAGGTCATCGGCCCCGGGGTCGCGCAGGAGTGCGTGGAGACCAAGGACGGGCTGCACGTCTGGGAGGACCACTTCTACCCGGAGGTCGTGGATCCGCTGACCGACGAAGTGCTGGCGGAGGGCGAGAGCGGCGAACTGGTCTTCACCTCGCTCACGAAGGAGGCGCTGCCCATCATCCGTTACCGCACCCGGGACCTGACCCGGCTGCTGCCCGGCACGGCGCGTCCCGGGTTCCGCCGGATCGAGAAGATCACCGGCCGGTCCGACGACATGATCATCCTTCGGGGGGTCAACGTCTTCCCCAGCCAGGTGGAGGAGATCGTGCTGCGGACGCCGGGGGTGGCCCCGCACTTCCAGATCCAGATCAGCCGGCGCGGACGCATGGACCACATGACGGTCCGGGTGGAGGCACGGCCCGACGCCGGCCCCGCCGACCGCGAGGCCGCGGCGCGGATCATCGCCCAGGGCGTCAAGGACGGTGTCGGGGTCACCGTGGAGGTCGCGGTCGTCGAACCGGAGACGCTGGAGCGCTCGCTCGGCAAACTCCGCCGGGTGAAGGACCTGCGCAAGGAATAATGCGCTGGCGGGCGAACGGCCGGAGTGCCTACCGTCCTCCCCATGCCCGAACTCCAGTCGCTCCGCGCGGACCACGCCCCGGCACTGCTCGCCTTCGAACTGGAGAACCGCGCCTATTTCGCGGCGTCCATCCCCGACCGCGGCGACGAGTACTTCGCCCGGTTCGGCGAGCGGCACCAGGCGCTGCTGGCCGAGCAGGAGGCCGGGACCTGCTACTTCCATGTGCTGGTCGACGCGGCGGGCGAGGTGCTGGGGCGGGTCAATCTGGTGGACGTCGCGGACGGCGGCGCCGACCTGGGGTACCGGATCGCCGAGCGGGTCACCGGGCGGGGACTCGCCACCTGGGGCGTACGGGAGGTGTGCCGACGCGCCGCCGGCACCTACGGGCTGACCACCCTGCGGGCCGCCGCCGCCGTGCGCAACACGGCGTCCCGGGCCGTGCTGGCCAGGACCGGATTCACCGTCACCGGCGAGAGCGTGCTCTCCGGCCGCCCCGCCCTGACCTACCTGCGCACCCTCGACGCCACCACCGACCGACCCGCAGGCGCACCGCCGTCGTCGTGAGCCGGACGGCTCCCTCCCGCCACCGGGACCCCTACCCGGGCAACGGGTCGCTCCAGGCCTGGCATTCGCCGTCGACGGTCTGAACCTCGCAATGGCCCATGCGCAGTTCGCCGTCCTCGCCCCGGTCCTGGAACTCGATCACGACCTTGCTCCCCTCGCTTCGGCAGACCCCGACCTGCCTACCGCAGCAACTCGAAGCGGTCGGCAGGCAGGGAACCCCGACCCGCCGCCGGACGGCGGCCGCGGTGCCCGTGGGTGCCGCGGCCGTCGTCCGGTGGGTCAGCCGGCGACGGGCCTGCCGCGGCCCCAGGCCCAGGCGAGGCGGTCGGCGCCGGACTGGTTGGTGGTGGCCAGCCAGGGGCGGGACGCGTCGCCGATCAGCTTCTGGATCGAGTACGTGTCGTCGGTGCGCAGACCGGGCCAGTACACCGAGCCCATGCCGAGCTTGCGGAAGGTGTCCGTGTCGGCCTGGATGAAGTTGACGGAGTTGTCGTCGGGAGCGGGCTTGTCGTAGTCGAGGCCCGTCGTCATCGGGGCGCCGAACTCGTCGGCGACCGTGCGGTCGGCGCAGTCGCCGAGCCGCTCCTTCAGGTCGGCCACCCACTGGTCGTAGGTGGCGTAGCTCTTCCAGAAGCCGTAGTGGTGGAGGGAGAGGTAGGTGCCCTTCAGGCGCGGGTCGGCGCAGACGGTGGTGACGTGGTCGTTGTAGCCGGCGCCGCTGACGAAGACGCGGTCGTGCGGGACCGACGGGTAGGTCGCCAGCCACTTCGCCGCGATGTCGGCCCATTCGGCGTCGGTGTAGCCGTGCGGCTCGTTCATCGGCTCGAAGTAGACGTGCGGGTCGTGCCGGTAGGCCTTCACGACGGTGTTCCACATGGGCCAGTAGGTGGCCTCGTCGTCGATGAAGCCGTCCTTGTTGGCGCCGGTGCCCTCCCAGTAGGAGACGATCACCTTGAAGCCCTGCGCCGAGGCCGCGTCGATGACCCCTCGGTACGACTTCCAGTACGAGCCGTTGACCGTGTACGGGTTGATGGGCAGCCGTACGGTGTTGGCGCCGAGGTTGGCGCGGAAGGCCGCGATGACCCTGGTGGCCTTGGCATAGGTCTGGGCGTAGCTGTCGGAGAGCGACAGGCCGGAGAGGACCACGGGGTCGTCGGCGTAGTTGTCGCGCGGGTCGGCCCAGTTGACGCCCTTGAACTGGCTGGTGCCGTGGCCCGGTGCGGCGGCGGAGGCGGCGGCGGGGCTGCCGGTGAGGGTCGTGGCGCCGACCGCGGCGATCGCGACCGCCGCGAGGGCGGCGCGGGTGCGGGGGGCGATCCGGGTTCTGGCGGGGGTCTTGCGCATCAACGTGCCCTTTCGGAAGACGGCGGCTCGACGCAGGGGCCCGCGGGCCCGACCGCGTGTTTACGTAAACATCGACGCGGCATGTTCACGTGAACATCTCCTCCGCGGCCGTGCCCGCGGGATCTCCGCCGGGGCTGGTCACGGGGCGATGTTTACGTAAACTCGAAAGCGTCGGAATCGTGGCACCCGCTCCTCGGGCCGTCAAGATTCCCGGTCCCGACTTCCCGCGCATGAAGGAGATTTGAGGGGTGGGGCGATGGTCCTGAACGAGCCGGAGCAGCCGGTCGCGCCGGCCGCGGGCGGGGCGCGGCGGGGCGGTTCCGGGGTGCCCGGCGGGCGCCGCAAGCAGCGTGTCTCCATGGCGGACGTCGCCGAACTCGCCGGTGTCTCCTCGCAGACGGTCTCACGGGTCTCCAACGGACACGCCGGGGTGGTCAGTTCCACCCGCGAGCAGGTGCTGGCCGCGATGCGGGAGCTCGGCTACCGACCCAACAGCGCCGCCCGTGCCCTGCGTTACGGCCGGTTCAACACCATCGGCGTGATCCTGTTCAGCCTCTCCTCCACGGGCAGCAGCCGTACCGTCGAGGCGATCGCCACGCATGCCGCGGCCGAGGGCTACGCGATCACCCTCATCCCCATCGACGTGGCCACGCAGGACAACGTGCTGGGCGCCTTCACGCGGATGGGCGAGCTGGCGGTGGACGCCGTCATCGTCATCATGGAGATCCATCTGCTGGACACCGCCACCGTGCAACTGCCGCCCGGGGTCCATGTGGTGGTCGTGGACTCGGACGCCGGGGACCGCTACAGCGTGGTCGACACGGACCAGGCCGACGGCGCGCGGGGGGCCGTACGGCACCTGCTGGGCCTGGGCCACCGGACGGTGTGGCACGTGGCGGGTCCCGAGTCCTCGTACGCGGCCGAGCGCCGTGCCCAGGCCTGGCGGGCGGTGCTGGCGGAGGCGGGGTGCCCGGTTCCGGCGCCCCTGCGCGGCGACTGGTCGGCCGAGTCCGGTTACGCGGCGGGGCTCGCGCTCGCCGAGGAGCCGGACTGCACCGCCGTGTTCGCGGCCAACGACCAGATGGCCCTGGGCCTGCTGCGCGCCTTCCACGAACGGGGCCGGTCCGTGCCCGCGGAGATCAGTGTGGTCGGATTCGACGACACCCCGGACGCGGCCTTCTTCATCCCGCCCCTCACCACCGTCCACCAGGACTTCGCCGAGGTCGGCCGCCGCTGTGTGGAGGGCGTGCTGCGCCGGCTCCGCACCGGCGACGACTCCCGCCCCGGCACCGATCTCGTCCCGGCCCGCCTGGTGGTCAGGGAGAGCACCGCCCCGCCGCGCACGTCGTGACGGCGGTCAGGGCGTCGCGCAAGGCCGAGCCTGCCGGCGGGGGTTCGTCCCAGCGGGCGGCGATGTGGCCGTCGGGGCGGATGAGCAGCGCACCGCCGTGCGGGCTCAGGCCGTACCGGTCGGCGTGATCGCCGGACAGCGGCTCGACGCGCAACGGCCGGCGGGCGGTGCCGTGCCGCCGCCAGCGGCCGGGGTTTGGGGTGAGCACCGTGAACCACTCGCCCAGCGCGTCGAGCGTGGAGCGGTCCGGGGTGAGCCAGTGGTGGGGCATGCGGTGGCCCGGCTGTGCGGTGGGCACGTACTCGGTGCCGGGAGCCTCCGACCGACCGTCGCGACGGCCACCGCCGTCGCCGTCGCCGAGGACGGCCGCGGAGTCGTACGCGGTGCCGAGCACCAGGCCGAGCTGTGCGAAGTACCGTTCCGACCAGGGAAGTTCGACCGGCGCCGAGGAGCCGCTGCGCAACTGCTCCTTGCGCAGGTCCTGCACCTGGAGCAGGAGGTGGGTGTTGGCGACCGCCTGGCGGAGGGTCTCGCGGGCCACCGGCCGGCGCTCGGCCTCGTACGTGTCCAGCAGGGCGGGTTCGGCCCAGCCTTGCAGCACGCCGGCCAGTTTCCAGGACAGGTTGTGCGCGTCCGCGACGCCGGCGTTCATGCCGAGGCCGCCGACCGGCGGGACCGCGTGCGCGGCGTCGCCGGCCAGCAGGACCCGGCCGCGCCGGAAGCCCTCGGCGACGTACGCGCTCATCGACCAGTGCTGGACCCGCACCACGTCGGCCCGTACACCAGCGGCGGGACCGAGCGCGTGCGAGACGCGGGCGGACCAGTCGGCCGACCCGGTGCCGTCGGGGGTGGCACCGAACCAGGCCCAGCCGCCGTCCGGGTAGAGCGGGGTGAAGGTGCCGAACGCGGTGAAGTAGACCCCGGCGGGCTGGTCTGCGCACCAGCGGGCCAGGTCGGCGTCGAAGACGACGGTGGCGTAGTCGCCGAGCGCTCCGGGACCGGTGGTGGCGATGCCCAGGCGCTCGCGGACGGTGGAGTTCGCGCCGTCGGCGGCTACCAGGTACCGGGGCCGGACGCGGGTCTCCGCACCGCGCTCGCCGTCGAGGAGCACGGCGACGACACCCTCCGTGTCCTCCTCCAGGTCGACCAGCTCGGTGCCGAACCTCACCTCTCCCCCGGCGGCGGCGAGCAGGACGGGCTCCAGCCGGTCCTGCGAGGTGACCACGCCGACGACCGGGCTCTCGGGGACCGCGGCGCGCACCCCGACCATCGCGGCACTGGCGAAGTCGGGGTCGCACAGGGTGTCCCGGAAGCGCACCCGCCCGTACGTGGGTGCGAACGCGTCCGCCGTGATCCTGTCGGCGACCCCGAGCCGCCGGAAGATCTCCATGGACCGCACGTTGACCAGGCGGGACCGGGGGAACGGTGACAGCTCGCGGTGCTTGTCGACCAGCAGGGACGGCACACCCCAGCGGTCCAGCAGCGCCCGTGCGGTGAGCCCGACCGGCCCTCCGCCGACGATCAGCACCGGCACCTCTGCGTCCGCTCCAGGCATGGCTCCATCATCGGGCGCCGGCGGCCGCCCGCCGTCACCGACCGCGGGCATGCACCCGAACGGGTTCCCGCCCGCGCAGGGGGTGGGGCCTCGGCGGCACGGCTGCGGATGAAGGGGGCGGTGGCGGGTACCCGGGCCGGGACCGTGGTGAAGGGCACCGCGCGGGCGTGGTGGGAGTCCTCCTGTGTCCATGACGCATCCTGCCGAGCGCTCCCGGAACGGACGGGGCTGGTTCGAGCGGCTGGCCGAGGCCGCCTCGAACCTGACCAGCTCCCTGGCGTTCATGTGCTTCTGCCTGCTCCTGGTCGCCGCCTTCGTCGCCGTGCACCTCTCGGGTCTCGCGATCAGCTGGCAGCTGCTCGTCGGGGACGTCATGACCTCCGTGAACCTGCTGCTGCTCGCCCTGCTGAAGAACTCCGAGCGCCGCGCGGAACACGCCATCCAGCGCAAGCTCGACAGCATCGCCGCCGCGCTGCTCGACCAGCGGGAGGGCGACCACCCGGAGGAGGCGGCCGAGGAGCTGCGCAAGACGATCCGGATGGAGGAGGAGCTCTGACCCGCCCGCGGCCGGTGGGCGGGCGGCATCGGGGGCGGGCCGGGGCCTCGTACCCTGTTCGATGTGGATCCCGTCCCTCTGCATCGCGTCGCCGTCCTTGTGCTGGAGGGGGCGAAACCCCTCGACGTCGGTATCCCGGCGCAGGTGTTCACGACCCGGGCGAGCATGCCGTACGAGGTACGGGTGTGCGGCGCGGCGCCCGGTCTGGTCACCGGCGGCGACGGGCTGTCGTACCACGTCGCCGACGGTCTCGACGCGCTCGAGTGGGCGGAGATCGTGTTCGTGCCCGGGTACCGGTTCCCGGACCGGGAGGACCCTCCGCAGGCCGTCGTCGACGCGCTGCTCGGCGCGCACCGGCGGGGCACGCGGCTGGCCGCCATCTCGACGGGGGCCTTCGCGCTCGCCGCGACCGGGCTGCTCGACGGCAGGCGCGCCACCACGCACTGGCACTACACGCGCGCCCTCGCCGAGAAGCACCCGCTGGTCAAGGTGGACGAGAACGTGCTGTTCGTCGACGAGGGCAGCGTGCTGACGTCGGCCGGCGCGGCCTCCGGGATCGACCTGTGCCTGCACATCCTCCGCGGCGACCTCGGCGTGGCCGCTTCCAACCACGCGGCCCGGCGGCTGGTGGCGGCCCCCTACCGCAGCGGCGGCCAGGCGCAGTACGTGCCGCGCAGCGTGCCCGAGCCGCTCGGTGAGCGGTTCGCCGCGACCCGCGAGTGGGCGCTGCACCGGCTCGGCGAACCGCTCAACCTCGACGTGCTGGCCCGGCACGCGGGGGTGTCGGCGCGGACGTTCTCGCGGCGGTTCGCGGAGGACACCGGGTACACGCCGATGCAGTGGGTGATGCGCGCCCGGATCGACCTGGCCCGTGAACTCCTCGAACGGTCCGAGCGGAGCGTCGAGCAGATCGCGGCCGACGTCGGCCTGGGCACCGGGGCGAACCTGCGGCTGCACTTCCAGCGGATCCTCGGCACGACGCCGAGCGACTACCGGCGCACCTTCACGAAGGGCGAGTAGGGCTGCCCGGGTGAGACCCTGGCGGGATCCTTTCGAACCGTGGCGTTCTCGCCGCTGTTTGGGCTGCGGGCGGCCCGCGAACCTGGTGGCGTAGCGAAGGGACACCACTTATGACTCGTATCGCCGTCAACGGATTCGGCCGCATCGGACGCAATGTGCTGCGCGCCCTGCTGGAGCGGGACAGCAGCCTGGAAGTCGTCGCCGTCAACGACCTCACGGAGCCGACCGCCCTCGCGCGGCTGCTCGCCTTCGACTCCACGGCCGGCCGGCTCGGGCGCCCGGTGAGCGTCGACGGAGACGTCCTCGTCGTCGACGGACGGCGCATCAAGGTCCTCGCGGAGCGCGAGCCGGCGCAGCTGCCGTGGGCCGACCTCGGCGTGGACATCGTGCTGGAGTCGACCGGCCGCTTCACCTCGGCGAAGGCGGCCCGCGCCCACCTCGACGCGGGCGCCCGCAAGGTGCTGGTCAGCGCGCCGTCGGACGGTGCCGACGTCACGCTGGCGTACGGCGTGAACACCGACGCGTACGACGCGGAGCTGCACACGATCGTCTCCAACGCCTCGTGCACGACCAACGCGCTCGCTCCACTGGCCGCCGTCCTCGACGAACTCGCCGGTATCGAGCACGGGTTCATGACCACGGTGCACGCCTACACGCAGGAGCAGAACCTGCAGGACGGCCCGCACCGCGATCCCCGGCGCGCCCGTGCCGCCGGTGTCAACATCGTGCCGACCACGACGGGCGCCGCCAAGGCGATCGGTCTGGTGCTGCCGAACCTCGACGGAAAGCTGTCGGGCGACTCGATCCGGGTGCCGGTGCCGGTGGGCTCGATCGTCGAGCTCAACACGACCGTGTCGCGTGACGTGACACGCGACGAGGTGCTGGCCGCGTACCGCGCGGCGGCCGAAGGGCCGCTCGCGGGCGTCCTCGAGTACTCGGAGGACGCGCTGGTGTCGTCGGACATCACGGGCAACCCCGCCTCGTCGATCTTCGACTCGGCCCTGACCCGCGTCGACGGCCGCCACGTCAAGGTGGTCGCCTGGTACGACAACGAGTGGGGCTTCTCGAACCGTGTGATCGACACGCTCGAACTGCTCGCGCGCTGACGCCTGCCGACGGACGGAATGGTCGGCCACCGTGCGGTGGCCGACCACTTCGCGCTGTGTCTCAGCCGGCGGCGCCGGCCGGGTGCACCGCCGCCTCCGGCGCCGCCTGCGGGGCGCGCGCCGGGCGGATCCCGATGAGTGCCACGGCGATCACCGCGGCCACCAGCATCCCGATGCCGCCGACGAGGGCGCAGGTGTGCAGGGCGTCGGTGAAGCTCGCACCGTAGGCGGCCTGCGCCTGTCCGGTGCTCGCCGGGGTCTTCAGGTGCAGGAAGGCGCCCGCCTGGATGCCGACGTTGGACACCAGGCCGCTCACCTGGCCCTGGTCGGCGGGGCTCAGCCCGGACGAGGCGAGGTGTCCGGGCAGGGTGGCCAGGGTGCGGTGGGTGAGGATGACACCGAAGACGGCAGGGCCGAGGGCGCTGCCGATCTGGCGGAGCGCGCTGTTGGCCGCGGCGGCGGTGCCCCCGAGCCGGTGCGGCAGGGCGTCCATGGCGATGGTGGTGATCGGCGCCATGGCGAGCGCGATGCCGATGCCGAGGACTCCGATGATCAGGGCGGCCTCGCCGGTGCCGGTGTCGGCCTGGAAGGCGTTCATGAGCAGCGCGCCGATTCCGCCGATGACCAGGCCGGTGACCAGGAGCAGGCCGGGCGTGGCCCGGTTCATCAGCCGCCCGACCAGCGGGCCGAGCACCACCGTGAAGCCGTTGATGGCGATGAGGCGGATGCCGATGTCCAGCGTCGAGGCGTGGTGGACGAGTCCGAAGTACTCGCTCAGCGCGAAGACCAGGCCGACCTGGGCGAACAGGGTGACGGCCATGACGAGTGCGGCTCCGGAGAACGCCGCCGACGTGAACAGGCGCATGTCGAGCATCGGGCACGACGAGCGGAGTTCCACGAGGACGAAGCCGGCCGCGCCGAGGGCCGCGGCCACGAACGCGATCACGACCTGGGCCGAGGACCAGCCGGCGCTGCCGCCCTCGATGACGCCGTAGACGAGGCCGGTGACGGCGACGACGGCCAGCAGCTGGCCCGGGAGGTCCAGGTGGCGCTCGCGCTCGGCGCGGGAGTCGGTGAGGACGACGGCGCCGATCACGGCCGTGACCACGGCGAGGACGAGCGAGGGCAGGAAGATCCACCGCCAGCTCGTGTGCGCCACGATGACGCCGTTGACCACCGGGCCGAGGGTCAGTCCGAGGCCGAGGGCGGCCGTCCACAGGGCTATCGCGCGAGCGCGTTTGCGGGGGTCCGGGATGACGTGGCCGATCAGGGCGAGCGTGGACGGCAGCAGAGCGGCGGTGCCGACGCCGGTGAGGGCCTGGCCCACGCAGACCTGTACGACGCTGCCGGCGGTCAGGCAGACCAGGCAGCCGAGGCAGAACAGCGCCAGCCCGGCGAGGTAGGTCTTCTTACGGCCGTACAGGTCACCCACCATGCCGCAGGTCAGCAGGAGCGCCGCGGTCGGCAGAATGAAGGCGTCGGTGATCCACTGCAGGCCCTCGGTGGAGGCGTCGAGGGCCTGTTGCATGACCGGGAGGGCGACGGAGACACCGACGACGGGCAGGTAGGAGACGAACACCCCGAGGCAGGCCAGCACGATGGTGGCCGTGATGTGCCGGGTGCCGGTGTCGGGCGGCGCGGACGACGGGGACGAGGCAGGAGAAGGCATGGCCACGGGGCACCTCGGAGCAGTGGAGTGACAGGGCGACGTACGGGGGCGGCGCTGGGTGACCTGTCGACTCCCGATCGACGGGTGCACCGCGGCTCTGCCGCCGGGCCGACAGCGGGAGCCGCGTCAGGTCGGTCCCGGCTGCCGTCCGCGCGGCGCCTGCGCGGCGGGTTCGGCCGGAATCTCCGTTGACGTGAGCCACTTCTGTCGGGGCAAGCGCTTCGGACGGTATACCGACGTGCCGCCTGCGGAGATGCCCTTGGACCTGCAACCTAAGGTGAACGGCGCTGACGCCTGCCCCCGGCCCCGCCCTCCGGCTGCCACGGAGTGCCGTTCCCGAGGAACACGTGGGACGCGGGCACGCCGGGTGCCGGCATGCCCGCGTCTCATCGGGGTGACGGGTGGGTCAGGACGGAAGCGTCCAGTTCTGGTTGGCGGCTCCCGAGCAGGACCAGATCTGGAGCCGGGTGCCGTTGGCCGAGCTCGGGCCGGTGGCGTCGAGGCACTTGCCCGACTGCGGGTTGACCAGGGAGCCGTTGGAACCCGCCCGCCAGACCTGCGAGCCCGTGCCGTTGCAGTCGTAAAGCTGCACCTTGGTGCCGTCGGCGGTACCGGCACCGGTCACGTCCATGCACTTGCCGAGGGCGCCGAGGGTACCGGCGCTGCCGACCGTCCAGTTCTGGGCGGTGGTGCCGTTGCAGTCGTAGAGCTGTACGGCGGTGCCGTTGGCGGTGGCCGCGCCCGCGACGTCCACGCACTTGCCGCCGTACCCGTGGATCGGGCCGGTGGTGCTCGTCGGCGGGGTGACCGGACCGGACTGGCCTGCCGCCCACTTGATCTCCTGGAGCAGGAGCTGGTTCTGCCGGTCGCTCGCGAACGTCGACGACAGGGTGGTGTTGGTCGAGTAGTCCATCGCGTTGTGGCCGAAGTTGTTGTAGACCATCTTGTAGTTGCGGTTGGACCAGACGATCGGGTAGTAGCCGCTGTACCAGGTCTGGTCGGGGTCGGTGCCGACCGGGAACGTGGAGGGGGCCATCGAGGCGAGGATGTCGATGGCCGGGTTCTGCCGCAGGTCGTTCTGCCAGCTGTACCACTCGCTCACCGAGGACGTGATGGTGGACGGGAGGTTCGCCGTCGCCGGGTGCGAGGGGTCGTCGATCTGCAGGGTCTCCTGGGTCGGTCCCCAGGAGTTGCTCCTGAAGGTGCCGGTGCCGAGGAAGGTGTTGTGGTACCACGGCCAGTCGCCGGTGTCGTCGTTGTACGCCGAGACGTGGAAGCCGATGAACCCGCCGCCGTTCGCCATGTAGGTCTGGAAGGCGGCCTGCTGGGACGCGGTGTGGGGATAGTCGTCGAGGAACATGACGACCTGGTAGCCGGCCAGGGTGGAGGCGTTGAGCCGGCTCCAGTCCGTGGTCGCGGTGTAGGTGAAGCCGTTCTCCGCGCCGGCCTGCGGGAACCAGCTGTTGGCCTCGTGGTCGAAGCTGATGTGTGCCGCGTCGTACGTGCCGTCGTAGAAGGCGATCACGTTGACGGTGGTGGCGGCGTGGGCGTGGTGGGCGGGGCCGGCCTGGATGCCGAGCACGACGGCGACCAGGGCGAGCAGTCTCAACAGGGTGCGGGGCCGGACGAGGTGCGGGTGGGGGGTGACCATGCGGGGGCCTTCCTCATACGTGACCGTCGGATACATATGCGGGTGAGCCGCATTGAAGGCCCCGGCGCGCGTACATGTCAATGGTGCAGACCAAGTGCGGGCAGCGGGTGGCCGCCGTGTCCGGGCCGGGCCCCGGGGTACTCGGCCGGACGGCGTCACAGTCTCGACGGTGGAAGGAGGCCGCCATGCGCCCCGGCCCGACAGGCACCGACCGGGCGGTGACCGTCGTGGTGACCCGGGTGGTCGCCGCGGGCAAGGAGGAGGAGTTCGCACAGTGGGCCGACGACGTCGACCGGGCCGCCGCCGGTTTCGCCGGTCACCTCGGCGCCGTGCGGCTCCGTGACGGCCAGGGGCTGCACCACCTCGTCTACCGCTTCGACTCCGCCGAGCACCTCGACGCCTGGGAGCGGTCGGACACGCGCAACGAGCTGCTCCGGCGCGGCAACCGGATCTCGGATCCGCGAAGCAGCCGCAGCGCCGACCTGGCGCCCTGGTTCACCCTCCAACGGCGGGACGTCCCGCCCAGGTGGAAGCGCTTCATGACCACGTGGGCGGCCGCCTATCCCTGCCTGCTGACCATCGCCACGCTGCTGAAGCTGCTCTTTCCCGGTCTGCCGCAGTCCGCGGCCCTGGCCGTCAACTCGTTCGTCCTGACCGCCCTGCTCACCTGGGTGATCCAGCCGCGGGTCAACCGCCGGGCACGCCCCTGGCTGCTGCGGGGAGCACACCCGGCACGGACCAGGGGAACGGCACCGCCGTACGACTCCGCGTCCGCGGACTGAGTCCATCGGCCGCGCCGGGACTCCCAGGTGGCTCCCCTCAGCCGGCACAGTGTGCGGTGGGTTCGAGCGGCTGGCCGCAGTATGCCTATGTGAACGCCCGGCGGGGCTCACGGTCACCGGCCGCGGACCGCGAACCGCACGGGATGCCGCGGGTCACCGGGTGCAGGACCATGGTCATGACGGCGCCCCCCCGGCGTTCTCGTGGCCGGTGCGCCCGCCCACCGCCCGACCAACGCCCGCGCACCGCCCCGGCCGTCGAACCGGGCCGGAAGCGGCTGCCGGGCCGGTTCGCCGCCGCCGACGCCGAGCACGCGATCGCCCACGGCAGGCACGCCATCGCGCTCACCCACGCGGACGAGGTGGCTCAGGTGGAGGAGACATGACCGACCTGCTCTCAGAGGTTCTGGAGGCCCACGGCGGCACCGAGCGGTGGGCGCGGCTGACGACCGTGACCGCCACGATCGTCAGTGACGGGGAGCTCTTCGCGGCCAAGGGCCTGCCCCAGGACCTCCAGCCGCGGCGGATGACCGTCAGCCTGCACGACGAACACGCTTCGGTGTGTCCCTTCGGGGCTCCCGGCCGGCGTTCGGACTTCACCCCCGGCCGCATCGCGATCGAACGCGCGGACGGCACGCTCGTGGCCGAACGCCTCGACCCCCGCAAGGCGTTCGCCGGACACACGCTGGAGACTCCCTGGGATCCGCTGGACCGCGCCTACTTCAACGGATACGCCCTGTGGACGTATCTGACCACGCCGTTCTTCACCGTGATGCGCGGCATGCGGGTGGCGGAGGCCGAGCCCTGGGACGAGTCGCCGACCGAGCGGTGGCGCTGTCTGCGGGTCACCTTTCCCGAGGACATCGCCAGCCACAGCACGGTCCAGCACTTCTACTTCGGGGACGACCGCCTGCTCAGGCGCCACGACTACCACGTCGACATCGCCGGGGGCTTCGCGGCCGCGCAGTACGTCCACGACATCCGCGAGGCGGACGGGATCAAGTTCCCCACCAGGCGCCGCGCGTATCGGCGCCGGCCGGACGGACGGCCCGACCACGACCACGTCATGGTCGCCATCGACCTGAGCGACCTCCGTTACGTCTGAACGACGGAGACGGAGGATGGGCAGCGTGCCGAAGACGGCGCCTCCGGCGCGGCTGGGGCCGAGAGCGAGAGGAATGCGGATGCGGATCGCGATCCTGGACGACTATCAGGGCGTGGCGCTGGGGCTGGCGGACTGGGAATCGCTCGGTGCCGACGTGCACGTCTTCTCCGACGCCTTCGGCGGCGAGGACGAGTCCGTGGCGGCGCTCGCCGGCTTCGAGGTGGTCGTGGCCATGCGCGAGCGGACTCCTTTCCCGTCGTCGGTCCTGGGCAGGCTGCCGCGTCTGCAGCTGCTGGTCACCACCGGGCCGGTCAACGCGGCGATCGACGTGGACGCCGCACGCAGGCTGGGGATCACGGTCTGCGGGACGGGGTACTTCTCGTACCCGACGGCCGAACTCACCTGGGGGCTCATCCTGTCCGCGGCGCGGCTGATCCCGCAGCAGGTGGACTCGGTGCGGCGGGGCGGTTGGCAGGAGGGCCTGGGGACGAGTCTTCGGGGCGCCACGCTGGGGGTACTGGGTCTCGGCCGGCTGGGGACTGCGGTGACGGAGGTGGGGCGCGCTTTCGGCATGCGGTGCATCGCCTGGAGCCAGCATCTGACGCCGGCGGACGCGCAGGCGAAAGGGGTGACCTACGTGGCCCGGGACGAGCTGTTCGAGCGCTCCGACGTGCTGAGCGTCCACGTCGTGCTCAGCAAGCGCACCCGGGGTCTGGTCGGGGCGCGCGAACTCGGCCTCATGAAGCCGACGGCGATCCTGGTGAACACCTCACGCGGGCCCGTGGTGGACGAGGCGGCGCTGATCGGGGCGCTGACCGCGGGCCGTATCGCCTCCGCGGCGCTGGACGTCTTCGACCGCGAGCCGCTGCCGCCGGACCACCCGCTGCGTTCCCTGCCGAACGCCGTGGTGACGCCCCACATCGGCTACGTCAGCCGGGACCTGTACGAGGTGTTCTACCGGGACGCGGTCGAGGACATCGCGGCATGGCAGGCCGGAACGCCGGTCAGGACCCTCACGGGGTGAGCCGTCCCGTCTCTTTCCTCACGGTCGCCGGCCGCGAACCTCTCAGCCGTCGTACGGCATCACCTTGACGACCTTGCCCTGGCTGTCCGTCTGGAAGTATCCGGTCTGGCTGTACTTGTTGCTGAGGTAGACGGACATCCCGGCGGGGTCGCCGAAGGCATTGCCCGGCAGGACGACGACCAGGTAGCGGGTGGTCGGATCGGGCACCTTGAGCTGTCTGCGGGCCTGGGTCAGCAGCGAGGGGACCTTGTCCCAGGCGAAGTCGTCGAGGCGGACGGGCCTGTCGTCGCCGCTCAGGGTGCCCGAGATGATGTCCTTCTGCACGCCCTGGCCCGGGCGGTAGGTGTACGAGTCGTATGCGGCGTCGCTGCCCTTCACCATCATGTAGGCGATGACGTACTCGGGGTACACCGTGAGCTTGCCGAAGCGGTCCCGGCCGGTCTGCTTCTCGAAGGCCGCGACGGCGGTGCGGATGCCCTGCGGGGTCAGCAGGTCGGTGCCGGCGGTCTGCCGCGCGGCCGTGGGCGAGGCGGTACTCCCGGCCGAGGACGAGGTCGTGGCGTGCGCGGTGCCGGAGTCCGTGGCCCCGGAGGCCTGGTTGCCCGAGTCCGGCAGCAGCGTCCACGTGAGCGTGCCGGCCACGGCCACCGCGGCCACGGGCAGCAGGAGCAGTGTCCGGCGGCGCCGCGGGGCGGGCCCGGGAGACATGGGCGCCGTGGTCCGCGGCCGCGCGTCCTGCGGCTCGGGTTCCCGCGGTGGCGCGGCCGGCGGTTGCAGCGGGAAGGACGTGGGGGACTCGGTCTGCCGGGCGGCGCGGGCCAGCATCCGCTCCAGTGCGGCGGCGTCGGGGCGGGCGGCCGGGTCGCGGACGAGGACGCGGGTGAGGACGTCGGTGAGGGGCCCGGCCTGGACCGGCGGCGGGACGTCCTCGGCGAGGACCGCGGCGAGCGTGGCGAGGGTCGTGCCGCGGCGCAGCGGATGGTGGCCCTCGACGGCGACGTACAGCATCATCGCGAGCGACCACAGGTCCGCGGCCGGCCCGCCGTCCTTGCCGGAGACGCGTTCCGGTGCCATGTAGTCGGGGGTGCCGATGACCGACCCGGTGGCGGTGAGAGCGGTCGACTCGCGGACGGCGGCGATGCCGAAGTCGGTGAGCACGGGCCGCCCGTCGGGGCGCAGCAGGACGTTGGCCGGTTTCACGTCGCGGTGTTCGATGCCCGCCTCGTGGGCGGCGCGGAGCGCGGCCAGCACCTCGCGGCCGATGCGGGCGGCCTCGACCGGGTTCATCGGGCCCGCGGCGAGGCGGTCGGCCAGCGAGCCGCCGGTCACGAGTTCCATGACGATCCACGGGTAGGTCCCCGGGCCGCCGTCGACGATGTGATGGATCGTCACCACGTTCGGGTGGTCGACCCGGGCCAGCGCACGGGCCTCCCGCAGTACCCGTTCCCGCAGCAGCCGCGCGGCCTCCGGGTCCCACTCGGCGAGCCCGGGGTCGGCCGGCCGCACCTCCTTCACGGCCACGCTGCGCCGCAGCACCAGGTCGGTGGCCCGCCACACCGTGCCCATGCCGCCGCCACCGAGCCGTGCCACCAGCTCGAACCGCCCGTCGACGACCCGTCTCGCGGGGTCGTCCCTGCCCTCGTCGTTCATGCGCGGGAGCTTAGTTGGCCGGTGTGACAGCCTCTCGCCCCGCTCAGTAGGTGGACCCCAGCGTCTGCGTCGTGTACGCGCACTCCGTGTAGACGTAGCCGTAGCGCAGCTTGGCGGTGTCGGAGCCGGGGGTGGCGGTGCTGTCGTTCTTCGGCTTGTGCACGAAGTACGTGGTGCCGGGCGGGAGGCTGATCGTGCGCTGCGGGTAGTTCTTGCCGCTGTCGCTGCACGGCTCCCAGCCGCTGATGAGCGGGCTGGCGAACGAGTACGCCTTGCAACTGCCGCACGCCTTCAGGGTAAAGCTGCCGGTGACCGGGCCCGTGTACAGGACGGTGATGTCGTCGGGGCTGTCGTTCTTGACGGTCACGGAGATGCCGCCGCCGGAGGCCGTGGTGGGCAGCTTCTTCCCGGCGGCCGGGAGGGTCTGGGCGACCTCGGCGCCGATGGCGATCTTGCGGGCACGGGCGCGGTTGCCGTCGTGCGGGCTGTCGGTGACGAACTGCTGCATGGTCTGCTGCGCCTGCTCGTAGTCACCGTCCTGGTACTGCTTGACGCCGCACTGGTACTCCCCCGCCTTCCCGCTGCGGTCGGCCCGGCCGGCGACCTTGACCAGGCCGTCGGCCTCGGCGCCCGACCCGTTCGACAGCTGGACGATCTGCGTGTTCAGCGTGTCCAACTGCTTGACGGCGCCGCAGGGGTCCTTTTCGGAGACCGCCTTCGCCGCCTTCTTCTCGGCGGCGTCCACGGCGGGGACGACCTTGGCGGCCTGGCCGGAGTCGGGGAAGGTGCTCAGCAGGGAGCCGAACCGGGTGACCCAGTCGGTCCCGCCGTCGGCGAGGCCCTTCGCCCCGCACTCGTACAGCGAGGTCGCCAGCCGGTCGTCGGGCCAGTGGGCGAGGGTGCCGAGCTGGTCCTTCGGCATGGAGTCGGGCACCGTCCGCAGGTATTCGAGCGGTTCGACGGCCGAGCAGTAGTCGCGGTGGCTGTAGGCCGCCGCGACCGTCGTGTAGTAGGTCTTCAGGCGATCGGGGACCTGGGCGGCGGCCCGCGAGCCGGAGTGGTGGACGGCGAGGTCGCGGTAGACGGCCAGGGCATCCCGGTAACCCGTCCTGGCGGTGCCGAAATCCTGTCCGGAGGCCGCGCTGACCTGCCGGTCGGCGCGGTCGAGACGGTCGAGGAGGGCGCGTTCGACGGCTTCCTTGTGCGCGCTGTCGTACCAGAGCGCGCCGCCCACCGGGACGGCGAGCAGGACGACGCCCAGCACGAGCGCGACGGGACGACGTCCCGGCCACACCAGGCGGCTGCGCAGGCCGGCGAACCAGCCGTGGACGGCGGCCGCCAGGAGGAGAACGGCGTACAGGACGAGCGCGGTTGCGGGCACGCCGTCGGCGTCCGCGGGCAGGGCCACGAGCAGCAGGACGACGGTGGCCGCCAGACACGCGGCCATCGGGATCCATCTTCGCAGGAGCAGGTAGCCGAGGCCGAGGCCGCTCAGGTTGAGCAGGGCGACGGCGGTGGCGCGCAGGGCGTCCGGCGGGGCGGGCGGCGGAGCCGACGGCATGGGCGGCACGAAGGGGCCCGGATTCGGCAGACCGGGACCCGGAAAGCCTTGGTTCGGGCGACCGTCATTCGGGATGCCGTGGTTCGGCGGTTCCTGGTTCGGTGGTTCCTGGTACGGACCGTACGTGTCCCCGGACATGGCGGCTCCCCCAATTGCTGCCGAATCCCTATGAATTGACAGCGTACGGCCATACGTGCGAATTCGACAGAGCACGGGGACGGTCCGGATGCCTCCCGGTCACGCCTCCGGGATCTCCTGCTCGGCCCAGATGATCTTTCCCTCTCCGGTGTAGCGGGCGCCCCAGCGGTGGGCGAGCTGGGCCACCAGGAAGAGGCCGCGGCCGCCCTCGTCGGTGCTGCGGGCGTGCCGCAGCCGGGGGGCGGTACTGCTGGCGTCGGCGACCTCGCAGATCAGCCGGGCGTCGCGCAACAGCCGTAGCCGGATGGGCGGTTCGGCGTAGCGGATGGCGTTGGTGACCAGTTCGCTGACGATGAGTTCGGTGGTCGTCGCCAGTTCGCCGTAGCCCCATGCGAGCACCTGGCGGACCGCCTCCAAGCGGACGTCGGCGACGGCGGCCGGGTCGTCGGGCACGTCCCAGGAGACGACGTGGCCGGGGCCCAGGGCGTGGGTGCGCGCCAGCAGCAGGGCGATGTCGTCGGGCTGGGGAACGGGGACGAGTTGCTGCACGGCCGACGTGCACAGCGTGGCGAGATCGGCGCCGGGACCGGCCAGGGCACCGCGGAGGCGGGCCATGCCCAGTTCGACGTCCTGGTCGGCGCCTTCGATGAGGCCGTCGGTGTAGAGGCCGAACAGGCTGCCCTCGGCGAGTTCGATCTCGGTGGCCTCGAAGGCCATGCCGCCGAGCCCGAGCGGCGGTCCGGCGGGGATCTCGGGGAAGTGGACGTGCCCGTCGGGTGAGACGACGACCGGCGGCGGGTGTCCGGCGCGGGCCATCGCGCACCGCCGGGTCACCGGGTCGTAGACGGCGTACAGGCAGGTCGCCCCGACGAACGTGTCCGCGCTGCCCTCCAGCACCGCTCCCGCGTTCTCCTCCTCCCCCAGCCGCAGCACGAGGTCGTCGAGGTGGGCGAGGAGTTCGTCCGGGGGCATGTCCATGTCGGCGAGGGTCTGCACGGCGGTACGCAGCCTGCCCATGCTCGCCGCCGCCGTGAGGCCGTGCCCGACCACGTCGCCGACGACCAGCCCGACCCGGGCACCGGAGAGCGGGATCACGTCGAACCAGTCGCCGCCGACGCCGTCCGTCGCGTCGGCCGGCAGGTAGGCGGAGGCCACGTCCAGGGCCGTGCCGCCGGTCAGGGCCTGGGGCAGCAGGCTGCGCTGGAGGGTGACGGCCGCCGTGTGCTCCCTGGTGTAGCGGCGGGCGTTGTCGACGCAGACGGCGGCGCGCGCGACCAGTTCCTGGGCGAGCAGGACGTCGTCGGGTTCGAAGGAGAGCGGGTTGAGCGAGCGGGCGAAGGTGGTGAGGCCCAGGACGGTGTTGCGTGCCCGCATCGGGACCGAGATCAGGGTGTGCAGTCCGAACTCCCGGATGCGGGCGGCCCGCGCGGGCTGTTCGGTGATCCACAGGTGGTCGTCCGGTTCGAGTTCGGGGATGAGGACCGGCTCGCCGTTGACGAGCAGGTCGAAGCCGTGCGGCGGCGGCAGGAAGTCAACCTGGTCGCCGATCCGCGCCACGGCCTCGGGGCTGCCCTCGCGGACCGTCCTCAGCGCGGCGCGCCGCATCACCGCCCGGGCGGGCGCCGGGCCCGCGTCGGGCAGCCAGGTGCCGTGTCCCTCGGTGCTGAGGACGGTCTCCAGGAGATCGACGATGACGAAGTCGGCGAAGCGCGGGACGGCGAAGTCGGCGAGTTCCTGGGCGGTGCGCAGCACGTCGAGGGTGGTGCCGATGCGGGTGCCGGCCTCGTTGACCATCGACAGCAGCTGCCGGGCGTTCCAGCGTTCGGTGACGTCGGAGACCATGTAGCAGACGCCGGTCACCGAGTCGTCGGGGGCGACGAGGGGGAAGAACGACGTCGAGTAGGCGCGCTGCCGGTGCGGATCCGACCAGCTCCAGCCGAGGTACTCATAGTCGGTGACCGGCTCCCGGGTCGCCAGCACCTTGCGCATCAGGCCCTCGATGGTGGTCCCCTGCAGACCGGGCAGCAGTTCGCTCAGCCGGCGGCCCAGACGCTGCTCGCGGGGGACCCCGCCGAACTGCTCCAGGGTGTCGTTCAGCCAGACGTACCGCAGCTCCAGGTCCATCACGGCCATGCCGATCGGCGACCGGGTGAGGAACCCGTCGAGGACGGACTGGCCCACCGTCCACTGCGGGCGCTGCTCCCGCGCCGAGACCAGGAAGCACTCGGCGCCGTCGATCCGGAAGGACGCGGAGACCCGCAGGTCGACGACGACGCTGCGGCCGTCGAGGTGCCGTACCGCGACGAGGCCGCTCCAGCCCATGCCCGAGCGGCAGCGCTCGGCGACGCCGGCGGCACGGGCCGGGTCGACGCGCACGGCGAGCAGCCGCGCGGCGGGGCTGCCCAGCACCGCGTCGGCCGGACGGCCGAGCAGGGCCTCGGCGCCACGGGTCCAGCCGATCACGTCGCCCTCTGCCGACAGCACCGCCGCAGCGTCGCTGGAGGCGTCCAGGAGGTCGTGCGGCCCCGCGGTGGTCGGCACGTCGAAGTCTTCTCGCGGAGAATCCATTGGCTACATCCTGTACGTACCCCAATGTTCCTGCTTGTTCACCCGTTGCGCGCGGCCCTTGACGGCCGCCGTACGGGCGGCTGGACACGGTGCGTGAGACCGGGTGCGGCCGGGTACCCGGCCTGGAGTTGGGGCGGGCCGCGAGCCGGGGGCAGCATGGAAGGGCCGTAGCAGCGGCATCGGCCCGGCGGCCGGTGGAGGTGGTTGAGGGATGGCTGTGGGTTCACTGCGGTCCGGTGACGCCGACGGCTCCGGCGGTGAGGAGTACGGCTCCGGCGGTCCGCGTCCGACCGGTCTGCTGGACGTGCTCAGCGTGGCCGCGGTGGCGCTGGACTCGCAGGGCCGGATCGTGTTCTGGACCCCGCAGGCCGAGGAACTCTTCGGCTACACCTCCGAGGAGGCCCTCTGCAAGAACGCGGCGCGGCTGCTCATGCAGCCGGAGCATCTGAAGGCCGCGGTGAAGGTCTTCACGGACGTGCTGGAGACCGGGCACAGCTGGGCCGGTGCCTTCCCGGTCCGGCACAAGGACGGCAGCAGCCGCCTGATGGAGTTCCGCACCATGCGGCTCCTGGACGACCTCGGCGACGTCTACGCCCTGGGCATCGTCGCCGACCACATCCTGCTCCAGCGGCTGGAGACCGACCTGGCGCTGTGCGAGCGGCTGATCAGCCAGTCCCCGATCGGGCTGGCCCTGCTCGACCCCGATCTGCGCTATCTCCTGGTGAACCCGGCGCTGGAGCGGATCGACGGCGTCCCCGCCGAGGAGCACATCGGCCGGCATCTGCGGGAGACGCTGCCGCTGCCCGACATCGACACCGTGGAGTCGGCGCTGCGCCAGGTCCTCACGACGGGCACGCCGCTGCTCGACCAGTACCACGTGGGCCGTCCGCCGGCGGATCCCCAGCACGAGCACGCCTGGTCGCTGTCGTTCTACCGGCTCGAGGACCACGGTGGCCGGGTCCTGGGTGCCGCGATCTCGGTGGTCGACGTGACCGAACGGCACCGTGCGGCCGCCGAGGCCGACCGGGCCCGGCGCCGCCTCGCCCTGATCGCCGACGCCTCGGTCCGGGTGGGCACCTCGCTGGAGGTGGAGCGCACGGCGCACGAGCTGGCCGAGATCGCCACCCCGGTGCTCGCGGACGTGGTCGCGGTGGACGTGCTGGACGCGGCGCTGGCCCTGCGCCGCTCGCGCCGCCCCGACAACGGCCCGGAGCTGTTCCGGGCCCTCGCCCTCGAAGCCGCCCATCCCACGGTCGCCCTGCAGGCCGCCGACACGCCCGGTGACCTCGCCTCCTACGACGGCGACCGGCTGGTCACGCTGTGCGTGCACACCGCCCGTCCGGTGCTGGTCCCGCGGGTCGGCACGCAGGACCTGCCGCGTATCGCCCGCAGCCCGGAGGCCGGGGTCCTGCTGGAGGAGGCGGGCGTGCACTCGTATCTGGCGGTGCCGCTGATCGCGCACGGCGAGGTGCTCGGCGCCCTGGACCTCAAGCGGACCCGCAATCCGCTCCCCTTCGACGAGGACGACGTCGTCCTCGCCACCGAACTGGCCGGGCGGGCCGCCGTGGCCATCGACAACGCCCGCTGGTTCCAGAGCGTCCGCAACACCGCCCTCACCCTCCAGCGCAGCCTCCTGCCGGACCACCCGCCCGAGCACACCGGCCTGGAACTGGCCTCCCGCTACGAACCGGCGCAGGCGACGAGCGAGGTGGGCGGCGACTGGTACGACGTGATCCCGCTGTCGCAGAACAGGACCGCCCTGGTCGTCGGCGACGTGATGGGCAACGGCATCGACGCGGCCGCCACCATGGGCCGGCTGCGCACCGCCACCTGCGCCTACGCGGACCTGGAGCTGCCCCCGGACGCGGTGCTCCGGCACCTCGACCGGATCACCTGCGATCTGGAGCACTACATCGTCACCTGCCTGTACGCGGTGTACGACCCGCACACCAGGAGCTGCGAGATCGCCAACGCGGGCCACATGCCGCCCGCGCTGGTGCACTCCGACCGGCCGCCGGCCCTCCTGGAACTGCCGGCGGCCGCCCCGCTCGGGGTCGGCGGCATCCCCTTCGAGACGACGACCGTCAGCTTCGACCCGGGTGACCTGCTGGTGCTGTACACCGACGGCCTGGTCGAGACCCGCCGCCACCCCATCGACGACCGCCTCGACGTCCTCCTCGGCTTCCTCGACGAGCCCCACCGCCCCCTGGAAGAAACCTGCGACCTCCTCCTGCACGGCCTGCGCCACCCCGACGACCACGACGACGTGGCACTGCTGGTGGCCCGAGCCCTCTGACAACGCCCCGAAGTACAGCGCGCCCCCAAAGGGGCGCTGGGGGTCCCCCGGCCGAAGGCTGGGGGAGGAACTGCGCGACCAGCCACGACGGCGCCGCGGCCACCCACCGGCCCATCGCGCCGCCTGCTACGCCCCGCAGCACTCCGTCCGACAGAAGCACGACGCCGTGATCGGCACGTCCGCCACAGCCGCCGCCAGCCGCAGCTGCTGGCCCACGATCCGCGCCTCACCCTCCCGGCCGAGCCGCCGGAGGCACTCGTGGAAGCCGTGCAGCGCCCAGACGTTGCCCGGGTGCTGCAACGGCCGGGGCAGGGTGCCGTCGAGGCCGAGGTCGGCACGGTAGACCGCCTCGGCCTCGGCGATGCGACCGCGTTCGAGCAGCAGGGCACCGTAGGCGTGCCGGGTGGGCTGCATCCAGCCCCACGGTTCGTCGTAGGGGAGGTTGTCGTCCAGCTCGACCGAGCGCCGCAGCTCGGTGAAGGCCGTGTCGAAGTCGCCCTTGCGGTAGGCGAGTTCGCCGTCGAGCATGGCGGAGGCGATCGCCAGGATGTCGACGCAGGTGTTGTTGAACAGCATGCGGGTCTCCGGGACGGCGGCGACCGCGTCCCGGAAGCGGGTCCGGTCGGTCTCGGCCTCGGCGATCCGGCCGGTGGCCGCGTGTGCGACACCGCGGGCGTAGTGCAGCATCGCGGTGGTCACGCAGTACAGCCCGGGGTCGGCGGGCAGCGGCAGGCGCAGGATGTCGTCCCAGCGGCCGAAGCGGACCAGGACGTGCACCCGCATCGCCAGGAAACCCTCCAGCCAGTCCGCCATCGGCGGGCTCTGCACCCGCAGCAGCTCCTCCGGTACGGCGGCTTCGAGCCGTTCCGCCGTGGCGAGGGCGTCCTGGAGGCGGCCCAGGAACATCGCGCCGTAGATCCCGAAGTGCAGGTTGTGGCAGCGGTAGAGGGTGTAGAAGTTCATCGCGCCGGCGCGGGCGTGGTACTTCTCGTCGGCGGCGACGGCCGCGGCGTTGTCGGAGACGACGCGCCGATAGTCGCCGCAGAGGACTTCCAGGTGCGAGGGCATGTGCTGGAGGTGCCCGGCGTCGGGCACGAGGTCGCGCAGCCGGTCGGCGACCGGCAGGGCGGTCTCGGGCGTGGGCGACATCTCCATGAGGTGGATGTAGAGGTGCAGCAGTCCGGGGTGGCCGGCGCCGGTCTCGGTCCCGAGGGCCCGCTCCAGCACGGCCTTCGCCTCCTCCGTGCGGGCCCCGTCGGCCGGCCGGCCGCTGCGGATGTCCCAGAGCTGCCAGGGGGTGAGGTTCATGAGGGCGTCGGCGTAGAGGGTCGCGACGTCGAGGTCGTCGGGCGCCAGTTCGTAGGCGGTGCGCAAGCTGTCGGCGTAGGCGGTGTTCCACACCGAGCAGGCGGCGGCGTCCGGGGCAGCGGCCTGCGGGTAGCGGGCGCGCAGCGCCTCGATCAGGGCGCGTTCGACGGGGGTCGCGTGCGCGGCCTTGGCGTGGGCGCGTTCCACGGCGGCGTGCGTCCGCTGCACCGTGTGCGCCAGGTCGTCCGGGTCGAAGAACTCCCAGGGTTTGTTGTAGTTGGGGCCGAGGGCGTAGGCGACGCCCCAGTCGGCCATGGCGCAGTCCGGATCCGCCGCGCCGGCCGCCTCGAAACAGCGGACGGCCTCATCGTGGTTGAAGGCGTAGGTCCAAATCAGCCCCCGGTCGAACCAGGTCTGCGCTGCGGCGGACGACGTCGTCACGCGTCGGCCGTGACCGCCCAGGTCGTAGTAGTCCACGGTGGCGAACCTATCGACGCGAGGCGGGCGGGCGATCCCCGTTCATCCGAAGTCATGAGGGTGGCGCGACGGTTGACGGGCCGCCGCGCCACTGGTGCCAACGCTCTCTCAGGGCGCGACCGCGCGGCCGGTCTGCGGGGAGATCCGCCCCGGGCACAGCCCCTTGGCCGCGAGGGTCTGTGCGATGCGCGGGATCGCGGCCAGGGTGTTGGCCGGCCACTCGTGCATGAGGATGATCTGACCGCCGGCGAGCCGGGAGACGGCCTGCACGATCGCGTCGGTGCTCGCGCCGTTCCAGTCCTGCGAGTCGACGTCCCAGATGATCTCGGTGAGCCCGTACTTGGCCTCGACCGCCCGCACGGTGGCGTTGGTCTCGCCGTACGGCGGCCGGAACAGGACCGGTGTCCCGCCGCCGGCAGCCGCGACGGCCGACTGGGTGCGGGAGATCTCCGAGTCGATCTGCGCCTGGGTCTGCTGGGTCAGGTGCGGGTGGGTGTAGCTGTGGTTGCCGACCCACATGCCCGCGCTGACCTCGGCCTTGACCTGGGCCGGGTAGGCGGCCGCGTACTGGCCCTCGTTGAACATGGTGGCCCGCAGCCCGTTCGCCTTCAGGGCGCTGAGCAGGCCCGGGGTGTGGGCGGTGGACGGTCCGTCGTCGAAGGTGAGGCCGACGTAGCCCGCGCAGGTGGCGGAGTGGGCCGGGGTCGCACCGACGGCGAGGGTGCCCGCGGCGGCCAGCGCGACGGCGGCGGCGGTCGCGACCAGGGGTCGTAAGGAGCGTTCGGCAACGGTGCTCATCACGCCACCGTGATGTTCGAGCTGCCGCTGCTCTGGTAGCCCTCGGTCGCGAGGATCTGGTAGTAGCTGAAGCTGCCGAGGGGCATGCCGGCCCTGGCCCAGGCTTCGAAGTGGTTGCCGGTGGTGATGGTGCCGCCGGTCCGCTTGGACTGACGGACGCTCCAGTACTGGTTGAAGGTCTTGGTGCCCTCGACGGACGGGGCGTTGTACCGCGTCGTCAGGTAGATGTCGTAGGTGCCGCCGTCGCTGGTGACGCTGCCCTTGTACGTTCCGGTGGGCCGGTAGGTGCCCCAGTTGTCGACGATGTAGTACTCGACGAGCGGGTTCGAGGTCCAGCCGTAGAGGGACAGGTAGCCGTTGCCGGAGGGGCTGAAGCTGCCGGAGTAGGTCACGTTGCGGCGGGCACCGGTGCTCCAGCCCTTGCCGCAGACGAAGTTGCCGGTGTTGCGCCAGCTGGTGCTGTAGTTGCCGCCGGAGCCGAGGGTCATGGAGACCGTGCCCTGCGCGTCGGTCCAGAACGAGTAGTAGTAGCCGTTGTTGGTGCCGGTCTGGTTCGTGGTGACGACGGTGGCGGCATGGGCGGTGCCGGGCAGGGCCAGTCCGGCGGCGGCGCCCAGCAGCAGGGCACCGGCGCTCCTGCGGCTCAAGGCGTGGTCGAGCGGGTTCATGGGATGCCTCCTCGTGTGGCCTGTGCGGGTGTGGCCTGGTGGGGAGTTTTGGTCTGGTCATGTCACCTGTCAACAGTTTCGGTACTTATTTCGAAACCTTCGGTCCGACTGGCCGCCTGTTTTCCCAGCTCGTGCACATGACGAGCGAACTGAAGATCGAAATGACCGAGGAGAGGCGGAGATAAGATCCATACGCCGCGTCCACCATTCCCGAATGTTTCGACACTTGGCTCGAATGCTGCTGTCGCGGGCACCGGAACATGCCGCTGGGTGGAGCAATCACCGGCGTGCCGGGCGGCGGGCCGGGAGGCTGGGTGTCTTGTCTAGATTCGTATGCCAGGAGTCCCGGGTGAGGCACGACGGTCCCAACCCACCACTGCCCGCGCCCCCCGCGTGGATGCGCTGGCTACCGGTCCTGTACGTCGCCGTCGTACTGCTGATCGAACCGGTCACCCCGGTGGAGTGGCCGGTGAGTTTCGTACTGATCGCCCTGCCCCTGGTGACCGCCTTCGCGCACCCGCCCGCCGTCGTCGCCGTCGCCACCGCCTTCGGCATCGGCCTCGAACTTTTACTGGCCGGAACCGCCTGCTGTGCCGGGCGCACCGTCGGCTACCTCTGGGAGCGGCACTACGTGGCCGCCTACGCGTGCACGGCCCTGGTGGGCGCCCTGGGCGCGATCCTGGCGGCCCACCGGATCCGCCGGGAACGCACCCTGGCCGACGTCCGGTTCGTGGCCGAGATCGCACAGCGCGTCCTGCTCAGACCGGTCCCGCACCGGATCGGGAACCTGCTGCTGGAGAGCTTCTACCTGTCCGCCGCCGCGGAGGCGCGCATCGGCGGCGACCTCTTCGAGGCGGTCCCCACCGCGTACGGGGTGCGGCTGCTCATCGGGGATGTGCGCGGCAAGGGGCTGCTCGCGGTGGAGACCGCGGCGGCGATGCTGGGCGCCTTCCGCGAGGCCGCGCACGACGAGCCCGACCTGCGCACCCTGGTGGAGCGGGTGGACACCAGCATGACCCGCCGGGCCGACCGGCTGGGCGGGACCGAACTCGGCGAGCGGTTCGTCACCGCCGTCTTCGCCGAGATCCCCGGGGACGAGAGGATCGTACGCATCCTCAACTGCGGCCATCCGCCGCCGCTGCTCATCCGGCCCGGCGAGGTGACCGAACTGGACCGGGGGCGGCCGGGTCCGCCGCTGAACCTCGGCATGCTCGTCGGGGATCCCTACCGCGTCGAGACCTACTCCTTCGGCCCGGGCGACCAACTGCTCCTGTACACGGACGGGGTCACGGAGACCCGGGATCCGTCCGGCACCTTCTACCCGCTGCTCCAGCGGCTCCGTTCATGGGGCCCCATGCCACCCCCGGAGCTGCTGGAGCGGCTCCACCAGGACCTGCTGCACTACAGCCACGACCAGTTGCAGGACGACACGGCCGCGCTCACCGCCTTCCTGCTGCCCGAGGGGGCGGCCGAGGCAGCCGGCGGCCGGGACGACACGGTCACCGGGGAGTTCGGCGAGCCGCTGCCGTGACGCGGGGCGGGAGCTCCGGGCGGGCGGCCCGTGGTCAGAGGAAGCTGACGCCCTGGGCCAGGGTGAGTTCGCCGGAGTAGTTGACCGTGTTGGTGGCGGAGCGCATGTACGCCTTCCAGGCGTCGGAGCCGGACTCCCGGCCCCCGCCGGTGTCCTTCTCGCCGCCGAAGGCGCCGCCGATCTCGGCCCCGGAGGTCCCGATGTTGACGTTGGCGATGCCGCAGTCGGAGCCGGCCGCGGACAGGAAGAGCTCGGCCTCCCGCTGGTCGCGGGTGAAGATGCTGGAGGACAGGCCCTGCGGGACGTCGTTGTGGAGCGCGATCGCCTCGTCGAGGGTGTCGTAGGCGAGGACGTACAGGATCGGCGCGAAGGTCTCCTCCCGTACGACGTCGGTCTGTTCGTCGACGCGGACCAGGACCGGCTCGGTGTAGGCCGCCGTGGGTGCCGCCTCGGCCAGGCGTCGGTTGCCGCCGGCCAGGAGCTTGCCGCCCTCGGCCTGGACGCGGGCGAGGGCGTGCTGCATGCGGTCGAGGGCGCCGGTGGTGATGAGCGGGCCGACCAGGGTCGCGGCGTCGAACGGGTTGCCGACGGTTAGCCTGCCGTAGACGGCGGTCAGGCGCTCGGCGAGGGTGTCGGCGATGTCGCGGTGGACGATGAGCCGGCGCAGTGTGGTGCAGCGCTGCCCCGCCGTGCCGGCCGCGGCGAAGACGATGCTCTGGACGGCGAGGTCGAGGTCGGCGGAGGGGGCGACGATCGCGGCGTTGTTCCCGCCGAGCTCCAGCAGGCTGCGGCCGAAGCGGGCGGCGACGCGCGGGCCGACCGCGCGGCCCATGCGGGTGGAGCCCGTGGCGCTGACGAGGGCCACCCGGGGATCGTCGACGAGCTGCTCGGCGACCGTGCGGTCGCCGAGCAGCAGGCGGTGGACGTCGCGCGGGGCGCCGGTCTCGTCGGCAGCCCGGGCCAGCAGGTGGTGACAGGCCAGAGCGGTGAGCGGGGTGAGTTCCGACGGCTTCCAGACCACGGTGTCGCCGCAGACCAGGGCGACGGCGGTGTTCCAGGACCAGACGGCGACGGGGAAGTTGAAGGCGGAGATGACGCCGACCACGCCGAGCGGATGCCAGGTCTCGGCGAGACGGTGGCCGGGGCGTTCGGAGGCGATGGTACGGCCGTACAGCTGGCGGGACAGGCCGACCGCGAAGTCGCAGATGTCGATCATCTCCTGGACCTCGCCGAGCGCCTCGGAGCGGATCTTGCCCGCCTCGACGGTGACCAGGTCGGCCAGGTCGCTCTTGTGCTCGCGCAGCAGCTCGCCGAGGCGGCGGACCAGGTCACCGCGGCGCGGGGCGGGGGTGGTGCGCCAGGTCAGGAAGGCGGCACGGGCGGCCGACAGGGCCTCTTCGACGTCGAGGGCGGTGGCTGCCCGCAGTCCGAAGAGGTGTTCGCCGGTGACGGGGGTGCGGGCCGCGAGGTCGTCTCCCTCGGCGGCCTGTGCACCGACGTTCCGCAGGCAGGCCCGGGCGCGGGCGCGCAGCTCGTCCGTGGTGGGCAGCGTGGTGCTTTTCATCCTGGTCCTCCGGGGGTGTGAGGGGTCAGCGGACGGGGTCGGCGAGGCCGAGGGTCCGGGCGGCCCGGGCGAGGGAGCGGTTCTGCTGCTGCTCGTAGAGGGCGAAGGGGTCGAGGACCTCGCGGCCGATGGCGCCGGAGAGCCGGTCGGCGTCGTAGGCGATGCCCTGCCGGTCGTCGTCGCGGGTGCCCTCGCCGCTGAGGTTGGACTGGAAGATGCCGGCGGCGGAGCGGGGCAGGAAGTCCTCGTAGACGACGGGTTCGGCGTGCACCCAGCCCTGCCGCAGGAGTTCGGCGATGCCGGTGGGCGGTGTGCGGCCGTCGTGCGGCCGGTCGTCGGCGACCCGGTAGGTGAAGTACGCCAGCCCCTGGGCCGCCAGCTCCGCCTCGCTGCCGGGCAGGTGCCGCTCCCAGACGGCGCGCGCGATGTCGGCGCGCGCCGACGTGGGGTGACGGGCCGTCTGTTCGTCGACACGGTCGAGGAGTTCGTCGTACAGGGCGCGCCCCGCCCGGGTGAGGGCGATGCCGCGGGCCTCGACCTCGCCGAAGCGCACCCGCAGGGCGCCGCTGACGACGCTGCCGTCCTCGGTGCGCATCGCGCGCGGTTCGGCCAGGGCGCGGAAGGAGGTCTGGCGCAGCAGGACGTCGGGGCCCTTCCAGGCCGGCGGGCCCTGGATGGTGTCGATCATCTCGATTCCGCGGTCGGTCATCCGGCGGTACAGGTCGTCGATGTCCAGGACGCGGGGGGTGAGGTGGTTGATGTGGGTGCTGCGGACGCCGCCGATGTCGGCGGCGACGGCGGAGACCCGCTCCAGGGTGCGGTACCAGGCGCGGTCCACCGGTTCGGCCGACAACTCGAAGGCGCGCACGGCCAGTCCGAGGAAGCGTTCGGCGTCGTCCGCAGGCAGTCCGCGGTCGGCCGCGGCACGGTCGGCCAGCGTGAGCAGCTCCGGCGGGAAGAGTTCGCGGGCGGCGAGGAAGGCCTCCAGTCGGGCGCGCAGGTCCGCGTCGAAGAAGCGGGGGTCGGCGGGGGTGAGCAGGGAGGTGAACACCCGGAAGGGGTTGCGGGCGAGCTCCTCGCCGTCGACCGGCCGGAAGGCGGTGGAGACGACGGGGACGGGGACGGCGCCGGCCGCGGCGTCCCGCAGGTCGTAGAAGCCGACCGGGTGCATGCCGAGGGCGCCGAAGACGCGGGCGACCTGGTGCAGTTCGCGCGGGGTGCCGACGCGGATGGCGCCGTGCCGTTCGGCGGTGACCCTGCCGATGGAGCCGAGGCGTTCGGCGTCGGCGCCCCGGGTGCGCAGCACGTCCTCGTTGACCTCGCGGGAGACGTCCACCAGCGTGGTGTAGGCGGGGACCTCCCGCCCGTACATCTCCGACAGCCGCGCCGCGAACGCGGCCCGCAGCTGCCATTGACCGGTCGTCGGCATGGTGGGGCCCTTCGGTCGGCGACGGGGCGGCGATCACGTCTTCGATCGTCGCCGACCGGACCGCCGCCGTACAGATGACGGGGCCGCCCGCGGGCGCGGGGAAAAGCGCAGATACACGCGGAGCGGAAAACCCATTGGACCGATCTTCACAGCCGGTCCCTAACATATGGCGTCAAGACAACCAAGCGACCGGCTCGTCGCATGCGGGCCGGTCGGGGTCGCCGATGCCAGGGTCCGCTCCCCGGGCTGCGGTGATCTTCCTACCCAGGAGGACCTTCCGCATGTTCCGACGAATTGGCAGTGCCGTCGTCCGACATCCAGTCTGGACGATCGTGGCATGGCTGATCGCGGCGGTTGCGATCGTCGCCACCGCCCCGAGCCTGCCCTCGAACAGCGACGAGAGCAGCTTCCTGCCCAAGAGTTACGAGTCCATCAAAGCGGCCGATCTCCAGGCGAAGGCGTTCCCCAGCGCCTTCACCCCCTCCGCGATCGCGCTGTACCAGCGCACCGACGGCGGCAAGCTCACCGCCGACGACAAGAAGGACGTCGCCCGGTTCGCCACCGAGCTGGGCGGCAAGCACATCGACCAGGTCCAGAAGGTCGTCCCCGGCCAGCCGTCGAAGGACGGCAGGTACGACCTGATCCTGGTGCAGATGGACAGCAAGAAGGCCGGCCAGCCCGTACAGGCGGACGCGGCCAAGGTGTTGCGCGACGACGTCAAGCAACTGGCCAAGGGTACGCACCTGGAGGTCAAGCTGGGCGGTTCGGCCGCGCAGGCCCTCGACCAGCAGGACTCGTCCAAGCGCGGTCAGGCGCTGATCGGCATCGGCACCTTCGTGATCATCCTGGTGACCCTGCTGATCATCTTCCGGGCGCCGATCCTGGCGTTCCTGCCCCTGGTGGTGATCGGCGTGGTGTCCGCCATCGCCAACGGGCTGATCGCGTACGCCACCAAGCTGTTCGACCTGCAGGCCAACAGTTCCGTGTCGTCGATCCTGATCGTCGTGCTGTTCGGCGTGGGCACGGACTACTTCCTGTTCCTGATGTTCCGGTACCGCGAACGCCTGCGCGCGGGCGACGAACCCAAGGAGGCCATGATCAACGCGGTCGGCCGGGTCGGTGAGGCGATCGCCTCCGCGGCCGGCGCGGTCATCATCGCCTTCCTCGCACTGGTGCTCTCCACGCTGGGCTTCCTGAAGCAGATGGGTCCGGCGCTGGCCATCGCGGTCTCCGTCACCCTGATCGCGGGGTTGACGCTGATCCCGGCCGTGGTCTCGCTCATCGGCCCGAAGGTGTTCTGGCCGTCCAAGTCCTGGCAGCAGGAGCCGGCGAACGCCCGTTTCGCGGCCCTGGGCCGTGGTGTTCAGCGCCGTCCGGGGCTGACCGCGGTGGTCTCCGGCCTGGTCCTGGTCGTGCTGTCGCTGGGCACGCTGGGCTACCACGCCACGTTCGACCTGGCGTCGGGCTCGATGCCCAAGACCAAGGAGTCCATGGTCGTCCAGGACCAGATGCAGAAGGCGTACTCGGCCGGTGCCGCCGCGCCCACCGACGTCTACCTCTCCAGCTCCGACGGCAAGCCGCTGGACGCGTCCTCCTTCGACGCGTACGCGCGGAAGCTGGGGGCCGTGGACGGTGTCGCGAGCGCCCGGATGGCCCAGGTGAACAAGGCCGGTACCACAGCGGACTTCACCGTCACCCTCAAGTACGAGGCGTCCACGGACAAGGCCATAGAGGCCGTGGGCCGGGTGCGGGACGTCGCGCACGCCGGTGCTCCCGAGGGGACCGAGGCGCTCGTCGGAGGCATGTCCTCGATCTACAAGGACATCGACTCCGCGGTCAACCACGACTACCGGACGGTGTTCCCCGTCGCCGCTCTGCTGATCATGGTGATCCTGGGGCTGCTGCTGCGCAGTGTGGTCGCCCCCTGGTACCTGATCGCCTCGGTCGGGCTCGGCTTCGGCGCGACGCTCGGCGCCACGGTCTGGATCTTCCAGGAGGCGCAGAACAAGCCGGGTCTGATGTTCATGCTCCCGGTGATCATGTATCTCTTCGTGGTCGCCATCGGCACGGACTACAACATCCTCATGATCGCCCGGCTCCGTGAGGAGGCCCGCGAGGGCCGGGAGCCGCGCGAGGCGGCCGGCATGGCCCTGCGGCACGCCGGGCCGACGGTGGCCGCGGCGGGCTTCATCCTGGCGGCGACCTTCGCCACGATGATGCTGGCGGGCAACGCGCTGCTCACGGAGATGGGTTTCGCGGTCTCCTTCGGCATCGCGGTGGCCGCGTTCGTCATGGCGATGTTCTTCACCCCGAGCCTCACGGCGCTGATCGGCCACGCCGCCTGGTGGCCGGGCCACGCCGACCGGGCGGAACCGGCGGCGGTCCCGGGCCAGGCAGACGGCGATGCCACGCCGGCGACCGGCGAGGACCGGAACGCTCCGGCGGGGCGCCGCGGCTGAGCGGGTCCGGCGAAGTCCGCTCCGGTTCGGCAGCGCCCCGTCAGGGGCGCGGAGCCTTGGCGGCGCGATTCGGGTCGCGTACGGGTGGGCTCCGGGGGAAGCTGTAGGGCTGACCCCGGTTCCCACCCAGACGAGGCGATTCATGGCGTTCTTCGCGATCTCCCGCACGGAGCCGCTGCGGCTGCTGTCGGCCACCGAGCTGGCCGCCGAGCACGAACGGCTCGCGGCCGAGACCGCCCAGCTGCAGCAGGCCGTCACCTCCCATGCCGTCATCGACCAGGCCATCGGTGCCGTCGTCGCCTACGGCCGGATCCCTCCGGAGGAGGCCTGGAGGGTCCTGCGGGACATGTCCCAGCGCACCAACACCAAGCTGCGCACCCTCGCCGGGCTCGTCCTGAGGCACGCGCAGGGCGAGCCCGTCCCGGACTTCGACCCGGCCGAGCTGCGGCGATCGATCGACCGTTACCTGGCCTGCGGGGACGCCGTGCGGGCCCCCTGACTCGGCAGCACGCGAGGTTTGCGTCACTGTTCGGGCGGACCGGGAGAGTGCTCCCCGGCCCGCCGAGTGGATCACCGCCCTCACCCCGGCTCAGGCCGGGGTGAGCCGGGGCAGGAGGGGACGGCTCCCGCCTGCCGTGACCGGCCCGCCGCGCTTGTGCCGCCGCGCTGTGCCACCGCGCGTGCCGTCGCCGCTGCTACGCCGCGAGAGCGTGCCCGGGGTGCAGGACGACCTTGGTGTAGCCCTCGATCCGCTGGTCGAACTTCTCGTAGGCGCCCGGTGCGTCCTCGAGCGGCAGTTCGTGGGAGACCACGAAGCTGGGCTTGGCCCGCCCCGCGATGATCAGGTCACGCAACTGCCGGTTGTACTGCTTGACGTTGCACTGGCCGGTGCCCATCTGCTGCCCCTTCTCGAACATCCTGCCGATGGACACCAGGAGCTGGCCGTGCTTCGCGTGCTCGTCGGGACCGCCCGGGTCGGACGGGACGTACAGGCCCGGTACGCCGAGCATGCCGGTCGGCCGTACCGTCTCGACGAGGGAGTTCAGGACGACGGCGGGTTCCTCGTGGCTCGCGTCGTGCGCCTGGGCCTGGTAGCCGACGGCGTCGACGCCCTTGTCCGTACCCTCGCCCCGGGTCTGTTCCTTGATCTGTTCCGCCGGGTCGCCCTTGGTGAAGTCGATCGGTATCGCTCCGATCTGCTCGGCCTTGGCGAGCCGCTCGGGCACGCGGTCGACCGAGAACACCTTGGCCGCACCCCGCAGCAGCGCGGAGTACGCGGCCATCAGCCCGACCGGGCCGGCTCCGAAGACGGCGACGCTCTCACCCGGGGACACCCGGGCCAGCTCACAGCCGTGATAGCCGGTCGGGAAGATGTCCGCGAGCAGCACGAAGTCGGTCTCGAACTCGTTGCCCGGCGGCAGCTTCAGGCAGTTGAAGTCGGCGAACGGTACCCGCAGCAGCTCCGCCTGGCCGCCCTTGTAGGGGCCCATGGCCACATAGCCGTAGGCTCCGCCGGCGAAGCCCGGATTCACCGTGAGGCAGAAGCCGGTCTTGCCGGCCAGGCAGTTCTTGCAGAAACCGCAGGCGACGTTGAAGGGCATGACCACACGGTCGCCCTCGGACAACGAGGTCACGCCGGGGCCGGTCTCCTCGACGATGCCGAGGTTCTCGTGGCCGAAGACGATGCCCGCCTCGGCGGCCGTACGCCCCTCGTACATGTGCAGGTCCGACCCGCAGATGGCCGTCGACGTGACCCGTACCAGCACGTCGTTGGGGTGCTGTATCTGCGGATCGTCGACGTCCCTGATCGTGACACTGAAGGGCTTCTCGTAGACAACTGCTTTCACCAGGCTCACCTCCGCGTCGAACACCGGGCTACGGCGGACCACGGACCGAGGCCTGGCCATGGGAAACAGCCGGGACAGAGCCCCCGGTCCGTGCCACAACCCTGGGCGCTCTTGCTTCACCATCGGGTACTTCCAGAAAACGCCGGTCGCGCGGGCGCTGCAACCCCGGCCCCGGCAGCGCCCTCCTACTGGGAAAGTGCCCGGCCCAGCGAGCCGCGTACGTCTGCGGTGCGGCCGTCCGTAGGGTCGCCAACAGGGATGGTGGGCAAGGTTGTTGCACCGAGGGGGCCTGGTGGGAGTGGAGCGGGCGTTTGCCGTGCGGCCCGTTGCGGAGTTGCTCGTCGAGAACTCCGTGCGCTACGGCGGGAAGGTCGCCTTCGCCGATGACCGGCGAGCGGTGGGCTGGGCCGAGCTGGAGCGCAGAACCGGTCGGTTGGCGGCCGGGCTGGAGGTGGGCCGCACGGCCCGGGTGGCCTTCTGCCTGGGCGACGGCGTGGAGCTGGTCGAGGGGCTGCTCGCCACGGTGCGGGCCGGTGCCGTCGGGGTGCCGCTGAGCTCCCGTGCCACCGACGCCGAACTCGCCGAACTGCTGGCCGACTGCGGTCCGGCCGTGCTGGTCACCGACCGGCACAATCTGCCACGGATCACGCGGCTGACGGCCGGACAGCCCGTCCGGCTGCTGGTCACCGGCGAGGGACCGGTGCCCGACGGGGTGGCCGCATGGGAGGCGCTGGCCACCCGGCCGTCGTCCGCTCCCGCCGACGACCTCGGTCTGGACGAGCCGGCCTGGCTGCTCTACACGTCCGGGACCTCCGGTACCGGCAGGGCCGCGGTCTCCAGCCAGCGGTCGGCACTGTGGTCCTCGGCGGCCTGCTATCTGCCGCGGCTCGGGCTGTCGGCGGCGGACCGCGTCCTGTGGCCGCTGCCCCTCTCGCACACCTACGCCCACTCGCTCTGCGTCCTCGGCACCACCATGGCCGGGGCGAGCGCCCGGATCACCGCGACCCCGGAACCGGCCGCCCTGGTCCGGCTGGTCGAGGAGTACGCACCGACCGTCCTGGCCGGGGTCCCCCTCACCTACCGGCGGTTGCTGGACGCCGGTCTGGGGGCCGTGCCCTCGCTGCGGCTGTGCGTCACGGCCGGCGCGCCCAGCGACCCGGAGCTGCGGGGGGAGGCCGAAGCACGGTTCGGTGCCCCGCTGCTGGACGGCTACGGCAGTACCGAGACCTGCGGCAAGATCGCCGTGGAGTCGCCCGCCGGGCCACGGGTGCCCGGCAGCAGCGGGCTGCCGCTGCCCGGCATGGAGGTCCGGATCGTCCCGGCGGAGGGGGCCGGCGAGGACGGCGAGATCTGGGTTCGCGGCCCCGGCGTCATGCTCGGCTACCACGACCGGCCCGAGGAGACCGCCGCCGCCCTGCGCGACGGCTGGTACCGCACCGGTGACCTGGGCCGGCTGGACGAGCACGGATTTCTGACCGTCACCGGGCGGGCGGGCGACCGTATCGTGCGCGGCGGCGAGAACGTCGACCCGGCCGAGGTGGAGCGGGTGCTGTGCGGGCTGCCCGGCGTGCGGGACGCGGCCGTGGTCGGGCGGGCCCATCCCCTGCTCGGTGAGGTTCCGGTGGCGTTCGTGGTGCCGGACCGCCCGGGCCTCGATCCGGCGCCGTTGCTGCGTGCCTGTGCCGCGGTGCTCTCGGCGCACAAGGTGCCCGAGGAGGTGCTGCCGATCCCGGCGGTACCGCGCACCTCCGGCGGCAAGCCGCGCCGGGCCCTGCTGCGGCGGGCGCTCGCCGACCGCCCGGCCGATCCGGGACTCGCCGAACTGGCCGGGCGCACGCCCGGTGAGCGGCGGGCCGCGCTGACCGACCTGGTGTGCGCGGAGACGGCGGCGGTCCGGGGCGGCGCCGCCGATCCGGGCGCGGCGTTCGCCGATCTCGGCCTGACGTCGATGGACGCCATGAACCTGTGGCACCGGCTCGGCACCCGCACCGGGCTGCGGCTGCCGGCGACGCTGGTGTGGGACCACCCGAACCCGGCCGCGGTCGCCGCCCACCTGGACGCGCTGCTGCACGGGACGGCGGGGGCCGCACCGGACGGCACGGCCGACACCGCGCGCGACGAGACGGCCCGCACCGCGCGGAACGCGACGGCCAGCACCGCGCCACGGGGTGCTCCGGAGGCCGGAGCCCAGGCCTTGGCCGAGACCGACGCTGAAACCGGGGCCGGGACCGACGCTGAGGCCGTGGCGATCGTGGCGGCCGGCTGCCGCTTCCCCGGCGGAGTGAGCTCCCCCGAGGACCTCTGGCGGCTGGTGGCCGAAGGGCGCGACGCCACCCGCGAGTTCCCGGCCGACCGGGGCTGGGACCTGGCGTCGCTGCACCATCCCGACCCCGACCGGCCCGGGACGACGTACACGCGCCGCGGCGGGTTCCTCGACTCGATCGCCGACTTCGACCCGCTGTTCTTCGGCATGTCGCCCCGCGAGGCGCTGGCCACCGATCCCCAGCAGCGGCTGCTGCTGGAGGTCGCCTGGGAGACCTTCGAACGGGCCGGTGTCCCGGCGCCGGAGCTGCGCGGCACCGACACCGGCGTGTTCGTCGGCCTGATGCACGCCGGGGGGTACGGCCGCGGAGCGGCGCCCAGCGAGCTGGAGGCCCAGCTCGGCATCGGCTCGTCGCCGAGCGTGGCGTCCGGCCGGATCGCCTACACCCTGGGGCTGCGCGGCCCGGCGCTGACCCTGGACACGGCGTGTTCGTCCTCGCTGGTGGCGCTGGACCTGGCGGCCCGGTCGCTGCGCGCCGGGGAGTGTGCGCTGGCGCTGGCGGGCGGGGTGACGGTGCTGTCGAATCCGCAGCCGTTCGTCGTGTTCAGCCGGCTGCGCGGGCTGTCGCCGGACGGGCGCTGCCGGTCGTTCGCCGCGGGCGCGGACGGCACCGCCTGGGCCGAGGGCGTCGGGCTGGTGCTGCTGGAACGACTGTCGGACGCCCGCCGCAACGGCCATCCGGTGCTGGCGGTGCTGCGCGGTTCCGCCGTCAACTCGGACGGCGCGTCGAACGGCCTGACCGCCCCCAACGGCGCGGCACAGCGGGACCTGATCCGGCGGGCGCTGGCCGACGCGGGGCTGGACGCATCCGACGTCGACGCGGTCGAGGGGCACGGCACGGGCACCGCGCTCGGCGACCCGATCGAGGCCGGCGCCCTGCTCGCGACCTACGGACGGCGCCGTGACCCCGCCGACCCGGTCTGGCTGGGCTCGGTGAAGTCGAACCTGGGGCACACCCAGGCGGCGTCGGGGGTAGCGGGCCTGATCAAGATGATCGAGGCGATGCGCCACGCCGAACTGCCCGCCTCGCTGTACGCGGAGCAGCCCTCGCCGCACGTCGACTGGTCCGGCGGTGCAGTACGGCTGCTCGACCGGCCCCGCCCGTGGCCGCGCCGCGACCGTCCGCGCCGGGCGGCGGTCTCGTCGTTCGGTATCGGCGGCACCAACGCCCACGTGATCATCGAGGAGCCGGCGGAGGCCGATGCGGAGGCCGGGACGGCGGCTGCCTGCGAGGCTCCCAGCGCGCCGCCGCCCAGTCGGCTGCCGGTCATGCCCTGGCTGGTCGGCGGGGGTGACGAGGCCGGGCTGCGCGCGCATGCCGCGAGGCTGGCGGCCGAACTGGCCGACGTACGGGAGGACGCGGCCGCCTTGGACGTCGCGTTCTCGCTGGCCACGACCCGGGCGCCGCTGACGCACCGGGCGGCCGTCCTGGCCCCGGACGCCGAAGGGCTGCTCAGCGGGTTGCGTGACCTGGCGGCCGGCGCGGACGGTCCGGCACTGCTGCGGGGCACCGCACGCCCCCGCCCGAAGGTGGCCCTCCTCTTCCCCGGCCAGGGAGCCCAGCGTGCCGGGATGGGCCGCGACCTGCGGGCGGTCTTCCCCGCCTTCGACGCGGCGTTCACCGGTCTGTGCGAGGAGTTCACCCCGTGGCTGGACCGCCCCCTGCTGGAGGCGGTCGACGACCCGGGCCTGCTGGACCGTACCGACTACGCCCAACCCGCGCTGTTCGCCTACGCGGTGGCCCTGCACACCCTCCTCGACGGCTTCGGCGTACGGCCGGACCGGCTGGTCGGGCACTCCGTCGGCGAACTGGCCGCCGCGCATGTCGCCGGGGTGTTCTCCCGTGCCGACGCGGTACGGCTGGTCGCCGCGCGGGGCCGGCTGATGGCGGCCCTGCCCGCCGGCGGCGCGATGATCGCGGTCCGGGCACCGCTGGCCGAGGTCACACCGCTGCTCGACGGGGTGCCCGGCCGGGCCGTCTCGGTCGCGGCGGTCAACGGGCCGGAGTCGGTCGTGCTCTCGGGGCCCGAGGACGCGGTGACGGCGCTGGCCGCCGCCGTCGGACGGCCGCAGCGGCGGCTGCGGGTCAGCCACGCCTTCCACTCGCCGCTGCTGGACCCGGTGCTGGTCGAATACCGTGCGGTCGCCGAGTCGGTGACCTACCGGCGGCCGTCCGTGCCGGTCGTGTCCACGCTCACCGGACGCGCGGAGACGGATGCGCTCGCGACCACCGGGCACTGGGTGCGGCAGGCGCGGGAGACGGTCCGGTTCGCCGACGCGGTGGGCGTGCTCGCCGACGACGGCGTCACGGCCTTCGTCGAGGCCGGGCCGTCCGCCGCGCTCGGCGCGGCGGCCGAGGAGTGCGTCGGGCCGGACGGGGGTGCTGTGTTCGCGTCGTGCGGTGACGCCCGGACGACGGTCGAGGCGCTGGCCGCGCTGCATGTGCACGGGGCCGGGGTGGACTGGCGGTCGGTGTACGCCGGCTCCGGTGCCCGGCGGCGTCCGCTGCCCACCCATCCCTTCCGGCGGCAGCGCTACTGGCTGGACGCCGCCCGGCACGGGAGCGGGTCCGGCCATCCCCTCCTCGGCGAGCCGGTGCCCGATGCCGAGGGGCCCGCGACCCGGCACACCTCCGTACTGTCCCTGGACCGCCATCCCTGGCTGGCCGACCACGTGATCGGCGGCCGGGTGGTGGTGCCCGCGACCGTCTTCGCCGAGCTGGCGGCCCGGGCCGACGGCTCCGCCGGGCCGGTGCGGCTGGCCGAGCTGGCCCTCCACGCCCCGTTCGTCCTCGCTCCGGGGCCGGGGGCGCAGGTGCAGGTGGTGGCCGGGGCCCCGGACGGGGCGGGCGGGCGGCCGGTCACCGTCTGGGGCCGGGCGGCCGACACGCCGGGCCCGTGGACCCGGCACGCCACCGCGACGACCGCCCCGGCCGAGGCACCGGCCGAGGACGCCACCGGCGCCTGGCCACCGGTGGGCGCCGAACGGATCGGCGTCGGCTACGAGCGCCTCGCCGGCCACGGCCATCGTTACGGCCCCGCCTTCCGTGCGGTGACCGCGCTGTGGCACCGCGACGGCGAGACCTTCGCCGAACTGGCGCTGCCGCCCGGGGAAGCGGCGGCCGCGCGGTCGTACACCCTGCACCCGGCCCTGTTCGACGCGGCGCTGCACGCCGCGCTGCTGGCCGAGGAGCCGGGTGAGCCGAGGGCGCCGGTCACCTGTTCCGGGGTGACGGTGTACGCGACCGGTGCCGCCGCGGCGCGCGCGGCCGTACGGCGGCTGGGCCCGGACGAGTTCCGGGTCACCCTCACCGACGCGGCCGGACTGCCGTTGGCCACCGTGGAGTCCGTGGTCACCCGGGCGCTTCCGGCGACCGCGCGACCGCCGGCCGAGACCTACCGTCTCGCCTGGCGGCCGGTGCCCCCGGTCGGCACCGCGAGCCCGGAGCACGAGTTGCTCGACATGGCGGAACTGGCCGCCGCCCTGCCCCCGGACGCTGCCCTGCCCGACCGGGTGCGCGGGCTGCTCGACGCCGTGCTGGAGCGGGTGCGGGGCTGGACCGCCGGCGCGCGGCCGGGCAGGCTGCTGGTGCTCACCGGGAACGCCACCGGAGACGCCCCCGACCTGGCCGAGGCCGCCGTCGCCGGGCTCGTCCGCAGCGCCGGGTCGGAGCATCCCGGCCGGATCGTACTGATCGACCGGCAGGGCGCCGCGGCCACGCCCACGGCCCTGGCGGCGGCACTGCGCACCGGCGAGCCGGAACTCGCCCTGCGCGACGGTGCCGCCCTGGCGCCCCGGCTGACCCTCGCCGATCCGCCGGCCGCCGAGGCCGCCCGCCTGGATCCCGAAGGGACCGTGCTCGTCACCGGCGGCACCGGCGCGCTCGGGGCGAGTCTGGCCCGCTACCTGGTCGCCGACCGCGGGGTCCGGCATCTGCTGCTGGCCGGCCGCGGCGGGAAGGTCCCGGACTGGGCGGGCGGACTCGCCGCCGACGTACGCGTGGTGGCGTGCGACGTGAGCGACCGGGCGTCCGTGGAGGCGCTGGTCGCGTCCTGCCGGCCGCCGCTCACCGCGGTCTTCCACCTGGCCGGGGTGGTGGACGACGGCGTGACCGACGCGATGACGCCCGAGCGGCTCGCGACCGTGCTCGCGCCGAAGGCGGACGGTGCCTGGCATCTGCACGAGGCGACGAAGGGCCTCGGCCTGGCCGCCTTCGTGCTCTACTCCTCGGCCGCGGGCGTGCTGGGCAGGCCGGGGCAGTCGAACTACGCCGCCGCGAACGGGTTCCTCGACGCGCTCGCCCGGTACCGGGTGGCCCGCGGCCTGCCCGCGCAGTCGCTGGCCTGGGGGCCGTGGACCACGGACGGCGCGCGGGGCATGGCGGGCCGGGTGGCGCCGGACCGGCTGCGGGAGGGCGGTGTGCTGCCCGTCGACGAGCGGGAGGGCGTCGCCCTCCTCGATGCCGCGCTGCGCACCCCGGAACCGGTCCTGGTGCCGGTACCGCTGGACCTGCGGGCCGCGGCGGGACCGGGCGCGCCACCCGTCCTCGCCGACCTGGTGCCGCGCGGCCCGGCCCCGGCCGACGCGGCACCCCCGGACGGCGCGGCACGGACGCCCGGTGCCTGGCGGGAGCGGCTCGCCGCCGTCGCGCCGCCCCGACGCGAGCCCCTGCTGGCCGAGTTGATCCGCGCCGAGATCGCGGCGGTCCTGGGCTTCACGGACCCGTCCGCCCTCCCCGTCGAACGCTCCTTCGACGAGCTGGGCTTCGACTCCCTGTCCGCCGTGCAGGTCCGCAACCGGCTCAGCGCGTTCATCCGGATCCGCCTGTCACCCACCGTCGTGCTGGAGTACCCGACGCTGCCCGAGCTGACGGCCCACGTCCACGGGGTGCTGCTCGACGCGGGCGCCCTGCCGGGAGCGGAGGCCGCCGCGACGGCGGGCCGCCGTGCCCGCCCGTCCCAGTGACCATGCCGGTCCGTTCGGAAGAGGAGTTGCCTGATGACGTCGCGAGACGAGAGGCGCGAGGACGACGAGTACGGGGGGCGCGGGGAGTACGACCTGATCGTCGTCGGCGGCGGGCCGGCCGGGTCGACCGCGGCGACGGCCGTGGCCCGGCGCGGGCACCGGGTGCTCGTACTGGAGCGGGAGACCTTCCCCCGCTACCAGATCGGCGAGTCGCTGCTGCCCGCCACCGTCCACGGCCTGTGCCGCCTCCTCGGTGTCGCCGACGAGGTCGCGGCGGCCGGGTTCACCCTCAAGCGTGGCGGGACGCTGCGCTGGGGCCGGGATCCGGAGCCCTGGCAGTTCTCCTTCGCGACGACACCGCGACTGCCGGAGCCGACCGCGACCGCCTTCCAGGTGGAGCGCTCCCGGTTCGACGAGATCCTGCTGCGCAACGCCGAACGCGCCGGCGCCGAGGTACGGGAGGGCAGTCCGGTACGCCGGGCGCTCACCGTGGGCGAGCGGGTGCGGGGTGTCGAGTACGCCGACCGGGACGGCACCCCGCGCACCGCGCACGCCCGCTTCGTCATCGACGCGTCCGGCAACACCAGCCGGGTCCACGGCCGGGTGGGCGGGGCACGGGTGTACTCGGACTTCTTCCGCAACCTCGCCGTGTTCGGCTACTACGCGGGCGGCCGGCGCCTGCCGGCGCCGAACGACGGCAACATCTTCTGCGCCGCGTTCGACGCCGGCTGGCTCTGGTACATCCCGCTGCGCGACGACCTGACCAGCGTCGGTGCCGTCATCTCGCCGGAGCACTACGCGGCCGTCCAGAACGACCCGCGTGCCGCGTGGCAGGACATGATCAAGGCCTGTCCCGAGGTGGGCCGGCTGCTCACGGACGTACCGGTCGCGACGGAGCCGCCGTACGACCGGGTCCGGGTGCGCAAGGACTACTCCTACTGGAAGACGTCCCTGTGGACCCCGGGCATGGCGCTGGTCGGCGACGCCGCCTGCTTCGTGGACCCGGTGCTCTCGTCGGGTGTCCATCTGGCCACCTACGGCGCCCTGCTGGCGGCCCGCGCGGTGAACGCGGCCCTGGAGGGCACCGTGCCGGAGGAGCGCGGCTTCGCCGAGTTCGAGGCGCGCTACCGCCGGGAGTACGGGGTGTTCTACGAGTTCCTCGTCGCGTTCTACGACATGGAGCGGGACGAGGACTCGTACTTCTGGTCGGCGAAGAAGATCACCCGGGTGGACGTCGGGGAGGCCGCCGCCTTCGCCGAGCTGGCCGGCGGCGTGGCGTCGGGTGACACCGGGATTCCCGCCGCGGGCGGGCTCGGCGTGCGGTGGAGCGCTTCGGCGGCCGAACTGGACGGCGCGGTGGGCCGGTTGGCTGCCGCCGACGACCGCTCGAACCCGCTGCTGAGCACCCGGGTCGTCGCCGAGACCTTCCGCACCGGCAACGACCTCCAGGAGCAGGCCCTGTACGGCGCCCCGCTGGACGGCCCGGGCCCGTCGCCGTCCGGACCCGGCCGGCTCGGGGTCACCGAGGACGGTCTGTCCTGGCTCCCCTCCTGACACCGGCGGGCCCGGGCGGACGGGCGCTCACCGGTCGAAGGAACGCACCTCCGGCGCAGGAACCGACGGGCCTGCTGCCCCCCGGCCGCGCAGCCGGCGGTCGAAGAAGGAGGCGAGGCAGAGCCGTTCGACGGGGATCGCGCGGGCCGGGGCGATGGTGCCGATGTTCTTCACGACCGTCTTCCGGGGCAGCCCGAGCCGGCGGGCGATCTGCGGGATCATCGCCGCCTCGTCGGTGAACGTGGCGTGTTCGGCGCCGCGCAGGGTCAGGCCCTCGCGCGGGCCGTGGCTGTGCCGCCACAGGGAGTTCCAGGACGGGACGGTGCTCAGGTCGTTGCCGTCCTTGCCGACCAGCAGGAAGGGCCGGTCGAGCCCCTCGGCGGCGACGGTGGAGAGATGGCCCGAGTCGCCGTCGTCCTGGACGTAGGCGACCACGCCGTCCAGGTTGGCCCCGGCCGCGATGCGCCGGTCGTCGTGCATCGTCTGCAGGGCGGTGAAGCCTCCTGCCGAGTGGCCGAACATGCCGATGCGGTCCAGGTCCAGCGTGCCGCGCAGCTCGCGGGGCAGCGCTCGCGGCAACGCGCCGAGCAGGAAGCGGGTGTCGGCCACCCGTACGTCGATCGTCTTCTTCAGGAGCGCCCTGATGCGCTTCTTGTCCGGGTAGGCCTTGTCGTACTCGGCGGGCAGCACGGTGCGTTCGACGCGGCCGCCGGGGAACTGCACGGCCGTGGCGTCGTAGGTGTGGTCGAGCATCACCACGACGTAGCCGCGGGAGGCGAGGTCGTCGCAGAGGGTGGTGCCGAGGGAGCGCGGGTCGCCGGTACCGGGTGAGTAGCAGACGACCGGGTACGGGCCGCGGTCCCGGTCGGCGGGCGCGTCCTCGTGGGCGTGGGTTCGGGTGGCCGCCCAGTCGACCTGGTCGGCGGGCACGTCGGCGAGGTTGTTGACGGCGGCGAAGCCGGCCGCCTCTCCCGGCAGCATCTGCGGTGCCCGGGGGTGGCCGCCGAGGCCCCGCGCCGGGTAGCGGATGCTGATCATCAGCTCCCGGTACGGCTGTGCGGTGATCCAGGGATCGGCGCGTGCCGTGTCGACGAGGCGCAGGGAGACCGTCCCCACCGGACACGGGCCGCCGGGCGTGGGCAGGGTCAGCCGCACCGGCCCTGCCGTGCGCGGCGCGGCCGACGCGGTGCGCGCGGAGACGGCGGACAGGGCGGTGGCGGCGACGGCCGACAGCAGGGCGGTACGGCGGGTGAGCAAGGCAGGCCTCCTTGGCTGCACGGACGGCGCGTGACCGTGCGGACCGTGCGTGGTCGGCGACTCCTGCCAGCTTTGTGGACGGGCCGGGCCGTCACCATCCGGCAGGCCTGCTGTCACCCCGGGGGGCTAGCCCTACGCCCGTCCCCGCCACCGGGAGACGGGAGCGCCCGGCGGGCTGCCGGGCGCCGACGGGCCGTCAGCTCAGGGCCGGTACCGGCAGGGACCGGGTGAGGTGGCGGGCGAAGAAGCGGGCCGCGCTGTCGGCCTCGAACCGCGGGTGTTCCTTGTGCCTGCCCGCGTTGGCGTGCAGGGTCTTCTCCTCGGAGGCGAAGGCGTCGAACAGTGCGAGACCGGCCTCGCGCGGGATGTGTTCGTCGTCCCACTGGAGATGGAACTGGACCGGGACGGTGATCCGCCGTGCCGTCGCGGCCAGGGCGTCGGGCCAGTGGAGGCCGAAGACGGCGGCGGTGATCCTCGGATCGGCCGCCGTCAGCGGTACCCCGATGGCGGTGGCCATGTTGAGGCCGTAGTAGCCCACCGGTCCGTCGGCGCCGATCTGCGGAAGCTCCTGGAGGGCGTCCAGGGTCGCCTGCCAGTCGGGCACGGCACGTTCGGCGAGGTGGGCGTTGTAGCGGACGACGACAGGGCCTTCCGGCTCGCCCGCCTCCCGGGCCCGGAAGAGCGCGGCGATCTCCTGCTCGTCGTGCGCCGTGCGCGGCCGGTCGCCGTGGCCGGGCGCGTCGATGCAGGCGACGTGGAACCCGCAGCCGTTCACGATCCGGTGGGCGCGGCCGGGCATCGCCGGCCACTTCTTGTGGGTGCCGCCGCCGTGACCCATCAGGACCAGGGGCGCTCGGTCGGAGGCGGACGCGGGCGACCAGAGCACGCCGGGGATCCCGGCCACGGTGAAGTCGCGTTCCACGACGCCGTTCGACGACGTCTCGGCGGTGAACTGAAGAGAATCCATGGGGTGCTGCCTTTCGGGACGGCCTTGTCGTTCAGGCGCTCCCGGCGACACCTACGTCAATCGCCCGACCGTGACGGAGCGAGGGAGCACCCACTCGGATACAGCGTTCATGGGTCTCACCTCCTCGTCCGGCGTCACGGTCCCCCCGACGCTACGCATCGGGGGCACGCGCGTCCACCGGATTTCTCCCGCCCCTCGTCCGTTCGTCCAAGGGTCGCCGATCTTTGTCCATGGACGGAGCATCCGTCGGCGGCGAGGGTCGGTGCATGGGTGAATCCGCGGTCGAGGACAGGCACCCGCCGGTGCGGGGACGGATGCCGGGCGGGCTGGTCGCGCTGGCGTTGGGCGGGTTCGGCATCGGGCTGACCGAGTTCCTGATCGCCGGGCTGCTGCCGCAGGTGGCGTCGGGTTTCGCGGTGTCGGAGGCGGCCGCGGGCCGGCTGGTCTCCGGGTACGCGCTGAGTGTCGCCGTCGGCGCGATCGTCCTCACCGCCGCGACGGCACGGCTGCCCCGCAAGCGGGTCCTGGTCGGGCTGGTGGTGTTGTTCGTCGTCGGCAACCTGCTGTCCGCGGCCGCGCCCACGTACGCCGTGCTGCTGCTCGGGCGGATCGTCGCCGCCCTGTGCCACGGCTCGTTCTTCGGCGTCGGCTCGCTCGTCGCCCGCGGTCTGGTCGCTCCGGAGCGGAAGTCCCGGGCGGTGGCCGTCATGTTCGCCGGGCTGACGTTCGCGAACGTGCTGGGTGTGCCGTTCGGGGCGTTGGTGGGCGAGCGCTGGGGATGGCGGGCGGCGTTCTGGGCCGTCACCGCGATCGGCGTGCTCGCGCTGGCCGGCATCGTCGCCCTCGTCCCCGCCGGAGCGGGTGCGGTGCCCGGGAACGCGGCGGGCGGCGGACTGCGGGAGCAGGTGCGCGCGTTCCGGTCCGCGCAGGTGTGGCTCACCCTCACCGCCACCGGGCTCGGCTACGGCGGGATGTTCGGGGCGTTCAGCTACATCGCCTACACCTTCACCGAGGTCGGCGGGTTCTCCTCGGACGACGTCGCCTGGCTGCTCATGGTGTACGGCGTCGGCCTGGTCGTCGGGAACGTGGTCGGCGGCCGGGCGGCGGACCGGGACCGGGACCGCGCGCTGGTTCTCGCGCTGCTCGGACTGACCGTCACCCTGGCCGTGTTCGGTCTGCTGGCCGGCAGTGCCGCGGCGTCGGTGGTGCTGGTGTTCCTGATGGGGGTGGCCGGGTTCGCCGCCGTGCCCGGCATGATCACTCGGGTGACCGATGCCGCAGGGGGCGCGGCGCTGGCCGCGAGCGCCAACGTGTCCGCGTCCAACGTCGGCAACGCCCTCGGCGCGTGGCTCGGCGGCCTGGCCATCACCGCCGGCCTCGGCTACACGGCGCCCCTGTACACCGGCGCCGCGCTCACCCTGGCCGCCCTGATCGTCATGGTCGCCGCCGCGCGCCGGGGCGTGTCCCCCGCCGAGCGGCGCGGCGGTGTCAGACCGGCAGATGGCGGGTGAACCAGTCGCGGGCCAGGTGGGCGGCGCGCTCCAGGGTGCCGGGCTCCTCGAACAGGTGGGTCGCGCCGGGGACGACCTCGAGCCGGGTCTCGCCCGGGATCTGCCGCGCCGCCGCCTGGTTCAGCCGCAGGACCTCCGGGTCCCGTTCGCCGACGATCAGGAGGGTCGGCCGGCGGACCGACGCCAGCGCGTCCGCGGCCAGATCCGGCCGACCGCCCCGGCTGACGACCGCGCGGACCGTGTCCGGACGCCCGGAGGCGGCGACGAGGGCGGCCGCGGCGCCCGTGCTGGCGCCGAACAGCCCGCATCCCAGGCCCGCGGCGGGCTCGTACTCCCGGAGCCAGTCGGCCAGGTCGGTCAGGCGGGCGGCGAGCAGGCCGATGTCGAAGCGCAGTGCCGCCGTGACCGCGTCGGTTCTCTCCTCCTCGCGAGTGAGCAGGTCGGCGAGCACGGTGCCGATCCCGGCCGTGTACAGCTCGCCGGCGACGAAGCGGTTGCGGGGGCTGTGCCGGCTGCTGCCGCTGCCGTGCGCGAACAGCACGATCCCCTTGGCCGCCGCGGGGACGGCCGTGTCGGCGTCGAGCCACACCCCATTGGCGGGTATCCGCACGCTCTCCATGACCGCGTTCACGATCCCTCCTCACCTGCGGGTTCGCCCACCGGCCCGGGTCCGGGACCCCCTCGGGTGATTCCCCCGACGGATGCGGGTACCCGTCGGTGGTGCGAATGCGAACCAAACGCATGAAGCATGCCTGAACGGTTCATACCCTCGCGGACAAGGGAGGAACAGATGAGCACGGTCAAGGAATCCGTGGACGTCGGCGTCCCGATCCACACGGCCTACGACCAATGGACCCAGTTCGGGGACTTCCCGAGCTTCATGGAGGGCGTCGACGAGGTCACGCAGCTCGACGACCGGCACAACCACTGGACCACCAGCATCGGCGGCGTGCGGCGCGAGTTCGACACCGAGATCGTCGACCAGCTGCCGGACGACCGGATCACCTGGCGGACCATCGACGGCGACACCCGTCAGCGCGGGTCCGTCCGCTTCGAGCCCCTGGACCCGACCCACACCAGGGTCGAGCTGACGATGGACATCGAGCCCTCCGGGATGGCCGAGAAGGGCGCGGACGCGCTCGGCATGATCGACCGGCGGGTCAAGGGGGACCTGCACCGCTTCAAGGACTTCATCGAGCAGCGCGGCGCCGAGAGCGGCGCCTGGCGCGGCCGCATCCGGCCCGGCGACCCCGGCGGCCTCCACTGACGACGACCGAGGACGGCGGTACACCCAGGAACCCCGGACCCGCGCGGCGGGCCCGGGGTCTCCCGTCGGTCACTTCGCGCCGCCGCCCCCGCCGCCGAAGGATCCGCTGGAGCCGGGCTGCCAGCGCGGGCGGGCCTTGCCGGCATTGGGCCTGCTGGGAGCGTTCCCGAGCTGGTACGGGGTGAGACGCTCGCCGCCGTCCGCCGCCCGGGGCACCTCGTTCGGCTCGCGCATGCTCCGCTCCTCGCGCACCGGCCCGGACTCGGGCAGCCTCGGCTGCTCCGAGCGCCGGGGCGGTGCCGACTCGCGCCGCCGCACCCCGATGCCGAGGCGTACGGCGCCCATCAGCGCGGCCGTGACGAGCACACCGCAGACGACGATGACGACCATTCCCGCCACCGAGCCGGCGGCGGCCAGTTGCTCCAGTGCTGTGTCCATCAGCGCCGGGTACCCGCCACCCGGCATCGAATGCCCGGCGGCGAGGCGTGGCGGAGCCGGTCTTCGGCGGGTCACCGGTAGCGTCGCCCACAGCCGACACATCCCATCCGTCCGCTATGCCGGTTTCATCGTCGCGGGCGGCGGTCGCGGCCGGGCGGGAGCCGGCGGTTTCCGCGTACGGCGGGCAGGGCACCCGCGAGGCGCTTCCCGCGCCCGGCACGGCTGAGGAGGACCATGAGCGAACTCTCCCAACGCGTCGGCGAAGAGCCCGCGCCTCCCGCGCCGCCCGTACCGCTGGGGCGCCGGCTGCTGGGCTGGGTCTCCACGACCGACCACAAGGTGGTCGGCCGCCTGTACATGGTGACGGCGTTCTGCTTCTTCCTGTTCGCCGGGCTGCTGGCGCTGGGCATGCGGGCCGAACTGGCCCGGCCCGGGCTGCAGTTCCTCAGCGACCAGACCTACAACCAGTTCGTCACCATCCACGGCACGATCATGATGCTGCTGTTCGCGACCCCGATGTTCGCCGGTTTCGCGAACGCGATCATGCCGCTCCAGATCGGCGCCCCGGACCTGGCCTTCCCGCGGCTCAACGCGCTGTCGTACTGGATGTACCTGTTCGGCGGGCTGATCGTGGTCTCCGGGTTCCTGGTGCCGGGCGGCGCCGCGGCCTTCGGCTGGTTCGCCTACGCGCCGCTGAACAGTGCCTACTTCTCCCCCGGCGCGGGCGGTGACCTGTGGGTGATGGGGCTGGTGGTGTCGGGTGTGTCGACGACGCTGACCGCGGTGAACTTCCTCGCCACCGTGCTGTGCCTGCGCGCCCCGGGCATGACCATGTTCCGGATGCCGATGTTCACCTGGAACGTGCTGTTCACGTCGATCCTGGTGCTGCCCGCGTTCCCGGTCCTCACGGCCGCGCTGCTCGCCCTGGAGTCGGACCGCAAGTTCGGCTCGCACGTCTTCGACGCGCACAACGGCGGGGCGCTGCTGTGGCAGCACCTGTTCTGGTTCTTCGGGCATCCGGAGGTGTACATCGTGGCGCTGCCGTTCTTCGGCATCGTCTCCGAGATCATCCCGGTGTTCTCGCGCAAGCCCCTCTTCGGCTATCTGCCGATGATCGGTGCCACCATCTCCATCACCATGCTGTCCGCGGTCGTCTGGGCGCACCACATGTTCGCGACCGGGGCGGTGCTGCTGCCGTTCTTCTCGATCATGTCGTTCCTGATCGCCGTCCCGACCGGGATCAAGTTCTTCGCGTGGATCGGGACGATGCGCGGGGGGTCGCTCTCCTTCGAGACGCCGATGCTGTGGTCGATGGGCTTCCTGGTGACCTTCCTGCTCGGCGGGTTGAGCGGGGTGCTCGTCGCGTCGCCCCCGCTCGACTTCCACGTCACCGACTCCTACTTCATCGTGGCCCATCTGCACTACGTGCTCTTCGGGACGGTGGTCTTCGCGACGTTCGCGGGCTTCTACTTCTGGTGGCCCAAGTTCACCGGGAAGATGCTCGACGAGCGGTGGGGGAAGGTGCATTTCTGGCTGCTCTTCCCGGGGTTCCAGCTGACGTTCCTGGTCCAGCACTGGCTCGGGGCCGAGGGCATGCCCCGCCGGTACGCCGACTATCTGCCGGCGGACGGGTTCACCCTCCTCAACACCCTCTCGTCGGCGGGCGCGTTCCTGCTGGGCGTCTCCACGCTGCCGTTCCTCTACAACGTCTGGCTCACGGCCCACCGGGGACGGCAGGTCGAGGAGGACGACCCGTGGGGGTACGGGCGCGGCCTGGAGTGGGCGACGAGCTGCCCGCCGCCGCGGCACAACTTCGTGGCGCTGCCCCGGGTGCGGTCGGAGTCGCCGGCGTTCGACCTGCACCATCCGGAGATCCTGCGGCTGGCGGAGAGGAAGGGGCTGCGGTGAAGGTCGAGGCACTGCTCTTCGGCGGGGTGGCCGTCTTCTTCGGCGCCGCCGCCGCGCTCTACGGCGTGTGGTCACGGGCCGACCCGACCGGGACGGCGGCGCTGATCGTGGCGTTCGGGATGGCCGCGCTGGTCTCGTTCTTCTGCGCGGTCAGCTACGTCCGGCACGGCCCGCGCCCGCAGGACCGTACGGACGCGGAGGTGGCGGAGTCGGCCGGGCCGGTGGAGTTCTTCCCGCCGCACAGCTCCTGGCCGGTCGTCACCGCGCTCGGGTTCGCGCTCGCGGCGACCGGGGTGGTGTTCGGCCTGTGGCTGTTCCTCATCGGCTTCGGTGTTCTGGCCCGGGGTGTTGCCGGGCTGGTGTTCCAGTACGTGAACCGGGGGGTCGACCAGGACTGACCGGCCGGCGGGGGGCGCCCGGCCGGAACGAGGTCACCGGGCGGTGGCCGCTCTCGTAGCCGCCGGCAAGGGTCTGCCGTACGTCACCGGTCTCCTCGCCCTCGGTCAGCCGTTCCTGTTCCGCGTGCAGCAGGGCGTGGCACAGGGCGCGGGTGAGGAAGAACGCGAGGACCGGGGCGACGATCAGGGAGATGCGGAAGATCCAGGTCAGGGCGTTCACCGAGATCCGGAAGGTCTGCGCCACGACGTCGTTGCCGCCGGCCAGCAGCAGTACGCCGTAGAAGGTGATCCCGGCCACGCCGAGGCCGGTACGGACGGGCCGTTCGCGGGGGCGGTCGCAGAGGTGCTGCTCCTGTCGCCACTCCCCGGTCAGCCGCTGCTCCACGAAGGGGTAGGCGTACAGCACGAGGAACAGCAGCGCGGGCAGGACCACGGCCGGCAGCAGCACGTTCCACATGAGGGTGTGTCCGGCGAGGTTCGTCTCCCAGGGCGGCACGAGGCGCAGCGAGCCTTCCAGAAAGCCGACGTACCAGTCCGGCTGGGATCCGGTCGACGCCTGGTCGGGGCGGTAGGGGCCGTATTTCCACACCGGGTTGATCTGGGCGACCCCGGCGAGCGCCACCAGCAGTCCGGAGACGCCGAGGGACAGGCCGAGGGAGGAGGCCGTGAACTGGGGGTAGAGCGGCTTTCCGACGGCGTTGGAGTTCTTGTGGCCGGGTCCGCGCCAGTGGGTGTGCTTCAGATGGAAGACCAGGATCAGGTGGACGGTGACAAGGGCGATGAGCGCACCCGGCAGCAGCAGGATGTGCAGGCTGTACAGCCGGGGGACGATGTCGTGGCCGGGGAACTCGGAGCCGAACAGGAACATGCCCACGTAGGTACCCACCACGGGGATGGAGAGCATGATGCCCTGGGCGATGCGCAGTCCGGTGCCGGACAAGAGGTCGTCGGGCAGTGAGTAGCCGGCGAAGCCCTCGGCCAGGGCGAGCGTGAAGAGCGTGACGCCGATGGCCCAGTTCATCTCCCGGGGGCGCCGGAAGGCGCCTGTGAAGAAGATCCGCAGCAGGTGCACGCCGATCGCGGCGACGAAGACCAGCGCGGCCCAGTGGTGGGCCTGCCGCATCAGCAGGCCGCCGCGGACGTCGAAGCTGATGTGCAGGGTCGAGTCGAAGGCTCCGGACACGGGCTGTCCGAGGAGGGGGACGTAAGACCCCTGGTAGACGACGTCCTGCATCTCGGGTTTGAAGAAGAACGTCAGCCACACGCCCGTGAGGACCAGGACGATCAGGCTGTAGAGGGCGATCTCGCCCAGCAGGAACGACCAGTGGTCGGGGAAGGACTTGCGCAGCAGCTGACCGGCCCCGTCGTGGACGGGCAGCCGGGCGTCGACCGCGTTCGCGAACCGCTCCCCCGCCGCACCGTGCTCGGGATTCACCACACGCCCTCCTCACCTCCCGCCATCCCTTGCCCGGGAGGCGCGGGGCGAGTACCCGGCGCTCGCGAAACACTCGCGCGGCTGGGCCGAGGCACCCGATCGGCTGAGAGCGCGAGCACCCCGGTGTTTCCGCGGCTCCGTGGCCTCAGGTGTTGGGCCGGGCGGCGCTGATGTCGCCGAGAGCGGACTGCTCGTCGCGTTCGATCGCGAGGTCGCCGACGGCGACGATGCCCACCGGCCGGTCGCCGTCGACGACCGGGAGCCGCCGTACGGCATGCTCGCGCATCAGCCGGACCGCCCGGTCCAGGCTGTCGTCGGGCGTGACGGTGACCAGGTCCTCGCTGGCCGCCTGCATCACGGTCGTCCGCTCCGGGTCGACGCCTTCGGCGAAGGCCCGCACCACCAGGTCGCGGTCGCTCACCAGGCACCGCAGGTGTCCGTCCTCGGTCACCAGGACCGCGCCGACGTCCTCGTCCCGCATCACGCGGGCCACGAAGGCCACAGATGCCTGCGGCTCGACGCTCACCAGGTCGCTGGTCATGATGTCGCGTACGTGCTGGGCCATGACCGGCCCCCTTCCCACTCCTCGAGGGTGCTGCCGGCGACCGGGTACCCCTCGTACCGGGCCCCTCCCCGGACCACCGGGACGTCAGTGGCCAGAGAGCGAATAGACGTGGAAGGCCCGTCCGATGACGGGCTGGGCCACGTTGCGCACCCGCACTCCCCCGCCGGTCATGCCGTGCTCGGTGCCGGCGTGCGCGTGTCCGTGGACGGCGAGGTCGGCGCCCACGGTGTCGATGGCCTCGGCGAGGAGGTAGCTGCCGAGGAAGGGGTAGATCTCCGGGGGTTCGCCGGCCAGGGTGTCCGGTACGGGGGCGAAGTGGGTCAGGGCGATCCGCGCGTCGCACTCGTGCCGGCGCAGCTCCTCGAGGGCGGCGCGCAGGCCATCGGCGCGGCGGCGTGCGTAGCGTACGAACTCCTTCATCACGGGCTCGCCGAACTCGCCGGCGCACCGGCCGACGAACCCGCCGCCGAACCCCTTGGTACCGGCCACGCCGATCCGCAGGCCCCCGTGGGTCACGACGGTCGCCTCGCCCTCCAGGACATGCGCTCCGGCGTCCCGCAGGATGTTCGTGACCTCGTCGGGGTGGTCGTCGTGGTGGTCGTGGTTCCCGAGGACGGCGACGACCGGGACGCCCAGGTCCTTGATCTCCCGGGCGACCACCCGCGCCTCCTCGGGGGTGCCGTGCCGGGTGAGGTCACCGGCGAGCAGGAGGACGTCGGCGCAGCGCGGCAGGGTCTCGAAGGCCGGGCGGAGGGTGCCCCGGCTGTCGGGGCCCATGTGGATGTCGCCCACGGCCGCTACTCGGATCATGTCAGCTCCTCCGAGTGGTCGGGCGGCGCGGTCTCGGCGACGACGAGGTCGCAGTGGACCGGCACGCCCGCCAGCTCGTCCTGGACGAGGCGAAGGACGGCCTCGCGGCAGTCGGCGGACGGGACGGTCCCGGTCAGCAGGACCGTCCCGCCCCGGAGCTCGGCCCGTACCCCCAGCTCGCCGCAGGGTCCGGCGGCGAGGTGCTCGGCGACATGGGCCACGCGGTATTCGAGGTTCATCACTGCTCCTGCCGGGGTTCGATGACGTTCAGCCGCTCCAGGAGGAACAGGAACGCGGCGGGCATCGGCTCGTCCCCGCAGCGGCGCCGCACCTCCGCCCAGTCGATCTTCTCGCGGAGCGTGCGGGCCACCGGGAGGACAGCCCCGAAGTCGCAGTGGTGCTCGGAGAAGGCGGTGTTCAGGTTCACCACCAGGTCGGTCGCCGACAGGACCGGCATGTGCACGGAGTCCACGGGGAGTTCCTCGGCGCGGGCCAGCAGGTCCACGGTGACCGGCTGGTGGGCGAGTTCGAAGATGATGTCGACGTCCTGGTCGAAACAGGAGGTCTTCACCAGCCAGTCCTCCGGCGGGACGCGCACCGTCAGACCGGCCGCACGCAGGGACCCGGCCACCGCCTCGGCGTCCTCGGGCAGCACGCAGAAGTCGGCGTCGTGCTGGAGCCTGCCGCTGCCGCCGTGGGCGTAGACGGCGACGCTGCCGGCCAGCGCGAACCTGTGTCCGGCACGTTTGAGGATGGCGCCGATCTGCTTGGCCGCCTCCAGAATGGCCTGGGTGCGGTCGGGCGGGAGCAGCTCCGCCGCGGCCGGCTCCGGTTCCGGCCCGGCCACCCGGAGCTCGGGGGCGGGCGCCGCGCCCTGTCTGTTTCTCATCGACGGCTCCCTTCGGACTGCCGACGCGGCGCGCCGGCAGCGCCACAGCTCCTCGGCGTACGGCACGACGACACCGCAGACGGCGGCCCCAGCGAGCGCCGCCGGTTCCGCCAGGCCTTCCGGGGCAGCACGCGCGGTGCCATGAACACCTCCGTGGCCGGTCTGTCGATGACCCGCCTCCCCGGTACCCCTCCTCATCCGGGCGACACGCCGTGCACAACCCGGTGGTCACCGGGTACTCGGCTGCGGTCCCCAGTCACACACGCGGATCAGGAGAGACGATGGCGGGCTTCGGATACTTCCTCTCGTGCGAGGAGCACAGCCCCGCGGATCTGGTCGAGCAGGCGCGGATGGCCGAGCAGGCCGGGTTCGAGTCGCTGTGGATCTCGGACCACTACCACCCGTGGCACGACGGGCAGGGCCAGAGCCCGTTCGTGTGGTCGGTGATCGGCGCTCTCTCCCAGGCGGTCTCGCTGCCCGTGGAGACGGCGGTGACCTGCCCGCTGGTGCGGACCCACCCCGCGGTGGTCGCCCAGGCGGCGGCGACCGCCGCGGTGCAGCTGGACGGCCGGTTCCGGCTGGGGGTGGGTACCGGTGAGGCGCTGAACGAGCACATCCTCGGCACGGTCTGGCCCGAGGCGCCGGTGCGGCTGGAGATGCTGGAGGAGGCCCTGCAGATCATCCGGCGGCTGTTCACCGGGGAGCAGGTCAGCCACCGCGGCAAGCACTACACGGTGGAGAACGCCCGGCTGTACACGGTGCCGGACGAGCCGGTGCCGATCGACGTGTCGGCGTTCGGACCGCAGGCCACCGAGGTGGCCGCACGGATCGGGGACGGGCTGATCACGATGATGCCCGAGGAGTCCGTGGTGGAGCGGTTCCGGCGCGGGGGCGGCGGCGCCGACCCGGTGTACGGCGGGATGAAGGTGTGCTGGGGCACCGACCGGCAGGAGGCGGTGCGCACCGCACACCGGCTGTGGGCCAACGAGCAGCTGCCCGGTGAACTCCCGCAGGTCCTGCCGACCCCGCGCCACTACGAGCAGGCCATGCAACTGGTCACCGAGGAGCAGGTGGCCGAGGCCGTGCCGTGCGGCGACGATCCGGACGACCACGTCAAGGCGGTGTCCGCGTTCGTCGAGGCGGGGTTCGACACCGTCTACGTGAACCAGATCGGCCCGGACCAGCAGGGCTTCTTCGACTTCTACCGCACCAAGGTCCTGCCGCGGCTGCGGGACTGACCGCGCAGGCAGCGGAAGGTGGTGAACGCCGTGACCGGGCCCGGAGCGACCGACGGCCGCGCGCTCGTCGTCATCGACATGATCGACACGTACGACCACGAGGACGCGGAGCTGCTGCTGCCCGCCGCGGAGCAGGTGGTGCCCGTGCTGGCGGACCTGATCGGCAGGGCCCGGAAGGCGGGCGCGCCGGTGATCTACGCGAACGACAACTTCGGGCTCTGGCGCTCCCACCACGGCGAACTCGTCGAGTCCGCACTGTCCCGCCCGCACGCGGACCTGGTCGAGCCGATCCGCCCGGACGACGACTCCCTGTTCGTCGTCAAGGCCCGGCACTCGATCTTCTACGACACCCCCCTGGCCTATCTGCTGTGGGAGCTGGGCGTCGGGACGGTGGTGCTGAGCGGCCAGGTCACCGAGCAGTGCGTCCTCTACTCGGCCCTGGACGCCCACATCCGCCATCTGGAGGTCACGGTGCCGAGGGACGCCGTCGCCTCGATCCACGCGCACCTGGCGTCGGCGGCGCTGGACATGATGGAGCGCAACATGGGGGCCCGGATCGTCCTGGCGAAAGAAGTCGACTTCCTGGGTACCCGGGGGGCCGCACCGGAGGAGACTCCACGTCAGCCCGGAGGTCGGCGATGAGCGCACGCGTTCCCGGAGAGTCACTGGACGGACTGGTCACGGCCCTGCGCGACGGGACCGACGCGGAGGTCCGTTTCGATACCGGGAGCCGGGGCGCCTACTCGACGGACGGCTCCAACTACCGGCAGGTCCCGCTCGGCGTGGTCGTGCCGCGCACCGTGGAGGCCGGTGCCCACGCGGTGGAGCTGTGCGCCCGCTTCGACGTCCCGGTGCTGTCACGCGGCGGCGGCACCAGTCTCGCCGGGCAGACCACGAACGAGGCCGTGGTGATCGACTGGAGCAAGTACTGCAACTCGCTGGTCTCCGTCGACCCCGAGGCGCGCACCTGCGTGGTGGAGCCCGGCATCGTCCTGGACGAACTCAACCGGCGGCTGGCCGACCACAAACTCAAGTTCGGCCCCAAGCCGTCGACGCACAGCCACTGCGCGCTCGGCGGGATGATCGGCAACAACTCGTGCGGGGCGTCCGCGCAGGCCTACGGGAAGACGGTCGACAACGTGCGCCGGCTCGAAGTGCTGACGTACGACGGGCTGCGGATGTGGGTGGGACCCGCCTCGAAGGCGGAGCGGGCCCGGATCGCCGCCGGGGGCGGCCGGCGGGCCGAGCTGTACGACGGCCTCGACCGGATCGTCACCGAGTACCTGGGGGACATCCGGCGCGGCTACCCGAAGATCCCGCGCCGGGTCTCCGGCTACAACCTGGACTCGCTGCTCCCGGAGAACGGCTTCGACGTGGCCAGGGCCCTGGTCGGCAGCGAGGGGACCCTGGTGACCGTGGTGCGCGCCGAGCTGGAGCTGGTGCCGGTACCGGCGTACGAGTCGCTGCTGGTGCTGGGGTACGACGACATCTGCCAGGCCGCCGATCACGTGTCACAGCTGCTGGAGCACTGCTCCCCCGGCCAGCTGGAGGCGCTGGACGGGCGGATGGCCGAGCTGATGCGCGAGGAGCAGGCCTGTCTGGAGTCGCTGCGCGTGCTGCCGGAGGCGGACAGCTGGCTGCTGGTGCAGTTCACCGGGGACAGCCAGGACGAGGCCGACGAACAGGCGCACGCGCTGCTGAAGGCGATCGGCCGGTCGGAGAAGGACCCCTCGGTGGCCTTCTCCGACAACCCGCAGCGCGAGCAGAAGATGCTCAAGGCGCGGGAGGCCGGGCTCGGGGTGACCGCGCGGCCGCCGGACGACCGGGAGACCTGGGAGGGCTGGGAGGACTCCGCGGTGCCGCCCGAGCGGCTCGGCGACTACCTGCGCGACCTCAAGGGGCTGTTCGAGGAGTTCTACTACGACCACCCCTCGCTGTACGGCCACTTCGGGCAGGGGTGTGTACACACCCGGATCCCGTTCGGGCTGAAGACCGCCGAGGGTGTCGCCGACTTCCGGCGCTTCGTTGAGCGGGCCGCCGACCTGGTGGCCTCCTACGGCGGTTCGCTGTCGGGCGAGCACGGCGACGGCCAGTCCCGGGGCGAGCTGCTGACCCGGATGTTCGGGGAGCGGCTGGTCGGTGCCTTCGGCGAGCTGAAAGCGCTGTTCGACCCGGGCAACCGGATGAACCCCGGCAAGGTCGTGGACCCGCATCCGGTGGACGGGCAACTGCGGCTCGGGGCCGCCTGGCGGCCGGACACCCACGACACCCACTTCGGGTATCCGGAGGACGACCGCTCCTTCACCCGGGCGGTGCTGCGCTGTGTCGGCATCGGCAACTGCCGGAGCCTCGAGGGCGACGTGATGTGCCCCTCCTACCGGGCCACCCGCGAGGAGGAGCACTCCACGCGCGGGCGGTCGCGGCTGCTGTTCGAGATGCTCGACGGCCACGCCGACTCGGCGGTCAAGGACGGCTGGCGGTCCACGGAGGTCCGGGACGCCCTGGACCTCTGTCTGGCCTGCAAGGGCTGCAAGTCCGACTGCCCGACGGGCGTCGACATGGCCACGTACAAGGCGGAGTTCCTCGCCCACCACTACGCGGGCCGCCTCCGCCCGGCCGCCCACTACTCGATGGGCTGGCTGCCGCTCTGGGCCCGACTGGCCGAGCACGCGCCCGGGTTGGCGAACAGCGCGCTGCACGCGCCGCTGCTCGGCCGGGTCGGCAAGGCCTTCGCCGGGGTGGCCGGGGAGCGGCAGCCCCCGGTCTTCGCGGAGCGGTCCTTCGTCCGGTGGTGGCGCGCTCTCGGCACCGAGCAGCCGGACCCGGCGGATCCGGCGACCGTGGTCCTGTGGCCGGACACCTTCAGCAACCACTTCCATCCCTCGGTCGCGATGTCGGCCGTACGGGTGCTGGAGGACGCCGGCTTCCGGGTGGCCGTGCCCGACACACCCGTGTGCTGCGGCCTGACCTGGATCTCGACCGGTCAACTGACCTTCGCCAAGAAGGTGTTGCGCCGCTCTCTGCGGGCGCTGGCGCCTTATCTGGAGGCGGGCACGCCCGTCATCGGCCTGGAGCCGTCCTGTACGGCCGTGTTCCGCTCCGACGCCCCCGAACTGCTGCCCGACGACCAGGACGTGCGGCGGCTCGCCGGGCAGACCCGTACCTTCGCCGAGCAGCTCGTCCACCACGCGCCCGCCGGCTGGCAGCCGCCGTTCCTGGCCCGGCAGGCGACCGTGCAGCCCCACTGCCACCAGCACGCGATCATGAAGTTCGACGCCGACCGCGAACTCATGCGCCGTGCCCACCTGGACGCGGACGTCCTCGACGAGGGCTGCTGCGGCCTGGCCGGCAACTTCGGCTTCGAGCGCGGGCACCACGACGTCTCCATGGCGGTCGGCGAGCTGGGAGTGCTGCCCGCGGTGCGCGGGGCCGCCCCGGACAGCCTCGTGCTGGCCGACGGGTTCAGCTGCCGCACCCAGATCGAACAGGGCGGCACCGGGCGCCGGGCCCTGCACCTGGCGGAGGCGCTGGCCCTCGCCCTGGACGGCCCCGTGCCCAGTGACCGCCCCGAGCGGCTGGCCCGACGGCCCGCCGAACCCTCAAGCACGGCCCGGTGGGCGACCACCGCGGCCGCCGGGACCCTCGCGGCCGCGGCCGCGCTGGGCGCCGTACGGCAGTTGCGCCGCCCGTAGACGCACGCACGTCAACTTCAGGAAAGGTTGTCGAACATGTCGACGAAGGTCTCCGACTACATCCTCCAGCGGCTGCGCGAGTGGGACGTGGACCATGTCTTCGCCTACCCCGGCGACGGCATCAACGCCCTGCTCGCGGCCTGGGGACGCGCAGAGAACAACCCCCGGTTCATCCAGTCCCGGCACGAGGAGATGTCCGCCTTCGAGGCCTGCGGCTACGCCAAGTTCTCCGGCAAGGTCGGCGTCTGCGCCGCCACCTCGGGACCCGGTGCCATCCATCTCCTCAACGGCCTGTACGACGCCAAGCTGGACCATGTCCCGGTGGTGGCGATCGTCGGCCAGACCAACCGCAGTGCCATGGGCGGCTCCTACCAGCAGGAGATCGACCTGCTCAGCCTGTACAAGGACGTGGCCTCGGACTTCTGCGAGATGGTCACCGTCCCCGAGCAGCTCCCCAACGTCCTGGACCGGGCCATGCGCACCGCCATGGCGCGCCGCTCGGTGACCGCTCTGATCATCCCGGCCGACGTGCAGGAACTCGACTACTCGCCGCCCGAGCACGCGTTCAAGATGGTGCCGTCCAGCCTCGGCATGTCGCACTACGCGCCGGCGCCCGACGACGGCGACCTCCAGCGGGCCGCCGACGTGCTCAACTCCGGTGGCAAGACGGCCATCCTGATCGGCCAGGGCGCGCGCGGCGCCCGCGCCGAGGTCAAGGAGGTCGCCGACCGGCTCGGTGCGGGGGTCGCGAAGGCGCTGCTGGGCAAGGACGCCCTCGACGACGACCTGCCCTACGTCACCGGCGCCATCGGGCTCCTCGGCACCCGGCCGTCGTACGAGATGATGCGTGACTGCGACACGCTGCTGGTGATCGGTTCCTCCTTCCCGTACACGCAGTTCCTGCCGGCGTTCGGGCACGCGCGGGCGGTGCAGATCGACATCGATCCGCACATGGTCGGGATGCGCTACCCCTTCGAGGTCAACCTCGTCGGCGACGCCGCCCGGACGCTGCGCAGGCTGCTGCCGCTGCTGGACCAGATGGAGGACCCGTCCTGGCGGCAGAAGCTCGAGAACAACGTCAGGGACTGGTGGGAGGTGATGGAACGGCGGGCCGCCGTCTCGGCCGACCCGATCAACCCCGAGTACGTCGCCCACGCCCTCAGCGGACTGCTCCCGGACGACGTCATCCTCTCCTCCGACTCCGGTTCGGCCGCCAACTGGTACGCCCGGCACCTGAAGCTGGGCGGGGCGATGCGGGGTTCGCTGTCGGGGACGCTGGCGACGATGGGGCCGGGGGTGCCGTACGCCATCGGCGCCAAGTTCGCGCACGGCGACCGGCCGGCGATCGCCCTGGTCGGTGACGGGGCGATGCAGATGAACGGCATGGCCGAGCTGATCACCATCGCCAAGTACTGGCAGGACTGGGCGGATCCGCGGCTGATCGTCGCCGTCTTCAACAACCGGGACCTGAACCAGGTCACCTGGGAGATGCGGGCCATGGAGGGCGCCCCGCAGTTCCTTCCCTCGCAGTCCATCCCCGACGTCGGGTACGCCGACTTCGCCCGCTCGCTGGGCCTGACCGGCATGCGCATCGACGAGCCGGGCGGGGTGACCGGTGCCTGGGAGGCCGCGCTCGCCGCCGACCGGCCGTGCGTCCTCGACTTCGTGACCGACCCCGCCGTACCGCCGATCCCGCCGCACGCCACCCTCGACCAGATCGAGGCCGCGGCGGCCGCCGTCCTCAAGGGCGACAGCGACCGGGTGGCGATGGTCCGGCAGGGCTTCAAGGCCAAGGTGCAGGAGTTCCTGCCGCACCGGCACGAAGCGGGACGGCGGTGAGCGACCTGCCGGCCGTCGAACGGGTGGACAGCGCCGTCTACACCGTTCCGACGGACGCCCCCGAGGCGGACGGGACCGCGGCCTGGGACAGCACCACGCTCGTCCTGGTCACCGTCCGCTGCGGGGAGGTCACCGGGCTCGGGTACACCTACGCCCCGGCCGCGGCCGCGCGGGTCGTCGACGACCTGCTCGCGGGGGTGGCCACCGGCCTGCCCGCCCTCGACGTGCCGCGCGCCAACGAGGCGATGCAGCGGGCCGTGCGCAACGCCGGGCCGCCGGGGATCGCCGCCGAGGCGATCTCCGCCGTGGACATCGCCCTGTGGGACGCCAAGGCACGGCTGCTCGGGCTCCCGCTGGTGGATCTGCTCGGCGCCGCCCGGGACGACGTGCCGGTGTACGGCAGCGGCGGCTTCACCACGTACGACGCGGAGCGCCAGGACCGGCAGCTGCGGGGCTGGGTGGGCGAGGAGGGCATCCCCCGGGTCAAGATCAAGATCGGGGAGTCCTGGGGCAGCCGCGAGGCACGCGACCTGGCGCGGGTGTCCCGGGCCCGGAAGAGCATCGGCGACGCGGCCGAGCTGTACGTGGACGCCAACGGCGGCTACGGCGCCAAGCAGGCCGTGCGGGTGGCGGCGGGGCTGGACGCGGAGGGCGTGACCTGGTTCGAGGAGCCGGTCTCCTCCGACCGTCTCGACGCGCTCGCCGCCGTCCGCGGCCGGGTCATGGCCGACGTGACGGTCAACTGCGCCTTCACCAGTGTGTTCGCGCCCTTCACCGAGATCGCCCCGGAGGAGTACCGGCGAGTGACCGAGGTGACCTATCTCGGCTTCGTGAACGGCACCCGGGCCGCCCTCACCCGGATGGTCCCCCGCGACCGGGGCACCGTCGTGCAGGTCGGCTCCGCGCTCGGCGAACGGGCGATCCCGCTCCAGTCGGCCTACTGCGCGGCCAAGCACGCCGTCAACGGTTTCACCTCGTCGGTCCGCGTGGAACTGCTGCACCAGGGCAGCAACGTGAACGTCACCGTCGCCCAGATGCCGGCCGTCAACACCCCGCAGTTCTCCTGGGTGCGCTCCCGGCTCCCCCGGCATCCGCAGCCGGTGCCTCCGATCTACCAGCCCGAGGTGGCCGCCCGCGGAGTCCTGTACGCCGCCGATCACCCGAAGCGCAAGCAGCGCTACATCGGGGCCACGACCGCGGCGACGATCTGGGCCAACCGGCTCGCGCCGGCGCTGCTCGACCGCTATCTGGCGCGGACGGGCTTCGACTCCCAGCAGACGGACGCACCCGCACCGGCCGGTCCCGGCAACCTGTACGCGCCGGCCGACTCCGTGCCCGGCACCGACCACGGCGCCCACGGTGCGTTCGACGACCGGTCGCACGGGCACTCCGTGCAGGCCGCGCTGGCTCGGCACCCGGCGGTGACGGCCGCGACCACGACCGCCCTCACCGTCGCGGCGGTCGGCGGTGCACGGCGGTTGCTGGGGACCAGGGGCAGGTAACGGGTCCCCCGGTTTCCGGCAGATTTCCGGCAGCTGTGAGGGGCCGGGGCGATGGTCACGACTTGGGTCCGAAAGCTTGTGCGCTTGTGCGACACAGTGGACCATGGCCGAATCGCGCCCCTCCTGAGCACGCTGGAGCTCCCGGTGACCGCTGCCCCCATCGCACCCGAGCCGGTCGACGCGCCGGCCGCCGCCCAGGTGGAACGGCAGAAGCTGCGCAAGCACTTCGGCCGCTTCGACATCCTGTTCTTCCTGCTGTGCACCATCGTCGGGGTGGACACCATCGGCGCCGTGGCCTCGTCCGGTGCCGAGGCGTTCACCTGGCTGATCGTGCTGGCCGTGGTGTTCTTCGTGCCGTCCGCGCTGCTGATCGCCGAGCTCGGGGCCGCCTTCCCCGACGAGGGCGGCCCCTACATCTGGACCAGCCGGGCCTTCGGTCGGCTGGCCGGCGCCGTCAACAACTTCCTGTACTGGATCACCAACCCGGTGTGGCTGGGCGGCACCCTCGCCGTCTCCGCCGTCACGGCGTACACCACCTTCTTCAACGACGGGAAGGACCTGAGCACCGCCGTCTTCTACGTCTTCACCCTCGTCTTCGTCTGGGTGGGCGTGCTGGCGGCGATCCTCTCCTTCGACATCGGCAAGTGGATCCCGACCATCGGCGCCTGGAGCCGGTTCGTGCTGCTCGGCCTGTTCACCGTCACGGTCGTGGTGTACGGGATCCAGCACGGGCTGCACGGCTTCGGCATCGGTGACTTCTCGCCGACCTACGCGGGATTCGTCGGCCTGGTGCCGGTCCTGATGTTCAACTACGTCGGCTTCGAGCTGCCCAACACGGCCGGCGACGAGATGACGGACCCGCAGAAGGACATCCCCTACGGCATCTTCCGCAGCGCCGTCCTCTCCGTCCTCCTCTACGCGCTGCCGATCCTCGGCATCCTGCTCGTCCTCCCGGTCAAGGCGATCACCGGCCTCGGGGGTTTCGTCGACGCGATCCGGCAGGTCTTCACGGTCTACGGCGGTCACGTCGCCGCCGACGGCACACCCACGCTCAGCGGGTTCGGCACCGTGCTCGGCGACCTGGCCGCGATCATGTTCATCCTCACGGTGCTGTCCTCCGGCGTCACCTGGATCATGGGCTCGGACCGCGCCCTGGCCGTCTCCGGCTACGACGGCGCCGCGCCCCGCTTCCTCGGCGTGATCTCCAGCCGGTTCGGCACCCCGGTCCGGGTGAACATCCTCAGCGGCCTGGTCTCCACCGCGGTCCTGATCCTGGCCCACCAGCTGACCAACGGCAGCGCGGCCAAGCTGTTCGGCGCGGTCCTCGGCCTCGCCGTGTCGACCACCCTCGTCAGCTACCTGGGCATCTTCCCGGCGCTGCCGTTCCTGCGCCGCAAGTACCCGGACACGCCCCGCCCGTACCGGGCGCCCGTCCCCTGGGTCATCAGCGTGGTGCTCACCCTGCTCATCGTCTTCGCCAGCGTGCAGCTGGTCGCGCCCGGGGCCGGCGACCACTGGTTCGGCACCGACTACGCGCCGGACGGCTGGACCCACGCCGAGCGCGGTAAGTACCTGCTGACGGAGCTGGTCCCGCTCGTCGGGTTCATGCTCCTCGGTGTCCTGTTCTGGGCGCTGGGGCGGCCCACCCGGGTGGCGGCCGTCGAGAAGTAGGGCACGAATGCTTGAACCGTAAACATGTGGTGCCTACGGTTGCGCACATGCCCCTCATTCGCGAACTTCTGATCGGCGGCAAGGACGTCCCCGCCCTGTCCGGCCGCACCACCGAGGACATCGCCCCCTACACCGGCGAGGTCTACGCCACGGTCGCCGCGGCCGGGCCCGAGGACGTGACCCGCGCCGTGGACGCCGCCGACGCGGCCTTCGAGGCGTGGGCCGCGCTCGCCCCCTTCGCCCGCCGCGCGATCTTCCTCAGGGCCGCCGACCTGCTGGAGTCACGCGCGGAGCAGGTCGCCGACCTCATGGCCCAGGAGGTCGGCGGCACCCGGCCGTGGGCCGGCTTCAACGTGGGGCTCGCCGCGAACATCCTGCGCGAGGCCGGGGCCGCGATCACCGCGCCGCGGGGCGAGGTGCTGAGCGCCCAGGAGGAGGGCGCCCTGGGGCTCGCGGTACGGGAGCCGCTCGGGGTGGTGGCGGCGTTCGCGCCGTGGAACGCCCCGGTCATCCTCGGTGTCCGGGCGGTGGCGGCGCCGCTCGCCGCCGGCAACACGGTCGTCGTCAAGCCCAGCGAGGACGCGCCGATCGCCTGCGGGCTGCTCGTCGCGGACGTGCTCCGCGAGGCCGGCCTGCCCGACGGTGTGCTGAACGTGGTCACCAACGCCCGCGAGGACGCGGCCGAGATCGCGGAGGCGCTGATCGCCGACCCGCGGGTACGGGCGGTGAACTTCACCGGCTCCACCGGCGTCGGCCGGATCATCGGCACCCACGCGGCACGGCACCTCAAGCCGGCGGTGCTGGAACTGGGCGGCAAGAACGCGGTGCTCGTCCTCGCGGACGCCGACGTGGACTACGCGGTGGACGCCGTCACCTTCAGCATGTTCATGAACTCCGGGCAGATCTGCATGTCGGGCGACCGCATCCTCGTCCACGAGTCCCTCGCCGAGGAGTTCGTCCAGAAGCTCAGCGCCAAGGTCGCCGCCCTTCCGTCCGGTGATCCGGGCGACCCGCACACGGTGGTGGGCCCGCTGGTCACCGCGTCCGCCGCGGAGCGCGTGGCCGGGCTGGTGGCGGACGCCGTCGGCAAGGGCGCCACCGTGCTCACCGGGGGCGGCCGGCCGGAGGGCGCGGTGCACCCCGCGACCGTCCTCGCCGACGTCCCCAAGGACGCCGAGCTGTACTACGCGGAGGCCTTCGGACCGCTCGGCGTCGTCGAGACGTTCACCGACGACGCGGCCGCGATCGCCCTCGCCAACGACACGGACAACGGTCTGACCTGCGGCATCATCACCGAGAACGCGACGCACGGGCTGGCGGTCGCGCGCCGGATCCGCACCGGGATCGTTCACATCAACGACCAGTCCGTGGCCGACGAACCGCACGCGCCCTTCGGCGGGGTCAAGGCCTCCGGGTACGGCCGGTTCGGCGGCCGGTGGGGCATCGAGGCGTTCTCCAACACCCGCTGGGTGACCCTCACGACCCAGCAGGCGCACTTCCCGTTCTGAGCGCCGCGCCCGCGACGTGTCACAGGCCCCACGGCTAGGCCCCGGCCGAGCCGGTGGTGCCCGGCGGGGCGGGGGCGACGCGGCCCCGCCCCCGCGGCTGCCCGTTCGGGCAAAGAGCGAGCTGGGAGGGCGTCTCTGCTTGCGGGGGCGCGGCTTCGGCGCGTAAGAAGGCCGCGTACGACAACTGGGAAGGCGGGGACCGGGGGCGCCCCGGCCCGGCATGCAACTCTCGCGGAGCGGCGGCGACATGGCAGTCACCACGAAGGACGGCGGCAGCGGTGTCTCCCCGGCCCCTGGTTCGGCCTGGGCGCCGCTGGCGCTGCCGGTGTTCCGGGCGCTGTGGATCGCGCAGTTCGTGTCGAACACCGGCACCTGGATGCAGACGGTCGGCGCGCAGTGGCTGCTGCTCGGCCACGGGGCCACCCTGGTCACGCTGGTGCAGACCGCGTCCAGCCTGCCCGTCGTCCTGCTGGCGCTGCCGTCGGGGGTGCTCGCCGACCGGTTCGACCGGCGCGGGCTGCTCGTCGTCGCCCAGGTCGCCATGTGCGCGGTGGCGGCGGTCCTTGCCGTACTGGCCTTCGCCGACGTGCTCGCCCCGGGTGCGCTGCTCGCCCTGACGTTCCTGCTGGGCTGCGGCACCGCCCTGATGGGTCCGGCCTGGCAGGCGATCCAGCCCGAACTCGTGGGCCGCGCCCAGCTCGGCCAGGCCTCCGCGCTGGGCGCGGTCAACATGAACCTGGCCCGCGCCATCGGACCGGCCGTCGGCGGTGTCCTGGTCGCGGCGGCGGGCGCGGGGTGGACGTTCGCCTTCAACGCGGTGTCCTACCTGGGCATCGTGGCCGTGCTGCTGCTGTGGAAGCGTCCCGCGGGCGCGTCCGTCCCGGCCACCGAAGGCGAGGGGTTCTTCACCGCCCTCTACGCGGCCCGCCGTTACGTGTGGAACGCGCCCGGCGTCCGGCGTGTGCTGCTGCGCACCGCGCTGTTCATCCCGGGGGCTGCGGCCGTGTGGTCGCTGCTGCCGCTGGTCGCCGGTGACTCGCTGCACCTCGGCTCCGGCGGATACGGTCTGCTGCTGGCCGCCGTCGGTTTCGGCGCCGTGGGCGGTGCGTTCCTGCTGCCCCGGCTGCAGAAGCTGCTCGGTGCCAACGGCGTGCTGGCCGCCGGGGCCCTCGTCTTCGGCGCGGTCCTGGCCGTCCTGGCGACGGTCCACGTCACGTGGGTGGCCGCGGTCGCGCTGCTGCCCGCCGGGGTGGCCTGGATCGCGGTCCTGTCCACGCTGAACGCCGCGACCCAGACCCGGCTGCCCGGCTGGGTGCGCGCCCGTGGACTCGCCGTGTACCTGCTGGTCTTCCAGGGCGGCCAGGCCCTCACCGCCCCGCTGTGGGGCGCGCTGGCCCAGGGCGCGGGTCTCGCCACCGCCCTGCTCGTGGCGGCGGGGCTGCTCGCGCTCACCGCCGGCACCGTCCCGCTATGGCCGCTGTACGACGCCGCGCGGATCGACCCGACCCCGTCCGACCACTGGCCGACCCCGCCCCTGGTCCACGAGCCCGGCCCGGCCGACGGCCCGGTCCTCGTCTCGATCGTCTACCACGTCTCCCCCGACGACGGGGCGGCCTTCGCCCGGGCCATGGCGAACGTCGCCCGCTCCCGCCGCCGCACCGGGGCGCTCACCTGGGGCCTGTACGAGGACGGCACCGAACCCGGCCGGTTCATCGAGAACTACCTCGTCGGCTCGTGGGCGGAGCACCTCGCCCAGCACCACACCCGCCAGACCGTGACCGACCGGCGCTTCGAGGAGCACGCCCGGTCCTTCCTGCTGCCCGGCACCGCGCCGGAGGCCACGCACGCCTTCGACGCCGCCTCCGGAGCAGGCCGGGACGGGTAGCCGAAGATCATTGCGCGTACGCTCGTGCACATGGTTCAGCATCGAATGGTCGACGTGAACGGGATCCGGCTGCACATCGCCGAGGAGGGTTCCGGCCCGCTGGTCGTGCTGCTGCACGGCTTTCCGGAGTCCTGGCACTCCTGGCAGCACCAGTTCGCCCCGCTGGCCGAGGCCGGCTTCCACGTGGTCGCCCCCGACCAGCGCGGGTACGGAAGCAGCGACCACCCCGCGGACGTCGGGGCTTACAGCATCTTCCATCTGGTCGGCGATGTCGTCGGGCTGATCCGGGAGCTGGGCGAGGAGCGGGCGTTCGTCGTCGGGCACGACTGGGGCGCACCGGTCGCCTGGCACACCGCGCTGTTCCGCCCCGACCTGGTGCGCGGAGTGGCCGGGCTGAGCGTGCCGCCGCCGTTCCGCGGGGCGCAGCCGCCGCTGGAGACGATGGACCGGAGGTTCGGCGGGCGCTTCTGCTGGAACTACTTCAACCGCCCGGGTGTCGCCGACGCCGAGTTCGGCCGCGACCCGCGCAGCACTTTGCGGAAGTTCTTCACCATGGCGTCCGGCGAGGGCGCCGGCACCGGTGAGATCCGGCAGCCGCTGGTCGACTCCGAACGCGGCTGGCTCGCGGACATGCCGGATCCGGAGACCCTGCCGCGGTGGTTCACCGAGGCGGACCTCGACGCGCTCTCCGAGAGCTTCTCCCACGGCTTCACCGGCGCCCTCAACTGGTACCGCAACCTCGACCGCAACTGGGAACTGACCGCCCCCTGGCAGGGCGCCGTCGTCACCCCGCCCGCCCTCTACGTCTACGGCGACCGTGACCTGGTGCCGGCGTTCCCCGGCACGCCCGAACTCATCGCCCGTCTGCCCGAGTTGATGCCGAACCTCGTGCGCGAGCCCCTGAAGCTGGCGGGCTGCGGGCACTGGACCCAGCAGGAGCGGCCGGACGAGGTGAACGCGGCGCTGCTCGAATTCCTCGACTCCCTTTCCTGACAGCACGGTTCGCGGCCCCCGGCCGGGCGATCCGCGGCAGCCTCTACGATCATTGCGTGAGCGCGTGGAACAAGACCCTGACCGCGGCAGGCATCACGGACCCGGAACTGCGCCGGGACTACAGCAGCCAGCGTCGGCTGGTGCGGCGGTACCGGCGCAGCGCCTACCTGGCCTGCCGGGTGCTGCTGCCGCCCGCCGTGCTGCCCCACGTGGTGGCCGCGACGGCCGTGATGCACCACGGGGACACACTCCTGGACTCGGGCCCGAAGCCGGAGCGGGCGGCGGCCTGGGACGCCTGGGAGAAGCGGGTGCGCACCGCACTGGAGACCGGGACCAGTGACGATCCGCTGATCCGCACCCTGCTGCACACCGTCACCGCACACCCGCGGCACCGGGCGGCCGTGGAGTCGTATCTGCCCACCGCCGCGGCCGAGTTGGAGTTCGACGGCTTCGCGACGGAGGCCGACTACCAGGCCTATGTGGACGCCTACTCACTGCCCGCCTTCATGCCGATCGCCGGACTGCTGGGGCCCGGGAGCGACACCGACGGGCGCTACCGGGCGGGCTGCCGCACGCTCATCGACGGCAGCCAGCGGCTGGACTTCGTCAACGACCTGGCCGAGGACCTGCGGGAGGGGCATCCGGGGATCCCGGCGGAGACTCTGCAGCGCTTCTCGGTCACGGTGGCGGACCTCGAGGCGGGCCGGGCCTCCGACGGCCTGCGCTCCCTCGTGGAGCACGAGGTCGAGAGGGCCCGGACCGATCTGCGGTCGGGGCGGGAGGTGCTGGCACTGATGCCGGCCGCCCACCGGCCGATGGTGAGCGCCCTCATCGAGATCGAACTGATGACCGCCGAGGCGGTACTGGCCCGCGGTACGGGGATACTGCGGGGTTCGGCGTCACCGTCCACGGCGGGCACCCTCAAGCTGTTGTTCGGTGCCCGCCGGGCGGCGGTGCGCGCTCAGCGGTAGCAGGTGGTGATGCCCGGGTGCCAGCGGCAGGCGATCCCGGCGAAGCCGCCGTTGGCGACCACATCGACGCTCAACTCGTCCCCGCCGCTCAGGACTCGGCTGTCCTGGACGAGGCCGTCGGCGCCGTCCCGGATCGTCTGCACCAGCCACCGGCCCCGGCCGACGGTCAGGGGCACGGTGGCGGTGTGGGCGGCACCGGCATAGACCCCGCCGAGGAACCAGCGGTCCCCGCTGCGGCGGGCGAGCACGGCTTCCTGCCCGGGGCTGCCGGCCAGCAGCCGGGTGTCGTCCCAGGCGGCGGGCTCCTGGTCGAGGAAGTCCCGGGCGAGGGGCCGTTGGTCGTACGACTCGGGGGTGCCGGCGAACATCTGGAGGCCCGACTCGTAGGCGACGGTGAGTCCGACCTCGGCCGCGTCGGAGTCGGGGCGCAGGCCGACGCGCTGGAAGCCGCCGGGGGTGAAGTCCATGGAGCCGATGACGTTGCGGGTGAAGGGCAGGGTGGTGAGGTGGGCGGCGGTGTTGGTGCGCTTCTCCTCGCCGCCGACGGCCTCCATGGTCATCACCTGGGGCCAGGTGCGCTGGATGCCCTTGGGCAGGGTGGCGCCGTGGAAGTCGACCATGAGGTGGTGGGCGGCGGTCTCCGCTAGGACGGTGTCGTACCACTGGAACATGGACTGCGCCTCGGAGTTCATGAAGTCGATCTTGACTCCCTTGACGCCCCAGCGTTCCAGGGTGGGCAGCCACTGGGCGCGTTCCTCGGGGGTGTCGAGGTCACGCTGGTGGATCCAGACGATGATCCCGACGCCCTTGGCCCGTGCGTAGTCGACGAGTTGGGGCATCCAGCTGTCGATCTGCCAGTCGGGGTCGGTGACGTCCCACTCGTCCTTCTTGAAGTACCAGCCGGAGTCGACGGCCTCGTAGGGCCAGTGGTGTGCGGCCGCGTAGTCGACGTACGCCTTCTGCGCGTCGAGGCTCTGCCCCGCGGTGCGGCCGCCGGCCAGCCAGGTCCACAGCACGGTGCCCGGGCGGATCCAGGAGGTGTCGGCGACCTTGGAGGCGGGCGCGAGGTCGTCGGTGAAGGTCGACCGGGTGACGGTGGCGAGGTCTCCGGTGATCATGGCCCGCCAGGGGGTGCTGAGGGCGCCGTCGGTGTGCACCTGGCTGTCGGCCAGCCTGACGCGGTACGTGCCGGTGCCCTGGGTGTGGGCGAGCCGGGCGCCCGAGTAGGTGCCGGTGAGGTCGGACTCGGCTAGCAGGGTGTAGCCGCCGTCGGTGGCGAACAGGGCCTGGTCCGAGTACTCGCCGGTCGGCGCGGTCGCGGCGGTGTACTGGTTGAACTGGCCCTCGTTGTCGACCCGGTACGTGCTGAGCCAGGCGCCCGCGGCGGCCGGCAGGTTGAACGCGGAGGTCTCGCCGAGGACGTCGCCGTACCCGGTGGGCAGGACGTAGCGGTAGGCGATGCCGTCGGCGGAGGCGCGGACGACGAGGTCGAGGCGGGCGCCGGCGGCGGTGGCGAAGGACAGCCGGGTCTCGTTCATGCGCACCCGGCGGTCCATGCGCTTGCCGGACTTCGCCCGGTAACGCTCCTCGACCGTACGGTCCCTGCGGTGCACGAAGCGCAACCCCTGTGAGAGGTCGGCCTGTTGGGTGACGATGCCGACGGGCGACGGTTCGATGACCGTACGACCGGCACGGGAGACCGCGAGGCTGAGGGTGCCGGTGGTGTCGTCGAGGGCTATCCGGGCTCGGGGTGCGTGGGCCGCCTCGGTCACGGTCCAGGCGTGCGGCTGCTGCCGCTGCTGCTCGGCGCGTGCGGGCGCGGTGGTGAGGAGAGTGGCCGCCAGCCCGGCACAGAGCGCGGCGACCATCGTTCTCGGGAGTGGAACGGCCATGTGAACTTCCCTTGGGGTCGGTGGTTACGGCAGTCCCCACGCCGCGCCCGGTTCGCTGACGGCGACGGGGGCGATGACGAGATCGGGGCGGGAGCCGGAGTACACGAGGACCTCGCGGCCGCGGGGCAGGTCGATGGCGAGGGTGCCGTCGCCGAGGTCGTGGGTGCGGGCCGGGGTGCCGTCGTCGAGCAGGACGGTGAGCCGCCCGGTCAGGCCGTGCCGGAGCTTGAGGGGCTCGCCGGCGAGGCTGCGGATCCGGATGAACCGGGTGCTGCCGGCCTCGCGCACCGCGCTGACCAGGAAGGCGCCCTGGGTGCGGAAGTCGTGCAGGGTGAGGTCCGCCCAGGCGGTCGGGACGGCCGGGAAGACGCGGATGATCCCGCCCCAGCTCTGGCAGAACATGTCGTGCAGGGACTGCGAGGCGGACAGCGGGGTCTCGATGACCGGACCGGCCTCGGTGTAGTGGGTGTTGGCCCGGCAGGGGTAGCGGGTCGTGGGGTCGAAGAACTTCCGCAGGTAGCCGATGGCGGTGTCGCCGTCGCCGGTCATCGCGTACATCGAGGCGGCCCCGGTGTAGCTGTAGCCGCGGTGGGCGCCGGTCAGCGCGTGCCAGCGCACGACGGACTTCGTGATCAGGTCGCGGTTCTCGGGCTGGTCCCAGTTGACGAGGTACAGCGGGTACACCATCAGCAGGTGCGAGTAGTGCCGGTGGGACTGGTCGTACGGCGTGTCGGCGCCGATCATGAAACCGTTGTCGTCGACCGGGAACGGGGTGAGCCGGGTCAGTATCTCCTGCCAGCGCGGCTTCAGCTCGTCGTCGACACCCAGCAGTTCGGCGGAGTCGAGGAGGGTCTGGCAGCCCCAGCGGATCAGGGCGAGGTCGTAGTTGGTGTCCTGCGGCGGGACGACCGGGTACTCGGGCGAGAGCGTGCTCGGCAGGTGCAGCCTGCCGTCGCTGCCCGGGGTGAGGAAGTGCCAGTAGTAGGTGATCGTGCGGCGCAGCAGCGGGTAGATCGTGTCGCGCAGGAGGGACTTGTCCATGGAGTGGCGGTACGACAGCCAGACGTTGTGCAACGCCCAGGTGAGATCCCCGGTCTCGGCGCCGGTTCCCGGTTGCCCCACCTCCCGGTTGGCGAACATGTCGGAGCTGCGGCCGATGCCGGAGCTGTCCGAGCGGTAGGCGGCGGGCACGTTGGCGGTGAGCTGTTCCTGGCTCTGGCGCAGGGTGGTGGCGAGGGAGTCCAGTTCCTGGTGGTTGAAGGCGTGGATCAGCCAGTATTCGAGCTGGACGTTGAGGTTCCACCAGACCGCCGGCCAGGGGGTGGGTTCCAGCCAGGGTCCGGGGGTGGCCATGACCGGGCCGTCGGCGCGGCTGGCGGAGGCGACCTTGTAGAGCTGGATCCAGTGGAAGCTCTGCAGCCGCTGGTCGGGGAACGAGACGAAGCTCTTCTGGTAGAAGGCGTGCCACCAGCGGGTGTGGCGTCGCCTGAGTGTGCTGTATGACACAGCACTCCGCAGGTGACGCCTGGAGTCCGCCTCGGCGGCGCTGTCCGAGGGGAAGCTGTGCCCGACGCTGAGCAGGAGTTCGTCGCCGGTACGGCGGTAAGAGGTGGCCGTCTGGCCGCCGCCGGTCAGGGGTTGGAGGACCTGCTCGGTGCCGTCGGCCGTGGTCCGGGTGGTCCAGGGCGGGTTGGCGGTGTAGCCGGCGGGCGGTGCCTCCTGGATCTTGCGGGGGCTGATGGCCTCCTCGGGGTGGAAGGTCCACGTGACGTGCTCGCCGCCGGCGGCCGTGGCGCGGACGGCGAGGACCTCGTCGTGGATGAGGGCGGCGAGGGTGAGGGTGCCGGCGGTGGTGGTGACCGTGCCGGTGAGTTCGGCGTTCCACAGGCTGAGGCGCCAGTCGACGGCGGTGATGGTGCCGACCGGTTCCAGGGTGAGGTGCCCGACGGGGAGGCGGGCGGTGCCCCAGCCGCTGCCGAACTGCGGGCGGTGGTCCTGGACCCGGCCGTGCTGGACGGTCAGGCGGATCTGGTTGGCGCCCGGTTCCTGGTAGATCATGCTGCCGAGCAGCCCGTCGCCGAGAAACGGCCCCTCGTACCAGAGGGTCGGCAGCCTGCTCCACAGCAGGTCCTGTGCGCGCAGGAACCGGTCCCAGGCACCGTCGGTGGTCATGGTGTTGCGGAGTTTCCAGGGGTGTCGGGCTCCGGCGGGCTTCTCCGACTCCCCGTGGGCGGCGAGGGCCGGTTCCGTCGACGCCGCGTGGGCGGCCCCAGGCAGGGCGGCGACCGCCGCGCCGCCGAGGGCGGTGCCGAGTACGGCTCTGCGGGGGACCGGTGAACGGTTGTCCGGGTGCGAGGTCATCATCGTCCTCCATACCTGACGGATCATCGATACATCGGGTGTATCGGCGAACCTAGGGACCTCACGTACGCCTGTCAACAGCCGCAACGCAGCAGAGATCGCGCTTACTTGAGCCATCAAACGCGCTTGAGCATCGCGTTCACATCAATAACCTTGACTCAAGTAGTTGACTCCTCCGATGTATTGGGGTTGCCTGCGTTCGCGATTTCGTTCGCGACTCCCCACCGGAAAGGACAGTCGATGAACCGGAGATCCCTCTTACGGGCCGGCACAGGAGCGCTGTTGGCCCTCCCCCTGACCGGCTTGACCGACGGCGTCGCCACCGCGGCCGCCACCCCGACCGACGGGTGGACGCAGACGTCGTTCACCTACAGCTGGCAGAAGCCCTGGAACCTCGCCCTCAGCGACCGGCACAGCTCCAGCGGGGGCGTCGAGCGCATGTGGGTGTACGCCACCGACGAGCCGTTCGAGGAGGGCAGCGGCACCGACCCGCGCACGGAGATGCGCTGGAAGGTCGACTACAGCACGGGCGGCCACATGTGGGACGCCGACGTCTACCTGCCGTCCGGCACCGACGGGGCGACCTTCGTGCAGATCCTGCGGAGCGTCCACCCCTCGGGCACCCCGGCGACGGACATCATGCTCGACGTCTACGACACCGGCGGCGGCACCGTGCGGCGCTACGACGGCACGGTGCTCAGGACGGACGCGTACGACACCTGGTTCAACGTCAAGCTCGCCCATGAGGCGAGCACCGGGACCGGGACCGTCAAGGTCTACCTGGACGACTCCCTCGTGCTGACCGTCGACGACCGGGGCCCGGCCACCCGGTACTTCAAGAACGGCGTCTACAACCACGGTTCCGGCCGCGCGGAGGCCCGTTTCCGCAACCTCCGCTACTGGACCAGGTGACGGGCCGTGGTCAGCCCTTGTGCCACTTCTGGTTGGGCGTGCCCGAGCAGGTCCACAGCTGGAGCTTGGTGCCGTTGGCCGTGCCGTTGTCGGTGACGTCCACGCACTTGTCGGCCAGTGCGCTGACCAGGTCGCCCTGTGCGCTGAGGTAGAACAGCTGGGCACGGTTGCCGCTGCACTTGGCGACCTGGATCGCGGTGCCGTTCGCGGTGTTGGCCCAGGCCAGGTCCATGCACAGGCCGAGCGAGCGGATGGTGCCGTCCGACTGGAAGACCCACTTCTGCTTGGCGGCGCCCGAGCAGTCCAGGATCTCCAGCCGGGTGCCGTCCCCGCCGGCGTTGGTGACGTCGATGCACCGGCCGGATCCGGTCCCGACGAGCTTCACACCGGGCACGGTGGTGGTCTTCGTACCGCTGCCTCCCGACGAGGAACTGCCGGAGGAGGAACCGCCGGACGAGGAGTCGCCCGACGAGGAGGACTTGGAGCCGCCGGACTTCGAACCGGAGGACGTGGAGCCGGAGGTCGAGGTCGAGTTCGAACCGGAGCCGACGGAGCCGCCTCCGGACTGCTGCCCGGTCGAGCCGGTGCCCGCGCCGCCGGCCGACCCGGAGTCGCCGGAGGTGGTCTTCTCGGGCTTGTGGGAGGCGGTGTGCGAGGGCGTCGGGGACGAGGACGGCGACGGGGACGCGGATTCGCCGGTGCCGGACAGCGTCGTCGGCTCCCCCGCCGCCACCACGGCGGCCGGTGTGGTGTCCGGGTCCGGGAAGAGGTCCACCCGGCTCAGCAGCGGTACGGCCAGGGCGGCGACGACGGTGAGCCCGGCCGCCGCGCCGACGGTCCCCCACACCCGCACGCCCGGCACCAGCCCGCGGCGGGGCACGGCGGGACGGCGGGCGAAGGTGTCGCTGAAACGTCCCGCCGGGGTGCCGGGCCGTTCCGCCGAGGGCCGGGGTTTGCGAAGGGGCGGCACGTCGTCTCCTGAGGGTCTCGTGAAGGTCTCGGAACGCCCGGAACATGCGGGGCACAGGAACAGTAACCAAGGCTCGGCGCCGATCCGCCCGCCCGTCCACGAAGATCCGGCCGAACGTCACCTTCCGTCCACCTATGCGGAGTTGCCTGTGACGAACCTGTTGAAGTCCGGGACGAGGGCGGCTTCGGGAACTGGCGTTATTCGCGCTAGCGTTCGTGCCTGACACGTTTCACAGTGACACAGAGCAACCCCGCACGACAGCACAACAGCACCACCGACACCGGAAGGCGGAGGCCGTGAGCCTCATCGACCATGATCGCGCCGACGGCGCGGACCGGACGCTCGGCCTCCTTCTCGCGGAGCGCGACAGCCTGCGCCGCTTCGTGACCGGCATGATGGGGCGCGACCCCCACGGCGCGGAGGACGTCGTCCAGGAAACCCTGTTGCGGGCCTGGCAGTCGGCCGGCCGGCTGGACTGGCGGGACCGGCCCATCCGGATGTGGCTGTTCCGGGTGGCCCGCAACCTCGTGGTCGACGGCCGGCGCCGGGACCGGAGCATCCCGGTCGGAATCACGGCGGCGGACTTCGGCGGTGCCGTCCCCGCGCCGGTTCCCGACCACGCCGAACAGGTCGGTGACCGCCGGGTGCTGGTCTCCGCCCTGCGCACCCTCGCTCCCGCCCACCGGGAGGCCGTCGCCCGGGTCCATCTGCTGGGCCAGCCCGCCGCCGACGTGGCCCGCCAGCTCGGGCTGCCCCCGGGCACGGTCAAGTCCCGTACCCACCACGGCATCCGCGCGCTGCGCGCCACCCTCGAATCCCACGGCTGCCGCCCGGCCGGGACCGAGCACCTCCGGGGAGAGACGACCTCATGACCTCCGACACCATCACCACCCTGCTCGGCCTCGTAGGCGTCCTGGTGCTGGTCCTCGCCGTCACGCACTGGCTGGTCCGGCGCGGCGGCGGCTGGAAGGCCCTGTGGCGCCGGCTCGGGCGTGAGATCAGCCTGACCGCGAAGGCGTTCACGGGTCCGGTCCGCACGGAGCTGCGCTACCGGCGCGGTCTGCGCCTGCTGGTGCGGCTGCTGCGCGACCCGGCCGTGTGGTCCGACGCCGAGCGGGCCACGGCGCTGGCCGCGGCCGTCCGGCCCGGGGTGCGGCCCTACGGCGTGCTGGCCGGCCCGGAGTGGATGGCCGTGCTGGTCGCGGCCGACGGCGACGCGCTGCGCGAGCCGCCGGAGCCCTGGGCGGCGGACGAGAGCGACCCGCGGCTGTGGTGGATCGACCGTGCCGATCTGACGGACGACGGCGTGGAGTCCGCCGTACCGCTGCTGGTGTGCGTGGGGCACGACATGGGCCACGCCGTGCTGCTGGACGTTCGTTCCGGTCCGCCCGCGCTGTCCGTGTACGGCCCGTCGCGCGCCGCCCGCTCGGCTCGCGCGGTGCTCCAGGCACTGGCCGCGCAGCTGGACGCCCGGCTGCCGGAGGGCCGGGTCGTCATCGCCGCCGGGGTGCACCCGCGGCATCCGGGGATGCCGGCCGCGGCGGCCGTCGGGCAGCCCGGCATCGAGGTCGCGGTGTGCGCCGATCCCCTGGAACGGCCACTGCCGTCCGGTGTCCGGCTGCTGAGCCTGGGCGTCGCCCGGGGCCGGACCCGGCTGCTGGAGATCGCCCCGGACGCGGTGCTCACGGTGCACGGCGCGCCCGCCGCCGCCCGCGTCGACGCGCTGCCGCTGGCGCGGGCCGTGGCCCGGACACTGGCCGCGCTCCCGCCGGGCCCGGACCTCCCGCACGACGATGCCGCGGTTCCGGCGGACGCCGTGTCCACGGCCGACCCCGACCTGCTGCCGGACGAGCCGGACCTCGACGCCGGCGCGGCCCCCGCCGCCGAGCCGACCGGGGTCTCCGCGACCCGGCCGGCCCCCGCGCCCGAGCCGGCCCACGCGCCGGTGCCCGCCCCCGCCTCGGCCGTCGAGAGCGACGACTTCGCGGAACCGAGCGCCGCAGAGGCGGCCGGTGTCTCCGCGACCTCACCGCAGGCACCGTGACGGCCTGACCGCCGTACCCGTCCCCCGATCCCGTACGAACGAACGCCCGGCTGGGAGCCGTGAACCTCACCATCACCACCGTGGACGCCACGGACGGACAGCGCCGCGACCACCAGGTCCGGCTGCCCTCGAACGCCACCGTCGGCGATCTCGCCGCCGCCCTGACCCAGGACGAGGCCGCCGCCACCGGCGGTGCGGACTGGGCGGCGGCCGGCGCGCCGCGGGCCCGGAACCTCTACACCGGCGACCACCGGCTCGATCCCGCAGCGCCGGTGTCCGGCAGCGGGATCCGGGACGGCGGCCTGGTCGGACTCGGCGGCCCGGCCCGCCCGGCCGACCTGGTCCGGGTCCAGGACGACGCCGACCCGGACGGGGTCCTCGCCGAGGTGCACCTCGTCTCCGGGCCCGGCGCCGGGCGCACCTGGCGGCTCGGTCCCGGCAGCCACGAGATCGGCACCGACCCGCTGTGCGCCCTGCGCCTCGACGCGGCGGACGGGGTACCCGAGCACGGACTGTGGGTGACCGTCGGCGCGGACGGCACCGCGGCCTGGCAGCGCATCGACGACGATCCCGAGGCCGCCGTGCGGGCCCGGCTCGCCTCGCCGCCGCCCGACGACGCCATCACCCAGTTGCGCCGTCCCCGCCCGCAGCCGCCCCGCGAACGCCCCGCGGGGCCCGGCCCGGTGCCCTGGCCGGCCGGTGAGGACCTGACGGTGGGCCCGGTACTGCTGCGGATGAGCTCCCCGGTCGAGGCGGACGCGGCCGTCACACCGTCCGCCGACGGCTACGGCGTGGACTACAACCGGCCGCCGCGCATCGCCCCGCACCTGGACGCCGAGCGGGTCCGGCTGCCGCAGCCGCCGTCGCCGCCGCAGAAGCGGCCGTTCCCGACCGTGATGATGATCTCCCCGATCGTCCTCGGCCTGTTCATGGTCAGCATCTTCAAGTCGTACTACTTTCTGGTGTTCCTGTTCCTCAGCCCGATGATGATGCTGTCGAACTGGGCGACCGGACGCCGTGCGGCCCGCAAGCAGTTCCTGGAGTCGGAGGCGGCCTACGAGCGGCGCCGTGACGTCCTGGAGGAGCAGGTCCGGGACGCGGTGGTGGGCGAGCGGCGGGTGCGGGACAAGACCGGCCCGGACCCGGCGTCGGTGGCCCTGATCGCGACCGGACCCGGTGGCCGGCTCTGGGAGCGGCGCCGCCGCGACCCCGACCATCTGGTGCTGCGCCTGGGCACGGTGGACCAGCCGTCGGTCCGGGAGCTGGAGGACCCGGCGCGGGACGAGAACCACCGCTCGATCCGCTGGAACATCCCCGACACGCCGATCGGTGTCGACATCACCGCGCACGGCGTGGTGGGCGTCGCGGGTCCGGCCGCCGAGGTGCAGCCGCTGGCCCGCTGGCTGGTGGCGCAGGCCACTGTGCTGCACAGCCCGCGCGACCTGAGGATCGTCGTCCTGACCGAGCCCGACCGGGTGGCGGACTGGGCGTGGACGCGCTGGCTGCCGCATCTCAAGCCCGGTACGGCCGGTGGTCCCGTCGTCCTGATCGGCAACGACCCGGAGTCCACCGCCGCCCGGATCAGCGAGCTGGTCTCCCAGGTGCAGTCGCGCCGCCGGCAGGCCGGCAACGAGCGTGACGTGGTCTTCACCGACCCGGACGTGCTGGTGATCGCGGACGGTGCGCGGCGGCTGCGCGACGTGCCCGGCATGGTGCAGGTGCTGACCGACGGCCCGCGGGTGCGGATCTTCAGCGTCTGCCTGGACGAGCAGGAGCGGCTGCTGCCCGAGGAGAGCACGGGTGTCGTGCTCGCCGCCGACGGGCGGCTGACCGTACGGCGGCCGGGCGCGCCCGACCTGCCGGCGGTGCGCGCCGACCGGGTCTCCCCCGAGTGGTGCGAGCAGCTGGCCCGCGCGCTGGCCCCGGTCCGGGACGTCAGCCCCGAGCACGACGCCGGACTGCCCCAGCGGGTCCGGCTGCTCGACCTGCTGGACCAGGAGCCACCCAACGCGCAGGCCCTGCTGCACCGCTGGCAGACCGATCCCGCCTCCACGACCTTCCTGATCGGCACCGGCTTCGACGGTCCGCTCTCCCTGGACCTGGTGCAGGACGGACCGCACGGCCTGGTCGCGGGTACGACGGGTTCCGGCAAGTCGGAACTGCTGCAGACGTTCGTGGCCTCGCTGGCCGCCGCCAACCGGCCCGACGAACTCACCTTCGTGCTGGTCGACTACAAGGGCGGCAGCGCGTTCAAGGAGTGCGCCAACCTGCCGCACACCCTCGGCATGGTCACCGACCTCGACGCCCACCTCGTGGAGCGGGCCCTGGAGTCGCTCGGTGCCGAACTGCGGCGCCGGGAACAGGTACTGGCCGCCGCCGACGCCAAGGACCACCCCGAGTACCGGGCCAAGCGGGCCGCCGACCCCTCGCTGGCCCCGCTGCCCCGGCTGCTGCTGGTCATCGACGAGTTCGCCACCCTGGTCCGCGAGGTCCCCGACTTCGTGCCCGGGTTGATCAGCATCGCGCAGCGCGGCCGCTCGCTCGGCATCCACCTGATCCTGGCCACCCAGCGCCCCGCCGGTGTGGTCACCGGTGACATCCGCGCCAACACCAACCTGCGGATCGCGCTGCGGGTCACCGACATGACCGAGAGCCAGGACATCATCGACGTCAAGGACGCCGTCGACATCTCCTCCGGCACCCCCGGGCGGGCCCTGGTCCGGCGCGGTCCGAAGCAGGCGGACCCGTTCCAGACCGCGTGGGTGGGCGCGGAGCGGCCCCGGCAGACCCCGGCCGCCGCGGCCGAGCCGGAGGCCGGTCCCCGCAAGCCGGTGCGCTCGGTGGATGTGGGCTGGGACGCGCTCGGGCGCCCCGCCGAACTGCCCGCCGAGACGCGGACGGTGACGGTCGCCTCCGCACAGGGGCCGGCCCCGACCGACCTCCAGGCGCTCGTCGAGGAGATCCGCACCGCGGCCGACCTGCTCGACGACTTCACCCCGCAGCCCAGCCCCTGGCTGCCCCCGCTCCAGCGCGAGCTGGTCCTGGACGACCTGGACGAGCTCGGCGCCACCCGCGAGGGCCGGCTGGTGATCCCGTACGCCCTGGAGGACGTGCCGCAGCTCCAGCAGCGCCGGGTGGCCGTGGCCGACCTGGCCACCTTCGGGCACCTGTACGTCATCGGCGCCCCGCGCTCGGGCCGTACCCAGGTGCTGCGGACCATCGCCGGGTCGGCGGCGCGGGCGGCGAGCACCGCCGACGTGCACATCTACGGCATCGACGCGGGCGGCGGCGGACTCACCGCGCTCGGTGCGCTGCCGCACTGCGGTGGCGTGGTCTCCCGGCACGACCTGGAGCGGCTGGGCCGGATGCTGCACCGCCTGAACCGGGAACTGACCGAGCGCCAGGACCTGGCGCAGACGCACAGCGCGACCGGCATCGCCGAACTGCGCAAGCTGCTGCCGAAGGCCGAACGGCCCGCGCACATCCTGCTGTTCATCGACGGCTGGGACTCGCTCTCGGTCATCATCGACGAGCACGACCACGGCCAGCTGGTGCAGGAGGTCACCCGGCTCATCCGCGAGGGTGCCGCCGCCGGCATCCATGTCATCGCCACCTCCGAACGCTCCCTGCTGGGCGGGCGGATGGCCGCGCACAACGACCACAAGCTGCTGCTGCGGCAGGGCGACCGCAGTGACTACCAGGCGGTCGGCATGATGCCGAACAAGATTCCCGCCGACATCCCGCCGGGCCGTGGCTGGCACGTCCTCAGCGGCACCGAGACCCAGGTGGCGCTGCTGACGGCCGGCGGCGGCACCGAACAGGCCGAGGCACTGCGCACGATCGGCGAAACCGCCCGCCAACGGGATGCGCAGGTGCCGGACGCCCGGCGGCCGTTCCAGGTCGCGGTGCTGCCGCGCTCGGTGGAGTTCGCCGAGGCCTACGAGAAGGTCGCCCAGACCGACCGGCGTCCGATGTGGGGGCTGCTCGGCGTCGGCGGCGACGAGGGCGGCCCGGTCGGTACGGACCTGGCGGGTTCCGCCTCGGCGTTCGGGGTGTTCGGCCCGGCCGGGTCCGGCCGCAGCAACGCCCTCGCCTCGATCGCGGTGTCCCTGCTGGCCGGCGGCACCTCGCTGGTCGTCCTCACCCCGCGCGAGTCGCCGCTGCGTGCCCTGGAGCGGCACGCCACGGCCACCGTGCTCACCGAGAACGACCCGTCGGCGGACACCGTGCGGGCGGCGCTCGACGCGCTGCCGGGCCCGAAGGTGGTGATGATCGACGACGCCGATCTGCTCACCAGCTCGGCGGCGGACAAGCTCCTCAAGGAGATCGCCGTCTCGGGCCGCGACCGGGGGCTGGGACTGGTCTACGCGGCTTCGGCGGAGGGCTTCCAGAGCGGGATGAGTGGCTGGACGCTCGCGGCCCGCCGGGCGCGGCGCGGTCTGCTCCTTTCGCCGAAGAACCTCACCGAGGGCGACCTGGTCGGCGTACGGCTGATGCCCAGCGTGGTCCGGGCGACGACGCACCCGGGCCGGGCGTGGACGGCCGGTCCCGGGGGCGGGCTGCTCGCCCTCCAGGTGCCGCTCACCCCGCTGCGCGCCTGACCCCCGCCGCGCGGCACGAGGAGGGGCCTTCCCGGACTTCCCGGGAAGGCCCCTTCTCGCGTACGGGTGTTACGAGTTGTTCTGCAGGCTGCTGCTGATGCCCTGGTCGAACTGGATCGCGTTCTCCTTGATGCCGTTGAACATCTCGGAGAAGTCGTTGATGCCCTTCACGGCGGCCAGCAGGCTGGTGTCGAAGTTGTTGTAGGTCGTGCGGATGACCTCGCTGGACTGCTGGAAGACCATGCCGTCGTCGACGAGGGTGTTGACCCGGTTGCGCAGGTTGCTGAGCACCGGCAGCAGGTTCTCGTGGGCGTCGTGCAGCAGGCTCACGACCTCCTCGATCTTGTGGTAGTCGAGGTTGATGCCGTTGTAGCTGGCCATGGGGTTCCTGTCCGTTCCTGTCGGTCTCGATGCGGTTGTCGGGTGGTCACCAGGCGGCGGGCGTGGAGTTGTAGTCGTCGTCCCCGCCGCCGCCGCCGTCGTCGTCGGTGTTGCCGCCCACCTGCTGCCAGTCCGGCTGGTTGCCGTTGGCGTCCTTGGGGCCGCGGGTGTACTCGGTGCGGTCGCCGTCACTGCCGGTGGTCACCATCGTGCCGCTGCCGTCGGAGTTGAGGTTGGTCTCCGAGTGCACGGTGCTGCCGTCCGGGTACGAGGTGTCCGTGGTGTAGTGGTTGCCGTCGCTGGAGTAGTTGGTGACCGAGGTGTACGTCTTGCCGTCGTAGGTGACGGTGGACTCCTCCTTGATCACGTGGCGCTGGTCGTCGAGCGTGAGATGCGTGTGGACGCTGCCGCGGTCGGTGGTGATCGTCTGGTCCAGCGGGGGGTCGCCGGGGTCGGTGGCGGAGCAGAAGTCCGGCATCTTGCCGTCCGGGCCGGGCACGCACTGGTCGAGGTGGGACTGCTTGTAGTCCCACAGGTCCTTGTCCCGGAAGTAGTTCTGCAGGCCCAGGTTGCTGCCCGTGATGCCCATGCCCTGGGCGAGTTCGGAGTCGAACGACAGGAACGCCTCGCCCACCGAACCGAAGGCGCCCGCCAGCTCCTTGAGGCCCTTGTCCGCGTGGGACATGGTGCTGCTGGCGTTGGAGTAGAAGCCCGAGAGCGCGTCGGCCAGGGTCTGGTCGCCCAGGACCGTCAGGGCCTCGCTGGAGGTGTATCCGTCGTAGTCCGTCTGGCCCAGCCGCGAGAAGGTGCTGTTGTCCAGGAGCGGACCGATGTCGCCGGCCAGGTTCTCCAGGTCCCGTTTGGCGTCGTTGAGGACGTTGTATTCGATTTTGAGGCTGTCGGCCATGAGTGGTCCTCCCAGTCGCGACTCCGGTCAGTTGGACCACGCCGCACGCGCCGCGCCGGTTCACCGCGGACGACGGCTGTAACCCAGATCACGTGAACCGCAGCGGCCGCTGGGGCGTGGTCAGTTGGGGAGTGACCGCCCCGAGCCCGTCAGCTTCCGGGAGGAACCCGTATGCCGCGCCCGACCGACTGGAACGCGATCGGGCTGGACAGTGACCCCACGCCCGGTGATCCCGACCAGATCCGGACGCTGTCCACGGAGCTCAACCACCTGGGTTCCGAGGCCCGCCGCATCAGCACGGCGATCGACGCGGTCATGAACACCGCCGGTGACAGCGTCTTCGTCGGCGAGGCCGCCGACGCCCTGCGCGGCAAGGTCAACGACCGGCTGCGCGGGCACATCGAGGACGTGGCGCAGTCCTTCGAGAGCGCGGCGACCGCGCTGACCACCTGGGCGGACAAACTCGTCGACCTTCAGTCCCGGGCCGACGGCGCGCTCAACTCGGGCCGCGGGCTGTCCGAGGACGATCCCGACCGGGAGACGTACGCCTCGACGGCCCGGCAGGCCGGCACCGAGCACGGCGAGGGTGCCGCCGCGGCGGCGAGCAGCATCTCGGGTGTCTCCAACATCCAGCTGCCGATCTCCAAGTGCCAGATCTTCTGGGAGGCGTTCCAGTGGCTGGCGATCATCCTGATCGTGCCGGCGCTGATCTTCGGCGGTCCGATCGCGCTGCTCGCCCTCGGCGTCAACCTGACCCTCTTCATCAAGACGATCGTCGACTTCGCCAACGGCAACGCGAGCTTCCTCGACCTCTTCCTCGCCGGCCTCGGCATCCTGGCGCCCACCACCAAGGCGCTGCCGATCTTCCAGATCATCAAGAGCGTCGGTACGACGGCCTTCGCGAAGGGCTTCGCCAACATCGCCCGGGGGACCTTCCAGGCCCTGCGCAACCTGTTCACCAACGGCTTCCGCCCCACGACCCTGCTGCTCGGGCTCAAGGACCTGGTGCGGCTCGGCAGCACCTGGGTCTACAAGGGCGGCCTGTGGGTGCTGGACGGCATCCACAACCTGCCCGGCATCATCGGCCGTGGGGTCAACTCGGTCGGTCTGACGATCGTGCAGGGCTTCAAGGGGATCCCCGCGTTCGTCCGCGGGCTGCCCGAGACGCTCTCCAAGGGCTGGGAGACGACCAAGACCTGGCTGGGCAAAGAGTTCGGCGGCACCAAGTGGCTGCGGATCTTCCTGCCGGTGGACGCGGCGGAGATCGGCGAGTACGGATTCGCGCGCGCCCTGCGGATCGGTCTCTTCGACCGCGGTGTGCTCGGGCAGCACGTCTTCGGCGCCCCGATCACCAGCAGCATCGGCCGTACGATCAGCTCGGTCCCGGTCGACCCGCGCACCGTCGACGCCCTGGTCGACATGCCCCGCATCCAGCTGAACGAGGTGCGGTTCGGGGCGGGTTCGGGGCAGAGCAGCATCCGCAACCTGGACCTCAACATCCCGAGCACGCATCTGGACGTCACCTCGACGCTGCGGCCGCCGTCCCTGAACCTGGGTGACGTCGGCGCGATCGCCCACCGCGGCAACTTCGGTGTCCACGCGGCGCGCACGGTGGACGCGCTGGTCGACATGCCCCATGTGCAGCTGGGCAACGTGCGCGTGGAGAACTTCGGCGCGCTGGGCGGCCATGCGGAGCTCGGGGTGAGCGCCGTCGCCACGCCGACCGTCACCACCGCGTCCGGCCTGCACGTGCCCGCCTCGGCCGGGGTCCCCGGCGCCACCCACGGCATCACCGACACGCCGGTGGCGGCCGTCTCCGGGGGCGCCCACACCACGCTCACCGGGCTGCCTCCGACGCCGGCGAACCTCACCTCCCACGCCGACGTGCTGCTGCCGGGCGGCGCGCACAACGCCACCCACACACCGGGCAGCACCGTCCTCACCGGCACCCACTCCGCACCGCCGCCGGTCGCGGCCACGCTCGGCGACCTCCCGACCGGCAACCCGACCGCGGGCACCCTGCACTCCGCGTTCACCGGCACCCCGGGCGTGGGCACCGTGCACGCGCCGGGCACCCCCGGCATCGGCGCCGCCCACACCACGCTGACCGGCACGCCGGGCACGAACATCGCCCACACCGCCCTCGACTCGGCACCGGCACCCGGCGCCCCGCACGACGTGGCGGCGCCGCACAGCCTGCTCACCGGCCCCACGACCGTCGCCCACCCCTCCCCGACCGGCATCGGGCACGGCGGACCGGGCAGCGTCGACGCCGGGGTCTCGGCCTTCGACCTGCTCGCCGGCACCCGCCACAACACCCCGCACTCCCCCGTGGCGCCCGGCACCGGCGACACCCTCGCCGACCGCACCACCAGCGCCCTCAACGCCCACCAGACCCGTCTCCACCTCGACGAACTCGTCCATCAGCCGGGCTCGCCGCGCCCCGGCACCCCGGCGGAGCGGCTGCCGCACGGATCGCCGTCCCCGGCGCCCGGGACGCCGGACCGGCTCACGATCACCCCGGCCACCCCGGACCGGCTGACGACGAGCCCGGCGAACCCCATCACTGGCGACCGGTTCACGGTCAACGCCGGGACGCACGAGGCGGCTCCGACCCCCGTCGGCGGCTCCGGGCACCCGGGTCCCGGCGGCGACCACAGCCGCTCGGCCCTCGACCTCGTCGACACCGGCCGCAGCGCCCGCACCACCGACAGCCCCGCCTTCGCCGGCACTCCCGCCCACACGGACGCCGACAAGGGCCTGGCCGGATCGGCCACCGGAACGTCCGGGCATGCCCCGGAGCACCTGCCGGAGCAGGGCGCCGCATCCTCGGCCTCGGCCTCGGGCGACAAGTACAAGCTGCAGTTCGACGAGTCCGCCCTCGGTCATACCGTGAAGGACTTCGACGGGGTCAAGGTCGTCACCGACAGGATGAGCGCCCCCTACCTCGGCGGGGCGAGCGTCGACTTCGTGAACACGGTCGAGAAGCAGGGCTTCACGATCGACATGCCGTCCGGCTCCGGGGGCCACGGCGGCGACGCCTTCGACTCCGCGCCGGCCGCAGCCCACTCCGACGGCTTCGACAAGCTCCTGGAGGACCCCAACGTCGTCAGGGTGCCCGGCGACCATCAGCTGGCGCTCAAGGCACCGCGCACCGGCACGCCCGAACTCCACGGCGGCGCAGTCGAGTCGGGCCTGTACACCGTGGAGAAGCAGGGCACCGCCATCGTCGTACGGCAGCTGGACGCCGTCGGCGGCACGGTGGCGCACAGCTGGACGTTCAAGCGGCTGGGCGGCCTCCGCCTCGCCGAGGAGACCGTGCGGTTCGGCGACGGCCCGTTCAGCGGGGTGAGCGTCAAGGTCGCGGGCAAGTCCGTGGACTCCGTGAGTGACGGCGCCGGTACCTGGCCGGCGAGGCTGAGCGGCGAGGACGAGATCGTCGTCGCCTCCACCTCCGGCAACCACGTCTACAGCCGGTCCACCGGCGACCTGCTGCGCACGTCCACCCCGGACGTCGCCCTGCCCCCGCGCCCGGCCGGACTCACCGGCCCGGCCGCGGACAGCTGGGACGCCGCCGCCCACGCGGCCCGCGGGCACATGGGCAAGGCCGCCACCGACAACGAGACCAAGCTCTTCATGCAGGGCGTCATCGGCGGCGCCTTCACCTCGAAGAAGGGATACGGCGGCTTCGTCAACCCCAGTGCCCTGGAGGCCAATCCGGGCCTGGTGGGCAAGGTCAAGCAGTTCAACAAGGTCGCCGGCGACCTCATGTTCGAGGGTCCCAACCAGCGCATGACGGTGTGGCGGGGCGTGTCCATGGACCCGCGGGCCGCCCAGGCCGACGTGTTCGTGGAGCGGCTGCCCGCCTCGACCTCCAACAACCGCGCCTTCCAGGCGGAGTGGGCGAAGAACGGCGTCAACAGCAACCGCGTCGTCTTCGAGATCGACGTTCCCGCCGACCACGGCAAGCTCGCCATGGCCTACCCGCCGGGATACGAGAAGGCCGCCGACGACGCCCTCGCGCTCAACCAGGACCAGTGGGAGATCACCCTCTCGCCGACCCGACTCAAGCGCACCGGCCCGGCCCGTGTCGAGGGTGACATCACCGTCATCCCGGTACGGGCCGAACAGATCCCGGAGGCCCAGCTCGGCGACCTCATCAACGCGAAGTGGTCCGGGCTGCACTCGGGCGAGGCGTTCGAGGACTTCGGCCGCGCCTTCGGGCAGGACGCGATGCGCCGCTGGGAAGGCCTCGGCGACGCAGTCGTGCGGGAGGGCGGGGACGGCCCGAACGTGAAGACGTTCACCGTCGGCCGGCCAGGCTACGCGGACGAGATGACCATCACGGTCACCCACAAGGTGGACGACAACGCGGTGTCCGTCACGATCACCGGCGGCGACCGCACCTTCACCAGGGAGTGGAGCGGCACCGGCTTCAACGACCTCGCCGCCGACCTGCGCGGCCACGTCCTCCACAACAACGAACTGCTCAGCTCCCTGCCGACGCCGACGTCCTGGGGCAAGGAGCTGCCGAGCCCCGCCCACCCCACCGCGGCGCACACGGAGACGCCCGTCCCCAGCCCGACCCGGGGCACGCCCGACACGGAGACGGCCCTGCCGGGGGCCACCCACACCGGTCCCGACACGGAAACGGCCGTACCGGGCTCTGCGCACGGGACCCCCGACACGGCGCCCGCACCGCGGCCGGACACCCCGCGTGCGGGCGGTGGCCAGGAGCTGCCGGGGCGGGGACCGCGGCTCACGCCGGCCCAGATCGAGGAGGCCTGGTTCCGGGACGGGCAGCGCGTCGACGCGTTGTTCGGCCACGCGGACGACCCGCTGCGGCAGGCCCGTCGCGACGCCTGGCGGGACTACGTCCAGGCGCGTTACGACCTGGGCCGGGCCGAGGACCTGCTGCCGCACAACGGCCACGCGGGCGGCTCCAACGGCCCCACCGTCGCCGAGATCCGCGCCCGCGACAGGGTCGACACCGCCCGGCAGCAGTACGACGCCACCCGCACCCGCCTGACCGACCTCGACGTCAACCCGGTGCGGATGGAGGCCGACCTCTCCGCCCTGCGGCAGCTCAGTCTGAAGGAGCGGCCCCGCGCGCTCGGCGGCACGGCCCTGCCCGCCGACGACGCCACTCCCCCGCCCGCCCACTCCGCTCCGGCCCTCCACAGTGAGACGGAGGCGGCCGCCCCGCTGACGCCTCCGCAACAGCTGGCCAAGTCCCTCGGCGAGCACACCGAGGCCCAGCGCGGCGTGCAGCAGGCCGAGAGCAACCTCGCCAACGCCGGCGACAACCAGCGCCCGGCCATGCAGGCGGCCCTGGACAAGGCGAACGACGAGGCGTCCCAGATCGCGGTCCGCCTGGACGAGGACATGACGCAGGCGTTGAGCGACGGCCGGCTCTCCCAGCGCGACCTCAACCTGCTGGTCGACCAGTTCGCCGGCGCCGGCGAGATCCAGCGGGCCCTGCGGTTCCAGGAACACGCCCTGAGTCTGGACGCCCAGGCCCGGCACGCGCCCGAGGCCGCCGACGCGGACCATTTCATCAAGACCGGCAAGGAGATCGAGGAGCAGTCGCTCGAACTGCGTGGTCTCACCCAGCGGCTGGAGAACCTGGTCAAGTCGGGCAAGAAGACCCCGCTGGAACTCCAGGGCCTCGCCCAGAGCCTCGACAAGGCGGCCGACAACCTCGACGCCTCCCTCAAGGGTTTCGTCAAGGACGCCGCCGAGCTGGGCGGTGTCTACACCCTCCGCAACGAACACGCCCCCGTCTCCACCGTGGCCCACGAGCTCGCCAGGAAGGTCGACGACGCCGTCAAGGCCGCGAGGCCCGGCGACTCCATCGCCCCGAAGGGCTTCCACGGCACGGAGTTCTCGATCTCCCGCCTCCAGCGCGACATGCCGGAGATCGCCCGCCACCTCCGCAGCAACAAGGCGTACGCCGAGGTGCACACCGGAAAGCAGTGGAAGGCCGAACTGCCCGGCTCGCAAGACCAGTGGAAGAAGATCTTCCCCGAGTTCGAGGACTTCGAGAAGCTCTCCGACGCGCAGAAGACGCATTTCGTGGAGAAGCTGTCCGAACGCAACATCACGCAGTTGCGCCGGGACGTCGACGAGCTGCTGAACAGCCTGCCGCAGGCGGAGCGCGCACAGTTCGAGAAGCTGCTGACCAGCCTGGAGAACCTGCCCTACCGCATCAAGCACGCGACTCCCGCCTACCACGCCATCGCCAACAGCGGTGTGATGTCCTCACAGGGCGACCTGACCCGACGGGGCATCAGGTTCCTCGCGTCCGGCAAGAGTTCGGGGAAGAACACCTCCAACCTCGGCAACGACGACTTCGTCTTCTTCCGGATGGAGGCCGGCGACAAGCCGATGGCGACCCGGTACGGGCCGACCACACTCGTCTTCGACGCCAAGGTCCTCAAGGAGCGGGGCGGTTGGGTTTCGCTGCACGACCAGCTGCACCCGCTGGACCGCGAGACGATGCGCGACCTGAAGTTCGGCGACGACACGGTCCGCAGCGCCAAGTACGACGACCGCTTCGACGAGATGGGCAAGCGGGCCCGCTGGACGTACGAGTATCCCGGCGGCGGCGAGTCCCGCACGGTCTCCTTCGACCAGGAGGTCTTCCACGGCGCGCACGTCCAGGAGGCGCTCGCCCTGTCCGTGGTGCGCGAGGTGCACCGGATCGGCGGCGGGTTCAAGGACGATGTCCTCAAGCTCGTCCAGGGTCCGGTCGATGTGGAGAAGATGGGCGCGGTGGTCTCCAAGCTGTACCGGCCCGAGGCCAAGTTCGGTTCCGGGCTGCCGATCAACCCGTTCTCCAGCCAGGTCGAATCGCGGTGGCCGAAGCCGCTCAAGGTCCACGACATGGAGGGCGACGGACGCTATCTCGCCGACGGCACGGTGGACCCGGCCGCGCGGGCCGCGGGCAAGGCGTTCGACGAGGCGTCCGACAAGGTGCGCCAGGCCGACAACGCCGTCGTCAGCGGCAACAGGAAGGCACAGCGCTACAACCTCAACAAGGCACAGCCCCTCGCCAAGCAGGCGGTCGAGCTGACGCAGCGGTTCCACGACATCGCCCAGGGCGCCCGCAAGGACATGGCGAAGGGGCTGCTCGACGAGCGGACGAAGCTTCTCGACGACATCAACGGACGTATCGACGCCCTGAAGCAGCAGCCCGACCCGGACGCGGTGAAGACGCAGCCCAGGCCGGGCAGGAACCAGGGCGCCGGGACCTCCTCGTCGGCCGCCGCGCCGAACGGACCCAACCTGAACACGCTCCCGCAAGCGGCCGAGGACGCGCTCAAGGCCGTGCCGGGCATCACCGAGCAGATGAAGAAGATGGTCCGGGCACTCGCCAACTCGGACGGCTTCCGGTCCCTGCCGGACTCCAAGGTCGGCGCGCAGACCACTGCGGCCGTCGACCTGGGCAGGACCGCCTTCGACAAGGCGTTCAAGCACCTGTCCAAGGCGAAACTGGTCTACGGCGACGGCGCGGGCCTCCACTTCACGGACGACGGCCGCCGGCTGTTCCTGCCGCCGAGCGCCGACACCAAGACAGCGGCGCCGTCCGGGTCCGGTGCGACCGACGTCCACACGACCCCGGCCCACGCCCAACACGAGCTCCCCCACACCCAGTTGGGTGCCGACACCAAGGCCCCCGCGGTCACCGGCGACGGCCTCACGTCCCACAGCCCGGACACCACCTCCCCGGCGCCGCACGACCTCGGCACCGGATCACCGGCACCGCACCACGCCGACACGCACACCGTGTCTCCGGCACCCCACGACCTCGACACCAAGTCCCCGACGCCGCACGACACCGACACGCAGTCGCCCGCACCGCACCGCATCGACTCCGAGACGGCGCCGCCGCTGATCAAGGAGAGCGACACCACCGTTTCGCACTCGACGCATCACGGCGCCGCCACGCACCCCCTCGACGCGGAGACCACGCCGCAGCACCTCTCCGACACCATCACACCGCACCGTCCCGCTGAGACCGAGACGGAGACCTTCCAGCCCCACCCGCTCGACACCGGCACGCCTCCGTCCCGGCTCACGGAGACGGACACGACCACACCGCACCTCGCCGCCACCGAGACACGCACACCCCATCTCGCAGACACCGACACCACCCCGCCGCACCCCAACGAGACCGACACCACCCCGCCCCACCCCACCGAATCCGACACGGCCGCAACGCATCTCGACGACGTCCACTCGGCCGCCCCGCACCGCACCGGCGACGGCGACTTCGCCTCGATGCCCCCGCGAGACGACACACGGCTCGGCGGCGGCCGGTCCACACGGCCGCTCGGTGACGCCGTCCTCGACGACATGCTCGGGCCGCCCCGGCGGACCGGCGACACCACTGCGACGGCGGCGCCCGGCACCGCTCGCCCGGCCGCGCCCGACCTCCTCGACCGGGCCGCCTTCCGCCGTAACACGTACCGGGAGAACGGCATCCGCGCCCGCTCGCAGATCCGGTACGTCGACCGCGCCCTCGACGCCTTCCACCGCGTCCCCGCCGACCAGTTGGCGCAGCGGGCCCAGGCCCTCGACAACCTGGCCGACGCGGCCCAGCGCTTCCTGCGGGACCGCCCGGACTCCGTCCGCCGCGCCGGAGTGGAACAACTGCTGCACCAGGTGCGGGCCGAGGCGAACGCCCACCGGCTGCTCGACGACTTCCGGCGGCTCGGCGGCGACGGGGACGGACTGGCCGGCCGCGTCCGTACCGCGCTCGCCGACGGCGGCACGACCCCGCACACGCAGACCAGACTCCAGACGGTGCTCGACGGCATGGACAGGTCCGCGCAGGCCCAGCGGCAGATTGACGCCCTGAGCCTGCTGGACGGCACCCGGCCGCTCCGGAACACCGGTGACACCGCCCTCGCGGCACCGCCCCGGCTGGACGGCGACACGACCCCGGCGGCACCCGCCCGCCTCGACGGCGACACCAGCCCCGCGGCACCCGTCCGTCCCGACATCGACAGCACCCCCGCCGCACCCGCCCGGCCGGACCGCGGCAAGGGCCCGGCCGTACCCTCCCGGCAGCCCGGGGAGACGCCGTGGGCGGAGGATTCGGCGCGGTTCGACGAGCTGCTGGGCGGCGACGGCCGGCCGTTCCGCGAGGCCTGGGTCGAGCTGTCGTCCGCCCGGGTCGAACTGAACCGGGTCGAGGATCTGCGCACCGCGCCGGGCGGAGCCAGCACCTCACGGGGTGTCAGTGAGTACGACGTGCAGCTCAACCACGAACTGATCGCCGCTCAGGACCGGTTCCGCACCGCGTACACGAACCTGGAGGACCTCGGAATCCCTCCGACCGAGATCGAGGCCCGGATCCAGGAGATCCAGATCGGGGCCACCCGGCGCGGCGCGACGCTCGGCGCGGGCAAGCTCGAAACGCTGCCCGACACCGCCCCGCCCGTGGTCAACCACGTCGCTCTGAACAACTCGGGCGTGAGCGGGCCGAACGGCCTGACCATCGAGCGGAGCGTGGGCCAGGACGGCGCGGTGACGCTGCGGATGGTCGACCAGCACTTCCACCCGGACCCGACGCGCACGGTCGTCGCCCGGACGGACGGCGGTTTCGACGTCCGGCACACTCCGTCGGACACCGTCGACACCTACACCGCGAACGGCGACCGGATCGCCTACGACATGCCGCTGCGCGGGGCCGACGGCGGACCGACAGGACTGCGCCTGCACACTGACATCAACGGCCACGGCGCCCGCCAGACCCTGACGGTGCAGGGCTTCGGAGCGGACCGGCTGACCGCCTTCCCGCTGCCCGACGACGCCACGCGGATCACCCATCTCGACACCGGCGTCACCCAGCGCGTGGACTCCCTGGGTCTCCGTCTCGACGAGGGCGTCCAGCTCACCGGCCGGGACGGTGTCCCCGCCGAGGCCGACCGGGTGTGGGTCACCGACGGCGCCGACGTCCATGTCACCGATCTCGCGGGCAACCGGCTGGACCTGCGGGTGCAGGACCTGGGTGACGGGAACGGCATCAGGGTCACCGACGGGACGACCGGGGTGTCCGTACGCCACGACGGCGGGGGCCGCCTCCAGGAGACCGGTGTCTCGCTGACCGACCCGCGGGGCGATCGCGGGCAGCGGTTCCTGGCCGGCGACGGCGCGGGCCGCTTCACGCTGACCGACGAGTCCGGTGCCCGGCAGCCCCAGACGGTCACCACGCTGCCCGGCGGCTCCGGTTTCCGGGTGACCGACGAGACGAGCGGCGCGACCAGCAGGTTCACGGCCGACGGCCGTTACCAGGACGTCGGTCTCGCGCTGTTCGACCCGGCGGCGAACGCACGCGGCGGCCGGATCGTCGTACCGGACGGCGCGGGCGGTCACCGTCTCACCGACGCGGCGGGGCAGCCGCTGCCCCAACGGGTGGTCGCGGTCGGCGGCAACCGGCCGCGCACGATCGACGACGTCACCGGCGAGTCCGTGCTGTACGACGCCGAGGGCCGCCCGGTGACCACCTCGACCGCGCTGGCCGACCCACTCAGCGGGCAGCGCGGCGCCCGGTTCGCGGAGCCCGACGGCGCCGGCGGCCACCGTCTCACCGACGCCGACGGCAACCGGCTGCCCGACACCGTCACCGCGCCGGCGGACAACGGCGGTTTCCGCACCGTCCACGACACCGGTCACCGCACCTTCGCGCCCAACGGCGACTTCGCGGGCGACGGGCTGCGACTGACCGGACGGGACGGCGTACCGGCCGGGCATCTCGACCGGCCGCTCGGCGCGGCTCCCCGCCGGCTGGACGACGCCTTCGCGGCGGACCCGGCGCGGGCGGTCACTTTCGACCCGGCCGGCCGCATCGAGATCGCCCGCCCCGGCGGCGGCCACCAGGTCTTCGACCAGCACACCGGCCGGTTCGTCCAGGAGACGGTCCCGCTGCCCGGCGGAGGTCACCAAACCACCCTGGCCGACGGGACCTTCACCCGGTACGACGCCCAGGGCGCCGTCACGGCCACCGGCACCCCGCTGCCTGCGGGCCACGGCGGACGCCTTCTCGTCACGGATCCGCCGACCGCGGCGCACCCCGCCGCCTGGCTGGAGGACGCGGCGGGCGGCCGGCTCGCGCACTGGGACGCCGCCCGGCGGCCCGACGGCACCACCCGGATCGCCTTCAACGACCGGACCAGCCCGCGGCACGGCGAGTTCGTGCACCTGGCGGCCGACGGGAGCGTCGCCCGGCAGGGCTTCAACGTGCTGGACAACGGGCGGCGGACGGACTACCGGTACGTCGTCGACCACACCACGAACACCTGGGAGCGGACCACCAGGTCCGGTGCACCGGTGGCGTCCGGGGCCTTCCACCACGGCACCGCCGACCTGTCCGGCGCGGCGGGCGGTCACATCCAGCTGCTCAGCTCGACCAAGAAGCAGGTGCCGGTCTTCGAACGCCGGGTGCTGCCGGGTGGCTCCGGGGGTGTGGTCGACTCCTTCCGGCGGACCGACACGATCGACTTCGCCCGCACCAACCCCCGTACCCACTGGGTGCGGTGGGACGACACCGGCACTCCGGTCGGCACGGGCAGCCGGCACTACGACACGGCGGGCACCGGCTGGCGCGACACCGACGGCCGTGGGCGCACGGTGCGCGAGTACCGCGACGGGCTGCAGAAGTTCAACGGCCGGACCGGCCACACCCTGGGCGTCGACGACGGCAACGGGGCCTGGACCTGGCACCGTTACGACGGCGACGGCAGGGTGATCGCCTCGGGCCCGCGGACCCGGGAGCGCGTCGGCAGCGGCTGGACCGACCGCACCGCGGACGGCCGGATCGCCCAGCGGCAGTGGGGCATGGCCGAGTGGCCCGAGCGGGCCGGGCAGTACCAGGAACACGCCATGAACCCGGCCGACGGGACCCTCCGCGCCACCTGGGAGCGGCACTCCCCGCACGGCAAGGAGGTGGGCAAGCGCGAGGCCTTCGGCGACGGCTTCCTGACCACCGACCGCTGGCGCGAGCAGCGCCCGCCCACCTGGGTCCGCACCCGCTGGCTGGCCGGCGCCGAGCACACCCGGCCGCCGTACGCCCACGTCCGGGGCGACGACACCTACCAGTTGTTCACCTGGACGAAGGAGGCGCGCGACGGCGCCACCACCTCCGGGGTGCGTTACGTCGGCATGGACGGCAGCGCTCTCGACCTCGCGGCCGACGGCACCTTCGCGCGCTTCAGCGGCAAGCTGCACGACGGCACGTCCCTGAAGGTCGGCGATCACGCGGCGCGCCCCGGCCACGCCCCGGCCGATCCGGCCGCCCACCCCTGGCAGGCCGGCGACCTCAGGGGCTACCGCGAACCGCTCGCGAACGACCCGCAGGGCAGGCTCTGGCAGGACGTCCACCAGGACGCCGGCGGCGTCACCCGGACCGCCCGCGAGGGCCGCCCGAACGGGGTCGTGCGGGAGTTCACCGGTGACCGCACCTGGGTGGACCGGGACCCGCACGGCAACCTCGTCGGGCAGAGCCACGCCAACCCGGACGGCACCGCCGGACACGTGATCCAGGGCTCCGGCCGCGCCGACTCCGGCCGCTGGGCCTGGCGTGAGCTGGACGCCCATGGCACCGAACTCGGCCGCGGCCGACGGGAGTTCTTCCGTGGCTCGAACGACTCGCGGCTGCCCTGGGACGACTCCTACCGGGACTACGACGGCAACGGGAACCTGGTCCGCGAGCGCCGGATGCTGGACTCCGGCCGGTACGTCGACGCCTGGCGGGACGACCAGGGCAACTGGCGCGCCAGCACCCATGAACGCAACGGCACGCCCATCGCCGTGGGCAACGGCGAGCAGGTCCGCCGCTGGTGGAACGGCCGTGCGTGGCAGGACCAATGGACGGACGGCGCCCGCCACTTCCGTGACGAGCTGCGCGTGCCGGGCCAGGCCGCGCCGACCGTCCTGCGCGAGACCCCGTTGCACAACGGCGGACCGCTGCGGGTGCGGGCGTACAGCACGACCGTCACGCAGAACACCCCGGCCGGTTCGGTCTGGAAGGAGTTCGACCACGGCAGCGTGGTGCGGGAGCGCAAGGCGGACGGCGGCGGGTTCCTGGAGACCGACGCCTGGCGCGGCCAGTGGAACCGTTACAGCAGGAACGGCGATCTGATCGGTCAACGTACCGACAGCGGGCTGGTGTTCGAGCGGGACACGTTCAACACCTGGCGGCTGGTCGGCAACGAGTACGACTTCCGCGGCGCGCTCACCGAGATCCGCGGCTGGGGCCGTACCACCCGTGAGGCCCAGCGCATGCCGTGGTCCGGCACGCTCCTGCCGGACGGCAACGCGGCGCTGCGCGAGGCGCGTTACGAGCCGTACTGGCAGTCCGTGGCCAAGAAGGCGGCGCTGGAGTTCGGTCAGGAGTTCATCCTGGAGTTCGGCGCGAACCTCGCCGTCAACGGGATCGTGGCCGCCGTCCAGAACAAGCCCTTCACAGGCAAGGACGCACTCAAGTCGTTCGCCAACGCGGCGGTCGGCGCGACCATCAAGACCGGGCTGAGCACCGCGGTGCACGAGAACCGGGCCCTCGGGTTCGAGAGGCTCGGCCAGTTCAAGACGGGCATCGCCAACATCGACGGCGGCAAGCCGTGGACCCGCCGTCCGCTCAACCACGACAAGACCTGGGTCAACGAGTGGGCGGGCAACGAGACGCCGACCCGCTGGCGTGGCGGTATGTACGACTTCTCGTTCGGTGTCCTGAGCAGTGCGCTGTCCGGCTGGGTCAACGGCAGCATGAACGCGGCCGTGTGGGGCGTGACCGACGCGAACGGGCAGACCGTGAAGCTGCACGGCGGGGACGCGGTGTGGGAGGGCGGGATCAACGCCGCCGCCTCGGTCACCACGGCCGCCACCACCGGACTCGTCAAGAATGTCTTCGTGATGAGTGCCGGCAGCCGGCTCTTCCACCGCCAGGGCTTCGCCGACTTCTGGATCCAGCTACCCTTCAAGATCTTCGAGAAGACGATCCAGTCGCTGTACCTGACCAGTACGTATCGTGCGAGCATCAATCCGACGTACTACCAGGCACCGTGACCGGGCAGCGGCGAGCACCGAGGACTGAGGAACGTAGATGACCACCCGTCACACCGTGGCGCCCAAGGGGCAGGGCGGCCGGGGCGCGTACCGGACCATCGGCGAGGCGATACGCGCGGCCTCACCCGGCGACCTGGTGGTGATCGCCCCGGGCACCTGGACGGAGAACCTGGTCCTGGACCGCGCGGTGGTGCTCACGGCGGAGCACGGCCGGGGCAGCGTGGTGATCGCGGCGCCGCCCGGTGAGGCGCCCGCGGTGACCGTGGACGGGCCGGACTGCGCCCTGCACAACATCACGGTGTGGGGTTCGGACGCGGGCCTGCCCGCCGTGAGCGTGTCGCCGGGCGCCGGGCTGGTCCTGGAGGAGTGCTCGGTGGAAGGCGGCCGGGTCCAGGTGAAGGGCCCGGACGACGAGGAGGGCGGTACGACGGCCGTCGTCCTGCGCCGCTGCCGTCTGGAGGGGGCCAGGCTGGCCGGTCTGCACCTGGCGGGCGGTGTCCGGGGCCGCCTGGAGGACACCGCGGTGACCGGCGTCGACGGCACGGGGGTGGTGCTGTCCGGCACCGCGAGCCTGGACGCCGTACGGCTGCGGCTCGAACGCACCACCGGGTCCGGGGTGCGGCTGCGCGGCCGGTCCCGGCTGCGGCTGACCGACTCGGTGCTGGCGGGCAGTGGCCGGGCGGGGCTGCTCCTGGAGGACTCGACCGAGGCCACGGCCGGGGAGTCGCGGATCGAGACGCCCGGGGCGGCGGGGGTGCATCTGACCGGTTCGGCGCGGGCCGAGCTGACCGACTGCCGGATCCGGGGCGCCGCCGCCAGCGGGCTGGTCGTGCAGGAGACCGCGCGGCTGAGCGCCTCGGGGTGTTCCGTGGCCGACGCGGGGGCCAACGGGCTCCTGGTCACGGGTTCGGGCGAGGCGGAGCTGGCCGACTGCCGGATCGACCGGAGTACCTTCAGCGCGGTCCACCTGGCCGGCACGGCCGTCGGGCGGCTCGCCGACTGCCGGGTGCGGGGCGGCTCCGAGCACGGGGTGCACGCCACGGGCGAGGCCCGGATCGAGCTGACCGACTGCGGGATATCCGACGTCGCCATGACCGGCGTCAGCGTCCTGGAGCGGGCGGTGGCCACGCTCACCGGCTGCCGGGTCACCGGGTCCGCCGCCGGGATCGGCATCGGCTCCCCCGCCGGCAGCACGGTCGCGGACACCACGGTGACCGGGACGAAGGAGATCGGCGTGCAGGTCGCCAAGGGCGCCGCCGTCTCCCTCGCCGGGATCCGGATCAGCGGCGCGGGAGCCGCCGGTCTGGTGGTCGACGAGGGCGCCGAGGCGACGGTGACGGGCGGCCGGGTCGAGGACTGCGCGGGCTCCGGCGCCGTCGTGTGGACCGGCGCCAGGCCGGAGGTGACCGGGCTGCACATCGACCGGCCGGGCAAGAACGGGGTGTTCCTGGCCGAGGGCGCGGGCGGCACGTTCACCTCGCTCGACGTCACCCGGGCGGGCTTCCCGGCCCTGCACGTCGCCAAGGGCGCCGACCCGGTCTTCCGGCACTGCCGGATCCGGGACTGCGCGGAGGCGCTGGGCACCGACGAGGGCGCCGAGCCGGTCCTGGAGGACTGCACGGCCGACGGCACCCCGCTGACCTTCGGCACCCCGGCCGCGGCCCCGGCGAACGGCAGACCCGGTGCCACCCCCTCCTCCGCTTCCGCCACCAAAGCCGCCGACGACTCCGAGGAGCCGGAGGAGGAGAACCTGGAGGACCTGCTCGGCGAACTCCACGAGCTGGTGGGCCTGGACCGCGTGAAACAGGACGTCGGCTCCCTGGTCAAGCTCATGCGGACGGTCCGCCGCCGCGAGGAGGCCGGGCTGCCGGCCCCGCCGCTCAGCCGCCACCTGGTGTTCGCCGGCAACCCCGGCACCGGAAAGACCACGGTCGCCCGCCTCTACGGCCGCCTCCTCAAAGCCCTCGGCCTGCTCCGCCGGGGTCATCTCGTCGAGGTCGACCGGACCGCGCTCGTCGGCGAGTACGTCGGCCACACCGGTCCGAAGACCACCGCCGCCTTCAACCGGGCGCTCGGCGGTGTGCTCTTCATCGACGAGGCCTACTCCCTGGCCCCGGCCTTCGCCGGCAACGACTTCGGCACCGAGGCCGTCGCGACCCTGGTGAAGCTGATGGAGGACCACCGCGACGACGTGGTGGTCATCGCCGCCGGCTACCCCGGCGACATGCACCGCTTCATCGGCTCCAACCCCGGTCTGGCCTCCCGTTTCGGCCGCACCCTCCTCTTCGAGGACTACGAGCCGGGCGAGCTGGTGTCGATCGTCGAGTTCCAGGCGGGGCAGCACCGCTACGAGCTGACTCCCACGGCCCGTACCGAACTGTTCTCCCTCTTCCAGGCGATGCCCCGGGGCGAGGGGTTCGGCAACGGCCGCTCGGCCCGCCAGATCTTCCAGGAGATGACCGAACGCCAGGCCCAGCGCGTCGCCGAGCTCACCGCCCCGACGGCGGAGCAGCTGATCAGCCTGGAGGCCCACGACCTGCCCCACCCTGCCGCCCACTGACGGCACGCTTCGTTCCGTACAATTTGAGGCCGAACGAAAGTCGAGAAGGAGTCACCCGTGCCCGGTCACCGGTCCATCACCGAAGCGGAGAAGCTCGCCTCGGCGAAACTCGGCGGAATCCCGGTCCGCCGGGACCAGATGGCGGCCGTGGCGAACATCCACCGGGCCGCCTCCGCCGTGCGCCAGCACCTGGAGAACTCCGTGCTGCGCGGCTCGGACCTCACCTGGACCGCGTTCGTGGTGCTGTGGGTCGTCTGGGTGTGGGGCGAGTCGGAGACCCGGCACGTGGCGGAGGAGGCCGGCATCTCCAAGGGCACCCTCACCGGCGTGGCCCGCACCCTGGAGTCGCGTGGCCTGCTCGGCCGTTCCGGGCATCCGGACGACGGCCGCCTGGTGCTGCTCAGCCTGACCGAGAAGGGCGAGGAGCTGATGCAGCGGGTGTTCCCGGAGTTCAACGCGGAGGAGGCCTTCGTGACCTCCGGGCTCAGCGACGCCGAGTGCCGGACCCTCGCGGAACTGCTGCGGAGGGTCGTGCTCCAGGTCGAGGACCACGGCGAGGAGCGGCGGCGGGAGCTGCTCGGCGGCGCCGAGCCCGCGCCGCGCCGCAGCGGACGGCGCCCCAAGGCCTGATCAGGGCGCCTGATCAGGCACCTTCACTCCGCCGTCGCCCGCACGAACGCGTCGAACAGGCGCTGCTGGACGGGGTCTTCGTGAGCGGTGTCCTCGGGATGCCACTGCACGGCGGTGAACCAGCCCCGGGGATCGGCCAGTTCGAGGCCCTCGACGGTGCCGTCCACCGCGGTCGCGGTGACGGTGAGGCCGGTGCCGAGGCGGTCCACGCGCTGGTGGTGGTAGCAGGAGGCGTCCGACTTCTCCTCCCCCAGCGCCTGCTCGACCCGCGAGCCGGGACGGACGGTGACGGGGTGGCGCAGGTGCCGGTGGGTGCGGTCCGGGCCGCCCATGTCCTGCTCCAGCGTGCCGCCCAGCGCCACGTTCACGGCCTGCAGCCCCCGGCAGATCGCCAGCAGCGGCAGGCCCGACTCCAGCGCGTGCCGGGCGACTTGAAGATCGAAGGCGTCCTGGAGGTCGTCGACGTCGTACACGGTGTCGTGGGTCTGCGTCGCCCCGTAGCGGTTCGGGGCGAGGTCGCCGCCGCCGGGAAGCAGCACGCCGTCGAAGCGGGCGAGCCGGCCGGGCACGTCGGTGTCGGCGGGGTGGATGCTCACGGGTTCGCCGCCGGCCCGCCAGACGGCCTCGATCAGGGCCCGGGCGTTGACCTCGGCGGCGAAGCGCAGGGCCGAGGTGGTGGCGGAGAACCGGGCGGGTAGGGCGATCAGCGGGCGGAGCTGTCGGTGCGGGCGGGTCACAGCTGGATCCAGGTCGTCTTGAGTTCGGTGTACTTGTCGATCGCGTGCGCGGACTTGTCCCGCCCGTTGCCGGACTGCTTCATCCCGCCGAAGGGCACGGTCAGGTCGCCCTCCTCGTAGCAGTTCACCCAGACCGTGCCGGCCTTCAGGGCGCGGGAGACCCGGTGCGCGGTGGAGAGGCCGGAGGTCCACAGGCCGGCCGCGAGCCCGTACTCGGTGGCGTTGGCGAGCCGGACCGCCTCGTCCAGGTCGTCGAAGGCGAGGACGGACAGGACGGGCCCGAAGATCTCCTCACGGGCCAGCCGCATCCCGGGGTCGACGCGGTCGAAGACGGTGGGCCGCAGGTAGCTGCCGCCGCTCTCCACCAGGGTGCGTTCGCCGCCGGTGCGCAGCCGGGCACCCTGCTCGCACCCGGTGGCGACATGCCCCCGCACGCGCTCCAGATGTGCCTCCCCGACCAGCGCGCCCATCTCGGTCGCCGGGTCGAGCGGGTCGCCCGTCCTCAGTTCCTCGGCGCGGCGTACGACGGCGTCCGTCACCCGCTCGGCGATCGAGGAGTGGACCAGGAGCCGGGAGGGCGCGGTGCACATCTCGCCCTGGTTGAAGAAGATGCCCCAGGCGGCGGTGGCGGCGGCCCGGTCCAGGTCGGGGGCGTCCGGGAGGATGATGTTGGGCGACTTGCCGCCCAGCTCCAGCCAGACCCGCTTGAGGTTGGAGTCGGCGGAGTAGCGCAGGAAGTGGCGGCCGACGGCCGTGGAGCCGGTGAAGGCCAGGACGTCGACGCCTGGGTGGAGACCGATGGCCCGCCCGGTGGTCGGGCCGTCGCCGGTGACGACGTTGAGGACGCCCGGCGGGAGTCCGGCCTCGGTGCCGATGCGGCCGAGGAGGAGGGCGGAGAGCGGGGAGGATTCGGACGGCTTCAGGACGACCGTGCAGCCGGCCGCGAGCGCCGGGGCCACCTTCCAACTCGCCAGGGTGAGAGGGAAGTTCCAGGGGACCACGGCGCCGACGACCCCGGTCGGCTCGCGGGTGACCAGGGCGAGGGCGTCCGAGGCGGTGCGCGGGGACTCGTCGGTCAGCTTGTCGGCCAGCTGCCCGTACCAGCGGAAGGTGGTGATCGCGGCGCGCAGTTCGATGGCGTACGCCTCGGTGATCGGCTTGCCCATCTCCAGGGTGATGGTGAGGGCGAGCTCCTGGCGCCGCTCTTCGAGGAGTTCGGCCAGCCGCAGCAGGATCCGGCCGCGCTCGGCGGGCGCCATCCGGGGCCAGGGCCCGGAGTCGAAGGCGCGGCGGGCGGCGGCCACGGCGTGGTCGACCTCGGCCTGGCCGGCGTCGGCGACCCGGGTGAGGAGCTGTCCGTCCCGGGGCGAGACGACGGCGAAGGCCGCTCCTCCCCCGGGCTCGTCGGTGCCGTCGATGTGGTGGTGTGCGGGCAGGTCGAGGGCCTTGGCCCGGTCGAGCAGTTCGTCGGGGGTGAGGTCCAGCATGGTGTTCCCAATCGGGGGGGGGTGGGGGCCCGGCCGTGCGGGGCCGGGCCCGGCGGGGTGCGTCAGCGGCCGTGGACGAGGCGTGCGGTGCCCGCCCCGAGGAGCAGGACGGCGGGGACGGCCAGGACGAGCCAGACGGCCGTGGTGGTGGCGCCGCCGATGAGGGTCGTGAAGTTGGCCAGGATCACCCAGATCATGGCGGCGATGCCGAGGGCGCCGAGCGCCGGCGCGATCCGCGTGTTCCAGGGCCGGGTGTCGAGGCGCTCGCGGCGGAAGAAGACGATCACCGAGACCGAGGTCAGGAAGTACAGCAGCATGCAGGCCAGGACCCCGACCCCGCTGAACCAGGAGAAGAGGGTGAGCACCGGGTCCTTGCCGGCGAGGGCGAAGGGCATCACCAGGAGCACCGCGATCGCCGTCTGCACCAGGCCCGCGGCCCACGGCGAGTGCCGGTGGTTGAGGGTGCGCAGGCGACCCGGCAGCAGGCCCTCGCGGCTGAGGGAGAACAGGTATCGGTTGGCGGCGTTGTGGAAGGCGAGGATGCCGGCGAAGAGGGAGGTGGCCAGCAGGATCGGCAGCACGTCGCCGACCCAGCCGCCGAACCGGTCGGCGATCGGCGCGAAGACGAAGACGGTGGAGTCGCCGCCCGCCAGCGCCTTGCCCGCGGCCGCGGTGACCTTCGAGGGGCCGTACGAGGAGACCAGCATCCACGACACGAAGGCGAAGAAGCCGGTGACCACGGCGACCGAGAGGTAGGTGGCCCGGGGGACGGTCCTGCGGGGTTCGCGGGCCTCCTCGCCGTAGATGGCGGTGGCCTCGAAGCCGAACATCGAGGCGACGGCGAACATCAGGGCCACGCCCGGAGCGCCCTGGAGCACCGCGTGCGGCGAGAACGTACCGCCGAAGTCGAGCCCTTCGGGTCCGCCGCCCGTGAAGAAGGTCACCAGGGCGAAGGCGAGCAGGATGCTGAACTCGGCCAGCACGAACACGGCGAGGACCTTGGCGCCCAGCTCGATCCCGGCGGCGCCCAGCACCTGGACCACGGCCATGGTCACCAGGGCCCAGACCCACCAGGCGATGTGCGCGCCGGAGTAGTGCTCGACGAGCCCGCTGACGGTGGCCCCGTACAGGCCGTACATCGCGGCCTGGACCGTGCAGTAGGCGAACAGCGCCACGGCGGCGCTGCCGCTGCCGGTCGTCCGGCCCAGCCCCTTGCCGATGTACGTGTAGAAGGCGCCGGCGTTGACGACGTGCCGGCCCATGGCCACGAAGCCCACCGAGAACAGCAGGATCACCGCTCCGGAGACGGCGTAGGCGGCCGGGGCGCCGGCTCCGTTGCCGACCGCGACCGCGATCGGTACGGCGCCCGCGATGCCGGTGAGCGGCGCCTGGGCGGACAGGACGAAGAAGAGGATGCCCAGGACACCCAGGGCGTTTCGTTTGAGGGCGGCCGCGGGCTGGTCGCCCGCTCCGGACTGTGGAGAGGCGTCGACCGTCTGACTGTCCACTCGGATCACCTGCTGAGGGGAAGGGAGAGTTTTCGTTTTGAGCCAAACGAGTTGCCTCATGGTGGGCCGGAACTATCCATCTGACAAGGGGGTCGGAAGGGGAATTTACGCCAGGGAAACCACCGTGCCCAGGGCATGGCGAACCCCCCGGCGCGACCGCGACGGGGGGTTCCGGGCCGGGTACGCTCAGTCGCGCTTCTCGGGCGGCCGCTCACCCAGCGTGCGCAGGAGGGAACGCAGCTCGGCCAGGGCCGCCTCGGTGTCCGCACGGTCGCCGATGCCGGTGAGCTGGTGCAGCACCAGGCCGTCCAGCGCGGCGAAGACCAGCCGGTTGAAGGCGGGGCTCGCGTCACCGGGCAGGATGCGGGCCAGTTCACGCTGGGAAGCGCCGAAGTACTCGTCGTACAGGGCGCGGACCTGCGGGAGCAGCTCGGGCCGACGGCGGGCCTCCAGGAGCAGCTCGTACTGGTACGCCTGGCCGTCCGCGTCGTCCTCGACCATGTCCGTCAGACCGGCCACGAAGTCCTCGGGCTTCCCGGTGCCGGGCTCCAGCAGGCTGCTGCTGAGGCTGAGGCGCACGGCGTAGGCGAGGGACTCCTCGATCAGCGCGTCCCGGGAGCCGAAGTGGTGGACGACCAGGCCGTGGGTGACCCCGGCCTCCTCCGCCACGGCACGGTAGGTGAGGTGCCGCAGCCCCCGCGCGCCGACGACCCGGACGGCGGCCTTGAGCAGCGCCTCGCGCCCCTCGCCGTAGCCGAGCCGCCTGCGCGACCGGTCCTCCGGCCGGTCGTCGGGCTGGTGCGGGGTGTCGGCGGATCCGGTCATGGTCGCGACCCTACCCGCCGGTCCCCGGCGACCCCCATGGCGTCTACCTGCGGGGCGCGCGGATGCCACGGAACTCCCAGTCCCCGCCGAGCGCGGTGGACAGCACTTCCTCGGACTCGGTGGGCTGCGCGCCGACGTCGGTGCGGATGGGGGTGGGGCCGGTGACGACGTGGTTGGTGAGCCGCCCGAGCCCCTCCACCTCGACCTCGACGACATCGCCGGGCTGCACGGGCCGCGAGTTGGCCGGGGTGCCGGAGAGCAGCACGTCGCCCGGGTACAGGGTGATCGTGCGGGCGATGTCGGCGACGAGATAGTGCATGTCCCACTTCATCTCGTCGGTGGACCCGTCCTGGACGACCTCGCCGTTGACGTACGTGCGCAGCCGTTTGCCGTGGAAGTCCCAGTCGGTGACCAGGCCTGGACCCAACGGGCAGAGCGTGTCCGCCCCCTTCACCCGCAGCATGGACCCGGCGTCGGTGTCCCGGAAGTCGTGCAGCCCGTAGTCGTTGGCGATGGTGTACCCGGCGATGTACTCGCCTGCCTCGGCCGGCGAGACGTTCCGCGCGGTCTTCCCGATCACGATGGCGACCTCGCCCTCGTAGTTGAGCCACTTGCAGCCCTCGGGCCGGACGATCGCGCCCTTGTGGGAGTTGAGGGCGGAGGTCGGCTTGTGGAAGTAGGTCGGCGTGTCGGGCAGTTCGATCCGGAACTCGTCGACGCGGCTGCGGTGGTTGAGATGAACGGCGATCACCTTGGACGGCACGACCGGCGGCAGGTGCCGGGCGTCCTCGGTCTTCACTCGACGCCCGTCCCCGGCGACGAGTTCGTCCCCGTCGACGGTGACCTGGACGGCGGCACCGTCGAGGAGGATGCGGCGGTATTCGGGCATGGGCGGGCCTCCTGGGCTCGGCGGTGCGGGTGGTGGGGTGCGGTGGCCGTCATGGGCTCACCCGTGCCGGTCCAGCCGTCGGCGGGCCGGTCGAACCAGAGGTGGACCTGTCCGGTGCCGACGGAGTTCTCGTACTCGCCGTACTGCCGGGCCTTGGCCACACAGGCCTGTTCGCCGAGGGCGCCGGCCATCATCAGGTAGTGGAAGAACTTCGCCTCGGGCCTGAACTTCCAGAACGCGTCCATGGTGTCGAGGACCTTGTCGTGCCGGCCCTCCTTGAACCACGCGATGCGTTCGTGGTCCGCCTCGCGAGCCTCGGGCGTACGGATGTGCACCGGGTCACTGGCCTCGTGGTCACGCAGTTCACGCAGCGGCCAGAAGGTGTGCGAGAGGGCGCCGGAGGCGATGAGCAGCACCCGCCGCCCCGGCGTGGCGGCGATCCCGTCGGCGAGCGCCCGCCCGAGCCGCAGATGGTCCTCCATGTCCCCGGTCTGGCACACCCCGATGGTCACCCACCGTTTGTCGGGCAGGCCCTCGCCCAGGTACTTCCAGAGGTTGATGGTGGCGTAGTAGATCGGCAGGTACTCGTCCTCGATCGCGGTGATCCAGGTGCCGTGCTTGTCCGCGAACTTCTCCAGGTTGCGGGCGAGTTCGGGATCACCGGGGAAGTCGTACGGCATCCGGCACATCCCGCGCGGCAGTTCCTCGGAGGTGAACAGTCCCGCCCTGCGCTGCTGGGCCGTGACCACGAACTCGACGGTGGTCGCCCAGTGTGAATCGAGTACGACGACGGTGTCGTAGTCGTCCCGCTCGAAGACCTCCCGGCGCAGCTCGCGCAGACCGGTGACAAGGGTGATCTCCTTGCCCTCGTTCAGCTCCAGCCGGTCGGCCTCCGGCAGCACGATGGTGGGGACGTGGGCGAGGAGCCCCGCCCCGACGATCTCACCCATGGTCCTTCCAGCCCTTCGGTGCGGTGACGGTGTTCTTCAGGTCGCAGTAGAAGTCGAAGCTCCAGGTGCCGCCCTCGCGCCCGACCCCGGAGAGCCGGGAGCCGCCGAAGGGTGCCTGGAGGTCGCGGACGAAGAAGCAGTTGACCCAGACCGTGCCCGCGACGAGCTGTGCGGTGACCCTCTCGGCACACTCGGGGTCGCCGGTGGCGAGGGTGGCGGCCAGCCCGAACCGGGTGTCGTTGGCCAGCCGGACGGCCTCCTCCTCGTCGGCGAAGGTCTGCAGGGTCAGGACCGGCCCGAAGACCTCCTCCTGTACGACCTCGCTGTCCTGTGCGACATCGGTGAGGAGCGTCGGCGCATAGAACTGCCCGTCCTGGCGGTGCCCGCCGATCACCGCACGCGCCCCTGCGCCGATCGCCCGCCGCACGAACCCGTCGATCTTCTCCAGCTGGCGGGGATGGATGTTGGGCCCGATGCCGGTGGCCTCGTCGCGCGGATCGCCCTGCCGCAGCGCGGTGGCCTTCGCCACGAACCGCCGGGTGAACTCCTCGACGACCGGCTCCTCCACCAGCAGCCGAGTACCCGCCAGGCAGACCTGCCCGGCGTTGTCGTACTGCTCCAACGCAAGGTCGACCGCCAGGTCGAGATCGGCGTCTGCGAAGACCAACAGGGGTGATTTTCCACCGAGTTCGAGGCTCAGTGGGGTCAGGTTGGCGGCGGCGGAGGCGGCGATGCGCCTGGCTGTCGGCACGGATCCGGTGAAGCTGATCCGGCGCACGTCCGGATGGGACGTGAGCGCATCGCCGATCTCGGCGCCGTACCCCTGCACGACGTTGAGCACACCGGCCGGCAGCCCGGCCTCGGCCGCGATGTCGGCGAGAAGGGAGGCGGTGAGCGGGGACCACTCGGCCGGCTTGAGGACGACGGTGTTCCCGGCGGCGAGGGCCGGGGCGACCTTCCAGGTGGCCAGCATGAGCGGGGCGTTCCACGGGGTGATCAGCACGCAGGGCCCGGCGGGGTCCCAGCTGACGTGGTTGGTGTGCCCGCGGGTCTCGAAGTCGTCGTGCTCCAGCGTCAGCAGCCAGTCCGCGAAGAACCGGAAGTTGTGGGCGACGCGGGGCATGACGCCACGGCGGTGCGAGCGCAGGAGCGCGCCGTTGTCCGTGGTCTCGACGATCGCAAGCTCTTCGATCCGCTTCTCGACCCCGTCAGCGATGGCGTGGAGGACACGGGCGCGCTCGGCACGGGTGGTGGCCGCCCAGGAGGGAAAGGCCTCGCGGGCGGCGGCGACGGCGGCCTCCGCCTCGGCGGGACCGCCGCGAGCGATCTCACCGATCGGCTGCCCGTCGATGGGCGAGCTGTCGGTGAACGTCCCAGCGGAGGCGACGCGTTGACCGCCGATCCAGTGCCGGGTGTCGACGGAAACACCGGCGACGACGATTTTGTCGATCATGACATGGGCTCCTTTTCGAAAGAGGGGAACTGCCCCCACCCAGGGGCGCTGGGGGCGCCCCCGGCCGAAGGCTGGGGGGAGGAACTGCGCGACCAGCCACAACGCACCCACAGCGACCCACCGGCCTCACCCGACGGTGGCTCCCGACGTTCCGGACTCAAGAAGCCGCCCCCCGTCCCAGACCACCCCGACCTGCCGGAAATACGCGGCGATCGGCTCACGCACCTCCAGCCGGGCCAGCTCCTCCGTAGGCGCCTCGAACAGTTCCAACTCCGCATCGCCCACCCACGGCTGTCCCCCCTCGAACTCCGCCGCCCCCGACTCGATCAGCTCGTCCAGGGCCAGCCCCTTCCCCTTCTCGATCGACGGCAGCCACCGGTGATGAGCCATCGGATGCCCGTTGACGAACCCGTTCGTCCCGGACGGCTCCCGCAGCGTCACCACCGCCTGCGCCAGCCGCCGGTCGGCCGCGGCCAGCGTCGCCCCGAACCGCGCCCCGGCCTCGATCCGGGGAGCCGGCCCGTAGGGGTGCGGCCGCGTCTGGTGAATCGACCCGAGCTTCTTCGGATACCCCTGGTGCAGCCCGCGGGCGATCGCGAAGTCCTTGTCGACCCAGATGTGGACGCACCGCGAGTACGTCTGCCCGCGGTACGTGCAGCGCACGACCGCGAAGGCCTCCTTGTACTGGGCGAGCACCGGATCCAGCAGTTCCTCCCCCGACGCCGAGCAGGACTGCCAGTCGGCCCAGATCAGGGCGACCGCGCCCGGATCCTCGTCGGCCAACTCCAGCGGCTCGGGCAGCAGTTCACGCACCCGCGCGGGATCCGTCCGGTACTCGACGGTCAGCAGATCACCGGAGTACCGCCACGGCGGCGAGGGAATCAGCGACGAGGCACCGCTCGCCGTCTTCGGATGGAAGTAACCACGGAGACTGGCCACTCGGGGCTCCTTAAACAGTGAGGGTGGGCTGCTTCAGCAGCTCGGCGCGGTAACGGGCGGCGGACGCGGCCACGGCCTGGCCGCCGAGCGCGACGACGCCGACGAGCCGGCCGTCGTGGTGGTAGCCGACGAGCACGTCCCCCTCCGGGTCGCCGTCGAGGACGCGGACGTCCTCCTTGCCGAGCACCGGCGCCCCGAAGGACTGGAGCCGGAAGTCGTGCTGGTCGCTCCAGAACGTGGGCAGCGGCGCGAAGGGCGCCGGCGCGACGTCGGCGACCAGCGTCTTCGCCGCGTGCTTGGCGGTGTCGGTCGGGATGGACCAGTGCTCGACCCGGCGCGGTACGCCGTCGTAGCGGGCGTTGGGGAACCGGGCCACGTCTCCGACCGCGACCACGTCGGGCCGGCCGCCGGCCCGCAGGCGGGCGTCGGTGAGAACTCCGTCGGTCAGGTCGAGCCCGTTGCCGTCGAGCCACTCGGTGTTGGCGACCGAACCGACCGACTCGACCACCACGTCGGCGGGCAGCACGGAACCGTCGCTCAACTCCACGCCGGTCACCCGCTCGTCACCCACGAACCCGGCCACTCCGGTCCCCAGCGCGAAGCGCACCCCGCGTTTCTCGTGCCGCTTCAGCAGCGCCCGACCCAGCAGCTCTCCGAGCGGCCCGGCCATCGGCAGCGGCAGCGGATCGACGACCGTCACCTCGGCGACGCCGAGCCCGACCGCGGTCGCGGCGACCTCGCAGCCGATGAACCCGGCCCCCACCACGACCACCCGGGCACCGGGCCGGGTCAGCGCCGCGCGCAGCCCCCTGGCGTCGTCCAGCGTGCGGACCGTGTGGCGTCCGGCCCGCGGTCCCGGGCAGTTCAGGCGCCGGGGCCGCATCCCGGTGGCGATGACCAGTCCGTCGTACGCCAGCTCGGTGCCGTCGTCGAGCCCCACGGTCCGCTCGTCCAGTTCCGCGGCGACCACCGTGCTCCCCAGCCGCCACTCGACGTCGGCCACGCCGGCACGCGGCCGGAAGGCGAGGGACTCGAAGGACGCCTTGCCGGCCAGGACCTCCTTGGACAGGGGCGGCCGGTTGTAGGGCATGTGCGGTTCGTCGCCGACGAGGGTGATCGCGCCGCTCCAGCCCGCCGCGCGCAGCTGCTCGGCGGCGCGCAGGCCGGCCATGGAGGCGCCGGCCACCACGATGCGCGCGCTCACGGTCAGGCCTCGATCCGGATGGCCTGGAGCGGGCAGACGTCGGCCGCTTCCTCGACGTCGTCGCGCAGGGCGTCGTCCGGGCCGGAGACGTAGGCGAGGTGGCCGGCGTCGTCCAGGGAGAAGACGTCGGGAGCCGCGAAGACGCACTGGCCGTGGTCCTGGCACTTGTTCATGTCGACGACGACCTTCATGGCCGGTCCTCCTGAGGGAGCGGAAGCGAAGGGAGAGGGAGTGGGAGCAGAAGTGGGCCCGGCCGGTCCTGCCGACCGGGCCCCGCCAACGGACTGCGGCGGACCGCGGTCCGGACTCGTTTGGCTTCAAACAAGGTAGGCAGTCGTCACCCCCTGGTCAATACCTATCCGCATGGATAAATTCTTCGGGCCGACCTCTTGCGGCAAGGTGCACCCCTGCCTACCGTTTGGCTTCAAACAGCAGGCCGGGAGGGCCGCCGACGGCATCGCACCCCGGCCACACCCCTCACCTCCCGCATCACCTGCCACCCGGTACCGGTCCCGCAGGTGCTGTCCCGACGTCCGTCCGCCCAAGGAGACAACGGTGAGCGATCACGACCATGAAGAAGTCCGCCGGCACCTGGACCGGCTCGCCGCCGACGGCATCGATGTGGTCCGGGTGACCTATCCCGACCTCATCGGCACGGACCGGGCGCGTGACGTGCTCGTGGAGGAGCTGCCCCGGGTCCTGGAGCACGGGCTGGCCTTCTGCCGGGCGGTGTACCACACCAGTCCGCAAGGGGACGTGGTCCCGGTCAGCGGCGGTCTGGACGCCGGGCTGCCGGACGTCTGCGTACGACCGGACCTCAGCACCCTGGTCGCACTGCCCTGGGAGCCGGGCGTGGCGGCCTGCCTCGCCGATGTCACCGATCCGGCCACCGGAGCGCCCGCCCCCGAGTCACCGCGCGACCTGTTGCGGTCGGTCCTGGAGCGGTGCGGGGAACACGGACTGAGCCCGGTCGTCGGTCCCGAGCTGGAGTACTTCCTGTGCGAGCCGGACCCGGGCGGCGGCTGGCGGCGCTACGGCAGCACCCCCGGCGTCGTCTACACGGCCGGACTGCGCGCCGACCCCGGCAACCATCTCCTGCGCACCCTGCGGCAGGTGCGCGACCTGCGCATCGGGGTGCTGAGCGGGAACCACGAGTTCGACGGCGGGCAGTTCGAGATCAACCTGCTGCACTCACCGGCCCTGTCCGCCGCCGACCGGGCGTTCCGCTTCAAGGCCGCCGTGAAGGAACTGGCCCGGCGCGAGGGGCGGCTCGCCACCTTCATGGCGAAGCCCTTCAACGACGCGGGCGGCTCCGGCTTCCACATGCACCTCTCCTGCACCGACGGTGCCGACGCCGAGGGCCGCAACGCCTTCGACGACCCGTCCGGCGCGTACGGCCTGTCCGCCCCCGCCCGGCACGCGATCGCCGGCCTCCTCGCCCACGCGCCCGCCCTGGCCGCGCTGCTCAACCCGACCGTCAACTCGTACAAGCGCTTCGGGCCGGACACCCTCGCCCCCTGGCTGATCGACTGGGGCCTGGACAACCGCAGCGCGATGGTCCGGGTACCGCCCGAGCGGGGCACCGGCGCCCGGCTCGAACTGCGCCTCGGCGACGCGAGCGCCAACCCGTACCTGGCGATCGCCGCGACCACGGCCGCCGCACTGCTCGGCGTCCTGGCCGGCGAGGAGCCGCCCGCCCCGCTGGAGGGCTACGGGTACGACACCACGAAGGCGGCCGTGCTCCCGATGGACCTGTCCGCCGCCCTGGACGCGCTGGAGGCGGACACCGCCCTGGCCGAGCTGCTCGGCAAGGACTTCACCACGTCGTACCTCTCCTACAAGCGCAACGAGGTGGAACGTTTCCAACGGCATGTCACCGACTGGGAGTTCACCGAGTACGCCTACCACCTGTGAAGGATCACCGATGACCACGACCACCGGCGTCGAGGCGATGCGCCTCGCCGACGTCGACCTCGCGAACCTCGACAACTTCACCGACGGGGTCACGCCCTGGCGGATGTTCCACGCCCTGCGGCACGAGGACCCGGTGCACTGGCAGCCGGAGGAGGCGCCCAACTCCGGTTTCTGGGCGGTCACCCGGCACGCCGACATCGCGCGGGTGGACCGGGACGCCGAGACGTTCACCTCCACGCGGTTCGTGAACCTGGAGGAGCTCGACGAGGACCAGATCCGCAAACGCGCCTCGATCCTGGAGCTGGACGGGGTGCGCCACCGCGCCCTGCGCAGTGTCATCCAGCGGCAGTTCGGGGCCGGGGTCATCAACAGCTACACCGACTTCCTGCGCGGGCTGACGGCGAAGACGCTGGACGCGGCGCTCGCCAAGGGGAGCTTCGACTTCGTGCAGGAGGTCTCCGCGGACTTCCCCATCAACGTCCTGGCCCGGCTCCTCGACGTGCCGCCGGAGGACAACCAGCAGCTCATCGACTGGGGCAACCGCATCATCGGCAACACCGACCCCGACTACGCGGACGTGCTGCTGCACAGCGCGGAGAGCGAGAAGTACCGCGACCTGCCGTTCCGCTCCCCCGCCTCGCTGGAAGTCTTCGAGTACGGACGGGAGCTGGCCCGGCAGCGACGCGGCGGCGCGGGGACGGACCTGGTCTCCAGGCTGGTCAACACCACCCCGCGCGACGGAGTCCCGCTCTCCGCGCAGGACTTCGACAACTACTTCCTGCTCCTGGTGGTGGCCGGCAACGAGACCACCCGGCACACCATCACCCACTCGATGCTGGCCCTCCTCCAGCACCCCGAGCAGCTGGCCCGGCTCAGGGACGACCCGTCGCTGATCCCGACGGCGGTGGAGGAGTTCCTGCGCTGGGCGTCCCCGGTCTACCACTTCCGGCGCACGGCGACCCGCGACGTCGAGCTCGGCGGCAAGAACATCAAGGAGGGCGACAAGGTCGTCATGTGGTACGCCTCGGGCAACCGGGACGAGGAGGTCTTCGGGAACCCGTACGACTTCGACGTCACCCGCACCGACAACGACCATGTCACCTTCGGCAAGGGCAGCCCGCACCTGTGCCTGGGGAACCTGCTCGCGCGCACCGAGATCCGGATCATGTTCGAGGAGCTGATCCCCCGTCTGGCCGGCATCCGCCTGGTCGGCGAGGTGCCGCGGGTGCGCTCCAACTTCGTCAACGGGATCAAGAAGCTGCCGGTCGAGGTCACCCTCGCCTGACGGCGGGCGTCAGAGTGCTGCCACCCACTCGTCGACGGTCGTGACCTCCGCCTGCATCGGGAACACCTTCTCCGTGAGCACCCGGTGCACCTCCGGGTCGGAGTCGAGGCAGCCGTCGGACAGGACGGTGAGCTCGAAGTCGAGGTCGGCGGCCTGACGCAGGGTGGACAGCACGACGCCGCTGGTGGCGATGCCGGTGAGGACGAGGTGGTCGATCCCGCCCGCCCTCAGCACCATGTCGAGGTCGCTGCCGGCGAAGGCGCTGACGCGGCGCTTGGTGACGACGGTCTCGCCGGGCGCGGGCGCCACCTCCGGATGGACCTGCGTGGCCCGGTCGTCTGCGGACGGCCTGGTGGCGGCGCCCACGAGGCCACGGAACATCTTGTTGCGGGAGCTGACCTCCGGGTATCCCGGACGGAAACCGACGACCACGTAGATCACCGGGACGCCGCCCGCGCGGGCTGCGTCGACCGCCTTGCTGAGTCGTGGGAGGTAACCGGGGGCGGGAAAGCGGTCGGCGACGACCTGCTGGACATCCATGACGAGGAGGGCTTGCTGAGGCACCGTCTCTGTTCCTTCCACGCGGCCCCGTTAGTCATCAAGCGATTACTTGGCAACGTAGACCCCGCTGCGGGACCATGTCAACGCATGATTACCTCGTGGCGGATTCGCGGAGCCCCGGTCCGCCGCAGGGTCTGGGGTGGCGTTGAGGAGAGGAGCCGCTGTGTCTTCGGACGACGTGACCGATCAGGTCGCCGACGGGACCCGTCGCCGGGACGCCGCGGCGACCCGGCAAGCCCTGCTGCTGGCCGCCCGTGCCCGGTTCACGCAGCTGGGCTACGACCGCACGACGCTGCGGGACGTCGCCGCGGACGCCGGGGTCAACCTGGCGCTCATCAAGCGGTACTTCGGCTCCAAGGAGGGCCTGTTCAAGGCGGCGCTGGCGTCGACGCCCCGGTTCCTGGGCGGGGAGGGGGAGTTCCCGCGCGACCGGGCCGCGCTGGCCGAGGCGCTGAGCCGGCAGCTGGCGGCCGGGGCGTGGGCGGAGTTCGGCGAGCACCCGGTGCTGATGCTGCTGCGGGACTCCGGGGACGAGCAGGTGGCGGTGCTGCGCCGGCGGGCCCTGGCGGAGTTCGGCCGGCAGGTGCTCGAAGCGTCGGGTGCCCCGTCGGCACCCGACACCCAGCTGCGGGCGGAGCTCCTGGTCGCCCTCGGCGTCGGGGTCGCCGTCGTACGCTCCGCCGTGGGCCTGCGCCCCCTGGCCGACGCGACGCCCGAGGACCTCCTGGGCCCCCTCCACGACATCGTGGAGGGGCTGTTCGGCCCGCGTCCGGACTGACCGGCCTTCCCGGACCGGACAAGCGCTCGCGCTCGAAGTGCCGCGCTGTGCCGTCAGCCGGCTGCTGCGCCGTCGCGGCCAGTCGAGCAGTTCCCCGCGCCCCTTTGGGGCGCCGGTTCCCCGGCACCCCCCTCAGGGAACCAGCACCAGCCGTCCGCGCACCCCGCCCGCCGCGAGGCGGGCGTGGGCCTTGGCTGCATCGTCCAGGGCGAACGTCTCGGCCACCCGGAGCGTCAGCACGCCCTCGTCCACGAGCCGCGCCAGCTCCGCCAGGCGTGTCCCGTCCGAGGTCACGGCGACGGCGGTCGTCCGCACCCCGCGTACCGGCGCCGGCTCGCCGCCGGGCCGGACACCGACGTAGCCTCCCCCGTCACGCACCCACTCCAGGGCCGGCTCACCGAGCACCGCCGCGTCCAGCACGGCGTCGAAGCCGCCGGCCTCGGCGGCGCCCGCCGCGAAGTGCGCGGCGCCCAGGGACCGTACGAGCTCCTCGTCGGCCTCGCGGGCCAGCGCGGTCACCGACATCCCCCGGTGTGCGGCGAGTTGGACGGCGAAACCGCCGACCGCGCCCGCCGCACCGGTCACCAGGAGGGACTGCCCCTCGGTCAGCTCCAGCAGGTCCAGGGCCTGTACGGCGGTCAGCCCGTTCAGCGGCAGCGTCGCCGCGTGCACGGCGTCCACCGTGGCCGGTGCCGTGGCCGCCGCGTCCGCCTCGACCACGACGTACTCGGCGTGCGAGCCGAGGGGCCGCACGATGCCGGGGGCCAGCGCCACCACCTGGTCGCCGACGCTCCAGGCGGTCGCGACGCCGGCCGCGTCCACGGTTCCGGCGACGTCCCAGCCGAGCCCGATCCGCTTGCCCGCACCGCCGAAGAAACCGGCCCGCACTCCTGCGTCCACGGGGTTCAGCGCGGCCGCCGCGACCTTGATCCGCACCTGGGTCGGGCTCGGCTCAGGCCGCTCCGTCTCCACGACCTCCACGGCCTCGGGTCCGCCGAACGTGTTCACCACTGCTGCGCGCATGACGCGTTGCTCCCTCTACGACTTTCCTGCTTCGGTCTCTCCTCAGCTGTCCGCAACCCTAGGAAGAGCTACTATCGATTGGTAAGTAGTTACCTGAAGGTGCCTAGGTCTCCCAGAGGTGAGCGATGCCGACGACGACGGCGGCCCAGCGACGCGAGCAGGCGCGCGTGGAGTACGACGCGTTCATCCGGGCCTGCCCCACCAACCAGTTGCTCGACCGGATCAGCGACAAGTGGGTCAGCCTGGTCGTCTGCGCACTGGCCCCCGGCCCCATGCGCTACAGCGAACTCGGCCGCAAGATCGCGGGCGTCAGCCCCAAGATGCTGACCCAGACCCTGCGCTCCCTGGAACGCGACGGAATCCTCGCCCGCACGGTGACCCCGTCCGTCCCCGTCCGCGTGGACTACGAACTCACCCCGCTCGGCCTCAGTCTCTCCCTGCTGCTGGCGGGCGTGAAGGAGTGGGCGGAGACCCACATCGAAGAGGTCCACGAGGCGCGCGAGCACTATGACGCGGAGGCCGAGGGCTAGGCGCCTCCCGGCACTGCTCAGAAGACGTTGTTCCGGCGGTGCTGTCTGCGCAGCTCGGCGAACCTGGTGCGGACCTCTTCCTCCGGGAGTCCCTGGTTGACCTGGATCAGCAGGTCCGCGAGGGCATCACGTGACTCCATGAACCCCTTCCACTTCTGCTGAGGCTTGTACCAGGTGTCGAACGCCGTCCCGATCGCGACCAGGAGCGGCAGGGCCGGAACCCGGTCGACGAGCCGGCTCACGGCACCACCGCCGAGGTTCTGGTCCGCTGCGACGATCGCCGACGTGACGATCAGGGTGAAGCGGGTCACGACATAGGTGATGCCGTAGCTGAACGTGCCGACGCGCAGATTGCGTCTTGCGCGGCGCATCTCCGACTCCAGGCTGATGCCCGGTTGTTGATCACTGCCCGGCTCTCCGATCCCCCTGAACGCCAAGACCCGCTCCCAAGCCGCCGTGTGCGATGGCTCGTTGCGCGACCCGTTCTCGCGCGCCGTCGCGCTCCGGGATCCGCGTCGGCCCGGCGGCCGAAAAGCGGTGTTCAGGCGTTCGAACCCACCGCTCGCAACCGCCAGTTCAAGCCGTTGTTCTGATGCGGTCATGACATTCGCGACTCCCGGATGTCAATCTGCTCTGCGAAAGTTCACCGCCTGCTCACAGGTGTCTCACGCAACTCCGTTGTCCATTCCCTGACTTCACCCCGCACGGCCGCGAGGACCTGACCCGCTTCGAGCCGTGCCACCCACCCGCGCCGCCGGACGGCCTCACCAGGCCGACCCGCTCTCCCGGGCCCCACCAGGGCCCGATCACCCCACAGAAGGAGAACGCATGCTCCGGCAGGACCGTCATCACCGTCGCACCAGACACAGCGTGGCCCTGGCGCTGACAGCCGCGAGCGCCATGCTCGTGGCCGGGATCCAGCACGGCACCGCCGTGGCCGCGTCCGGCGGCCACGTCCCCGCCAGGATCCTGGCCACCCCCGACGCCGGCGCGGCCCCCGCCCCGCTCTCGCCGGCCAGGCACAGGGCGCTGCTCAAGGCCGCCGCCACCGACGCCCCGGGCACCGCGAGGACCCTCGGCCTCGGCGCCCGCGAGAAACTGCTCGTCAAGGACGTGACCCAGGACGCCGACGGCACGACGCACACCCGTTACGAGCGCACGTACGCGGGCCTGCCCGTCCTCGGCGGCGACCTGATCGTGCACGACAGCGGCGGCCGCCTCACGGTGTCGCGCGCCACGAAGGCGGCCCTCGCGCTGCCCTCCACCCAGGCGAAGGTCTCCTCGGCCACCGCGAAGGCCCAGGCACTCACCACGGCGGCGAAGGCCGGCGCCGAACGTCCCGCGCTGGACGGCAACCCGCGTCGGGTCGTCTGGGCCGCCTCGGGCAAACCCGCCCTGGCCTGGGAGTCCGTGGTCGGCGGCTTCCAGGACGACGGCACCCCCAACGAACTCCACGTGATCACCGACGCGGACACCGGAAAGCAGCTCTTCCGGTACCAGGGCGTCGAAACCGGCACCGGCACCGGCCAGTTCAACGGGACCGTGCCCCTCAGCACCACGCTCTCCGGTACGACGTACCAGCTCGTCGACGGCGACCGCGCCGGACACCGCACCTACGACCTGAACCAGGGCACCTCCGGCACAGGCACGCTCTTCACCGACGACAACGATGTCTGGGGGGACGGCACCCCGGCCAACCGTCAGACCGCGGGCGTGGACGTCGCCTTCGGCGCGGCGGCCACCTGGGACTACTACAAGAACGTCTTCGGCCGCAACGGCATACGCAACGACGGCGTCGCCGCCTACAGCCGCGCCCACTACGGCAACAACTACGTCAACGCCTTCTGGCAGGACAGCTGCTTCTGCATGACGTACGGCGACGGTTCGGGCAACACCCACCCGCTCACCGCGCTCGACGTGGCCGCCCACGAGATGAGCCACGGCGTCACCGCGGCCACCGCGGGCCTCACCTACTCCGGCGAGTCGGGCGGTCTCAACGAGGCGACCTCCGACATCTTCGCCGCCGCCGTCGAGTTCTACGAGAACCTGCCGGCCGACGTCCCGGACTACCTGGTCGGCGAGAAGATCGACATCAACGGCGACGGCACCCCCCTGCGTTACATGGACAAGCCCTCCAAGGACGGTGCGTCCAGCGACTACTGGAGCTCCTCACTGGGCGGCCTCGACGTCCACTACTCCTCGGGGCCGGCCAACCACTTCTTCTACCTGCTCTCCGAGGGCAGCGGAGCGAAGACCGTGAACGGGGTCTCCTACGACAGCCCCACCTACGACGGCCAACCGGTGACGGGCATCGGCATCGACAACGCCCAACGCGTCTGGTACCGGGCGCTCACCACCTACATGACGTCCAGCACGGACTACGCGGGCGCCCGTACCGCCACCCTCCAGGCCGCGGCCGACCTGTTCGGCGCCTACAGCCCCTCCTACCTCGCCGTGGCCGACGCGTGGGCGGCGATCAACGTGGGCCATCGCGTCGCGCTGGGCGTCAACGTGGCGCCGGTCGCCGACCAGATCAGCGGCATCGGGCAGGCCGTGTCCCTCCAGACGGACGCGTACACCACCAACTCCGGTGCGGCCCTGACGTACACGGCGACCGGCCTGCCGGACGGCCTGACGATGAGTGACACGGGCCTGATCTCAGGCACCCCGACCACCCTCGGCACCAGCGACGTCACCATCACGGTCACCGACGCCACCGGGGCGAGCAGCACGGTGAGCTTCTCCTGGGAGGTGGCCTACGTCTACGCCAACGCCACCCGCGTCGACATCCCCGACAACAGCACGGCGGTCGAGTCCCCGGTCACCGTAACCGACCGCACCGGGAACGCCTCGGCGACCACCCAGGTCTACGTGAAGATCATCCACACCTACCGGGGTGACCTGACGGTCGACCTGGTCGGCCCGAACGGAACGGTCTACTCGCTGCTGAACCGCAGCGGCGGCTCCGCCGACAACGTCGACCAGACGTTCACCGTCGACGCCTCCGCACAGCCCCTGAGCGGCACCTGGAAGCTCCGGGTCCAGGACCACGCCGCGATCGACGTCGGCTACATCGAGCAGTGGCGGCTCATCCCCTGAGCCTCGCCTGCCCCTGTCCCCGACAGGATTCGCGGAGCCGTTGTCGCAGGCCGTCCCCGTGGCCCGCGGCAACGGCTCCGCCCGGGTGCTGTCGGCACCCGTTCGGCGTAACGTGTTGTGGGAATGAACCGGTCGCGGGCCATGCGGTCCGATGTCGTCCGTCGGCCCGTTGGTCTCCGTGACGTGCACCCGCATCAGTCAGGAGCGCATCGTGGGGACACCTGTTCGTCGACGCGCGCGTGGCGGCTCCGCCGCCCGGCGCACCTCTGTTGGACTCGTCACCGCCGCGCTCGCCGCCGGTGTGTGCACCGTGCCGGCCGCGGACGCGGCCGCCCGGCCCGCGGCCGCCGTCTCGGCCGCGAGCTGCGCCGACACGGTCTACGCGAAGATGACCCAGGCACAGCGCGTCGGCCAGCTGTTCATGGGCGGGGTCAACGCCACCCGCCCGAGCACCGCGGACCTGCAGACGCTGCGCACCTACCACGTCGGGTCCGTGATGCTCACCGGACGCAGCACCGCCGGGACCGCCGCGACGAGGAAGGTGGTCGACGCCTTCCGCCCGCAGGCCGACACGGTCGGCGGGCACCGGGTCGGGCTGCTCGTCTCCACCGACCAGGAGGGCGGCCAGGTCCAGGTGCTCAGCGGACCCGGTTTCTCGGTCATGCCCAACGCCCTGACCCAGGGCACGTGGAGCACCACCACCCTGCGCAGTCGCGCCACGACCTGGGCGGGGCAGCTCAAGGCGGCGGGCCTGGACCTCAACCTCGCCCCGGTCGCCGATGTGGTGCCCGCGAGTCTCGGCACCCGCAACGCCCCCATCGGCCACTTCTACCGCGAGTACGGCCACACCCCCGCCGTCGTGACCTCACACACCGGCGCCTTCGCCGCGGGCTTCCGCGCGGCCGGGGTGATGACCACGTTCAAGCACTTCCCCGGACTGGGCCAGGTGACCGGCAACACCGACACCACCGCGAACGTCGTGGACTCGGTGACGACCGCCTCCAGTTCGAGCCTCCAGCCGTTCCAGAGCGGAATCAAGGCAGGGGCGCCGTTCGTGATGATCTCGTCGGCGAAGTACACGAAGATCGACTCGAGGCACCTCGCCGCGTTCTCACCGACCGTCATCAACTCACTGCTGCGCACCAAGTTCGGCTTCAAGGGAGTCGTCATCTCCGACGACCTCGGCCAGGCGGTCGCGGTGCGCGCCTACACCCCGGCGCAGCGGGCGGTGCAGTTCATCGGCGCCGGGGGCGACATGGTCCTCACGGTCAAGGCGTCGACCGTCCCGGCGATGGTCCAGGGGGTGCAGGCCCAGATGGCGAAGGACGCGTCGTTCCGCACCAAGGTCGCCGCCTCCGTACACCGCATCCTCACGGCCAAGGCGACCTCGGGCCGCCTCACCTGCAGCTGAGACCGGTTGCCGTTGCCCGGGTGCGTCCGCCGCGCCGGACGCGCTCGGGCAGCGGTGTCCGGTAGTCGGGCAGCAGACGCAGGGCGCGGAACGCGGACTTCAGGAAGAGCCGTACGACGCGTTCGCGGCGGGGGCTCAGCCGGCCGATCCGGTGCAGCCGGCAGACCCGGTCGCCCGCGAGGTAGCGGGTCAGGTCCCTGCCGAACGCCCGGAAGGGTGCGGGGAACCATCGGTGGGCGAAGTGGTCCATCATGGCGGCCGCCACGATGTGGCCGGCTTCGGTCGGTTCGTACGGCCGTGCGTCGAACTTCACGGCGAACTCGCACATCGCGTCCCAGTCCTCGGGAAAGTGCTCGTCGGCCAGGGGGCCGGATTCGCGTTCCAGGAGGCGGAAGAGGGTCTGCGCCCAACGGTGCCAGGCGGTCTTCATGGGTTCACTCGTGCCGGGCAGTCCGAGCGAGGTCTGCAGGCGGTCGCCGTAGGTGGCGAGCAGGACGAGCGGGTAGACGAAGTCGTCGGTGTCGTCGAAGTTGCCGGGCAGGTGCGGGGTGGCCCGGGCGACCGCCAGGTGGATGCGGTTGAGCCGGTCGGCGGCCGCGCGCCCCGCTCCGCTGGACAGGCCGTCCACCATCCAGGCCATCAGGAAGTGGTTGGCGTCCCGGTAGCGCCGCTCGGGTCTCGCCGTCAGCTTCGCGGTGTGCGCGAGGGTCGCGGCCGTGGCGCCGGGCTGCATCATGCGCATGGTGCCCGGGTAGAGCGCCGTCGCCAGGGCGAACTCCGGGACCCTGTAACCGACATAGAGCGCAATCATCCGCTCCCAGTCGGTCTCCGGATCCATCCGCGCGAGTTCACGGTCCACCCACTTGTACCCACGGCGCAACGTCCGTTCCCCTCACGTCGAAGCCACGCGCTCCGCCGCCGCGTCCGCGCCGGGAATGTGGCGCCGCGCGGGCGGAGGCTCCCCGGAGAGCAAGACGCAGAACACGCGTTCATGGCTCCGCCCGGCGTGACGTCGGTACCCCGGCCGGTGGACCTGCCGTGCGGGCCGAGCCGCTCAGGCCGGATCGAGGCCCGAGGTGTCCCGGCGGGAGACTGCGAGGTAGCCGACGAAACAGGCGATGGCGACCGTCCAGGCGAGGGTCACCGGTGCCAGTCCCAGGCCGAGGCCGCCCCGCCCGTGGCCGACCGCCATCCAGTCGGCGAGCGAGGCGCCGAGGGGACGGGTGATGACGTAGGCCGTCCAGAAGGCGGTCACGGCGTTCAGGGCACCGCCGCGGTGGGCGATGGCGGGGAGGCAGATCGCGACGGCGAAGAGGACCACCGAGCCGAGGTAGCCGAGGCCGGCGGTGGCGGTCAGGTCGCCGGCGGCGGTGCCGAGGGCGAAGGTGGCGAGGACGGTCGCCCAGTAGAAGGTCTCACGGCGGCGGGTGCGGATGCCGTGGATGGACAGCGTCCGCTCGACCGCGTACCAGAGGGCGAAGACCGCGGCCAGCACGACGATGAAGAACGGGGTGGACAGCGTGTAGGGCACGCCGAGACCGACGTGCAGGACGTCGGCGGCCATCGTGCCGAACACGCTGACCATGACGACCGCGGTCCAGTACACCCAGGCGATGTACCGGCGGACCGCGAACTGCACGGCCAGGGAGACCGCCAGGGCGAGACCGCCGAGGCCGACGGCCGGTATCGGGCCGAGGACCCGCGCCAGCAGGTCCGACGCGGTCTCGCCCATCCCGGTGGTGAGCACCTTGATGATCCAGAAGTAGACGGTGACTTCCGGCACCTTGTTCGCCATGGTGCGGAGGGGAACGCGGGAGCGGTCGTCGAGGAGGTGCTCTGTGGTCATGGTCGGCACGATGACATGCGGGACTCCCGGTGCCACAGATGTCTTTGCCAATGCTTTGGCCCCTCTGGTGCATGAGTTTCAGGTCCGCTCACCGGACCTGAACGCAACCTGAACGACACGGCGAACTCCCTGGTCATGCCGTTTGGGTGGGTGGTACGGGGGTGCGGGCACGGGTGGGTGCCACGGCCGTGGGCCGCTCGTCGCGCACCCGCGATCGTCTAGAGTTCCCCATGGCGTCTACAAAGATGTAGTCGTTCAGGTGTTCATGTGAGACCGTCCGCCGGAAAGGGCCCCCGTTCATGACCACACCGATCCTCGCGGCGTCACAGCTGGCCGTGAACGTGCTCGACGCTCATTCGCTGCTGTCGGCCTTCGGCGTGCTGGGCGTCGGGGTGGTGATGTTCGCCGAGACGGGGCTGCTGGTCGGGTTCTTCCTGCCGGGCGACTCCCTGCTGTTCACCGCCGGCCTGCTGTGCACCGGCTCGGCGCAGGGAAGTCTGCACCTGTCCCTGGGCCCCCTGCTCGTGGCGGCGGCCGCGGGTGCGCTCGCCGGGGCACAGTTCGGATACCTGCTCGGCCGGAAGGCGGGCGGAGCCCTGCTGGCACGCAGCCGCTCCAAGCGCCTGCACGAAGGCGTGCAGCGCGCCGAGGACTTCCTCGACCGGTACGGCCACGCGAAGGCCATCGTCCTGGCGCGCTTCGTGCCGGTGGTGCGCACGGTCCTCAATCCGATGGCGGGGGCTCTGGAGGTGCCGGTACGGACGTTCACCCAGTGGCAGGTCGTCGGCGGACTCGCGTGGAGCGTCGGCCTCACCCTCGCGGGATACGCGCTGGGCTCGTCGATCCCGAACGTCGACCGGTACCTGCTGCCGCTGGTGGCGCTGATCGTGGTCGTGTCCCTGATCCCCGTTCTCTCCGAGGTGTACCGGGGGCGGCGGACCGCCGGGTCCGAGGAGGGACGCGGGTGACCGTCCCGGCCCCGGCCGCGGTACGGCCGTAGCTCCGACGGAGGACCATGCCTCAGAAGATCCTGGTCGTGGAGGACGATCACGCCCTGCGGGACGTGCTGCGCCGCGGGCTGGCCGACGAGGGCTTCGAGCCCGTGCCCGCCGCCGACGGCGCCACCGCCCTGCGGCTGACCGGCGACGGCATCGGCGCGGTCGTCCTGGACGTCGGGCTGCCGGACGCGGACGGCCGGGACGTGTGCCAGGCGATGCGCGCCAACGGATTCGCGGCCCCGATCATCTTCCTCACGGCCCACCACCACCTCACCGACCGGCTGTCCGGGTTCTCCGCGGGGGGCGACGACTACCTTCCCAAGCCGTTCCACCTCGCCGAACTCGTCGCCCGGCTGCGGGCCTCGCTCAAGCGGTCCGCCCCGCCCGCGGTGTCCACGGCCGGGGACCTGGTCCTGGACGCGACCCGGCACAGCGCGCACGTCGGCGAGGCTCTGGTCGAGCTGTCCCCGACGGAGTTCCGGCTGCTGGCCACGCTCGTGGCCGCGGGAGGGGGCATCGTGAGCCGCCGGGACCTGGTGCGGACCGCGTGGCCGGACGGGGCTCAGGTCAGCGACAACACGCTGGACCAGTACCTGAGCCGGCTGCGCCGCAAGCTGCGCGAGGCGGGCAGCGGCCTGAACCTCGGGACGGCGCGCGGGATCGGCCACCGGCTGTCATGAACCGCCTCCTGCGGCTGCCGGCCCCGCGCACGCTGCGCGGTCGGCTCTCGCTCGTGGCGGTGACCACCGCGGCCCTCCTGATGACCGTCCTGACCGTGGCGTTCAACACCGTCATGGACCGGCACCTGCAGCACCAGGCGGACGCCGAACTGGGCAACCGTGCGGCCGCCGTCGCCACCACGGTGGACACCAGCGGCTCGCGGGTACGGGTCCTGGAGACCGTCAACGACCGGCTCCTCGACGCCAACGTCTGGATCTACACCGGGACGCGCCTGCTGGAGAAACCCCCGTCCGCCACCGCCGGCGGCACCCTGACCGCGGCCGCCGCGCGGCTGGTCGTACGGGGACACGGCGGCTGTGAGACCGTGACGGCCGGGCATCCCCGGTCCGTGCGCCTGTGCGCCCACTCCGTGGCCGGGCGTCGGAGCACGGCGACGGTCGTCACCGCCCTGGACCTCGCCCCGTACCGCAACTCGGCGGACACCGTGCTGCTGGGGTCCCTGGTCCTGGATTCGGTCATGCTCGCGTGCACCTACGCGCTGACCCGCCTCGCCGTCGGGCGGGCGCTGCGCCCGGTGCGCACCATGACGGACCAGGCCACCGAGTGGAGCGCGGCGGGCTCCGACGAGCGCTTCGGCGCCGCCGACCAGCCGGCCGAACTCGCCCGCCTGGGCGCCTCGCTCGACGCGCTGCTGGACCGCGTCCGGACCGTGCTGCGGCACGAGCGGCAGCTGACCGGGGAGCTCTCCCACGAGCTGCGCACCCCGCTCACCCGCATCGTCGTCGAGCTGGACTGGTGGCGGGCCCGGCCGCGATCCGATGCCGAGACCCGGGCGACGCACGAGGTGATCGCCGAGGCGGCCCAGGCCATGCGCACCATCTGCGACACCCTGCTGGACGACGCCCGTGAGGAGGCGCGCACCGCCGGCACGGCCCCCGGCGCCACGGCCGTCGGGCCCGTCCTGCACCGGCTGGTCGACCGCCTCGGGACGCCGGAGCGGGTGAAAGCCGTCGTCGACACGGCCGATCCGGAGCCGACGGCGGGCGTCCGGCCCGCGCTTCTCGAACGCATCGTCAGCCCCATGCTGGCGAACGCGCTCCGGTACGCGCACTCCACGGTGACCGTGTCCGCGCGCCGGGTGCCCGGCGGGGTCCGGATCGGTGTCACCGACGACGGTCCCGGCGTACCGGAGGCGTTCGTGGGCGACCTCTTCCAGCCCGGCCGCCGGGCCGATCCCGGCGACGGGCACGACGGCGCGGGCCTCGGACTGCCGCTCGCGCGGCGCCTGGCCCGCTCCGTGGGCGGCGAGGTGTCCCACGATCCCGCGTACACCTCCGGGGCCCGCTTCCTCGCCGACCTGCCCGCCGGGTGAGTCGCGGGCTCAAGGAACCTCGCCGACTACGCCGCGGGCACCGGCTCCCCGTGCCCCTACCAGGGCCGGGCCAGCGTCGCCAGCGCCAGTCCCGCCGCCACCAGCGCGCCCAGCATGACGATCGCCATCGGCCGGGAGCCGCCCTCCCCGAACACGCCCACCAGCGGAGCGGCCAGGGCGCCGAGGAGGAACTGGAAGCCGCCCAGGAGCACGGAGGCCGCGCCCGGGGCCGTACGGCCGACCGCCTGGCCGATGCTCATGGCGCCCGGGAAGACCAGGCCGATGCCGCCGCCGGTCACGAACAGGGTGGTCCAGGTACCTGCGAGGGTCTCGCCCACGGTCACCACCAGCAGGACTTGTGCCAGCGCGCCCAGCAGGGCGATGCCGACCCCGGCCGAGAGCAGGGTGTTCAGGCGGGTGCCGCGCCCGGCGAGGCGGGCGAAACAGGCCCCGGCGGCCAGCATGGCGACGGCGTTGGTGGCGAAGATGAGGGAGTAGGTGGTCGAGGAGACGCCGTGCAGGTTCTCGAAGACGAAGCTGGAGCCGCTGATGTAGGCGAACAGCGCGGTTTCATCGCCCGCTCCCCCAACCCCGCCGACCGGCGTGCCGCGCTGGTCACCATCACGGAGGCCGGCGCGCAGGCGGTCGACGAGCTCTTCCCGCGGCAGCTCTCCGTCGAGATCGGACTGCTGGACGGCCTGGGCGAGGACCGCGAGTGGGTGACCGAGGCGCTGCGACGGCTGGTGGCGGCGATGGAGGCGGGCGCCGGTCGCGGCTGACCCCCGGGGCGCCCGGCCGACGCCATGGTCCCGCCCCTCTGGTCCGGCCGGAGCCCGGCAGGCGGTTGCTGCTGTAGGGGATGTTCCAATTAGAGTGGCGGTCGCAGAGGCGGCCCGGAACCCGGCCGCCACGATCCCCGAGAGGCGCAGAGATGACCGGGTCGCAGACGACGCGCAGGAAACGCGCGAACGGGGTGGAGTCGCGCCAGCGGATCCTGGACGCCACCGTCGAGATCGCCGGCGAGCGCGGCTACGACGGCACCTCCATCGCGGCCGTCAGCGCCAAGTGCGGACTGCCCGCCAGCTCGATCTACTGGCACTTCAAGGACAAGGACGACCTGATCGCGGCCGTCATCGAGCGCAGCTTCGAGACCTGGCTCAAGGCCGTCGAGCTGCCCGGGGACGACGCCGGCACCCCGCTGGAACGGGTCGCCCTGATGGCCGCGAACGTGGCCAGGTCCCTCCTCGCCGCCCCGGACTTCCTGCGCCTCGGCCTGATGCTCGCGCTGGAGCGCCGTCCCACCGAGCCCCGCGGCCGCACCGTCTTCCTTCAGGTCCGCGACATCTCCCAGCGGCGCATCGCCGAGATCATCGCCGACCTCTTCCCGGCCCTGGCCGAGGACGAGGTGCACACCCTCACCACCTACGCCGTGGCCGGCGCCGACGGCCTGTTCGCGCACCGGGAGATCCAGGGCGACTCCGTCGACCTGGTGGCCCTGTTCGAGCTGCACGCCCGGCTCATCCACGACGCGGCCGCCCGGATGACGGCACAGGCGGGACACTGACGGTCTCCGCGCCGGCGCCCCGCCCCGCGGGTCCGCCGTCAGCGGCCGGCGGGAGGTGCCAGGGGGCTCAGGAGGCCCCACCCTCGTGGGTGACGGTGACGACGATCTTGCCGACCTGCTCGTTCGCGGCCATGTAACGGTGCGCCTCGGCGATGTCCGCGAGGTCGAAGGTGCGGTCGACGACGGGGTCGAAGGCGCCGGAGCCGAGGCCCGCGTTGACGAACGCGACCGCGCGGCGCAGGCGCTCGGGGTTCGTGGTGATCTCGAAGAGCGTGTACGTGCTGCTGTTCAGCGCCGGGAAGGACCGGGCATTGGGCAGCGGAGTGGGACGCGGGTCGAGGGCGCCGTAGACCACCAGGAAGCCGCCGGGGGCGATCCCCTGCGCGAGGGTCTCCACGCCGGGTCCCGCGACCGGGTCGAAGGCGAGGCGGACACCCTCGCCGCCGGTGATCTCCTCGATCCGGGCGGGCAGGTCCTCCTCGTCGGTGACGATCACATGGGCCGCTCCCGCCTCCAGCAGGCGCTGCCGCTTGCCGGGGCCGCGCGTGGTGGCGATCGGGATCGCGCCGACATGACGGGCGATCTGGATGGCGGCGAGTCCGACGCTGCTGGAGGCCGCCGTGATCAGGACGTGGTCACCGGGGCGCACCCGGCCGCTCTCGACGAGGGGGCCGTAGGCGGTGATGTACGCCATCCACACGGCCGCCGCCCGGACCGGGTCGACCCCGGCGGGGCGGGGCACGACCGCCGACGCCGGGACGACGACGTGGTCGCCGTAGGTGCCGTAGTCGGTCTGCAGGAACTGCGGTACGACCGCCACCGGGTCGCCCTCGGAGAGGCCGGCCACACCCTCGCCGACCGCCTCGACCACACCGGCGGCCTCGTAGCCGAGCAGTGACGGGAAGACCGGGGCGTAGGAGTAGACACCCTCGCGGTACATGATCTCGGCGCGGTTCAGGCCGATCGCGTCGACGCGGATGCGGACCTCTCCCGCGCCGGGTGCGCCGACCTCGACATCGCGGAGGGTGAGGACCTCGGGTCCGCCGATCCGGTCGAACTGAACGAGTCTTGCCATGGTGCATCCGTCCTAGGGGCAGGGTCTGGGATGGAGACGCGCCGGGCCGGCCCGGCGCCTCCACTCACCCCACCCCAAGGTTTGATGACCGTCAAATTTTGAGCTCGATCGAAATAAAGTCACCGGCCGTCCCGGCCCGCACCCGCTTCCGCCTCCAGCGCCGCGGCGGCCAGCACCGCGGAGAGCAGCCCGGGGAACCGCAGCTCCATCTCGTCGGCGCGCAGCGTGTTCATCTTCGCGGTGCCGACGTAGTACTGGCGGATCACGCCGGCCTCGCGCAGCACGGTGAAGTGGTGCGTCAGCGTCGACAGCGAGACGGGCGCGACGAACGTCCCGCAGCTCAGGTCCTCCCCCGCACGGGCCAGTTGCGACACCACCATGCGCCGCACCGGGTCCACCAGCGCCTCCAGCACCTGCTGGAGCGAGACCTCGGACAGCTCGGGGTGCTCCACGGTGCGGGCGGCGGTACGGGGGCGGGCCACGGTGACTCCTCGGGGCGGCTGCTGGGCGGTCACGTCATGGTACGACCGCACGTCTCAACCACCTCCGGTCCCGAGGCCCGTCAGAGGTTGATCATGTGTCCGGCGAGGCCGTGCAGGGCGTCCTGGACCGCCTCGCTCAGCGTCGGGTGGGCGTGCACGTTCCGGGCGAGCTCATGCACCGTGAGGTCCCACTTCTGAGCGAGCGTCAGCTCGGGCAGGAGCTCCGTCACGTCCGGTCCGATCATGTGGCCGCCGATCAGTTCGCCGTAGCGGGCATCGCTCACGAGCTTCACGAACCCGACCGTGTCGCCGAAGCCGTGCGCCTTGGCGTTGGCCGTGAAGGGGAACTTCGCCACCCGCACGTCGAAACCCTGGGCACGGGCCTCTGCCTCGGTCCAGCCGAAGCTGGCGATCTGCGGCTGGCAGAACGTCGCCCGCGGGATCATGCGGTAGTCCAGCTCCATGGTCTCCGCGCCGGCGATGCTCTCGGCGGCGACGATGCCCATCGCCTCCGCGGTGTGCGCGAGCATCAGCTTCGCCGTGACGTCGCCGATCGCGTAGATGTGCGGCCGGCTGGTACGGCAGTACCCGTCGATGTCGATGGCACCGCGCTCGGTGAGCCGTACCCCCGTGCTGCTCAGCCCGTAGCCGGCCGTCCGCGGCTGGAAGCCGGTGGCCTGCAGCACCTTCTCCGCCTCCAGGACCTGCTCCGAGTCGCCGGAACGGACGGTCACGCGGACCTCGTCCTCGGTCTCCTCGATGGACTGCACGGCGGTGGAGGTCAGGACCCGGATCCCCTGCCGCTTGAAGCGCCTGGTCAGCTCGGCCGAGACCTCCTCGTCCTCCAGCGGGGCGATCCGGTCCAGGAACTCCACCAGCGTGACCTCGACACCGTACGACCGCAGCAGGTAGGCGAACTCGACGCCGATGGCCCCGGCACCCGCGATGACGATGCTGGACGGGAGGCTGTCGGAGAGGATCTGCTCCTCGTAGGTGACGACGCGCCGCCCCAGCGTCGTACCGGGCAGCAGCTTCACGGTCGAGCCGGTCGCGATGATGCAGGAGCGGAAGGAGAGCGTGGTCTCGCCGTCCTGCATGCGCACCTGAAGGGTGTGCGGGTCGAGGAAGGTGCCCTGCCCCTCGAACTGCTCGATCTTGTTCTTGCGCATGAGGTAGCCGACGCCCTTGACGCGCCCGTCGGCCACCACCCGGCTGCGCTCGTAGGCGGCACGGTAGTCCAGGCCCACCTCCCCGCTGATCTTCACGCCGAACTTCTCCGCGTCGTGCAGGATCAGCTGGGCGACCTCGGCGTTGCGCAGCAGCGCCTTCGCCGGGATGCAGCCGATGTTCAGACACACGCCACCCCAGAAGCGGCCCTCCACGATGGCCGTGCGCAGGCCCAGCTGGGCGGCGCGGATCGCGGCCACGTAGCCGCCCGGCCCGGCTCCCAGGACGACGACGTCGAAGTCGGTCTGCATGGCTCCACCTCACCGTTGTGTCGAGTCGGTCTGCTGACTCCACGGTCGCACGATCAGGTCGCGCGATCAGCCGGTCGGGTAGAGGAGATCGAGCGGCCCGGACAGCGCGGCGCGCACTCGACGGGCGGTCTCGTCGACCAGGACCTCGGGCTCGTCGCGGGCTATCGCCTCCATCGTCTGCGCGGCCACCTCGGCCGCATCCGTCTTGGGCTCGTCGACCGCCACGGTGGCGTCGGTGTCCACCCAGCCGACGTGCACGCCGACGACCAGCGTCCCCTGCTCCCGCAGTGCGACCCGCAGTGCGTTGGTCACCGACCACTGCGCCGCCTTCGACGCGGCATAGCTGGGGAACCGCCAGGTCGAGCGCCACGAGGCCACGGACAGCATGTTCACGAGGGCGCCGCCGCCGTTGGCCGCGAGTACCGGCGCGAAGGCCCGGGAGACGGCCCAGGTGCCCAGGTAGTTCACCTCCAGCTCCCGCCGCGCGCCGTCCAGGGAGCCCTCCAGCAGGCCCGGTCCGGCCTGGATGCCCGCGTTGTTGATCACGATGGTCGCGTCGGAGGCCGTGCGCGCGGCGGACGCGATCTGCTCGGGGTCGGTGACGTCGAGGCGGAGCGGCTCCAGGCCCGGCTCGGTGAGGTCTTCCGGCCGCCGTACGCCCGCGTACACTCTGGCCGCGCCCCGGGCCAGCAGGGCGCGGCAGAACGCCAGCCCGATCCCGCGGTTCGCTCCGGTCACCAGCGCGACCGATCCCTCGATCTTCATGGTCGGACACCTCGATCCACGGTCGACGGCCGCCGGCGGACGGCCAGGCCCCCCGCTTCATGCTGCGGCCTGCGCGGGCCGCTCACATCCGAGACCGCGACTGTCAGCAGGGTTTCTCTGCAAGACTCGCTATCGTGGGGCCATGAAACGGACGTCGTTCGCCACGTGGCCGTGCTCCATCGCACGGACCGTCGATCTGCTGGGTGACCACTGGACGCCGCTGGTGGTGCGGGAGGCCTTCTACGGGATCCGCCGCTTCGACGAGTTCCAGCAGGAACTGGGCATCGCCCGCAACACGTTGACCGACCGGCTGCGTCATCTGGTGGACGAGCGGATCCTGGAGAAGCGGCTGTACGAGGCCGAGCCGCCGCGCTACGACTACGTCCTCACGGAGAAGGGCCGGGACCTGTTCGCGGTGCTGGCCGCGATGTCCGCGTGGGGTGACCGGTGGCTGGCCGGGGAACGAGGCGTGCCCGTGGTGTTCCACCATGGGGCGTGCGGCCACGACACCACCCCCGAGGTCGTCTGCTCCCGATGCCGGACGCCGCTCAGGTCCGAGGAGACCTCGATGCGGATGGGGCCCGGCTATCCCGAGCGGCTCGGGCAGCGGCCGGACATCCGCCGGCGGTTCGGTGTCGACTGAGCGTCCCATGGCGCCTTGACCCACTGACCTCTTGACAGGCTGAGTCTTATTTAGCAACTCTGAGTTTCGGACACCCGGACGGCAAGGAGGCCGGTCGTGGAGTGGACGGGCGCGCGCTACGCGGACAGACCCACGGTCGAGGTGCGGACCTGGATCGACGCCCCACCGGCCACGGTGTGGGCCCTGGTCAGCGACATCGGCCTGATGCCGGACATGAGCGAGGAGCTGCGGTCCGTCGCCTGGCTGGACGGGGCCGTAGCTCCGGCGGTGGGGGCACGGTTCGTCGGCCGCAGCGAACACGAGGCGTTCGGGAAGTGGGAGACCACCTCCCACGTGATCGAGTGCGAGCGGGAGTCGGTGTTCGCCTGGGCGGTGCAGGATCCGTCCGAGCCCTCCGCGGTCTGGCGGTTCCGGCTCCGTCCGAAGGACGGCGGGACGGAGCTGTCGCAGTGGATGCAGCTGGGTCCGGGACGTTCCGGACTGTCGGTCGCCATCGACCGGATGCCCGACAAGGAGCAGAAGATCGTGTTCGTACGGCTGCGGGAGTTCGAGCGTGGCATCACCGCCACCCTTGCGCAGATCAAGAAGCGGGCGGAGGCGTGATGCGGACGGCGACCACGATCGAGGCCTCGGGCGGCGAACACCGGTCCCGAACGAGCGACTTCGTCGTCGAGGCCGAGAAGCTGGGCCTGGACGTCTGCTGGGTGGCCGAGGCCTGGGGCTCCGACGCGCCCTCCGCGCTCGGCTACTACGCGGCGCTCACCGACCGGATGCTGCTCGGCTCCGGCATCATGCAACTCGGCACCCGGACACCGACGGCGGTGGCCCAGACGGCCATCACCCTCTCCAACCTGTCCGGCGGACGTTTCCTGCTCGGTCTCGGCGCCTCCGGCCCGCAGGTGATCGAGGGACTGCACGGCATCCCCTTCGCCCGGCCGCTGCGCCGCATGCGGGAGACGGTGGAGATCGTCCGGCGGGTGGTCGACGGCGGCCGGATCTCGTACTCCGGCGAGGAGTTCACGCTGCCGCTGCCCGGCGGCGAGGCCGTCCCGATGCGCCTGTCCATGCGTGCCGAGCACGACATCCCCGTCTACCTCGCCGCCCTCTCCCCCGCCATGCTGCGGCTGACCGGCGAGGCCGCCGACGGCTGGCTCGGCACCAGCTTCGTGCCCGAGGGCGCCGCCGACGCCTACTTCGCCCACCTCGACGAGGGCCTGGCCCGGAGCGGTCGTACCCGTGCGGACCTGGACGTCTGCCAGGGCGCGGAGGTCGCCTTCGCCGCCGACGAGGAGGCGCTCGGCGCGATGGTCGCCGGACGCAGGAAGGAACTCGCGTTCAGCCTCGGCGGGATGGGGTCGGCATCCACCAACTTCTACAACAGCGCCTACAGCCGCCAGGGCTGGGCCGAGGTCGCCGCCGAGGTGCGTGAGCGCTGGCAGGCCGGCGACCGGGACGGCGCGGCGGCTCTGGTGACCGACGAGATGGTGCTCGGTACGACGCTGATCGGCACGGAGTCCATGGTGCGCGAGCGCCTCGCGGTCTGGCGCGACGCCGGCGTCGACACCGTACGCCTCTACCCGGCGGGCGAGACCCTTGAGGACCGGCTCACCACGCTCGGGCGGGCGATCGAGCTGGTCCACGAGGTCGGCGGGGCCGCCTGAGCCCGGCCGCGTCAGTCGAGGGCGTCGCTGCGAGCCTGCTCCTGCCGCTGCCGGTGCTGCTCGTTCCAGAGGTCGGCCAACTCGCCGAGGGCGCTGTTGAGGCGGCCCAGTTCCCAGAGCAGGTAGCCGCCGGCCACGGCGAACGGGATCCACTCGCCCCAGTGGAAGAGCAGGACCGGCATGTACACCAGTCCGGCCAGGACGAGGAACTTGACCAGGATCTCGGCCGCGTACGCCTGCTTGCGTGCGACGACTGCGTGCTCGCCGCGGCCGTGGGTCCACTGGAGGCGCGATTTCATGACTGCTCCCTCGGGTTCTGGGCGCTCACGCTGCTCGAACAGGCCGCCGCCGACCGTCAGTCGACAGTGTCAGGGCGGGTGCGGCCCGGAGCCAGGACCGCCCGAGGACTTCGGCATATCTCCATGCGACCGTCGCGAACGGAGCCATGTGCTCCAGCCTGCGCCGAGGTGAGCCGGTCCCGGCACCGCCCGCGGCGAGCCGTCCGGCCGGCGGCCGGGCGGGACCCTTGTCCGGTCGCCCTCCCCCACAGCCCGTAGCGCCGGGCCCACCGTACGGAGTCGGCCACGTGATGCCGCCCGCGCGGTCCGGTGTCAGGCTGGAGAACGATGCCGCCTGCCCGGCCCTGCCGCCGACACACCCGCGGTGCCGCCCTCGACCGGCGGTGACCGGCGGAGGCGAGCGGCCGGCCGGACCCCGCCGCCGCGGCATCGGCCCTTTCTGGAGGTTCGTCATGAAGGATCTGCCCCCGCCGCCCACCCCGTACCTGGAGCCCGCGGCCCGCGAACTCGCCGACGCCACCGCACCGCACCCGCGGATCTACGAGGTACCGCCCCCGCAGGGGCGTGACATTCTCGCCGGTCTGCAGACGGGCGAGGGGGTGGCCAAACCCGCCGCCGACGAGAGCTGGATCGACATCGACGCCGGTGAGTGGGGCACCGTACGCGCCCACCTCGTCAAGCCCGAAGGCGTCAACGGGACGTTGCCGGTGATCTTCTACATCCATGGCGCCGGCTGGGTCTTCGGCGACGAGAACACCCACGACCGCCTCGTGCGAGAGCTGGCCGCCGGGGCACGGGCGGCGGTCGTGTTCCCCGTCTACGACCGGGCCCCCGAGGCCAAGTACCCGACCCAGATCGAGCAGAACTACGCCGTCGCCCAGTGGGTGGTGAAGCACGGCAGCGAGTACGGCCTCGACCCGTCCCGGATGGTCGTGTGCGGGGACTCCGTCGGCGGCAACATGTCGGCGGTCCTCGCCCAGATGGCCAAGGACCGTGGCGACATAGAACTCGCCGCGCAGATCCTGCTCTACCCGGTGACGGACGCCGACTTCGACACGCCGTCCTACCAGCAGTTCGCCGACGGCTACTACCTCACGCGGGACGGCATGATCTGGTTCTGGGACCAGTACACGAGCGACGAGGCCCAGCGCCGGGAGCGCTACGCGGCCCCCCTGCAGGCTTCCGTCGACGACCTCAGAGGCCTGCCGCCGGCCCTGGTGATCACCGACGAGGCCGACGTGCTGCGTGACGAGGGCGAGGCCTACGCGGCGCATCTGCGGGAGGCCGATGTCCCGGTCACCGCCGTGCGGGTCCAGGGCATGGTGCACGACTTCATGATGCTCGACAGCCTGCGCGACACGAGAGCCACGAACGTCGCCCGGCACCTCGCCGTCGACTCCATCAGGGAGGCCCTGCACGCCGCCTAGCCGGATCCGACCGGACCGCCGGCCCGCCGCGTCACCGCATGGTGGCGTGGCGGGCCTGCGTCTCCCTGCGCGGTGCCGTCCACCGCTGCGGCCGGACCGGCCGCCGGGGACGCCGTCGCCGTCACGCCCACTCCGTTCAGCAGGGACCTCGGGGTGCGCGTGAGCCGGGGCTCGACATCGACGACGGCCTGTGCCGGCTCGGGGCGCGACTCATGGCGTTCACGGAGCCGGGTGCCGGGCGCGGCCATCTGCCCGAGCGCGCCGGCCGTGCTCGTTGCCGTGACGACCACGTCCGCGGCAACGCTCTCGGTGATCCCCAGGAGCCCTTGCCCTTGCAACACCGTTGCCGGTGAGGCGACTTCGCCGAGCGCGACTGTCTCGGCCTGTCCCGACCGCAGCGCCGCCGATCAGTCCCGCCGGCCTTCCGCGGTGCGGCTCGGGAAGATCTGCTCCCGTGTCCCGAAGTACCCCAGCATCGCGGACTCGTGCATGCCGACGGCGGCGGCGATGTCCGTCGGCGTCACCTCACGGACGCCGCGCTCGGTGCCGAGCGATCGAGCCGCGTCGAGGCTCTCCTGCTCGCACTGCTGCCTGGCCGCCGCGCCGCGGGGGCACCGCTCCCCGATCCGGAATCCCGGTGCTCCCGGCTCCGCGCCCCGCCCCGTGCCCCGTTCTGCGCGGACCGCCAACACCGATCGCGCCGCCCGGCGTTAAAGGTCTCGCAGAGCGCCTGTCGCAGACCTCTCGCGGAATTGTCCGTGATCGGTAACGGAGGGATCCGGGGCCCCCCTTATTCCGTCCTGACGGGTGCACGAGATCGACTGAACGACAAGGATCGGGGCGGACATGGCGCGGCGCGGCGGACGGGGATGGTACGGCCAGATGGTCGCGGCGGCGCTCGGGGTCACGGCCGTGACCGTGGCCGCCTCGCTGTGGACCGCGCAGGCCGGTCCCGTCAACGGGACCGCGGAATCCGGGACTTCGGTGCACCACCCCGCGCCGAAGGCGGCCCCGGTGTCGGTGGAGATCGCGCACGCCTCGGACCGGGGCGCCAGGGGCGTCAACATCACCATCGACGACGGACCGGACCCGGTCTGGACCCCCAAGGTGCTCCAGGTGCTCGAGGAGTACGGCGTGAAGGCCACGTTCTGCATGATCGGACCGCAGGCGAAGGCACACCCCGGCCTGGTCAGGGCGGTGGTGGCGGCCGGGCACCGGCTCTGCGACCACACGGTCTCCCACGACGTCACCATGGACACAAAGTCCGAGGCCTACCAGTCCCAGCAGATCCTCGAAGCCGAGCGCATGATCACCGAGGCGTCCGGGGGTGTACGGCCGCTCTACTACCGCGCCCCCGGCGGCGCCTTCACTCCCCACAGCCGCAAGGTCGCCGCCTCCCGCGGCATGCGCCCGCTGGGCTGGAACGTCGACTCGAAGGACTTCGAGCGTCCCGGCACGGCCGTCATCGTCGCCACCGTCAAGGAGGAGCTGCCGAACGGGCCGACCATCCTCTTCCACGACGCCGGCGGCGACCGCTCCGAGACGGTTGCCGCCCTGCGTGAGGTGCTGCCCTGGCTGAAGGAAGAGGGGTATTCGTTCGGCTTCCCGGTGCGCTGAGGACGGGACCGCCTCGGCCGTGGAGGCGAGGCAGCGTTTCGAGGGCGCCCCGGCGAGCGGTCCACCGGCCGCCCCGGCAAATGTTGCGGACGGCCCGGCGGTGACCGCATATGGGTGGTGTGAGCGGTGCGGCGACGGGGCCGGCCGCTCCGGGGCCGGCGGGAGGTGGACATGTCGGGGCGGGCGCCACGGTGGGTGACGTGGTTGCGCGGCAAGGACCCGGATCTCGCGGCGACCCGGCGGGCCGGGCGTACGGCGCTGGTGATGCCCGCCCTGTTCGCCCTGTGCACCCAGGTGCTGCACTCCCCGACGATGGCGAGCTACGCCGCGTTCGGCTCCTTCTCGATGCTGTTGCTGGTGGACTACTCCGGGCCGATGGTGGAGCGGCTGCGGGCGCAGGCGGCACTCGCGGTGGCGTGGCTGGTGCTGATCTGCCTCGGCACCCTGGCCGCGCCATGGCTCTGGCTCGCCGTGGCGGCCACGGTCGTGGTCGGGTTCGCGGTCCTCTTCGCCGGCGTGGTCAGCTCGGTCCTGGCCGGCAGCTCGACGGCGCTGCTGCTGGCCTTCGTGCTGCCGGTCAGCGCCCCGGTGCCCCTGTCGCAGCTGCCCGCGCGCCTCGCCGGCGCGGGCCTGGCGGGGGCGGTGGCCCTGCCGGCCGTCGCCCTGCTGTGGCCGCGTCCCGTCGCCGACCTGCTCAGCGCCCCGGCGGCGGCCGTCTGCCGTGCCGCCGCCGGGTATCTGCGGATCCGCGCGGCCCTGCCGGGGCCGGACGGGCCGGGGTCCGACGCCGAGCGGTGCCGGGCCGGGGCCGAGCACACCGCCCGTACCGGCGCGGACCTGCGCGGAGTCTTCGACGCCACGACGTCCCGCCCGACCGGCCTGTCCGCGACCTCGCGTGCTCTCGTCCGGCTGGTGGACCAGCTCACCTGGCTGTGCGCCGTCCTCGTCGACCGGTCCGAGTACACCGACAAGCCCCCGGCCTGCGACCCGGCCGCGCATACCGTGCGCCGCGCCGCCGCCCACGTCCTGGAGGCGGCCTGCGACCTGCTCACGGACCTGAACAGGGACACCGGTCCGCTGCGGACCCGCGGGAACGACCTGCGGGCGGCCCTGGCCGCGATGGAGCACAGCTCCACCGTCCAGGTGCCCGCCGAACACCCGGGCGGCACCAGCACGGCGGAGGTCTACGGGTTCATCGCCACGCTCGACGTGTCCTTCCGCGCCCAGGAGCTCGGTTTCGCCGTGCTGCAGATCGCCGACAACGTCGACATGGCGGCCACCGCCTGGCAGCGCAGCTGGCCCGAGCGGCTCCTCGGCCGTGAGCCGGGCGCCATGAGCGCACCCCTCGCGGCCGCGCGGGAACGCGCCTTCGCCCATCTCAGGCCCGACTCGGTGTGGCTGCACAACAGCCTGCGCGGCGCCGTCGGCCTCGGCATCGCCGTGTTCCTGGCCGGGGTGACCGGTGTGGGGCACTCCTTCTGGGTGCTGCTGGGCACCCTGTCCGTGCTCCGCTCCAACGCGCTCAGCACCGGGCAGAACGCCGTCCGCGCCGTTCTCGGCACGGTGGCCGGGTCCGTGGTGGGTGCCGCGCTGCTGCATCTGATCGGCCACCACGGGACGGCGCTGTGGTTCGTGCTCCCCGTGGCCATCCTGTGCGCAGGGATCGCGCCCGCCGCCATCTCCTTCGCCGCCGGGCAGGCCGCGTTCACCGTCACGCTGGTGGTGCTGTTCAACGTCGGCCAGGACCCGAACTGGCACATCGCCCTGCTGCGCGTCCAGGACATCGTGCTGGGGTGCCTGGTCAGCGTGCTGGTGGCCGTGTTCTTCTGGCCGCGCGGCGCCCGGGGCGCCGTGCACAGGGCGCTCGCCGAGGCGTACGACGACAGCGCCCGTTACCTCGCAGACGCGGTGGACTACGCCCTGGGCCACCGAAGTCCCGCCGCCCCCGATCCGCAGAGCCGGGTGGCGGCGGCCGCCGCCCGTCGCCTCGACGACGCGTTCCGCACCTACCTCGCCGAACGCGGCGCCAAGCCGCTGTCGCTGTCCTGCGCGACCACTCTCGTCACCGGGGTCGTCGGGCTCCGGCTGGCCGCCGACGCCGTCGTCTCCCTGTGGAAGGGCGAGGGCCTGGCGCGTGTCCAGGCCGTCCGGGCCGACGCCCACTGTGCCGTCCTCGGTTCGGCGGCCCGGGTCACCGACTGGTACCACGGCTTCGCCGCGAGCCTCGGGGGCCGCTCGTCCGTCCCCGACGCCGTCCCGCTCCAGCCCGAGGGCGCGGCGCGGCTCGTGGAGTCCGTCCGCACCGAACTCAGCGACGGTCAGGGCCGGGCCACGCCCGTCGCGGTGCGGATCATCTGGACCGGCGACCACGTCGACGCCGCCCGCCGCCTCCAGCCGGCCCTCGCCGAGGCCGCCAGGGCCCAGGCGAGGACACAGCACCGCCGTGCGCGGAAGGCGCCCGCCGGCCCGGACGCGGCACCGGGTCCAGGTACCCCGTCATCGCCGCGCGGCCCGCAGCGGTGATCCCGACAGGCAGGCGCGGCCCAGGCGACGTCGTCGACCGCGGGCCACGGCGCGGTCGACACCACCGCGGGCGTCACCCCGGCGGAGGCCGTGACGTACCGGTGCAGGTGGGACTGATCGACGCAGCCGATCTCCGCCGCGACCCGAGCGGCGCTGTGCCCGGCGGCGAGGCGATGGGAGTGTTCACTTGGGTGTTCAACGTGACCGGGCTGCCGGTGCGCGTCCGGCTCGTCGCGGCGCCCTGGCGGGAGGACCTGCCGCTCCAGGTGTCCCGCTCCCCGGAACTCGCGCTCCCGTGGCACGGGCGGCGCCCGCCCCTCGGTTGACGCGCTCTCAGCTCGCGGTGCGCCGGATCCGTCCGGCGTACCGCTTCTCCAGTTCCAGGTTGCCCTCGAAGCCGCCGGGCACGTTGGCCGAGACGTAGACGGGCGGGCGGTCGCCGGAGGCGAGGAGGAGGCCGGCCGCCTCGGCCACCGCCATCTGCACCAGCATCACCCCGGTCAGCGTGGACAGCGCCGAGACCGCGCCGCCGCCCGGGAGTTCGAGAAGCGCGTCGCCGCGCGGGGCCGCGTTGTCGAGGACCACGTCGGCCAGGTCGGCGAGTTTCCTGCCGCTGGGATGGCCGGCCGGGACCGCCCTGGTGTGCGCGAGGGAGGTGAGGGCGAGGAGACGGTGTCCGCGTTCCTTGGCGTGCAGGGCCATCTCCACGATCACGTTGTTCACCCCGGAGTTGGAGACGATGACGAAGAGGTCCCGGGGATGCGGGGCGGCGAGGGCGTAGAGGCGGGCGGCGACGCCGGGCTCGCGCTCCAGGAGCGGGTCGTCGAGGACGCTGGGGTGCTCACCGCCGTAGAGGACGAGGTCGGCGATGCCGATCCGGTTGGTGGGGACCAGTCCGCCCGCGCGGCCGGCGACTTCGAGGACCAGCGCCTGGGAGTGGCCGGTGCCGAAGGCCTGGACGACCCCGTCGGCGCGGACGCAGTCGGCGATCAGTCCGGCGGCCCGGACGACGTCGGCGCGCGCGGACTCGGTGAGGCGGTGCAGGGCGGCGAGGCCCTCGCGGGCGAAGCGTTCGGCGTTCACCGGTCCGGTCCCGGACCCGCCGGCGGACTCGACGGACACGCGCACACCCCCCCCGAGCTACCCCGATCGACGAATCAATTAATCACGCTCTCGGTGTGCGGGGCAACGGCGTGCCGTTCCGGGCCCGGTATTCAACTGACGACTCATAAGGTGGCAGGTACCGTCTCTGCATGCCCTCGACCGACGTCACCGCACTGATCCGAACCGAGCTGCCGCGCCTGGCCGGCTCCCTGCGGAAGGTGGGCGAGCTGATCCTGGCGGATCCGGCCGCCGTCACGCACTGTTCGGCCGCGGAGCTGGGCCGCCGCACCGGCACCTCCCAGGCGACCGTGACCCGTTTCTGCCGGGCCGTCGGTCTCGACTCCTACCAGCACCTGCTGATCGCGCTCGCACAGGAGCGGGGCCGCGGCGAGGTCTCCGACTGGGGCACGGCCGAGATCGGTCCGGACATCTCCCCGGACGACAGCCTGGAGCGCGTGGTGAAGGTGGTCGGCACCGCGGACCTGCGGGCCGTCCAGCAGACCCTGGACCGGATCGACCTGGACGCGGTCGAGCGGGCCGCGCAGGCCATGGCCCGGGCCCGCAGGATCGACGTCTACGGCGTGGGCGGCAGCGGCGCGGTGGCGCAGGAGACCGAGACCCGGCTGTTCCGGATCGGCTGTTCGGTACGCGGCTGGACCGAGGTGCACGCCGCGGTCACCTCCGCCGCGCTGCTCACCCCCGCCGACGTCGCGCTCGGCATCTCCCACTCCGGGTCGACCCGCGAGACGACCGAGCCGTTCGAGACGGCCAGGGAGCGCGGCGCGACGACGATCGCCCTGACCTCCGACCCGCGTTCCCCGCTCGCCCGCACCGCCGGCATCCGGCTCATCTCGTCCACCCCGGAGACCAGTTTCCCCACCGGCATCATCGGCGCCCGCCACTCGGTGCTGCTCCTCATCGACTGCCTGTACGTCCGGGTCGCCCAGCTCACCTACCAACGGGCCAGCGCGGCACTGGCGTTGACCGACCACATCGCCGGGCAGCACGCGGTGAAGGCCCGGCGATCGCACTGAGCCCGCCTCCGGCCTGCATGAATGAACCATCAACGGACCACCGGGGCTGGTTGATTGAACCACCCCACGATGCCAGGATGGGGCTCCACCAGCACTCGTAGGAGCCCCATGCGTGTGACCTCTGTCGAGTCGACCGAGCTCTTCACCGGCACCCCTGAGAAACCGCTGCAGGTGGTCCTCGTTCGGGCCGAGCACATCCCGGGCCGACCGGTACTGCTCGCCGTCGAGGGACCGGGGGTTCGCAGCGTCGGCGAGAACCGCGCCACCGTCGGCGAGGACGGAACCGTACACGCGGAGGTCCCCGTGGCCGCCGAGCGGCTCGCGCCCGGCGAGCGGCGCAGGATCACGGTGACGGTGGAGGACGCGGGCATGGGCCGACTCCTGATCCACTCCGCGGAGTTCACGGCGGCCGACGCGGCCGGACCGTACCCGAGCAGGCAGTGGGTGCGGGTGGTCACGGGTCCTGAGGGGGCCGGTGGCCGGCGGTGAGCAGCCTCGCCAGGGCCACGGCCCCCGCACGGCCGTCCGCCACCGGGACGAGCGTGAGGCCGCCGAGCCGTTGCGCGAGCGGGGCGAGCAGCGGACCGTCCGGGGCGGTCAGACCGCCCGTGACGACCAGTGCCTCACCCGGGCGTGGCCGCAACGCGGCCACGGTGCGGGCGAGATGGGCGACCGCCTCCCGGAGGATCGCCCCGGCGACCTCGTCCTCGTCCGCCGCCGCGTCCGGCACCAGTGGCGCGAGGTCGGCCAGCCGCACGGGCGGGCGGTCCAGCACGGCGGGCAGCAGCTGTGCCCGGTAGGCGGCCCGCCGGGCGGGCGCCCAGAATCCGCCGCCGGCCGGCGGCAGTACGCCCGCCGCGATTCCCAGGGCCCGGCCCACGGTGCCGGTCAGCGCCGTCGGTCCGCCCCGCCCGTCCGCGGCCCGCAGCGCCGCCCGTGCCGCCTCGCGGCCGATCCAGAACCCGCCGCCGTCGTCACCGAGCAGCCAGCCGTCCCCGCCGGACGTGGCGACCAGTACGCGCCCCTCGATCCGCGCGGCGACCACTCCGGTGCCGGCCACCAGGGCGAGCCCGTCGGCCGGATGCCCGGGCGCCCCGGCGAAGGCCGCCTCGATGTCGCTGTGGATCTCGACGGCTCCGGTGGTGATCCCCAGCCGCGACAGAGCGGCGGTGAGGCCGGCCAACGCCCGTACCCGGCCCCGCTCCTCCTCCGGCGCCCGGGCGGCCCCCGCGAAACCGCCGGCCACCGCGCGGACCCGCGCCCGCATCGCCTCCGGCACGGCCGCCGCGACCGCCTCCGCCAGATGCGCGGCGAGTTGCGGGCCCGGCACGGTCAGCGCGTTGCCCGGCCCGGCCTCGCCTTCCTGGAGGACCCGCCCGTCCCGCGCGTCCGCGAGGACCGCACGGGTCCGGGTGCCGCCGGCATCGATCCCGACGACCCACCCCGCGCCCTGGTTCCCCTCACCGTTCATCGAGGCTCATGGTGGCCCCTGTACCCCGCTCCGGCGACGGTGTGAGCATCCGCACGTCCTCCGGCATTGCGTCGGCCGCGCCGGCACGCAAGAGTGTTCCAACTGCCTTACCCAGCAAGCGAAACACTTCCGTCGACCGCCGCACACGGTGGCCCGGGCGAAGAGGAAGAGAAGCGCGTGAGCCGCATATCGGTCCGGGGAATCGCGGTGGCGTCGGCCACCGCGGTCACCGCTGTCGGAAGTGTCGTCGGTGTCGCCTCGGGCAGCAGCGCGCAGAACAACGACGCGGAGGCGCCGGCGACCGACGCCACCCTCCTCGCCGACCTGCCCACGGGGCAGCAGGCCCAGGTGCAGACCGCGTCGCTGACGCAGCAGGCCGACACCGTGGCGGTGCAGGCGGACGCGAGCGCCCGCAAGGACGCCGAGCAGGCCGCCCGGGCCGCGGCCGCCAAGGCCGCGAAGGCCAAGAAGTCCGCGGCCGAGGAACGGGCGGCGGCCAAGGCCGCGGCCGGCGACCCCACCGCCAGCTTCCAGGTGCAGAGCTCCTACACCGTGGCGCAGATCAAGGCGATGGCCGCGCAGATCGTGGGCAGCGGCCAGTTCCAGTGCTTCAGCAACATCGTGGATCACGAGTCCACCTGGAACTACCTCGCGGTCAACCCCTCCTCCGGCGCCTACGGCCTCGTCCAGGCCCTGCCCGGCAACAAGATGGCCTCCGTCGCCGCCGACTGGCAGACCAATCCGGCCACGCAGATCAAGTGGGGCCTCAACTACATGAACACCACGTACGGCAGCCCCTGCCAGGCCTGGGCGTTCTGGCAAGTGCACCACGCGTACTGAGGCTCGGTCCGCGAACGGACCGCCGCACGCGCACCCCGGCAGCGGCCTGACCTGCCGCGCCCCTCTCCGGGCGCGGCAGGTCAGGCGGTCACCTCGTGATCAGTGCCCACGGGAGTCCCCGTGTCTCCGTCCACTCCGTCGCCGGCGACCAGAGTCCCGTGCCACCGGCGGAGCCCGATCCGTGGCCCTCGCCGGACGCGACCGGCCGCTGCGCGTGCGAGGTGCGCTGGAAGCCGACCGTGTAGGTCCGGGTGACCGAACCGTTCGGCGAGGTCACGGTGATGGTGCGGGTGGTGAGACGGGCTCCGGTCGACGACAGGACCGGACTGCCGTCGGTGACCTTCACCCGGGCTCCCGGCTCGGCCGCCACGGCGGAGACGGCCGGGATCCTCGCGTCCTTGGGCCAGTCGACGACGTAGGTCGTCACGTCCGGGGCGAATCCGTCGATCGCGGCGCCGCCCGCCGTGATGGCGCGGGCGTCGGCGACACTCGCCTTCGTGGCGTCCGAGAAGTTGGTCACCGTGACCGACCCGTCGGCGCCGACGACCACGTCCGCCGCCATCGCCGCCGCCAGGTTGATCCGCTGCCAGCTCGCCTCGCCGTCCGCGGTGAGGTCGAGCGGGTACCCGGAGTCGGTCGCGGTCTGCTCCAGGATCTCGGTGCGCTGTTCGGTGGTGAGGTCCGGGAAGGCCGTGATCAGCAGTGCCGCCGCGTCGGAGGGCGTGCGCAGAGCCTGGCCGGCCTTGCCGACCCGGGAGAAGCCGTAGGTCAGGCGCTGGGTGTAGAGGTCGACGTCCTGTGCCGTGCTGAGCCCGTCGTACGGGTCGCCCGCGCAGGCGGCGAGGGTGTCGCCGTACCCGTCCTTCTCGCACTGCGCGAGCAGCACGTTCTCGATCTCGGTGTGGGCCTGCATCAGCAGCTTCTGGAAGTCCGGGTCCGCCCACCGGTGCGCCACGGTGGCCTGGCCGGTGATGCGGCCGCCCATGACGTCGAGGGGGTAGTGGAATCCGAGGACGATGCGGTTGTTGCCGTACTCCGAGGTGCGCGCGAGGATCGACGGGGCCAGCTCCGGCAGCAGCGTGGCCAGGACGGTGCCGGCCTCGTAGCCGCCGTAGGTGTGACCGCTCGGGTACGAACCGGTGGTGGCGAGGTTGCTGTACGAACCGTCCTGCGACTCGTACACGTCACCGCCGTCGCCGACGAACCCGAGCCGCACGTACGGGCGCAGGTAGCCGTAGTGGTCCTTCGCCGCGTCGTGGGTGTCCAGGCCCTGCGTCACGCGGGAGAACAGGGCGCTGGTCTTCGGGAGTCCGCCGCCGTCGAGGGCGTCGAGGTAGAGCCGGCCGAGGCGGGAGCCGAGGCCGTCGGCCATCGTGACGGTGGCGCTGTTCGTCGCGTCCACCTCGGCCCGGTCGACCTGCTGCTGGGTCGCCGCGTTGTTGACGGCGACGGCGGTCTCGTCGTTCTCCGCGGTGAGCGCGGTGCCGTGGGGTACCGCGGTGTCGGCGCCGAGGGTGCCGGAGCCCAGCTCGTCGATACCGCTGAGCAGGTCGTCGAAGTAGTCGGTGCCGTCGGCGGTCGTCGGCCACTTGTCCGAGGAGTAGGCCGCGTTCAGCGTGTCGGCCGGGAAGGGGGACGGGACGTACGTCGTCGGATCGGAGGTGGCGGAGGCGCCCGTCCCCGTCGCGTCGGTGTCCGCCGAGGTTCCGGCCAGGGTGACCGCGGTCACGGTGGCGGTGTGCGCCTTCGCCCTGCTCGTGGCCGTGAGCAGTGCCGTGTCCGTCGTGGCGGGGACGTGCGCGGTGGTTCCGTCGTCCAGGGCCACGGTGTACCCGATGAGCGGGAATCCGCCGTCCGCGGCGGCCCGCCAGGTCACACGGACCTGCCTGCCGTCGGTGAGCACACCCGTGACGGTCGGCGCCTGCGGCTTGCCGCCGCCGGTGACCACGGGTGCCGTGGCGGGGCTCGGCCGTGAGGCACCGACGGCGTTCACCGCCCGGACGCGCGCGGTGTACGACGTGCCGGTCCGCAGCCGGGTGAACGTCGTGCTGCGGCTGTCCGGATCGTGGATCTGGACCTGGTGGCCGTCGTCGAGGGTGATCTCGTAGCCGGTGACCGGTGAGCCGCCGTCGTCGTCGGGTGCGGACCAGGCGACGGTCACGCCGGTGCCGGACGAGGTCGCCGACACCGCGCCGGGTGCCGTCGGGACCGTCCTGGGCTTCGTGGTGAGTGCGGAGACGGCGTGGTCGAGGGCGTCGTACCGTGCGGTGAGGGTAGCGTCGGTGGCCGTGCCGTCCGCGAGTGCGGTCTTCGCCGCGGTGAGTGCCCCGGTGAACGCCTGCCAGGAGGCGTCCGTGTAGCGGGCGTCGTCGAGGGCGGACGCGGTCGCGACCAGGTCCTCCAGTCTCAGTCTCGGCAGCGGGGTCAGCTGCCCGGCGGCGAGGGTGAGGCTCCGGGTCCCGGTGTCGACCTCGAGCTGGGTCGCGTCGGCGGCGACGACGAGGGCCTGGGCGGCGGCGAGTTCGCGCTGGAAGACTCCGAAGTCGATGCTGTCGTAGCGCCGCGCGTCGCCGGAGAGTACCCCGTACTGGTCGATCGCCTTGCGCAGCGCGGACTTGTCGGCGGTTGCGGGTGTGTCGGCGTGACCGAAGGTGATCCGGCCGAGGTTCGCGACGTACGGGTGCGAGGAGTCGGGGGTCGTCGTCAGCCGCAGGTGGACGGTGTGGGTGCCGGTGACCGCCTGGGGAAGGGTGAGGCTCGTGGTCCCGCCGGACGACCACGCGGCTCCCGTGACGGGCAGCGGGACGGTCGCGTACGGCGTTCCGGGGTTCGAGGGGTCGAAGGAGTCCAGGTAGAGCTGGACCGCGGAACCGGTGCCGCAGCGGGCGGAGTTGTTGACGTAGGTGAGGGTGACGGTGTTCTTGGGGGCGGCGCCGAAGTCGACGTCCCCGTAGCCGAGCCAGGCTCCGTTGTAGGTGCCGCCGAGGTCGGTGGCGGAGCCCGCGTCGCTCCAGGTGGCGGTCTCGCTCTTGAGGCCGCCGCCGCTGTTCGACGTGAACGCCGTGGCGTCGAAGGCCACCGGGGAGTCGGCGTCCCGGGTCAGCGTCAGTGAGTGGACGTTGCCCACGTACGGCTGGGAGCTGGTCTGCGTGCTTGAGACGAAGTCGGCGTACACGTCCTGGACGCCGGTGAAGACGTCCCGGTCGAGCTGCACGGTGGTGGTGGCGACGGTTCCCCAGCCCGATCCGGTGTAGCCGAGGGGGATGTCCACGGTCCTGGTGCCGTCCTTCGATCCGAGGTGCAGTTCGATGTGCGAGTCGGACGCCGCCCGGGACTGGGGCTTGTCATAGCTGACGGTGACGGTGTCGGCGCCCGCACCGAGGTGGGTGCCCTGCCATTCGGCCCACGCGCCGTTCGTGACGTTCTCGAAGATGCCGTTCGCGAGGTTGAGCGGGAGCGAACCGCCGCCGGTCGTGGTGGAGTCGGCCGCGGTCAGGGTGGCGAGGGTGGTCGGGGAGGACGAGGAGACCTCGTCGGGCGAGAACTGGTACCAGTCGAAGTTCGCCACCCACTGCCGGCCGGAGGGGGCGTGGAACACGAACGTCGCGCCGGATGCGGCCGACAGGGCGTCCGGGTCGGTGACGGCCGCCTGCACCGTGGTGTAGTTCTGCCAGCCGCCGGTGCCGGGGAGCGGGACGGTGGCGACGAGGGGGCCGTCGGCGGTGCCGGCATGGATGTCGACGCTGCTCGGCTGCGCGGTCGTGGCCTGCGGGTTGGCGTAGCGGACCGAGATGCTCCGCGGGGCGACCCCGCCGAAGTCGAGCTTGGTGAACTGTTCCCACGATCCCTCGGTGACGCCGCCGAGGTCGCCGTCCGAGTAGTACGCCTCGCTCTTGAGGCTGGGGCCCTCCTTCTGGTCGGGGTCCTCGGCCTGGAGGACGGCGTAGCCGCCCTCGTCGATGGTGAGCGCGTCGACGGCCGACCGGAGCGCGTCGTCCGCGGCCATGAGCGTGCCGGTGGTCGAGGCGGTGTCCGCGAGGACGGTCCGGGCGTGTTCGAGTGCCGAGCGGAACAGCGTCCAGGACCCGTCGGAGTAGTGGCCGCTGCGCACCGGGGAGGCCTGGCCGACGAGTGCGCTCAGGGCCTTGCGCTGGACCGCGGCGGCGGAGAGGAGGAGGGGGTCGGTGGCAGAGATCCCGGTGCCGGTGACCGTGGCGGCCGGCACGCCGTGGGCGAAGGCCGCGTCGCGGAAGGTGATGCCGAAGCGCGCGTCGACGTCGGTGGTGCCGGTGAGTGCCAGGCTCGCGGTGTGCGAGCCCGTGACGCGGAGGTCGGCCGTGACGCCGTCGGGGAGGCCGGTCACGGTCGCCGATCCGGTTGCGGTGAGGCTGGTTCCCTTGCGGGCGGCGAAGGTCGCGGGACCGGTCAGGGTGAGCCGCACACTTCCGTCGGCGGTGCCGTCCGCGTCGGTGGTGACGGTGCCCGGCCGGGCGGAGACGACGGTGCTGTCCTTGCCCGTTCCGGTGTCTCCGGCACCCGGGTCGCCCGAGTCGGTGTTCGACGAGTACGCGGGCGCCGTGCGGGTGCCCCATGCGGACGGCTCGGCACCCATGGTGAAGTCCAGGGTGCCGCCGGAGATGATCTGCGCGTAGTCGAGCCAGGTGTTCGTGAAACGGCGGCCGTTCAGGGTCGCGCTCTGCACGTAGTAGTCGCTCGGCGAGACGCCGTCGGCCTTCACGGTGAACGTGCTGCCGTTGGCGTAGGTGATCGTCGTGGAGTCGAAGAACGGGCTGCCGATCTGGAACTGGCTGGAGCCCGCGGTCACCGGGAACAGTCCCAGGGCGGCGGCGACGAACATGGTCGACATGGTGCCGGCGTCGTTGTCCATGGTCGGCAGGAAGCCGTGCGGGGAGAGCTTGTAGACCCGGGTGTCGACCGGCGGGGTGAACTCGCCGCCGGAGCTGGGGGCCTCGTTGGTGGAACCGGTGGCGATGTAGCGGTTCCAGGTCGTGCCGGTGTAGATGGCACGCACCCACTTCTGGGTCAGGCTCGGCTCGCCGACGTAGTTGAACAGGTACGGCGCCTGGAGGTCGATCTCGTTCGCGTTGGAGTGGAGCATGGTCGAGCCGTCGTCGGCGGCGGAGTCCTCGCCGAACATGTGCTCCATCGCGGCCCTGCCTGCCTTCGCGCCGCCCATGGCCTGGATGAGGCCGCCCATGTCGTAGGCGTCGTACCAGTTGTACTGCCAGAGCGTGCCCTGGTAGAGGCCGGCCGCCTCGAACTTCTCGTGGTCGGCGCTCTGCCAGTCGCCGCCGGAGGCGCGCGGGGTGAGCAGACCGACCTCGGTGCCGTCGGCCGCGGTCCAGGCGCCGGACTTCACGAGGTTGTCGATCGCCATGGTCGACCGGGTGCGCAGCTGCTTCGCCTCCGCGTCCTTGCCTAGCGCGCCGGCGATGACGGAGAGCGCCCACTGGTCGTAACCGCGCTGGACGGTCGTACCGGGATCACCGGAGACGTATCCCTGCCGCAACTGCGCGCCCGTGTAGTAGCCGGTGTACGACAGCAGCTCCGGGTAGGCCTCGTCGAGCCGGTCGAAGTTCTTGTAGCCCTTCGACAGTGCGTCGGCGATCACCACGGGCGAGCGCTCCCAGCGCACGGTCGGCACCGAGTGGGTGAGGCTGCCGAGGCTCTTGCCGGAGGTGTGCGCGTCGGCGAAGAGTTCGATGAGCGACTGCACCAGGTCCCGGTAGCCGGCCGGGTCGATGTAGGCCTCGACGGAGTACTTGCGGAAGTCGTCCCAGGTGGACCATCCGTCGTAGTAGGTGAAGCCGTTCGTCTTGTGCACCGCTCCGTCGACGCCCCGGTACGTGCCGCTGGTGCTGGTGGCGTTCACCGGCAGCGCGTACATGCGGTACAGGTGCGTGTAGAACTCCTTGGTGAGCGTGGAGTCGGGGTCGGAGGTGGCCGAGGACTTCACGGCGACGGTGCCGAGCGTGCTGCTCCAGTCCGCCTTCGTCTGTGCGCGTGCCTGGTCGAAGGTGAGGTCGCCCACCTCGTTGTGCTGGTCGGTCGCGGCCTGTTCCGCGCTGATCGGCGAGAGGGTGATGCGGAGTTCGATGTCGTCCCCCGCGGACTTGTCGAACCCGAGGATCGCGCCGGTGTCGGCGCCGTCCTGCGCGGTCGCGTCGCTGAGCTTGCCATCGTCGCCCCAACTCCGCAGGGAGGTCACGGGGACGTTGGTGGTGGCGTCGTAGTACAGACGGTAGGCGGCGCCGTTGAACGAGCCCGCGACGAGGCCGGTGATCGAGGTGGTCCCGTCCGGGAGCGTCGTCGCCTTCATGGTCGCGCGGGTGCGGCTGGTGAAGTTGTTGGCGAGGTCGAGGACGAGTTCGGGGCTCGACCCGGCGGGGAAGCTGTAGCGTTCGAGCGCGGTGCGGGTCGTCGCGGTCGTCTCGGCGTCGATGGTGCCGGCGTCCTGCGTCACCGACGAACCGGTTCCGGAGAGGGCGCCGAGCCCCACCTGGTAGTAGCCGGGGGTCGCGGTCTCGTCGGCGTGGCTGTACGCGTGCGCGTACGTGCCGGTGGCGGGGCGGCTGTCGTACCGCACCGAGGTCGGGACGACCAGCAGGTCGCCGCCGCCTCCCGAGCCGCCGACGCCGTCCAGGTCCGTGGCCGTGAACCCGGCGATGTGGTCCTCGTCGTGGTCGTACCCGGAGTGGTTGCGGTTCGGCGTGGTCAGCGGGTTGACCTTGGCCAGACTGTGGGGTGCCTCGGCGCCCGGCAGGTCGTTGCCGTCGTCGCCGCCGGTCGACACGAACGGGTCGACGAGCTTGGTGTAGTCCGTGCCGGCGGATGTCCCCGCGGTCCCCGCCGAGGCGGGCGCGGCGGGCACTGCCACGGCTGTGCCCCCGCCCGCCAGTGCGACGAGGCCGAGCGCCCCGGCCAGCACTACGGCGATCGTCGCGCGCAGCGGCCGGCCGCGCCGGCGTGCGGTTGTCGTACGAAGGGTGCGGGGCACGGAGGCATCGGGTCTGACAGGCACGGAACCTCTCCATCGTCGCGGTTCACACGCACGTCCGATCCCCACCGGGACAACGTTGTCGACCCGGAACGGCCCGGAGCGTGCCCACTCAGGGCGAGACGGCGGTGGACGGATGGAATCGCTCCCACCTCGTTCACAACCGCCCCACATCACACACGGGGAAGGCGTACGGCGGGCAAACAAGATTCGTACACGGCACCAGAGTTGCGGGCGAACGTCAACGCCGTCCCGTGCGTCGAAGACGTGGACCCTGAGCCGCCGCGCCGGGAAACGAACTCCGGGGGATGTCATGCACGTACGAGCGAAACGTCTGGTCGGCCTGCTTGTCGCGCCCGTGCTGGGCGGCTGCCTCCTCGCGGGCTGCGTCGCCGGCTCGCGAGCCGGCGACGACGGGCAGGCCCGGTCGGCACAGGTGCAGCGGGCCCGGCAAGTGGCCGACGCCTGGCGGGGATCCGCGGCGGCCACCGCCTGGAGCCGGGGGTTCTACCCCATGGCGGACGAGGTGCAGGTTCCGGCGTCGGGCTGGCACAGCAGGGCGGACGAACAGGCCTACGAGACCGGGAACTTCGCGCTGCGGGGCGATCTGCCCGCCGCCGCCACCGGTCAGGGGAAGGTCGAGTGGGCGAGCGGGGGCACTCTCACCCGTCCGCTCTGGGGAGCGCGGAAGGCGTACGGGTCCTTCGCCCGCAACGACAGTGCGGGGCCCCGGCTGACCGTGACGGGAGCGAGGCTCGGCACGACGACCATCACCACGAGCCGCGGCACGGCCACCGTCCCCGCTTGGCTGTTCACGCTCGACGGCTACGACAGCCCGCTCAAGCGGGTCGCGGTCAGCGCGTCGAAGGTTCCCGGGGCATCCGTCGCTCCCGCCCGGGAGGGGGCCGCGGGCGGCCTCAGGATCATCCCCCGGCTCACGGGGACGGCGCCGGACGGCCGGTCCGTCACGGTGCGGGCCACGCACGGGGCGTGCGACGACGGCCCCGTCGTCGGCGCGCTGGAGACGGACGCGAGCGTCGTCCTGTACGCCTCCGTCACGGGAGCGCGGGACGGCGCCTGCACCGCCCAGCTGATCGAGCAGGACGTCGAGGTCGGGCTGCGCAGGCCGCTCGGGGACCGCGTGCTCCTCGACGCGTTCACCGGTCGGCCTGTGACGTCCGCGGACGGCTGAGATCGGCCCCAGGAAGTGCCGTTGCACGCCGTCGTTCGCCTGCAACGCCGTCGTGGCTGGTCGCGCAGTTCCTCCCCGAGCCTTCGGCCGGGGGTACCCCAGCGCCCCTTCGGGGCGCGTGCACCTGACCCACTCAGGACTGCGACTCGGCGGAGCGGCCGGCGCGCCGGGTGAAGCGTCGCAGTCCCCGGCGCGTGGGGTTGAGGGGCGTGTCCTCGGGGGCGACCGGCCCCTGGCCCGCCGTCACGGCCGGTGCGGAGGCCGGAGCCGGGGCCGGCAGTGAGCGGTTGCCCCGTTCGAGCCGGCTCCGGACCGCCCGGGCCATGGCCTGGTGGGCCGGTTCCAGCTGGATGCCCTGCCCGGCCAGGTGTTCCCACATGTGCAGCAGTTCCTGCCCTCGGGTGGCCACCTGGCCGTCGTCCGTCAGCCGTTGCCACGCCGCGGTGGCGCGGGCCACCTCGGGTGCCGCGCGGTTCAGGTCGGTACGGCAGCGGATGCGCGCGACGGTCAGCGCGAGGACGGTGGAGAGCATGTAGTCGCCGCGCTGGTACGCGAGGTACGCCTCGATCGCCCGTGCCTCCAGCGAGAGTTCGTCCTCCGCTCCCCTGCGCAGCGTGAGGTGCTCCCGCAGGGCGCTGGCGAGGACGGACGCGGCGTGCAGCTCCCCGCGCTGCGCGTGCTCGATGATGCGCTCGACGCGGGCGAGCGGAGGGAAGGCCTCCTCCTCCGCGGCGGTGCGCTCGCGCCCGGGCGGCAGGTCCTCCTCGTCGGCGATGGTCCGGCTGGAGCCGTCGGGGTGGACCCGCAGGCGCGCCACCTGCAGCACGCTGCGGTCGATGACGGTGGCCGCCACCGGGGCGCCCAGGGTGCGGGCGAACATGGCGATCGCGTCGAGGATCGCCTCGTTGGGAGGCCGAGTGCCGCCCATCTCCAGCAGGTGGCCGTTGACCACCGTCGACCCGTCCTCGGCCACGTAGGCGTCGAGCCGGATCAGCGGCGGTGCGCTGAGCGCGGGCAGGTTTCCCTCGTTGCGGGGGGTGAGTGAGTAGGTCATCCGCTCAGACTCCGGGTCGGACGACACCGAGGATGGGCATGGAGGCGGCCGGGGCGGTCGTGACCGTGCGTCCGGGCCGCGGGGCGTGGACGATCTGTCCGTCGCCTATGTACATGCCCACGTGGGTGGCGTCGTAGTAGATGATCAGGTCGCCGGGCTGCACGGAGGCCAGGCTGACCCGGGTCAGTCCCTGCCACTGCGCCTGCGAGGTGCGGGGTATGGGGTGGCCGGCCGCGGCCCACGCGGTGGAGGTCAGTCCCGAGCAGTCGTACGACGAGGGGCCGACCGCGCCCCACACGTACGGCTTGCCGATCTGTGCCAGCGCGAAGGCGACGGCCTTCGCGGCCGCTCCGCTCGCCTTCGTATGGCCGCCGACCGAACCGGTACCGGTCGAGGTGCTGCCGCCGGAACCGGGTCCCGTCCACCTGGCCTCGGCCTCCTTCGCCTCCTCCTTCTCCAACTGGGCCAGTTTGCGGGTCTGTTCCTTCTTGAGCCCCGCCTCGATCTGCTCGGCCTCGGCGATCTTCTTCTCGATCTTCTGCTTCGCCTCGGCCTTGTCGGCGCGGGTGTTCTTCAGCTCCCGCAGCTTCTCGGCGGCGGCGTCCGTCTGCCGGCTCAGCTCCGCGCGGGCGTTCGCCTGGCTCTCGGACACGGTCACCACGTCACGCAGGGCCTGCCGGGCCTGCGCCGCGTCGTCCAGGGCGTGGTCGGGGTGGTCGCCGAGGAGCAGTTGGAGGCCCGTGGAGTCGAGACTGCCCCCGCGGTACTGCGTGCGGGCGGCCGCGCCCGCGAGGTCGTGCAGACTGGCCAGCCTGTCCTCGGTACGGGCCAGGTCCTGGTGGAGCGACGCCAGCCGCTTCTCCTGCTCGGCCGCCTTCACGTCGGCGGTGTCGTACGCCTCGGTCGCCACCTCCGCCTGGCGGTAGAGGCCGTTCAACTCGTCCTGGATGTCCTCGATCGACTTCTCGCTGCGCGGATCGGGTTCGCCCGGGGTTGCGTAACTCGGGCCGGGTAACAGGGCGATCGCGCAGACGAAGGCTGCTGTGGCGGCTCGGCTCCGCAGCCGTCCGCCACGAGTCGACACGTTCATCGGCTCCATCTTCAGAGGTCACATGCGGGTGGCCCGGACGGCCTGCTCTCCCGTCTCAGCCGTCATCACGGTTCCCACGGAGAACTGTTCGATTCCTGAACACATTACCCCGACGCGAACGGCCCGCCCCTGTACCCCCGGGCGTGTCAAGCTGCCCGCACGCACCTTCTCCACCGCGGCCGGACACGGCGGGTGCGCCCCGGCACGGCACCAGCGGAACAGAACTCCTGGGCGGAAGCTGCCACTTGTCCCCTTCTCAACGCCCGGTCCAGGTCGCGCCCTCGCAGCACGCAACCGCCTGGCCGACCAGTCCGTTCCGAAACGGTCTGGTCGGCCAGGAGAACGGACACCGCGAAGTGCCCGTGGGACCAACTCCGTTGCCCTGGTAGCCGGGCCCGGTGTGTCGTCCGGCTAGCCGCACGTCAGCGTCGGCATCGCCCAGTCGCCGTGGTCGTTGCCGTTGCCGTCGCCGGCGTCGCCGACCTTGAGGTCGAGCACCTGGGCGCCGGTGACGTCGACGTCGATCGGCACCGCGGTCTGCTTTCCGCGGACCGTCGGCGTGGTCGCCAGCGTCTTGCCGTCGGCGATCACGGAGAACGTCACCGTTCCCGCGCCGCCGGTCTCGTCGTCGACACCGACCTGCGCCGTCAGCCGGGAACACTGTCCGGCGAGGTAGAGCTGGACGTCGCTGACCGAGTTGGTGCCCAGGCCCTTGGCGTAGCCGACGCCGGCGACGGTGATCGGACGGCCGTCGCCGGCCGCCTGTTCGCCGACGCTGGTGTCGCGCTCCACCGGGCCCCACCCGTTGGTCGACGACAGGAACGGCAGGTCGCTCACCGCGCTTTCCCCGGCCGGCGGGGCCGGCGGGATCCCGCCGACGATGCGCTCGTCACTGCCGGTGGCCTGCCGGCCGCCCTGCACGTAGTCCACCGTGGCGGTGAGTGCCGAGGCGGCCGGCAGGGTCCCGTCCGGCGGCTTCACCGTCCAGGTGAAGGTGGCCGAACCGCCCGGTCGTACCCGATCGACCGAGCCCGGGCTCGTTTCGGTCACGCTCCAGCCGTCGGGGGCGGAGAGCGCGGCCGTCAGGTGCGAGGCTGACGGTTGGTCCTCGGGCACCCGTACCGTTTCCTCGGCTGTGAAGGCCTGGGCGGACTGCGCGGTGTCCGGCACGTCCAGGGTGACGTCCGCGCCCGGGCGCTTCGGCATCGCGTACTTCTCGGCGTCGTAGCGCGGACTGTCGTTCTGCGCGACACGCAGGGACGAGGCATAGCTGCCGTAGTCGGTGAGGGAGACCTTGCCGAGGCCGCCGGTGCTTCCGTCCAGGTTCCACACGGCGATGGCGATGCTGTTGTGGCCGTTGGGGTTGAGGATGCCGTTGGGCACGGGGAAGGTGTGCTGCGGGCCGAGGTAGTTGACGTAGTTGCCGAGCTGCCAGCCGTTCACGAAGACCGTGGCACGGTATTTGCGGGACGGGTCGTCGGTGAACGTCAGCCCGACCGAGGTGTCCTGGCCGTGCGGCAGGTCCAGGTCGGCGTCGGTGCGGTACCAGGAGACGCCGGGACGGGTGTCGGTCGTCGGCAGGGACACCTGGTCCCATTTCCTGTCCGGGTAGCCCGGCAGCGACCAGCCGGCCCGCTCTCCGTACAGGCCGCCCGTCGAGAGCGGGCCGCGCACGGTGTCCTGAAGGTCCTCGCCGCCGCGTACGCCCTGTATCCGCCAGGTCACGGAGGTCAGCGGCGCCCCGGTGAGGGAGGCGCTGGTCAGGCCGCGGGCGGTCTTGTTCCCGTTGGTCGAGTTGTAGTCCTCCTCGTGTCCCATGTTCACGGTGAGCACGGAGAGGACGTTGTCGCCCGACGACTTCAACGAGCCGGACGGGAAGGTGAAGTCGGCGCTCCCGGTGGTGGAGCTGCCCAGGAAGGTGCCGTTGAGCCAGGCGGAGAACGCCTGCGCGCCGCCGCCGGAGTCCGAGACCAGGTGGACGCCGGCCTCCTTGCCGGTGGCGCGGAAGCGGCCCCGGTACCAGGTGTTGCCGGTGTGGAAGCCGTAGTCGTCGGCGTAGAGCACCGGCTGGGCGTCGCTGCCGGAGACGCTGTTGGTGGTCGCCTTGTCGGCCACCTGCCAGCCGGAGTCGTCGAAACCGGGAGCTGATTCGGGCGACTCCTCGGCGTGCTTCCAGTTCGTCAGGTCCGGGAGGTGGACCGGGGCGGCCGTCGGGATGGTCCCGGAGCGGCTCGCCGTGTCGGTGGCCCCGCCGCGCACCGTCCTGCCGTTCCAGGTGACCCGGTCGGCCGAGGTGAACACCTCGATGTTCTTGTCGTCGGCGTTGTCGCCGGTGAGGGCCACGGTGCGGCCGCCGTCCAGGCTGGTCGCCGTGCGCAGCAGGTGGGTGCCGCGCACGAGTACCGGGCCGGTCGCCGTGTCCTGGCGCCAGAAGGTCTCCGCCGTCGCCTTGTCGCCGACGAGCAGCAGGAGCGGGCGCTTCCCGTCGCCGCTGATACTGATGCGGATCAGGCCCTTGTGGGTGTAGTTGAGGCGCAGGTCGCCGGTGGCCGCGTCCCAGGTGGTGGTGACCGTGCCGCCGGTGGCGGTGACGGTGGGCTCGGTGGCGTAGCGCAGGACGGTCTCGCCGTCGCTGCCCTGGTCGCCGTAGAGCACGGCGACGTCCCGGTCCCCGATCGTCTCGCTGGTCATGATCTCCGACGTCGAGTACTGCAACTGGGCGTCCCCGAGCCGGTAGTTCGCCACGATCACGTGCGAGTCGCGGCCGTCGAGGGTGATCGCGGTGCCGGGCTGCTGGGGCACGACCGGGTAGGTCGGCTCGGCGGCGGAGTCGCCCGTCGGCACGTCGATGGCGTCGACGGCCACGTAGTTGTCGGTCGACCCGGAGCTGTGGGCCCCGTCGACGACGATCTTCAGGGTGTGCGCACCCGGCGCGAGGCCGGTCTTCTGGAAGAGCACGGCCTGGTTCTCGCCGCCGGAGTCGTCGACCGTCGCCGTCTTGGTGCCGTCGAGGTAGACGTCGGCGTAGCCGTGGTTATTGGTCTTCGAGCCGATCCAGCGGATCGCGGTGCCGTCGAAGGGGACGGTGAGCGAGTCACCGGCCCTGTTCGAGAACGACTCGGTGTGCTTGTAGTCGCCGCCGGTGTAGCTGGTGTTGGCGACGTGCGACCACGAACCGGCGTACTGGAGTGCCGACTCGGGGTCGTCCCAGGTGTAGGTGGTGTCCGCGGCAGGCTGGGCGTTGAAGTCCAGCGAGATGTGGGTCTTGTCGACCGCGGTGGACGTGGAGTTGCCGTGCCGCAGGACGTGGAACTGCGTCTTGGTGTCGGGGTTCATCCGGGCGGTGTCGACGACGGCGGAGTCGTCCGGCGGGGTGGCCCGGATCGCCTCGGTCTTGGCCAGTGGGGCGACCGACTGGGTGAAGTACCCGATCAGCTTGTCCTCGTAGTACTTCGGGTCGAGCTGGCGGGTCTCGCGGATCGCGGCCCCGTAGTCGTACGACGTGTAGTTCTCCGGCATGCCCAGCCAGCCCCAGTTGGTGCCGCCGTAGGTCATGTAGAAGCTCTGCGCGGTCGTGCCGACGGCGATGTTCTGCTTGTAGAACACGTCGGCGAACTGGTCGTTGATCAGCTGGGCGCACTTGTCGTAGCCCGGGCCGCCCCAGGGGTCGAAGGCGCCGCCCTGGAACTCCGGGGAGTACAGCGGTTTTCCGGCCGGGTGGTCGTAGCTGATGTCGGGGACGCCGTTCCACTTCGCGGGGTTGGAGCAGTCGAAGCCCTGCGGGTAGGAGTCGGGGCCGTCGACGTCCAGGGCGCCGGTACCGGAGTTGAAGGTGCCGTTGTTGTTGCCGGTCAGCGGGACCGTGATGCCGTCGGCGCGGGCCTTGTCCTCCAGGTGCTGCATGTAGGAGCGGCCGGCGGCCGAGCCGTTGTAGTACTCGTTCTCGACCTGGTAGGCGATGACCGACCCGGTGCCGTTGGTCAGTTGGTGGCGGGCGATGATCCGGTCGATCTGGGTCAGCCATTCGTCCGCGTACTTCAGGAACCGCGGGTCGTCGCTGCGGTTGTTCCCGGCCTTGGTGGTCAGCCAGCCGGGCAGGCCGCCGCTGTCGACCTCCGCGTTGATGTACGGCGCCGGGCGGGCGATGACGTAGAGCCCGGCCTCCTGCGCCATGTCGAGCAGCTTGTCGACGTCCCGGACCCCGCTGAAGTCGTACACGCCCGGCTGCGGCGAGTGGTATCCCCAGTCGAAGTACAGCGACGTGGAGTTGAAGCCCGCGGCCTTCATCTTCTGGAAGATGTCGCGCCACAGGTCCGGGCTCGGGAGCCGGAAGTAGTGGAACTCGCCGGACCACAGGTAGGTTCGCTTGCCGTCGACGAGGAACGAGTAGCCGTCCAGACTCACGGTGTGCGCCTGCGGGGCGGCCCCTGTGTCGGCGGCGGGCGCCTGCTTGCCGACGTCCTGCGCCGCCGCCGCGGGCGCGGTCATGCCCGCGGCCAAAGCAATGGTCGCGGCCGCCGCGAGGACGGGCCGCCACCATCTGCGCCAACCGGGTCTCGCGGGCTCTGAACCGATCCGATCACTCCGCACCACGGCCTCCAGACCGACTGAGCAATCAACACCAAACAGACTCGGGCAAAGTCGAACACTAAGGGGGCACACAGCTCAACACAATGGGGCGGGAGAACACGGTCGAGACGACAGCGACGGCACCCCACCCCACCGGGCGGTACGGCCTCTGGCGGGCCGTCAGGCCGACGGGTGGCGGACCCGCACCGTTCGGCCGGGGGGGCGTCGCGAGGCGGACGTGCCGGTGCGGTGTCCGCCTCGCGGGGCCGAAGGAGCCGGTGTCAGGCGGTGAAGTGATGGGTGCCGGAGCCGACTTGGTAGACCGCGCAGCCGTCCTCCTGGCGCAGGAAGGTCCCGTGCGTGTGGGTGACCTTCTTCGGCGTGTCCGTCGGAATCCAGACCTCCGCGGTCGTGTTGGGCGGCAGCGTGCAGGTCAGGGTGAAGCGGCCGGACCGTTGCCGCCACTTGGTGGCGACGGGGCCGTGGACCGAGGCGAAGCGGGCGTCGGCGGTGGTGACGGCGCCGCCCGGGCGGGGCCGGATGACCATCTCACGGTAGCCGGGCCGGCCCGCCGCGATGCCGGCGATGTTCGTGTACATCCACTCCCCCACCGAGCCGTAGGCGTAGTGGTTGAAGGAGTTCATGGCCGGGTCCTGGAAGCTGCCGTCGGGCCGGATGGAGTCCCAGCGCTCCCACATGGTGGTGGAGCCCCGGTCGATCTGGTAGCCCCAGCTGGGGAAGGTGCGCTGCTGCAGCAGCCGGTAGGCAACGTCGGTGTGCCCGGTGTCGGTCAGGACGGGCAGCAGCCGGGGCGTGCCGAGGAAGCCCGTGGACAGGTGCCAGTCCCGGGCCTCGATCAGGGCGACGAGACGGTCGGCCGCGGCCTGGCGCGAGGCGTCCGGCAGCAGGTCCATGGACAGGGCCAGGACGTACGCCGTCTGCGTGTCTCCCTTCACCTTCCCGTCGGCGGTGACGTAGGCGCCCTGGAAGGCGGCCCGTATCCGCCCGAAGAGGCCGCGGTACGTCGTGGCGTCGGCGTCCGCGCCGAGTTCCGCCGCCATCCGGGCCGCGAGGTCGGCGCTGTGCGCGAAGTACGCGGTGGCGATGACGTCCTTGGGAGTCTCGTCGTCGACGTTCAGCCAGTCGCCGTATCCCTCGGCGGGGCGCAGCAGTCCGTCGCTGTGCTGCTCCAGGTACGTCAGCCAGTCGCGCACGGACGGCAGGGCGTCCGCGATGACCTGGCGGTCGCCGTAGGCCTGGTAGAGGGCCCAGGGCACGGTGACGCCCGCGTCGCCCCAGCCCGCGGTGCCGTTGCCGAGGGTGCCGACCACCGGCGCCACGTCCGTGAACGCACCCGCCGCGGTCCGCGAGTCCCGCAGGTCGACGAGCCACTTGGACAGGAACCGGGCCGACTCCATGGTGTAGGCGGCGGTGGGCGAGAAGACGTTGATGTCGCCGGTCCAGCCCAGCCGCTCGTCGCGCGCGGGAGTGTCGGTCGGCACGGAGAGGAAGTTGCCGCGTTGACCCCACGTGATGTTGTGGTGCAGCTGGTTCAGCATCGGCACGTCGGTCTCGAAGCCCAGGGTGAAGGGGGCGTCCGTGTGCATGACGCGCCCGGTGACGGCCTTGGCCGTGGGGGTACCCGGGAATCCGGTCACCTCGACGTAGCGGAACCCGTGGAAGGTGAAACGCGGCTCGTAGACCTCCTCCCCGCCGCCCCTGAGGGTGTACGTGTCCGTCGCCGCCGCGCTCCGCAGGTTCGCGGTGTAGACCGTGCCGTCGGGGTTGAGCACCTCGGCGTGTCTGAGCCGCACGGTCGTGCCCTCATCCCCCGACACCCGCAGCCGTACCGAGCCGACCATGTTCTGTCCCAGGTCGAACACGTAGACCCCGGGCCTGGGCTGGGTCACCCCCTTCGGGGTCAACTCCCGTTCCACGCGCACCGGCCCGTCCACCTGCGCGACGATCAGCCCGGGGCCGATGTCGCCCTCACCGCGCGCGCCGGGCCAGTTCGCGTCGTCGAAGCCGGGTGAGGCCCAGCCGGGGGTCTCCTTGCGGGCGTCGTACGTCTCGCCGTTCAGCAGGTCGGCCGCGACGATCGGCCCGGCGGCGGCCCGCCAGTCGGTGGACGACGTGACGCGCTCGCTCGTACCGTCCGTGTACTCCACCTCCAACTGTGCTCGCAGGGCCGGGTGTCGGCCGTACTGACCGGGCCCGAACATGCCCACGTTGCCCGCGTACCAGCCGGGTGCCAGGTACGCCCCGATGGCGTTGGTGCCCGGCCGCAGGAGGTCGGTGACGTCGTACGTCTGGTACTGGACGCGCGTGCGGTAGTCCGTCCAGCCGGGCGCGAGCTGGTCGTCGCCCACGCGGCTGCCGTTGAGGTGCGCCTCGTACAGGCCGAGCGCCGTGGCGTACAGGCGGGCCCGGGACACCTTCTTGCGCGGGAGCCGGAACTCGTGCCGCAGCTGGGTGACGGCGTACGACACCGGGACGACCCTCCCCCACGGCCCGCCGCCCCAGGCGGCCGCCACCCGGGCGGCGGGCCAGCCCCCGTCGTCGAACCCCGGCCCCCGCCAGCCGTCGGCCGGTTCCGTGTCCGTGGCCTTCCAGGTGGCGTCGGTGAACACCTTCTGCTCGCCGGAGGCGGTACGCACCACGAGGACGGCGACGAGCCCCGCCGGGCCCACGGTCGCGTTGGTGGCTGAGACGGCGATAACGTTGTCGCCGGCCTGAACGCGGTCCAGTACGTCGATCACGGCCGGGCGGCGCCAGTCCTCGTTGTCGGTGTCGAGGTCGGTGTGCGCCACCTCAACACCGTTCACGGAGACGGAGTACACGTTGTCCGCGGTGATGGCGAGCGTCGCCGCCGTGATCCCGGTGGGCAGTTGGGTGGTGCGGCGGAACCAGCGGGTGGCCGCCGGCACGCTGCTCGTCGGGTCGCCCTCGGGGAACCAGATCCACGACCCGCCGTCGAACGAGGGTGCGTCGGTGAGAGTCGCCGGTGCCGAGATCCAGTCGGCGGTCCACTGCCCGGTCCCCATCAGCCCGGTCTCCCACCACGAGGGCGCGCTCCAGCCGGAGACCCTGCCCTCGCCGTCCCACACCCGCACGGACCAGTGGTAACGCGTCCGGGACTTCAACGCGGGGCCGGAGTACGGCACGAGGACGGACTCACCGGAGGCGACCTTCCCGCTGTCCCAGACGTCGGGGCGGTCGAGCCTCGAGGCCGTGGTGGCGACCCTGACCTGATAGGCGCTCTGCCGCACGTCCACCCGGTCGGAGACCAACGGCCAGCTCAGCCGCGGGTGCTGAACGTCGAGGCCCAGGGGGTGCCGCACGTACTCGACGGTGGGCGCGGCGACGCTCAGCCCGTCATCCGCCTTGCCCGAATGCGTCTGCGTCTGCCCGGATGCCGACGCCGTCGATGCCGACACACCGCCGGCGGCGGCCGCCGCGACCGTGGCGGCGGCGCCCGCGAGCATGTTCCTCCTGCTGATCATCTGCGACTCCTCACTCACACGGATGGAACGAAGCGTTGCTTGAATCGATTCAATACGGAGGGCCGTGGGTAACGTAGAGCCACACGAGGCGGGGGTCAATCGTCGTGCAGGCACTTTGATGACGCCACCGATCCGCGGTCGCCACGGAGACGAGCGGCACGCACAGCGCGGCCCAGGGTGATTGAACGGTTTCAACCGACGGATCACGAGGCCGCGATCACCGGGTCCGCGCCGGCCGGCGTCCGTGGCCGGCCTGCCGTCCGGGAGGGCCGTCCGGCAAGGCCAGGAGCACCCGCGCCCCTACGTGACGGTCGCCCAGGTCGCCGATCACGTGGAACACGCCCGTGAGGTGGCCGGGGTGGACCACATCGGACTCGGGGGCGACCGCGATGGGCGGTCCGCGACGAGACGGGCGTGCCCGGCCCTGACCGGTCGGCAGAAGGGTTCCGCCGGACACACCGGCCTGCTCGGTGCAGCCCGGCGGGCCGACCGGGTCCGCACCGACGTCGGCACCGGTGGTACGGCCCGCACGGCGACGTGGCGGGGGGGGGGGGGAGGCGGGCGGGGAGCGGCTCGCACCCGTCCGGCTTCCGGCCCGCTCCTCCCGGGCGACCTGCCGACGGCGAGCACATCGCCATCACCTCAGCTGGGCGGTCGGCCGAGGTCGGGGAGCCGTGAACCGGGCGCGGGAGCCGGGATCGAAGGTCCGGTCAGCCCCCTGTCCGCCCGTCGTCCGCCCGGCCGCGTGCGATGCGACTGCCGGAACGGGCGCGGACGGATGCGGGGTCCTTCAGTTCGGCGCGGTGGACGACCAGTTCGCGGCCCAGCAGCAGGGAGCGGCGGGAGGCGGTCACCTGGAGGTCGTCGGGGAGTGTCGTCAGGTCGGTGAGATGGGCGAAGCCGATGACGCGGCGGATGATCTCCGTACCCGCGAAGCCGACCGCCTCCGTCCAGACGCGTCCCAGGAACCGCTCCAGATAGGCGTCGTCGAAGAAGGTGTCGACCCGCGTCGGCCACAGGCGGCGGAACTCGGTCTCGAACCCCTCCCAGCTCAGACGCAGTTGATCGGCGTGGTCGCCCTCGCTGTCCAGCGCGTGCGCGCGGGCCTCGGAGACGAGGACGTTCGCCCAGTACAGGCCGAGGTCGAAGCCGATCGGGCCGACGAAGGAGAACTCCGGGTCGAAGACGCGGACCACCTCGGCGCCGTTCCGCCGGCCGACCATGACGCTGCCGGTGTGCAGGTCGCCGTGGAGCAGTGCCTGACCGCTCGTCATGAAGACGTGGCGGAGTTCGGCGACCTCGGTGCGCAGCCGGGTGTCGGCGCGGAACTCGGCGGCCAGGTCGTCGAGTCCGGGGTGCCAGTGGTTGTGCTCGTGCTCGACGTACGGCTCCGACAGCACCACGTCCTCGGTGATCTTGCAGAGCTCGGGGTTGACGGAGGCGGCGATCAGGGCCTTGCGCTCGGCGGAGGGCATGCCGAAGTCGCTGGTGGCGAAGGAGAGCTGCGCGACGAGTTCGCCGATGCGGACCGAGGTGGACGGGCCGTAGGAGCCGCCCTCGTTGAGATGGGTGCGCAGGACCGTCAGGTCGGACAGGTCCTCCATGACGAGGGCGTGGTTCTCGGCGTCGTAGCCGTGGATCGCGGGGATCTTGTCCGGGGCGGCCTTGGCGATCTGCTCGTACGCGCGGGCCTCGGCGTCGGAACGGTCGGGGCTCAGCGGCCAGGACGGGCCGGCGACGCGCACCCAGGGCAGAGCCTGCTTCACGGCGAGGCTGCGGGTACCGGCGCTGTCCGAGGCCAGGAACACGCGGTTGAGGTTGCCGTCGGAGACCTCGCGGACGCTGATGTCGTCGAGGTCGTCCCAGTGGCCGCGCTCGCCCAGGTAGACCGGGATGTCGTCGGGGTCCAGGATGCGGTAGCCCATGGTGTCGGTCTCCTTATGCGGTACGGCGCTTGGACAGGGTGAAACTGAAGACCAGGGCCAGGATGAGGACTGCGCCCTCGACCACGTCCTGCGTGTAGTACGGCAGGCCCTTGATGGTCAGGCCGGTGGTGATGATGCCGATGAGGACCGCGCCCAGGGCCGTGCCCCACACGTTGGGGCGGCCTCGGCCCAGCACCGAGGTGCCCACGAGGGCGACGGCGACCGCCTCCAGGAGCTGGGAGGTGCCGGCGCTCACGTCGCCCTGGCCGATGCGGGAGGCCAGGATCAGGCCGCCGACCGAGGCGAGCACACCGGAGATGACGTAGGCCAGGGCCCGGTAGGCGCCGACCCGAATGCCGGCCAGCCGGGAGGCCTCGGGGTTGGCGCCGATGGCGTAGAGGACCCGGCCCCAGCGGGTGCGGGCGAGGAAGACCCAGGCGGCGACCGTCAGCGCGCCGAAGATCAGGACCGAGACGGGGATCCCGAGGACCGTGCCGCGGTCGATGCGCAGGAAGCCCGCGGTGAACTTCCCGGGTGCCGTGCTGCCGTCGGACATCGTCATGCCCGGCGTGACGGACTGGCCGTCGACCATGACGAGTTTGCCGCCCTGGATGACGAACATGACGCCGAGGGTGGCCAGCATGTCGGGGATCTTCAGTACGACGATCAGAAGTGCGTTGAGCAGGCCCGCCATCGCGCCCGCCGCCAGTACCGCGACGATCGCGACGGTGCCGACCTGGTTGTGGACGACCATGGTCTGGGCGGCGACCGAGACGCCGAGGCCGGCGACGGCGCCGACGGACATGTCCATTCCGCCGACGGCCATGGTGAGGGTGACGCCGAGGCCGAGGATCGCGGCGACGGAGACGTACCGGAGCGTGTCGAGGAGGGTCGCCGACTCGCGGAAGGTGCCCTCGCTCAGCGCGAAGTAGAGGAAGAGCGCGACCGTGACGAAGATGAAGCCGTACTTGATCACGGCGTTCTGGACGCGTGCGGCGGTGGAGGTCGCGGGCCGGGTCGCCGTCGTGGCGGGGACTTGGGTGCTCTGCGTGGTGGTCATGGGTGCTGCTTCCTTCGGCGGCCGGTGTCGGGGGCTCAGACGGACCCGGCGATGGTCTGGATCACGCGGTCGCGCTCCGCGTCCTCGCCGTACGCGTCCAGGTGAACCTCGCCGGCCGCGAGGACGACGACCCGGTCGGCGATCTCCAGGATCTCGTCGACGTCGGCGGACAGGACCAGGACGGCCGCGCCCTCGGCGGCCAGGGCGCGGGCGCGGCGGCCGATGTCGCGGCGGGCACCGATGTCCACACCGCGGAACGGCTCGTCCAGGATGAGGACGCGGGGGGTCTCGGCCAGCCAGCGGCCGACGACCACTTTCTGCTGGTTGCCGCCGGACAGCTCCTCCACGGTGCTGTGCTCGTCGCGGGTGACGACACCGAGGGCGTCGATGGCGGCGCGGCCCAGGGCGTCCTCGCGGGAGCGGTTCACCAGGCCCGCGAGGGAGAGGGACCTGAGGAACGGCAGCGAGATGTTCTGCGCCACCGACCAGCCCGGGACCAGCGCGTCGGCGTGCCGGTCCTCGGGGACCAGGTGGACGCCGGCCCGGATGGCGTCGGCCGGGCGGCGGGGCGCGTAGGCCCTGCCGTCCAGCGCGAGGGTCCCGGTCCGGAAGGGCTCGGCGCCGAACAGGCCGCGGGCCAGCTCGGTCTTGCCCGCGCCCAGCAGGCCGACGACACCGGTGACCTCCCCCGTGCGCAGGTCGAGGTCGAGCGGCGCGCGGCCGTCGAAGAGCCGGACTCCGCGCAGCGAGAGGGCGACCTCGCCCTGGTCGCCCTCGCGGACGGGGCGCGCCGTCTGAGCCTCCTGCGCCTGGGCGAGCATCGCGCGCAGGGCGGCGTCCCAGTCGAAGGGCCTGGTCTGGTCCTCGGTGAGACGGCCGTCGCGCAGCACCACCAGCCGGTCGGCGAGGGCGTCGATCTCGCCGAGACGGTGGGAGACGTAGAGCACCGCGATGCCGTCGTCGCGCATCATCTCGACCAGCGCGAAGAGGCGTTCGGCCTCGGCCGCCGAGAGCGCGGAGGTGGGTTCGTCGAGGATCAGGAGACGGGGGCGGGTGGCCAGGGCGCGGGCGAGGATCAGCAACTGGCGGTCGGAGATGCCGAGTTCGGCGACGTCCTGGCGCAGGACCGCGTCGCTCCAGTCCAGGCCGAGGCCCGCCTGGATCTCGCGGGCACGGGCCAGGGTGCGGGCGCCGCTCAGGAACGGGTTGCCGCGCCTCTGTGCCAGCTCCTCGAAGACCAGGTTCTCGGCCACGCTGAGGCCGGGCACGATGCCCTCCCCGATGCGCTGGTGGACGGTCTGGATGCCCAACTGGCGGGCGGCGAGCGGCGACGGGAGAGCCACTGGCCCCCCGGCGACCCGCACCTCACCGCCGTGCCCGGGGTGCACGCCCGACAGGATCTTGATCAGCGTGGACTTGCCGGCGCCGTTCGCCCCGAGCAGCGCGACCACGCTGCCCGGGGCGATGTCGAGCGAGACGCCGGCGAGCACCGTCTTGCCGCCGAACGCCATGCTGACGTCCGTCAGGCCGACCGCGGGCGGCCCCTCAGGAGCCGTCTCAGTGGGCGACATTGGGGATCCAGTCCGCGGTGCTGACCTTGGAGAGGTTCAGTGCGGGCAGGGCGGTGCGCAGCTGGTCCATGTTCCCGATCTTGTTCTTGACCAGGAAGTCCCGGGTGATGGCGACGGCCGGGAACTCGACCGAGGACGCGTTCAGCTGACCGGCCAGCTCCAGCGCGGCCGTGCGGACCACGGCCGCGCCCACGGCGGACGGGTCGGTGCCGGCGGTGGCGACCCACGGGCTGCCGGCGGCCGTCATGTTCTGGATGTCGGCGTTGGAGACGTCCGCACCGAAGACCTTCACCTTGCCCTGGAGCTTCTTGTTCTGCACGGCGAGGACGGTGCCCTTGGCCAGCTCGTCGTAGGGCGCGAAGACGCCCGTCACGTCGGAGTGCTGGGTCAGCGCGGCGGAGACCAGCGGGACGTTGTCGGTGGCGGTCGAGTCGGTGACCTTGCCGACCTTGAACTCCTGGGTCCAGCCGTTGGCGGTGAGTGCCTTCTTCCAGACCGTGTCGCGCTTGTCGAGGGCGGCGTAGCCGGCCACGTTCACGTAGCCGACCTTGGTGTTCTTGCCGACCGTCTTGGCCATGACGTCGAGGACGGCCTGCGCCATGCTGGCGTCGTCCTGCTCGGTGCTGACGACGGACTTGTTGCTCTGGTCGACGTCGTACACGACGACCTTGATGCCCTTCTTCACGGCCTGGTCGATCTCCGGCTGGATGGTCGCCGGGAACCCGTGGTCGATGATGATCGCCTGTGCGCCGGAGTTGATGGCGGACGAGAGGTCGGTGGCCTGCTTGGCGTTGTCGGCCTGGGCGTCGTACACCGTCAGGTCGATACCGAGGGCCTTGGCCTGGGCCTTGGCGCCGTTGCCCCACTGCTCGAAGTAGTCACCGGCACCGCTCTGCCGGACCAGCGCGACCTTGACGGTGCCCTTGCTGAACGGGGCGGGCTTCTTGCCGGTGGCGGCCGAGGCCGAGGCGGCGGTGTCGCTGCCCGTCTTGGTGGAGGCGTCCGAGGACTGCGAGCAGCCGGAGAGGACCAGGGCGGAGACGGACGCCAGCGAGAGCGCGGCGAGAGGCAGGCGGACACGGGACATGAAAGGCTCCAGGTGCAAGGGGTGGTGCGAGAAAAAGGGGGCGCGACGACGCGGGAAAGGAGGACGGCGGACCGGAGCGGGAACGAGAGCGCGGCACTGCGCGGCACGTGGCAGGCGCCCGTGCGACGGGCGTGCGGGGGCTCCGGGAGAGGTCAGCGACAGCTGGCCGTGGTCGACCGGAGCAGGTCCACGTACAGCCGCCGCACGAGCAGCAGCGTCTTCATAGGCAGATCATGAGAACGATTTCGGCCACTCGTCAAAGGGCGGGAAGCGGTTTCTCAAAAGGTGAGACAACGACTGGGTCACAGCCGGCGGCCGCGCGACCTGGCGTTACCATCACGGTGGCGGCATCCGACCCGGCACGGTGAGGCTCCGATGACGACATCCTGCGCGAACACGGCGGCCATGCTGGGCATGGGGCGCTGTACCGGCGCGCGCTGTCGCGACTGATCCGCCGCCGGCCGCTGCCGCACCGCCTCCGACGCCCCCCCTCTTCGCCCGCCCGGTGCGTCTCACTATCCGGACACCCTTCGTCTCTCTTGGAGTTGCTCCCATGACGCTGCTGACCACGTGGTCCGAATCCGGCCCCGAGACCCAGATCCGCCGCACCTCGGACCCCGCCGAGATCGCAGAGGCGCTCAGGCCCCTCGGCGTGCGCTACGAGCAGTGGCCGATCCGCGAGGACGTGCCCTTCGACGCCGACAGCAAGACCGTGTTCGCCGCGTACGGCCCCGAGATCGACAAGCTGAACGCCGAGGAGGGCTTCACCACCGTCGACGTCCTCGGTCTGCACCCCGGCGACGACCCCGAGTACCCGGCCAAGGCGAAGGCCGCCCGGGAGAAGTTCCTGCAGGAGCACACCCACGACGACGATGACGAGGTCCGCTTCTTCGTCTCCGGCTCCGGCATCTTCTACCTGCACGTGAACGGGGAGGTGCACGCGGTCTTCTGCGAGAAGGGCGACCTGCTGGGCGTGCCGCGCGGCACCACACACTGGTTCGACATGGGCACGAAGCCGTCGTTCACCGCGATCCGCTTCTTCCACGAGGAGGACGGCTGGATCGGCAACTTCACCGGTTCGCCCATCTCCGCCCGCTTCCCGGACTACGACACGATCGCGGCGGGGTACGAGGCCGACAAGGGCGCCGCGTGAGCCTGCCCGACCCGGCCCTCCGCTTCGACGTGGACGCCGTGGTGCTCGACATCGAGGGCACCACGAGCGCCACGGGCTTCGTCGTGGACGTGCTGTACCCGTACTCGCGCTCCCGGTTCGCTGCACTGCTCTCCGAGCGAAACGGTGATCCGGAGGTGGCACGGGCCCTCGCGCAGGTGCGCGAGCTGACCGGGGACCCGCACGCCGACGCGGCCGAGGTCGAGAAGACGCTGAACGCCTGGCTCGACGAGGACCGCAAGGCGACCCCGTTGAAGACCCTCCAGGGCCTCATCTGGTCCGAGGGCTTCGCCCGCGGCGACCTCGTCTCGCATTTCTACGACGACGTCGTACCGGCCCTGCGCGCCTGGCACGCGGCGGGTCTGCGCCTGTACGTCTACTCGTCCGGCTCGGTGGCGGCCCAGCGGGCGTGGTTCTCCTCGACCCCCGAGGGCGACCTGCTCCCGCTGGTCTCCGGCCTCTACGACACCGAGAACGCCGGTCCCAAACAGGAGCCGGCGTCCTACCGCCGTATCGCGGAGTCGGCGGGCCTCGCGCCCGCACGGTTCCTGTTCCTCTCCGACCGGCCCGGCGAACTGGACGCGGCCCGTGCCGCGGGCTGGCACACCGTCGGGATCCGGCGCCCCGGAGAGCCGTTCTTCCAGCAGGGCGTCGGCGACCACAGGCAGGCGGGGACGTTCGACGAGATCAGCATCAGCACGACCGGGAGCACCACGTGAGCGACGACATCACCGCAGCCGACCTCCGGGAGGCGGGGGCGGTCCTCGCAGCCGAGTCCGCCCGGTTCGCCTCCTTCGGCTGGATGCGCGGCACGTCCGGCAACCTCTCCGTGGTGCTCTCCCGCGACCCGCTGCTCCTCGCGGTCACCGCGAGCGGCCACGACAAGGGCGAACTGACGCCCGCCGACGTGGTGCTGGTCGACGGAGCGGGCGCCGCCGTGGGCGGGGGCAAGCCGTCGGCGGAGGCCGAGCTGCATGCGCGCGTGGCCGCGCTGACCGGCGCGGGCGCTGTGGTGCACGTGCACACCGTTGCGTCGGTGGCGATGGGGCACCGGCAGCCCGGCGGGATCGTCTTCAAGGACCTGGAGATGCTCAAGGGCGTCGGACAGCCGGCCCATGACGTCGAGGTGACGCTGCCGGTCATCGGCAACAGCCAGGACATGAAGGTGCTCGGAGACCGGCTGGAGGCGGCGCGGGAGCCGCGGATGCCGGCGGTGGTCGTCGCCGGGCACGGACTGTACGTGTGGGGCGCCGATCCGCGCCAGGCCCGGCACCACACCGAAGTCGTGGAATGGCTGCTGGAGTTGGAGCTGACGCGACGTTGAGCCGAGTCGGGTCGAGAGGCGCGAGGAACGAAGGCCACGGTCGGTCGACCGTGGCCTTCGGCACGTTCAGCGCAGCCGGTCACCGGGCAGCTCCCCCGCCGCCACCTCCAGCACGCCCCGCTCGGTCACCAGACCCGTGACCAGCCGGCCCGGCGTCACGTCGAACGCCGGGTTGTGGCCGCGCGACTCGGCCGGAGCGGTGCGGACGCCCGCCCACTCCAGCACCTCGTCCTCGCCGCGGAGTTCGATGTGGATGCCGTCGCCCGTCGGCGTCGACAGGTCGACCGTGGTCGTCGGTGCCGCCACCAGGAACGGGATCCCGGCGTAGGCACAGGCGAGGGCCACGCCCACCGTGCCCACCTTGTTGGCCGTGTCGCCGTTGGCCGCGATCCGGTCGGCGCCGACGACCGCCGCGTCGACCTCGCCGCGCAGAATGGTCCCGGCGGCGGCCGCGTCGGCCTGGACGTAGTGCGGGATGCCCTCCTGGACGAGTTCCCAGGCTGTCAGCCGGGAGCCCTGGAGCAGGGGGCGCGTCTCGTCGGCGTGGACGACCTCCAGGCTTCCGCGCGCGTGGAGTTCGCGGATGACGCCGAGCGCCGTGCCCCAGCCGGCCGTCGCCAGCGCGCCGGTGTTGCAGTGGGTGAGGATCCGCAGCGGCCGGTCCCCGCCGACCTTCTTCAGCAGCCAGTCGGCGCCGTACGCGCCCATCGCGCGGTTGGCCTCGACGTCCTCGCGCTGGACGGCGGCGGCTTCTTCCAGCACGGCACCGAGGCCCTCGGCGAAGCGGGCCATGACCCGGTCCACGCACACCATCAGGTTGACCGCGGTCGGGCGGGCCTCGCGGATGCGGGCCACGGCCTTGCGTACCTGTGCCTCGCTCCAGCCCTCCCGCTCCCCTTCGAGCAGGGCGAGGGCGACTCCGTAGGCGCCCGCGGCGCCGATCGCGGGTGCGCCGCGCACCACGAGCCGCTGGATCGCGTCGACCAGGGTGTCCACATCCCGGACGTCCACGGTCTCGGTGTGATGCGGCAGCCGGGTCTGGTCTATGAGCGTGAGGCCGGTTCCCGTCCAGTCGACGGCACGCAGTTCCTTGGACATATCGGGACACTCCTGATGTTCTGACAGCGCTTGCCACCGTACATGACCTGGGAGAACCACAGTTCGAGACGGATGGGCGGTTGGTCGGATCCGGGTGTTACAGTCCAGCACCCGCATTCCACGGGCCGATACCCCCATTCCGCGGGACGAGACGACGAAGGAGGACAGATGCCACTGCTCACCCGGCGCCTGTTCCTCGACTTCGGCCGTTGTACCGGCGACTGCTGTCACTGCTGACCCGTCCCCCTCAGCACACCGTCGCCCGATCACCCACTCTCACGCGCCCACCGTCGAGCGCGCCTTGCCGTATCCGGAAGGTCCCCCGATGTACCGCAGACACCGCCGTACCCTCCAGCTGACCGCGCTCGCCGCCGGCACCGTCCTCCTCGCCGGCGCCTGCAACGCGGCCGCCGAGAAGGACGGCACGTCCGCCTCCGCGGGCGGCAGGGGCAAGTCCTTCACCCTCGTCACCCCGGACTCCGTCGGCGAGAACGAGTTCCTGAAGCTCGCCGTCACCGGCATCAAGGACGCGGCGAAGCAGCACGACGGGACCTCGAAGGTCTACGAGTCCACGGACACCGCCTCCCAGCAGCAGAACGTCCAGGCCGCCGTCGACGCCAAGCCCGACGTCGTCGTAGTGGTCGGCTTCGAGTTCGCCGACATCGTCGCGCAGCAGGCCGGGAAGAACCCGAAGCAGCAGTTCCTGATGGTCGACGCGTGCACCACGAAGACGTACAAGAACGTCAGTTGCGCGGTCTTCCGCGAGCACGAGGCCGTCTACCTCGCGGGCGCCGAGGCGGGCCTGCTCAGCAAGTCGGGCAGGGTCGGTGCGGTGGACGTGCTCGACACCCCCCAGTTCCGCCGCTACAGCGACCCGTTCGCGGCCGGCGCCAGGAAGGTCGCCGCGAAGACCGCGACGTCCACCCGCTTCGTCGGCGGCCAGTCCCCCTTCGACGACTCCGCCCGCGCCAAGGAGCAGGCGAACACCCTGCTGTCCAAGGGCTACGACCAGATCATGGCAGCCGCCGCGGCCGGCAACTACGGCGTCTTCGAGGCCGCGAAGGCCAAGGGCGCCTTCGCGTACGGCGTCGACGTCAACCAGTGCCCGTCGGCGCCCGGCACCGTCGTCGACAACGTGATCAAGCGCACGGACGTCGCCGTGGAGAAGGGCGTCGAGGCGGTCCTGGGCGGCAAGACGGGCACGACCGTGTCGTACGGCCTGAAGGAGGGCGGCATCGGCCTGACGGGGCTGGAGGCCGGCGTCGACTCGTCCAAGTGCGTGATCGCCCAGCACAAGGACGTCCTGACCAAGGTCAAGGCGCTGCGTGACCAGATAGTCTCCGGTGAGCTGACGGTCGATGACCCCGCAGCCAGGTGACCGTCCGGCCGGGGCCGTCCAGGCCCCGGCCGGAGGCGGCGCCGCCGTGGAACTGCGGGGCATCACCAAGCGGTTCCCCGGCACGCTCGCCAACGACGCCGTCGACCTGACCGTCCGGCGCGGCGAGATCCACGCCCTGATGGGTGAGAACGGCGCCGGCAAGTCCACGCTGATGTCGGTGCTGTACGGGATGGAGCGGCCCGACGCCGGTTCCGTGCGCATCGACGGGCGCGAGGTGTCCTTCGGTGACCCGGGGGACGCGATGGCCGCCGGGCTCGGAATGGTCCACCAGAGCTTCAAGCTGTTCGACTCGCTGACCGTCGCCGAGAACGTCGTCTACGCGGCCGAGCCGCGCCGGTTCGGGTTCGTGGACCGGGCCGCCGCGCGCAGCCGCGTACGCGAACTCGCCGAGGAGCACGGCCTCTTCGTCGATCCGGACGCCCGGGTCGGCGACCTGCCGGTGGGGCTGCGGCAGCGCGTGGAGATCCTGAAGCTGCTCCACCGCGGCGCCCGCACCCTCATCCTCGACGAACCGACCGCGGTGCTCACGCCGGCCGAGGCCGACGCCCTGTTCGCCGTGCTCAAGTCACTCGCCGCGCAGGGCCGCACGGTGATCCTCGTGACGCACAAGCTGCGCGAAGTGCTGGAGGTCAGCGACAACGTCACGGTCCTGCGCGACGGCCGGGTCGCCGCACGGTTGCGTACCGCCGAGACCACCGCCGACGAGATCGCGGCGGCGATGACCGGCCGCTCGGTGGACCTGGACCGCGTGCACGCACCCGGCGCCCCCGGGGACGTCGTGCTCGACGTCACCGGGCTCAGCGCGGGCGGCGCCGTACGCGACGTCGACCTGACGGTCCGCGCGGGCGAGATCGTGGGTGTCGCGGGCGTCGCGGGCAACGGCCAGAGCGAGCTCGTCGAGGCACTGGCCGGGCTGCGCCGGGTCACCGCCGGCCGGGTCACCCTCTGCGGCCGGGACGTCACGCACGCCTCGGCGGCCGGGCACCGCGCCGCAGGCCTCGCCTACGTGCCCGAGGACCGGCACGCGGTGGGCACCGCCCCCGCCGCGTCCGTCGCGGACAACCTGGCGATGGGCCACCACCGCACGGCGCTGTCCGCCCGGCGCGGTCTGCTGCCGCGCGCGGCCGTACGCGCCCACGCGCGGCGTCTCGTCGAACGCTTCGGCATCAAGGCGGCCACGCCCGGACTGCCCGCGGCGACGCTCTCCGGCGGCAACCTGCAGAAGCTGCTGATCGGACGCGAACTAGCCCACGACGCCCCGCTGCTGTTGGTCGAGCAGCCCACCCGGGGCGTCGACATCGGTGCCATCCAGAACATCCACGACCAGATAGTCGCCTACCGCGACGCGGGCCATGCCGTCCTGCTGGTCTCGGCCGAGCTCAGCGAGATCCGCGGGCTCTCGGACCGGGTCCTGGTGATGTACGAGGGCCGGGTCACGGCCGCGTACCCGAAGGACTCGGCGGACGAACGCACGCTCGGCCTGGCGATGGCCGGCGGCACGGCGCAGCGGCCCGCCGCCGTGCAGGACGGAGACGAGGACTGACATGGCCCGCATACCGGACGTGACGTGGGCATCGAAGGCGCTGCGCTCCCCCGTCGTCTTCTCCCTGCTCGCCGGGGTCGTCATCGGCGCGCTGTTCCTCGTCGGCACCGGCGCCGATCCGTTCGCGGCGTACGGCGCCGTCGTCACGGGATCGCTCGGGGCCGACGGGATCGGCGCGACGCTGACCACCCTCACCAGTGTGCTGGGAATGGCGCTCGCGCTGGCCGTCCCGCTGCGCGCCGGGCTCATCAACCTCGGCGGCGACGGGCAGATGGTGCTGGGCGGGATCACCGCCGCCGTCACCGGGCTGTACTCGCCGCTGCCCCCGTCCCTCACCGTGGTGCTCGCGCTGCTCGCCGGGATGGCGGCCGGCGGCGCGTACGCCGCGCTCGCGGCGCTGTGCGAGAACCGCCTCGGGGTTCCGCTCCTGGTGAGCAGCCTGTTGCTCAGCTATCCGGCGGTCAGCCTGGCCTCCTATCTGGCCCGTTATCCGCTCAAGGAGGCGGGTTCCAGCCTGCCGCAGACGCGGCAACTGCCCGCGGGCGTGGCGCTGCCCGCCTTCGGTTCGTCGACCGTGACGGTGGGGCTGTTGCTGGTGGCGCTCGGCGCGGCCGCGTACTGGTTCACCGACTCCCGCACGGCCGTCGGCTACGAGATCCGGATGACCGGCCTCAACTCCCGCTTCACCGCCTACGCGGGCGTGGACCGCCAGGGGCTGACGCTGCGCCTGACGGCGACCTCCGGGGCGCTGGCCGGGCTCGTGGGCGCGATCGGCGTGCTGAGCTTCCCGTACCGGTTCCTCGACGGCTCGCTCACCTCGCCCGGCTACACCTGGACGGGCCTGACCGCAGCGCTCCTCGCGTCGGCCGCCCCGCTGGGCACGGTCCTCGCGTCGTTCTTCTTCGCCGTGCTGCAGGTCGGCGGCCTCGCCATGGAGCGCACCACCGAGGTGCCGCGCGAGCTGACCCAGGTGCTGCAGGCCGTCGTCATCGTCTTTCTCGCGGCCCGGCTGCGTCTCCCGCGCAGACGCGTGGCGGCAGCCGACCGGGAGCCCGTCGCCCAGGGGGAGCCGGCCTGATGTTCTTCGACTCCGACTTCGTCATGTCCGTGCTGCGCGCGCTCACCCCGATCCTGTTGGCCGCGCTCGGCGGCGCACTGTGCGAGCGCGCGGGCGTCTTCAACATCAGCCTCGAGGGCCTGATGCTCGTGGGCTGCTTCACCGCCGTGTCCACCAGCTGGTTCACCGGCAGCCCGTGGCTCGGTGTGCTGGCGGCCGCCCTCGCGTCCGCCGCGTACTCACTCGTCCTCGCCGTGGGTACGGTCACGCTGCGCGGTGACGCGGTGGTCCTCGGCGTGGCCATGAACCTCCTCGCCGCGGGCCTGACCAGCTTCCTGCTCCGCACGGTCTTCGGGGTGCAGGGCACCTTCGACGACCCGAGCCTCGCCGGGCTCCCGGTCGTCGGAGGCTTCTCGCCGCTGACATATGTGGCGTGGGCCGCCGTCGTGGTCGCCGCCGTGCTGCTGTCCCGGCACGTCTGGGGGCTGCGGCTGCGCGGTGTCGGCGAGGCTGCGGACGCCGCGGCGACGCTCGGCGTGAACCCGGCCCGCCACAAGTACGCGGCGGTGCTCCTGTCCGGGGTGCTGTGCGGGCTCGCCGGAGCACAACTCGCCCTCGGCAACGTCACGTTGTTCTCCGAGAACATGACGGCCGGCCGTGGCTGGATCGCCGTCGTGGCCGTCATGCTCGGCCGCGCGATGCCGCTCGGCGTGCTGCTCGCCGCGCTGCTGTTCGGCATCGCGGAGGCCGCGGGCTTCCGCCTCCAGGGCCTCGGCCTGCCCCAGCAGGCGACCGACGCCGCGCCGTACGTCGTCACCCTGGGCGCTCTGTTCCTCACCACCGCCCGGCGCCGCGGCCGCACCCCGCGTACCACCCGTCTTACCCGTTCCGCCCGTTCCACCGGACCTTCCGGAGTCGCTTCATGACCAACGACCTGCTGCCCGTCACCCGCATACCCCGAACCGGCCTGCCGCCCCGTGCCCTGGTGGTCGGCGACCCTGCGCGCGCGGCGGCCGTCGCCGCGCTGCTGGAAGGGGCCGAGGAGATCTCGCACCACCGCGAATACCGGGTGTTCCACGGCAGCTGGAAGGGCCTGCCGGTCACCGTCGCCTCGCACGGGGTCGGTGCGCCGGGCGCCATACTGCTCTTCCAGGAGCTGGCGGACGCCGGTGTCCGCACACTCCTGCGGTTCGGCACCGCGGGCGCGATGAAGCCCGGGATCCGGGACGGCGACCTCGTCATCGCGGAGGCGGCCGTACGCGACGACGGCGTGACCCAGCAACTGCTGCCGCCCGAGTACCCGGCCGTGTCCGCCCCCGAGGCGGTGTTCGCACTCCGGCGCGCCGCACACGAGGCGGCCGCCCCGCACCACCGGGGCATCGTGTGGACCCGGGCCGCCTTCCAGCCGGGGCTGCTCCCGCTGAACGCGTACGACAGGGCCGGGCTCGCCGCGATCGAGATGGAGCTGTCGGCGCTGCTCGTGACCGCCTCGCTGCGCGGGCTCGTCGCGGGCGGCGTGCTCGTCGTGGACGGCGCGAACGCGGACGAACTGGTCGACGAGGGCGCACCTTTGTCGACGGGCCACTACGACCCCCACCGCGAGGTCGTGGTGCGGGGCGTGGAGCGCGGCGCCGTCGTCTCTCTGGAGGCCCTGCGGCTCCTGGCGGAGGAGTCTGCCTCGGAAGGGGATCAGGCGTGACCGTCCCTGCCGATCTCCTCGTGCACGGCGGTGACGTCCTCGCGGTCGACGACGCCGGCACCCTCGCACGCGACGGGGCGGTAGCCGTCCGGGACGGCGAGATCCTGGCCGTCGGCCCCGCGGAGGAACTGCGTGCCCGGTACGCCGCCGCCGACACCCTCGACGCGACCGGCTGCCTGGTCATGCCCGGCCTCGTCAACACCCACACCCACCTGGCGATGACGCTGCTGCGCGGCCGCGCCGACGACGTGACGCTGCAGGGGTTCCTGGAACGGGTGATCCGCTGGGAGGGCGAGCTGCTGTCGCCGGAGAACGTGGCCGCGGCGGTCCGCGTCGCGGTCGCCGAGAGCGTACGGGCAGGCGTGACCTCCGCCCTGGACATGTACTGGTTCCACGAGGCCGCCGAGCGCGCCGCGCGGGAGGCGGGCTGGCGGCTGCACACCGGCCCCACCTTCATGGACGTACCGGACCCGGCCGACGGCATCGCCTATGAGGACCGCCTCGACTGGGCCCGCCGCGATCTGGCGGCGCGGCGCGCCGGGCCCGGCACCCGGCCCGTCCTCTTCGCGCACTCCGCCTACACGCTGTCTCCGGAGCAGCTGACGCAGATCGGCGCGCTGGCCCGGGAGTTCGGTGCGTTGCTGCACATGCATGCCGCGGAGAACGCCGTCGAGGTCGCCACGGTCGAGGTGGCCCACGGCAGGCGGCCCGTGGAACTGCTGGACTCGCTCGGGCTGCTCGGGCCCGACCTGCTGCTCGCCCACGCCGTGGACCTGACGGGACCCGAGGTCATGGCGCTGGCCCGCACCGGCACCTCGGTCGCCCACTGCCCGGTGTCGAACCTCAAGCTCGGCTGCGGCATCGCTCCCGTACCGCGGCTGCTCAGTGCGGGCGTGACCGTCGGGCTCGGTACCGACGGCGCGGTCAGCTCCAACACCCTCGACCTGCTGGGGGCGGTGCGGCAGGCCGCGCTCGTGCACAAGGCGGGCGGCGACCCCACGGCGGTCGGCGCCGAGCAGGCCGTGCGCATGGCGACGATCGAGGGCGCCCGCGCGCTCGGCCTCGACGCGCAACTGGGCTCCCTGGAAGCGGGCAAGCGCGCGGACCTGATCGTGCTGGACCTCGACAGGCCCCATCTCACCCCGCGCCACGACGTGTGGTCGATGCTCGCCTACGCCGCTCACTCCTCCGACGTACGGGACACGATCGTCGACGGACGGGTGCTGATGCGCGACCGCACGCTCACCACCCTCGACGAGGCCGCCGCCCTGAAGGCCCTGTCGGACCTGGACGCACTGTCCGGCCTGGACGCACGGTCCGGCCTGGACGCACGGTCCGGTCCGGCGGGACGCCCGGCCCCGGGCACAGGGCCCGACCTGGAGGTCCTGGCATGACCGTCACCCGGGGCTTCACCGGACGCTCACGCGCCGACGACCGCGATCCACGGCTGCCGCCCGGCCAGTACGACGCGGGCGACTCCTGGCCCGTGCTGTCCGCCGAGGTCACCCCCGACCTCACACCCGCGGACTGGACGTTCCGCGTCGGCGGCCTGGTGGCCGAGGAGCGCACCTGGTCCTGGGACGAGGCGCACGCGCTGCCTCGGTCCGTGTACGAGGGGGACATCCACTGCGTCACCGGCTGGTCGAAGTTCGGGGTGAGGTTCGGCGGGGCGTCCCTGGACAGCTTCCTGGACCTCGCCCGCCCGCACTCCTCGGCCACGCATGCCGTCGCGTACGCGCACACCGGATACACCACGAACCTGCCGCTGTCCGATCTGACGGGCGGACGCGCGTGGATCGTCTGGGAGTTCGGCGGCGAGCCGCTTGACCCCGGACACGGGGGACCGGCCCGGCTCGTGGTGCCCCACCTGTACTTCTGGAAGAGCGTCAAGTGGATCGCGGGGCTGCGCCTCCTCGACCACGACGAGCCGGGCTTCTGGGAGCAGAACGGCTACCACGCCCGCGGAAACCCCTGGAACGAGGAGCGGTACGCCGGTGACTGACAACGCGCCCGGGACCTTCGCTCCCCCGACCCGGTTCGCCGTGCCGGGACGGATCGCCGTGAGCAACCGCGCCTCGGCCACCTGGCAGCCGGCCCGCCTCGTCGAGGTCCGCCGCGAGACACCGCGCGCCTCGACGTTCCGGTTCGCCGTGCCCGGCTGGGCGGGCCATCTGCCCGGCCAGCATCTGATGCTGCGTCTGACGGCTGCCGACGGGTACGTCGCGCAGCGCCACTATTCCATCGCGTCGGCGCCCGGTGACCGCGGCCACGTCGAGCTCACCCTCGACCACGTCGAGGGCGGCGAGGTGTCCGGCTGGTTCCACACGGTGGCGCGCCCCGGCGACACCGTCGAGGTGCGCGGCCCGCTCAGCGGGTTCTTCGCCTGGCCCGGCGACCGGCCGGCCCTGCTGCTCGGCGCCGGCTCCGGCGTCGTGCCGCTGATGTCGATGGTCCGCGACCACCGCCTGCGCCGGCTGAACGTCCCGGTGCGCCTGCTGGTGTCGGCGCGCACCCCGGAGGACCTGATCTACGCGGACGAGTACGGGGCCGAGACCACCCCCGTCTTCACCCGCACGGGCCCGCCGGGAGTCCGGCCCGGCCGTCTCTCGGCCGCCCATCTGGAGCCGCACCTGGCGCGGCCTCCTGCCGGGGGCTGGGAGGCGTACGTCTGCGGCTCCAACGCCTTCGCCGAGCACGCCTCCCGGCTGCTCGCCGGGCTGGGCCAGCCCGTGCACCGGATCCGCGTGGAGCGCTTCGACTGACGTCGGACCACGGAGGGTTCAGGGCCGCCTCGCGCCCGTCCGGCGATGTGCTGCGGGTTGATCAGCAGGGTGTGGATCGGGGACTTGCGTGTCTCCTACCGTTCTTGCGGGCTGCGGTCGTCGTGGTGCCGGTCGCCTCGGGGACTCCTCAGCACCGCGGGCTCGGGTCTCGGTGAACGGGGTGCGGGGGCGGCCCCGCGCAGTCGCGACAGCACCAGCGCGGCGGCGAGCAGCCCGGCGCAGACGCAGGAGGCGAACGCGTACGCGGCGCGTGGACCGCTGCCCCCGGACGAGCCGGAGGCGGAGGAGTGCAGATACACCGCCGACACTGCGCTGACGCAGACCGCCGCCGCGATCCGCTGGGCCATCTGCAGGATGCCACCGCCCACACCGGCGGCCTCGGCCGGCGCGTGCTGAAGGACCTGGGTCTGGTTGGGCGAGACGGAGAGCCCGCCGGCCGCGCCCGACAGCAGTTGGGTCACGGCGAGGAGGGCCGGCAGGGCGCCGGAGGGCGCGAGGAGCGCGGCCACCGCCCCGCCCACGGCGGCGCAGACGCCCAGCGCCAGGCCGATGTTCACCGTACGCGGTCCGATCCGCCGCACCAGCCGCCAGGCCAGTGCCGAGGAGACGCCCATCGCGATCGCCGAGGGCAGCGAGATCGCCGCCGTGAGGAGAGCGGACAGGCCGAGCCCGTCCTGGAGGAAGACGGTGAGCACCAGGGACGCGGCGATCGAGGAACCGAACTGGGCCATGGCCACGGCCGTGCCCAGCATGTACGGCCTCGACGACGCGAGCGCCCGATGGACCAGCGGCACCCGGCCGCTGCGGACCCGCAGGCGCTGGTGCGCGGTGAACGCGCAGGCCAGGACGGCCACGCCGGCCGCCCACAGGAGTGCCTGTCCCCCGCTGTCCGGTGTGCGGATGAACGGCATCATCAGCGTCAGTGTGCATCCGCAGGCCAGGGTGAGGCCGAGGACGTCCAGCCGGGAGTCGCGGGCGGTGCGCCGGGGCGGTGGCAGCCAGCGGGCCGCGAGGGCCAGGGTGATCACCGCGCACGGTGCGCTCAGCAGCAGGCAGTACCGCCAGCCGGCCTCGGGGCCGAGCCCGGCGACCAGCACGCCGCCGAGCGGTGGGCCGAGGGCCGCGGCGACGCCGCCCGTCACCGCGTAGAGGCCGAGCGCCCGGCCGCGGTCGAGCCCGTGGAACACGTCCTGGATGGTGCCGATCACCTGGGAGTTGACGAGCCCCGCGGCGGCGCCCTGCACCAGCCGCGCCGCGATCACGGTCCCCGGCCCGCCGCCGGTCGCGGCCGCCACCCCCGCGAGGAGGAATACGGCCACGCCGGCGAGGAAGAACCGCTTGCGTCCATGGAGGTCGCCGAGGCTGCCCCCGGGCACCAGGGCCAGCCCGAAGGTCAGGGAGTAGCCGGCCACGATCCACTGGACGTCCGCCGCGCCGGCCCCGAGCGAGTGCCGCATGCTCGGGACGGCGATGTTGAGAACTGCCTGGTCCAGCAAAGTGGTTGCCCCGGCGGCCATGCACACCAGCAGTACCCGCCGGGCGGCGCGGTCTTCTCCCGGGAGCATTCAGGCGGACCGCTGGGTGACGCCCGCGTCCGGCTCCACGCCGAGGACCTTGCGGTAGACGCGCTCGCCGTCGCCGTAGTCGTCGACCGCGTAGTGCCAGGTGGCCCGGTTGTCCCAGAGGACGAAGTCGCCGGGCTTCCAGCCGAACCGGATCGTGTAGTCGGGCGAGGAGGCGTGCCGGAGCAGATGGTCGAGCAGCACCTTGCTCTCGGCCGGGGTCACTCCGGTGAGCTGCTTGGCCGAGCTGCTGATGAAGAGGCCCTTGCGTCCGGTGACCGGGTGGGTGAGGACGACCGGGTGCTCGACGGGTTCGCCGGGAGCGTTCTTCCTGCTGCCCTGCGCGTAGTTCTCCGCGTTGCCGTCGTAGAGGGCGCCGACCGATTCCAGCAGCACCTTGAAGGGTTCGGACAGGTCGTCGTACGCGGCCTGGAGGTCCGCCCACAGGGTGTGTCCGCCCAGCTCGGGCACCACCTCGTAGGTCAGGGACTCGATCGCGAAGACGGGATCGCGCCACAGGCCGCCGATGTGCCAGGTGCTGGCCTTGCCGGTCTGCTTGACGTTGTACGGGTAGACCAGCGGGTTGGCCGGGTGCTTCACGGCGGTCGGGTGGTCGAAGGGCCGCGCGAAGACGCTGACGGCGGCCACCTGCTGATCGGGGGTGAGGTGCTGGCCGCGGAACACGAGGACCTTGTGCTCGCGGAAGGCCCGGCGCAGTTCCTCGGCGGTGGTGTCGTCGACGGGCGCGGTGAGGTCGACGCCGGCGATCTCGGCGCCGAAGCGTGAGCCTGCCTTGCGGATGTCGAGGTGGGCGACGGTGGTCATGACGTTCTCCTTCTTCTCCGGCGGGTGCGGGTGCGTGGTCAGGAGGTCCTGGGCGGCCGGGGCAGCCCGAGGTGGTCGCGGAGCGTGGTGCCCGTGTACGCGGTACGGAACAGGCCGCGGCGGCGCAGTTCGGGGACGACCAGGTCGGCGAAGTCGTCCAGCGTGCCCGGCAGATAGGGGAAGACCACGTTGAAGCCGTCGGCGGCACGCCCCTGGAACCACTCCTCGATGTGGTCGGCGATCCGTTCCGGGGTACCGGTGATCGTCCGGTCGTCGTCCGCGACCCGGCGGACGAGATCGCGGATGGTGAGGTTGTCGCGGCGGGCGTCCTCGTAGATCTGCTGCTGCGCGGTCTGCGACTGGTTGGAGACCGGGAGTTCGGGAAGCGGTCCGTCCAGGGGGTAGGGGCTGAGGTCGAAGCCGCCGAGCCAGTACGAGAGGTCGGCCAACGCCACCTGCGGGGGCAGGAGTTCGATGAGGCGGGCGTGTTTCTCGCGTGCCTCGGACTCGGTCGGCGCGGTGATGACGGACAGCGCCGGGAGGACCTTGAGGTGGTCGGGGTCGCGGCCGTGGGCGGCGGCGCGGTCCTTGATCTCGGCGTAGAACTCCTGGGCCCGGCCGAGGTCCTTGATGCCCGAGAAGATCACGTCGGCGACGCGGGCGGCGAGGGTCTTGCCCGCCTCGGAGGCGCCCGCCTGCACGAGGACCGGGTGCCCCTGCGGGGGCCGGGCGATGTTGAGGGGGCCGGCGACCTTGAGGTGCTTGCCCTCGTGGTTCAGGGCGTGCAGCTTGGCCGGGTCGAAGTAGATGCCGTCGGCCTGGTCGTGGCGGAAGGCGTCGTCCTCGAAGGAGTCCCACAGCCCGGTGACGACGTCGTGGAACTCCTCGGCGCGCTCGTACCGGGTGGCGTGGTCGAGGTGGCTGTCGAGGCCGAAGTTCTGGGCCTCTCCGTCGTTGAGGGAGGTCACCACGTTCCAGCCGGCCCGGCCGCCGGAGATGTGGTCGAGGGAGGCGAAGGCGCGGGCCACGTGGTAGGGCTCGTTGTAGCTGGTCGAGGCGGTGGCGATGAGGCCGATCCGGGAGGTGCCGGCGGCGAGCGCGGCGAGCAGGGTGGTCGGTTCGAAGGAGTCGTTGACCACGCTGACCCGGCTGAGCACGTCCTCGCTCGCGAACGGCACGCCGACGAGGTCGGCGAGGAACACCGCGTCGAAGGCGGCCCGTTCGGCGGTCCGGGCGAAGGTGAGGACCTCCCGGATGTTCACCCCGGCGTCGGCGGCGGTGTCCGGGTGCCGCCAGGCGGCCAGGTACTCCCCCGGCGGCTTGAGGAAGGCGTTCAGATGGAGCTGATCGCCCCGGCTTCGGCCGGTGCGGCGGCTCATCGTCCCGTCTCCTGGAGGCGTCGGTCACGGGCCGCGGGCCTCGGCAGTCCGAGGTTCTCGCGCAGGGTGCTGCCCTCGTACTCGGTGCGGAGCAGCCCGCGCTGCTGGAGCAGGGGCACGACCTGGTCGACGAAGTCCTCGGCGGGGCCGGGCAGGTAGGGGAAGGAGACGTTGAAGCCGTCGGCGGCGTAGGCGCGGAACCAGGTCTCGATGTGGTCGGCGATCTGCTCCGGCGTGCCGGCCACCGCCGCCCCCGCGGCGAACCGGTGGGCCAGCTGACGTATCGTCAGCTTCTCGTCGTGCGCGAGCTTCAGCAGCAGCTCGCGGCGCGACTTGCTGCGGTTGGTCCCGGGGATGTCGGGCAGCGGGCCGTCCACCGGGCGGCCGGTCAGGTCGACGTCGCCGATGTTGTCCTGGACGAGGCGGCGGGCGACGTCGTCGTGGATGAGGTCCTGAAGTTCGGCGAGGCGCCGCCGGGCCTCGGTCTCGGTGGGCGCGACGAGCGGGGTGAGGCCCGGCCAGACCAGGACGTGGGCGGGGGCTCGCCCGTGGGCGGCCGCGCGCGCCTTGATGTCGGCGTAGAAGGCCTGGGCGGCGGCCAGTTCGTGCTGGGTCGTGAAGAGCACCTCGCCGTGCCGGGCCGCGAACTCCCGTCCGGTCTCGGATGATCCGGCCTGGAACACCACCGGATGGCCCTGCGGCGGCCGGGAGATGTTCAGCGGGCCGCGGACCGCGAAGTGCTCGCCGCGGTGGTGGGGGGTGTGCAGTCCGGCCGGGTCGTAGTAGCGGCCGCCCTCCTTGTCCCGTACGACCGCCTCGTCGTCGTAGCTGTCCCAGAGCGCCTTGACGACCTGCACGAACTCGTCGGCGCGCCGGTAGCGCAGCTCGTGTTCGAGGTGGCTGTCGTAGCCGAAGTTCGCGGCCTCCAGGGGTACGACGGAGGTGACCACGTTCCAGGCCGCGCGGCCGCCTGATATGTGGTCCAGGGAGGCGAACTTCCGGGCGATGTGGAAGGGGTGGTTGTAGGTCGTGGTCGCCGTCGCCGCCAGGCCGATGTGCTCGGTCACCAGGGACAGCGCGGCCAGCAGGGTCAGCGGTTCGAAGTGCTCGGCGCGGCCGGTGCGGGACAGGGAGTCCAGCTGGTGTCCCCAGACGGCGACGACGTCGGCGACGAACAGGGCGTCGAACCGGCCGCGTTCGAGGGTCCGGGCAAGGTCGGCGTGGAAGGCGAAGTCGAGCTGTCCGTCGGGGCGGGCGTCGGGGTGCCGCCAGCCGGCGATGTGGCCGCCGGAGCCGTGCACGAGGGCTCCCAGGGTGAGGCGGCGTGCGGAGTGCGAGGTCATGCGGTCCTCCCGGTCATGCGGGCAGCCGGGGTACGGCGGCCAGCAGGCGGCGTGTGTACGGGTGGCGGGGCTCGGCCAGCACGGTGGCGGCCGGTCCCTGTTCGACGGCTCGGCCGTCCTTCATCACCAGCACGTCGGTACAGAGCCGCCGTACGACGCCGATGTCGTGCGAGACGAGCAGCAGGGTCAGTCCGTAGGCCTCGGCGAGGTCGTCGAGGAGGGCGAGGATCTGCGCGCGCACCGACACGTCGAGGGCGCTGAGGGGTTCGTCGCCGACGAGGACCTTCGGGCCGGGGGCCAACGCCCTTGCGAGGGCGATGCGTTGCCGCTGGCCGCCGGAGAACTCGTGCGGATACCGGCCGCGCACGGACGGGTCCAGGCCGACCGCGCGCAGCAGTTCGTCCACCCGGTCGTCGTGGTCGCCGGGCAGCCGCAGGCACTCCAGCGGCTCGGCGACGATGGCGCGGACGGTGGCGCGCGGGTCGAGCGAGCCCATCGGGTCCTGGAGCACGACCTGCACCTCGCGCCGGAACCAGGGCAGCCGGCCCGGCTTCACCTCGCGCCCCCGGTAGTGCACGGTCCCGGAGTCGGGCCGGTCCAGGGCGAGCAGCAGCCGGGCCAGGGTCGACTTGCCGGAGCCGGACTCCCCCACGATGCCGAGGCTGTGCCCCTCGCGCAGCTCGAGTGACACGTCCTGGACGGCGTGGCGGTGGACGGCCGGGGCGAGCAGCGAGGTGCGCGGCAGCCGGAAGCTGCGGCTGAGGCCGGTGCCTTTCAGCAGCTCGGTCATCGGGTGACCTCCTCCGATCCGGTGGCGCGGGCGGCCGCCACCAGCCGCTGGGTGTACGGGTGTTGCGGGCGCCGTACGAGGGTGTCGGTGGCGCCCGCCTCGACGATCCGGCCGTCCTTGAGCACGGCGGCCCGCGGGCACAACTGGGCTACGACGGCGAGGTCGTGGCTGATGAACAGCAGTGCGGTGCCGTGTTCACGAACGAGTTCGTCCAGCAGGGCGAGCATGTCGGCCTGGACGGTGACGTCGAGGGCGGTGGTGGGTTCGTCGGCGATCAGCAGCGCCGGGCGGGTGGCGAGGGCCATGGCGAGGCCGACGCGCTGACGCTGGCCACCGGAGAGCTGGTGGGGCCAGGAGCGGACGACGAGTTCCGGGTCCGGCAGGCCCACCTGCGCGGCGAGTTCCACGGCGGCGGCCGCGGCCCGGCGCCGGTTCAGGCCCCGGTGCAGGCGCAGCGGCTCGGAGAGCTGTCTGCCGATGCGCATCAGGGGGTTGAGCGCGCTCATGGGCTCCTGGAAGACCATGGCCATGCGCTCGCCGCGCAGGCGTGACAGGGCGCGGTCGCCGAGGCCGAGCAGTTCCTGTTCGCCGAAGCGGACGCTTCCGGTGGCCCGGGCGCCGTCGGGCAGCAGGCCCAGCACCGCGAGAGCGGTGAGCGACTTGCCGGAACCGGACTCGCCGATCAGTGCGAGCCGTTCCCCGGGGGCGAGCTCGAAGCCGACCTCGTCGACGACGGTGGCACCGCCGATCCGCACGCTCAGGTCGCTGACCGTCAGCAGGCTCATGACGCCGCCTCCCGGCCCCGCAGGCGTGCGTCGGCGGCCTCGCGCAGCCCGTCCCCGAGCAGGTTGAACCCGAGGACGGAGGCGGCGACGGCGAGCCCGGGCCAGATGACGAGCAGGGGGCGGGCGGCGATGTACTGCTGCTGCTCGTGCAGCATGCGCCCCCAGGAGACCGCGGGCGCCGGTGCCCCGAACCCGAGGAACGACAGGGCCGCCTCGGCGAGCACCGCCACGGAGAGCACGAGCGAGAGCTGCACCACGAGGGTGGGTGCGATGTTCGGCAGCAGGTGCTTGCGGACCGTCCGCCAGGTGCCGGAGCCGGCGGCGTGGGCGGCGAGCACGTAGTCGGTGTTCAGCACGCGCCCGGCCTCGGCGCGGGCGACACGGGCGAGGTTGACGCCCGTTCCGATGCCGACGGCGCCGACCACGGTCCAGGTGGAACCGCCGTACACCGCGGTGAGGATCATCGCGATCAGCAGCACAGGGAAGGCGATCAGCACGTCTGTGAGCTGGACGACGGCGGCGCCGATCCAGCGTGGCACCAGCACCGCCGTCAGCGCCAGGGCGAGCCCCACGACGGCGGCGACGGCGGCCGCGAGGACGGCGGTGAGCAGGGTGGCGCGGGCGCCGGCCAGCAGCCGGCTCAGCTCGTCGCGGCCCAGCCGGTCGGTGCCGAGGACGTGCCCGCCGGAGAACGGCAGCAGCCAGCCGTCCTGCGGACGCGCGAGGGTCGGGTCGTACGGCGTCCACACGAGGGAGACCAGCGCGGACAGGACGAGGACGCCGACGAGGACGGTCCCGGCGAGACCGCTGCGGCTGCGCAGCAGCGCGCGGGCGACGACGGGGATCCTCATACCGCGCTCCGCAGTCTCGGGTCGATCAGCCGGTGCGCGAGGTCCACCAGGAAGCCGATGACGAGGACGGCGCCGGTGAGCAGCAGGACCTCGCCCTGCACCTTGTCCAGGTCGCGGTTGCCGACGTCCGTGATCAGCATCTGGCCGACACCGGGCAGCACGAAGACCTGCTCCACGACGACCGCGCCCGCGATCAGAGCGGCGATCTGCAGACCGAGCACCGACACCACCGGGACGGCCGCGTTGCGCAGCCCGTGCCGTACCAGTGCGCCGGTGCGGGTGTGGCCCTTGGCGCGGGCGGTGCGCAGCCAGTCCTGGTGCAGGACGTCGAGGACGGCGGAGCGGACGAACCGGAGCAGGACGGCGCCCTCGGACAGGGCCAGCGTCAGCCAGGGCAGGACCAGGCTGCGCAGCGCCTGCCCCGGCTCGTGCCAGCCGTCGACGGGGAAGCCCTGGGCGGGCAGCCAGCGGACCTGGACCGCGAGGACGACGACGAGCAGCAGCCCGACCCACAGGGTGGGCAGCGCGATGCCGAGCTGCCCGAGGGCGTTGACCGCGCTGCCGAGCCGTGACTCGCGGCGGACGGCGGCGAGGATGCCCAGGGGGACGGCGAAGGCGAGTGCGAGGACGACGGCGCCCGCGGCGAGCGGCCCGGTCACGGCGAACTTCTCGGCGAGCTGCCCGGAGACGGATGTCCCGTCCAGGGCCGACCGCCCGAAGTCACCGGTGACGACACCGCCGATCCAGCTGCCGTACTGGGCGACCAGGGGCCGGTCCAGGCCCAGGTCGTGGCGGACGGCCGCGACCTGGGCCGGGGTGGCCTTGATGCCGCCGATGGTCTGGGCGACGTCGCCGGGCAGCAGCCGCAGCACCAGGAAGATCAGCACGCTGGCGGCGAACAGGGACACCGCGAGGAGTGCGGCCCGGCGCACCATGTACAGGGTCACGCGGGCCTCACTTCTTCGCCACGGCGAGGTCCGCGAGGTCGTAGCGGTTGCTGGTGAAGTTGCGCGGCACGCCGGTGACGCCGCTGCGGACGACGGTCAGGGTCTGGTTGACGTACAGCCAGTCGGCGGCGGCGTCCTCGGAGACCTGCCGGGCGGCCTTCTTGAGCAGGGCGTCGCGGTCGGCGTCGCCGGTGGCGGTCTGGGCGGCGGCGTACCACTTCTGGACGTCGGCGTTGTCGTAGCCGAAGTAGTAGGCGGGGTTGGCGAAGTTGCTCAGGTCGCGGGCCTCGGCGTGGTCGACGAGGCTGAGCTGGTAGTCGTGCTTGGTGTAGACGGAGTCGAGCCAGGTCTGGAACTCGACCTGGCGGACGGTGAGTTGAATGCCCACCTGCTTCAGCTCGGAGGCCAGGTAGTCGCCGATCTCCGTCGGGTAGATGTTGGGTATCTGCACGGTGAGCTTGAGGCCGCTGCCATAACCGGCCTGCTTGAGCAGCTTCCTGGCGCTCGCGGGGTCGTAGGCGTCGACGGCGGTGAGGTTCTCGTAGCCGGGGTCGGTGGCCGGGACGGGTCCGCCAACCAGCTTGGCGGCGCCGCCGAGGGTCTTGACGAGGCCGGCGTTGTCGATGGCCCGCCGGATGGCACGCCGTACCCGCACGTCCTTCGTCGGTCCCGAGGCGTTGTTGAACGCGAGGGTGAACTTGTCGGTGGTGTCGCCGCGCAGCACCGTGTACTCGCCCGTGTCGGAGAAGGGCTGGAGCAGGGTGGCGTCGGCGGCGGTCTCGATGTCGGTCTGGCCGGTCTGCTGGGCGTTGTTGGCCGCGTTGTCGTCCTTGATGTAGTGGAAGACGACCTTGGCGACCTTGGCCTTCTTCCCCCAGTAGGCGTCGTCGCGGACGAAGGTGATCGACGAGCCGCGCTTCCAGTCGCGCAGTTTGAACGGCCCGGTGCCGTTCTCCTTCCCGGCGAGGGAGGAGAAGTCGGTGCCCTTCTTGAAGACGATGCCGGCCCGTTCCGTCAGCCCCCAGGTGAAGCCGGTGTCGCGGTGCTTGAGCGTGACGACGACGGTGTGGTCGTCGGTGGCCGAGACGCTCTTGACGGAGGCGAGCGCCGCCGCGTCGGGGTTCTTCGAACCGGCTGCGGTGACCTGCTGCAACGACCAGACCGCGTCGGCCGCGGTGACCTTGCTCCCGTCGTGGAAGGTGGCGTTCTTCGCGAGGTGGAAGGTGTAGGTGAGTCCGTCCGACGACTGCGCGTAGGACGTGGCCAGGCTCGGCTCGATCCTGTTGGTCTCGTCGCGGGTGAGCAGCCCCTGGTAGATGTTGTCGAGCAGGATCTGGTCGAGGGCCGCACCCGCCGTGTCGGAGATGTCGAGGCCGGTCGGCTCGAGGACGAGGCGTACGTCGACGGTGGCGCCGGTGTCGATGGCGGTGGGCTGGTTCGCCTGGCTGGTCTGTCCGGCGTTCGCGGGGTCCCCGGCCGCACCGGTGCCGCAGGCGGTCGCGGCCAGGCCGGTGAGGACCGCGGTGGCGGCGAGGCGGAGGGCGGTGCTGCGGCGCATGGCGGGTCGGACTCCTCGGGCGCGTGCGGTGGGGTTCATACGGCGGCTGCTCTCAGGCCTGCGTCGAGGTCGGCGATCAGGTCGTCGACGCCTTCGATGCCGACCGAAAGCCGCACCAGGCCGGGGGTGACCCCGGCCGCGGCCTGCTGGGCGGGGTCCAGCTGGGCGTGGGTGGTGGAGGCGGGGTGGATGACGAGGCTGCGGACGTCGCCGATGTTCGCGAGATGGCTGAACAGCCGGAGCCCTTCGACGAAACGCCGGCCCGCCTCAAGACCGCCCGCGAGTTCGAAGGCGAGCACCGCTCCGGCGCCGCGCGGCAGATAGCGCTTGGCCTGGGTCTGCCAGGGGCTGGAGGGCAGGGCCGCGTAGTGCACCCGCGTCACCTGGGGCTGGTCCTCCAGCCAGGCGGCGAGCGCGTGGGCGTTGGAGACGTGCCGTTCGATGCGCAGGCTGAGCGTCTCCAGTCCCTGAAGAAGCAGGAAGCTGTTGAAGGGGGAGACGGCCGGGCCGAGGTCCCGCACCAGCCGGGTACGCAGGCGCAGCACGTAGGCCAGCCCCAGCTCCGCGAAGGAGTCCCAGAAGGACAAGCCGTTGTACGTCGGGTCGGGGCCGGTCAGCCCGGGCCACCGGCCGGGATCCGCGCCGAAGTCGAAGCGCCCGCTGTCCACGACGACCCCGCCGATGCCGGTGCCGTGGCCGGAGAGGAACTTGGTGGTGGAGTGCACGACGATGTCGGCGCCGTGTTCGAGGGGCCGCAGCAGGTAGGGGGTGAGGACGGTGTTGTCGACGACCAGGGGGACACCGGCCTCGTGGGCGATGCGGGCGACGGCCTCGGTGTCGAGGACGTTGCCGCGCGGGTTGCCGAGGGCCTCGCCGAAGAACGCCTTGGTGGTGGGCCGTACGGCCGTGTACCAGGCGGCCAGGTCGTCCGGGTCGTCGACGAAGGTGACGGCGATCCCGAAGTCGGCGAAGGTGTGCTCGAGGAGGGTGCGGGTGCCGCCGTACAGGGACGACGAGGCGACGATGTGGTCGCCCGCGCGGGCCAGGTTGAGCAGGGCGAGGCTGGTCGCGGCCTGGCCGCTGGCCACGGCGACCGCCGCCGCACCGCCCTCCAGGGCGGCGATCCGCTCCTCCACCACCGCGGAGGTCGGGTTCGACAGCCGGGTGTAGGCGTGGGTGGCGAGATCGGCCAGTTCGAAGGCCGCGGCGGCGTGCCCGGTGTCCCGGAAGACATAACCGGCGGTCGCGTGGATCGGTACGGCCCGAGCGCCGGTGGCCGGGTCGGGGACCGCGCCGGCGTGAACCTGCCGGGTCTCGAAGGCCCAGTCCGCGCTGCTCATCGGTCGCCCTTCTGCCTGGCGAGGACGTCGGACCACCAGCGTTCGGCGACCCGCGGATGCGAGCGGAGCCAGCCGACAACCGCGTTCTCCCCGAAGGCCGCGAGCAGCGGGTTGTCCGGGTCGTCGGTGACGCCCCGGCTCAGCGCGGCCAGTTCGGCCGGGAGTTCCAGCGGTTTGACGACCGCGTCGAGGCGCGGGCCGAGGAAGAAGGGGATCGAGTAGCGGTCGACGCCCGGCTGCGGGCTGACGACCCGATGCCGAGTGGCTTTGAGATAGCCCTGGGTGGCGATCTCCAGCATCTCGCCGATGTTGAACACGAAGGCGTCGGGCACCGGCACCACGTCGATCCAGCCGCCGTCCTCCCGCTGCACCTGGAGTCCGCCGACGTCGTCCTGCTGGAGCAGGGCCAGGTAGCCGTAGTCCTTGTGCGCGCCCACCCCTTGGTCGGCGTCCTGGGCCACGCGCGGCGGATAGTGCACGATCTTCACGTGGACGGCCGCTTCGTCGTCGAACCACTGGTCGAAGTAGCCCTCGTCCTGTCCGAGCGCGGCGGCGAGGGCGCGCAGCACCTCCCGGCTGACCCGCAGCGCCTCCGCCTGCCAGCGCAGCACGATGTCCTTCAGCTCCGGCAGCGCGGACGGCCACTGGTTCGGACCGATCAGGCGCAGGTAGTCGGGGTCGTCCGGGCCGGTGTCCAGCGCCGCGCGCTCCGGGCCGATGTCGATCTGCTCCCGCCAGTCGGCGCTGCCCGCCGTGTACTCGGTCCCGGTGCGCGTATAGCCGCGGAACTGGGGCGAGTTGAGGTTCTCGATCTCCAGCCGCTGCTGCTCGGGCAGGGCGAAGAAGGCGCGTGCCGCGGTCAGCGCCTCGTCTCGGAGGGCTGCGGGGACACCGTGCCCGGTGACGTAGAAGAAGCCCACCTCATGGGCCGCGGACCGGAGTTCGGCGAGAAAGGCGGCCCGGTCCGTACCGGGGGCGCGGAAGCGGGAGATGTCGATGACGGGCAGGGCTGTGAGTTGTGCCATGGGAGTTCCTTCGCGGCGACGACGGCCGACCGTGCCTCACGGCCCGGCCCGGGATACGGGCTGGTCGAGGGCGGCGGGGAAGAGCAGACAGGAAGAGAGGAACGCGGTCGCGGGCCGTGAGACGGCGGTCAGCAACAGACCTGGTCGAACTGGTCGGCGCGGCGGCTCACCCAGAACGGGTCGAGCAGCACCGTGTGTGCCGGGCCAGTGGTCTCCATGGCCGGATGAAAGCACACCCGGGATGGATGCGTCCACCATGCGTTCCGCCGGGTCCGGGCGTTCCGGGGCGGTGTTGACGCCGGCAGAACAGCCGATCTACGGTGAGCGCGAGCTACGAGTTCCGGCGATCAAGCCCTGGCTGGCCGGACGGCAACCCTCGACGCAGTGGGGTGCCCCAGGTGAAGGCTCGGCGGATCTCTTCTTTCTGCAAGTGCGCTCACATCGGCCCCGAGGCGGGCCAGAACCCGGGAGGACGGCATGGCGAGAGCCCTGATGCTGTGCTCCCGTCTCCATGTCGACCTGCTGCTGGTGTCCAGCTGTCTGTGTCAGGGCTGATCCCGCCCTCCGCCGGCCGGCAGCACAACCGCCCGTCGGTGTAACTCCCCTTTTTTCCACGTGATGTTGCACGCCGTGGCACAGCCCTTTGCCAGGGCTGGTTCACGCACCCTCGACGCGGAAGCAGAGACACCTGATGGCACTCCACAGCGGCCCGACGCCGTACAGACCCCTTCGCTCCGGCCTCGGTGCGACATTCCTCGGCATCGCGTTCCTGGTGGCCCTGACCGGGTGCACCAGCAGCAAGGACGGCAGCACCGCGAGCTCCGGTTCGTCGATCACCGTCGGTACGACCGACCAGGTCACCAGCCTCGATCCGGCCGGTGCGTGGGACGCGGGCTCCGGCACCGTCGAGAGCGAGGTCTACGCGACCCTGCTCAGCCAGAAGAACGGTTCGGCGGACGTCTCCCCCGACCTGGCCACCGGCATCAGGCTGACCGGGCCCAAGGAGTACACGGTCACGCTCAAGAAGGGTCTGAAGTTCGCCAACGGCCACGAACTCACTTCCTCGGACGTCAAGTTCAGCTTCGACCGGGACCTGAAGATCGCCGACGAGAACGGCCCGTCGTCGCTGCTGTACAACCTCGCCTCGGTCGCCGCCCCGGACCCGACCACGGTGGTCTTCACCCTCAAGTCGGCCAACGACACGCTGTTCCCGCAGGTGCTCTCCACGGCCGCCGGCTACATCGTGGACGAGCAGGTGTTCCCCGCCGACAAGATCCACGACGACAGGTCGATCGTCGCGGCCAAGCCGTGGAACGGGCCGTACGGCATCAGGAGCTACGACAAGAACTCACTGGTGTCCTTCACCGCCAACGCGGCATACCAGGGGCAACTGGGCACGCCGAAGACCAAGAACGTCCAGCTGAAGTACTACACGGACGCCGGCAATCTGAAGCTCGACGTCCAGCAGGGCACCATCGACGCTGTCTACCGCACGCTCACCACCGCCGACCTGGACGACCTCGGCAAGCAGAAGGGGGTCAAGGTCCACACCGGCTCCGGCAACGGCATCCGCTACATCGTCTTCGACCTCGCCACCCAGCCCTACGGCACCAAGACCAAGAACGCCGACGCGAACAAGGCGCTCGCCGTTCGGCAGGCGGTCGCGGACTCCGTCGACCGGTCCCAACTCGCCCAGCAGGTCTACAAGGACACGTACCAGCCGCTCTACAGCTCCGTCCCGGACGGCCTCACCGGCGCCACCCCCTCCTTCAAGTCGCTCTACGGCGACAAGAACGGCGGCCCCGGCAGGGCAGCCGCGGCGGCCCGGCTGAAGGCGGCGAAGGTGAGCACCCCGGTGACGCTCAGTCTCCAGTACAACAGCGACCACTACGGCTCGTCGTCGGCCGACGAGTACGCGCTGGTCAAGTCCCAGCTGGAGGCCACCGGGCTGTTCAAGGTGAACCTGCAGTCCACCGAGTGGACCCAGTACGGCAAGGACCGCGTCAAGCACCTCTACCCGCTCTACCAGCTCGGCTGGTACGCCGACTACCTCGACGCCGACAACTACCTCTCGCCCTTCTACTCGGCGAACAGCTGGGTCGCCAACGGCTACGACGACTCCACCGTGCGCGCGCTCATCACGAAGGAGGAGACCGAGACGGACGCGGCGAAGCGGACCGAGCTGCTGAAGCAGGCGCAGGACCGAGCAGCCGCGCAGGTGCCGTTGCTGCCGCTGCTCCAGGGGTCCACCGCCATCGTCACCCGCAGCGACGTCAGCGGGGTGCCGGCCGAGCTGGACGCGACGTACCAGTTCCGCTGGGCTGGGCTCTCGAAGAAGTGAGCACGCTGACGCAGGAGCCCCCCGGCGCCGTCGCCACTCCGGCCGACGGCGCCGCCGGGTACGGGTTCGCCCGGTACCTGGTGGTCCGCTTCCTCCTCATCATCCCGACCGTGCTGATCCTGGTCAGTCTGGTCTTCTTCCTGATGCGGCTGACCGGCGACCCGATCACCGCCGCCTTCGGCGACCGCCTCACCCCGGACCAGCTCCAGGCCAAGCTCCACCAGGCGGGCTACGACCGGCCGTTGCTCACCCAGTACCTGGACTACCTGCGCTCGCTGGCCACCGGCGACTTCGGCCGCACGGTCACCGACAACGAGCCGGTGACGCACGTCCTCGGCACGTACGGTGCGGCCACCGTCGAACTCGCCTGCTACGCGCTGCTGGTGGCCCTGGTCATCGGCGTCCCGCTGGGCATGGTCGCCGCCTCGTACCGCGACCGGGCGCCCGACGCGGTCCTGCGGCTGTTCGCGATCCTGACCTACGCCACACCCGTGTTCTTCGTGGGCCTGCTGCTGAAGCTGGTCTTCGCGATCTGGCTCGGCTGGCTGCCCGCCTCGGGCCGGGCGAGCACCGGCGTTCAGCTCTTCCTCCAGGGCCAGACGAGCACGACCGGCGTCTACCTGATCGACGCCCTGCGCAGCGGCGACGGCACGGCGATCACGGACGTGCTCCGGCACGCCGTACTGCCCGGGCTGGCCCTGGGCCTGCTCGTGGCCGGCGTGCTGCTCCGGCTGGTGCGCACGAACCTGATCGGCACGCTCTCCGCCGAGTACGTCGAGGCCGCCCGCTCCCGGGGCGTGGCCCCGCTGCGCCTGGTCACCCGGCACGCCACCCGGCCCGCGCTGATCCCCGTCGTCACCGTGCTGGGACTCCAGGTCGCCGGGCTGCTCGGCGGGGCCGTCCTCACCGAGACCACCTTCGAGTGGAAGGGCCTCGGCTACGAGCTCGCCCATTACCTGACGGTCCGTGACTTCCCGGCCGTGCAGGGCATCGTGGCACTGTTCGCCGTCGTCGTGGCGGTGACGAACTTCCTCGTCGACGTCGTCGCCGCGCTGATCGACCCACGAGTGAGGTACTGAGCCATGACACTGGTTCCGGTACGACGGCTGCCGCTGCGGCTGCGGACGGGCGCGGGGGTGCAGCGCGCCATGCTGCTCACCGGCCTGGTCCTGACCGGGCTGTTCGTCCTCACCGCCCTGCTGGGACCGTTGCTCGCCCCGCACGGCTACGCCCAACTCCGCGACGGCGACGGTCTGTTCGGCTCCCAGCAGCAGCCGAGCGGCGCCCATCCCCTGGGCACGACCATCGCCGGGTACGACGTCCTGTCCCGGACGGTCTGGGGCGCGCGCACCGCGCTGCTGATCATCGTGAGCGCGCTGTTGCTGTCGGTGGTGCCGGGCACCGTGCTCGGCCTGGTCTCCGGCTACCTCGGCGGCCGGCTGGACCGGCTGCTGGTGGGCCTCGCGGACGCGCTGTACGCGTTTCCGCCGCTGCTGCTCGCCATCCTCATGTCGATCGTGATCAGCGGGGGCCGGTCGAGCCTCGTCGGCGGCCTCGGCGCGGCCGCCTGCGCGGTCGCGGTCTCCTTCGTACCGCAGTACTTCCGGGTCGTACGGGCCGAGGTGATCCGGGTGAAGGCCGAGCCGTTCGTCGACGCGGCCCGGGTGATCGGCACCGGACCGTGGCGCATCATGACCCGGCACGTACTGCGCAACTCGGTGCGCACGCTCCCGCTGATCTTCACGATCAACGCGTCGGAGGCCATCCTCACCCTCGCCGGCCTCGGCTTCCTCGGCTTCGGCATCGAGCCCAACTCCGCCGCCGAGTGGGGATACGACCTCAACCGCGCGGTCGCCGACGTCACTTCGGGCATCTGGTGGACGGCGATCCCGCCCGGACTGGGCATCGTCCTCACGGTCCTGGGCACCACCCTGCTCGGCGAGGGCCTGACCGACCTGGCCGACCCGCGGCTGCGGCACCGCGCCGGTTCGTCCATCGCTCTCGGGGACGGAGGCGGGGACGATGAGTGACCTGCTGCGCATCGAGGACCTGTACGTCAACTTCGCCACCGATGCCGGCTCGGCACCCGCCGTCCGCGGGGTCAGCCTCTCCGTCGCCCCCGGAGAGGTGCTGGCCCTGGTCGGCGAGAGCGGCAGCGGCAAGACCGTCACCGCCCGGTCGGTCCTCGGTCTGCTGCCCGCCACCGCGACCGTGCGCGGCCGGGTCCTGCTCGGCGACGGCACCTCGGAGCCCGAGGAGGACGTGCTCACCGCGTCCCGGGCCCGGCTGCGCGCCCTGCGCGGTACGCATGCCGCGATGGTGTTCCAGGAGCCGTCCACCGCGCTCAACCCCGTCTTCACCATCGGCTGGCAGCTGACCGAGGGCCTGCGTGCCCACGAACGCGGTGGCAGCAGAGCCGGACGGCGGGCGCTCGCCGTGGAATGGCTCGACCGGGTCGGCATCCCCGACCCGGCCACCCGCGTCGACCACTATCCGCACCAGCTGTCGGGGGGTCAGAAGCAGCGCGCGGTCATCGCCATGGCCCTTGCCCTGGGCACCCGGCTCATCGTCGCCGACGAGCCGACCACCGCCCTGGACGTCACGGTCCAGGCGGAGATCCTGGAGCTGCTCCACCGCTGCCGCACCGACTTCGGCACCGCGGTCCTGCTCATCACCCACAACATGGGTGTCGTCGCCGACCTCGCCGACCGGGTGGCGGTCATGCGCGCGGGGCAGGTGGTCGAACAGGCGCCGGTGCGCGATCTGTTCGCCGCAGCGGCACACCCGTACACCCGGGAACTCCTCGCCGCCGTACCGGACTTCGGTACCGGCGGGCGTGCGCAGCCGTCGGCTGCCCCGGGCGGGCCGGAACAGCCGGCCGTCCGTGCCTCCCGGCTTGTCGTCGACTACCCGGGGCGGCTGGGGCGCAAGGGCTTCCGGGCCGTGGACGGGGTCAGCTTCGAGATCGGGCCGGGTGAGGTGCTCGGGCTGGTCGGCGAGAGCGGGAGCGGGAAGACCACGATCGGACGGGCCGTCGCCGGGCTGACCGCGGTGACGGGCGGACAGCTGGAGCTGTTCGGGGAGCCGTTGACACGGTCCGGACGGAAGTCGGGGACGGCCGGGCGGATCGGGTACGTCTTCCAGGACCCAGCCACCAGCTTCGATCCCCTGCTGACGATCGCCGCGAGCATCGCGGAACCGCTCGTGGTGCACCGGCGCGAGCTGGGCACGAAGCAGATCCGGGCGCAGGTCGAGCAACTGCTCGAAGCGGTGCACCTCCCCCGCGCCTACGCGGACCGCTACCCGCACGAGCTCAGCGGAGGCCAGCGCCAGCGCGCCGGCCTCGCCCGGGCGCTCGCGCTGCGGCCGGGGCTGCTGATCGCGGACGAGCCGACCTCGGCGCTGGACGTGTCCGTGCAGGCCAGGGTGCTCGATCTGTTCGGTGAGCTCCAGCGGGAACTGGGCTTCGCGGCCCTGTTCATCAGCCACGACCTGGCGGTGGTCGAACAGGTCGCCGACCGGGTGGTGGTTCTGCACCGGGGGCGGATCGCCGAGGAGGGCCCCACCCGCCAGGTGCTCGGCAGTCCGCAGGACGACTACACCCGCCGGCTTGTCGCCGCCCTGCCCGTGCCCGACCCGGTCCGGCAGGCGAGACGTCACCGGCACCCCCTGGAGGAAGGAGTGGCCGGCTCATGAGCGACGGCACACTGATCCACGAAGTACTGCGCAGCACACCCGTCTTCGACGGGCACAACGATCTTCCGGTGGCGCTGCGCGCGCGGGCCGGCTACAGCGTCGAAGGCCTCGACGACGGCCGCCCCGAGCTGCACACCGATCTGCCCCGGCTGCGCGCCGGCGGGGTCGGCGCCCAGTTCTGGTCGGTGTACGTCTCCTCCAGGCTGCCCGAGGCCGAGGCCGTGGTGGCCACGCTGGAGCAGATCGACGCCGTCTACCGGCTCGCCGCCCGATACCCCGGCACCCTGCGGATCGCGTACACGGCGGCCGACGTCGAGCAGGCGTTCGCCGAGGGGCGCATCGCCTCCTTGCTCGGGGTCGAGGGCGGGCACAGCCTCGCCGAGTCGTCCGGCGTGCTGCGCGCGTACGCCCGGCTCGGTGTCCGGTACGTGACCCTCACGCACAACGACAACACCTCCTGGGCCGACTCGGCCACCGACAAGCCGGTGGTCGGCGGTCTCAACGACACCGGCCGCGCGATCGTCGCGGAACTGAACCGCACCGGCGTCCTCGTGGACCTCTCGCACGTCGCCGAATCCACGCAACGCGCCGCCCTCGCCGCGTCCACCGCCCCGGTCCTGTTCAGCCACTCCTCGGCACGGGCCCTCAACGACCACCCCCGCAACGTGTCGGACGGGGTACTGGAACTGCTCCCCGGCAACGGGGGCGTGATCCAGCTGACCTTCGTGCCGTACTTCGTCTCCGCCGACGTCGCGGCCTGGGGCCGGGCGCTCCAGGAGGAACGCGCACACCTCGGTCTGCCCGCCGTGCCCTGGGGCTGGCCACGCGCACCCCGCCCCGGCGAGGATCCGGCGCAGGTCGCCGAGGAGCACGCGAAGGCTCTCGGCGCGGCGCCCGACGACCGGCTGAAGACCTGGCTCGATACCCACCCGCGCCCCGAGGTGACGGTCGCCCAGGTCGCCGATCACGTGGAACACGCCCGTGAGGTGGCCGGGGTGGACCACATCGGTCTCGGGGGCGACTACGACGGCGTGGATCATCAGCCGACCGGCCTCGCCGACGTCTCCGCCTATCCGGTCCTGCTGCGCGAACTCGCCGACCGGGGCTGGTCCCGCTCCGAACTGGAGGCCCTGACCGGCCGGAACGTCCTGCGCGTCCTGCGCGCCGCCGAGGAAGGGGCGACCGAACCGCTCTGGCCCACAGCCCCACTGCGCTGAGTGCCTGGTTCACCTTCGTGGGGTACGACAGGCTGGAGTCGTGGCCGAAGCCGTTCGGTTCCGTGTGAACCGGTGACCGCGAACCGTACTGCGCGGTCTCCGGTCAGACGGACGGGGCGAGCTGTGCGCGCACCCACTCGGGATCGGGGTTGGTGTGAGGCCGGCCCGCCACGACGACGGTCGGCACGGTCTCGTTGCTGTCGTTGGCCGCCCGCACGGCCGCGGCTCCCGCCGGGTCTCGCCAGATGTTGACCCAGTGTGCCTGGCGGGCGCTGCGGCCCAGCCGGATACGCAGTCGCATGCAGTACGTGCAGCCCGGCCGCCAGAAGACGACCGGCCGGCCGTCGGCCGCGCTGCGGCGTTGCGCCTCCAGGGCGCCGATCGACCTCGGGAAGACCAGGGGCGAGTTCACGCCGGCGAGCGCCAGGAACATCAGCAGGAGTGCTGCGGCTGTGCCGGGGCTGCCCTTGGAGATCAGCCCGGTCGCGAGGGCTGCGCCGCACAGCACGAACAGTATCGGCAGGATCCAAGCACGCATCATGGTGACGCAATCTATCGATGAGTCGGGATGGCCTTCGAACCAGGCCGCTCAGCCGGGTGTTCGCCGAGCACGGAGGCGGCCCCGAGCGGGTCACCGGCTGAGGGAACGGTGACAGCGGTGTGGGCCTCGTCGCTTGTTCTTGACACCCGTGGGGGCGGGCGACGTACGGTGAACCGATCGGTTTCTGACGGGTGGAGGCCCTTGATGCACGTATCCGGCGCGGCACCGCGAGGTGGGCGCTGTGGCGTGCGACTGATCGTGCGTCGGCATGTCGACTACTGCCGCACCTGCTCCGCCGTCTGTCCTTCCGCGCTCCGCTGATCCCTGCCGGCCCGTCGCGTCGGCCCCTCATGCCGTGGCCTCGCCCGGCTTCTCCCCCGTGGCCGCGTGCCCCGTGACTCCGAGTTCGTGTTTCCCGGAAGGAACATGCATTGTCCGGCCCTGCCCTGCACCTCGCCGTCGAGATCGACGGCGACGGCGCCCACCCCGCGGCCTGGCGCCGCGCCGCCCACGCACCCGACCAGTTGCTCACCCCGCGCCGTGCGGCCGGGCTCGCCGCCGTGGCCGAGAACGCCGGGTTCACCCTGATCACCCTGGACGACGGGGTGCTGCCGCCCGGTACCGGGCCCGATCCCGTCGGCCGTATCGGGGCGGTGGAGCGGGCGGCCTTCGTCGCGGCGTCCACGAGCACGATCGGGATCGCGCCCGTCGTCCCGGTCACGTATGCCGAACCCTTCCATGTCTCCAGCCAGTTGGCGTCCCTGGACCACATCTCGGCCGGCCGCGCCGGGTGGGTGGTGACGGAGGAGGACCACCCCGAGGCGGCCCGGGTCTGGGGGCGTCCCCCGGCGGCTGAAGCGGCCGGGCGGGCCCGGGAGTCCCGGGACGGTGTCGAGGTGGTCCGCGCCCTGTGGGACTCGTGGGAGGACGACGCGGTGATCCGGTCCGTGGCCACGAGCCGTTACCTCGACCGGGACCGGCTGCACTACGTCGACTTCACCGGGGGGACCTACGCCGTCAAGGGCCCGGCGATCGTGCCGCGCCCCCCGCAGGGGCAGCTCGTCGTCCTGGGCCGCCCGGGCCGGGTGCCCGCCGCGCAGCTCGACGTGGCCCTGGTCGAGGGCCGCGATCCGGCCGCGGTCGCCGCGGCCGCCGTCGGCGCCGGTACACCCCGCGTCTTCGCCGAGGTCGAGGTCGCGTTGGACACACCGGACGCGACCGGTGCCGAGCGCGTCGCCGACCTGGAACGGTATGCGCCGTGGGCCGACCGCGGGCGGTTGCGGCACATCGGTTCCGCAGAGCAACTGGTGTCCGTTCTCGTCGAGTTGGGTCGCCACGTGCACGGGGTGCGGCTGCATCCCCTCGTCCTGGACGAGGATCTGCCCGTCCTCTCCCGCCTCGTCCTGCCGGCACTGTCCGCGCGGCGGCTCGTCACCCGCCCGCTCCCCGGCACGTCGCTGCGCTCGACCCTCGGTCTAGAGCGCCCCGCCAACCGTTTCGCGGCCGCGGCCGTCCAGGAGGAGACCCGATGACCCGCACCGACTCCCTCGACGTCCCCCGCCCGCACGCCCAGCTGCACTTCGGGGTGTTCTTCCAGGGCGTCAACCACTGGACGATCTGGTCCGCCCCCGACAGCGGCTCGCAGATCGACCCGGCCTCCTTCCGGCGCGTGGCCCAGACCGCCGAACGGGGCCTGTTCGACGCGTTCTTCCTCGGTGAGGGACTGCGGCTGCGCGAGGTCGACGGCAGGATCCACGATCTCGACGTGGCCGGACGACCGGACGCCATCACCCAGCTCGCGGCGCTGGCCGCGGTCACCCGCCGGATCGGCCTGGTCTCCACCTCCAACTCCACGTTCAACGAGCCCGCGGACCTCGCCCGCCGCCTCTCCGGCCTCGACCTCCTCTCCGAGGGCCGGGCCGGCTGGAACGTGGTGACCACGGACAACGCCTGGACCGGCGCCAACTTCCGCCGCGGTGGCTATCTCGACCACGCCGACCGTTACCGGCGTGCCGAGGAGTTCCTCACCGTGGCCCGCGCCCTGTGGGACGGCTGGGACGACAAGGCCGTCGCCGCGTCCGTGACCGCGCCCACCTGGTCGACGCCCGGCGCCGTGAGCCGAGTGCGCCACCGGGGACCGCAGTTCGACGTCGACCTCGCCCCCACTCTGCCGCGCAGCGCCCAGGGCCACCCGGTGATCTTCCAGGCCGGCGACTCCGGCGAGGGGCGCGACTTCGCCGCCCGCAACGCCGACGTCATCTTCTCCGCACACGGCAACGACTTCGACGACGCGCTGGCCTTCGCCGAGGACATCCGGCGCCGGCTGCGCGCGGTCGGACGGCCCGACGACGACCTGCGGATCCTGCCCGGCACCGAGATCATCATCGGCGCCACCGAGGAGGAGGCCGAGGAGAAGAAGCGCTGGATCCGGCTCCAGCAGGTCACCCCCGCGACGGCGTTGGGGATCGCCGGGCTGTTGTGGGGCATCGATCTGTCCGATCGCGACGCCGACGGGCCGCTGCCCGCGGAGGACCCGGTCGTCGCCGAGAACGACGGCTCCTTCGGGGCCCGGCGGATCGCCGACCCGCGCACGGTGGTGGCCGAGTGGCGGGCGAAGGCGGAGGCGCACGGCTGGTCGCTGCGCGAGACCGTCATCGCGCTCGGACCGCAGCGCGGGCACGTCGGCACTCCGTCCGGCCTGGCCGACAAGTTCGCCCACTTCGTGCGGAACGGCGCGGTCGACGGCTTCAACGTCACGCCGTACCTCATCCCCGGCGGCCTCGACGACATCGTCGACCTGCTCGTCCCGGAACTCCAGGAACGCGGCGTCTACCGCACCGAGTACACCGGCACCACACTGCGCGAACACCTCGGCCTGCGCGCGCCCCTCACCCACCGCTCCGCGCACGAGCGGCAGCAGGCGGGCTGAGCACCTCGGCGACTGGACCACCACGCCGACGGACCGGCACCGGGTGCCGGTCCGTCGGCGTGGCGCGGGGAACGCTCCGCCCTGCTCAGCCGGCCTCGGGCCCCGCGAACGCGAGCACGGTCTTCCCGGCCGCGGAGTCGGCACCCGTCACGGCATCGCCCTGAGCGCAACGCGGCCCGAACTCTCCCGCTCCACAGGCGACTTGACGTCCCCGCACGCTCCGGGAGCAACAGAGCGGCGCAGCTCACCATTCCGCTCGGAGCCGCGCGGACGCCTCGCGGTCGAGTACGTCGTCGGCCGGGCAGCGGCCGCGGCGGACGTAGCGGTCGGCGTAGGCCGCGACCGTGTCCATGACCCTGGTGTCCGCGCCCAGCCGGGGCAGGGCCTCCAGCGCCGCGGCGAAGCAGGTCACGGCGGCGCGCCTCAGTGCGGGGTCGGCGAGTCCGTGGCGTGCCGCGGCGGTCCACAGCGGATTGTGCGGCGCCGGCGCCCCGGCGGCCCGCTCGGCCAGGGGCGCCACGGCCCGGTGCGCGACAGCGGCGGCCTCCGGGTCGTCGAACAGGGCCGTGACCACCGCGAGCGGGACGATCCACCCGTCGTCGCCGGGCTGTGCGTCGATCATGCGCAGTTCGAGGTGCCCGCGCGGCCTGACCGGAGGAAACAGAGTGCTGATGTGATAGTCGAGGTCCGCGTGGGTCGGCGGGCGCATGGTGCGCGAGCGGGTCCACTCGCGGAAGCTCACTCCGTCCGGAACCTCCCAGGGGCCGTCCCGGCGCACGCACATCACCGGCGCGTCGAGGACCCGCCGGACCCAGGCGTGGCGTGGGTCGTGGGCCGGGGAGGGCCCGCCGGCGCGTCCCGGATCGAGCTCCGTCCACTTCAGCTGCCGGGTGGACAGCCAGCCCGTGGCGCGTCCTTCGGCCATCGGCGAGTTCGCGAACACCGCGACCAGGACCGCACCCAGGTGGTGCGCCAGCCACCAGCGGCGCGCGAACCCCATGACCCCGGGCTCCTCCCGTCCGGCGTCGAGGCACACCTGGACGGAGGCCGACGTGCACATCAGGGTGCGCCCCGCCGGGCCCGTACGGTCGAGGCAGGCCTCCATCGCGTCGTAGCGCCGCTCCCGCAGGAACCTGCGAGGGGGCTGCCAGGGGTCGACGCCCATCCCGGCCAGGGCCAGGCCGTGCCGGCGCAGTGCGGTGCGCACCGCATCCAGATCGGCGGAGACCTCCGAGACACACGCGGCCAGCGACGGGGCCGGCCGGGAGCTCAGTTCCACCTGACCGCCGGGCTCGATACTCAGCCCGGACGTCAGCGGCAGGGTTCGCAGGTCGGCGTGGGCCGCTGCCAGCTCCTCCCGGCCGACGGACTCGTGCGGCGCACGCTCCCGGTGGACGAGCCATTCCACCTCGACGCCCACGCTGCGCGGCGGGCCCGTCTTGAAACAGACCCCCTCGACCAGCGCCTCCGCCTGTTGTTCGGTGACGGCAGGGCCGTCAACGCCGCACTCCGGTGAAACCGACATCCGGGAGCCTCCTGAGCCGCCTCAGGGCCGTCGGGGATCCGACGTCCGGTACGCGTACCGCCGTGCCTGCTGCCAGAGTCCGCCGTCCCGCCCTGTCATGACAAGAGCGCACTTTCCAGACGACTGGGCATGCGGCACCCCGCAACGGGCGGTCCCTGGCGGTCCCCGGCGGTCCGGGGCCGCCGTCAGCCGGCCGGCAGGCCCCCGCCGGTGTCCCGGCGCACCTTCTGCCGGATGCGCGTGTCCCGGTCGTGCTCGTGGTGCTCCAGCATGCGCAGCCGTGCCGTCTCGGCGTCCCCTTCCCGGATCGCCTCCGTGATCGCCCGGTGCTCGGCGAGCGTCGCGTCGAAGGTGTCCTCGACCGTGCGGGTCTGCCACGGCGCGCTGGTCTTCACCTGCGCGTCGACGGTGTGCAGCAGCGACGAGACGGTGGCGTTGTGGGCGGCGGCGCGTACCGTGTCGTGCCACTCGTTGAGGCTGCGGCGGATCTGCCCCGGGTCGTCCAGGGTCCCGGCGTGCTCCAGCAGGGCGTCGAGCCGGGCCAGGTCCACCGGGCTGCGCCGGATCGCCGCCGAGGAGGCGAGCAGGGCGTCCAGCACGGCGCGCAGCTCGAAGAGTTCGAGCATCTCCTCGTCGGACCGTTGCCGTACGGCGAAACCGCGCCGGGTGCTCACCAGGAGTCCGTCGCGCTCCAGCAGCGCCAGGGCCTCGCGGACCGGCGTGCGCGACACCGCGAACTCTTCGCTCAGTGCCAGCGGGACCAGGGAGGCGTCCTGCGGGTACCGGCCGGCGGTGAGCCGGTGCCGTAGCTCGTCGTAGATCGTGTCCCTTGTGCTCTTCATCCGTGTCCTCGTCGCGGGGCGGCCCGCGAAACGGTTCGCGGGCTGCCCCGGATCATGCCCGATGCCCGGGGCTGTGGTCAGTCCCGGCCCTCGGCGGCGTCGTCCGCCTCCGGGCCGACGACCAGCGGCAGCGCCGGGTCGGCCCGCCACTCCGAGAGCGAGCCGTCGTACAGCAGCACGTCGTCGATGCCGATCTCGTGCAGGGCCAGGGCGAGCCCGGCCGCGTTGATCGCCCCACCGCAGTAGAGCACGGTGCCGTCGCCGGCCCGGATCCCGTGGGCACCGGCGAGGCGAGCGGTCCGCTCGTGGGCGAGGGTGTTGTCGGGGCCGAGCAGGTCGGCGTACGGCAGGCTGGTCGTGCGCGGTATGTGGCCGGAACGCGGCCGCCCGGGCGTGCCGAGGTACTCGGTACGGCGCAGGGCGCAGACCGCCGGGGTGGGGTCGCTTCCGTCGGCGATCCGCTTCATGCGCTCCAGCCCCACGAAGCCGTCACCGGCCGGGCGCGCGACGACGTCTCCGGGGGCGGGGGCGGGTTCGCGGCCGTCGGTGACCGGTAGTCCGGCCGCCTCCCAGGCGGTGAGGCCGCCGTTGAGGACGCGGACGCGGGTGATCCCGGCGGTGCGCAGCACCCACCACACACGGGCCGCCCAGGCACCGGTGAGCCGGTCGTAGACGACCACGGTGGAGTCCTCGCGGATGCCGAGGTCGCGGGCGTGGGAGGCGATCCGGGACGGGGACGGGCAGGTGAAGTTGAAGGGGGCCTCAGGGTCGGAGAAGCCCGCGATCAGGTCGGCGAAGTGGGCGCCGGGGATGCGGCGTTCGGTGTGGAGGCCGAGCCCGCTGACGAAGATCTTGCCGCCGTCGGGGCCGGTGTGCCGGTCCACGGTGGCGTCGAGGAGGACCATCTCGCCGAGCCGGTCGCGCAGCCAGGCGGCGTCAACGAGGGCGCTCGTGCCGGATGTCATGGCCGCTCCCCCGCCGGCGGCGTCGCTGTCGACGCGGCGCGGTTGCGCCACTCGCCGCGTTCCGGCCGGGCGAGGCCCAGGTTCTCGCGCAGGGTGGCGCCCGCGTAGTCGGTGCGCACGAGGCCGCGCCGACGCAGTTCGGGTACCACATGGGCGGCGAACTCCTCGAAGGCGGTGGGCACATGGGTGGCCTGGATCATGAAGCCGTCCGCCGCGCCGCTGTCCAGCCACAGCTCCATCGTGTCGGCGATGTCCGACGCGGAGCCGATCATGTTGCCCTCGGTACGGGCCCCGTACCAGCGGCCGATCTCGCGCACGTTCAGCTTCTCCCGCTCGGCGAACTCGACGACCTCGCGGTAGTGGCCCTCGACGCCGACCTCATCGAGGGCGGGCAGGGGGCCGTCGAGGTCGTAGCGGGTGAGATCGACGTCGACGTGGTACGCGAGCCGGGACAACCCCGCCTCGGGGTGGACGAGTTCGGTGAACGCCTCGTGCTTGGCGAGGGCGTCGCGCAGATCGGTGCCCACCACGGTGGTCGCGGCCGGCAGGATCTTGAGCTGGTCCGGGTCGCGGCCCCGGGCGGCGGCGCGGGCCTTGACGTCGGCGTAGAAGGCGACGGCCGACTCCAGTGACTCGTGGCTGCAGAAGACGACGTCGGCCCAGCGGGCGGCGAAGTCGCGGCCGGCCGGGGAGGCGCCGGCCTGGATGATCACGGGATAGCCCTGGGGCGGGCGCGGCACGCTCAACGGCCCGCGTACGGCGAAGTGTTCGCCACGGTGGTCCAGCGCTTCCACGGCCTCGGGGCGGCCGAAGACCCCGCTCTCCTTGGCGCCGACGATCGCCTCGTCGCCCCAGCTGTCCCAGAGCCGGGCGGTGACTTCGAGGAACTCCTCGGCGCGGGCGTAGCGCGCCTGCCGTTCGGGCAACCGGTCCTGGCCGAAGTTCTGGGCCTCGGCGTCCTGGAAGCTGGTGACCACGTTCCAGCCGGCGCGTCCGTCGAGGAGGTGGTCGAGCGTGGCCATGCCGCGGGCGACGTGGAAGGGCTCCTGGTAGCCGGTCGAGACGGTGGCGGCGACGCCGAGGTGCCGGGTTGCGGCGGCCATCAGGGTGATGACCGGGACCGGGTCGAGGCGTGGGGTGCCGGTGCCCCAGGTGACCGCCGGGGCGTAGGAGCCGCCGAGGCTTCTGGGTACCGCGAGGGAGTCCGGCACGAAGGCGAGGTCGAATCCGGCGTCCTCCAGGACTCGGGCGATGTGCGTGTAGTGGGCGGCGGTGAGGAAACCGTCGCCCGCGTCGGGGTGGCGCCAGCCGGCGGTGCCCTGCGGGCCGGCGTTGAGGAAGGCGGCCAGGTGCAGGCGCGGGGCGGCCGGATCGTGGGTGGTGCTCAAGGGGTGCTCCAGGTGTCGTGCGGTGGTACTGCCGTGCGGGGCGTCGCCGTCACGTGCCCAGCAGGGACAGTTCGTCCAGGAGCGCGACCGCGAAGGACCCGGTGCCGGTGGTACGGGCGCCCGCGCGTTCGGCCGCGGTGGCGAAGGCGACATGGGCGACCGCGGCGGCGGTGAGCGGGTCGGGTACGACGGCCAGGGCGCCGGCGATCAGCGCGCCGAGGCTGCATCCGGCGCCGGTGACCTGAGTCAGCCGGACGTCGCCGCCGGGGACGGCGACCGTTCGGGTGCCGTCGGTCAGATAGTCCGTGGGGCCGCTGACCGCGACGACGGCGCCGGTCTGCCGGGCGAGTTCCTCGACGGCGCCTATCGCGTCCGCCGAGGAGAGGGTGGTCTCGACGCCCTTGCCGGTGCTGTCGCCGCCGGCGAGCGCGACGAGTTCGCTGGCGTTGCCGCGGATCACCGTGGGCCGGTGGTCGAGCAGGGCCTTCACGAAGGCGTCGTACTCGGTGGCGCCCGCGCCGGCCGCGACCGGGTCCAGCACCCAGGGCGTGCCGGCCGCGTGTGCGGTGCGGGCCGCGTCGACCAGGGGCTCGGCCGGGTTGCTGATCAGCGCCGCGGTGTTGATCCACACCCCGCCGGCACCGGCCGGGAAGACGGTCGGGAAGTCGGCCGCGGCACCGATGGCGGGTCCGGCGCCGACGGCCAGGAGCACGTTCGCGCTCAGGTTGGCGGCGACGTAGTTGGTCAGGCCGTAGACGAAGGGCGACGCCGACCGGATGGCGGCGATGCCGTCGGCGATCTCGGGGCTCTCCCAGGTGAGTTCTTCCATGGCGGGGTGTCTCCGTGGCTCTCGGACGCGGTCGGCGGTCAAGTGCATGCAACTGTATGCAGCACAGGGGGCGATTCCGCCGCCCGCACATCTTCATTTCACGGAGCCGCAATACTCGCGGCCGTCAGGAGGTGACCGAACATCCATTCTCTTGCCGACGGGTGCGTCCGCCGGTTCACTGGAGAAATGGCGACCTTCGCCGCCACGCTGACGGGCTTCTGGCCCTCGCGTCGCGTCCATCTCTTCGACGGGTTCTGTAGCCGGGCCGCGTGACAGTGCTCCGCGGCCCGGGAGGTCCGGGGCCGCACCGTGCCATCGCCCACCCCGTGTCGCCCGTCACCCGTCGCACCAGAGAGCCGAGGCCCCCATGTCCGTGACCGATGAACTGCTGGCCAACAACGCCCGCTACGCGGAGTCCTTCTCCGGCCCGCTTCCCCTGCCGCCCTCCCGGCAGCTCGCCGTCGTGGCCTGCATGGACGCCCGGCTGAACGTCTACGCGCTCCTCGGCCTGAACGACGGCGAGGCCCACGTCATCCGCAACGCGGGCGGTGTGGTCACCCAGGACGAGATCCGCTCGCTCGCCATCAGCCAGCGGCTGCTCGGCACCGAGGAGATCATCCTCATCCATCACACCGACTGCGGCATGCTGACCTTCACCGACGACGGGTTCAAGGACACGATCCAGAAGGACACCGGAATCCGTCCGCCCTGGGCGGCGGAGGCCTTCGCCGACCTGGACACGGACGTGCGGCAGTCCATCGCGCGCATCAAGGCGGACCCCTTCGTCGTGCACAAGGACCGCGTCCGCGGTTTCGTCTTCGACGTGGCCACGGGCAGGCTCTCCGAAGTCCGCTGAGCGTCGCGGTCCGAGGACGTCGCCGGATCAGAAGGTGGGTCGGCGAACCGTCACACCACGCTCACCGGATGCCGTACCACCGCGTCGAACAGGTAGCCCTGTGTGTTGGGCACGGCGACGTCCGGCTGAGTGCGGCCGGCGGTGTCGGTGGCCCGGGCCAGCAGGTGGGTGGCGCCGGGTTCCTCCGGCTGCCAGTCGAGGGTCCAGCGGGTCCAGGTACCGGCGCGGGGCCGGTCGCGTAGGTGGGCACGGCGCCAGCTCGTCCCGCCGTCGGTGCTGATGTCGACCCGGGCGACGGCGCCCGCACCCGACCACGACCGTCCGTGCAGCACGTGCCGGTGCCCCGCCGTGAACGTGGCACCGTCGGCGAGCTCGAAGGCGCTCTTCGTCGCCTGCCGGGTGAGCGGTGCGCTGCCGCCCTCCGGGTAGGCGGGGCCGAACAGGCGGTAGAAGGTGGTGTTCCAGGGCGAGTAGAGCGGCTCGGCGGACACCTCGATGTCACCGACCCACTTGATCGACGCGATCCCCACCCAGGAGGGCACCAGCACCCGCACGGGATACCCGTGATCGTACGGGAGCCGCTCACCGTTCATCTCGTACGCGAGCAGTACGTCGTCCAGTGCCTTGGCCAACGGCAGCGGACGGCGTACCCGGCCGAGGCTCTCGCCGCCGCTGACGTACTCGGCGTCCAGGCCGCGCGGCTGCACGTCCACGGCGTCATGGGAGAGCCCGGCCCTGCGCAGCACGTCGGCGAGGCGCACCCCGCGCCAGCGTGCGACCCCGATCGCGCCGAGGGTCCACGCGGTGCCGGTGACGGTCTCGCCCTGCTGTGTCGTGTAGTAGGAGCGGCCGTTGCCGGCGCACTCGACGAAGGCGGTCCGGGTGACGGCCGGCAGGGCGCGCAGGTCGTCGTACCCGAACTCCACCGGCCGGTCCTCGCCCGGGCCGCCGCGCAGTCCGCTCCCCCACAGTCTCAGCCGCCAGTCGTCGGCCTCCAGGACGGGGGTGGCGGTGTGGTTGCGCACGAAGAACAGCTCGTTGGGGGTGTGGTGGCCGGTCCCGCGCAGTGCCTCCCAGCGGGTCTCGGCGTTGGTGCCGCGCTCGATGAACCACTCGGGCGGCAGCGGCTTGACGATTCCGGCGACGGCGGCGCGGGCGGAGCGGGGGCTCCCGAGTGCGGTCCCGGCGGCGGTGGCGGCGAGCAGGGTGAGCAGCCGGCGGCGGGTGACCCCGTCGGCCCTGGCCTCACCGGCGAGCCACTGGCGCAGCCTCCGGCGGTCGTAGTCGGTTTCGTGGCGGTGATCGGAGGGGTTGGCAGCAGACATGGCGGGTCCTCGTCATGAGGGGGCGAAGGAGCACGGCAGGGGGCGGCGCGGGCCGGGGGCCCGGGCATCCGGCGGCAGCTGACACAACTGGGCGTGCCCGACTGGCGGTTGAACGAGCTGTCAGCGAGGGGAGGGCGCGGTCAGCCGCTCGTCCGACACAGCGCGGCGGCGACCCGGACGAGGTCCACGGCGCGGCGGCGAGTCAGAGGCTCCGGCGACGGCATGGCGGGATGGAAGCACGTGGGGCGCAGGGTGTCAACGGAGCGTCCGAGTCGGCACGACCGAGGGCCTGACTCACCGAACGTACCTCTGTCGTAGCGGAGTTGCTCCGTGGCGCCGTAGAGAGGCAGCAGGACCGACTTGCCCTTGACGTACGCGTCAGGGGTTAGGTTCTGCGCTCCGGCAGCCCGACCGGACCGGTTGCCGCAGTCCTCGCACCCCCACCCCCGAACCCGTTCAGGAGCCCCGACATGGCCGCCGACCTGCCCTCCACATCCCGCGAGATCCTGCTGTCCGACACACCCGGCGGGCTGCCTGGGCCCGCACACCTCACGATCACGCCGAGGTCGGTCCCCCACCCCGGGCCGGGGCAAGTCCTCGTCAGGAACCAGTACTTCCTCGTCTTTCCCGGGCTGCGCACACTGATCGGGGACGAGGCCGACGGCATGCCGCTCCCCCGCATCCACCCCGGCGACACGCTGTACGGTCCCGCGGTGGGTGAGGTCGTCGCGGCCGGGCCCGGCGGTCCGTTGCGTCCGGGGGACACGGTCACGCATCTGCTCGGGTGGCGCGAGTACGCGCTCGTCGCGACGACGGACTGCACTCCGCTCGGTGACCTCCTGCCCGACCCGGTGGCCCACCTCTCGTCCGGGTCGGCCGCCTACGGGGCGTTGACCCGGCTCGCCGAAGTCCGCCCCGGCGACACGGTGTTCGTCACGGGAGCGGCCGGAGCCGTGGGAACGCTGGCGGGCCAGATCGCCCGGCTGCTGGGCGCCGGGAGGACCATCGGGAGCACCCGGTCGCCGGCCAAGGCCGAGCGGCTGCGGACCGAACTGGGCTACGACGCGGTCGTGGTGCCCGGGACCCGGCCCCTCGACGAGCAACTGGCCTCGGCGGCACCGGACGGCATCGACGTGCTCCTGGACAACGTCGGCGGTGAGCAGCTCACCGCGGCCGTGCGCATCGCGCGCCGGGGCGCCCGCTTCGCCCTGGTGGGGGCGCTGTCGGGACAGCTGTCGCCGAGCCGCGGCGGGGGCAGTTCACCCACGGAGATCGACACCTTCCGCCTCGTCGGCCAGGGCATCTCGCTGCACGGCTACAGCGGACAGGACCATCCCGACGTCGGGGCGGAGTGGACCAAGCGCTTCGGGGACTGGCTGCGCTCCGGCGAGATCACCTTCCCTCAGGCACGGATCCCGGGCATGGACAGGGCCCCACGGGCGTTGCAGGAACTGTTCGAGGGGCGGCACTTCGGAACCGTCGTCGTGGAGTTGCCGCCGCGGTGACACGTCGGCGCGCGGTCGCGGCGACGGAGGCTGAGGCTCGGGGGTGGACATGCGGATCGGGGACGCGGCGGCAGCGGCGGGGACCACCCCGCGGGCACTGCGGTTCTACGAGGAACGGGGACTGCTGCCGCCACCGCGGCGCACGGCCGCCGGGCAGCGTGAGTACGGACCGGACGAGGTGGCCAGGGTCCGGGTCATCCGTGAGCTGCTGGCGCTCGGTCTCACCGTCGAGGACCTGCGCAGTCTCGCCGACCGGCTCGCCCTGCTCGGCGAGCTCCCTCCGGGGCGATGCGGGCACCCCGACAGCGACCGACCCGGCTCCGGGGTGATCGCCCGCAGGCTCGCGGCCCTCGACGCCGAGATCGACCGGCTGACCCGGCTGCGCCAAGGACTGGCCCTGCGCACCTTCGGTCAGGCGTGACGACACGTCGTCGGTGGCGGGGCCGGCGCCGGTTCTCAGTCGGGGTGCAGGGGCCCTACGGCCGTACGCGCACCGTAGTGCTCTGCCCTTGCCGCAGCCGAGTTCGCGGCGATACCCACCGAGCAGTCCGGACTCCTCCAGCTCCCGCACATCACGGAAACGCGAAGCGGGAGCGGCCGCGCAGCCGGTGGTGCGGGGCCGGGTCCTCCTTCCTTCCCTGCGCGAGGACGGCGGGGTTCAGGGCTTGAGGCGGCCCGTGGCGAACATGGCGGCGGACCATGCCGAGAGCGCGGCGGCGAGGGCCCAGACCACGAGCAGCGCCCAGCCCGCGCCGACGTCGCCCCGGCCGAGGAAGCCGATCCGCTCGACCTGGACCAGCCAGAAGACCGGGTCGAGGTGGCTCAGGACGTCCCAGACGGGCGGGAGCCGGCGGACCGAGTAGAAGACGCCGCCGAGGAAGCCCAGCGGCAGCAGGATGATCGACTCCATGGAGTAGACGTGGTCGAGTGACTTGGCGAGGCTGCCCGCGATCACGCCCACCTGCGCGGCCACCAGGAGGACGCCGAGGGTGCCGGGCAGCAGCACGAGGGGCCGGGCCACGCTGCTGCTTCCGGTCAGGGGCAGAGCCACCGCCAGGACTCCGCCGCCCACGACCGCGCCTCGGGCGATGCCCCCGCTCACCAGTGCCGCGTTGATCTCCCACCAGCGCAGCGGGCTGGCGAACACGTCGTGGATGTACCGGTCGCGCCGGGCCTCGAAAAGGCTGGTCGTCCCGTTGAAGTAGCCGACGTTGACGATCGCCTGCGCGAAGAGGCCGGGCACGATGAAACGGCCGTAGGAGACACCGTCGATCGTGTCGACGTGCCCGCCGAGGGCGGAGCCGAAGACGACGACGAACAGCACGGTCGACAGCACCGGGCCGACGACGCTGTAGCGCCAGATGGTCAGGAAGCGGAGGACCTCCCGCTCCAACAGCCAGATGAACGGGGAGCGTTCGGGCTCGAAGGGCTCGTCGTACGACGGGAGCGCAGCCGCGTCCGCCGGGGTGCTCGTCACGCCGCCCCCTCTCCCGTGATCACCCGGTCGTAGACCTCCGAGATGTCCCGCGCCGCGTACCGGCTGCGCAGGGAGGCCGCGGAGCCGCGGTCGACGATCCGGCCGGCCCGCAGCAGCGCGATCTCGTCGCACAACGTCTCGGCCTCCTCCAGGTAGTGGGTGGTGAGCAGGACGGTGGTGCCGGCCGCGTTGAGCCCCTTGACCAGCCGCCAGATCTCCGATCGCAGCTCCACGTCGACACCGGCCGTCGGCTCGTCGAGGATGAGCAGGCGGGGGCGGTGCATGAGCGCCCGGGCGATGACCAGCCGGCGCTGCATGCCCCCGGACAGTTCGTAGGCGCGGGCGTCGGCCTTGCCGTCGAGGCGGAACACCCCGAGCAGTTCGTCCGCACGCCGGACCGCCGCTCTCCTCCCGATACCGTGGTATCCGGCGTGGTAGATCAGCATCTGACGGATCGACAGGAACCGGTCGACGTTGATCTCCTGCTCGGCGAGGCCCAGGAGCCGCCGGGCCTCGCGCGTCCGGTGGTCGTGGCCGAAGACGGTGAGCGTGCCGGTGCTGGGACGGACGATGTTGCACACCGAGCCGATCAGCGTGGTCTTGCCGGCGCCGTTCGGGCCGAGCAGACCGAAGAAGGCCCCGTCGGGGATCTCCAGGTCCAGCCCGGCCACCGCGGTGTAACCGTCCTCGTACGTCTTGCTGAGCCCCTGGACGCGCAGGGCCGGCGGTCCGGTGTCAGCCACCGGACCCACGCGTCCGCGCCCGATGGAACTGGTTGGGCGGCACCGGCAGCCCGTAGTGCTCGCGCAGTGTCGTGCCCTCGTACTCCTCCCGGAACAGGCCCTTGGCGCGCAGGATCGGCAGCACGTGTTCGACGAAGGCCGCCAGGCCGGACGGCAGGGCCGGTGCCATGATGTTGAAGCCGTCGGCGGCACCGCCCTCGAACCAGGCGATGATCGTGTCCGCCACCTGCTCGGGCGTGCCGACGAACTCGAAGTGGCCGCGGCCGCCCCCGAGCCGCGAGATGATCTGGCGGACCGTCAGCTTCTCGCGTACGGCGAGCTCGATGATGAGGTCGGAGCGGCTCTGCGAGCCCTCCAGTTTCGGCCGGGCGAGGACGAAGTCCGGCAGCGGGGCGTCGAGTTCGAACACCGACGGCTCGGTCTCGAAGATCGAAGCCAGCTGGCGCAGCCCGTACTCCGGTACCCGCAGGTCGTCGAACTCCTTCGCCAGCGCCCGCGCTTCGTCCTCGGTCGACCCGATGTAGGGGACGATCCCCGGCAGCACGATCACGCCGTCCGGGTCACGTCCGGCGGCGCGGGTCCTGGCCTTGATGTCGGCGTAGAAGGCGGCCGCGCGCTCGTACGTCCGGTGAGCGGTGAAGATCGCCTCGGCGTGCCGGGCCGCGAAGTCCTTGCCGTCCTCGGAGGAGCCGGCCTGGACGAGCAGCGGGTAACCCTGCGGCGGACGCTCGACGTTGAGCGGGCCAGCCACCGAGAAGTGGGCGCCCCGGTGGTCGAGCCGGTGGAGCCGGGCCGGGTCCGCGTAGCGCCCCGTGGCCTTGTCCGCCACCACGGCCTCGGACTCCCAGCTGTCCCAGAGCGCCTTGGCGACCTGGAGGAACTCGTCGGCCCTGGCGTAGCGCAGGGCGTGGTCGGGACGGTCGACGAGGCCGAAGTTGGCCGCCTCGTCGGCGCCCGCCGAGGTGACGATGTTCCAGCCCGCGCGGCCGCCGCTGACGTGGTCGACCGAGGCGAGGCGGCGGGCGAGGTTGTAGGGCTCGTTGTACGTGGACGACACGGTCGCGATGAGGCCGATCCTGCTGGTCGCCTGGGACAGGACGGTCAGCAGCGTCAGCGGTTCGAGCTGGCCCGGCGGCCGGAACTCGCCGGTGCCGTTCAGGGCCGGGCCGTCCGCGAGGAACAGCGAGTCGAACCTGGCGCTCTCGGCCAGCCGGGCCAGCTCGATCCAGTGCCGCAGGTCGAAGTCCGCCCGTGGGTCGCTGTGCGGAAGCCGCCAGGCGGCCTCGTGGTGGCCGGCCTCCATGAGGAAGGCGTTGAGGTGGAGCCGGCGAGGTCGCTCTTCTCCGCGGCTGACCGGGCTCATGAACCGACCTCCAGCTTCGAGCTGTCGTAACCGGCCGGGAGGAGGTTGTCGGTGATCGACGCGACGTCGACCGTCTTGGTGATCTGGCCCGCCTCCAGGAAGGCGTCGGCGAGCTTCTGCTCGGCCGCGATGTCCGACTTCTCCACGGGGGTCACGCGGGTCTCGAAGGTTTCGAGGGAGGCCTTCGCGTCGGCCAGGGGGATGCCCTCCTCCTTGGATATCGCCTCCGCGTACTTGTCCTCGTGCTTGATGGCCCAGGCGAACTCGTGGGCCAGCCGCTTGAGGACGTCCGTGAGGGCCGCCCGCTTCGTCTTGTCGTTCAGCGACTTCTCGCTCGCGACGTAGTAGCTGCTCGTCTGGTCGATGGGCGGGAGGCCCTTCGCCAGGATCCGCGCACCGTTCTTCACCGCGATGGCCGACTGCGGGTTCCAGATGGACCAGGCGTCCACCTTGCCGGTGTTGAACGCGGTGGCACCGGCCGCCGGGTCGAGGAAGACGAGCTTCACGTCCTTGGGACCGAGACCGGCGCTCTTGAGCGCGTTCAGGGCCAGACCGTGGGCCGAACTGCCCTGCGGGACGGCGAGTTTCCTGCCCTTGAGGTCCGCGAGCGTCTTCAGCGTCGAGCCCTTCGGCACGATGATGTTCTCGTTGGCCTGGTCGGGCCTCAGGGAACGGTTCACGGCGACGACCTTGAAGCCGTACTCCTTCGCGGCGCCGGTGATCGGCGGCACGTCGCCGACGCTGCCCAGGTCGATGTCGCCCGACGCGGCGGCCTGGACGAGCGGCGGGCCGTAGGTGAAGCGGGCGAACTTCACCTTGTACGGCGCGTTGTCGAAGACGCCGGTGATCTTCGCCAGCTCCTGGCTGCCGTCGCCGCCGTTGTCACCGATGGTGAACGTGTAGTTCTTCCACTCGGGGTGGCTGTCGCCGCTCGATCCGCTCACGTTGCTCAGCGGTGCCGCCGCCTCCGACTCCGATCCGCAGGCGGCGAGGGGGCCCGCGAGGGCGAGCAGGCCGAGGGCGCCGACGATCCGGGAGGTTCTTGTGGGCATGGTTCTCACGTGCTTTCTGTGCAGGGGACGGGAGGAAGCGGGGAGATGACTCGTGTGGAGCCGGCTGGATTCAGTGCTGGTTGGCGAGACCGAGGTCTTCGAGGAGTGCGGAGCGGAGTTCCTCACGGGCGACGCTCGCCTCGCGGTCCGGGGCCGACAGCTCGACGCGGTGGGAGGTGCCGATGCGTCCGTTGCTCATGACGACGACGCGGTCGGCCAGCGCGATCGCCTCGTCGACGTCGTGGGTGACGAGCAGCATGGCCGCGTGGTGTCTGCTGCGCAGCGCTCGCACCAGGTCGTGCATGCGCAGCCGGGTGATCGCGTCGAGTGCCGCGAACGGCTCGTCGAGCAGCACGAGTTCGGGCTCCGAGACCAACGCCCGTGCCAGGGAGACCCGTTGGGCCTCGCCGCCGGAGAGCTCCTTGGGCCAGGCCTTCTCACGGCCCGCGAGCCCGACCTCGGCGAGTACGTCGAGGGCCCGTTGGTCGGCGTCCGGTCCGTGCAGGCCGAGGGTGACGTTGCGCAGCACCCGCTGCCACGGCAGCAGCCGGTCGGCCTGGAAGACGATCGCGCGGCTGGCCGGGACCTCCACCCGTCCGCCGTCGGGCCGGTCGAGACCGGCGAGCAGGCGCAGGAGGGTGCTCTTGCCGCAGCCGGAGGGGCCCAGCAGGACCACCAGTTCCTCGTCGGCGATGGTGAGGTCCAGCCGGTCCAGGACGACCCGGTCGCCGAACCGCCGGACGACCTTCTCCACGACGGCGCCGGTCTGCTGCCGGAGCTGTGTCTCGACGGTGGTGCTCATGACGCCTCATAACTGGGACGCCACCGCAGCAGCACCCGCTCGAGAACCCGGACGAACTGGTCGGCGAGCAGACCGAGGAGCGAGTAGATCACCAGCCCCACGAAGACCTGGTCGGTCTGCAGGTACGTCTGCCCTTGCGTGATGAGGAAGCCGAGGCCCTTGTCGGCGTTGACCGTCTCGGCCGCGACGAGGCCCAGGACGCTGTAGGCGAGCGAGAACCGCAGGCCCACCAGGAATCCCGGCAGCGCCCCGGGCACCAGCACCCGCGTCACCAGCCGCCAGGTGCCCGCCCCCGTCGTCCGGGCCATCTCGATGAGGCGCTGGTCGACACCGCGGATCGCGGCGAAGAGGTTGACGTACATGGGGACGCCGGCTCCGAAGGAGATCAGCAGCACCTTGGTGAGCTCGTCGATGCCGAACCACACGATCATCAGCGGCAGCACCGCCAGCAGCGGGATCGTGTTCAGGATCTGCACGACCCCGTTGAACAGGTACTCGCCGCTGCGCAGCAGCCCGCCCAGTACCCCGCTGACGATGCCCACCGTCAGTCCGACGGCCAGGCCGATGCCGGCGCGTTGCAGCGAGATGGCCAGGTCGGGTCCGAGGACGCCCTGTTGCCACAGGTCGACGGCGGACTGGACGATGGAGGTCGGCGCCGGAGCGTAGGTCTTCTGCAGTACTCCGGCCCTGGCGAGGATCTCCCAGGCGACGAGAACGACGACCGGCGTGGTGTAGATGCCCAGCGGCCAGCGCAGCCGCTCGCGGAGCGTGTGCAGCGGGGTCCGGCGGCGGGCGTCGAGCGGCAGGAACACCTCGCGTCCGGACGCGCTCGGCGACTCGGCGGCCGCCGGGACGACCGCCGGTGCCTTGAGACCGACCTCGGTCATGCCGCCACCTCCAGCACCTTGCTGTAGTGCGAGGCGTCGCCGACGAGTTGCTCGCTGCGCCGGCCGTCGACGCCGACCGGCACGTCGCCGGCGACCGTCACACGGTTGAGGCGGCGCGGGTGGTCGTCGTAGTTGTCGACCCCGTAGTGCTGGGTGATCCTGTTGTCGAAGATCAGCAGCTGGCCGGGGGCCCAGGACCAGCGCAGGATGTTCTCGGGGCGGGTCACGTACGACTGGAAGACGCGCAGCAGATCGGCCGAGTCGCTGTTCGACAGGCCGGCGATGCGCTTGGCGAACCCGCCGATGAACAGCCCGCGTTCGCCCGTCAGCGGATGTACCCGTACGAGGGGATGCTCCGTCTCGTACGGCGTCGAGACGAAGACCCGGTCGTACTCCTGCCGTTCGGGCGTAGCGGCGGCGGGGCGCGCGTAGTCGTACTGGTTGGTGTGCACGACCCGCAGCGTGTCGGCGAGGGCCCGCAGCGGTTCGGGCAGGTCGCGGTAGGCCGCGGCGGCGTTCGCGATGAGCGTCTCGCCGCCGTAGGGCGTGGTCACGACGGACCGGAGCGTCGTGAGCTGCGGCGGGTTGAGCACGAAGGTGACGTCCGTGTGCCATTCGTTCGCCTTCGACGTCTCGCTGTCGACGGCGAGCACGTTCGTGGTCCCGTCGGCGGCCGGCACGTTCGGGTGGGCGGTCGTCAGGTCGCCGAACCAGCCGGCCACCCGCTCCTGACCGGCGTTGTCCAGGTTCACGTCGGCGAAGACGATCGCCTTGTGCTCGTTGAGCGCATGACGGAGCGCCGTGACGGTCGAGGGATCGGTGGGCGCGGCGAGGTCGACGCCGTCGACGAGCGCGCCGATACGGCCCGTCAGCTTGCGGATGGTCGGAGGCATGAGGGGGTCCCTCTCCAGGAATGGGGCGCAGGGCCGGATGCTGGGAGTCGGAGTGAAGGGGTGACGAGCGACGGTGGACGGCGCCGAGGCGGGTGCTTGGTCCGGTCGCGGCGAGAGAGCCCTGCGACCTCGCGAGCGATGCCGGAGGGAGGCCGGGCTCGGACTCTGCGCACTGCCCCCGAGGGAGCCGGGGAGCCGGAAGGGAGAAGCGGGCGCGCGGTGGTCGCCGCGCTCCCGTGAGCAGGGCACCGCCGAGGCGGACGCCGCGCACCGCCCCTTCCGGACGTACGCCAGGGGCGCACACCGGCCGATGCCGGGATCCGCTCAGCGGATCAGCGACTCGCCTTCCGGATCAACGACAACAGAACGCGCTGGAGACGTGCGCCAGGTCGATGTGGCGCCTCCGGGTCAAATCCACGCGCGGGGTCATGGAAGGTGAGTTGAGCAGAGGTCCGCGCCGTCGGTCAATATGTTCCGGACAGCCCTCACATTGCGGAAACATCGGCCGCTCCGGAGAGGTCGTCGCGCAACGGCCGACGGGGCCTGGCTGTCGGGCGACACGCCAGGCCCCGTCGCGGTGTGCCCGACCGCGGACCGGCGCGGTCCGTCGGGCCGGACGCGGCGGTCGTTGCTCGTCAGGTGTGCCGCTACTCCGAGAGCGCCTTGGTGAAGTGGGTGACGGGGCGCGCCACCCGCTCCCCGTCAAGGGTGATGTCGACGGCCTCGTTGTAGAAGGCGAGGAGTCCCTGGACGGCGCCCACCGCGGGCAGCGGGTCCGGGTAGCTCCAGACGACGTTGGGCGGGACGGCGGCCTCTGCGCGCCACGACCAGTACTCGGCGGTGCCCTTGTACGGGCAGCCCGTGTGGTGGTCGGTGGCTTCGAGCAGGTCGAGGCGGACGTCCTCGCGCGGGATGTAGTAGCGGGTGGGCAGGCCGGTCTCGAAGAGCAGGACCGGCCGGCGGGTGTCGGCGACGACCGTGCCGTCGATCTCGACCACGAGGTGACGGCTGCTGGGGATGGCGTCCACCCGCTTGTGCGGGTCACGGGGGTGGACGAAGATCTCTTCCTCCTCCTCGTACCAGTGGTCCAGGCCCCGCCCGACGCGCCGGAACCACTCGAAGGCGATGTGGTCGGCCAGGTCGGCGGCCGGGAAGGTCCAGGCCGCGTTCTCCAGCAGCTCGCCGTCGACCTCGACGTCGTAGAAGATCCTCGAGCCGGTGTGCGTACCCGTCGGCGGGTTCTTGGCGGGCCGGAGGAGCTCCTCGCGTACCTCCGTGCGCGGGAACGCGTACAGCGGTACGGGAACACCCGGCTCCCAGACGAGGACGGGGTGGCGGCTGTCGACCACCGTGACGTCACCCTTGCGGCCGCGCACCCAGCGCTCGCTCGGCTCCCACAGGAGCCCCTCGGGGGTGGTCCGCACGGCCTGTGCGGTGGGGAACGTGGTCATGGGCGGCTCTCCTTCGGCTGGTTCACGCGGTGACTTCGGCGACGTAGGGGCGACTCTCCCGCCAGGCCGCGAGCTGCTCGGGGCGGCCGAAGACCCGCAGGAACTCCTAGACGTTGCCACGGGCACGCTCCCACACCGAGACGGGTTCGAAGTCGGAGCCGTCCGGGTCGGCGAAGGCCGACGGGGGTGCCACGACCGTGTCCAGGCTCGGGTGGACGAACACCGCGGAGGAACAGCGCGTCGCCGTGCCGCCGGCCACCACGCGGTGCCGTCCGGGGCGCGGGCGGCGATGTCGGCGGGCGTGGGGCGGGCCACCAGGACCACGTCGGCGCGCTCGTCGATGTCCAGCGCGTCCGGAGCGAGGACGACGAGCTGTCCCTGCGGTGGGCGGGGGGTGATCAGGGGGCCCTTCACCGAGAAGCCGGCGCCCTCGAAATCGATGTGGTGCACGCGGACCGGGTCCAGGAAGCGGCCGGTGGCGACGTCCTTGACGACCGCGTCGTCCTCCCAGGAGTCCCACAGCGCGCGGGCGGTGTCGACGACGTCCGTGATCTCCCGGTGCAGGGCGGCGCCGGAGAGCGGGGTTCGTCCGACGGTGGCGAGGTCGTCCGCGCCCGCCGCCGCTCCCACCAGCCAGGCGGCCCGGCCGTGCGAGGCGTGGTCCAGGCTCGCCAGCTGGGTGGCGAGGTGGAACGGCTCGGTGGTCGTGATGTGCAGGGTGGGTGCGAGTCCGATGCGGGCGGTGAGGCCGGACACGTACGCGGCCCGGGTGCCGGCCTCGACCCGGCCGACGAGTCCGCCGACCGTGCCGGGCGGTAGCGGCTCGTCGGCGAAGGTGACGAGCGCGAACCCGGCCCGCTCGGCGGCGACGGCCGTCTCCCGCACCGCCTGCGGAGCGCCGGGCGGGGCAGGAGCAGGGGCCGAGGAAGCGGCGGGGTGGGCGCCGCCACCGTCGGTCTCCAGAGCGAGGTGGAGTCCGGGCAGTCCGGTGTGACGGTCAGTCATCGGGCTTGCCTCCGGTGGACTGTTCGCGTGACGGCTGGTGATCGGTGGCGGGCGAGCGGCCGGCCGGCGCCGCCGCGGACCGGAAGCCGGGCGGGGCGGGCGGTGTGGCCGGTACGGACGACACGGACGACACAGACGGCAGGGGCGGCGGGGGCGGCGGGGCCGACGCGGGCGGTGCGGACGACGCGGCCGCCACGGACGACACGACGGACACCACGAGGGCCGGTGCCGAGCGTGACCTCCGCGTCAGCCACAGCGCCACGCCGAGCGCGGCCAGCACGGCGGTGGCCGCGCCAGCGCCCGGCCCCCAGCGCACCCCCGCGTGCTGGGAGATCCAGCCGATGACGGGGGCGCCGACCGGGCTGCCGCCCATGGAGATCACCGTGCAGACCGCCATCACCCGGCCGCGCATGGCGTCGCTCACCTCCGACCGGACGAAGGCGCTCACCGCCGTGTTCAGCGTCATCAACGTGAAGCCGGCGGGCAGCAGCAGGGCGAGGAAGGCGGCGTACGTGGGCATGACCCCCGCCCGTGCCTCGAAACCGCCGAACAGCAGCGCGCCGACGACGACCGTCCGTACCCGGGGCGAGACCCCGCGCGTGGCGGCGACCGTCCCGGCGACGGTGCCGACGGCCAGCGCGGTGTTCATGAGGCCGAGTCCCCGGGAGCCGACGTCGAAGACGCGCCCCGCGAACAGGGCCAGCGTGGTGGGGAAGTCGACCGCGAAGGTGGCGCTCAGGCCGAAGACGGTGAACACACCGACGAGTTCGGGCCGGGCCGCCACGTAGCGCAGCCCCTCCGCGCCCGCCCCGGTCCACGGCGGCCGGGAGACGGGGCGCGTCTTCCGCGCCCGCGGCCGGGTGAGCGTCAGGACGAACCAGTCCAGCGCGACACCCTGCATCGCGCTGCCGATGCTGGACACCAGGCCCGTGCTCCAGTAGATCCGGTGGTCACGGACCCGTAGGGCGGCGAACACTCCGTTCGGGGCAGTGCTGTTGACGACCATGCGGCTCTTTCCGAGCGGGCGGGGGCTGGACGCGGGCGCGTCGGGGGATGCCTGCGACGCCGGTCCGGAGCCAGGTGAGGGCGCGGCGGAGGCGGATGCGACGGGGAGCGAGTGGTCAGCGACAGGTCTGGTCGAACTGGTCGGCGCGGAGGCCCGACCAGAACGGGTCGAGCAGCGGCGTGCGTGCCTGACCTGCGGTCTCCATGGCCGGATCAAAGCACACGGAACAAGGTGTGTCCACCATCCGTCCCGGCACCTGAGACGACCCCGTTCTCCCGAACAGGGCGTCACATTGCGGCATTGACGTACGACAAAATCGATCCGTAGCATCACCAACGGCATTGAGTGTCAGCGTCAAGCCCTGGCTCGCTGACCGGCAACCCTCCCGCGCGGTGGGGTGCTCCAGGTGAAAGCCCGGCGGGGTCACCGATGACTCCCGCAAGCGCGTGGCCCCGTGACCGGGGCCGGAGACGGGGAGGTTCGGCATGCGGCACAGCGACGACTCTGCTGCCTCCCTCACCGACGCCACGGCGTACTCCCGGCTCTCGCGCCGGCGCCACATCGATCTGAAGCGCTCGACCAGCTGCCTCTGTCGGGCCTGACCGGCCCGGCCGCCGCCGGCTGACATCCGTCACCGGCCCCGGCCCCTGCGCGCCGCCCTTCCCGCTCGCCACCGGTTCCCGGTGTCGTCCGCATGCCACCTCCCTGTCTGCACAGCGCATCCCCGGCCGGAGTCGATCCGCCCGGGCCGCACACACCGTCATGCCTGCGCACATCCGTGCGCGGTCGTGCCCCGGTGACACGAGTAGGAGAAAGCCCTCCGTGACTGCACTTCCGGAATTCAGACCTTCCCGATGGGCGCCCCTGGCCGCGCTCCTGACCACCAGCGTCCTGCTGACCGCGTGCGGTTCGGGCGACGACGGCACCGGCGGCGGAAGCGGCCAGGCGAAGTCCGGCGGCACCCTGACCTTCGCGGTGGGATCCGACGCCGGCTGCGTGGACCCGCAGCAGGTCGGCAGCAACGACACCATCTACTCGGTGCGCCAGATCGTGGACTCCCTCACCGACCAGGACCCGAAGACCGGCAAGATCGTGCCGTGGCTCGCCAAGAGCTGGGACATCAGCGCCGACGCGACGACGTTCACGTTCCACCTGCGGTCGGGCGTCACCTTCAGCGACGGCTCGAAGCTGACCGCGCAGGTGGTCAAGGACAACTTCGACGCGGTGCCGAACCTCGGCGCCCTGGGCACCCTCGCCGAGGGCTATCTCAGCGGCGTCAAGAGCACCACGGTGGTCGACCCGCTCACCGTCAAGGTGTCCTTCAAGCAGCCCAACGCCCAGTTCCTCCAGGCGACTTCGACCCACTCGCTGGGGATCGAGTCCTCGGCGAGCGTCAAGAGGAGCCCGCAGCAGAAGTGCAGCGACGGGGTGGTCGGGTCCGGGCCGTTCGTGCTCAAGCAGTACGTGCAGAACCAGTCGATCACCCTGGGCAGGCGCACCGGGTACGACTGGGGTTCCTCGCTGTGGTCGAAGAAGGGCGAGGCCTACCTGGACAAGCTGGTGTTCAAGGTCGTGCCCGAGGCAGGGGTGCGGGCCGGCAGTCTCCAGTCCGGGCAGGTGGACGCGATCAGCAGCGTCGGCAAGGCCAACGAGGCGGCCCTCAAGGGCGGCCAGGTCACCCTCCAGAGCCGGGCCAACCCCGGTGTGGTGTTCGGTCTCGGGCTGAACAACTCCCGGCCCCTGCTGAAGGACGCGAAGGTCCGTCAGGCGATCTCGGCCGCCATCGACCGGAAGCAGATCGCCGACACGGTCTTCCCGACCGGCACCCGGCCGGCGACCAGCGTCCTGGCGCACACCACGCCCGACTACACCGATCTCTCCTCGGACCTCGCGCTCGACACGGCCAAGGCGAAGTCGCTGCTGGATGCGGCCGGTTGGAAGGCGGGCAGCGACGGCATCCGCACCAAGGACGGCAAGAGGCTGACCCTGACCGTCAGCTGGTTCCCCAACGCGGCCACCAACCAGCCCGCGCTGGAACTCGTCCAGCAGCAGCTCAAGGCCGTCGGGATCGACGTGGTGCTCAAGCAGCTCCCGGTCACCCAGTTCGCCACCACGCTCCAGTCGGGTGACTTCGACGTGGTGTGGGGGAACGTGACCCGCGCCGACCCGGACATCCTGCGCAGCTCCTTCTCCTCCCAGCTGGGCAACTTCTACCACCTGCCCGCCAGTTCGCTGGACACGGCACTGTCCGCGCAGGCCGCGACCACGGACACCGCGAAGCGCGAGCAGCTGGTGGCGGAGGCGCAGCAGCTGATCGTGCAGAACGCGTACAACGTGCCGGTGGTGGAGCTCCAGACCCAGCTCGGCGTCTCGAAGAAGGTGCACGATCTCGAATTCGACTCCGGCAGCCGCGTCCAGCTGCACGACACCTGGATCGGGTAGCGGATGCGCCGCTATGTGATCAAACGGCTGGCGCAGGCGGTCGGGGTGCTGTGGGCGGCCTACACGGTGTCGTTCCTGGTACTGGACTTCCTGCCCGGTGACCCGGTCTCGGCGATGGCCGGGGCCGGGATGGACACGGGGCAGGTCGACCCGGCCCAACTCGCCAGGCTGCGGCACGAGTACGGCTTCGACAAGCCGGTGCTGGTGCAGTACGCGGAGTATCTGGGCCGGGCGGTGCGCGGGGACTTCGGCGACGCGGTCTCCACCGGCCGCCCGGTGACCTCCACGCTCGCCGACGCGCTGCCGCAGACACTCCAGCTGACCGGTGCCGCGCTGCTGCTGGCGGTGGTCCTCGGCGGCGGCCTCGCGGTGGTGGCGACGTACACCTCGCGGCGGTGGCTGCGGCAACTGCTGCTGTCGCTGCCCCCGCTGGGGGTGTCGGTCCCGACGTTCTGGGTGGGGCTGCTGCTCGTCGAGGCGTTCTCCTTCAAGCTCCACTGGTTCCCGGCCTTCGGCAACGACGGGCTGAAGGGGCTGGTGCTGCCGGCGCTCACGCTGGCGGTCCCGACCGGCGCACAGGTCGCCCAGGTGCTGGCGAAGAGCCTGCTGACCGCGCTGGACCAGGCCTATGTGGAGACCGCGCGGGCCAAGGGCGCGGGCAGGTGGCGGGTGCATCTGCGGCACGCGCTGCGCAACGCGTCACTGCCGGCGCTGACGGTCGTGGGCCTGCTGGTCGGGCAGCTGATCGCCGGTTCGGTGGTGGTCGAGACGGTGTTCTCCCGCGACGGTCTGGGCCGGGTGACCGCAGGGGCGGTCACCACCCAGGACATCCCGCTGGTCCAGGGGGTGGTGGTGTTCGGCGCGCTGATCTTCGTGGCGACGAACCTGCTCGTGGACCTCGTCTATCCGCTGCTGGACCCGCGGATCGTGGTGGCCTCGGACAGAAGGGCGAGCTTCGCATGAGTCAGAGCCTTGTCGACGACCGGGCCGGGGCCGCCCTCGGCCTCGCCCGGCCGGTCGGGGACGGAACCCCCGCGGAACCCGGCCGCCCCGCCGGGATCCGCCGGGTGCTCCGTTTCCTGCTGCGCCGCCCCGGTCTGCTGTTGTCCGTCGTCGTCCTCGTGCTGGTGGTGCTGGCCGCCTTCTGGCCGGACCTGTTCACCTCGCAGGACCCGCTGAAGGGGGTGCCGTCCCAGAACTTCCGCGGCCCGAGCGGCAGTCACTGGTTCGGCACCGACGAACTCGGCCGCGACGTCTTCTCCCGGGTGGTCCACGGCGCCCAGCTCTCCCTCAAGGCCACCCTGATCGCGGTCCTGGTCGCGTTCGTGGTCGGCGGTCTGCTCGGGGTGGTCGCGGGGTTCGTGGGCCGCTGGGTGGACGACGTGCTGATGCGCTTCGTGGACGTCCTCCTCGCCATCCCCGCACTGTTCCTGTCGCTGGCGCTGGTCACCGCGCTCGGGTACGGGACGGTGAAGGTGGCCGTCGCGGTCGGTATCGCCAGTGTCGCCTCCTTCGCCCGGGTGGCGCGGGCGGAGGTGCTGCGGGTGCGGCAGGCGGTGTTCGTCGAGGCGTCCCGGTCCTGCGGCGCCCGCTGGTACTCGGTGCTCGGCCGGCACGTGCTGCCCAACGCCGCAGGGCCGGTGATCGTGCTGGCCACCCTGGACTTCGGTTCCTCGATCCTGGCCGTCTCGGCGCTGAGCTTCCTCGGCTACGGCGCGCCGCCGCCCGCCCCGGAGTGGGGGACGTTGATCTCCGACGGCCGCAACTACCTGGCCAACGCCTGGTGGCTGACCGCGCTGCCCGGTCTGGCGATCGCCGCGACCGTGCTGGCCGCCAACCGCGTCGCGAGGGCCCTGGACGGCGAATGGGCTCGGCAGCGATGACCGACGACGCACACGAGAACGATGACGCACACAAGAACGGCGACGCACGCGAGAACGGTGAGGACGTGACCACACCAGTCCTGGAGATCCGCGGCCTGTCCGTGTCGTACCGCACCCGGGGCGGCACGGTGTCGGCCGTACGGGGCGTGGACCTCGACGTATGGCCAGGGCAGGTGACCGCCGTGGTCGGCGAGTCCGGCTCCGGCAAGAGCACCACCGCACACGCCGTCACCCGGCTGCTGGCGGCGAACGGCACCATCGACGCGGGCACGGTCCGCTTCGGCCGGCACGACCTGGCCACCCTCTCCGAGGCGGAGCTGCGTACCGTGCGCGGCGCGCAGATCGGGCTGGTCCCGCAGGATCCGACGGTCTCGCTCAACCCGGTGAAGCGGATCGGCGAGCAGGTCGCCGAGGTGCTGCGCATCCACGGCCTGGCGACCCGGCGTGCGGCGGCGGCCGAGGCGGTCGCCGTCCTCGACCGGGCGGGACTGCCCGACGCGGCCGTCCGGGCCCGGCAGTACCCGCACGAGCTGTCCGGCGGCATGCGGCAACGGGCCCTGATCGCGGTCGCGATCGCGGCGAAGCCCAGGCTGATCATCGCCGACGAGCCGACCAGCGCGCTGGACGTCACCGTGCAGCGGGTCATCCTCGACCATCTCCAGCACCTCACCGAGGAGTCGGGCACCGCGATCCTGCTGGTCACCCACGACCTCGGAGTGGCCGCGGACCGGGCCCAGCGCCTGGTGGTCATGGAGCAGGGCAAGGTCGTCGAGGCGGGCGAGACCCGGGCCGTCCTCGCCGACCCGCAGCACGAGTACACCCGACGGCTGCTGGCCGCCGCCCCGAGCCTGACCACGGCCCGCCCCCGTACCGCGGTCTCCACCGCCCCGCCCGAAACGGCGCCTCCCCTGGTCGAGGCACGCAACCTGGTCAAGGAGTTCAGGCTGCCGCGGGCCGGCGGCGAGGCCCGGACCCTGCGCGCGGTCGACGACGTCAGCCTCACCCTGCGGCGCGGGCAGACCCTCGCCCTGGTCGGGGAGTCGGGCTCGGGCAAGTCCACCACCGCCCGGCTGGTGCTGCGCCTGGCCGAGGCGACCTCCGGACAGGTGCTGCTCGACGGCACCGACGTCACCACCGCCAAGGGCGCCGGGGTCAGGGAGCTGCGCCGGCGTGCCCAGCTGGTCTACCAGAACCCGTACGCCTCGCTCGACCCGCGCTTCTCCATCGGCGAGGTGATCACCGAGCCGCTGCGGGCGTTCAAGGTCGGCGACCGCGCCACCCGGCTCGACCGCGCCCGCGAACTGCTCGACCGGGTCGCGCTGCCCGCCGCGACGCTGGAGCGCCGCCCGGCCGAACTGTCCGGCGGACAGCGCCAGCGGGTGGCCATCGCGCGTGCCCTCGCGCTCTCCCCCGACCTGGTGGTGTGCGACGAACCCGTCTCCGCGCTCGACGTGTCCGTGCAGGCCCAGGTCCTGGACCTGCTGGCCGAGTTGCAGGCGAACACCGGCGTGGCGTACCTGTTCATCTCCCACGACCTGGCCGTCGTACGGCAGATCGCGCACCGGGTCGCCGTCATGCGGGCCGGCCGGATCGTCGAGACGGGCCCGCCCGAGGACCTGTTCTCCGCGCCCCGCCACGCGTACACCCGCGAGCTGCTGGCGGCGATCCCCGGCAGCCGTGTCCCCTCCCCCGCCTCGGCAACCAGCACCGGTCAAGGACCAGCATGAGCACTCCCACCCTCACCTCCCTGTCCTTCCTGACACCCGGCAACTTCGTGGACGACGACCCCTACCCCGGCCTGGAGGAGACCCTCCGGCTGTTCGAGTACGGCGAGCGGCTCGGCTACGACGGCGCCTGGATCCGGCAGCGCCACCTCGAACACGGCGTCGGCTCGGCGGCCGTCTTCCTCGCGGCGGCCGGGCAGCGCACCGAGCGCATCGAACTGGGCACCGCCGTCATCCCGATCGGCTACGAGAGCCCGTTCCGGCTCGCCGAGGACCTGGCGCTGGCCGACGTCCTGTCCCGGGGCCGGCTCCAGATCGGTTTCAGCACCGGCATGCCCCACGCCGACCTGCTCGGCGACCTCGTGTACGACGGGGACTGGCGCGGCTTCGACCTGTCGTACGGCAGGATCGCCCGGGTCGTGGAGAACCTGCGCGGCGACTACCTCGGCGGCCCGGACACCGTCATCCACTCACCGGGCAACGTCCAGCGCCCCCGGCTGCAACCGCACAACCCCGGCCTGGCGCGCCGTATCTGGTACGGCGGCGGAAGCCTGCGCTCGGTCCGCTGGGCCGCCGGGCAGGGCCTCGGTCTGCTGTCCGGGAACATCGTCACCGGCGAGGACACCGACGACTTCACCACGGCCCAGCTGAACCTGTTGTCGGAGTACCGGCGCGCGCTGCCGCCGGACCGAACGCCGCGCGTTGCCGTGGGCCGGGTGATCGTCCCCCTCGACAGCGCCGACGCCGCCACCCGCGCCCGCTACCGGGCCTACGCGGCGAGCCGCCACGAGCGGACCCTCGCGCCGCAGGGCCCGAAGCGCATCCTGTTCGCCCCGGACGTCGTCGGGACCGCGGAGCAGATCCTGGAAGCACTCACGACCGATCCGGTGCTCGCCGAAGTGTCCGAGCTGCGCCTGGAGCTGCCGTACGAGTTCCACCGGGAGGAGTACGAGCAGATCCTGCACGACGTCCGGCACCTCGTCGCGCCCGAGCTGGGCCGGCACCCCGAGGCTGCTCAGGCAGGAACAGGGCGAGCCCCGGAGGTCACGCGTCGGGGGCCGGAGGTGCGTACAGGCCGGGCAGGTTGACCACGATCGCCTCCTGGGTGCTGCGGGCGATGACGAGCACGGCCCCCTCGGCGGGGTTCGGGTTCTCCTCGCGGTGCGGTACGAACGGGGGGACGAAGATGTAGTCGCCCGGCGAGGTGCGCAACCGTACCTCCTCGGGCTGCTCGCCCGTGTCGTCCAGGAAGACGAACTCGGGGTGCCCGCCCACGATGTGGATCGCGGTCCCGGACTCACCGTGGTGGTGGTCCGAGCCCGTGGTCGCCGGGGCTACGTGGGTCTGGCCCATTCAGGGCTTCTCGGAGCCGACGGTCCGTCCAGCGCCCGCGCGGGCGGGTCGTCCGGCGCGCCCGGCGGGAACGCCACCCTGAAGTGGGCCTCCTCCTGCGTCCCCGCGCACTGGGACCCGGTGGTCTCCGACAGCGGCGCCCAGTTCCGTGAACTTGCCCTGGCGTAAGTGTCGTTGACCCGCACCGGCGAGAAGGGCAACGCCGTTCCAGGGGCCCGGACCACGCGGCGGTGCGGGGCTCGGGTCCGCAGTCACGGCCTGCAGCGATCGTGCAGCACCTGGTCCCTGGCCACGCCCCCTCGCACGGCCCGGCGCCCAGGCCGTCAGACGCCGGACGTGGACTGTTCGTCCTGCAGCGCGGCGAGGGCGGCCGCCAGCCTGCCGCGGCCGGTGATGCCCAGGCGCGGGTAGATGCGGTAGAGGTGCGCTCCGACGGTGCGGTGCGAGATGAACAGGCGCTGGCCGATCTCCCGGTTGCTCAGCCCCCGCGACGCCAGCACGGCTATCTCGAACGACTCTCTGACATCACGTCTCGTCCGACAACTGACTGGCAAAACCCTCCAGCCCCAGAAAGCTCCTCTCCTCCCCGAGGGGCACAACTTCGAAGGTGGAGGTCAGGAATTCATCGATCACTACCGCGGACGCGGCTACGACGAACGTTTCCCGACCCGACCGGAACGACAGGTACACCAACCCATGGCCACGGATTTCGTCGGGCCAGACCTGCACATCACCGAAACCGTCGAGCCGCCGCCTGCCGGAGGCCAGGAGCTCGCGGCCGAACTCCCACTCGATGACCGGATCACTGCCCGCCTTGAACGCCATGGTCACGGAGTATGGCTCCGCGCTGTCGTAGCGGAGATCTGTCATGACCGGCAGCGGCGTCCCCTCTTCGAGAAGAGCCACGACCGTTCGACATGTCACCGGCTCCGGCTCGACACCCCACCTCGCGTGGCCGTCCGACCCGGCTTTGCGAGCACACCCCGGCTCGTCATCGGTGTCGAAGACCTTGCCGCTCATGATTCGTCCTCTCTCGTCTTCCCGTCGCGACGGCTGTGGATCGGCGTCCACGGAGCCGCGCCCAGGGCATGGGCCGACTCGCTACCACGAGCCTGGAACGGGCTGAGAACCCGATGCATCAGTCAAGTGACTACGAGAGCACGGCTCAGGCCGGATCACGGCTCCTCAGTCCATCCGCGACCGGCTCATGTGAAACCGTCTCGAATGCACCTATGGCTGTAATGTGACCTCGTGACCACCCATGCACCTCACGAAGCCGCCCCGTCGGCCGCCTCACGCGCCACCGACCGCCCCGGAGACGCCTCACCCTTCGCTCTCGCCCTGCTGTTGCGGCGGGCGCACTGGCGGGTGGCGGGGGTGATGACGGAGGCGCTGCGCCCGCTGGGTATCGAGTTGCGGCATTTCGCGGTGCTGCTGGTGCTGGTCGACCGGGGGCCGACGGTGCAGCGGGACCTGGGTCCGGCGACGGGGTCGGACAAGGCGGGTGTCATGAGGGTCGTGGACGATCTGGAGCGGATGGGACTGGCCGTCCGCAAGGCGGTTCCGGGGGACCGGCGGGTGCGGGCGGTGGAGATCACGCCGCGGGGGGTCGAGCTGTTCGATGCGGCGCATGTGGCGGCGGAGCCGCTGGCCGAGCGCCTGGTGGCCGGTCTGGAGCCGGGCGAACGCGAACAGCTGACAGGACTGCTGACCCGGTTCGCCCACCCCACCGAGCACGGCAAGGCATGAACACGCCCACTCCCTCTCCCCCCCACCGTCACGCTCGTCCGAGATGGTATTGACCGATACTATTTCGAGTGATACGATTGTGGAGGTGTCAAGCAGAAAGGGGTGCAGGCGATCATGAATGTCTACGAGGCTGTCGCGAGTCGGCGAGCCGTGCGGGGATTCACCGACCAGCAGGTACCGCGGGAGGTGCTGGAGCGCGTGCTGTCCGCCGCGGCCTGGGCACCATCCGCATCGAACCTCCAGCCGTGGCACGTCTACGTACTGACCGGCCGACCGCTGGCTGAGCTCAAGAAGCGTGCCGGCGAACGCATAGCCGCAAGCGACCCCTGGGACGAGCCCGAGTACGAGCAGTACCCCCCAGCCCTCAAGAGCCCTTACCAGGAGCGCCGATCCGCCTTCGGCGAGCAGCGCTACGGCGCGCTCGGCATTCCGCGCGAGGACCTGGAGGCTCGGCAGAGGGCCGCTGCCGCGAACTGGGACTGCTTCGGGGCACCCGCCGCCCTGTTCTGCTACGTCGACCGCTGCATGGGCCGGCCCCAGTGGTCGGACCTGGGCATGTATCTGCAGTCCGTGATGCTGCTGCTCCGCGTCGAAGGGCTGCACAGCTGCACGCAGATGGCCTGGGCGAAGTACCACAAGACCGTCGCGGAGGTCCTGTCGCCGCCGGATGAACTCCTTCTCTTCTGCGGCATGTCGATCGGGCACGAGGACGTCACGGCAAGCCAACCTCGTATCGGCCGGGCGCCGCTCGAGGAGACAGTCACGTTCGTCGGCGGCTGCTGACCCGGCGGCACCGGCGATCAGAGCGAGCCGTCGCCCTGCCGTGACGGGCCCCCGTGCGAGCCGGAGTCCGGGATGGTGGGGGGCTGGTTCCAGGACCGCAGCTTGTCGGGATTGAGGACAACCCACACCTGCGCGACATGGTGTTCAGCGATGTCGAGGCTGATGACGGCGGCGACCTGGCGGTCGTAACGGACGACGAGGCCGGTACGCCCGTTGACGGAGTGGGTGGTCAGGGTGGTGCGAGGGTGGCGGGCCAGGAGCGTCAGCAGGCTGTGGGCGACCTGACGGCTGCCGTGCACCGGCCTGCCCAGTGCGCAGACCTTGCCGCCGCCGTCGAAGAACGCCGTGGCGTCCGGACACAGCAGCGACTCGAGCAGTTCGGCATCCTCGTCCACGCAGGCCTGGCGGACGGTGCGGGCGAGGAGATCCTGTTCATCAGGAGGGGTGGAGCGCGAGCGCTGCATCCGAAGGCTGCGGCGGGCACGGTCGGCGAGCTCGGCGCACTCGGGCTCCGGACGTCCCACGATGTCGGCCACCGTGTCGGAGGCCATCCCGAAGACGTCGTTGAGCACGAACGCCGCCCGCTCGGCCGGCGACAGGGAGTCCAGGGCGTTCAGCAGAACCCGGCTGACCTCCTCCGCCAGGACCGCCTGAGCGCCGACGTCTGGTGGTTCCGTGGAGTGCTCCGATGTCCGGTCACGCCGACCGGTCACGCCACGACGGGGGGCGGGCGAGCAGGCCCAGGCAGACCCCGCGCGCGGTCTTCGTGAGCCAGTACCAGGGAGCCGTGATCCGGCCACGCTCCGCGTCGGACAGGCCGTACCACCGACGGTAGCTCTCACCGACCACGTTCTCCGCCTCGCGGGAGTCGCCCAGCATCCAGTAGGTGACTTCCAGCAGGTGCCGCCGCTCGTCGAGCAACTCCGCGACCGGCACCGCGTCAGCGTCGTCCATATGGCTTTCTCCCCCGCACCAGGCACAGCGCAGCACAGACATGTACGTTCCTCGGCTCAATCCTCTGACCGGGCATGCACGCGTCGTGTGACACCGGCTGTCTCCCGCGGCCGCGCATCTCAGCAATGCATCGGGCCGGAGCCCATCTCGTCACACAAGCCGGGGACAACCGGTCTTCCCTCACGCCGGTGTGACTCGAACGTCGAAGGGGAGGGCCTGGCTGTGCTCGTTGTTCCGGATCCGAAGGTCGTCAGAGGACTGCTGACCCGGTACGCGTGCCTGCGGATCGCGCTCGCCGAGCACGAGGGACGGGAGAGGGCACGCGAGCTCGAGGACGTGAGTTACACGCTGTGCATCACGATGGGAGCCCGGACCGTCGACGAGGCCATAGCGGCCGCGGACACGCTGCTGGTGGCCCAGGCCGCCGGGCGGGGCGATGTCCAGGAGCCGGACGGCGAGGACGGTCTGCCGACGACCCCGTCCGACTGCTCAGCGCCCGGTGGCATCCCCTCCGTCGCTCCGTAGAAAACCGTCCTCACCCGTTTCCATACGGCCGTGTGCGAACCGGTCCCCGTCCGGGCGTGTTCATGCCTTGCCGTGCTCGGTGGGGTGGGCGAACCGGGTCAGCAGTCCTGTCAGCTGTTCGCGTTCGCCCGGCTCCAGACCGGCCACCAGGCGCTCGGCCAGCGGCTCCGCCGCCACATGCGCCGCATCGAACAGCTCGACCCCCCGCGGCGTGATCTCCACCGCCCGCACCCGCCGGTCCCCCGGAACCGCCTTGCGGACGGCCAGTCCCATCCGCTCCAGATCGTCCACGACCCTCATGACACCCGCCTTGTCCGACCCCGTCGCCGGACCCAGGTCCCGCTGCACCGTCGGCCCCCGGTCGACCAGTACCAGCAGCACCGCGAAGTGCCGCAACTCGATACCCAGCGGGCGCAGCGCCTCCGTCATCACCCCCGCCACCCGCCAGTGCGCCCGCCGCAACAACAGGCCGAGAGCGAAAGGCGAGGCGTCCCCGGGGCGGTCGGTGGCACGCGAGGCGGCCGAGGGGTGCGGAGTGTCGGCTGTCACAGCTCCACGCTATCAGCTGTCCACTCACCCGATACGGTAGCGAATGACACGAAAGGAGAGCGGTCCCGCCTTCGGTGCACCTGGGCACCAGCTCCCGGTTCCGGGCCGCTCGCCACGCGCGTGCGGCCGCGCTCCCGATCACTGCTCACGCGATGGCGGGGCGCCCCGGGCGGTCGTAGCGATCACGAGCCTCGACAACCGTCTCCGGGGCGATCGCGTCCTGGCGCGCCAACCGGTCCAGGGCGGCGATGACGATCCACTCGGCGTCGACGTGAAAATGGCGGCGTACGGCATCACGGGTGTCCGACAGCCCCAAGCCGTCCGTGCCCGGCGACGTGTAGTCCTGCTCGACCCACTGGCTGATCTGGTCGGGCACCTGCCGCATCCAGTCGCTGACCGCCAGTACGGGCCCCGGGGCGCGCCTTTCTGTCACAGCGCGGGTGGGTGAGGGACCGGCTCCTGCCGCGGGGGAGGCCAGCCGGTCACGACACCTGGGACCGCAGTCGTGCCGTTCTTGGGACCGTCTTCGGCACATGGACGACGTGTCCGCCGGCCCCGTGCGGTGATCGGCATCTCGCGATCAAGGTGGGCGCACAACTCGCGAACCCTCGAACCGGGCGCGGTGACGACATGACGACTGAGACCCGGGTCACATCAGGCTTCGGTGTCACACCTCGGCGGGCTGCCCGGTCAGTAGTGGGTACCAGCAATTCCGCAAGGAGGACCCATGGACGCGCGTCTCAACTACTACGGCAATCCGCTCGCGGGCAAGGTGCTCAAGCACCTCGTCTCGGCCAGCAAGGCGCTGTCGGACTCGACGCTGCCGGCCACCGTCCAGCATCTGGTGGAGGTCCGCGCCAGCCAGATCAACGGCTGCGGCTTCTGCACCGACATGCACACCAAGGAGGCCACCCACGCCGGGGAGACCTCGGTGCGGCTCAACCTGATCGCCGCCTGGCGGGAGGCGACGGTCTTCACCGAGGCCGAGCGCGCCGCGCTGGAGCTGGCCGAGCAGGGCACCCGCGTCGCGGACGCGGCCGGTGGTGTCACCGACGAGGCCTGGGCGAACGCCGCGAAGCACTTCGACGAGGACCAACTCGCGGCGCTGACCAGCCTCATTGCCGTCATCAACGCCTACAACCGCATCAACATCATCACCCAGCAGCCGGCCGGCGGCTACCAGGTCGGCATGTTCGGCTGAGCTGGAAGCCGGGGCCGGATGCCGGATGCCGGATGCCGGGAGGCAGCCGGGCAGGGACAACCCTTGTCCCGTCATCGATGCCTTCGACGCGGAGAACGACGTTCAGGCGCCGGCCGACTGCGCTCGAGCAGGTGGTCGGCCGAGCCCGTTTCTTCGGAGCCCGGCACCGCTGCGCCGACGTCGCCGCTCCCGGTACCGCAGCCGGCCGAACGGTGGCGGGCGAACACCGGCCCGCCGCGCGTGACGCGGGAGACCCGCGGCGTGTCACAGCAGTGGGCCGCGTTCTGTCTTCGCTGTAGATCAAGTCGTTGTGAGCCTGGAACCGCTGACGCGAGCTCGTCCGTTCCGGGCCGGTACACGGAGGTAGCACCATGCACGAAATGCACTCAGAGGACGGATTCGGACCGAAGATGCTGGCGGACGTCAAGCCGCCTTTCATTCCCGAGGGCGCTTCCGGAATGACCGTCCTCGTCGAGTGGGCTCCCGGTGACCCCGGGACTCCCCCGCACCGTCACTCGGGGCCGTGTTTCGGCTACGTCATCGAAGGAGCGGTCCGGTGGGAGCTCGAGGGCGAGCCGGAGCACGTGATCAAGGCGGGTGAGACGTTCTGGGAGCCGGGCGGTGAGGTGATCCACTACCAGAACGGCAACGCCTCCTCGGAGGTGCCGGCCAAGTACATCGTGTTCATGATGTGCGCGCCGAACCAGCCGATGCTCACCCTGGTCGACGACGAGGAGCTGGAGAAGCGGGCCCACCTGCGGGCCCCCCGCCCCACCGACTGAGCTCCGCCTGCGCACAGGCCGGTTCCCGACGGAGTCACGGGACCTTGGCCGACGACAGCGAGCAGCCCCTCCCCTGCGCACCGCCATGGATCTCGCCATGGCGGTGCCGTCGTATGAACGGCGGGCGGCCCCGGACGGACGCACGGCGCCCCCGGACGCCCCGACCGCGCCTTGGTCAGGAAAGCCAGTCGGTGTAGCGGGTGGGCGCGAGGTGCGCGTTCTTGTCGGTGAGGACGTCGCCCTTGACCACGGCGAACATACCGGCGGTGGGGTCGGTGACGACGGTACGGGGGTCGCCCTTGTGGGACAGAGTGATCCGGCCCAGTTCGTCCAGGGGGAAGATCTCGGGGCCGGCGATGTTGCGGATCCCGTTCAGCGGGGCGCCGGCGGCCACCTCGGCCACCGCGTGCGCCACGTCCTGGGAGGCGATGGGCTGAATGGGCGTGGCGGGAAGCCGGACGGTGTCCGCGTCGGCGGTCCAGGACAGCACCGCATCCATGAAGTCCATGAACTGCGTGGCCCGGACGATCGAATAGGGGATCGGCCCGTCCGCGAGGATCTTCTCCTGAAGCGCCTTGGCGCGGTAGTAGTCCAGCTCGGGCACCTGGTCCGTGCCGACGATCGAGAGGATGACGAAGTGGCCGACGCCGCCCTTGTCGGCCGCCGCCAGGAGGTTGTCCATCGAGGTCTGGAAGAACGCGAGGGAGGCGTCGTCGAAGGTCGGGGAGTTCGTCAGGTTGATGACGACGTCGGCTCCCATGACCGCCTCGTCCAGGCCCTGACCGCTGAGGATGTCGACTCCTGTGGACTGCGAGTGCGGCACCGCCTCGTGCCCGGCGGCGTTCAACTCCTTGACGACCTGCGACCCGATCAGTCCCGTACCGCCGATGACCGCGAACTTCATGACATGCCCTTCCGCCGGTAGCGTGTCCGGAATATTACGTAAGTCACTATATGTGGGCACCAAGGGTTCGGCTTGGACACATGTCAGGGTGCGCAGCAGCCTCCGTCAGCCGCGAGGCGACCCAGCCGCACCGGCCTCGACGGCGACTGTCACAACGGCGGGGATCTGTCGGTCAACTGACTGTCCGCATCTGGAAACCCTCCATACGCGAAGGTGCCCCCCTATGGCATTCGACATCACCGGTCCGTCGGGTTCTGCCCATGGCCGCCCGGAATCCCGCAGCGCACGGCGGCTCGGTACAAACAGGCCGCGGGGTGCACACAGGCCGACGAACGTGAGCCCTACCGCGTCGTTTTCGGCTCAGCGCCCGGCTGTGTACTGCGACGCCGACGGAGACATGCCGTGAACGAGCCGACCCGGTTGCCCGATCTGTCCACCGACAAGGACTTCGACGGAGAGGCCTTCGCGCCGATCTACACCACCACCGTGACGGTGAACGGGGGGATGGCGCATCACGGGCGGGCCTCGGGAAGGGCCCGCTCGGGCGACGGCGTCCTGGATCTCGACCTGCGCATGCCCGCGGAACTGGGCGGAGACGGCCAGGGGACGAATCCCGAGCAGTTGTTCGCCGCCGGCATTGCCGCCTGTTTCCACGGGGCGCTGAGTCTGGTCGCGCGGCAGGCCGCACTGGACCCCGCAGCGATCTCCGTGGAAGCGACCGTGGCTTTTGGGCGGGACCCGGAAGACGGCGGCTACCTGTTGCACGTCGACCTCGAGGTCAAGTGGCCGGACATCGACCTTGCCGTCGCCGCCCCGCTCGTGGAGAAGGCCGATTCGCTCTGCCCCTACACGAAGATGGCCCTGCGGGGAACACCGACAAGCATCAGGCTGGCCCCATAGCCGACGGCGTCGGCTGCTTGCCCGGCCGTATGTCGCTTCGACGGCTGTCGTGTGTCTCGCGCTTGCGCACGACAGCCGTCGGAAGAGAGTGCCGCCCACCGCTCCCCACCAGCGATACCGGCCGCCGGAAGGCCACGTTCACAGCGCATCCGGGGCCACGGGCGGAACGTGGGAGCCCGATTCCAGCGCGTTCCTGCTCTGCTTGATGATCTCCTGGACGTGCAGCTCGATCTCCTGCGGATTCAGGCCGAGCGCCTTGCCTGTGTGCACCGCCCAGATCTCGGCACGAAGATTGGTCTCGAAATCCAGATCGGCCCGGACGTTCTCCCGTGCGGCTTGCCGGTTCTGGCTCACCATGACGAAGGTGGACAGGAAGATGGCCTCAAGGCTCACGATCATGGTGAGCAGCCCGAACGGGTAGGGGTCGAAGACCGCTGCGGCGCCGAACAGTCTGAGGTTGAGGGCGATCCACACCGCGAACCAGACGGCATGCAGGTAGACGAAGCCCATCGTGCCCGCGAAGGCCGTGATCGCGTCCGCGAACCGGTCCTGCGACGTGCGCACCCTGGCGAACACCAGCCGCTCGTGGCGCGCACGGAGGTCGAGGCGGTCAGTGCCGCCGGAAGCGGAGCGCGGCCGGGAGGGCCGGCCTTCGGATCGAACGGTCATTCGTACCTACACCCTCATTCCCTCGCCGAGGACGCCATCGCCACCGGCCGCCCATGGCCCCGGCACGACCAGGTGGGGACGCCCGGAACGCCCCCATGCCCGGAGGACAGCTGGGAGTACGACCGGAGGTATGACCGTGGAGCCCACGAGATTGTGACGGCCGACGCCTGATCCGGGCGCTGTCACAGGTTCCGGGACGGCGCGGTCCTAGTAGTGGGTGACAATCCCACGGCGATCGGAGTAGGTCGTGACTCTCACCGAACAACGTATTTCCGCCACGGTGCTGGTGATCGGAACCGGAGGTGCCGGGCTGCGCGGCGATCGAACTGGCCGAGGCCGGTGTCGACGTCCTTGCGGTCGGCAAGCGCCCCAAGGAGGACGCGCACACGGCGCTTGCCGCCGGAGGAATCAATGCCGCGCTCGGCACCATGGATCCCGAGGACAGCTGGCAGCAGCACGCGGCCGACACGCTCAAGGAGAGCTACCTGCTCGCCAATCCCCGCACCGTGGAGATCGTCACCCAGGGTGCCGCCCGGGGCATCGGCGACCTGGAGCGCTACGGCATGGCCTTCGCCCGTGAGGAGGACGGACGGATCTCCCAGCGCTTCTTCGGCGCTCACACGTTCCGGCGGACCGCGTTCGCCGGCGACTACACCGGTCTGGAGATCCAGCGCACGCTCATCCGGCGCGCGGAGCAGCTGAACATTCCGGTGCTCGACGGTGTCTACATCACCCGGCTGCTGGTCCACGACGGCGCCGTCTTCGGTGCCTACGGCTTCGATCTCACCCATGGCACGCGGTACCTGATCCACGCCGACGCGGTCATCCTCGCCGCGGGTGGTCACACCCGGATCTGGCGGCGGACGTCCTCCCGGCGCGACGAGAACACAGGCGACTCGTTCCGCCTGGCCGTGGAGGCCGGCGCCCGGCTTCGCGACCCCGAGCTGGTGCAGTTCCATCCTTCCGGGATCATCGAGCCCGAGAACGCGGCCGGCACCCTCGTCAGCGAGGCCGCGCGCGGTGAGGGCGGCATCCTGCGCAACGCGCTCGGCGAGCGGTTCATGAACCGCTACGACCCCGCCCGCATGGAGCTGTCGACCCGCGACCGCGTGGCCCTGGCCTCCTACACGGAGATCAAGGAAGGGCGGGGCACGCCCAGGGGCGGAGTGTGGATCGACGTCTCCCATCTGCCGCGGCAGACGATCATGACGCGTCTCCCCCGTGTCTACCAGACCCTGCTCGATCTGCAGATGCTGGACATCGCCCGCGATCCGATCGAGATCGCGCCCACCGCGCACTACTCGTTGGGCGGGGTGTGGGTACGCCCCGAGGACCACAGCACCGACGTGCGCGGCCTGTACGCCATCGGTGAGGCGTCGAGCGGCCTGCACGGTGCCAACCGCCTCGGTGGGAACAGTCTCATCGAACTGCTGGTGTTCGGCCGTATCACGGGCCAGGCGGCCGCCGCCTACTCTCGGTCCCTGACCGCCCGGCCGCGGTCGGCGTCGGCTGTCGCACAGGCCCGCGCGGAGATCGACGAGCTGCTGGTGGCCGACGGACCGGAGAACGTCCGCGCCCTGCAGCGCGCCATCCGCAACACCATGACCGAGCACGCCGGAGTCGTACGCGACGAAGAAGGCCTGCGCGCCGGGCTCACGGAGCTCGAGGCGATCGAGAAGCGGATGGAGGACGTCGGCGTCCACCCGGACATCGCCGGCTTCCAGGACCTCGCACACGCCTTTGATCTCAAGTCCGCGGCGCTGGCGGCCCGGGCCACCCTCGAAGCGGCACTTGAGCGCCGGGAGACCCGCGGCTGCCACAACCGCAGCGACTACCCCCACCTGGACCCCGCTCAGCAGGTCAACCTCGTGTGGTCGCCCACGACCGGTATCACCCGGGAGAGCATTCCTGCCATCCCCGACGAGATTTCCTCCCTGATGGCAGAGGTCTCGGCCGACGGAAAGCTCGCCGAATAACGCCGGGGTCCGGTCCGGGAACTTTCTCGATTCTTGCAATGAATACCCACGAAGAATACCTACGAAAGGACACCGCTATGAAGGTCGTAGTGATCGGTGGAACCGGGCTCATCGGCTCGAAGCTGGTGGGCAGGCTCGGCGAGTACGGGCACGAGGCGGTCGCGGCCTCGCCCAACACCCACGTCAACACCGTGACCGGCGAAGGGCTGCCCGAGGCACTGCGGGGCGCGTCGGTCGTGGTCGATGTGTCGAACTCCCCCTCGTGGGTCGACGAAGACGTCATGAACTTCTTCCGCACCTCGACCGCCGACCTTCTGCGTGCCGAGGCGGACGCCGGTGCGACACACCACGTCGCGTTGTCCGTGGTCGGTACGGACCGCCTCCAGGAGAGCGGCTACTTCCGTGCCAAGCAGGCGCAGGAAGAGCTGATCAAGGCCTCCGGCATCCCGTACTCCATCGTCCACGCCACTCAGTTCTTCGAGTTCGTGAACGGGATCGCGGACATCTCGACGGAGGGCGACACCGTGCGCCTGGCCCCCGTCAAGTTCCAGCCCGTCCACTCCGACGACGTGGCCGCGGCCGTCGGCCGCACCGCGGTCGGCGCCCCGGTCAACGGCGTGGTGGAGGTCGCCGGCCCGGACGTCTTCCAGCGCGACGAACTCATCCGTCAGCTGCTCGCCGACAAGGACGACACACGCACGGTCGTCACGGACCCGAGCGCCCCGTACTCCGGTGCCGAGCCGGAGGAGACCACGCTCGTGCCGGGTCCTGACGCGCACATCGCCGAGACCCGGTTCACCGACTGGCTCGGGCAGCAGCGATAAGTCCTGCGAGCGGCCCCTGGCGGCAGTCAGGGGCAGGCCGGACCCGACCGCGTGAAACCCACCGCCTTTCGCGCCACCCCCTCGCAGGGCTGACCGGCGTGTACGCCATAACCCCGGTCCACAGCACAGTCGCATTCTCCGTGCGGTACGGCATGGTCACGAACGTGCGTGGAACATTCACCGCCTTCGAGGGGATTCTCAAGCTCGACGGGGGATGCCCCACTCGGTCCGAGGCCTACCTCAGTGTCCAAGCCTGCAGTGTCGACACGGGATATCCGGAGCGCGATGTGCATGTCACCGGCCCGGATTTCCTCGATGCAGCGACCTTCCCGCTGATGAGCTTCCGCTCGTACGGAGTCCGCCATGCCGGTGACGACCGGTTCCGCATGTCGGGACACCTCCTGATCAAGGGCATCGAACTGCCCGTTCACGTCGACCTCGGGTTCTCCGCGGGGCGCCGGGACACCGGCCGTCACAACGGTGTCGGTTTCACGGGCAGGGCCACGTTGCAGCGTTCCGACTGGGGGCTCGGCGGCAACAGGGCCCTGGCCACGGGCGGAGTTCTCATCAGCGACAAGGTGCGGCTGAGTAGACATCCGTGCCGTGCGACTGGACCAGTGACAGGGCGCACCGGCCGCGCCCGAACCACCCATGCCGATGCCGCTTGCCTGGCCGGCTACCTCAAGACGGTCAAGTGCGTCCTGGTAGGCCACTGGTACGGCGGCATGGTCATCACGAACGCCGCCCTCGGCAACACGGATGTCGGATCCGACGACGGTGTTCAACCTCGTCCCCTTCCCGGGCGCATCGGACGGCGACGCCGACCTCTACCTGAAACCGCAGGTCGTGCGCTCCTCGTTCGCGCAGGACCTGCCCGCCGCACAGCAGAACCGGATCGTTGCGGCCCAGCGCCCGCTGGCAGCTTCCGCGGTCACCGAGCCGTCGGGTGAGCCGGCATGGAAGACGATCCCCTCGTGGGCGCTGATCGGACGCCAGGACAAGATCATTCCGGCGGCCGCGCAAGAGACGGCGGCGAAGGTCGCGCACACCAAGGTCCAGGAGATCGACTCCTCGCACCTCTCCCTGGTCTCCCACCCCGGCGCCGTGGCCAGGCTCATCACCACGGCGGCCCGCGCCAGCTGATCCGTACGCGGCCCTCGCGATCAAGGGTTCCGGGACAGAGCTCTCGGGACCCGTCGAAGGGAAGAAGCACCGCCCTCGACGACACCGTCGAGGGCGGCTGCCCGATGTTCCGGAGACCGCTCAGCGCTCACCGGCCGGTCCCGGCCACAGCGCCCGCACCGCGTCAGGCACCTCGGCCACCACGGCCGGATCGAGCAGAGCCACTTGCAGGATGTAGCCGGGCAGGACGGAGAGCATCGTCGAAGCGATCCCCTCTGCGGTCGCGTTCGTCGGCAAACCGCCCCGCTCCTGGTGGTCGCGGACCAGAGTGACGAGATTGGCGCGCATGCCGCCCATGAGGTCGTCGAGCTTGCGCGCCAGCGAGCGGTTGCGCATGGCTTCTCCCCAGACCAGAACCGCGAGGCCGGCCACGTCCTCCTCGGCGGACTTGACCCGAATCACGTCGAGCAGTTCCGCCATGACCGCCCCCATGGACTGGCCCCGCCGGTTCGCCGCGACGGCGACCGTGATGTCCAGGACATCGCGCATGTTCTCCTCGGCGATCGCGAGGATCATCTCGTCCTTGCTGGTGAAGTGCCGATACACCGCGCCCGCGGACAGCCCCGACTCCGCGAACAGGTCCTGCATGGACGTGGAGTGGAACCCGTCACGCAGGAAGCAACGGCGAGCCGCGTCCAGGATCTGCTTGCGGCGGGCGTCCATGTGCTGCTGAGTGACCTTGGGCATGAGACAAGAATACCAAAGAAAACGAACGTTCGTGTTGACGTTGCCGACCCCACAGGCCAGACTGAACCCTCAAGAAAAACGATCATTCCTTTTTATGAGAGGGCGGGCCGTGAGGAACCCCTTGTCAGGACACCAGACATGGCGGGAAGTAGCCATTGCCGCCGTGGTGCTGCCCATAGTGATCACTCTGGCGGTGATGACGTTCGCCTGGCCGGCGGGGCGGATCTCGCCGCGCGACGTCCCGGTCGGGATCGTGGGCACGGGGCCGGCCAGTCAGCACGCGGTGGAGAAACTGACTCAGCAGAAGCCCGGCGCCTTCGACTTCCGCCTCTACCCCGACCAGCGCGCGGCGCGGTCGGCGATCAGGAACCGGGATGTCTACGGAGCCTTCGCCATCTCCGGCCACGGCATCACCGTACTGACGGCCACCGCCGCAAGCCCCTCCGTGGCCCAGCTCCTGACCGATGTCGGACAGCAGCTGGCGGACAAGGCCTCCGAGCAGGCGACCGCCCGGCAGAAGGCTGCCGAGCAGAAGGCCGGCGGCGCGCGTTCGCCGGCGAAGGCCCACAAGCAGGCAGCCGCCCAGCAGGGAGCCGCCGGCGCTGATGCCCCGGTGAGGATCCTCGCGAAGTCGGTCGACGTGGTGCCCGTCGCCGCGGACGACCCTCGGGGTGTGGTGTTCAGCTCATCGGTCTTCCCGCTCACGATCTGCGGCATCCTGATCGGGGCGTTCGTCACGATGGCTCGCGGCCTGGCACGCCCGCGGCACCGGGTGCTGACGCTTCTCGTCGCATGCGCCGTCGCGGCCCTCGGCGTCTATGTCGTGGCCCAGGGTTTCCTCGGGGCGCTGCCCCACAACCACGTGGCCACGTGGGCGATCCTGACCCTCGACCTGCTCTCCGTCAGCGCCACCGCCGCCGGTGTGATCCGGCTCCTGGGGCCGGCAGGCCTCGGGCTCAGCGCCGCGCTCATGGTCTTCGTCGGAAACGCCTTCTCCGGCGCCACCTCCGCTCCGGAGATGCTTCCCAAGGGCGTGGACTACGTCGGACAGTGGCTGCCCCCAGGCGCCGGTGCCGGCCTGCTGCGCGACATCACGTACTTCGACGGCAACGCCGACGCCGGTCACCTTGCCGTCCTCGTCCTGTGGACCGTCTGCGGGCTCACGGCGGTCATGTGCGGCCACTGGGTCATCAGGGAAGGCCGCGGCACGAAGAGCGGTGCGCCGGCTTCCGGAGAGCTGCTCCCGGCACCGCCCGGGTCCGGCACCGCCCTGACGGTGCGGCGCCACGCGCACGCGCACGCCCGTCGCCATGACGGGGAGGACTGATACGAGCGCTTCATGTGCGCGCTCACGACTTGGCCGCCGGGAACTTAAGGCCGATACCGAAGACCGATGAGGCGCTGACGCGCGCCGGCCACTCCCCGAGCGCACGGCCGCCCGCAGGAGCCGACAACCCCGTTGGCGGGGACGCACCACCAACCGGGGAAGCCGCCCGGCCGACTCCCGACACAGCTACGGCTACGACCACACCCACGACCACCGAATACAGCGCGAGTTGTCGCACCGCGACGGCTCGCGCCGTACCGGAACGGACACGCACCATGCCCACCCCACAAGACCCTCACCCGGCAGACCGAACCGAGCATCCGCGGTCCGCCGACACCTCTCCGGCCATCGCCCGGGCCTTCGCCCTGCTCAGCAACGACTGGAACGGCCTGATCCTCATGGCCTTGGCCAAAGGGCCGGCCGATTCCGCGCAGATTCGCGAGCGCGTCCCCGGCATCAGCAGCCGCATGCTCACCCAGCGGCTCCAGGAGCTGACCGCGATCGACCTGGTCACCCGGGATGTCCGGCCCGGGCTGTCGTCGCGGCCCCGTTACGCACTCTCTCCGCACGGCAACGCGTTCCTCGTCCCCCTGGCCGTTCTGTTCCTGTGGGCGGAAGATCACCTTCCTGCGAACAGCTCACCGGCCGACCGACCGGCCACGACTGGCCCCTGACAACTTCCCGTCCAGACGCGACCGCCATGGAAGGCGCGAGTCGGCGGGGCTACGATCCATGGTATTTCATGCATATTGTTACATTTCATAGTCTGCCGACCGGCAAGGGTGGCATGTAGGGCAGACGAGGAGCCTGGTGATCTTGGACGTCTACGAGGCGGTGACGAGCCGACGGGCCGTACGTGGATTCATCGACCGGCCCGTCCCGAGGGAGGTGCTCGAGCGGGTGCTCTCCGCCGCGGCCTGGGCGCCCTCCGGGTCGAACCTCCAGCCCTGGCATGTCTACGTGCTGACCGGTCGGCCGCTGGACGAACTCAAGGAGCTCGCCGGCGGGCGTGTGACCGCGCGCGATCCCTGGGACGAGCGCGAATACGAGATGTACCCGCAGACACTGAGGTCCCCCTACCGCGAGCGCCGATCCGCCTTCGGTGCGGAGCGCTACAGCTCACTGGGCATCGGGCGCGAGGACTGGGAGGCGCGCCAGAGGGCCGCTTCCGCGAACTGGGAGTGTTTCGGCGCACCGGCCGCCCTGTTCTGCTACATCGACCGCGGTCTGGGCCGGCCCCAGTGGTCCGACCTGGGCATGTACCTGCAGACGGTGATGCTGCTGCTCCGCGCCGAAGGCCTGCACACCTGCCCGCAGATGGCGTGGTCGGTCTACCGCAAGACCGTCGCGGAGGTCCTCTCGCCCCCCGAGGACCTCATCCTGTTCTGCGGTATGTCGATCGGATTCGAGGACACCGCAGTGCCCTACACCCGTACAGGCCGGGCACCGCTCGAACAGACGGTCACCTTCGTCGACGCATAGGTCCCGTACGAGAAGGTGACCCTCGGGCGTGGCAGTGTCAGGCAGCGATGCCGCGGCTGTCCATGGCGTCCTCGACTATGCGCAGCCCGTCCAGGCCCGGCAGCTTCGCGATGTGCGCGTCGATGTCGCGGATGAGTTTGCGGCCCTCGGAGCCCCCGAAGAGGTGGGTCATGACATGCGTGACCTCGGTCTCGGGCATGACGCCCGAGCCGACCGGCCCCCAGGCCCTTTCGAGCGCCAGGCGCGCGACCACGCGGGCCTTCTTGCTCGCCGCGAGCCGGTCGCGCGCCTGCGACGCGTAGAACGCGACATGCTTCGTCTCCTGCTGTGCGATCCGCTTGAGCAGCGGCAGCAGCACGGGGTGGCTCTCCAGCGCGGCCAGTCGGTGGTACGCCGCGGTCGCCGACCACTCGTTCGCCGCTCCCCACGCCATGTGCACGGCGACGAAGTCGTTTCCGACCAGCCGACCTATCACCGTCTGCTTCACCGTCCCCAGGCGGTCCCGCCAGCCGAGCTTCAGGCGGGTCGCCTTGAGCTCGTCGAAGTCGACTCGGAGGCCGTGGCGCTCCAGCACGGCCGCGAGGGCTTCGCCGTGCCAGAACTCCTCGCGGTTCCACATCGTCATGAAAGCGCCCACCGCCGGCTCGTCGTGAGACGGGGTCGTCAGCAGATCACGCAGATAGCACACCGTGTGGTACTCGATGTCACACATGTAGCGCAGTGTGCGCAGCGTCTCCTCGGGCAGCGGGTTGCGCTCGAACTCGTCGAAGTCGAGGTCGGCCCACTGCACGCCGCTGGAGTTCTTCGTGTACTTGTCCATGTCGAAGGCCATCAGTCGCTCTTCCCGTCGGTGCGCGTCGGATTCGTCGCCCGGGCCGCGACGACCTCGCGGCGCACACCCGAACCGCCGCTCTTCCAGCGGTGGATGTCCCAGTTCCTCCGGTGCGACTCGCGCGCCAGTTCCGCGTCGGGGTTGATCGCCGAGGGCTTGCCCAGCAGGGACAGCCACGGCAGGTCGGAGTGGCTGTCGCCGTAGCCGTAGGAGGCGGCGAGGTCGTAGCCGCCCTCCTCGGCGTACCGCAGAAGCCACGCGGCCCGCGCCTCGTCCACCAGCGGCGGCTTCGCCAGGTAGCCGGTGAGCACCCCGTCCCTCACGTGCATGGAGCTCCCGACGACCTCGTCGAACAGGTCGGCGAGCGGAGCGGCGAGAAGGCCGGCCGAGCCGGTGACCAGGACGGTGCGGTGACCTGCCGCGCGGTGCTCGCGGATACGCGCCAGGGCGTCCGCGCTCGTGTGCCGCAGCATCGTGTCGGCGTAGCCGCGCCGCACCACCTCTTCCAGGCGGGCGACGGGCATGCCGCGGTAGCGGCGCAGGAAGGCGCGGATGAACTCACCGCGGTCACGTCGCTCGGCGCGGAGGTAGCCGGGCAGGGAGACGAGCAGGTCCGCCACCTCCTTCGGCCAGGCCGCCTTGCGGAAGCCCGCGGTGCGCACCCAGAGGTACTGCTCGACGATGTTGGAGTCGACGACGGTCCGTTCGAGGTCGAAGACGGCGAGTACGTCGGTACGCCGCGGCAGTTCGCGTCTCGGACGGGCGCCCGACGGCCGGACGGCCGCGGCTCTCCGACGACGGTGGGCCGCCGTCAGTTCGGTGATGGCGGGGAGGTGCACCTTCTGCAGGTACTCCTCCCAGTCGATCCGCTCCACACCGAAGCCACGGTCCTCGCGCACCCCGGCCGGAAGGGCGTTGTTCAGCGCGCGGGCGTTGCGGTCGTCGAAGACGATCTCGGTCTGCGCATAGGCGCGGTAGAGGTCGACGAAGTTTCCGAGGGTGGCGATACCGGCGCGCAACTTGGCGTTCCCGGTCGCGAGAGCGCGCTTGCGCTCGTTGTTCGGCATCAGTCGCAGGGCGGCGTCCCACAGGTCGGCCTTCGTCCCCGCCAGCCGGAGTGCGCGGTTGAACCTGCGCTCGCCCGAGAACTTCCAGTCCGGCACTTCGACGAATCCGCCGTCCTTCGGAAGCGGGTGCTGCGTGTAGTAGTCGCGTACGTTCTCGTACATGCGGTGGAAGGGCAGCGGATTCGACGCGCCCGAGGCGATGTGGAAGTACCGCGGCTCGTCGACGGGGACCGGGTTGGCCGCCACGGCCAGGATGGCGTTGACGACGAGGTCGACGGGGATGACGTCGAGGATCGAGTCGGGCAGCCCGGGGAAGTCGGGCAGCTGGCCGCGGCCGTAGGCGAAGATCAGCGGATCGGCGACCTTGAAGCCGTCGATCCAGCCGGGGAACGGGTGCCGGAGCGCGCTCTCGATGATCGCGGGCCGAACCACCGAAAGCCGGTGTCCGGCCTCCCCCCAGAGGTCTTCCGCGGCACGTTCGGCGAGTGCCTTCGTCAGCGTGTAGACGTCGGTCCACCCCAGGCTCTGGGCGCGCCGCCGGCCGGCGGCGACGAGCTGGGAACGCACCCACTCGCGCCGCGCGTTCTCGCTCGCGCGGGCCGCCGCGATCGGGCCCTCCTTCCCGTGGTCGCCGCGGGCGCGGGACATGAACCGCTCGAGCATCGCCGGTTCCCGCGAGGTGAGTTCGGTCTGCTCGTGGGTCCGGGTCGCCAGGGTCCACTCGGTGTGCCAGAGGACATCGTGTTCGAGCCTGGCCTCGGGCACCACACCACGGCGGAGCCCTCCGACGTAACAGGTCGACACGTGGACGACGTGCGGGTCGGATCCGGAGGCGAGCAGGGCCTCGTAGAGGCCCACGGCGCCGCTGACGTTCGTGTCGAACGCCTCGTGGATGGGCGGGTCGAACGAGACGGTCGACGCCGAGTGGATGACGACGTCGAGGTCGGCGGGCAGCTCGGGGACGCTGGTCATGCTGCCGTCGAGCACGGTGATCCGTGCCCGGACGATGCGCTCGGCCTCTTCGGCGCCCACGGTGTCCCGCCAGCGCCGGAAGACGGGTTTGCGCAGCAGCTGTCGGAGCCGGTCCTGCCCGGTCTGACTGCCCTTGCGGCGCACGAGGAGTGAGATACGGGTGGCGGGGTGGTCGCTGAGCAGCCGTTCCAGCACGGCCTGCCCGACGAAGCCGGTGGCGCCGGTCAGCAGGACGTGCGCGTCGCCGAGTTCGGTGTTCGCGTGGTGCGGTGTCACGGAAGGAGCCTCGATTCAACGATGGATGCGACACCGGGACGGATGCCGGGGAGCGCGGCGACCATCCCGCGGATACGGCGCGCCTCGGCCCGTCCGCGCTGGTCGCCGAAGACATGGCGTTCGAAGAAGGCGCGTTCGTGCCCGGAGCGGTCGACCGAGCCGAGCGGCCAGGCGGCGTGCCGGAGAGCGCGGCAGGTGATGCGCTGGGCGCGGGCGGAGTCGCGTAGCCGGCGCTCGGCCTCCTCGGCGAGGAAGCGGATGTGACGGTTCTTGATCTCCACCACGGGGTTGATGATCGACGCCGTGGCGGAGGACACGCCGGCCAGGCGCCGGTAGGCCGCCTGCGTGATCCATTCGTCCACGAGGCCCGTCGTCACATGTTCGGCGACGATCTGCGTACCGGTGACGCCGGCGACGAGAGAGCGACGGATCGGGCCACGGCGTGCGCGGCGCTCCGCAGGTACCCGCCGTGCGGGACCGGCGCTCGAAGGCAGGTCGCGGGCGGCGGGAGAGGCATCGAGGACGGCGTCGAGAGCGTCGGCTGTCCAGAACCTCTCGAACATCCACGTGGTGAGGAAGGCGGTGACCCGGGCGTCCTTGTGTGTCGCCGTGACGAGGAGGTCGCGTACGCGATGAAGCGTCGTACGTTCCATGTCGCGCAGCGCGCGGACGAGTCGGACGGAGTCGGCGTCGAGCGGCTCTTCGGCGAGCGACCCGAGGTCGAGCGTTCCACGGTGGCTGCCATGTGCCGTGCGGGCGAACTCACGCACGTCGAAGCCCGCTGTCTCGGGCGGCAGGGTCGTCGTCTCGTTGTTCGAGTTCATGCACGGGCTTTCTGGGCGGGAGCGGGGGAACCTCTGCGGCAGTCCCGAAGCCTGCGAGAAGCCGCCGGGACCGTCAGGTGAGACCGCGCAACCGACACATGTGTGACACCACTCGCCTCGGTCATGTGTGGAAGCTCGTGTCACAAGGCGGAGGCGTGCCCGGTCTAACGCGATGACCCCGGAAACGAAAGGTGTGTCAGGCGCGTGGACTCAGCCCTCTGCCGTTGTACGAGGCAAGTCACCCGGTGCGGCTCGTCGGAGCCGGTCGTCGGCCGAGCGGGGATCTCGGATGTCGAGTAGAGGGCGGGTGAGACCGTGCTGAACCGTACCCGGGTCGCACTTGTCACCGGTGCCACCTCCGGGATCGGGGCGGCGTTCGCGCGCGCCCTGGCAAACCGCGGATGGGACCTGGTCCTGGTGGCGCGCGACCGGGAGCGGCTCGGCCGGGTGGCTGCCCAACTCGAATCCCGGGGCCGTGCCGTCGAGGTGCTGCCCGCCGACCTGGCCGAGCATGCCGACGTCGCACGTGTCGCCGCCCGGCTGGCGGACCCCGCCCGTCCGGTGGACATGCTCGTGAACAACGCCGGTTTCGGCGTGCACGTACCGATGACCTCGGCCGACACCGCTCCGCACGACCGGGCGATCGAGGTCATGGGGCGTGCGGTGCTGGTGCTCGCCGGCACCGCCGGGCGGGCCATGCGCGAACGCGGGCACGGTGCGGTCGTCAATGTGTCGAGCACGGCCGGGTTCGTCACGATGGGAAGTTATTCGGCGGTCAAGGCCTTCGTGACCTCGCTCTCGGAGGGACTGGCGAACGAGCTCCACGGAACGGGCGTCACCGTGACGGCACTCTGCCCGGGCTGGGTCCGCACCGAATTCCACACGCGGGCCGGAATCCGCTCGTCGAGCATTCCGGACTTCCTCTGGCTCGACGCCCGGCGAGTCGTCGAGACGACTCTGCGCGACGTCCGCCGCGGACGGGTGATCTCCGTGCCGAGCTTCCGGTACCGGTTGCTCATCTGGTGCGCACGTCACCTGCCACGCCACACGGTGCGGTGGATCTCGCGACGGATCTCGTCCAGCCGCACGGACATTCTCACTGACTGAAGAAATCAGTGCGGGCGAACCCGCACGGGAAGGAAGCGGATGCCTGCGACGGTACGCGACCGTTTCACCTCACGCTCACACGCCGCGGCGCGTTTCATCGCACAGCGGGGGCTGCTGAAGCCCCTCGTCTGGAGCGTGACCAGCGTCACGGTGCTCGGGCGCGAGCGGTTGGCGAACGTCGAGGACTCGTATGTCGTCGTCGCCAATCACACCTCGCATCTGGACACGCCACTCATCATGGGCGCGCTGCCGCGCCGGCTGGCGCGCTACCTCGCGGTGGGAGCCGCCGCTGACTACTTCTTCGACGTGTGGCGGCGGCGCGGCCTGACGGCCCTCTTCTTCAACGCCTTCCCGGTCGACCGCACCGGAGCGAACGCGCGCGGAGTGAGCACCCGCGCCGTGAGCGCCAAGGCACTGCTGAACCGGGGAGTGCCGCTCCTGATCTTTCCGGAGGGGACCCGGTCGCGCGACGGTTCGCTCGGAACGTTCAAGCCGGGGGCGGCGGCACTCGCCTCGTCGGCCGAGGTGCCGGTGCTACCCGTCGCGGTCATCGGCGCGCATGCGGCGCATCCTCGCGGCTCGAACTGGCCGAAGCCCGGCCGACTGCCGGTCGGGGTCGTCTTCGGCGAACCGCTCACTGCCTTTCCCGGGGAGTTGAGGAGCGAGTTCACCGAACGTATCCGCTCGGCGATCCTCACCCTCACCGAGGAGAACTCCGAACGCATCCTCGGCGTGAGTGCGACCTCACGTCGTATTCCCGAAGGAGACCGCTCGTGACCGAACCTGCCGGCCGCACCGACGCGACGCGCACCGCTGATGTGAAACACATGAAGTGGTGGGGCTGGGGCGTGGAAGGTGTCGGCTTCCGACACGAGGACAAGCCTGGTTTCGCGCCGTTCGTACAGCGGGCCATCGGCCTCGATCTCCGGGCGGCCGAACGCACCACCGAAGGGCCGGACTTCGCGCAGTTGAAGGTGCCGCCCTCGACGGCGCCGGAGGGATTCGTCACGCTGCTGACGGACATCGTCGGAGCCGGGAACGCGGTCGTGGACGACCTGTCCCGCGTCGTCCACACCTACGGCAAGAGCCTGCGTGACCTGGTCCGCATCCGGGTCGGCGAGATGGGGCGCAGTCCCGATGTGGTCGTCTACCCGGCCGACGAGGCGGAGGTGCGGAGGGTCGTCGACGCGGCCGTCGAAGCGGACGCCGTGATCATTCCCTTCGGGGGCGGCAGCAATATCGCGGGCAGCCTGGAGCCGCACGTGGACGAGGACCGGGTGGTCGTCTCGCTCGACCTCGGCCGCCTCGACCGGGTACTGGAGATCGACCCCGGCTCCGGCCTGGCACGGGTCCAGGCCGGGGCGCAGGGGCCCGATCTCGAGGCCCGGCTCAACCAGGAGGGCTGGACGATGGGGCACTTCCCCGACTCGTTCACCCACTCGACGCTGGGCGGGTGGGTCGCCACGCGCTCGTCCGGCATGCAGTCGGACAAGTACGGCGACATCGCGGACATCGTCAAGGGGCTGCGTGTCGTGCGGGCCGACGGGGTCCTCGTGATCCGTGCCGTGCCGAGCGCGTCGACCGGGCCGAGCGTCCGGGAGATGGTGGTGGGCTCCGAGGGGCGGCTCGGCGTCATCACCGAGGTCACGGTGCAGGTGCACCGGCTCCCCGCGAAGCGGGCGATCCACGCCTACTTCTTCAGGAATCTCGACCACGGCCTCGCGGCGATGCAGGAGATCGCGGAGAGCGACGTGTCGCCCTCGGTCACCCGTGTCTCGGACGCGCACGAGACGGGCTTCTCCCTGGCGACGAGCAAGGAGTCGAAGGGCATTCGAAAGACGGCGCAGGCCGGCCTCATGGCCTACCTCAGGAGGCGTGGCTGGAACCTGGACGAGATGTGCCTCTCCTTCATCGGCTTCGAGGGCGACAAGGCACACGTGAAACGGCAGAAGTCGATCGTCGACCGGATCGTGCGCAGGCATCACGGCATCGGCGTCGGCGCGGGACCCGGTGCGCTCTACGACCAGAAGAAGTTCGACACGCCCTACATCCGCGACTTCCTGCTCGACCGCGGTGCCGCCGGCGACGTGAGCGAGACCGCCGGCCCGTGGTCGAAGCTCCGCGGCATCCACGCGGCGGTCTACGAGGCGGCCGACCTCGCCTACGAGAGGATCGGCCGCACCGGCTGGACCATGTCGCACATGTCGCACTCCTACCACTCCGGAGCCTGTCTCTACTTCACGTTCGCCTTCGTCTTCGGCGACGACCCGCTCGGTGAGTACGACACCGTCAAGCGCGCGATCCAGCAGGCGTTCATCGACGCCGGCGGCACGATCTCGCACCACCACGGGGTGGGCCTGGAGCACGCGCCCTGGCTGGCGGAGGACATCTCCCCCCAGGGTGTCGCGATCATGTCGGGCCTCTTCGGCGCCGCCGACCCGGGCGGCAACTTCAACCCCCGCAAGATCGTGCTCTGAGCGGGTGCGCGCCGCCTTGTCACACACCGGCCGGGTGCCCCGTCTCAGATGACAACCCACTGGAGGTTTTCTCTGTCATGGCTACAGCACAACGCGACCACGCGACGCACTGGCGTGAACGGGGAGCCTGCCTGCGCGTCGACCCCGATCTGTTCTTCCCCATCGGCGACGGCGGCCTGACGCAGGTTCAGATCACCGAGGCCAAGGCCGTCTGCCGTCGATGTCCGGTCATGGAGCAGTGTCTCGGCTGGGCCATGCGGGTCGAGCGGGTGGAAGGCATCTGGGGCGGGACGACGGAAGGCGAGCGCCGCCTGATGAGGCGGCGCGACGACGCTGACGACCGCCTCGGGGCCAGGCGTGTCACATCCACGCGTCCTGCTCGGTCATATGGGTGGAAGCAGTCATGAGCCTGCTCGCCCAGGGAGTGCGGACCAGGCGGCCCGCTGACTCGGTTCCGCCCACGACAAGCGACTGACCTGCCGTATCCGTTCCCTGTCGGGCAGCAAGACGGGCTCATGGCATCGCGAGCGTCCCTTTTCGGGCCGGGTGAGGAATGGTTGCCGGGGCATGGATGATCCGAGCCAGAAGGAAGAAGTGGCCGAAGGAGGCGACGGGGAGCGCATCGCCCGCTGGGCGGACGGACGCCTGGGCCCGTACAGCCTGCTGCGGGCCAAAGCACGCAAGGCTTTCCCCGACCACTGGTCCTTCTTGTTGGGGGAGATCTGTCTCTACAGTTTCCTCGTCATTGTCGTGACCGGGGTCTATCTGAGCCTGTACTTCCATCCGTCGATGAAAGAGGTGCAGTACAACGGCAGTTACCTGCCGTTGCGGGGGCAGACGGTGTCGGAGGCGTACAACTCCACCATGCACGTCTCCTTCGACGTCCGGGGCGGCCTGTTGATCCGGCAGGCGCATCACTGGGCGGCCCTGGTGTTCATCGGGGCCATGCTCGTCCACATGCTGCGCGTGTTCTTCACCGGGGCCTTCCGCAAACCCCGTGAATTCCAGTGGCTGTTCGGCTTCCTGCTGCTGGTCCTCGGAATGTTCGGAGGACTGACCGGATACGACCTGCCGGACGACCTTCTTTCCGGCACCGGGCTCGCCGTCGTGAACGGGACGATCCTCTCCATACCGGTCGTCGGAACCTACCTTTCGATGTTTCTCTTCGGAGGCGGGTTCCCGGGCGGTGAACTGGTAGCGCGCTTCAACGCGATCCATGTCCTGGTCATCCCGGCCATCATGGTGGGACTGCTCGTGGCCCATCTGATCCTGCTGCTCCACCACAGGCACACGCAGTATCCGGGCCCGGGCCGGAGCAACAGGAACCTGGTGGGCCTGCCGCTCAAGGTGCGGGCGGTGAAGTCCGCGGGTGTCTTCTTCCTGGTCGGCGGTGTCATCTTCGCGATCGCGGCCCTCGCGCAGATCAATCCCATCTGGCTGTACGGCCCCTACCGCGTCGACCAGGTCTCGGCCGGCTCGCAGCCCGACTGGTACATGGGCGTGGCGGACGGACTGCTGCGCGTCATGCCGGGCTGGGAGATCGCCCTGTGGGGCCACACCCTGGCTCTGGACAACCTTATTCCGCTGGTGGCGGGCGTCGGCTTCTTCCTGGCCATGGGCGCGTATCCGTTCATCGAGTCCTGGGTGACCGGGGACAATCGTGAGCAGCACCTTCTCGACAGACCGCGCAACCGCCCCGTGCGCACGGCACTCGGTGTCGCATGGATCGGCTTCTATCTGGTGTCGCTCATCGGCGCCGCGAACGACATCATCGCCACCCGGTTCCACCTCTCGGTCGAATCAGTCACGTGGGCGGTCCGCATCGGCCTGTTCGTCGTGCCTGTCGCGGCCTACGCCGTGGCGAAGCGGTGGGCTCTCGGTCTGCAACGCAGGGATCGCGACAAGGTGCTGCACGGTCGCGAGACGGGCATCGTCAAGCGCCTGCCACACGGCGAGTTCGTCGAGGTGCACGAGCCTCTCGGTCAGGCGGAGCTCCACCTCCTGACACAGCATGAGCAGTACACACCGATCGCCCCCTGCGCGAACGGCGAGGCGGGCGACCGACCCGCGGGCGCCCGCCTCGCCCGGCGCCTGCGGGTCGGGGTCAGCCGTGCCCTCTACGGCGAAGGCTCGCAGATCCCCAAGCCGACCTTGCCGGAGTACCGGGAGATCACCGACAAGCACCGTGCGTGACAGTGCGGCCCCGGGTGCCGGCAGACGGTGTGGGAGAGAGGTTCGGAAGACTGTGCCGAGAACATGTCTCATAGTGGACTTCGGCGGTGTCCTCACGACATCGCTCGACGATGCGGTGCGCGGCTTCGAAGCCCGCGAAGGCCTGCCCGAGGGGGCGGTGGAGCACGGCTGGTACCGGAACCCGGCGATGGTCGCGCTCACTCACGACCTCGAACGCGGCACGGCCACTCAGTCCGACTGGAACCGGCGCATGGGCCGGGCGCTGGGCATCGACAGCACCGACCTGCTGGGCCGGATCTTCGCGGACTCCCGTCTCGACGATTCCATGGTGTCGGTGCTGGCCCGGGCCCGCGCCTGCGGACTGAAGACGGGTCTGCTGTCCAACAGCATGGGCTTGGCGCCGTGGAACATGTATCGGGGCTTCGACATCGACAGGGCCTTCGACGCGGCGTTCGTCTCCGGGCAGCACGGACTGCGCAAACCGGACCCGGCTGCGTATCGGCTGCTCCTCACGATGCTCGAAGTGCCCGGTGGGGACTGCGTCTTCGTCGACGACAACGCGGAGAACCTGCCGCCCGCCGAGGCCCTGGGAATGGCCACTGTTCTGCATCGCAGCGCAGAGCACTCCACGACGCGGCTCGGGGAACTGCTGGGCGTCGCCCTCATGCCGGAGCCCCGTCCGGCGTTCGCGCCGGTGTTGTGACATCGAGGCGCAGCCTGCTGTGTCACGGATCCACCGTGCGTCCGGTCATCACTGCCGTACGTGCGTGGGACCAGGACGTGGGAACACCCGGCCGGCCGGCGGCATGTCTGTCCGGAGATGTTCCGGTCGCGCGGTATGTCTGGCCCAGGACGCAGTGGATCCATGGAGGTGCAACACGATGCCGGAGAAGTCGGAAGGCTGGAAGACGGCGGTGACGGTGCTTCAGGACGCCGCACCGCTCGCCATTCCCGAGGGTGCGTCGGCGATGACCATTCAGGTCGAGTGGGAGCCCGGCGACCCGGGAACGCCGCCGCACCGCCACTCGGGACCGGCCTTCGGGTACGTCATCGAGGGAGCGGTCCGTTTCGAGCTGGAGGGCGAGCCCGAGCGCGTCGTCGAAGCCGGTGGGACGTTCTGGGAGCCGGGTGGTGATGTGATCCATTACCAGGACGGCAACGCGCTGACGCATGCGCGGACCCGGTTCGTCGTGACCATGATGTGCGCGCCGGGCAGGCCGATGCTCGAACTCGTCGGTGAGAAGGAACTGGCCGAACGGGCCCATCTGCGCGCCCCGCGCCCCACCGGCTGACCACCCACCCGCTCACACACGCCAGTTCCGACACGGATCCCGACCGCTCCGTGGGAGGGTGCGACTCGGCATGAGGGCCACCGACGTTGTCCACTACATGCTGACCGCCTTGTTCGCGGCGGCCGCTGTCCGAGCGCTCCGGCAGAGTGTCGTGGCCCGGACCGGTGGCTGCCGCAGCCGCGTCGACCATATGCTGCACGCCGCCATGGCACTGACCATGGCAGTGATGCCGTGGGGCTGGGGCGGCGCCCTGCCCGCGCTGCCGCAGTCGGTCTTCTTCGCCGCCGCCGCACTGTGGTTCCCGCTGACCGCCGTCAGGAGGGGCCAGGAGGGACAGCTGTCGGCAACGGTGCGGAGACTGCCCTACGCGGTGGGCATGGCGGCGATGACCTGGATGTCGTACCGCGCGGCGGGGCACGGGCACCAGACCATGGCCGACGGCGTTCCGACGGCACACCAGGCCATGCAGGTCAGCCACTCCATGGGCGAGTCGAGGGCCGGCAGCGTCGTCACCGGAGTGTTGGCGCTGTACCTGCTCACCTGTGCTCTGCAGGCGCTGACCCGCGACATGCCCGCGCTGCGCGCAACCACCGGCACGGTGGCCGACCCGACCAGCCTGAGCAGTGCGTGCAACCGCTTCTGGGACGGAGCGACGGCCATGGGAACGCTGGTCATGCTTCTGATGCCCCATTGACCGAAACGAAGACCTTCCAGGAGAACGACATGACCACCACTCCCCCTGCGCTGTCGGACGACCTGCTCGCCGCCGACTTCTACCTCTACGAGGCGCTTCTCCCGGACGAGGAACGCACGATACTGCGCAAGGCCCGCACCTTCCTTCGTGACGAGGTGAAGCCGTTGGTCAACGGGTACTGGGACAAGGGCGAGTTCCCCGTGGAACTGATCGAGAGGTTCCGCGGGAGCGGCCTGACCGCCCTGTCGTACGAGGGGTACGGTGACCACCTGCCCGCCGCCAGCCACCTGCTCGGCGGCATGCTCGCGATGGAGATGAGTCGCGTCGACGCCTCGGTCGCCACCTTCTTCGGTGTCCACAACGGCCTCAGCTTCTACTCCATCCTCACCGGTGGCGACCAGGAGCAGCGGGAGAGATGGCTGCCCGCCATGGCCTCGATGGAGAAGATCGGCGCCTTCGCCATGACCGAACCGCTGGGTGGCTCCGACGTCTCCGGCGGCATGCGCACCACCGCCGAGCGCCGGGGCGGCACTTGGGTGCTCAACGGCGCGAAGAGGTGGATCGGCAACGCCACCTTCGCCGACCACGTCGTGGTGTGGGCGCGGGACGTGGACGACAACCAGGTCAAGGGCTTCGTCGTCGAGAAGGGCACCCCCGGGTTCGTGCCGGTGAAGATCGAGGGCAAGATCGCGCTCCGGATCGTAGAGAACGCCGAGATCACCCTGACCGACGTACGGGTCCCGGAGGCCGACCGCCTCCAGAACATCAACTCCTTCAGGGACGTCGCGGAAATCCTGCGCTTCACCCGCAGCGGTGTCGCCTGGCAGGCTCTGGGCGTCATGATCGGCGCCTACGAGCTCGCACTCGGCTACGCCAAGGAGCGGCGGCAGTTCGGGCGTCCGATCGCCGGATTCCAGATGGTGCAGGACCTGCTGGTGAAGAGCCTGGGCGACATCACCGCGTCCTGGGGCATGCTGGTGCAGCTCGCCCGGCTGCAGGACCAGGGCATCTTCCGCGACGACCACTCGGCGCTGGCCAAGGGGTTCACCACGTCCCGGATGCGCGAGGTCGTCGCGGCCGGCCGCGAGATCTTCGGCGGCAACGGCATCGTCCTCGACTACGACGTCGCACGGTTCTTCGCCGACGCCGAGGCCCTCTACTCCTACGAGGGCACCCGCCAGATGCAGACCCTCATCGTCGGCAAGTCCATAACCGGGCAGAGCGCCTTCGTCTGAGGTGCGGCCTTCGGCGCCGCAGCCCGCGCCTCCGGAGCCGGGGCACCCCTCACCCGGTCCCGTCGGCGACATCGCCCCGTTCGACGGCCAGCCGGGTCAGTTCGACACGGGTGTTGATGTCGAGCTTGGTGAAGATGTGTCTCATGTGAGTGTTGACGGTGTGCACGGACACGTGGAGCCGGTCGGCGATCGCCCGGTTGGTGAGCCCGGCCACGACGAGCGGGATCAGTTTCCGCTCGGATTCGGTCAGACTCCCCCACCCCGGGGAGCCGACCGTGTCGAGCCGGGGCGCGCCCGCGCGCACGCCCAGCTGCCGTAGCCGCCGCCTCAGCCGTTCGCCGTCGCCCCGGGCACCCGAGGCCGACACCAGCTCACCCGCTTCTTCGAAGTACGCGATCGGCTGCGCCGTCTCGGCCGAGGCGGCCATGAGCTCGCCGAGGTCCTCGCACGCCGCGGCCAGAGCCGGTCGCCTGCCGGTGCTCCGGTAGCCGGCGACGGCGGACATGAGGGCACGCGGGTCGCTGTTGAGCAGGCCGTCCACATGGGCACGGACGGCCGCGCCGATCCGCTGACTGTCGTCCCGCGCGGTCAGGGTGCCCAGTGCGCCGGACACGGCCTGCGCGACCGACTGCTCGGCGCCGCGCAGCGCGATACGCACGATCGAGGGCCAGTGGGACGGCGGCAGGGTGAGCAGCCGCGTCGGCTCGCTTTCCTCGAAGCTGCCCGTGAGTGCCGCCACCGCTGCCTGGTGCCTGCCCTCCGCGTCCGCCAGGCAGGCGCGCGCGAGCGACACCCACAGGGCGTACCGCCGCGGTTGTGCCGGAACCGGCTTCGGCCGCGCGGAGATGGTCCCTCGTCCCGGCGAGGTCACCGCGCCTGGTCTCCACCAGTGCCAGCACGGCGCGGGCCTGCGGATTCGGCTGGGTGATCTCGAGTTCGTCCGCCACGGCCAGGCCGGCCTCGGCCTCCACGGCCGCGTCGTCCAGCGCGCCCTAGCAGGGCGCAGGCACGGCGGGCATGCCAGTGCGGCAGTGACCAGCCGAGGCCCAGCGCCTCCGCTTCGCGCCGGCCCTCACGCAGCACCCGCTCGGTGTCCCCGAGCCGGTCGGTGCTGGTCAGTACCGTGGCCAGCCACAGCGCCGGAATTCCAGGGGCCGCAGGTAGGGCACGGTGGGCTCGGCGTAGGCGCGGGCGGTGGCGGCCTCGGCGAGCTCCAGCGCTCGGCCGAGGCGGCCACGGTAGAAGGACGTCTGCGACTGGAACACCATGACGCTGACGACGACGGCTGGATCGTGGCTTCGGTAGGCGTCCGCGACCAGGCCGGTGTCCGTCTGCTCGGCGGCGGTGATGTTCCCGAGGTACACGTGGCCCGTCCCCTGGGTCTTCAGCAGCAGGACCCGCAGGTCGTGCGGCAGCGCGGGGAGGTCCAGGGCCTGCTGCAGGTGGGTCATGGCCGCGTCGTCGTCGCCCGCGGCCTGGTGAATCTCGGCGGCCACCAGGCGCGGGTTCGCCTCCTGCTGCGGCTCCAGACCGTCCGACAGGGTCGCGTCGACCAGGTCGAGCGCCTCGTGAACCCGGCGGGTCCGGCCGAGGTACTCGGCGGCGTCGGTCAGCAGTCCGACGCGGCGCCGGTCGCGCGGGGGCAGCAGGCCGGCGATCCGCTGGGCCAGGTCCGCGGCCGCGTCGGGGGCCGTCGACGACAGTTCCCGTACGGCGGTGTGCAGCATGGTCACGGCGTCGTCGTCGAGCGGACCGCCCGCCATGACGACATGCCGGGCCACCTCCGCCGACCGTGCCTCGTCGGCGCGCAGGCTCTCGGCGGCCTCCCGGTGCAGCGCGGTCCGTACGGCCGGCGGCAGGTACTCGTGGACGGCCTGGCGCAGGAGGTCGTGGCGGAAGGCGAGCCGCGGGCCGTCCGCCGAGAGCAAGTCGCTGTTCAGGGCGGCTTCCACGCCGGACAGCAGGCTGCCGACCTGCCTCCCGAGCATGCGGGCCGCCGTGCCGAGGTCGAATTCGCGGCCGAGGACGGAGCCGATCTGGAGGAGACGTGCGGCGTCCTTTCGGGAGCTGGTGCAGACGCGCGGCGACACCCTGCCGGAAGCCGACGGGTATGTCGCGGTACAGGCGGCCTGCCGCGCCCGTCCCTGCTTCGACGGCCTCCGTGTCAGGGAAAGAGCGCACCAGTTCGATCGCCAGGAACGGGTTGCCCGCGACGCCGCGCAGCATCCTGGCCAGACCGGGTGAGGGTTCCGCCCCGAGCACGTCGGCCGCGATGTGCTCCAGTTCCCGCTGGGGCAGCGGGCCGAGGGTCAGCCATCGGGCGCCGAGGCGTTCGAGGTCCTCCCGCACCCTGGCCACGGTCGGGCGCTCGGTCTCCGACCGTACCGCCAGCACCCACAGGATCCGCGAGGTGGCCAGTCGTCCGGGCAGCGTGCGCAGCGCGAAGAGCGTGGCCGGATCCGACCATTGTGCGTCGTCCACGAGCACGAGTACCGGCGTGCGCTGAGCCCGGTCCTCCAGCGCGTCCGCGATGCTGTCCAGCAACCGGAGCCGCTGGTCGTCCAGGCCCGCGGCGGCTCGGGCGGAACCGTCGTGGGCCTGCAGGACGGACTGCAGGGCGGCTCCTGCCGCATATTGATCGAACTCGTCGGCCCGTACGGAGACCACGTCGAACCCGCACCGCCGCGCGCGGTCGTCCAGCTCCGCGAGGAGCCGGCTCTTGCCGACGCCGGGCGCGCCTTCCACGACGACGCAAGCGCCTCGTCCGCCACGCACCGCCACCAGAGCCCCGCGGACGGCCGCGATCTCACGGTCCCGTCCTCGGAGGCGCAGCCCGGTCCCGGCCTGGTCTTCGCGCCCGGGGTCCAGGTGGCCCGTGGGGTCTGTGCTGCGCATGGGGCAAGCATGCGGCAGGCCATATGTGCCCTCAACGCCGGTCCCCCTGCCATGTCGGCCGGGGCCCTCCTTGCGAGCCGGCGGATCACTCGCTGGGGCGTGGGGCCCGCAAGTGGGCCCGTTTCTCCAGTTCCTCGTCGTCGACCAGGGTGAGCATCGGCTGGCCCGGCGCGCACATCATGAACACGATGTACTTGGCCGGCACCTCCGACGAGGCGTTGCCGTTCTGGTAGTGGATCACCTCACCGCCCGGCTCCCAGAACGTCTCACCCGCCTTGATCACGTGCTCCGGCTCGCCCTCGAGCTCCCACCGGACCGCTCCTTCGAGGACATAGCCGAAACACGGCCCCGAGTGACGGTGCGGAGGAGTCCCGGGGTCCCCGGGCGGCCACTCGACGAGAACCGTCATGCCCGAAGCACCCTCGGGAACGAAGGGCGGCTTGACGTCCGCCAGCATCCTGGGGCCGAACGCCGACCCGTTGTCCTGTCCGGCGGTCCCGGCCGCCGGGTCCTCTGCTGACACTGCTGCACCTCCGTAGGGCTGCCCGGAGCGGATGGTCCGGCACTGCTGCTCCAGGAACCACCCTGCATCCGGACGGCGGCCCTCACAAACCAGGAGCGCGCGGCATGGCCAACCCACTACCAGGGCAAGGGCCCGCGTCCCGCGACGACACCGGAGTCCGCGGCCGTCGCGGAGACGAGGACGGGTCGTTCCGCGGGCGCGGGCCGAACCCCGGAGGCCAGTGGGTCTGCCGCTGCGGGGGCCAGATCCTCTTCGGCCCAGACCACTTTGCCGCCCGGCACGGTGCGGAAGCCCCATCTGCGGGACAACTGGGCGACCAGAAAGAGGCCGCGGCCGTTCTCGTCATGGGTGCATGCGCTGCGCAGACGTGGGGCGCAGGCGCTCGAGTCGAACACTTCGCAGGTCAGGACCTGGTGCCGGATCAGCCGCAGGGTGATCCGGCCGCTGCCGTGGCGGACGGCGTTGGTGACCAGTTCACTGACGATCAGCTTCGTGGCGTCCGCAACACCGTCCAGGCCCCATTCGGCCAGCTGACGGGCCGCCATGTGCCGGGCGCTGCGGGCAGCGGTCTGGTCGCCGGGCAGCGTCCAGGTAGCCACCTGGGCGGGGCTGAGCGTACGGGTGCGGACGAGGAGCAGCGTGGCGTCGTCGGTGTACAGGCCGAGCAGACTTCCCTCGGGCAGTTCCAGCTCCGCGGCCTCGAAGGGGACGCCCAGGCCCATGCCCAGCGGGGTTCCGGTGGGCAGGTCGGGGAAGGCGACCCGCCCCTGCGGGTCGATGATCGCGGGCGGCGGGTGCCCGGCCCGCGCCATGGCACACCGGCGGGTGACCGGGTCGTAGACCGCGTACAGACAGGTGGCGCCGACGGCCGGGGAGTACTGCTCCGGAGCGTCGGCATCGTCCTCGGCCAGCCGCTGGACCGTGTCGTCGAGGTGGGTGAGCAGTTCGTCGGGGGGGCAGCTCCATGTCGGCGAGGGTGCGTACGGCGGTGCGGAGCCGGCCCATGGTCGCGGCGGCGTCGATCCCGTGTCCGACCACGTCGCCTACGACGAGGGCCACCCGCGCGCCGGACAGCGGGATCACGTCGAACCAGTCGCCCCCGACGCCGTGATCCATGTCGGCGGGCAGGTAGCGCGACGCCGTGTCGACCGCCGCGCCGCCCTTCAGACGGTGCGGGAGCAGGTTCCGCTGGAGGGCGAGGGCGGCGGTGTGCTCGCGGGCGTACTGGCGCGCGTTGTCCAACGCCAGCGCGGCGCGGCCCACGAGTTCCTCGGCGAGGAGCACGTCGACCTCCTGGAACGGCCCCGGGTCCGAGGTGCGGATGAACAGCACCATGCCCAGCAGGACGCGCCGCGTACGGATGGGTATGAGCATCAGGGAGTGGATGCCGTTCTCGTGGATCGTCCGCGCCCGCTCCGGGTCCTCGTCGATCCAGGTGCCCGGAGCGGCGTCCAGGACCGGCTCCAGGTGGGGCATCCCGGTGCGCAGGACGTCGGTGAAGGGTGAGGCGGGCGGCCAGGGGACCACCTCGCCGTGCGCCCACGGGGACTCCGGGACCCCGTCGTGGATCGATGCCAGACCGGCGCGCCGGAAAACGGGGAGGCGCCGGCCCGTGGCCCCGATGCGGACCGGGGGCCCTTCGCCGAACGGGACCGACTGTTCGAGGTCCACGGCGACGTAGTCGGCGAGCAGCGGCACGGCCAGGTCGGCCAGTTCCTGGCTGGTCCGCATCACGTCCAGGCTGCCGCCGAGGCGGGTACTGCCCTCGCTGAGGATGGCCAGGCGATCGCGCGCCCGCCGGCTCTCGGTGAGGTCGACGCTGATGACGCACACCCCCAGCACCTGACCGTCGGCGTCCTGGAGGCAGAAGACCGAAGCCGCGTACGTGTGCTCCCGGCGCGGGCTCGACGGCAGCCACGTCCGGTGGTCGTGGACCTTCACGGGCCCGCCCCGCATCACCTCACGCATCGCCGCCTCGAGTGTTTCGGCCTCGGCACCCGGCCGCACGTCGCTGAACCGCCGTCCGAGCCGACGGTCGCGGGAGATGCCGTCGTGGCTCTCCATCGTGTCGTTCACCCAGGTGCACCGCAGTTGCGGGTCCCGCACGACGACGCCCATGGGGACGCGGGCGAGCAGCGATTCCCGCACCAGTTCGTTCGTCGCTTCCCCTGAGGCCTCACCGATGTCGGTCACGGAGACGAGCCACCGGACCGTTTCGCCGTGCCCCCACAGCATCGAGACCCGCAGGCTCACGTCGAGCCCGTGCCCGTCCCGGTGCCGTACCGTCGTCGTGCCCGACCAGCCGCGCCGGGCCCGGCACCGGTCGACGAACTCCGCGGTCGCAGGCGCTTCTTCGGAGTACGGCAGCACGGCCGAGGCCGACCGGCCCACCACGTCGCCGGCGGGGTACCCGACCAGCCGCTCGGCGGCCCGCGTCCATCCGACCACCGTCCCCTGCTCGTCGAGCATCGCGATCGCCGACTCCGAGGGCTCGCGGATGTTCGGCTGCCTGCGGGGTGTCGCTGTGCCTGTGCTGATCATCGAATCGTCGTCCTCGGATAGGTGGCGGCGAGGCAGGCACTTGTGGCACGCCGTGCTTCGTCACCGTGCTCGATTCCGCTGTCGGACATGAGCGCGATTGCGCCCCTATTTGTCCCTTTTCAGGGCATTGACCGGACGGCGCTTTGATCTGTGACAGAGGCCACTGCCGCGACGGCGGTCCCGGCGGCTCTCCCGCGCAGGGCCGGCCGGTGCGGACGTACGGTGCTGGTATGTGCGCCACGTGGGAAGACGGCGCGGTACCGCCTTACGGGCCTCGTCCGTCCTCCGCCGCCTCCGGGCCGACACGCCGGGCGGAGCTGGACCGGCTGCTGGAGTTCGCCGTGCGCGACACGGGGGTGCTCGCGGGTGCGGTCTTCCTGCCGGCGTCCGACGGGCAGACGCTGCGGCTGGAGGTGACCACGGGGCTGCCGGCGGAGTACCTGACGCCCTGGTCCCGGGTGGCGCTGTCGAGCCCTGTCGCGGTGGCGGAGGCGCTCCGCCTGCGACGGCTGGTCTGGCTGAGCGATCCCGAGGAGTTCGCCCGGCGCTATCCGCGTACGGCGATCGCACTTCGCCACCACTGCGCGGCAGCCGCGGCACCGATCGTCACCGGCACCACGGCCTGGGGCACGCTGCTGCTCCTGTGGCCCGGGGCCGACACCGCCAGGGCCGCCGGTCCGGGACCCGACCGGGTTGCCGCCGCCTGCCGCCGTCTGGGGCGGTTCCTGCGCGAGGCCCCGACGCCGGCGACGCCGTACGTCCGGGACCGGCACCGCGCACCCTGTTGCAGCCGCCGGCCCGCAGCCGGGACCCGGCCGAGGCGCTGGCCGCGGCGGGCCTCGTCGAACGGCTGCCGGAGGGCAACTGCTCGCTCGACCTCAAGGGCACGTTCACCTACGTCAGCGCCACCGCCGCGACTCTGCTGGGCGGCAGCGTCCCCGAGCTGACCGGCACACGTCCCTGGCAGTCCTTGCCCTGGTGCGCCGGCTCACCCGTCGAGGACCGCTTCCGCGACGCCCTGGTCAGTGGCGGCCCCGCCTGCTTCACCGCCCTGCGTCCGCCGGACCACTGGCTCGCCTTCGAGCTCTACCCCGACGTATCCGGGGTGAGCGTCCGCATCTCGCCGACCGGGCCTGGCCCGGCCCCACCGGCCGGGCCCGCACGGACGGAGACGTTCCTGGGCGAGCAGATCCCCCTGGGCGAGGTCTACCAGGTGCTCCACCTGGCCGCCGCCCTCTCGGAGGCCGTGGGCGTGCGCGACGTGGTCGATCTGCTCACCGAGGAGATGCTGCCGGCCTTCGGCGCCCGGACCGTGGCCCTGCTCACGGAAGAGGACGGCAGAATGCGCGTCATCGGCCGTCGTGGATACGACCCCGGACTCCTGGAACTCTTCGACGACGCACCGCTGACCTGCCAGGCACCCCCGGTTCGGGTCCTCGCCACCCGTCGGCCCGCCTTCTTCGCCACGTTCGAGGAACTGTCCCGCGCCTACCCGCCCGCCGTCCGCCAGGAAGACCTGCACGCCTGGGTCTTTCTGCCGCTGGTCACCTCCGGGCGCCCGGTGGGCTCGTGCGTGTTCGCCTTCGACCGCCCCCACACCTTCTCCGAGCAGGAACGGGTCGTCTTCACCGCACTCGCGGGACTCGTCGCCCAGGCACTGGAACGGGCCCGCCTGTACGACGCCAGCAAGGAGCTCGCACAGACCCTGCAAGCCGCCCTGCTCCCCGACTCGCTGCCCGACGTCCCGGGCCTGGACGCGGCCGCCCGTTACCTGCCCGCCGCCCGTGGCATGGACATCGGCGGCGACTTCTACGATCTGGTCCGGGTGGACGACACCACCGCGGCCGCGTTCATCGGCGACGTCCAGGGCCACAACGTCACCGCCGCCGCGCTCATGGGCCGGATCCGTCCCTTCCTCCGCTCCTACACCGCCACCGGAACAACGCCGGCGCAGGCCCTCCAGCACACTACGAGACGTTCATCGAGCCGTACTTCACCGACGACGGCCGAGCCGATCTCGAGGTCGGCGAGAGCGCGATCCGTGCGGTCGCGGCCGAACTCGGCGTGCCCGCCTCCGTCACCGCGGCCGAGATGTACCGCACCGCGGCGTTCGAGCCCGGTTGAGGAAGCCGGGAGTGGCTCATCCGTCAACCGCCGCAAGGCCGGGCGCAGTTGCCTCGGGCGCCGGAGTCCAGAAACGCGGCGATCTTGCCGGGGTCGAACACCCACATCACCCTGCGGATGCCTTCCCGGGAAGCGGCGATCGTCAGGATCGTGGTGGGGGAACCGTCGCGGTAGATCATCACGCCCGTACGGCCGTTGGCCTCGACCAGCCGCAGGTCCGTGCCCTGCCAGAACCAGCGGGTCGCGGTGGCCAGGTTGGCCACACGCGCACGCCCCACCACAGGTACCCGGGCGGCCCCCCGCAGACCGTTGCCGTCGGACAGGCTGACGACGTCAGGGGCGAGGACGGCTTCCAGCGAGGCCACATCGCCGGTGCGAGCCGCTGAGACGAAGGCGTCCAGCAGGCGCCGATGCTCCAGCGCGTCCACACTCGAGCGCGGCTCGCCCGCAAGGCGTTTGCGCGAACGGCTCACGATCTGGCGGACGTTGACGACGCTGAGCTGCAGGATCTCGGCGATCTCCGGATAGGAGTAGTCGAACGCCTCGCGCAGGACGTACGCGGCCCGCTCGGTGGGGCTCAGCTTCTCCAGCACGAGCAACAGGGCCAGCTCCAGAGCCTCCGCCCGCTGCGCGCCCACCTCCGGATCACAACCGGTGTCGACGGGCTCGGGCAACCACGGCCCGATGTAGGTCTCCCGGCGCACCCGCGCCGACTGCGCCACGTTGATGGCCAGGCGGGTCGTCGCGCTGGACAGGAAGGCCACGGGGCTCAGCACCACGGAGCGGTCGGTCTTCTGCCAGCGCAGCCACACCTCCTGGACCACGTCCTCGGCCTCGGCCACACTGCCGAGCACACGGTAGGCGATCCCGAAGAGGCGCGCCCGGTACTGCACGAAGGCAGAGACGGCCTCGTCAAGGTCACTCGTCGCAGGGGACGACTTGAGATACATGGTCCTGTGGTCCTCGTTCCTCCGGATACGGCAGTCGCGTGGCGGGATCACATCGCTACCGCGGACAGGCAAGACGGCTTCGGCAAGCGGTCCAGGGGACAAGCGGCAACTGGAAGTCACGACTGGTCCCGTCGCAGCTGAACCAGAGATCCGGATCGGCCCCGCTCCTCTGTCGGAGCAACGGCGGTCAGGCGGAGACATCGTGGTCTAGCGGCCCGCCCCTCGGCTGACCTCAGGACTCTGTTCACGTAGTGCATGCATTATTCGCCAACCATGCCAGACTGGGTCATAACGACGTCCGGGCGCATCGCATGATCGAGTGATTCGGCCGGCCCTGGGACGGGCGGTGGACCGCGCGGCCCGCGGGCATCTCCTTCCGCCTGACGTGTCCAACCATTGACCGGCGGGGATCGGAAAATGTGACACGGTGCCCGGCACACCATGAGCGGCCGTCACACCGGCACGCGGCCCCGCGTCAGGGCAGGTCCGGACGGCCGGAGTGGCTCGGTGCACTCCCGGGGCGCATCGCATGATCTAGTGATTCGACCCGGCCGGCCGACGGCAGCGGAAGCATCGACGCGGTTCGCAGCCGGCGTTTCAGCTCAACGATTTCAGGAGCACGGCGAAGCACAGGGCCATGGCCACGCTGGTCAGGATCATCGCGGTGAGCGTTCCTCGCAGCCAGCGCGTGAAGCGGACCCGGTGCCGCTGCTGCACCTCGGTGACGTGTGCCGCGATGTGTTCCGTCACCATGCGCGCGACGTATGTCTGTTCCTTGAGGTACCAGCTCTCGATGTCCACCTTCTGCTCCCGGGTCAGCCCCGGTACTCGTGTGGTGAAGACCGTGACGCGCTGCCGTGCCGCTTCCAGATGGGCGTGCCGGTACAGGAAGGTCTCGATGTCGGTCAGGCCGCGCGCGGCCTCCTTGCTCGTGTTCATGGTGTGCTCCACGGTCATGCGGCCGTACGACCGCTCGTCGGGCTCTCGCCGGCGCGCTGCGGATCGCCGCTCGTGACGAACGCGTCGCGCGGATGCTGGACGGAGGCGAGGGAGACGAGATCCCGGCCGAAGACCGCGGCCGTGAGCCAGACCGTGAGGACGCGGATCTTGCGTTCCCATGAGGGCACGGCCAGGACGTGGTAGCCCCGGTGCATCAGCCAGGCAGGAAGCCCCTTGATGACGATCCTCTTGTACTGGAAGATGCCCCGCCCCAGCCCGAGCGTGGCCACCACCCCCAGGCTGCTGTGGCGGTAGTTCTTGATGCGCCTCCCGCGCAGGTCGGCCACGATGTTCTTCGCGAGGCGTCTGCCCTGCCGTACGGCGTGCTGGGCGTTCGGCACCGTGTGAGCCCCCGGCACCGTGGAGGCCAGGTCGGGCACGGCCGCGTCGTCCCCGGCCGCCCATGCGTCCGGGACGGGTTCGCTGCCGGTGCCCACGCGCAGGTCGGGGCGGACCACGAGCAGGCCCCGTTCGTCGATCGGAAGATCCGAGTGGTTGTGCACGACCGGATTGGAGGCGTTGCCGGCGGTCCACACGACCAGCGCGGAATCGAACTCCTCCCCGTCGGAGAGCACTACACGGCCGTCGGCGAGGGAGCGGATCTGTGTGTCGAGGTGAACGTGCGCGCCACGGCGCTCCAGGGAGCGCACCACCCAGGCGCCCGGCTTGTCCCCCACCTCGGGGAGGATCCGGCCCCGGGCCTCGACCAGGTGGAAGGAGAGTTCGTCAGCGCTCAGCTCCGGGTACGACTTGAGCATCGCCGTCGCGAGCGACAGGAGTTCCCCGAAGCCCTCGACCCCGGAGAACCCGCCGCCCACGAACGTGACGGTCAACAGCCGTCGCCGCTCGGCGCCGGGAGGCAGGGAGGCCGCCTGGTCGAACGCGGTCATCAGCCGGTCGCGGATGGCCACCGCCTCTTCGACGTGCTTCAGACCGATCGCGTGCTGGGCGAGCCCCGGGATGGGAAAGGTGCGGGTCACGGCACCGGCGGTCACGACGAGGGTGTCGTAACGCAGTTCGTACTCCGCTCCGTCGGCGGGTCGTACCGTGACCGTCCGGTCCGCGTGGCGGATCGCGGTCACGGTTCCCGCGATCAGCCGGGCGCGGCTCAGGTGCCGCCTCAGCGACACGGCGGCGTGCCGGGCCTCGACCGATCCGGCCGTCACCTCCGGCAGAAACGGTTGGTACGTCATGTACGGGCGGGGGTCGACAACCGTGACCCGCGCCTCTGCCGCACTGAGCCTCTTCTCCAGGCCCCATGCGGCGTAGAAGCCTGCATAGCCGCCACCGACGATCACAATTTCGCGCATCAGACCCTCTGTTTGTTGTTCGACACCCCTTAGACAAGACAGGGCCAGAAGGTGTGACAGGGCGGTCTCATGACCTCGCGGCGTACACGATCCCGGCCGATGCGGCGATCCGGTCCAGCAGGAAAAGCCCCGCCACGCAGAGCGCGATCCATGTCGACAGCACCACTATGCCGCTGGTCAGTCCGTCGTGGTGGAAGTAGGCGATCCCGTCCAGCGCGCGGACGCCGACGCCCGCGGGCATGACCGAGGCGAGCGGCTTCAGCCAGCCGGGCAGGAATTCGGGAGGCAGCACTCCACCGCTGGTGGCGTTCCCCATGACGAGCATGAAGATCGACGCCAGCGGAACCCCGACCGGACCGAAGATGCGGATCAGGAGCACGGTGGCCGCCGCAACGGCCCCCGCCATCAGCGTCACGAGTCCCGCGATGCCCAGGAAGGGGCCGGATATGGCGCCGAAGGCCGTACTCGCGATGAGGGTCGCCCCCAGCCCGCCGAGGACCGCGAACAGCGCCAGACTGGACACGCGCTGCCCGAAGGACAGGCGCGGTGCCACCTGATAGGTCATCTGGCCGAAGAGGAAGCCCGAGAGCACCAGGCCGAACGACGCGTAGAAGACCGACAGGCCGCGGCTGTCCCCGGACGAAAGGGGGAGGATGTCGGTCACGGGCATCTTGTGACCCGCCGTCTGGCAGCCGGAGCCGCACAGCGTGCCGAGGGGTGCCACCAGCGCGGACACGGCGGGACCGTTCGCGCCGGCGTAGACGATCCTGGGCGTTCCGTCGTCGGCCAGCAGCGCGGCGTACGCGCGGCGGTGCTCGACCGCCCAGCGGGCCGAGGCGTCGTCCTGGTAGCGGTCCACCTGGAAGGCGTCCGGCGAGACGCGCTGGAGCCGGACGTCGAAGAGCGCCGCGGTCTTGTCGGACGCGGCCACGGCGATCGGCAGGCGGTGCGCCTTGGGCGTATGGAAGGCGGCGAGAAAAACGCTGACGAAGACCAGACCGATGGTGAGCACGGTGATGACGGGCTTGAGCACCGCCTTCCGGCCGGTCAGCCCCGAACGCTCGGGGGGAGCGTCGGTCTGCGGACCGGGGCGGTGACGGTGTCGCGCCGGCCCTGGGTCCGCGCCGGGGAGATGATCTTGGCTTGTGGAGGTGGTGGTGGTGCTGGGCACGGTTCCCCGATCCTCATGATGTAAGGTACCTGATATAAGTTAACAGATACGTGGAGTATGCAGTGACAGTGTGGGATCCCGGCGAGCGCATCGGCTATCTGCTCTGGCAGCTCTCGCAGGCCTACGCGCAGCGCATCGAACAGGCGCTTCGCCCGCTCAGGCTGACCCAGGCGCAGTACAGCGCGCTGGTGCGGCTGACCCGGGACGGCACCATGTCCAGCGCCGAACTCGCCCGCCGCTGCGGCGTCACCGCCCAGTCGATGGGCACGGCGCTGCGCGACCTGGTGGAGCGTGGGCTGGTCCGGCGGCAGGCCCACCCCACCCACGGGAAGATCGTCGAGATGTCCGTCACCGCCGCCGGGGTGGAGCTGGCACGGCAGGGCGAGGGCGTACTGGAACCGTGCGAGCGGGAAGCCCTCCAGGCCTTTCTGCCCGAGGAGCAGGAACAGGTGCGCGAACACCTCCAGCGCATGCTCGGCACCCTCAACCCACGGGCGCTCGGAGCCGCCGGGCCACCCGACGAGACGCACGGTGCATGAGCCGGCACGACACACCCGGCGGGCTGCGGAAGGCCCAGGTGTGCCGGTCCGATACTCGGTCCATGCGTGTGGAATACGCCCCCGAGGCGATGAGCAGCACGGACTTCTACAGGTTTCTGACGTCGGTCGTCATTCCCCGGCCGATCGCATGGGTCTCCACGATCACACCCGACGGAAGGACCGAGAACCTGGCCCCGCACTCCTTCTTCAGCATCGCCAGCACCGATCCCCCGATCGTCCAGTTCACCTCGATCGGCCGTAAGGACTCGCTGCGGAACGTCGAGGAGACCGGGGAGTTCGTCGTCAACTTCTCGTCCGAACCGCTCCTGCAGCTCATCAACGCCACGGCCGTCGACTTCCCGCGCTCGGTGAGCGAGTTCGACACCGCGGGCATCGAGCGGGAGGCCAGCCGAAGCGTGCGTCCGCCCAGGGTGGCGGCCGCCCATGTGGCTCTGGAGTGCCGTTCCCACACCACCCTGCGCATGGGGAACTGCACCCTGGTCTTCGGACGGGTGCTCCATGCCGCGGTCGACGAGAACTACCTCGCCGACGGCCGCCCCAGCAGCGAGCTGCTGCGCCCGCTGACCAAGCTCGGCGGCGACGAATGGGGCACTCTCGGCGAGGTGCTGCACCTGAACCGCATCCCGTACGAGGAACCCGGCACCGCCTGATTCCCCTCGTGTCCCACCCGGGCGGCAGGGCCCCGGCGGCACCCCGTCCCCGCTCACGCGCTCACAGGCGTTTGACAGCGCGACCGGAGATCCACCATGCTTCCATTAATTCATTAGCACAAGCGTGGTGGAACCGAGGAAGACGACGTGATCGACTACCGGATCGACCGTGGCAGCGGCGTACCGGCCTATGTGCAGATCGTCGAGCAGACCGAACGAGCGCTCCGGATGGGCTTCCTCAAGGTCGGGGACAAGCTGCCCACGGCCAAGGAGGTGGTGGCGGCGACCGCCATCAACCCCAACACCGTGCTCCGGGCGTACCGCGACCTGGAGCAGGCCGGCCTGGTCGAACTGCGCCGCGGCCTCGGAACCTTCGTGACGCGATCACTCGCCCGGCCCGGCGCGGAGGACGACTCGCCGCTGCGCCGGGAGGTGACCGGCTGGGTGGCACGTGCCCGGGCCGGAGGCCTGGAACGGGCCGATGTCCTCGCCATGGTCACAGCGGCCCTGGACGCCCACGACAACGAACACGACAGCCACACCCCGGGCGACCGGGAACGCAGGAAGGAGGACGCATGACCGGGCCTGACGCGCCGGCCGCGCTGCGCGCCACGGGACTCGGATTCCGGTACCGAAGGCGGGGCGACTGGGCCCTGCGGGACTGCGAGTTCACCGTACCCGGCGGTCGTATAGCCGCCCTCGTCGGACGCAACGGCGCCGGCAAGAGCACCCTGTTGCACCTGGCCGGCGGCCTCCTGCGAGCCGGCTCCGGGGACCTGCGGGTGCTGGGCGCCGCGCCCGGCACCACCGAGGCCCGCACCCGGGTCGCCCTGCTCACCCAGGACAAGCCGCTCTACCCCCGTTTCACCGTGGCGGACACCCTGCTGATGGGCCAGAAGCTGAACTCCTCGTGGGACCGCCGGGCCGCCGAGCGGATCGTCCACGAGGGCGGCATCACGCTCCACGCCCGCGTCGGCGAACTCTCGCCCGGCCGGCGCACCCGCGTCGCGCTCGCCCTGGCCCTCGGCAAACGGCCCGAACTCCTGCTGCTCGACGAGCCGTTGGCCGACCTCGACCCCGTGGCACGAGGCGAGATCATGGCGGCGCTGATGGCCGAGGCCGCCGAGCGCGGCACGAGCATCGTGCTCTCCTCGCACGTGCTGCCCGAGCTGGAGGAGACCTGCGACTGGGTGCTGATGCTGCGCGACGGCCGCGCCGAACTGAGCGAGGACGCCGAGGCGCTGCGCGAGAGTCACGCCGTACTGACCGGACCCGCCGACCGGGCCGACGCCCTGGCCGCACAGCACACCGTCGTACACCGCCGTACCGCCGGCAGACAGCTGACCGCCCTGGTGCGGCAACGCGGACCACTGCGCGGCGACTGGCACGCGGCACGGCCCCGGCTGGAGGACATCCTGATCGGCCATCTCCAGGCCGAGGAGGCGCCGGGCCTCCCCGCCGCGGCCGAGCGGACGGAGGCGGCGGCGTGAAAGGCTCCCTCTGGCTCGCCTGGCGCCAGCAGCGCGTCGCCACCGGCGTCGGCGCGGCCGCCCTGCTGCTCACCGCGGCGATCGCCGCGTACTACCGCTCGGGCATGCTGGACGCCCTGCACAGCGGGCTGTTCGACCACTGCGCCACCGGGCCGCTGTACTGCACACGGTCCGACACCGGCCTGCTGCTCCTGCTCGACGTCGAGCCGCTGAAGTACCTCGGGGCGCTGAACATCGTCCTGCCCGTCGTCATCGGCGTCTTCTGGGGCGCCCCGCTGCTGGGTCGCGACCGGGAACTGGGCACCCATCGCCTGGTCCTCTCCCAGGGGCTGAGCCGCGGTCAGTGGTTCGCTTCCCGGTTCGCCCTGGCCGCGGCGACCACGACCGCCCTCTCCGGCCTGCTCGCGGGAGTGTTCGCCTGGTGGTGGCGGCCGGCCGCCGACCGCAGCTACGGCCTGTTCTGGTACGACACCACGGCCCTGAGCGGCTCGGGCCCCCGTGTCGTCGCGGCCGCCCTGTTCGGCCTGGCAGCCGGCACCCTGCTGGGCCTGCTGGCCCGCCGGGTCCTGGCAGCGATGGGCCTGACCCTGCTGGTGACGGGGACGACGGCACTCCTGCTGGAGTGGACGCACTGGACCCGGCTCCTGGTGCCGCCGCACACCTACGTCAGCGCCGGCAGCACCCCCAAGGCGCCGATGGGCGAGAAGTGGTCGACCGGCAACTACGGCCTCATCACGGCCTCCGGTCGCCACGACTCCGTGTTCAACTGCGCCTACCCGTCAGGTACCCAGCTCAAGGAGTGCATGACGGCACACGGGTACGTGGCCCGCTTCTACGAGGCCAACCCGGCCGGTGACTACTGGACCTTCCAGTGGACCGACACCGCGGTCCTCGGCGGCCTCGCCGCCCTGCTCACGGTCGTCACGGTGCTGCTCCTGCGCCGCCGCGTCTGACGTCGTCGCCGTACCGTCTCGCTCACTCCTCACCCTTCACCCCTCACCTGGATTCCGCTCTTCTCCTTCTTCCCTACGGAGGTCGCTTCGTCATGCCCGCCGACACCGACTCGCCGAAGAAACCGCGCCCGCACGGCCGGTCCGAGATATGCGTCAGCCGCTCGCTGCCGGCCGTCTGCTGACCCGGCCCCGGTTCCGACATGCCGTCCCCCGAACCCCACAGCGGGCAGTCGCGCCTCGTCGCGATCGACGGGCTGCGCCTGGTGGCAGCGCTGATGGTCGCCGCGTACCACTTCCTGGGCACGCCCACCCCGCACTTCTGGGGCAGAACCGAGCTCCGGGACTCCGCCCCGCTCCTGCACGGGATCAGTGCCTACGGCTGGCTCGGCGTCGAGTTCTTCTTCCTCATCAGCGGCTTCGTGATCTGCATGAGCTGCTGGGGACGGACCCCGGCGCAGTTCACCGTCTCCCGCGTCTCACGGCTCTTCCCGGCCTACTGGTGCGCGGTACTCCTGGTCGTCCTGGTCGTCCTGGTCTCACGGCTGGGCCGGTGGCCCGCCGCCACGCGCATCGACCCGCGTACGGTCCTGGGGAACCTGACCATGGCCCCCGGGCCGCTGGGACTCGATCCGGTCGACGGGGTCAGCTGGACCCTCTGGGTGGAGGCACGCTTCTACCTGCTGATGGCCGCGCTCCTCGTCTTCGGTCTGTCCTACCGGCGGGTGGTGGCCTTCTGCGGAGCCTGGCTCCTGGCCGGTGTCATCGCCCGTGAACTCCACTCACCCCTGCTCGACGAATTCGTCCTGACCCGGTACACCGGCCTGTTCGTCGCCGGGATCGTGCTCCACCTCATGCACAGATTCGGACAGAGTCTTCTGCTCTGGCTGCTGCTCGGTTTCGCCTGGTGCTACCAACTCACCGTGCTCGAACTGAGGGTGGCCGACCACGCCGCCGTACCTCCCGGCGAGAGCCGGCCCTCCTGGGCCGTCTGCGCGGTCGTGCTCACCGGCTGCCTCGGGCTGCTGGCCCTCGCCGGAATCGGCCCGCTCACCGGACTGCGATGGCGCTGGCCGGTCACCGCGGGGGCGCTCACCTACCCCTTCTACCTCGTCCACCAGAGCCTCGGAATCCCCCTGGCCAAGGGCTTGGTCCGGGCGTTCCCGTGGCTGGGGCCGCTGCCCGCGACGGCGCTGTCCGTCGTCTGCATGCTGGGGCTCTCCCTGCTGGTCCACAGGCTGGTGGAGCGTCGGCTCGGACGCCGCCTGAGACACCGCCTGACGCTCGACATGCGGCCGCGGGACCTCTCCGCGCGGCCCGCCCTCACCCGCACGCGATAACCCCGCGACTCCACCGAAGAAAGGTCTCGCATGCTCTTCAACACACGTACCAGACGGTCCCGCATACTCATCGCCGTCGCGACCGCGGCGGCCGCCGTCGTGGCCGTCGCCGTCACCCTGGCTCTGACGGTGACGACCTACGACCACACCTCGCCGCGCGCCGCCCGGGCCAAGGCATCGGGATCGGTGGCCGGAGACGTCGACTGCCGCAAGGCGAAGTGCGTGGCCCTCAGCTTCGACGGCGGCCCCAGCCCGACGACTCCCAAGCTGCTGGACATCCTCAAGCAGCGCCATCTGCACGCCACGTTCTTCGTGCAGGGCAGGGGCCACATCTCGAAGTACCCCGACATCCTGCGGCGGATCGCGCAGGAGGGGGACGAAATCGGCAACCACACCTGGACTCACCCCAGGCTGACGGATCTCGACGAGGCCGACGCCCGTGCGGAGCTGACCCGGACCCAGGACGCCATCGAGAAGATCACCGGCACCAGGCCCGTCCTGATGCGTCCGCCGGAGGGCCGCACCAACCGCAAGGTGGCCAAGATCTGCCGGGAGCTGGGCCTTGCTCAGGTGCTGTGGAGCGTCACCGCCAAGGACTACGAGACGACCGACTCCGCCCTGATCACCCAGCGGGTGCTCGACCAGACCCACCGCGACGGCATCATCCTGCTGCACGACCTGCACAAGGGGACCGTGCCCGCCGTCCCCGGGATTCTCAACGCACTCAAGGAGCGGGGCTACACCGTCGTCACGGTCTCGCAACTGCTCGCCCCCGCCAAGCCCGAGCCCGGGATGGTCTACCGGCCCTGAGGCACCTCGACGGCGGTCCCACCCCTTGTCGCTCTCCCCCGCAGGAACCTAGACTCGGAGTGAACTGAAGTTGGTTCAGTCCAGGATCCGCCGCGGGCGGAAGGGAGCGGACGATGGATGGTGCCCTCTTGGACAGGGTCGCTCTCGTCACCGGTGCGGGCCAGGGCATCGGCCGGGCCGTCGCGGTGGAGCTGGCCCGGCAGGGCGCGTCGGCCGTGGCCGTCGCCGACATCGACGAGACGGCCGCCGGCGAGACTGCCGCGATGGTGCGTGGCGAGGGGGCGAAGGCCGAGACGATCGTGTGCGATCTGCGGGTGCGCGACGACATCGAGGCCATGGTGGCGCGGTGTGCCGAGCGCTTCGGGGGCCTCGACGTGCTGGTCAACAACGCCGGAGTGATCGACACCGCGTTCACGACCGGCCGGGACCACGGTGTCGCCTCGCTCCCCGAGGAGGTCTGGGACGTCGTCTACGAGGTCAATCTCAAGGCCGTCTGGCTGACGACCAAGTTCGCGGCACCCCATCTGCGGCGGTCCGCGCGCGGCCCGGCCATCGTCAACACCGCCTCCGTCTCGGGCCTCGTCGGCTTCCCCAACTGCCCCGCCTACGGCGTCACCAAGGCCGGTGTCATCCACCTGACCAAGGTCACCGCGGTCGATCTGGCCCCGGTGCGCTGCAACTGCCTCTGTCCCGGCGTCATCGACACACGGCTGACACAGGACCACTTCGCCGCCGCCGGGGATCGCGAGGCGACGGAACGGGCGCTGCTGGCCCCGCAGTTGGTGGACCGGCTGGGGCGGCCGGAGGAAGTGGCCCGGCTCGCCTGCTTCCTGGCCTCGGAGAGCGCGGCGTTCATCACGGGCGCCGCCTATGTGATCGACGGCGGCGCGCTGGCCTGGCGCGGTGTCAAGGACTGAGGGAGGGACGGGCGTGATGGAGACGAGGCTGGGCGGCCGGGTGGCCCTGGTGACCGGCGCGACCGGCGGCATCGGCGACGCCGTCGTACGGCGGTTCGCGGCCGAAGGCGCCACCGTGGTGGTGACGGACGTCGACGCGGAGTGCTGCGAGAAGCTCGCCGAGGAGGTCGGGGGCGGTGCCGTCGGACTCGCGCTGGACGTGACCGACGAGTCGGCCTGGGAGGCCGTCGTGGACCGGGTGACCGGCCGGCTCGGCTCCCTGTCCGTGCTGGTGAACAACGCGGGGATCGCGGCGATGCGCACCGTCGAGACGGAGACCCTGGAGTCCTGGGACCAGGTGATCGCGGTCACCCAGACCGGTGTCTGGCTGGGCATGAAGCACGCCGGCGCGGCCATCGAACGGTCGGGCGGCGGCTCGGTCGTCAACGTCGCGTCGATCTTCGGTACGGTCGGCGGCTTCGGCTCCCAGTTCTCGTACCACGCGGCCAAGGGCGCCGTACGACTCATGACGAAGAACGCCGCGCTGCACTGGGCGCGGCGCGGCGTCCGGGTCAACTCCCTGCATCCCGGTTTCATCGAGACGTCGCGGTCCCGTGAACTGTGGCGGGGCACATCGCGGTTGGCCGCGATGCTCGACGGCACGCCCCTCGGCCGGCTCGGCACGCCCGAGGAGGTCGCGGCGGCCGTGGCGTTCCTGGCCTCCGACGACGCGAGCTTCATGACCGGCTCGGAGCTGTACGTCGACGGAGGCTGGACGGCGCGCTAGCCGCTCCGCCGGCAGTGCCTCATCGGGTCGTCCGGCGTCCGCGGCGCCGTAGCGGCTGGTCGCGCAGTTTCCCGCGCCCCGCTGCGGCGCCGCCGAACCGCAGTTGACTTCACCCGGCCTGTTTTTCGGCGTTGATGCGAGGGGGCGCGGTGTAGTGGTCGACGCCGTCGCCGGACCGGGTGCGCCGGACGTGACCGCGGGCCGCCAGCACGTCGAGGTGGGCCGCGGTCTCGTTGACCGCGAGCATCTGGTTGAAGGCGTTCAGCTCGGCGAAGGCGACCTTGCGCCGCGTCCACCCCAACTCCCCCGCCACGTCGTGGGCGTTGAGCGTACGGTCGGCGAGGACCGCCAGGGTCTGCGCGAGCCGGTCGTCATGATGGGCAAGCAACTCGCCGACCCGGGCGTGCACGCTGTCGCCCACCGGGCCGTGCGCGGGCAGCAGCCGGGCGTCCGCGAGCGTCGTCATCCTGCGCAGCGAGTCGAGGTAGTCCCCCAACGGCAGCCCTGCCGGGCCGAGTTCGAAGCCGATGGAGGGGGTGATGTGAGGCAGGACGTGGTCACCGGAGAACAGCAGGCCGCGGGCGTGGTCGAGGTAGACGACGTGCCCCCGGGTGTGGCCCGGGGTCGGGACGACCTGCAGCCTCGCGTCGCCGAACCGGAGCTCCTCCGCCTCCAGCCAGCGGTCGGGGGCCTCCCACACGTCCGGGTCGAAGTCGCCGTGGTCCATCGCGGCCACCTGCTCGGCGAGTTCGCCCGCACCGGACCGCGTCAGCGTCTCCAGCGAACCGGCCGGCTGCGTCGTACGGAGTGCTCCGAGCAGCTCCAGGCCCGGGCGTTCGCCGGCGCCCAGGTAGACCCGGGAGCCGAGCAGCCGGCGCAGCGCGACGGCCTGGGTGTAGTGGTCGCGGTGGATGTGGGTGACCAGGATGTGGCTGATGTCGCCGAGGTCGTGGCCGAGGGCGGCGAGCGCGTCCTCCAGCGCCTTGTGGGACTCGGGGACCGACCAGCCTCCGTCGATCAGGACCAGCCCCTCCGCCAGGCCTTCCAGCGCGTACACGTTGACCGCGCGCAGCCCGTCGTCCGGCAGCGGCAGCGGGATGCGGTGGACGCCGGGCCGTACGGTCTCGGCGCCCGCTTCCGCCCACCGGCCGCGGTCGAAGCGAGGGGTGCGGGTCGTGGGGGAGGTCATGCGTCTCCTTGCCGGTGCGACGGGCGGTGGGGGTGCGGGGCCGGCTCGGGGACGAGCCGGGTGTGCAGGTCGTGTGCGAGCCTGCGGGCTCCGGGGCGGTCGAGCTTGCCCACCGTGGTCTGCGGCAACTCCGCCACGGTGAAGGCGAACTCGGGCCACTTGGCCTTGGACAGGCCGGTGCGGTCGAGGTGTGCGGTGAGGTCGCCGAGGTCGAGGTCGTCATGGCCGTCCTCCGTGACCACGAGCACGGCCGCGCGTTCGCCGAGCAGCGGGTCCGGCACCGGCACCACGCACGCCCGGGCGACACCCGGGTGGGCGGCGACGGCGCGTTCGATCTCGGTGATGTCGAGGTTGCGGCCGCCCCGGATGATGACGTCCTTCTCCCGGCCCATGACGGTGACCGTCCCGTCGTCACCGGTCACCAGCAGGTCCCCGGTGGGGAAGAAGCCGTCCGGGGTGAGGGCGGGCGGCTCCACCTTGCCGTCGCGGGCGTACCCCAGGAACAGCGAGGGGCCGCGGACCTCGGCCCGGCCGGTCGTTCCCGGGCCGAGGACGGTGCCGTCGGCGGCGACCGCGCGCAACTCGGTACCGGGGAAGGGGCGTCCGTCCCGGCCCAGCCGGATCTCCTCGGGGTCGTCGGGACGAGGGGAGGTGTGCCCCAGGCATTCGGACATGCCGAAGACGCGCAGGATCCGGGTGCCGAGCGAGCGTTCGGCACGGGCGAGGGCGCCGCGGTCCATGGGGCCACCGCCGACGGTGATGGAGCGGACGCCTTCGAGGACCCGCGATCCGGCGGCCGCCGAGCCCATCTGCAGTGCCATGGTCGGCACGCACATGGTCCACCGGACGTCGTTCGCGGACATCCGCGCCAGTGCCTCCTCGCGGTCCCAACGGCCGCTCAGGACCAGCGGGCCGCCGAGCATCAGCGCCATGCCCACCCCGAAGCAGTACGCGGCGGTGGAGGAGAGGGGCACGAGGGCGGCCACCGCGTCGCCGTCGCGCAGCCCGTTGATCTCCGCGGTGCGGGCGCACGCGTAGCGCAGGGCGCTCTCGGACTGGACCACTCCCTTGGGCCGTCCGGTGGAGCCGGAGGTGAGGCCGATGAGCGCGCCGCCGGACCAGCGGGAGACATCGCGCGGGCCGTGTCCGACGAGGGCCTGCCAGCCGTCGAGGGCCTCGGCCGTCCGCGCACCCGTCATGCCCTCCCGCGCCTGCCATCCCTCGGCCGCGGACGGCTCGGCGACGACGGTGTCGGGACGGATGTCCTCCAGGGCCGCCGCGAACTCGGACCGGGTCGTGTGGCGGTTGACCAGGGCCAGGACGCCACCGGCCATCCCCACGGCGAGGGTGGCGGCGACGGTGCGCCAGGAGTTGTCCGCCTGGAGCAGGACGGTCCCGCCGGGCGAGCCGCCCGGTGCCATGACGCCGGCCAGTTCGGCCGCGCGCGCCAGCAGGTCGTGCGCGCCGTGCCGGCCCGTGTCGTCGACGACGGCTGTGAAGTCGGCCTTCTCCGCGCGTCGCTGGAACTCCCGCACTGTCTGTCGCATCCGCTGCTTCCTCGCCTCTTCGCGCGAAAGGTGGTGGTGGCTGTCCGGCTCCGACGGGCGTGCTCAGCCCGGGTACCTCTCCATTTCGCCGCCCATGACGGCGATCCTCCGGCCCCGCATGTCCCCGACCTGGGCGACCGCGGTCGCCCACTGGGGGCTGTCCAGTGCCTTGCGCGCGTCCTCGGCGGTGTCGAAGCCCAGGACGGATACCCCGTCCCAGCCCTCGGAGCGCGGTTCGAGGGCCGTGTCGATGTCGGTGTGCCGCCAGGACCGCAGACCCGGCAGGGTAAGGGCGAGTTCGGCGTGTTCGCCGCGCCACCAGGCGATGAACCGCTCGTGCGTCCACTCGGGCGGCCGGGCGGCCAGCAGGACCAGGTTGTACATCGCGCCTCCTCGGGCTTCTCAGGTGAACAGCACCTCGGGCGAGCGCCCGATCATCAGCCGCCGCAGCCGGCCGGTCTCGTCCAGCCGCGCGCCGGCCACGAAGGTCGCCTCCGGCACTCCGGAGCGCCGCACCTCGCCGAGGAACAGCTCGTCCCGGCCGACGGTGCCCGCCGTGAGCAGGTGATGGGTGCGGACGCCCACCTCGCGCTGGGCGAGGTAGCCGGTCAGCTCGGCCCGGCCGCCGTGGAAGTCGGTCGCGCCGCCGTCACCGGTCGAGAAGAGGATGGAGAACGAGAAGTCGTCGCTGATCAGATCCAGGATGCGGTCCGCGTCCGCACTGTCGAGGATGGCGAACCAACGGGTCAGAAACGCTGCGGCGGACTGCGCGGCCGGGGCGGTCACGGCCGGTCCACCAGGTCGAACTCGGTGGTGAAGAAGGACTGGTAGCGCGCCATCAGCCCGGCGGGCGAGACCTGCGCGGCGGAGAGGAACGCCCCCGTGGTCACGCCCTTCTCGACGACGAAGCCGTACGCGGTCTCGACGTCGCCGTCCACCGAGTACCTCTTGATCTCATGGGTACGTTCCACGGCCCGGCGCCCGGCTATGTACACGGCGAACTCCTCGCGCGAGGTTCCGCTGCGCTCACCTCCGGGCAGGGCGATGAGGAAGCGGAATCCGGGCTCCACCAGCTCCAGGGCCTTCTCCGGATCCTGGCCGTCCATTCGGGCCATGTATTCGCGAAGCACCATTGCCGATCGCTCTCCCTACGGACATCTCGCTACCGAAATCCTGCAGCAACTTGAGTTCAGTTCAGTTTGATCCCAGGACGGCCGCCCCGGCAAGAGGCGGGACGGACCCGGAGGTTATTCCGCGACCATGCGCACCACGCATCCCTCGATCAGCTCGCTGATCTCGGAGAGCGGGATCGCCCCGGTCGGGCGGTACCAGCGCCAGACGCTGACGATCATGCCGAGCACGGCCAGGCCGAGGGTGTGGGCGTCACGCAGCGGGAAGGCCCCCTTGGACATGCCCCGCATCAGCAGGTTGGTCCAGTCCCGCTCGACCATCTGCACGAGCTGGCGGGCCGCGACCCGCTCGGTCTCCTCCCGCTTGGACTTGCGCGGGTTGGCCAGCAGGGACATGTTCGCCTGCAGGATGCGCATCTGGCGGATCTCCTGTTCGGTGACCGCGAAGGCGGAGCGCACCGCCGCGCGCACCTCCTCGACCGGCTCCGTCACGTCCTTCGTGGCCTCGACGAACTGGTCGTGGGAGCGCTGGAGCTCCAGGCGCATGATGGTGAGCAGGCAGTGGGCCTTCGACTCGAAGTAGTGGTAGAGCGCCGTCTGCCCGATGCCGACCCGGTCGGCGACCTCGGACCACTTGGTGCTCTCGTAGCCGTCCTCCCCGAACCGCTCCACGGCGGCCACCAGGATGGCCGCCCGCTTCGACCTGGGCCCCTCCTCCGGATCCACGATCCGCGCCCTTGCCATCGTCTCTCCCTCTGCTCCACGGCCGGTTCCGATCACCGTCCGGTCGTCCGAGAGTAGACCCAAGTTCAGGTTGGCTTCGAATCGACGGGACGCAAGGGTGCGGGCGGCCCCGCCCGTCACCGCGCTGCCGCACGCGTGAAGTCCGGCCGCCGCCGGCCGAGGAACGCGGCCATGCCCTCCCGCCCCTCCCCGGACACGGCGGCCGCGGCCAGCCGCCGGGCCTCCGCGTCGAGCTGTTCGTCCAGCCCGGCCGAGAACGCGCCGGCGACCAGCCGCCGGGTCACGCCGTAGGCCTCGGTGGCCCCGCGCGCCAGTGTCCTCGCGGCACCCTCGGCTTCCTGCCGGAGCCGCTCCGGCGCGACCACCCTGCTCACGAGCCCGATCTCCAGGGCCTCCGCGGCGGACACCCTCCGGTTGGTCAGCAGGAGGTCCAGCGCCCGCTTGGGGCCGACGAGCCGGGGCAGCAGCCAGCTCACCCCGGCGTCCGGCGAGAACCCGACCGCGGTGTACGCCGCCGTGAAGTGGGCGTCCGCGGCGGCGAACCCGAGGTCGGCGGCCATGGCCAGCCCGAGACCGGCCCCGGCGACCGCCCCCTGCACGGCCGCCACCAGCGGAGCGTCGAGGCCGGCGAAGATCCGCAGCGCCCCGTGCAGTGCGCCGGTGACGTCGGTGAGGTGCCCGGCCAGCCCCTCCCCGGACACGGCGGCGAACTCCTTCAGGTCGCCGCCCACACAGAAAGAGGACCCCCGCCCGGTGAGCAGCACCGCCCGCACCCGGGCCGCCTCGCACTCCTGTGCCGCCTCCAGCAGTCCCCGGGCCATCGCGAGGTCGATCGCGTTGCCCGAACCCCGGCGCATCTCGACGTGCGCCACCCCGGCGTCGTCGACCTCGACGGTGACCCTCATCGCGCCGTCCACCCGCCGTCCACGGTGAGCACCTGGCCCGTGCAGTACGAGGACGCGTCCGAGGCCAGGTACAGCAGCGCTCCGTCCAGCTCGCCCGCTGCGCCGCCACGCCCGAGCATCGTGCCGCGCTCGACCCAGCGCCGGGAGCGTTCGTCGGCGAAGAGTCCGTCGGTCATCTCGGAGCGGAACCATCCGGGTGCGAGGGCGTTCACCCGCACCCCCGCCTGTCCCCACTGCCCGGCCAGTTCGCGCGTCAGCCCGAGGAGCCCCGCCTTGGAGGCGGCGTAGGCGGCCCCGCCGAGCGGGGCACCGGCCACCAGCCCGAGGACGGAGGAGACGTTGACGACCGATCCCGTACGGTCATGATCTCTCCGTGCCTCGGCGAGCAGCCGGGCGAGGTGGAACGGTGCCACGAGGTTGACGGCCAGGACGTCCGCGAAATCGCCGGGGCTCTCGTCCTCGGCGCGAACGGCGCCGGGTGCGCCCGCGTTGTTGACCAGGACGTCGAGCCGGCCGCCGTGCTCGAAGGCGGTCTCCGCCAGCCTGACGCGGTCCGCCTCGCTCGCCACGTCGCAGACGACCGGGTGGATGCGCGGGTCGCCGTCGGCCAGTTCCTTCAGCCGGTCCGGCCGCCTGGCCGCCGCGAACACCGTGGCCCCGGCGGCGGCCAGCACCGTGGCGAAGCGCGCGCCCAGCCCCGACGAGGCCCCGGTGACCACGGCCGTCCGGCCTTCCAGCGAGAACAGGTCCACGCCCGCGCCGGTCACCCTTCCACCCCGATCGGCAGTGCGGTCGCCCCGCCGTCCAGGACGAGCGTCTGGCCGGTCATCCAGGACGAGGCCCCGGACGCGAGGAACACCGCGGCGTTCGCCACGTCCTCGACCGTTCCCAGCCTGCGCAGGGGCAGCTTCGCGGTGAGGATCGGCTCCCTCGGCTCCCATACGGCCCGCGCCAGTTCGGTCTTGATCAGGCCGGGCGCGATCGCGTTGACCCTGGCGTACGGCCCGAGTTCGTAGGCGAGCTGCCGGGTCAGGTGGAGCATCGCCGCCTTGGTGGCGTTGTACCAGCCGATGTGCGGATCGACGACCAGTCCGCCGACGGAGGCGATGTTGACGACGGCTCCCCCGTGCTCGCGCATCCAGGCCTGCCAGGCGTGCCGGGTCCAGACGACCATGCCGTACTGGTTGACCTCCACGGTCTTCTGCGCGCGCGGTGGGTCGAGATCGAGGAGGGGGCCCATGTAGGGGTTGGTGGCCGCGTTGTTGACCAGGATGTCGAGCCGGCCGAACCGGCCCGTGGTCTCCTCGACGCACCGCTCGGCGTCCTCCGGCCGGCCCGCGTGGGCGACGACCTCGTGCACCTCGCCGTCGCCCTTGACCCGCAGCAACTCCTCGCGGGCGGCCGCCAGTCCGTCCGGCTTGCGGGCGGCGATCACCACATGGGCGCCCGCCTCCCGGTACGCCTTCGCGATGCCGAGCCCGATCCCCCGGGAGCCGCCGGTGATCACGGCCACCCGTCCGTCCAGTGCCTGCGCGTTGAGTGCCTGTGCGTTGAGTGCCTGTGGCTTCAGTGCCTGTGGGTTCATGCCGACTCCTCGGGATAGCGGGCCAGTTCGCGGCGTGCGACGGTGCGCAGGTGCACCTCGTCCGGGCCGTCCGCGATCCGCAGTGCCCGCGTGATGGCGTACAACCGGGCCAGCACGGTGTCGTCGCTGACCCCGGCCGCCCCGTGCGCCTGGACCGCCCGGTCGACCACCCGGTGGGCCACCTCCAGCGCGGCCACCTTGATCGCGGCGACCTCGGTGCGGGCGGCCGCGTTGCCCGAGGTGTCCATCAGCCAGGCCGACTTCAGGACCAGCAGGCGCAGTTGCTCGATCTCGATCCGGCTGCGCGCGATCCACTCACGTACGACACCCTGTTCGGCGAGCGGACCGCCGAAGGCGGTACGGGTCAGGGTCCGGCGGCACATCAGCTCCAGGGCGCGTTCGGCGAATCCGACCGCCCGCATGGCGTAGTGCATACGGCCGGGCCCCAGCCGCCCCTGGGCCAGCGCGAATCCCTCGCCCTCGCCGCCGAGCAGCGCGGACACCGGCACCCGTACGTCCTCGAAGAGCACGTCTCCGTGGCCGCAGCGGTCGGTGTAGCCGAACATGGGCAGATCGCGCAGGACGGTGATGCCCGGGGTGTCGCGCGGGATCAGCAGCATGCTCTGCTGCCGGTAGGTGGGTGCGTCCGGATCGGTGACCCCCATCAGGACGATCAGCCGGCAGTCCGGGTCCAGGATCCCGGAGGTGTACCACTTGTGGCCGTTGACGACGTACTCGTCGCCGTCCCGGGTGATCCGGGTGCGGATGTTGCGTGCGTCGGAGCTGGCCACCTCGGGCTCGGTCATGGCGAAGCAGGAACGGATCCGGGCGGCCAGCAGCGGTCGCAGCCAGCGTTCCTGCTGTTCGGGGGTGCCGTACAGAGCGAGCAGTTCCATGTTGCCGGTGTCGGGGGCCGAGCAGTTGAACACCTCGGGTCCGATGACGGAGCGTCCGGCCAGTTCGGCGAGCGGGGCGTATTCGAGGTTGGTGAGGCCCGCACCCCAGTCGCCGTGGGCGAGGAAGAGGTTCCACAGCCCCTCGGCGCGCGCCTTCTCCTGCAACTCCCGCATGATCGGCGGGAGCCGGTGCGGGTCGTCCGTCTCGGCGAGCTGACGGTCGTGGACGGGTTCGGCGGGCAGGACGTACTCCGCCATGAACGCGGCCATGCGGGAACGGAGTTCGTCGGCCCTGGGCGAGAGTCCGAAATCCATGGGGTGGCTCCTTCAGGGCCGTCGGGTTCGCCGGGTGGTTCCGGCGAGCAGGTCGGCGGCCGTGCGGATCATCGCCGCGATGGTCGGGGGCAGCCGCTCCTGGTCCGGGTCGTGATGCTTGCCCTCGCGGTGCCTGCGCAGGTTGTGCCCCATGATCGCCGCCATCTTGGTGCGGGCCAGGGCCCGGAACCAGTCGAGGGCGGGTGGTTCGGGACGGCCGTCGAGGTAGGCGGTGAGCAGTTCTTCCTCGGTGGGCAGACCGGGGACCGCGCGGCCGAGGCGGGGGAAGTTGCGGTGGTCGGTGAAGAGCAGGAACCACGCGAGGTCGATGCGCGGATCGCCGTACCCCCAGATCTCCCAGTCGACGACGGCCGCCGGCCGTTCGCCCCGGCACAGGACGTTGCCGAGACGGAAGTCGCCGTGGGTGAGGGTGGGGGCCGTGCTGTCGGGGATGCCCGCGGCCAGTGCGCCCAGGACTTCCTCGGAGCCGGGGCGGAGTCCGTCCGGAACCGCTCGCATGGTGCGGCTCCACCGCTCCAACTCTCCTGCCGCGTCGAGGGGTTCGGCAACCTCGGGACACGGCGTCCCGTGCAGGTCCCTGAGCACGCCGGCCAGGGCGAGCATGCGGGTCCGGCACAGTCCGGGATCCAGGCGGTGCTCGTCGAGGACCGGTTCGACGGCCTCGCCGTCCACGAACTCCATGGCGAACCAGGCCGGTTCGGTCTCGTCCACGGCCACGACGGCCGGGACGGGGACCGGCGACCCGGCGAGCGCGCGCAGGATCCGGGCCTGCCGCAGTACGTCGTTGCGGCCGACGGCGCGCTGTCCCGGTGGCACCGCCTTCACGACGTACGACACCTCTCCCGCCGTGACGGAGTAGGTGAGGCCCGAGTGCCCTCCGGGCAGGGTCTGCAGGTGACCCGGCGGCTCGTGCGGGTGCCGGGCGGAGAGCCCTGCGCGGACCCGCCGTCCGAGTTCGGCAACTTCGGTCGTCGTACTCACCTGCTGGTCCCCTTCGGCTCTTTGGGCAGCCGGAGCACGCGCTCGGCCAGGATGTTGCGCTGGATCTCGTCGCTGCCGCCGGCGATGCGGTAGCCGGGGGCGCCGAGCAGGTGCTCGGTCCAGGCGAAGGTGCCCCACTCCCCCGTGTCGGCGGCCAGCCGTGGTCCGAGGAGCTGCTGGACGAGGTCGGTGGTGGCGCGCATGGTCGCGGTGGCGTGCAGCTTGCCTACCGATGCCTCGGCGCCCGGTTCCCTGCCGGCGGCCAGAGCGGCCGTCACCCGCAGTCCGGTGAGCCGCTGGACGAGCGTGCGGACGTAGAGGTCGGCCGCCTGCAGCTGTTCGCCGCCGGTGAGCGGGCGGGACAGCCGCCGGGCGAGGGCCAGGGCGCGCTCGGCGTTGTCCAGGCCGAGGCCGCCGGAGTCGAGGCGTTCGGCGGCGAGCACGGTGAGGGTGACCCGCCAGCCCTCGCCGACCGGGCCGAGCCGGTCGGTGTCGGGCACGAAGACGTCGTCCAGGTAGACCTCGTTGAAGCTGGAGCCGCCGGTCATCTGCCGGATCGGCCGTACGGTCACGCCCGGCGCGTCCATCCTGACCAGGAGGACCGTGATGCCCGCGTGCTTGGGGGCGTCGGGGTCGGTGCGGCAGACGGCGACGCCCCAGGTGGCGACCCGGGCGCCGGACGTCCAGACCTTGTGTCCGCGCACCACCCAGCCGTCGCCCTCCCGCACGGCCCGGGTACGGACGCCGGCCAGGTCGGAACCGGCCTCGGTCTCCGAGAAGAGCTGGCAGGCGAGTTCGTCGGTGCGGAGCATGGGGCGCAGCCAGCGCCGCTGCTGTTCGTCCGTGCCCCAGATACGGATGGCAGGCGCGACGAGTTGCCGGGTGACCGGGAAGATTTCGGTGCGCCGCGGCAGGTCGAACGCCGCTTCCTCGGCTCGGTACAACTGTTCGTAGTACGAGGGAAGTTCGCGGCCTCCGTACTCCGTCGGCCAGTCGAGGGCACCCCAGCCCTGGTCGTACCGGGTGCGCTCCCACCGCCGTATCAGGTCGGTGTGGGCACGCTCTTCCGCCTCGGTCCGGTTCTCGAAGACCGCCACCGAGTCGTCGCCGTGCCCCCAGTCCTGGTGTGCGACGCGCTCTTTCGCCACGCCGGCCAGCCAGTTCCGGGCCTCGGCGCGGAACTCCGCCGGCTCGGGAATGCCGCTCATGGTCCTCCGACCTCCCTTCTTCTCGATGCGCTCAGCGGGTCAGCACGGTGCAGGCGCTGACGCCCGGCGCCCCGTACACGTGGGTGAAGCCGGCCATCGGAGCACCGGGCACCTGACGCTCGCCCGCCCGGCCGCGCAACTGCTGGACGACCTCGTGTACTTGGCGCAGCCCGGAGGCTCCTATGGGTTCTCCGTTGGCGATGCAGCCGCCGTCGGTGTTGACGGGCAGCGAGCCGCCGATCCCGGTCGCCCCGAAGGGGATGAGCGACTCCTGTTCGCCGTGTGCGCAGAAGCCGCACTCGGCCAGGTGCATCACCTCGGCGCCGCTCTCGGTGTCCTGGAGCTGGCACACGTCGACGTCCCCGGGGCCCAGCCCGGCCTCCTCGAAGGCGTGTTGCGCGGCGTCCGCGCTCACGCTGGTCGGGGTCCCGGGCGGTGCCCAGGGGCTGAACACCTCGAAGGAGCCGAACCGGCGGGTCCGTACGACGGCCGCCCGCAGCGTGACCGGGGTACCGCCGAGCTCACGGGCCACGGCGCGGCTGCACAGGACCAGCGCGACCGCGCCCTGGCCGGGCGAGCAGAACATGTACCGGGTGAGCGGGTCGTTGACCATGCCGGACGCGAGGATCTCGTCGGCGTCGAGCGGCTTGCGCCGCCAGGCGAGCGGGTTGAGCGCGCCGTTCGCGTACGCCTTCTCGGCGACCAGTGCGAGGGTGCGGGGGCTGATGCCGTGGTCGTGCATGTACCGCTGGATCTTCATCGCGAAGAACTGCGTGGTGACCATCAGCCCGTCGCGGCCGTAGGCCTCGTCCAGCCCCCAGTCGGCGGGCCGTGGGTCGAAGGCGCCGCGCGGGTGCTTGTCGAAGCCGACCGCGAGGGCGACGTCCGCCGCCCCCGAGCGGATCGCGTTGACCGCCGACACCAGCGCGCTGCCGCCGGTGGCGCAGCCGTTGCGGACGTTGGTGAACGGCACGCCGGTCAGGCCGAGTTCGGAGACCAGCGTGTCGGCGTTGCCGGCGGCGTCGCTGCCGCCGTACGCGGCCCGCACCCGCGACCACGGAAGTCCGGCGTCCTGGAGAGCGGCACGTACGGCCTGCACGGCCAGTTCCCGGCCGCTCGCCTCCGTCCGGGCGAAGGAGGTGATCCCGGCGCCGCAGACGAGCACGTCCTCGGCGGTCATACGACGGCTCCCGTGGCCCTCGGCACACCGTCCCCCGCGGTGACGGTGACCGGCATGCCGATCTCCGCGTCCTCGGGCCGGATGTCCAGGGTGGCCAGCACCCTCACGCCCTCCGGGAGTTCGACGTATCCGACGGTGAACGGCGTGAACCCGGCGGCGGGCGGGACGTACGGCGGCGACTTGGGCGCGTACCGCTGCACGGTCCAGGTCCACAGCGTGCCGGTGGCGGAGAGCACCACCGGCTCGGCGGGGCCCCCGCAGTGGGGGCACCCGGGGCGGGCCGGGTAGGCGGCCACCGCGCAGTCGGCGCACCGGGAGCCGCGCAGCCGGCTCCCGGTCCCCGCCGGGGCGCTCAGCGGCCCTTCCACTGCGGTTCCCGCTTCTCCAGGAAGGCCGCCACGCCCTCCGCCGCGTCCTCGGAGTTGAGCATCACGCCGACGGCGAGGTGTTCCATGACCATCAGGGACTGGATGTCCGCGTCGAGACTCCGGTCGATGGTCATCTTGGTGATCCACATGGTGAACGGGCTCTTGTCGACAAGCTGGTCGGCGAACTCATCGACGGTGGCGTCGAGTTTGTCGGCGGGCGCCGAGGAATTGATGAGACCGAACTCCGCGGCCTCGACCCCGGTGAGCAGCTTGCCGGTGAGCATGAGCTCCTTGGTCTTGCGGACGCCGATCATGCGGGGCACCCGGTAGATCGGCCCCGCTCCGCCGAACAGGGCGCGGCGGATGTGGAAGTCGCCGATCAGGGCGTCGTCCGCGGCGATCGCGAAGTCGCAGGAGATCATCAGCTCGAAGCCGCCGGCGGTGACATGCCCTTCGAGGACGGCGATCGACGGGGTCTTCATCGAGTACAGCCGGTCGCAGACCTTGGCCGACAGTACGGCGACGTCGATCGCGTTGGACCTGCCGACGAAGTCGGCCTTGAGGCTGTCCAGGTCGAACCCGGAGCAGAAGGTGTTGCCGCGCCCGCGCAGCACCAGCACCCGCAGTTCCGGGTCCGCGTCGACCTCGGTGATGATCTCGTCGAGGCGGTTGAGGATCGGCACGGTCACGCAGTTCTTCTTGTGCGGGCGGTTCAGCCAGACCCGCGCCACCTGCCCGTCCCGCTCGAACTGGATCTCGTCTTCGACTGCCATGAGCCCCTCCAAACTGAACTGAATTGGGTTCGATTCTGGGGGCGGCAGATGCCCCTGTCAATGGTCCGGAAGATCGGCGGCCGACGAGTGGTCAGTCGCCCCGGCCGGCGAGGCCGAGCAGCCCGGCCAGGCGCAGGCCATGGTCGTCACCCGTGCCGAACAGTGCCTCGTCGGCTCTGGCGCGGCGCACGTAGAGGTGGGCCGGATGCTCCCAGGTGAAGCCGATTCCGCCGTGGAGCTGGACGTATTCGGTGGTGGCCAGGCGATAGGCACGGGTGCAGGCGACCGCCGCGGCAGCCGCGGCCACGGGTAGGTCCGGCCGCCGCGCGGCCAGGCAGGCACTCGCGTACGACGACACCGAGCGGGCACCCTCGACCGCGACGAGGAGGTCGGCCAGCCGGTGCTTGACCGCCTGGAAGGATCCGACGGCCCGACCGAACTGAGTTCGGTGGGACACGTAGTCCAGGGTCGCGTCCAGCGCGTGGGCGCTGCCTCCCACATGCTCGGCGGCCAGTGCCACCCGTCCGGCGTCCAGCACCACGGCGGCGATCACCGGAACCTGCCCCGGCTCGCCGACCGGATCGGCCGCGGCTCCCGTGAAGCGGACCTGTGCCTGGCGCCGGGTGGGGTCGAGGACGCGGCGCGCCGTACGACGGCAGGTCGCGGCGTCGGGTGCGCAGGCGAACAGCCGCTCCCCGTCCGGGGCGCGGGCGGCGACCAGCAGCAGATCGGCGCCCTCGCCGTCGGGCACGAAGTCCGCCTCGCCCCGCAGCACCCAGCCGTCGGGGCCGCGCTCGGCCGTGACGTCAGCCGGGTGCAGGATTCCTGCGACGGTGGCCGTGCGGGCTCCCGAGGCGATGCCCGGCAGCCAGCGTTCGCAGGCCCTCGGGTCCCCGCCGGCCAGCAGGGCCTCCCCGGCCAGCACGACGGTCGGCAGCAGCGGCGCGGGGCACAGCACGCGCCCCGTCTCCTCCAGGGCGACGGCGAGTTCGGCGTGGGTGTAGCCGGCGCCGCCGTACGCCTCGGGAACGGCGAGGCCGTGCACGCCGATCTCGCCGGCGAGCCTGTCCCACAGCGCCCGGTCGAATCCGCGCGGGCTCGCGGCCTGTTCGCGCACCTGCCCGGGTCCGCAGGAATCGGTGAGCACATCCCGTAGCACCATGCGTAGTTGACGCCGCTCCTCGGTCTCCAGCAGCAGCGCGGGATCGGCATCGAGCCGGACCATCCGAACCTCCTTCACACCGTGAACCGTCCGCCGTTGGCCAGCAGGACCGCGCCCACGAGATTCGCCGCGTCCTCACTCGCCAGGAACAGGGCGATATCGGCGATCTCCTCGGGCGTGGCGTAGGGCCGGACCCGTGGATCGGCGAAGCCTTGCCGAAGCGCCGCGGGCGTGCGCGCCGCCATGCCCGTCTCCGTCGGCCCCGGCGCCACCGTGTTGACGCGGACGCCGAACGCGATCGCCTCCTTGGCGGCGGCCTGGCTCAGCGCGTGCGCGCCGGCCTTCGACGCCGCGTAGTGCGGATAGCCGGCCAAGGTGTCGAAGGCCGAGGAGGAACCGACGGTGACGACCGCACCGGACCTGCGGGGCACCATGACGCGCAGTGCGGCGCGCAGCACGTGGAAGGTGCCGTCGAGGTTGACCCTCAGCACGCGCCGCCACGCGTCGTCGCCCAGCCGCGTGGTCACCTCGGGCGGCCGGTCGTCGAGCAGCGCCTCGGCGATCCACTCCTTGACGGCGGGGTCGTCCACACCGGCCGCGTGCACCACCACGTCCAGGCCCCCGTGCGCCGCGGTCGCGTCCGCGAACGCCCGGTCGACCTGTGCGGAGTCCGCGACGTCCATGGTCAGCGCGTGGGCGCCGGGCAGTGCTCCGGCCACGGCCGCGACGGCGGCGCCGTCGAGGTCGGCGACGAAGACCTCCGCGCCCTGGTGCGCGAGTCGCCGGGCGACCGCCGCTCCGATACCGGAACCCGCACCGGTGACCAGAGCGACGCGTCCGCCGAAACGGCCCGCCCTCCCGTCACCGCGTTCGTCACCCATGGCGGCCACCTCTCCCTCCACCCTCTTCGACCCTACTGAACTGACTTCATTTTTGTTACTGTCTCGGCCATGTCAACAGGCAGAACAAGAGCGGTCCGGCTGACGCACTGGGGCGGGCCACCCGTCCTCACCGAACTGGCGCGGCCGACGCCCGCGGGCGAGGAAGTGCTGGTGCGGGTCGAGGCGGCCGGGCTGTGCCGGTCGGACCTTCATGTCGTCGACGCGACTCCGGGCGGCCTCCCCTACCGGATTCCGTTCACCCTCGGTCACGAGGTCGCCGGCCGGGTACTGGAGCGGGGCCCGCGGGCCGTGGGTCCGGCCGTCGGCGAGCGCGTCGTCGTGTACGGGCCGTGGGGCTGCGGGCGGTGCGCGAACTGCGTCACGGGCGCGGAGAACTACTGCGACCGGCGACCGGAGCTCGACCGGGAGCTGGCCGGCACCGGGGCGGGTCTGGGCCGCGACGGAGGGATGGCCGACACGGTGCTCGTGCCGTCCGGGCGGCTACTGGTCCCGGTGGGCGAGCTGGACGCGGTCCAGGCGGCGCCGCTGACCGACGCCGGGCTCACCGCGTACCACGCCGTCACCGCCGCAGGGCACCCCCTCACCGACGGCGCGAGCGTGGTCGTTCTCGGCGTCGGCGGGCTGGGCCACCTCGCGGTCCAGATCCTGCGGGCCACGACGACCGCACAGGTGCTGGCCGTGGACGTACGGGAGGAGGCGCTGGCCCTGGCCGACGCCTGCGGCGCGCACTTCGCGACGCTGTTGCGGCCCGACACCGCCCGGATCCTGCGGGACCGGACGAGCGGGACCGGCGCGGCTGCCGTGCTCGACTTCGTCGGCAGCCGCTCCAGCCTGGAACTCGCCGTCGCCGTACTGCGGGCCGGCGGGGAGCTGGTCGTCGTCGGCAGCGGGGGCGGTGAACTGACGGTCCGCAAGCCCGGCGCACTCCCTCCCGGAACGCGGATCTCGCTGCCCTTCTGGGGAACCGTGCCCGAGCTCGAACGGGTGGTCGCCCTGGCCCGCGAGGGCGCCCTGCACGTGGAGGTCGAGCGGTACCCGCTGTCCAGCGCCCCGGAAGCGTTCGAAAGGCTGCGCGCGGGCGCGGTCCGGGGGCGCGCCGTCGTCGTTCCCGACTGAGCCGACGGCCGACTCCCGGGCCGAGCTCCCGGCCGCGGCACCGACCCCGGCCGCAACAGCACCGCCGCAGCGCACCGGCACCGACCTATCGACTACAGAAGTGAGTTCAATTAGCGTCATGTCCCACTCGGTGACACGGAGGCGGAGGACTGCCCATGGGCGCGGACACGGTGGATCTGCTGGTGATCGGGGGCGGCATGGCGGGGCTTTCGGCCGCCGCCCGGGTGGCGGCCGGGGGCGGCTCGGTGGTGCTGGTGGAGAAGGCGGAACGCGTGGGCGGTTCCGCCCGCTTCGCCGGCTTCGTCTGGACCGCCCCGACGGTCGAGGAGTTGCGCCGGGTCAATCCGGACGGCGATCCGGAGCTGGCCGCGGCCCTGGTCGACGGATTCGCCGACGGAGTGGCCTGGGTGCGGTCGCTCGGCGTGGAATGCAGGCCGCCGGTGCCCGTTCTCGGCTTCGGCCGCGGGCACCAGGTCGACACCAACCACTACCTCGACACCTGCGAACGACTCGTCCGGGACCGGGGCCAGGAGGTGCTGACCGGCACCTGGACCCGCGCCCTCCTGACGGAGAACGGCCGGGTGACGGGGGCCGAGTGCCTCCTGCCGGACGGCTCGGCACGCCGTATCGAGGCCACCTGGACCCTGCTCGCGACCGGCGGCTTCCAGGGCGACCCCGAGCTGCGCGCCCAGCACCTCCACCCGCAGGCCGCGGACGTCGCGCTGCGGGCCAACCCGCACAGCCGCGGCGACGGACTCGCGCTCGGCCGGGCCGCGGGAGCAGGGTTCGGCGCGAAGGACGCCGGTTTCTACGGCCATCTGATGCCGGCGGGCGTCTCCCTCGCCGACCCCGCGCGCTTCGTCGACCTCGCGCTCTACTACAGCGAGCACGCCCTGCTGTTCGACACCACGGGTGAGCGCTTCGCCGACGAGACGGCCGGCGACCATCTCACCGCCATGGCCCTGCTCGACCGGCCGCAGGCCCGCGGCCTGCTGGTCGCCGACGCGCGCGTGCACCGGGAGTGGATCAGCGCCTCGTACGTCCAGGGCATCCCGGGCGTCGACAAGTTCCAGCTGTGCCATCGCGCGGGGGCCCGCTGCGCGGTGGCGGAGGATCTGGCGGACTTCGCGTCGATGCCCGAGGAGTGGGGCTATCCCGGCGCCGTGATCCGCGACCGCGTCAGGGAGTTCAACGCCGCCGCGGCATCGGGCGGGTCCCCGGTGCCCGGGCGCCTGCTGGACTCCCGTCCCCTGGACGAACCCCCCTTCTACGTCATCGAGGCCGCCCCCGCGGTCACGTTCACCTTCGGCGGCCTGCCGATCGACCCGGCGGCCCGCGTCCTGTCCGGGCCCGGCAGCGCGGGCGCCGACGGATGCCGGCCGGTCCCCGGGCTGCTCGCGGCCGGCGCGGACGCGGGCGGGCTGTACCGGCGTGCCTACGCGGGCGGCCTCGCCCCCGCCCTGGTCTTCGGGCTGGCGGCGGCCCGTACCGCGCTCGCCGGGCAGCCCACGGCCGACGACCACTGAGACCGCCCCCAGGCGGCCCGCACAAATCCCGTGCACGAGTCTTGCCCGCCCGGCACCGCAGTGCCTAGCTTACTGAAGTGAGTTCACTTTGATTTGGCGACGGCCGCGGTGCCGGTACGTCCCGCACACGTGGCGTGAAACGCACTCTTCCCCGAGGGAGGGACTGTGAGTCAGTTCCTGCTTGTCCTGGTCAGCGGTGTGGCGAGTGGAGCCGTGTACGGCCTCATGGGCCTCGGGCTGGTCATCATCTACCGGGCCACGGACGTCGTGAACTTCGCGATGGCGTCGCTCGCGACCCTGGGCCTGTACGTGGCGGTCTCGCTCCACGACCGCGGCGTGGCGACGGTGCTCGGTCTCCTCGCCGCCGTCGCGGTCACGGTCGCGGCGGGCCTGCTGGTGCGCGAGACCGTGATCCGGCCACTGGGCCAGGGACAGCTGTTCTCCGCGCTCGTCGTGACCATGGGGGTCTCACTGATCGCCGAGAACCTGGCCGGGTCGGTCTGGGGCGAGCAGCCCAGGGCCTTCCCCAACCTGGTGGACGGCACCGTGCGCTGGTCGGGCGCGGCGCTGCCGGTGCAGAGTCTGGTGACCATCGGGGTCGCCGCGGTGGCGATGGCTCTGGTGGGCTTTCTGTTCTCCCGCACCACACTCGGCTCGGCCATGCGTGCCGTGGCCGAGTCGGCCGAGACGGCCCGGGTCGTCGGCCTCGGCGCCCAGCGACTCGCCCGCATCTCCTGGGCCCTGGGCCTCGGCCTCGCCGCGCTGGCCGCGTGCCTGTACGCGCCGCGCTCGGGCCTTGCCACCACGGCGCTCACCGCACCGCTGTTCCGGGCCTTCGCCGGGATCTTCCTGGGCGGCCTGACCAGCATGTACGGCGCCGTCGTCGGCGGGCTGGCCATCGGTGTCCTGGACAACCTGGCGGCGAACTACGTCTCCGCCAGCTTCCGCGACACGTTCGTGTTCTCGTTCACCGTGCTGGTGCTGCTGATCCGCCCCCAGGGCCTGTTCGGCACCCGCACCTTCCAGCGCGTCTGAGGGGTCGCATCCATGGTCTTCAACCGTTCGGTCCTGGCGAGGGCCGCCCTGGGACCGGCCGCCGGTGCGGTGCTCATGGTGTTCATGGCGGCCGGTGCGATCCCGGCGTACCAGATGTACTCGGTGGCGCTGGCGGCCGTGTACACGATCGTCGTCCTGTCGGTCGGCCTGCTCGCCGGCTGGTCCGGCATCTGGTCGGTCGGCCACCCCGCGTTCTTCGCCATCGGCGCCTACTTCGCGGCGTACGGCAGCGCGCACGGCTGGGCCCTGGAGGCGGTGGTGCTGGGGGCGGTCGCCGTCGGTGCCGCCCTGGGCGCCTTTCTCGGATACGCGGGCGCCCGGTTCTCGGTGCTCTACATCGCCCTGCTGACCCTCGCCTTCACCACCGTGACCCTGGAACTGGTCAACAGGTGGAGCAGCGTCACCGGGGGCGACCAGGGCGTACCGGTGCTCCAGTTGCGCAGCGCCCTGGGCCTCGGCACGTTTCCGGGCGGTGGCACCCAGGCCCAGTACCTCGCGGTGGGCGCGGCGGCCGTGGTCCTCGCCCTGGCCGTGCCCGCCCGCGCCTCGGCGCTGCGGATGCGCCTGGTGGCGGCCAAGTCGCATCCGATGGCCGCCCATACGGTCGGTATCGCGCCGGAGGCCCAGTCGTCGCTGTCGTTCGCGGTGAGCGGAGCGTGCACGAGCTTCGCGGGCGTGCTGCTCGGCCTGATCACCGGGTTCGTCAGCCCGGACCCGTTCTCACTCGCCTTCGGCATCTCACTGATCGCGGCGTGCGTGCTCGGCGGGGTCGGCTCGGTCCTCGGCGCGGTGGCCGGCGGCATCTATCTGACCTGGAGCCCCTCGCTCTCGTCCACCGTGGGGATGCCCCAGCCGGTGGTGCAGGGTGTCGTCCTCATCGCGATCCTCCTCTTCCTGCCCGCGGGAGTCGTACCGTCCCTCGCCGCGCCCGCGCGAGGCGTCCTGCGGCGCGTACGGCGACGGCCGGCCACCGGGCGACCGCCGTCCCCCGGGCCTTCCGCCGGACGGCCGGAGACCGGGCCGGCGCCGTCCGCCGAGTCCTCCGCACCACCCCCGCCCGCCGGTCGCTCGTCGGGGACGGGCGGCGAGGCCCCCGCCCTCCTCCACCTGGAGCACGTGTCCGTCGCGTACGGCGGGCTCAAGGCCCTGGAGGACGCCTCCCTGTCCGTGCGGCAGGACGAGATCCTGGCCGTCATCGGACCCAACGGGGCCGGAAAGACAACCCTGTTGAACGTGCTGTCCGGGCTGACCGGCAACGGACGCGTCAGCGGCACGGCCGACTTCGCGGGACGGCCGCTGCTGACGGCCAGGGCGACCGCGCGCCGCCGGCTGGGGATCGGCCGTACCTTCCAGCACGCGGAGGTGTTCTCCGAACTCACCGTCGCCGAGAACGTGTTGTGCACCCGCCGCCGGGTCACGGCCCGCGACCGGGACGCCGTCGCCCAACTGCTGCACTCCGTGGGCCTCGCGGACGTGGCGGACCGTCGCCCCACGGAGCTGCCCTTCGGCCTGCAGAAGCGTCTCGACCTGGCGCGGGCGATGGCCGAGAGGCCTCGGCTGCTGATCCTGGACGAGCCCTTCGGCGGTCTCGACACCGGCGAACGGGCCTTGCTGGCCCAGCACATCAGGCGGCTCAACGCCGAGGGCACCGCCGTGGTCGTCATCGACCACGTCCTCGACGACCTCTTCTCCGTCGCCCACCGGGTGCTCGCCTTCGACTTCGGCCGCACCATCGGCGACGGCACCCCGGACACCGTGCTCCAGGATCCGAAGGTGCGGTCGTCCTACCTGGGCACCGTCGGCAACCGGGCCCAACTGCCGGACTCCGTGGGAGAACGGAGCCTGATCCGGCTGCGCGGGACAGGTCACTCGTACGGCGGTGTGGCCGCCCTCCGGGACGTCGACCTCGACGTCCGCGAAGGAAGCGTGCTCGGTGTCGCGGGGGCCAACGGCGCGGGCAAGAGCACCCTCGCCGGCATCCTGCACGGCTCGCTCCGACCTACCGATGGCGTACGGGAGTCGGGCGGCTCCGTACGCACGAGCCTGGCTCCCGAGGGCCGCGGGCTGTTCAGGACACTGTCGCTGCGCGAGAACCTGGAGGTCGCGGCGTACGCCTCCGGCATCACCGGCTCGGAGCTGCGCGAGCGGCTGGCGGATACCGTCCAGTGGCTGCCGGCACGGCTGCGTGACCGGATGTCCGCCCCGGCCGCCGGGTTGTCCGGCGGCGAGCAGCAGATGCTCGCCATCGCCCGCGCGCTGATCGCCCGGCCGGACGTCCTGATCGTCGACGAACCGGCCCTGGGACTGGCCCCCGCCCTGGTGGACGAGGTCTACGACCGGCTGGTCGGGCTGACTCACGACGGCCTGACGGTGGTGCTGCTGGAGCAGTCGCTCAGCCGGGCCATGTCCGTCTGCCACGAGGTGGCCGTCCTGCACGAGGGCGTCGTCGCCGCCCGAGGACGGCCGGGCGAGGCGGAGTTCGCCGCCCTGGCGGAATCGGCGTACTTCAGCGGCGGCCCTGGGCCCGCCACGACCGCGGCGGCCACCGCCCGGACCTCCCCGGTGCAGTGACGTCCCGTTGCACCCCTTGCACCCCTCGCGCCCTTTGCGCCCCCTGCGCCCGTAGTAACCGTTGTGATCGTTGTGAACGAGGTGGACCGTGTTCCGGACAATCAGCAGATCCCGCCGTGCGGCGGGAGCGACCGCCGTTCTCGCCGTGCTGGCACTGACCGCAAGCGCATGCGCCGGTCAGGACTCGGCGTCGGCGGGCAGCAGCTCCTCCGAGATCCACATCGGCGCGTGGCTGCCCCTCACGGGCCCCACCGCCACGTACGGCGTGGCCGAGAAGGCGGGCGGCGACGCGTACTTCAAGATGCTCAACGCCCAGGGCGGCGTCAACGGCCGCAAGGTCGAGTGGACCGTCAAGGACAACGCGGCCGATCCGCAGCAGACCGTGCAGATCGCACGTGAACTGGTCGGCCAGGACAAGGTCGTGGCCATCGTCAACGCGAACGGCACCTCCCAGGCGGAGGCCGCCTTCCCGTTCGTCCTCACCCAGTCCAAGGTGCCGGTCCTCAACGAGGTGGGCGGCGCCGAGAACTGGTACAAGCCGCCGCGCGCCGGTCTGTTCGGCACCCAGACCCTCTACGAGGACCAGGCCGCGGCGGTCGCCGCGTGGGCGGTGCAGGACGGCGCGAAGAAGATCCTCGTCGTGCACAGCGACCCGGCCGCGTTCGTGAACGTGGCCGCGCAGGTGGCGCCCGTCGCGAAGAAGCTGGACCCCTCGGTCGACGTCGAGCGGCTGCCGGTCAAGTACCAGACCACCGACTACACACCGGTCATCAGCAAGGTGAAGTCGGCGAAGCCGCAGGCGGTCATCCTGATCCTCACCTCCCCCGAGGCGGCGGCCTTCCTCAAGGAGGCCAAGCTGCAGGGCCTTTCGCTGCCCACGTACGCCTACGCCCCGGTGGCGGCCGAGTCGACGATCGCCCTGGCCAAGGACGCCGCCGAGGGTCTCAAGGCCGTCCAGCTGGTCAAGGCGCCCTCGGACGACGACCCCGCGGTGAAGGAGTTCCGGACCGCGATGGCCAAGTACGAGCCCGGCCAGACCGCGGGATTCCTCGCCCTGTGGGGCTGGAGCAACGCCAAGGTGTTCGCCGAGATCGCGAAGACCGTCAAGGGGCCCGTCACGGCCCAGTCCCTCACCGCCGCCTACCAGAAGGCGGCCAAGGTGGACCCGGGGGTGTCGCCGGTCATGAGCTTCGGCGCGAACAACCACCTGGGTACGCGCAGCGTGCAGAAGGTGGAGGTCAAGAACGGCGTCTGGACGTCCGTGGGCGACTTCTACACTCCCCCGGCACGCGACTGACCGACGAGGGCCGGCCCACACCCCCGTGCCGTGGGCCGGCCGTCCGGGCGGGCGGACCGCGCGATGGCCTTCGCCCCGGCTACTCGAGCGCGTTCCAGAACGCGCAGTGGTGGCGGGACTGCGCCGTGCGCGTGGGGACGATGCGGTCCGGAGCCAGGGACAGCACCGTCCGCCGGGACCACCGCGGCGACGACAGGCCGTTCGGGTCGGCGGTGCGGGCGAAGCGGGCCCAGTAGTCGATCATCGTGTCGGCCAGCCGGTGCTGGGCCGCGGTCAGCTCGCGGGGGCGGCCGCCCAAGTCGAACAGGTAGGGAAGTTCACTCGCGTGCGGTGCGCCGAGCGGGAACGGCGGGGTGCCCGGGGTGAGGGGTGGCGCGTGCTCGTCGGCGAACTCGTAACGCCAGACCGGCATCCGGGCCGCGAGGAGGCCGCCGGTGCGCGCCGTCGGGCAGGCGAAGTTCGCGTCGCCGATGACCGCGCCGAACACCGGGCCGCCGTCGGCGCCGTGCACGGGGTACTCGTCGACGATCGCCTTCGCCTGCCCCGGGGAGGGGAAGAAGGCGGCCACGACGTCGGGCCAGGTGGCGGGGGTGACGGGGTTGCCGGCCTGGATGATGCCGGCGGCCCAGCCGTTGCCCTCGTCGTGGTTGTTCCCGATGAGCACGGGGACATGGTGGAAGCGGCCGCCGGTGATCGCCGCCGCGGGATCACCGGGCAGCAACGGGGTGCCGTAGGCGGGCTGTCGGTCCGTGCCCTGGGCGGCCAGCAACCGGGAGACGCGCACGCGCCGCAGACAGGCGAGGACGTCACGCGAGGAGCCGCAGCCGACCTTCGCCGCGAGGTCCGCGCCCGCGCCACGTGCCGTGGACAGCGGGACGGCGGACGGTGCGAAGGGACGGTCGGGGCCGCCGGTGCAGGGGCCGCTCTCGATGATCGCGCGATCGAAGAGCCCGGCGGCCGCGGGCGACGCGAGTTGGGCACAGACGCTGTAACCGCCCGCCGACTCGCCGGCCAGCGTCACGTTGTGCGGGTCGCCGCCGAAGGCACGGATGCCGGTGCGGACCCAGCGCAGCGCCGCCTGCTGGTCGGCCAGACCGAAGGTACCCGAGCCGGGCAGCCCCGCGTGCGCGAGGAAACCGAGCGCGCCCAGGCGGTAGTTGACGGTGACGACCACGACGTCGCCCCGGGTGGCCATGCGGTGGGCGTCGTACGAGCTGCCCGCGCCGGTGGTGAAACCGCCGCCGTGCAGCCACACGACCACCGGCCGGGGGCGCGCCGGTGCCGCGCCGTCGGGTGTCGTGACGTTCAGACGGAGGCAGTCCTCGTCGGTGCTGCCGCCGGGCACCTCGCCGGCCGGCTGCGGGCAGGCGCTCGCGGGCCGGGTCGCGTCCCGTACGCCGGTCCAGGCGGCCGGGCGGCGCGGCGCCGCCCAGCGCAGCGGGCCGACCGGCGGTGCCGCGTAGGGGATGCCCTCGAAGGTGCGGTACCCGTCGTGTGCGGCTCCCCGCACCAGCCCTTCGCGGGTGTGCACCGTGGTGGCGACGGCGGGCCCGGTGGGTGGCGCCGGCGACCGTGCCGTCGCGAGCAGGGCGGTCAGGGCGCAGGCCAGGGCGATCGAGGTGCGGTGCTTGGTCATCGTCTCCCCCTTGTGGTCAGCTGCCGCCCATGCCGCCCTGCGCGGCGATCATGGTCGTCGGCAGCGCGCGTACGGCGTGCTCCAGGCCGGGCGCGAGGTCGCCGAGGCGCCCTGTGCAGGCGTCGATACGGGCCCGGTGAATCTTCTGGTCCTGTCGTGACACGACCGCGCGGACCCGGCCCGCCGCGGCCAGTGCCAGCAGCACGGCGTCGGCGGCGGGGACCTCCCGCACGGGGCCGTGCCCGTGCAGCGCCGCGGACACCCTGGCGCGGAGTGCCGCGGACCGTGCGTGGTCCGTCACGGTCGACCGGCGGGTGCCGAGGCGGAGGCGGGGCGCCCGCAGGGTGAGGAGTCCCGCCGTGGCGAGCCTGTCCTCGACCTCCGTCAGGGTCCGCCTGCGATGCCGGCGCACGAGCTGTTTCCAGCCGTGCCCGCCGACGGCGTCGCGCAGCACTCCGTCCAGGACGGGGTCGCCGGTCGGTTCCGTGCCGGACACGGTGACCGTGCCGCGGTCCTCCCCCAGCCGGCCGCGCAGTGCGAGGTCGGCGAGGGCGGCGGCACGGACCAGGAGTTCGGTCCGGGAGCGGTCGTACGGGCCGTCGGCCGCGTCGTCGTGGGCGAGCAGGTACATGAGGCAGGCCAGGTCATCGGTCACATGTCGACGCTAGGACCGGTCATCCGGGCCGCGGATCGGCCACGGGGACGGAGCGCCGCTGGGAGCACGGGAGGACCGCGGCCCGGTCTCCTCCCTGAGGAGGAGGGCCCGGTGCCGGTGCCGTCAGGGGCGGCGCGGTCGTACGAGGCCGTGGTCGTAGGCGGCGACGACGGCCTGGACGCGGTCGCGCAGGCCCAGTTTGCGCAGCACCGCGGTGACGTGGTTCTTGACGGTGGCCTCCGACAGTCGCAGCCGCTCGGCGATCTCCGCGTTCGACAGGGCCTGCCCGATCAGGGTGAGCACCTCCAGCTCGCGGCCGGAGAGGTCCCGCAGCGAGGGCGGGGGCGCCGGGTCGGGCGTGGTGCGCAGGAACCGGTCGAGGACGCGGCTCAGCACGGTGGGCGCCAGCAGTGCGTCACCGCGCGCGGTGACACGGATCGCGTCGACGAGGTCGGGGGCACGGATGTCCTTCAGCAGGAAACCGCTGGCTCCGGCCCGCAGCGCGGCGACCACGTGCGCGTCCACGTCCCAGGTGGTCAGCACGAGCACCCGGGCCCGGCTGCCGTCCGCCACGATCCGCCGGGTCGCCTCGATGCCGTCCACGACGGGCATGCGTACGTCCATCAGCACCACGTCGGGCGCCAGTTCCCGGGTCAGCCGCACCGCTTCGCCGCCGTCGGCCGCCTCACCGACCACCTGCAGGTCGTCCCGAGCGTCGATGATCATGCGGAATCCGGTACGGACCAGGGCCTGGTCGTCGGCCAGGACCACACGCAACGTCATCACACACGCTCCACCGGCAGCCGCGCCGCCACCTCGAACCCGCCGCCGGGCAGCGGGCCCGCACGGAGACTGCCGCCCAGGAGCCGCGCCCGCTCCCGCATCCCCACGAGCCCGCGCCCCGATCCCGCCATGCCCGAACGGTCTTGTGCCGTACGGCCGTTGTCGACCACGGTGATCTCCACACACTTCCTTTCCACCCGCACCCGCACGCGCACCTCGTCGGCGCCCGCCGCGTGGCGCAGGGTGTTGGTCAGGGATTCCTGCACGATCCGGTACGCCGCCAGGTCCACCGTGGCCGGCACCCCCTCGGTGGTGCCGTCGCGGTCCACGTGCACGGTCATCCCGGTCGCCCGCACGCTGTCGGCCAGTTCGTCCAGACGCGCCAGCGAGGGCCCCGGCTGCCGCGGCTCCCCCGTCCCCTCCTCAGCCGCTTCGGTCCCGAACGCCCGGAGCAGCAGGCGCAGTTCGCCGAGCGCCGACCGGGCGCCGGACTCGATGGCCCGCAACGCCTCACGAGCCCGTTCGGGCTGCCGGGTGAACACGTCGTCGGCGGCACCCGCCTGGACGACCATCACCGACAGGGTGTGCGCCACGACGTCGTGCACCTCGCGCGCGATCCGCGCCCGCTCCTCCACCACGGCCCGGCGCGACTCCGACCTCGTCCGGGCCCGCTGCGCCCTGCGCCACTGTCCCGCGGTCCACGCCAGGACCACTGTCAGCAGAAGGACCGCCAGGCCCGCGGGACCGCCCGCGCCGAAGGCCAGCGGCGTCGCCAGGCACATCGCCACGAGTACCGACACCGACACCCGCCGCGGCCTGACCGCCGACAGCACGCACAAGGCGACCTGCGCCGCGAGCAGGGCCCCGGTCAAGGTCACCGTCGGCAACAGCGCCCACACCGCGAGCCCCGCCGCCGCGGTCGCGGCCAGCACGGCGACCGGGGCCCGCACCACCCACCTCAGGGCGCCGACCTGTACGAGGACCAGCGCCACGGCCGCGGACAGCCGGCCGGCGTGTTCCGCGCCGGCGACCACCACCGAGGTGCCGAGGACGGTGAGCACCAGACCGGCCGACCCCCACCACAGGGCCCGGGCCGCCCGGGGCGACGGCTCGTCCCCCGCTTCCCCGACGAGTACGTCGTCCGGCTGCCTGCTGCTGCGGTCCACGTCTCGACCCTATCCAGGGGCGCGGACAGAGCCACTCCGAAGACCGCCACCCGCACGAGCGTTGCGACGCCTGTCGTGCCGGCCGCCCGTCCGGGGCGCTCCGTGGCCGGATCACGGCACCGGTTCCGCCCGGACAGCCCACGGTGCCGACCACACTCAGTGACCTGGCGGACCAGTTGAACACCGCGCCCAGACCGGCGTGATCCCGGCGACGGCAAGCCCGCGCTCCGGCGGCCCAGCAGGGCTCGGTGCCGGTGGCGCGGGACGTCAAGCCGGCCGCGCGATGCCGGCCTACGCGCCGGCCACGACCGTGGGTGCGGTGACCACCGTCGCGCAGGCGCCCACCGGGGCGATTGTCGTGGACTCCCTCCATACGGGGGCCGGCGGCTTCTACCGGGTGCGCGGTGACATCCGGCGACTCGTCTGAGCCGGAGACAACACCCTGGGGAGCGGGGGTTCAGGTCGCGGCACGAAGCTCGGCGTACAGCTCCGCTCCGGTCCATGTGCGCGGGGTGGTCTCCGCCTCGTGCACCAGGGCCGCGAGCCGGGCGTTGGCGGCGGCCCTGTGTCCGTGGCTGCGGGCGACGGCGACGATCTCGCCCTGCAGTGAATCGATCTCTGTCGGGCGGCCGCGCTGCAGGTCCTCCCACATCGAGGAGCGCGCGTGGGCGTCGATCCGGAGGGAAGCCGCGGCCACCCGGCGGAACGCGGCGTCGGGCAGTTCGAGTATGTACGGGGTCAGGCGCGGCGAGGTCGGCCCGAGACGGGCGGGGGTGATTCCGACGGCGCGGTAGGCGGCGAGGGCTTCGCGCTGGCACAGGGCCAGGCAGCGGCGGTAGGCGCGTTGGCCGAGTTGGTCGCGCAGCGGCAGCCCGGACAGGGCGTTGATCGCGTTGTTCAGGTTCATCAGCAGTTTGGCGTGCTGTACGGCGGTCATGTCGCTGCGAGCCTCGACCGCCAGGTTCGCGCTGCGCAGGGCCGCGTGAAGGATGTCGTCGGGCTCGGTCATGAGCGTGCCCGGCATGCCCTGGTGGACGGTGCCGGGTTCGGACTGGACCACGTTGTAGGGCACCATGCCGGCGAGCACGGTGTGTGCCGGCAGGGCGGGGCGCAGGGTGGCGGGGTTGTGCAGTCCGTTCTGGAAGCTGACCACGACGGCGCCGGGGGCGAGGTGGGCGGCGAGGTCCCTGGCGGCGGCACCGGTTCCCGCGGTCTTCACGGTGACCAGTACGTAGTCGGCGTCGGCAGCGGCCTCGGTCCCGGTGGCGAGGGTCAGCCGGTCGGGCGTGAGGTGGACGGGCGGACGGGTTGAGCCGGTGAGTGTGAGCCCTCGTTCCCGCAGTACCCGCATGCCGGACGGCCGGCCGATGAACACCACCTCGTACCCGGCGGCGACGAGGTGGCCGCCGAGATGGCAGCCGATGCTGCCGGCGCCGAGGACGGCGAAACGGGGCTGCGACACGGGTGACCTCCGGTGAATCGGCGGTGGGCCGGGGTGGGGGCCGGGTTGTCCGAGTCCTGCTGGTCAGACACGCTCCCTGCTCGATGTTGTCACAGGCGACAGCACATCAGATCCGGCCCCGGGGCCGGCGGACTCAGGAGCCGTCGAGGTAGTCCAGCAGTACCTGTGAGCGGGACGGGTGACGGAGCTTGGTCATGGTCTTGGCCTCGATCTGGCGGGTGCGTTCCCGGGTGACGCCGTAGACGTGTCCGATCTCCTCCAGGGTCCGGGGGCGGCCGTCGGTGAGTCCGTAGCGCAGGGAGACGATGCCGGCCTCGATGCGCCTGGCGATGTCCACTTCCTGTTCGGCGGTGAGCAGCCGGACGCGGGCGATGAGGCGCAGGTAGTCCTTCACGGGGTCGGTGCTGCCGCCCGCGGCCGGCAACAGCGGCTCGGGGCCGTCGGCTTCGTCGTCGGACGGCAGGAGGTCCGGCGCGCTCCGCAGTACGGCACTCATGCGACCGCCTCCTTCAGCAATGGGCCGAGGAACCTGCCCGTGTGCGACCCGGGGTGGGCCGCGATCTGCTCCGGGGTGCCCTCGGCGATCGCCTGTCCACCGCGCCGGCCGCCCTAGGGCCTGTCTGACAGTTCCCGTCGTCGCCCGGAGGGCGGCCTCGCGGCGTCAGGTGCGTGCTCTCGGTGTGCCGGGCCCTGATCCACGTACTGGACGTACTTGGGTCAGGGCCCGGCGCGGCGAGAGTGCGTGCATGGCGTCGCGAGGCAGGCGGGAATTGTCAGACAGGCCCTAGGGGCCGGCGAACACGATGCCGTCGACGCGCACGCGGCTGAACCCGTCCGAGCTCAACTGCCGGAACACCTCGGCGTGTTCGCCTTCACGGTCACGGACGACGGGGGCGAGGAGCCGGAAACGGGTGCCCTCCGAGGTGCTCAGCAGCTGGTCGACGATGCGCCGCGGGGTCTGGCGGCTGACCGGCTCACCGCACTCGGGGCGGTGCGGGCGGCCGATCCGGGCGTAGAGCAGGCGCAGGTGGTCGTACACCTCGGTGAGGGTGCCGACCGTGGAGCGCGGGTTGTGTCCGGTCGTCCTCTGGTCGACGGCGATCGCGGGGGACAGTCCCTCGACGGCGTCGGCATCGGGCTTGCCCAGCTGCCCCAGGAATTGCCGCGCGTACGCGGACAGCGATTCCACATCACGTCGCCGCCCTTCCGCGAATATGGTGTCGAACACCAGGCTCGACTTACCGGAACAGGAAACACCCGTGAAGACGACGAGCGAGCCCCTCGGAAATTCCACGGACACGTCACGGAGACTGTGCTGACGGCCGCCTTTGACGACGAGTCGATTGCTCACTCATTCGAGGCTACCACCGTGAAACCGCCGGATAAGGCCGCCCGAAAGCCCTTTTCTCGTGTGATGAACCTCGCGCTTGACAGGCATTCCCGCGATGTGAGCAAAGAACGGCCCGCGGCCGAATGCCCGGAATGATCGGGACAATCAGCGCTGCTCCACAGCGCCGCGCCGTGTTCTCAGCGCGCCATCGCGTCGCGGAGCAGTTCGAAGTCCTCGACGGCCAGCGGCACCAGGCCGAAGCGCAGTCCGTAGCCCCAGTTCGGCTGCTGGGTGAGGATCAGGTCGGGGGCGACGGCGCCCAGCTCGACGGCGTGCACCGGCGCGAAGTCGACCACCCGGCGCCAGGGCCGAAACGTGCCCCTGGCACCCATGTCCATGACCTCGTCCGCGAGGTACGGCTCGTCGTCGGCGACGACTCCCAGCGCCGTGAATGCGCGGAGTTTCGCCTTCTCCCCCAGGCGCTCGGTGGGCGAGTAGATGACGAACCCGTCGCCGCGGCCCAGCCGGGCGAGATTGCGGCGGTAGCCGTGGTTGAGCTGGATCCAGCCGTACCGGACGGCGTACCGGGCATGCTCGGCCGACACCACTCCGAGCCAGGCCCGTCGAGGCCGGCCGGACGGCTTTTCCTCCGTTCCTTCATTCGCTGAGGAAATGAAGGAAAGCTGGCCTTTCATAAGCCCTCCGAAATCGCGGACCACCACTGTGATGCCCATCTTGCAGTGCCATACATGTCATCCGGCGTCATGTATTCGGGACGGATCCCCGACACCCCGCAGACTCGTCGTCGCAGCGCGTCCGAGCACCGCGCCAGGTGCCGGCGATGTGTTCCGGTCAGGCCTGCCCGCTGTGTCACCCGCCTCGGTAGAGGCCGGCGATGTCCGCGGCGACCCGGGCGAGTTCCGCGCGCAGTTGCGGCGGTGAGAGGACTTCGACGTCGGTGCCGAAGGCCAGCAGTGGCCGGGCCGCCCCCAGCGCACGGAAGCGCAGCTCCAGTTCCGTCCACTCCCCGGCGTCGGATTCGGCTTCGGCGGCACCGAAGGCCGGCGGCAGGCCCGCCAGGTCCGCCTGATGCAGGCGCAGGAACCGGCCCAGGACGGCGCGGCGGACCCGCACCACCGCGCGCACGTCCGCGGGCGCCTCGTCGATCTGACGGCGGAGTTCGTCCCAGACGTCGGCCAGCTCCACCCCCTTGCGCCGCCGGACGGGCTCGTCGGTCACCTGCGCGGAGAGGACGCGGTCGGCGCGGAACAACCTCGGCACGCCCCGATGGTCGGCCACCAGGTACCAGACGCCGGCCTTGTCGACCAGGCCGTACGGATCGAGCGTGTACGTCCGGACCCGGCCGTCCTCGCCACTCCGGTACCGCAGTCGCAGCCGCCGGTCGTCGAAGACCGCCGCCTGCATGCCGCCGAGGTCGACCGCCGGGGCCGGGCCGGTGCGCCACCGTACGGGATCGACCAGGATGCGCCTGCTGACGAGTTCGGCAGCGCCACGGTGCGCCTCCGGCAAGGCGGCCATGACCTTCCGCAGAGCCGAGCCGATGGCCTGCCTCAGGCCCAGGTCGGCGTGGGTGCGGTCGGCCAGCAGGACGAAAAGGGCGCGGGCCTCGTCGGCGGTGAGTCCGGTGACGTCGGTGCGGTAGCCGGGCACGAGCGCGATGCCGCCGTTGCGCCCGCGCTCCGCGTACACGGGTACACCGGCCGCGGAGAGGGCCTCCACGTCACGGAACACGGTGCGGACCGAGACCTCCAGGCGACCGGCCAGATCGGGGGCCGGCAGTCGGCCGTGCGTCTGGAGCAGCAGGAGGAAGGCCAGCAGGCGGTCGGACTTCATGCTTCCAGGATCCTCGGAATACCTGCCACGTGCTGACATGTATAGCCCCGTCCAGGTCGGATGTGACCTTCAATACATGACGACGCGTGACATGTATCGCACGGAAGCCTGGTGATTGCCGGACCACCTCCTGGTGCCGCCTGAACACCCCCACCGAGTAAGGCAACCGCCGACAAGGGCGTCGGCCGGGCTGTCGCCCGGCCACCGGCCGAACTCGGCACGGCCGTGTGGCTCGGCGCCCGGGACGCGATGACCGTCCGCCTGCAACGCCTCCTGGCACCGCATCAGGCCAGCGGCCCTCAGCGGGTGACGGTGGCGAGCGCTTCGGCGTACTGCTCGTCGGTCACCGGTTCCAGCCAGGTGGTGCCGTCACCGCCGGCCTCGCCGACCACCATGGCGATGTGCGCCACGAGGGTGGTGTCGGTGCCGCCGTGCCAGTGCTCCTCACCGGGCGGGCACTTGACGGTCTGGCCGGCGCTGACGCGTACGACGTCGCCGTCGCGGGTGCCGACGAGGCCGACGCCGTCGGTGATGTAGAGGATCTGGCCGTTGGCGTGGGAGTGCCAGTGGGTGCGGGCACCGGGGGTGAAGCGGACCAGGGCGGTCGCCAGCCGGGCCGGCTCGGCGGGGGTCTCGATCATGTTGAGGTAGACGTCGCCGGTGAAGCGCTCGGCCGGGGCCTTGGCGGTCGGGGTCTGCGTGACGAGTTCCACGGAGGGCGTTCCTTGCTGTGCGGTTGCGGGGAAGTGGTGTGCGAGGGTCAGGCGTCGCGCTCTTCGGTGAGCGCCTTGAGCCTGCTGATCGCGGTCATGGCGTTGGGCCAGCCGGCGTAGAAGGCCAGGTGGGTGATGGCCTCGGAGAGCTCCTCGACGCTCAGGCCGTTCTCCAGTGCCACGCCCAGGTGGTAGGGCAGCTGTTCGCCGCGGTAGAGCGCGGCGAGGACACTGACGGTCACCAGGCTGCGATCGCGTGGTGAGAGACCGGGGCGCTCCCATACGTCACCGAAGAGCACCTCGTCGGTGACCTCGACGAGCTTGGGCGCGATCGCCTCCAGCTCCTTGGGTGCGGACTGCTTGGGCATGCTGTCGCTCCTTCGTCGTCAGGGCTTGAGGAGTGCCTTGACGGCTCGGCGCTCGTCCATGGCCCGGTAGCCCTCGGCGACCTGGTCGAGGGGCAGGGTGAGGTCGAAGACCCTGCCCGGGTCGATCCGGCCGGTCACGACGCGTTCGATGAGGTCGGGCAGGTAGCGGCGCACGGGGGCGGGGCCGCCGCGCAGGCCGACGTGGGAGAAGAAGAGCTCCTGCCCGTCGACGGCGACGTCGTGCGGAACGCCGACGAAGCCGACGTTGCCGCCGGGGCGGGTGGAGCGCAGCGCCTGCTGCATGGCCTCGGCGGTGCCCACGCACTCCAGGACGCTGTCGGCGCCGATGCCGCCGGTGAGGTCCTTGATCCGGGCGATGCCCTCGTCGCCGCGCTCGGTGACGATGTCGGTGGCGCCGAACTCGCGGGCCAGTCTCTGCCGGGACTCGTGGCGGCTCATGGCGATGATCCGCTCGGCGCCCATCTCCTTGGCGGCGATCACCGCGCACAGTCCGACCGCGCCGTCGCCCACGACCACGGCGGTGGAGCCGGGCTTCACCTCGGCGGCTTCGGCGGCCCACCAGCCGGTGCCCATGACGTCGGAGACGGCCAGCAGACCGGGCCAGAGCTCCTCGCCCGGCACCTCGTCCGTGGCGACCAGGGTGCCCTGGGCGTTGGGGATACGGACGTAGTCGGCCTGGCAGGTGCTCATGAACTCGCGGTGCAGGCAGTTCGACGGGAAGCCGTTGCGGCAGTTGGCGCAGGTGTTGTCGGAGGTGGCGAACGAGCCGACGACGAACTGGCCCGGCTTCACGGCCGTGACCTCGGAGCCGACCTCCTCGACGAAGCCGACGTACTCGTGGCCCATCGGGTGGGCGCCGCCGATCGGCTCCAGGCCGCGCCAGGGCCACAGGTCGGAGCCGCACACACAGGTGACGGCCGTGCGGATGACCGCGTCGGTGGGGTGGAGGATCTTCGGGTCGTCCAGCGTCTCGAAGCGGACGTCGCCGGGGGCATGGATCACTGCGCCGCGCATGAGGGTTCCTTTGCTCACGTGGAACGGGGACCGCTGAGGGCGGTCCGCGTAGGCCCGGCCCTGGGCCGCGAGGTGTCCGCGCGCCGGGGGCGGGCGGCCCCGTCCCCGCCGACGGACGGCCGGGGACAGCGCCACGTCCTCCAGGTAACCGCCCCCGGTGGCGGCCGGCCAGTCACCGTCGATGGGTGTACCGGCAGTACATCCCTCCTGCGGCCCGCTGCACGTACGGTCGAAGGGTGGACAACCAACAGGAGGTCCGCGAGTTCCTCACCTCGCGGCGCGCCAAGATCACCCCCGAGCAGGCCGGACTGCCGTCCGGGACCCGGCGCCGCGTCCCCGGGCTGCGCCGCAGCGAGGTCGCGGCCCTCGCCGACATGAGCGTGGAGTACTACGCCAAGCTCGAACGCGGCAGTCTCGCCGGTGTCTCCCCCACCGTCCTGGAATCCGTCGCCCGTGCCCTTCGCCTCGACGACGCCGAACGCGCCCATCTCGTCCATCTGGCCCAGGCCGCCGACGGCTCCGACGCGCTCACCCGCCCCCGACGCCGACGCCCGGCCCGGCAGTGGACCCCGCACCCGAGCCTGCAGTGGACACTCGACGCGATCACCGCGGGCCCCGCCTTCGTCCGCAACGGCCGCATGGACATCCTCGGCACCAACACGCTCGCCCGCGCGTTCTACAGCGACGTCTACGCGAACCCCCACAACCAGGCGAACCTCGCGCGCTTCGCCTTCCTGGACCCCGCTGCCCGCCGTTTCTACCCCGACTGGGGCCCCGCCGCCGACATCACCGTCGCGATCCTGCGCACCGAGGCCGGCCGCAACCCCCACGACAAGGAGCTGCACGACCTCGTCGGGGAGCTCTCCACCCGCAGTGACGACTTCCGGACCCGCTGGGGCGCCCACAACGTCCGCCACCACGGCACCGGCACCAAGAACTTCCACCACGAGGCCGTCGGAGACATCACCCTCGCCTACGAGGGCATGGAGATGACGGCCGAACCCGGCCTCACCGTCACCGTCTACACCGCCGAACCCGGCTCGCCCTCCGAAGAGGGCCTGCGCCTGCTCGCCTCCTGGGCCGCGACACGGGAAGCCCTCGCCGGGCGGCCGCGGGAGAACTGAGCTCCCTCCCCCGCGGCGCACCCGCGGTCCCGGATGGCTGCGGCGCCTCTTGGTGGTCAGTCGTTCCGGGAGGGGACGCCGGTCCCGGTGCCCACCCAGCCGGCGAGGAGGGCGAGTGCCTCCCGCTCCCGGGAGTCCGGTTCGGGCGTGTAGAAGTTGAGGCGGAGGCCGGGGTCGGAGGGCAGGTCCATCGCCTCGTAGGGAAGGGCGAGATCGCCGACCAGCGGATGGTGCAGGTACTTCACACCCGAGCGGTGGAACTTCACGTCGTGGCGTGGCGGGGAGGACGCTGATCACGCCTTCCGGCAGCCCGGCCCGCTCCAGCAGTTCGGCGAGCAGCCCCATGCTCAGCGAGTTCTCCGGGGACACCTTCAGCACGACGGTGTTGCCGGCCAGCAGCGCGGGATGAGCGCGGTCGACGTCGGCGGGCCGGGCCTGGGCGGCACGGCCGATGACCTCTTGGTCGTGCGGCGAACGGATGTCGAGGAGCGCCGGGTCGCTGGGCGCCGTCCACGAGCCCGCGACGTAGAGACGGTCGTAAATGATCATGTGCTCTCTCCGGAGGATTCGAAGAACCTACCCGGTTATCTGTCATTTCAATGTAGCATTTATCGTCACTAAGGCCTCATGTGAGTGGCGAAAGGTGGGGCAGGTTCCACAGTTCCGGATATGCTCTGGCCCGTGAGAGCCGACGCAGCACGCAATCTGGAAGCCGTTCTGACCACCGGGGCCCGTATGCTCGCCGCCGATCCGGGCGCGAGCATCGCCGCGATCGCCGCCGAGGCCGGTGTCGACCGGCGCACCGTCTACCGGCGGTTCGCGTCCCGCGAGGAGCTGCTGGCGGCCATCTACGAGGCTCGGTACGACGCGGTCGAGCGGGCCGTCGAGCACGCCAGGCTGCGCGAGGCCCCGGTCGCCGTGGCGCTGCACCGGTACGTCGAGGAGATCATCGCCGTCAATCGCAAGTGGCCCGTGGAGCTCACCCGGCTGAAGGCCGACGACGCGATCCGGGAGCGGCGCGACGCCCTGGTCCGGGAGGTGGACGACTTCCTGCGGCGGGCCACCGAGGAGGGGCTGCTCCGCGACGACCTGCCGCCCGCCTGGGCGAGTTCACTGCTGCCGCAGCTCATGCACCTGGCGTCGCAGCAGCTGCCCGGACTCGGCGCGGCCCAGGCCGCCGACACGGTCGTCGACACCTTCCTGCGAGGGCTCGGGGCACGGTGATCGCCGCGGGGGTTGTGGCGCGCCCGTGCGTCTGATTGGGTACCGCGCGACAGAACAGGGGTGACCGGCGTGGATCAGGCGGCACGGCAGGACGTCCATGGGGCGCTGCCCGCGGGGCTCGGGCAGGCGATACGGCAGACCGCCGCCGACATCACGGCCGTCCTCGACGGCGTCGCCGACATGGATACCGCCGTACCGGGATCGCTGTGGACGGTCGGCGAGGCGGCGGCCCACCTCGCGCTCGCCAACGAGCTGATGGCCGACCTCGCCGTGGGGCGGGAACGGCCGTACGGGGACGGCACGGCGCAGAGCCTGGCGGCGGCCAACTCCGAGTCGCTGGCCGTGTTCGGGGAGCGCCGGGCGGCGCCGCTCGCGGCCATGATCACCGAGCAGGCGGAGCGATGCGCCGACGCGCTGGCCGCGGCGGCCGACGGTCCGGCGCCGGTGACCCCGCTCGGCCCGATGGACCGGTCCGTACTCGCCTCCTATCTGCTCACCCACATGCTCGGCCACGGCTACGACCTCGCCCGTGCGGTGCGCCGGCCGCACATGATCGACGCCGAACGGGTCGCGTGGTGCGTGCCGTTCCTGCTCTCGGTGATGCCGGCCGTGGCGGACGGCACGGCCACCGCCGGTCTGACCGCCCGCTACACGATCCGGCTGCGCGGTGGCGGCGGCGCCTTCGGCGTCACCCTGTCCGACGGTGCCGTGCAGGTGGCCCCGGAGCCGTCGGACCACGCGGACTGCACGATCCTCATCGATCCGGTCGCCTTCCTGCTCATCGCCCTCGGCCGCCGCAACCCGTGGCTCGCCATGGCCCGGGGCCAGGTGCTCGCCTACGGACGCAAGCCCTGGCTCGGGCCCCGCTTCCCCGCCCTTTTCGTCGCCCCCTGACACCGCCCCGGCCGCCGCCACTGCGACCTCGCGTCCGTCTGCCCAGGCCTGCGGCATCGACTTCTCGGTCCGCGCAGACGGTCCGCCCAGACGGTCCCGGTCGGCCCAAGCCGTCCGGCCGCCCGGACCGCCTCCGTCCGCCCGGACCGCACTCCGTCCGACAGGGCCGTCCCGCCAGGGCCGCCTCCGCCCGCCGATCCGGCGCACCCCCGGGCACCCCCCGTCCGGCCCAACCCCGCTCGGCCAGAAGAGGCGCGCGGGCGTGACCGGTGTGACCGTGGTGGAAGGTATGGGCGCGCCCGCGGATCCGAGGAGGCTGCATGGCCGAGGGACTGGTCGACGGCAGAGCGCCCCGCACTGCCCTGGTGGACGGCTCCGGCCGCCCCGCGCCGACCTTCGAAGCGATGAGTGCCGTCGCCGATGCCGTGCTCTACGAGGGTTATCTCCTGTACCCCTATCGGCGGTCCTCGCCGAAGAATCGTGCCCGCTGGCAGTTCGGGGTCCTCTTCCCCCGCGACTGGGTGGAGGCCGACGGTCCGGTCGGAGCGGGCATGTCGGGTGCGGCGGACTCCTGGTACCAGCGGACGGAGTGTCTGCTGCGGGTGCGCCGGCCGGATGCGGCCGTGCGGCTGCGGGTACGGGTGCGGTATCTGCACCTGCAGCACAAACAGGTCGAGGACGCCAACGGGCGGCCCGTCGAGTCGCTGACCTGTGACGACGGAACCGTGCAGCTGACCTTCGAGGAGGCGGTGGCCCGCGCGGCCGACCTCACGGTCGCGCTGGAGGAGGGCGAGCACAGGTTCGCGGTGGGCTCCCCGGCCGCGACCGGCACCGAGGAACTGCCCTCCGGCGCCGGGCGGATCGTACGTCGCCGGACGGAGGTGCGGGCGAGCGCCGTCCTGGAGGCCGAGCGGCTCGGCGAGGACCTCTTCCGGCTCCGGGTGCGCACCACGAACGACGGGCACGTGGGGGATCCGCACGCCCCGCGCGACCTGGCCCTGCGGCACGCGCTCATCGCCACCCACACCCTCCTCGGCGTCGAGGGCGCGGAGTTCGTCTCCCTGATCGACCCGGGCCGGGCCCTCCAGGAGCCCACCCGGAGCTGCCGCAACGACTTCACCTTCCCGGTGCTCGGCGGTGCTCCACCTGCCACCGCCCCCGAGGACGGCTCGGCCTCCGCCCTGCTGCTCTCGTCGCCGATCATCCTCCCCGACCATCCGCAGGTGGCGCCGGAGAGCCCCGGTGACCTGCACGACGCCGGTGAGATCGACGAGATCCTCACCCTGCGGACCATGCTGCTGACGGACGAGGAGAAGCGGGAGGCCCGGGCCACCGACCCGCGGGCCGCCGAGATCCTCGACCGGGTCGACACCATGCCGCCGGAGGTCTTCGAGCGCCTGCACGGTGCCATCCGCTCGCTCGGGCCGGCCGGCGAGGCCTCCCCCGACGGGCGTCCGGCCTGGTGGCAGGAGGGCGGCGACGACGGGCTCTCCCCGGCCACCGAAACGGTCCTCGTCGACGGCGTGCGGGTCGGTGGCGGCAGCCCCGTGCGGCTGCGCCCGCGCGGCACGGGTGCCGACGCCCAGGACATGTTCCTGGCCGGCCGGACCGCGACCGTGGCCGCCGTCTTCCACGACGTGGACGGCAGCACCCATCTCGCCGTCACCGTGGACGACGACCCGGCGGCCGAACTGCACGGCTGGTACGGGCGTTTCCACTACTTCCGGCCCGACGAAGTCGAGCCGCTCGGGGGCACCGACGTCCCGGACCCAGCGGCGGCTGAAGAGCCGTCCCCGGGACCCACTCCATCGGAGGCCTAGCACATGAGCACCAGCAAGAACGGCACCACGGCCGTCGCCGGCGAGGCCGGCCGAGCCGGCGAACACCAGGGGTTCGACGAGATCACCATCCTCTGGATCTCCGAAGGCATGAGCTGCGACGGCGACACCGTCTCCGTGACGGCCGCCGACCAGCCCTCCATCGAGGACCTGGTCCTGGGCCTGATCCCGGGGATCCCGAAGGTCAACCTGGTGAACAAGGTGCTCTCGCCGAGCCTGGGCGGCGAGGACTTCCTCGCTCCCTACCGGAAGGCGGCGCGGGGCGAGCTGGAGCCGTTCATCCTCGTCATCGAGGGCTCCATCCCGAACCAGAACATCATCGAGGGCGAGGGCTACTGGACGTCCTTCGGCAACGACCCGGAGACGGGTCAGCCGCAGACCCTCAACGACTGGATCGACGAACTGGCGCCCCGGGCCTGGGCGGTGGTGGCCGTCGGCACCTGCGCCACCTTCGGCGGCATCCACGCGATGGCCGGCAACCCGACCGGCGCCATGGGCCTCGCGGACTACCTCGGCTGGGACTTCAAGTCGCAGGCCGGGCTGCCGGTGGTGAACATCCCGGGCTGCCCGGTGCAGCCGGAGAACTTCATGGAGACCCTGGTCTGGGTGCTCTACCACGCCGCCGGCACCGCTCCCCCGCCGCCGCTGGACCACATGCTGCGGCCGCAGTGGCTGTTCGGGCGCACGGTGCACGAGGGCTGCGACCGAGGCTCGTACTACGAGCAGGCGTCCTTCGCGACGGACTACAACTCGCCCAAGTGCCTGGTCAAGACGGGCTGCTGGGGTCCGGTCGTGAACTGCAACGTGCCCAAGCGGGGCTGGATGGCCGGCATCGGCGGCTGCCCGAACGTCGGCGGTATCTGCATCGGCTGCACCATGCCGGGCTTCCCGGACGCGTTCATGCCGTTCATGGACGAGCCGCCCGGCGGCACCCTCTCCTCGCTCGCGATCAAGCCGTACGGGGCGGTCATCCGCAGGCTGCGCGGCTTCACCAACGACCTGGTCAACCACGAGCCGAAGTGGCGCCACAACAAGCGCAAGCTCACCAGCGGCTACGCCCCGCGCTGGCGCCCCTGACGCGCCACGGCCAGTCCCCCCACCCCCGTCCCCCCACAGCAAAGGTCAGCGAACGCCGATGACAACCGAGGCCCGGCAAAAGGGGCGCAAGCCCGCGCAGATCGTGGACATGTCCTGGGATCCGATCACCCGGATCATCGGAAACCTGGGCATCTACACGAAGATCGACTTCGCCAACCGGGAGGTGGTGGAGTGTCACAGCACCTCCTCCCTCTTCCGCGGCTACTCCGTCTTCATGAAGGGGAAGGACCCGCGCGACGCCGGGTTCATCACCTCCCGCATCTGCGGCATCTGCGGCGACAACCACACGACGTGCTCGGACTACGCCCAGCAGATGGCGTACGGCGTGAAGCCGCCGCCGCTCGCCGAGCACATCGTCAACCTCGGCGAAGCGGCCGAGTACATGTTCGACCACACGATCTTCCAGGACAACCTGGTCTTCGTGGACTTCTGCGAGCAGATGGTCAAGGCCACCAACCCGAGCGTCCTGGCCCGCGCGCAGAAGACCAACGCGCCGCGCGGTGACATCCACGGCTACCGGACCATCGCCGACATCATGAAGGCCTTCAACCCCTTCGAGGGCGAGGTCTACAAGGAGGCCCTGAAGGTCTCCCGTACCACTCGCGAGATGTTCTGCCTGATGGAGGGCCGGCACGTCCACCCCTCCACCCTCTATCCGGGCGGTGTCGGCACCATGCCGTCGCCGACCGCGTTCACCGACTACCTGAGCCGGCTGATGCACGTCATCGACTTCGTGAAGAAGGCCGTCGCCATGAACGACGACGTCTTCGACTTCTTCTACGAGGCGCTGCCCGGCTACGAGGAGGTCGGCAAGCGCCGTATCCTCCTGGGCTGCTGGGGCGCCTGGCAGGACCCGAAGGTCGTCGACTACCGCTACGAGAACATGGAGCGCTGGGGCCGGGCGATGTACGTCACCCCGGGCATCGTGGTCGACGGCGAGCTGGTCACCAACAGCCTGGTCGACATCAACCTGGGCCTGAGGATCATGCTGGGCAGCTCCTTCTACGAGGACTGGGTGAACGAGGACCCCTTCGTCACCCACGACCCGCTCGGCAACCCCGTCGACATGCGGCACCCGTGGAACCAGACGACGCTCCCGGTGCCGCAGAAGCGGGACTTCGAGGGCAACTACAGCTGGGTGATGAGCCCCCGCTGGTACGACCAGCGCACCGGCGACCACCTGGCCCTGGACACCGGCGGCGGCCCGCTGGCCCGGCTCTGGTCGACCGCGCTGAGCGGCATCGTCGACACGCCGTACATCAAGGCCACCGGCACCAGCGTCCGGATCTCGCTGCCCAAGGGGGCGAGCCTGCCGGAGACCACGCTGGAGTGGAAGATCCCGAAGTGGTCGAACACCCTCGAACGCGACCGTGCCCGGCCGTACTTCGTCGCGTACGCGGCCGCCATGGCCCTGCAGTTCCTGGACGAGGCGATGGGCCTGGTCCGGTCCGGCGACACCAAGGTGTTCGAGGACTTCGAGGTGCCGGACGAGGCGATCGGCTGCGGCTTCCACGAGGCCGTGCGCGGGGTCCTCTCGCACCACCTGGTGATCAAGGACAAGAAGATCGCCAACTACCACCCGTACCCGCCGACCCCGTGGAACGCCAGCCCGCGGGACAAGTTCGGCACCCCGGGCCCGTACGAGGACGCCGTCATGGGCCAGCCGATCTTCGAGGAGAACGGCCCGGACGACTTCAAGGGCGTCGACATCATGCGCACGGTCCGCAGCTTCGACCCCTGCCTGCCGTGCGGTGTCCACATGTACACGGGCAAGGGCAAGACGCTGAGCGTCACCCACTCGCCGGTCTACGGGGCGAACCATGGCTGACGGACGGCTCGACGGCCCGGCGGTCGAGTCCCGGCTGGCCCGGCTCGACGGGCTGCTGGAGAGCCTGGAGTCCGCTCCGGGGCCGACCGGCGGCTCGGCGGTGGAGGCGGTACGGCTGCTGACCGAGGTCTACGGCGAGGCGCTCGCCCGCGTCCTCGACCACGCGGACGCGCCCCTGGCCGAGCGGCTCGCCGACGACGAGCTGCTCGACCACCTCATGGTCCTGCACGACATCCACCCGGACTCGCCCGAGCGCCGGGCCGCCCGGGCGGTCGAGCGGCTGCGTCCCGCCGTGCGGGAGCGCGGCGGTGACGTCGAGTGGGCCGGGGTGGAGGGCGCGGTGGGCCGGGTGCGGCTGGCCACGGGCGGCGGTTGCGGCTCGGGGTGCGGCGGAGGTGCCACGGAGGTGACCGACGCCGTCCGGGAGGCGGTGCTCGCCGCGGCCCCCGAGCTCGCCGACGTGCAGCCGGTGCCCGAGACCCCGGCGCCCGCCTTCGTCCCCCTGGACTCCCTGCGCCGGCCGCAGGAGGCCCGGTGACCACCCGGACACCGACCGGCGGAGCCCTGGCCCGCCTCATCCGTTCCTCGGCCGACCGGCAGCCGGCGGCCGGGGCGGAGGTGTGCGACCTGTGCGCCGAGCCGCTGTCCGAGGACCACCCGCATCTCTACGACACCGGGCAGGCCGAGGTCCGCTGCGCGTGCCGCGCCTGCTCGGTGCTGTTCGCCGACACCCGGCAGGGCACCGGCGCGGGCGACGGCCAGTTCCGGCTGATCCCGACCCGCCGGGTCCGCCTCCCGAAGGTCGACACCGCGGCCCTCGGGGTCCCGGTCGGCCTGGTCTTCTTCGTGCCGCGCGCCGACGGCTCGGTCACCGCGGAGGGGCCGAGCCCGGCCGGGGCCATGCGCTGGGAGGTGGCGGCGGCGGCCTGGCAGCGGGCGGTGGCCGGCTGTCCTCCGCTGGCCGGCATGACCCCCGATGTCGAGGCGCTGCTGGTCAACACGGTGCACGGCCTCGACCACCACTGGATCGTCCCGGTCGACGACTGCTTCCGCATGCTCGCGGTCGTCCGCCGGGAGTGGCGCGGCCTGTCCGGCGGTGGCCGGATGTGGCCGGCCGTGGAGCGTTTCTTCGAGGAGCTCACCGAGCGGCCCTGAGCCGGACGGCCTCGAGGAACGGCAGCACAGGAAGGCTCAGGAAGGAGAACCCCATGGGCAGCATCAGAGTCGGCCGCGCCCAGGCGAGGCCCGACACGCCGTCCCACGTGCCCGGCATGCACCAGGGCAACAGGGGCCCCTACACGAAGCAGACAGGACACCACCCGGACGGCACCGCCGACGCGCGGCGCTCGACCAACATCCACTGGAAGCGGCACGACGTGCTGCTCGACGTGATGCCGAACATCCCGCCCGGATGACCCAGAGCGACAGGGAGTCCCCCGCATGAACCGAATGGACCACATGAAGATGCAACGCAAGAGAACAGGTACGGCGGCCCAGCGCGTGCTGACCGCCGAGGTCGCCGTGGTGGGCGCGCTGCTGGTGGCGCTGTTCGTCACCGAGATCCCCAGCATGATGCGCGAGATGAGGATCTGGCGGATCGCCGGCGGGCTGCGCGCCGGTCACCGGTATCCGTGAGCCGGTCGTGCACGAGCTGTCGATCGCGACCGCGATCGTGGAGCAGGCCGACGAGTGGGCCCGGGCGGACGGCGCGGACCGCGTCTGTGCGGTGACCGTCCGGGTCGGCGAACTGTCCGGGGTCGTCCCCGACGCCCTGGACTTCGCCTTCGAGGTGGCCCGCGACGGCACCGCGCTCGCCGGCGCCCGGCTGGTGGTCGAGCAGGTGACCGCGCGGGCCTGGTGCGGGCCGTGCGCCGAGGAGTTCGCGGTGGGTATGCCGCCGTTCTTCTGGTGCCCGCGCTGCGACCGTCCCTCCGCCGAGCTGCGCAGCGGCCGGGAGCTGGAGATCACCGCGGTCGAATGACGCCTCCGGTGCCCGGGACACCCCGGGCACCGGAGGTCATCGCTCTGTCGTCGGGAGATGCCGTCAGCAGATACGGGGCAGTTGCTCTCCGAGCGGGAGGTCCACGACCCGCGTGCCGCCGAGCCCGGTCGCCACCACCACCATTCCGGGGTGCTCGGTCACGCACTCCCCGATCCGGGTCGCGCCGGCCCCCTGCGGATGGGCGCGCATCGCCTCCAGCACCGCGTCGGCGTCCGTCGGCGGGACGAAGGCCACGAGCCTGCCCTCGTTGGCGACGTAGAGCGGGTCCAGGCCGAGGAACCCGCAGGCGTTCGCGACCGCCTCCGGTACCGGCAGGGCGCGCTCGGTGAGCCGTACGCCGGTTCCCGAGGCGCGGGCGATCTCGTTCAGGGAGGCGGCCAGGCCGCCGCGGGTCGGGTCGCGCAGGACGTGGACGTCGGGGGTGACGTCCAGCATGGTCGCGACCAGGTCGGCCAGCGGCGCGGTGTCGCTGGCGATCTCGACGCCGAACTCCAGCCCCTCGCGCACGCTGAGCACGGCGACGCCGTGCAGGCCGATCGGTCCGCTGACGATGACGGCGTCGCCGGGCCGGGCCCGCTGCGGCCGGATGTCGACCCGCTCGGGGACGAGGCCGACGCCGGCGGTGGTGACGTACACCCCGTCCCCGTGGCCGCTCTCGACGACCTTGGTGTCGCCGGTGGCGATGGTGACTCCGGCCGTCTCGGCGGCCGCGCCCATGGCGCGCGCGATGCGTTCGACGACGGCCAGCTCGACGCCCTCCTCCAGGACGAAGGCGGCGGAGAGGTAGGCGGGCCGGGCGCCGCTCATCGCCAGGTCGTTGACGGTGCCGTTGACGGCGAGGTCGCCGAGGCAGCCGCCGGGGAAGAACAGCGGCCGTACGACGTAGGAGTCGGTGGAGAGCGCGAGGCGGGCGCCGCCGAGGTGGAGGACGGCGGAGTCGGTCATCCCGGCGAGAAGGGCGTTGCCGTAGGCGGGGGCGAAGATCTGCTCGATCAGTTCGGCGGAGAGGGCGCCGCCTCCGCCGTGGCCCATGACCACGACCGGCTGGTCGCGGATCGGCGCCGGGCAGCTCCAGTTCGCGGGGTCGACGACGGTCTGCTCAGCCAACGGGGTTCATCTCCTCGCGCGGGAGCGCCGGTTCGTTCATCCGGCGGTAGAGGTAGTAGGCGGCGCAGGCGCCCTCGCTGGAGACCATGGTGGCGCCGAGCGGGGTGCGCGGGGTGCAGGTGGTGCCGAAGGCCGCGCAGTCGGTGGGTTTGATGAGCCCCTGCAGGACTTCGCCGGCCCGGCACTCGGCGGGTTCCTCGGTGCGGATGCCGGTGACGTCGAAGCGGTGCTCGGCGTCGAAGTCGCGGTAGGCCTCGCTCAGCCGCCAGCCGCTGGCGGGGATGCGGCCGATGCCGCGCCAGGAGCGGTCGGTGACCTCGAAGACCTCCTCGATCATGCGGACGGCGGCCTGGTTGCCGTCGGCGCGCACGGCACGGGCGTAGGCGTTCTCCACCCGGTGCTCACCGCGCTCCAGCTGGCCCACCGTGCGGCGGATGCCCTCCAGGATGTCGAGGGGTTCGAACCCGGTGACGACGATGGGGACCCGGTGCCGTTCGGCGAGTTCGGGGTACTCGGCCATGCCCATCACGCTGCACACGTGTCCGGCGGCCAGGAAGCCCTGCACCCGGCAGGCGGGGGCGGTCATGATGGCCTCGATGGCCGGGGGGACCCGGACATGGGAGACCAGGAGGGTGAAGTTGGCCAGGCCGAGGCGCTTGGCCTGGTGGACGGCCATGGCGTTGGCGGGGGCGGTGGTCTCGAAGCCGATGGCGAAGAACACCACCTGCCTGTCCGGGTGGCGGCGGGCGAGCTGGAGCGCGTCGAGCGGCGAGTAGACCACGCGGACGTCACCGCCCTCGCCCTTGACCCGGAACAGGTCCCGGTCGGTGCCGGGGACGCGGAGCATGTCGCCGAACGAGCAGAAGATCACGTCGGGGCGGGCGGCGATCTCCAGTGCCTTGTCGATGCACTCCAGCGGGGTCACGCAGACCGGGCAGCCCGGCCCGTGGATCAACTCGACCTGTTCCGGGAGGAGTTGGTCGATGCCGTGCCGGATGATGGAGTGCGTCTGGCCGCCGCACACCTCCATCAGGGCCCAGGGCCGGGTGGCGGTGGCCCGGATCTCGTCCAGCAGCCGGCGGGCCAGCTTGGGGTCGTTGAACTCGTCGAGGTACTTCACCGGGCCTCGCTCCCCTCGGTCTCCTCGGCCGCCTGGCGGGCCGCCTGCTGCCAGGCGTCGCCGAACTCCTCCTCCAGGAGCCCCAGTTCCTCGAAGAGCCGGAGGGAGGCCAGGGCCGACTCCTCGTCGAGGCGCTGCAGGGCGAAGCCCACGTGGACGATGACGTACTCGCCGACCTTGACGTCCGACACGTACTCCAGACACGCCTGCTTCTGCACCCCGCCGAAGTCGATCAGGCCGGTGAGCGGATCGGCGGTGTCGTCGATGCTCACGACTCTGCCGGGCACTGCCAAACACATGGGTCACTCCGTCTCGTCGCTGACTGCCTTGCGTCGGTCGTCGTCGGGTCGCTGCCCGTGGGCCGCGACCACCAGTTGCCCGAGCGCCAGTCCGCCGTCGTTCGGCGGGACTTCGCCGTGCCGCAGGACCGTGAATCCGGCGCCGTGCAGCAGGTCCGCGCTCGCGTCTTCGAGGAGCGCGTTGGCGAACACGCCTCCGGTGAGGGCGACGGTGGTCAGCCCGGTGGCCCGGCGCGCCCCGCGGCACAGGTCCAGGACGGCGCGGGCCACCCCGCGGTGAAAGCGGGCCGCGATCACCGGCACCGGAGTGCCGCGCCGCAGGTCGGCGACGATCGCGCGCAGCGCCGGGGCCGGGTCGAAGCGGTCGCCGAAGGGGTACGCGGCCGGCTCCGTGCCCCAGGCCGCGCAGGCCTGCGCCTCCAGCTCCAGGGCGGCCTGGGCCTCGTACCCGGCGCGGTGGCACACGCCCGCGAGGGAGGACACGGCGTCGAAGAGGCGCCCCATGCTGGAGGTGGCCACGCAGCCGACCTGGCTCGTCAACTGCCCTTCCAGCAAACGGAGTTCGTCAAGGGAGCAGGCGGCGACACTGGGCAGGTCGGCGTCCCAGGGCAGGCCTGCCGCCCACAGCCGGGCCAGTGCCGTCCGGCACGGGTTGGCGACGCCCGCGTCCCCGCCGGGCAGCGGTGCCGGGGCGAGGTGGGCGAGGCGCCGGAAGCCGGTGTAGTCGGCGAGGAGCACCTCACCGCCCCAGACGGTGCCGTCCTCGCCGTAGCCGGTGCCGTCGAAGGCGACGCCGATGACGGGTGTGGTGCCGTCGAGACCCGCCTCGGCCATGGCGGAGGCGATGTGGGCGTGGTGGTGCTGGACGAGCACCGGTCTGCCGAGCGCCAGTCGGGTGGCTCGGCGGCGGGCCCAGGCGGTCGAGTGGTAGCCGGGGTGGCGGTCCGCGGCGACGGTTTCGGGGCGGATCCCGGTCAGCCGGCGCACGTGCCGTTCCGCCCGGACGGCCGCCTCCAGGGTGGCCAGGTCGCCCATGTCGCCGATGTGCGGCCCGAACCAGGCCAGGTCGCCCTCGCCGACGCACAGCGCGTTCTTGAGGTCGCCGCCGACCGCGAGTGCGGGCCGCACCGGGACCGGCAGGCGCAGCGGGCGCGGCGCGTATCCGCGGGAGCGGCGCAGGACCTGCTCGGTGCCGTCGGCGCGGACCCGCAGCAGCGAGTCGTCGCACGGCGAGGCGATGGGCCGGTCGTGGGCGAGCCAGGCGTCGGCCAGTCCGAACAGCCGGGTCAGCGCCTCGTCGTCGTCCGTGACGATGGGCTCCCCCGAGCGGTTGCCGCTGGTCATGACCAGGACGTGGGGGCCGGGCGGGTCGCCGGGGAGGCCGAAGAGGAGGGTGTGGACCGGCGTGTACGGCAGCATGACGCCGAGGTGCGGGCTGCCGGGGCAGACGCCGGGGGCGAGCCCGGCGGCGGGGCGGGGGCGGAGCAGGACGATGGGGCGCCGGGGGCTGGTGAGCGCGGCCCGCTCGGCCGTCCCGACCTCGGCGATCCGCTCCGCCTCGGCGAGGTCCGCGCACATCACCGCGAACGGCTTGTCGCCGCGCGCCTTGCGGGTGCGCAGCGTGTCCACGGCCCGGGCGTCGGAGGCGTCGCAGGCCAGGTGGTAGCCGCCGACGCCCTTCACGGCGACGACCCGTCCGTCGGCGAGCAGTTCTCGCGCCCGTGAGAGGGCGTCACCGTCGCGAGCGGCTCTCACCCCGCTGCCGGCGGCGGGCACCAGCCGCAGCCGGGGGCCGCACTCCGGGCAGGCCACCGGCTGGGCGTGGAAGCGGCGGTCGGCCGGGGCGTCGTACTCCCGGGTGCAGGCGGGGCACATGGGGAAGCCGGACATGGTGGTGACCGCGCGGTCGTACGGCATGCCGGTGGCGATGGTGAAGCGGGGGCCGCAGTGGGTGCAGGTGATGAAGGGGTGGCGGTGCCGGCGGTCGGCCGGATCGGCCAGTTCACGCAGGCAGTCGGCGCAGGTCGCGGTGTCGGGCGGGAGGAGGGTGCGGCCCGGCGCGGACTGCTCGGTGGCGCGGATGGTGAAACCGTCCTCGGCCCCGGTGGCCGGTACCTCCTCGACAGCCACGGCCGTCACGGTGGCCAGCGGCGGCGGCTCACCGGCGAGCCGCGCGCAGAACCGCTCGACGCCGGCCGCCGCGCCCTCGACCTCGATGAGCACCCCGCCGGCCGTGTTGCTGACGAACCCGGTGAGCGCCAGGTCGGCGGCCAGCCGGTGGACGTACGGGCGGAAACCCACGCCCTGTACGGTCCCGCGCACCGTGACGCGTCGGCGGACCGCCGCCGTCGTCGTGGGCGCCGTCACGAGGCGGTCGGGGCGTGGACGTGGCCGTGCGGGTGCGGGGCGAGCGGCGGCCGGTGCGCCGGGGCGCCGTCCCGTACGGCGAGCACCCGCTCCAGGATCGTGTCGACGCCTTCCCCGGTGCGGGCGCAGGAGCGCACGATCTCCACCCCGGGGTTGACCCGCCGCACCTGCTCGGCGAAGGCGGTCCCGTCGAAGCCGGCCGGTCCGGCGAGGTCGGTCTTGGTGAGCACGACCAGGTGCGCGGAGCCGAAGGCGGTGGGGTACTTGGCGGGCTTGTCCTCGCCCTCGGTCACCGCCATCAGCACGATCCGCAGGTGCTCGCCGAGGTCGTAGGAGGCCGGGCAGACCAGGTTGCCGACGTTCTCCACGAACAGCAGCGCGGTGTCCGCCGGCAGCCAGCCCTCCAGGTGGCCGCGGACCTGCCGGGCCTCCAGGTGACACAGCCCGTCGGTGAGCAGTTGTTTCACCGGCGCTCCCGAACGGGCCAGGCGCTTCGCGTCGTTCTCGGTGGCGAGGTCGGCGGTGAAGGCGGCGACGGACACGCCCCGCTCCCCCGCCCGGGCCAGCACCCGGCCGAGCAGTTCGGTCTTGCCGCTGCCGGGGCTGGAGAGCAGGTTCACCACCCCGACGCCGCGCGCGGCCAGGTCGCTGCGCAGGCTCGCGGCCAGGCCGTCGTTCCTGGCCAGGACGGCCCGGGTGACCTCCTCGGACTGACACATGGGGACTCCGCTCTGGTGATGCCGTTCGTCTGCCGCGGGCCGGTGCGGGCCGGTCGCGCCCGCGCGGCGGTAGCCGCACATCGGCTCGGCCCCGCACCCCCGACGGGGCGCGGTTCCGCAGCCGGCTTCACCGGGTCCGCTCAGCGATCCTCCGCGCCGGTGGCGGCTGTCGGCGGGCGACCGGCCGCGGCGGGGGCCGCGGATTCCTCCGGGCGGTCCAACGCGGGCGTCGCCAGGGGGTCCGCGAGCAGCGCCGGGACCAGGGTGTGCAGCGCCGTGACGGCCCGGCCGACCGCGTCCCGGACGGGTGCGCTCAGCCCGGGGGCGATGTCCTCGTCGCCGCGCGGCAGCTCCCCGGGCTCACAGGCGAGCACCAGGACACGGGGCAGGGCCTCCTCGCCGAGGTGGGCGGCGAGGGCGAGGACCTTCGCCGGGTCCATGCCGTGCGCCTCGGGCGGGGCCGCGGGGCGGCCGTCGGGGAGTTCGGGCTCGACGAGGGTGAGGGTGCCGGGGCGCTCGCCGCGGGCCGCCGCGTCCACGAGCACGACCACCGGCCAGCCGTCGAGCAGCGCGTAGGCGAGGTCCATGCCCCGGATGCCGTAGTCCCGGACCTGCGCCTCGGGCGGCAGCGGGCGCCGCTCCAGGGCGCGGATCACCTCCGGGCCGAACGCGTCGTCGCCGAGGAAGATGTTGCCGACGCCCGCCACCAGCAGCCGCGTCACCGGACACCGCCCGGGACCTTGCGCACGAAGTCGGAGCGCAGCGAGTGGTAGGCGGCGTCCGGGTCGAAGAACAGGGCGTGCATCCGGGCGAGTTCGTCCCTCCGGTACGCGGCGAGCGGCCGTTCGTCCTCGTCGGCCCGGCGCGCCGCGGCCTTGGCGGCGATCCGGCGGTCGAGATCCGCGGTGCCGGCGAGCTCGGCCGCCAGCCGTTCGACCTCGGCGCTGAAGCCCTGCGCGGGGACCGGCAGCAGCCGGTCGACGAGCCCGGTCCGGGCGGCGGCCGCGGCGCTGACCGGCCGGGCCTCCTCCGTCAGCCGCCGGGCGGTGCCGGCGCCGACGCGGCGGGGCAGCGAGTACGTCCAGAACTCCGAGCCGTACAGGCCCATCCGCCGGTAGTGCGGGTTGAGGACCGCACCGGCCCTGCACCAGACCTCGTCGGCGGCGAGGGCGAGCATGACGCCGCCGGCCGCCGCGTTGCCGCCGAGCGCGGCCACGACGAGCCGGTCGGTGGTCCGCAGCACGGCCTCGACCAGGTCGTCCATGGCGTCGAGGTTGGTCCAGGACTCCTCGGCGGGGTCCGGGGCGGCCTCGATGACGTTGAGGTGGATGCCGTTGGAGAAGAAGTCGCGCCGGCCGCCGAGCACCAGGACCCGGGTGGGCCGGGCGAGGGCGTACCGGTAGGCGGTGAGCACGCGCCGGCAGTGGTCGGTGCTCATCGCGCCGCCGGGGAAGGAGAAGCTGACGAGACCGACGTCGCCGTGCTGCCGGTAGCGGATGTCGGACCAGGTGCGGCGGTGCGGGGGCAGTTCCAGCGGGGCGGGGCTCTCGGGGAGGTCCGGGGCGGCGAGGACGTCGGTGGCGGGGCGGCGGAAGGGGGCCGGGTCGCCGGAGTTCCTGCGCGGGCGCAGCTCGGGGATCCAGACGGCGCCGTCGCGGGTGGCCCGGCAGACCGCGCCCGCCCGCGCCGCCAGCAACTCGCCGGGTTCTCCGCGCAGTTCGTCCTCCGGGTGGCCGCCGTGCAGGAACACCTCACGGCCGCGGAGTTCGTCCAGCACCCCCGGCTGCGAGTCGGCCCCGCGCAGCTTGCGCAGCACCGTCGCGGTGTCGTCGGCCGCCCAGTCGATCCGCCGCCGCTCCTGCCGGAAGACGTCCCGCCAGACGACCTTGGCGTGGATCGCGGGATCGCTCTGCGGGCGCGGCTTGTACGAGCCGTCCGCGTACCGTCGTACGGCCCGGTGGACGGCGGTGAGGGCGGCGTCGGCGGCCTCGTTGCGGTAGAGGTCGCTCTTGCCGACCGGCGCCACCGGGAAGGTCTCGCTCGCCCAGACCGCGCCCGCGTCCATGGCCGCCTCGGCCTGGAGGACGGTCACCCCCCACTCGGCAGCCTGTTCGGCGACGGCCCAGTCGAGGGAGGAGGGGCCCCGGTCGCCGAGCGGTCCCGGATGGACGATCAGGCAGGTGTGCAGCTGCCAGACGTCCTCCGGGAGTGCCGTCCTGAGCATCGGCGCGACGATCAGGTCCGGGCACCGGTCCCGTACGGCGCGGCGGACGGCGTCGGGGCCCTGGCCGGCCAGGACGACGTCCACCCGGTGGCCGAGGTCGGAGAGTTCGGCGTGGACCCGTTGGGACAGGCTGTTGAACGCGCTTGCGACGAGCAGAATGTCCATGGTGCGGCATATTCGCCGCTTCAGCGGCTCCCGGGAAGGACCCGCGCGGCGTTTCGCCGGCCGTCCTGCGCCGCGCGGTGCTCCCCCGCCCGTTCCGGGCGCCCTTCCCGCGTCCGGAACGCCCACTCCATCCCGGGCTCCATCACCCACCGGAAGACCCGGCGCACGGGCGGCGTGCACAGCAGGGTCACCACCACGGCGGCGACGACGGTGGCGGTCACCGCGCCCAGCGGGCCGCGCATCCAGGCCGGGTCGTACCAGTGGGCGGGCTTGGCGCTCTGCGCGACGAAGCCGTGCAGCAGGTAGCCGTAGAGGGTGCCGGCGCCGAGGGCGGTGAACCAGGTGCGGCGGCCCGGGACCCAGGCGAGGAAGCAGGCGGCCAGCACCAGGGAGCAGCCGAAGGTGGCGAGGGTCATGACGGGCCCGTACCAGGCGGGCACGCCGAGCTGCTCGGCGCTGTCGCGGTGGAAGAACCAGCGGTAGCCCAGGTGCGGCACCGACCAGTACGCCACGGCGAGGGCGCAGCAGACGACGGGCACGGCGCACAGCCGCACGCTCCAGCGGCGCACCAGGCTGAAGTGCTCCGGCCGCAGGTACAGGCCGAGCACGAAGTACGGCAGGAACTGCAGGACCCGCTGCAGGTCGAGGTCGGTGCCGATGGACGACGACAGGCTCGCGAGCATCGCTGTGGCGAGCGCGACGGGCAGCGGCCACCGCAGCTGCCGCCAGATCGGCGTGGTCAGCCGCCAGATGAACAGGGCCGCCAGGAACCAGGTCAGGTACAGCGGGTTCAGCAGGCTGATCTCGCGGTCCGGGGCGTGGTCGCTCCAGCGGGTGAAGAGGGTGTAGGCGACCTCGAACACCACGTAGGGCACGGCGACCGAGGTGACCAGCCGCCTGATCCGGTCCGGGCTCGCGTCGAAGCTGCGGGAGAAGTACCCGGCGATGACGATGAACACCGGCATGTGGAAGGCGTACACGAACGTGTAGAGCGCGGTGACGGTACGGCTGTCCGAGCGCAGCGGCTCCCAGGCGTGCCCGACGGCCACCAGCACGATCGCCAGGTACTTCGCGTTGTCGAAGTAGGCGTCCCGGCGTGCCGCCGGGGGGCCGCTGCGGATGGCCGGGGCCGGGCGGGGAGGCTCCGGGCGGGGTGGCGGGACCGATGTGCGGTCCGCGGTGGACTCGGGGGCCGTGTCGACGGGCGACGACGTGACGGCCGTGGCTGCTGTGGCGCGGGAGCCGGACAGACCGGAACACCTCTCATGGGGCATGCGCTTCGGGGAGCGGCGGGGACGGGGCGGTACTCCGGTCACGCTGCTCTCCGGAATCCGGCCGGGTAAACCCGTCGTGATGTTCAGGCGTCGGAGCGGGAAACAGGGACCGTCCGCGGGGCACGTGACGCGAGGATGGGGGGCGCCCGTGCCGACCGATCCCTCTTTGGAGCGTGCCGCGTGACGTCGTCGGACCGTGACTCCGAACGATTCCGGGAACTGCTGGACACCCGCCCGGAGATCCTGCGGGAGGCCGCGGAGGACTTCGGCCACCTGGTGTGCGCACCGCCGCTGGGCGTGCTGCGGCCCCGGTCGGCGGCCGGGGTCGGGGAGGCGCTGGCGTATGCCGGGCCGCGCGGGATCCCGGTGGCGGCGCGGGCCGGCGGTCATTCGATGTACGGCCAGGGGCAGGCGCGCGGCGGGATCGTCCTCGACCTGCGCGAGCTGGGCACGGTGGGTCCGGTGACCGGGGACCGGGTGGAGGTGCAGGCGGGTGCGCTGTGGCGGGACGTGCTCGCGGCGACCCTGCCGTACGGGCTCGCGCCCCCCGTCCTCACCGACTACCTCGGTGCCGGTGTCGGCGGTGTGCTGAGCGTCGGCGGGCTGGGCGGCGCGAGTCACCGGCACGGCCTGGTCGCGGACTCGGTGCTGGAGCTGGAGGTGGTGACCGGCGCCGGCGAGCACCTGGTCTGTTCGCCGGAACGGCACGGCGCCCTCTTCCACGCGGTCCTGGCCGGCCTGGGGCAGGTGGCCGTCATCGTCCGGGCCACCCTGCGCCTGGTGCCCGCGCCCGCCCTGGTCCGCCGCTACTGCCTGTACTACCCCGGCCTCGACGCCTACCTGGCCGACCAGCGCCTGCTGGCGACGGACCGGCGCTTCGCCCACCTCGAAGGCCAGGCCCGCCCGACCGAGGACACCGCCGACGACTGGACGTACATGGTGGAGGCGGTGGCCGCCCACGAAGGAGCGACCCCGCCCGACGACCGGACCCTCCTCGGTGGCCTCTCCTTCGTCGCCTCCGAGGTCGAGGACCTCGGATACGCCGAGTTCGCGAACCGGGTCGCCACCGACGAGGAGGTCCTGCGCGCGACCGGCGAGTGGCTGCACCCGCACCCGTGGCTGAACCTCCTGCTCGCCGAGGACACCGCGGCGTCCGTCGTGACCGACGTCCTCGCCGCCCCGGGCTTCCGGGACCTGCGCGACAACGGCCTGGTCCTGCTCTACCCCCTGCTCACCCGCACCCTGCGGGCCCCGCTGTTCCGCCGCCCGCGCGGCGAGGTCGTCCATCTCCTCGCCCTGCTGCGCACCGCCGCCCCGGGCACGGCCGACCCGATGGTGGCCGCCAACCGCACGGCGTACGAGTACGCGCGGGCGAAGGGCGCGATCGCGTATCCGGCCAACGCGCTGCCGATGTCCCCCGGTGACTGGCGGGAGCACTACGGCACCCGGTGGAGTGCCCTGGCCGAGGCGAAGCGCCGCCACGACCCGCAGGACGTCCTGGGCCGGGGGCACGGCATGGGCTGGTGAACGGCGTCGCGGAAATTCCGTGCCCCGGGGTGTCGATTGCGCGGGGTGCCGTTCGTCGGTGGGGTGTAGGAAGCTCTTGAGGACCGGGAGGAACGATGAAGTACATGCTGCTGGTCTGCGGCGACGACACCGCCGACGCGTCCGGGATGGCGCCGGTCGAACCCTGGGTGGAGGAGCACGGCGTCCGGAGCGGGGCCCGGCTGTACGGCCACCGGCTGCAGCTGCCGGACCGGGCCGTCACCGTGCGGGTGCGGGACGGCGAGGTGCTGCGGACCGACGGGCCGTTCGCGGAGACCAAGGAGTACGTGGCCGGGTTCGACGTCGTCGACTGCGACAGCCTGGAGGAGGCCGTGCGGATCGCCGCCACACACCCCGTGGCCACCATCGGGGCCATGGAGGTGCGCCCGTTCTGGGACGAGGGGCTCATGGAGGACGCGGAGACGGCCGTCCGCCGTCTCGACGCCGAACTGACCGCGGCCGCCCACGACCGGGACGTCGACCGGATGGTGGCCTGCTACGCGCCCGACGCGGAGGTCTTCGGGCCGGCCGGTGCGGAGGTGCAGTCGGGGATCGGCGCGCTGCGCAAGGCGGTCGAGGCGTGGTTCGCGAGGCTGGCCGGGCCGGTCCACCGCGAGGTGCTCGAACTCCGCGTGCGGCCCGGGGAGGGCAGCACCTTCAGCCACGCCCTGGTCCGGATCCACGGCACCCGGGTGACCGGGGAGCCCCTGGACCGGGTGGTGCGTGCGACCACCGGCTACCGGGACACCGGTTTCAGCTGGCTGATCGCCCATGAACACGTCTCGGTGCCCCTGGAGGCGAAGCGGTCATGAAGTACGTCATGTTCATCTGCACGCCCGTCGGCGGCGAGGAGCTGAGCCCCGCCGAGATCGCCGAGGACCCGCGCTTCACCTCGTACATCCAGGAGGTGCGCGGCCGTGACGTCGTCAGGGGCGGTGCCCGGCTGCGGCCCGGCGCCGACGCGACCACCGTGCGGGTCCAGGGCGACGAGGTACTGCTGAGCGACGGGCCGTTCGCCGAGACCAAGGAGTACATCGCGGGCTTCGACGTCATCGAGGTCGCCGACCTCGACGAGGCGATCGCGCTGGCCGCACGGCACCCCGCGGCGCTCGCCGGCGGCTCGGTAGAGGTCCGGCCGGTCTGGGAGTGAGCACCACGGACGAGGTCGAGGCGGCCGTCGCCGCCGCGTTCCGTGAGGAGTGGGCCCAGGTCGTCGCCACCCTGATCCGGGTGACCGGCGACTGGGACCTCGCCGAGGAGTGCGCGCAGGACGCCTTCGCCCAGGCGCTGGAACGGTGGCGGCGCGACGGAGTGCCGGGCCGCCCCGGCGCCTGGCTGACCACGACCGCCCGCAACCGCGCCCTGGACGTGCTGCGCCGGGAGGCGGTGGGGGCCAGGAAGCTGCGGGAGGCGGCGGTGCTGGCACGGGACGAGGAGCCGTACGACCCGTTCGATCCATACGATCCGTACGGCCCGTTCGGCGAAGGCGACGGCAGCGGCGTGGCGGACGACCGGCTGCGGCTGGTCTTCACCTGCTGCCACCCGGCGCTGCCGATCGAGGCCCGGGTCGCGCTGACCCTGCGCACCCTCGCCGGGCTGACCACGCCCGAGATCGCGCGCGCCTTCCTCGTCCCCGAGGCGACGATGGCGCAGCGGCTGGTGCGGGCCAAGCGGAAGATCCGCAACGCCGGCATCCCGTACCGGGTGCCGCCGGCGCACCTGCTGCCCGAGCGCACGACGGGCGTGCTCGGCGTACTGTACCTGCTGTTCAACGAGGGGTACGCGGCCACGGCCGGCGCCGACCTGCTGCGCACCGGCCTGTGCGCCGAGGCGGTCCGGCTGGCCCGGCTGCTCGCCCGTCTGATGCCCGACGAACCGGAGGTCGTCGGGCTGCTCGCGCTTCTGCTGCTGCACGACGCCCGCCGGGCCACCCGGGTGGACGCGGCGGGCGACCTGGTCACCCTGGAGGACCAGGACCGCACGGCCTGGGACCGCGCCGAGATCGACGAGGGCACCGCGCTCCTGGACGGCGCGCTGCGCAGGGGCCGCCCCGGCCCGTACCAGATCCAGGCTGCCATCGCCGCCTGCCACACCACCGCGCCGGCCGCCGCCGACACCGACTGGGCCGACATCGCCGGCCTCTACGGCGAACTCCAGCGGTACGTTCCCTCGCCCGTGGTCCGGCTGAACCGCGCGGTCGCCGTGGGCATGGCCGAGGGCGGGGAGGCGGGGCTCGCCCTGGTGGCGGAGCTGGAGGCGGAGGACGACCTGAGGGGCTATCACCTGCTGCCCGCGACCCGTGCCGACCTGCTGCGCCGCCTGGGGCGTACCCGGGAGGCGGCCGAATCGTACGCGCGTGCGCTGGAGTTGGCGGAGAACGCGGCGGAGCGCCGGTTCCTGGCGAAGCGGCTCGCGGAGTGCCGGTCGGCCTGAGCGCTCCGCCGGGTTTGCCGCGACATGCCGTCTGCCGCGCCGTCGTGGCTGGTCGCGCAGTTCCTCGGCCCCTTCGGGCGCTGCCGAACCGCCGCGGACTTCGCCAAACCCGCTTGGGCGCCCGGGGGTTCGCCCGAGGCCCAGGCCGGGGGTTGCCCCCACGCCGGATGCGGCAGCCCACCGGAGTGATCGCGGGGCGGGCCGTGCCTAGCGTGATGGCCCATGGCAACGTTCTCCCTGAAATCCACCCTGGCGTTATCGGTGGCGGCGCTCGTGCTGGCCTCCGCCCCGGCGGCCCTCGCACGGTCGTCGCCTCCGGCGGCGGCCGAGCGCTGCGGTCCGCGGGACGGCGTCCGCGAGGCGCTGACCCGGCTGACCGCCGACGACCGCATCGCAGGAGCCTCGGTGCTCGCCCACGGCCCGTGCGGGCGCTGGACCGAGGCCGCCGGTACGGCCGATCTGCGCACCGGCCGCCCGATGAACGCCACCGACCGGCTGCGCGTCGGAAGCGTCACCAAGACGTTCACCGCGACGGTCGTCTTGCAGCTCGCCGCCGAGCACCGGCTCTCGCTCGACGCCACCGTCGACCGCTACCTGCCCGGCCTGATCGACGCCCACGGCTACGACGGCCGGCGCATCACCGTACGCCACCTCCTGCGCCACACCAGCGGGTTGGCCGACTATCTCGACGCACCGGAGTGGGAGCACCCCGAGCGGCTGCGGTACCGCCACTTCGAAGCGGCCGAGTTGATCGCGCGGGCGCTGCAACTCCCCCGCCCGGAGGGGTCCTGGCACTACGCCACCACCAACTACCTGGTCCTGGGCCTGATCGTCCAGAAGGTCACCGGGCACGCTCCCGAGGACGAGATCAGCCGCCGGGTGATCCGGCCGCTCGGGCTGCACGACACCTCCTGGCCGGGGGACGCGACCCGTCTCCGAGGGCCTTACTCCCACAGCTACTTCACGTCCGGCGACGGGCGGCGCGCCGACGGCACCGACTGGAACATGTCCTTCGGCGGGGCCGGCGGTGCCCTCGTCTCCACGCAGGGCGATCTCACCCGGTTCGCCACCGCGCTGCTCGGCGGACGGCTGCTGCCCGCGGCGCAACTCGCCGAGATGGAGCGGACGGTGGCCGCCGATCCGGACCGGCTGTGGCCCGGTGCCCGGTACGGCCTGGGGCTGATCTCGTCGCCGCTGTCCTGCGGCGGGGTGTGGTGGGGGCACGCCGGGACCGTGCCCGGCGGGCATCGTGCGCTGGTCGCCGTCGGCCCCGGTGGCCGAAGCGTGGCCGTCGCCCTGAACCAGGTCCCGGACAGCCTCCAGGCCGAACTGGACTTCCAGGACCTCGTCGACACGTCCCTCTGCGACAGCGAAAGGACCCCCGCATGACCGGCTTCGCGGCCACCGCCGCCCTGGCCCTGGCGAGCGCTCTCGCCCTCGGCACCGCACCGGCCGCCACCAGCGCCCCGGACCCGCTGGCCCGCTACCACCACCAGCACCTCACCTGGAAGAGCTGCGTGCTCGGCCCCGACGACGACACCGGCAAGGACCTCGAGAAGGCGGGCGCCCGATGCGCCGACGTCACCGTGCCGTTGGACTACGACGACCCGGGCGGCCGTACCATCACGGTCGCCGTCTCCCGGATCAGGGCCACCGACAAAGCCCACCGCGTCGGCGCGCTGCTGCTCAACAGCGGTGGCCCGGGCGGGCAGACGCTCGGTGACCCGCCATGGGTGCGCGAGGCGATGAAGGACACCGGCAAGCGGTACGACGTGGTCGGCGTGGACCCCCGTTTCGTCGGCCGCAGCACGGCCATGGACTGCCACTGGCCCACGGGGTCGGCGATCCGCGGCCCGGGGCACGACCGGGCGGGCTTCGACCGCTCCACCGCCTTCGCCTGGGAACTCGCCCGCGACTGCCGGAAGTACGAGGGCGACGTGCTGCCGTACGTCACCACCCGGAACACCGCGCGGGACATGGACGTGATCCGCGCGGCGCTCGGTGAGCGGCGGATCTCCTACCTCGGTTACTCGTACGGCACCTACCTGGGCGAGGTGTACGCCGCCATGTTCCCGGACCGCACGGACCGGGTCGTGCTGGACGGCGTGGTCGACCCCGCCCGCTACGGCCCCCGCCTGCTGCGCGGTTCGGAGCCCGCCAACCGGCACGCGCTGCGGGACTGGGCCGCCTGGGCCGCCGCCCACGACACGACGTACGGCCTGGGCCGCAGCCGGGACGCGGTGCTGGCCGTCGTGGACCGGATCCAGGCCGCCGCCGGGCGCGCGCCGCTCCGGGTGGGCGGCTACCGGGTGGACGAGAGCGTCGCTCCGATGGTCGTCTTCAGCGGCCTCTCGCAGGACGACGACGCGGCGTACGGCGACCTCGCGGCGGCCGTCCGCGACCTGCGGGACGCGGCCCGCGGCAGGACGGTCGACCCGAGTCCGTGGCTCGCCGACACGCTCGGCTTCACGCTGACCGGTTCCGAGTCGGCGTACGGCAGTGTGCAGACGGCCGTCCTGTGCGGGGACGTCGCCGCGCCCCGCGACCCGGAGACGTACTGGCGTGACGTCCGACGGGCCCGCGCACAGGACCCGTTGTTCGGTCCCGTGACCAACAACATCGGGCCGTGCGCCTTCTGGGACCCGCCCCGCGAGCGCCCGACCACGATCAGAGACGACCTGCCGGCCCTCCTCGTCAACGCGACCGGCGACCCGCGCACCGTCTACGCGGGCGCGCAGGCGGTGCACCGGGACTGGCCCGGCTCCCGCCTGGTGACGCTCTACGGCGCGGACCAGCACGCGGTGTTCGGGGTCTACGGCAGTGCCTGCGCCGACGCGGCGGTCGACGCGTACCTCGCCTCCGGCAGGCTGCCGGCGGCGGACGTCACCTGCGCCGCGCGTCCTGTGCCAGCGCCCTGAACTCCTCCCATCGCACCCGGGGCCGGGGCAGGCCGCGCCGGCGCAGATAGCGGTCGGTGGCCCGCCTCGTGCTGCGGAGCACGCTCACCGCGTCACTCACGCGGCCCGACCCCATCGGCTCCACCACCTTGCCCGGGGCCAGCACCCATCCGGTGCCGACCGCCCGCAGTTCGCCGCGCACGAGCGCGTTGTGCATGTGGTTGAGGCGCTCGTCGTGCCGGTGCACCAGCAGGGCGGCGGGCCCCGCGGCGGCCGGGCAGTCGGCCGGTACGTCCACGGCGAATCCCTCGCCGGTGGGCACCGGCCGGGTCCGGGCCAGTACCGGCGCGCCGGAGGCGTCGCGTGCGGCGAGCACCGCCGTCGGGAAGCGGGCGAGCTGCGCGGCGCCGACCAGTTCACCGGCCGGCGCCGCGGGCGCGGCGGACAACGGCAACGGCGGCCGTACGACGACCTCTTGCGGCGTGACGGTGATCAGCAGGCGCAGGTAGTACCAGTCCATCACCAGCCGCATCGGCGCGGTGACGTACGCCCTGCTGTGCGGCTGCCGCTCGAACAGCATCCGCCAGTAGTCCTCGGCGCCCTCCGGCCCGGTCATGATCTCGTCGGGGCACTCGGCGTGGCCGCCGACGAAAATCTGCGGGGCCCTCTCCAGGCCGCTGCCGGTGGGGTCGGAGAAGAGCAGCGCGACACGGCCGTCCCGGCGGATGTTCAGGGCCTTCTGCGCGAACGCCAGGGAGGTGCTGAGCAGCAGCGTCCCGTCCGGGCGGCGGCGCACGGCCGTCGGCCAGGCGAGCGGGGTGCCGTCCCGGCCCAGGGTGGCGAACTCGCAGGTCCGGTAGGCGTCGAGGACGTCGAGCGGGGCGGAGTCGAGGAGGGCCATGTCTACTCTCCGTCCAGCGGGGCACGCATGCTGCGGCGGTAGGCGGCGTACTGGCGGCGGCCGACGGCCCGCCACAGCAGCCGGCCGATGAGCGGGGCCTTGCCCAGGAAGTAGGCGCTCTCCTCGGGGGTGGCCTCCTCCAGGATCGCGCCGAGGGCCAGCATGCGCTTGTTCTTCGGCAGCCCTTCCAGGCCGCGTTGTCCCACCAGTTCCCATTCCGGGACGGTGAGGTGCTCGGCGACCAGCGGGAGCAGCGACTGCTCCTCCTCGTCGAGGTGCTCAAGGAGCGCGATCCGGTGCGCGTCCAGGGCCAGCGCCAGTTCCTCGGCGGGTATCCGGTCTCCGGACCCCTCCCACACGGGCGTCCACTCGGCGACGGCGGTCAGGGTGCGGTCGATCGCCTCGTGCTGCTCGGTCATCCGGTCCACCAGCGCCTCGTCGTGGTCGGCCCGGTCCCGCAGCAGCGGCCAGATCAGTTCGTCCTCGGCGTGGTGATGGTGGTGCAGGCCGAGGGTGTAGTCGCGCAGTGCGGCGGCGACCCGCGCCGCACGGGCCCGGTCGCCGTCGGGCACGGCGCGCACCAGCCGGGGCAGCAGCGCCGACTCGCGGCGGAACACCCGGTGGACCACGATCATTTCGTGGGTGTGAGGACGATCGGCGGTGGTGGGGGCGCCGTGGCTGCTGTTGAGGGACACGCTTGCTTGCTCCAACGATCTGATGTCTGCGTCGGCCGCCCACCGTGGCCCACCCCTCTTGGCGTCCGCTTGGCGGCCGGCTTGGCGGTGGGTGCGGCGGCCGGCCCGGCGGCACGGCCGCGTCCAGCCCGCGTTTAACGTCTGTTGACGGGATCGACGCGGCGCTCGGGTAGATTCCGGCGGCGTGCTGCGTTTGCGAGTCCTGGGTCCGCTGGGTGCCGAAGTCGCCGGGACACCGGTCGAGTTGGGTGCCCCGCGGCAGCGCGCCGTGCTGGCCCTGCTGATCGCGGCCCGGGGCGGTGTCGTACCGGTGGACCGGATGACGGACGCGCTGTGGCGGGGTGAGCCGCCGGCCAAGGCCGGTGTGTCGCTGCACGCCTATCTGTCGAACCTGCGCCGGTCGCTGGAACCGGGACGGCCGCCGCGGGCGCCGGCCACCGTCCTGGTCACCGTGGCGCCCGGGTACGCCCTGCGGCTGGCCGCGGACGCGGTGGACGCCTGGCGGTTCGAGACCTGGGTCGGGCGGGCCCGTACCGCCCCGGCCGAGGAGGCCCGGCAGCTGCTGGCCGAGGCGCTGGGCTGGTGGCGGGGGCCTGCCTTCGCCGAGCACGCGGACGAGGAGTGGGCCGCCGCCGAGGTGGCCCGGCTGACCGGGCTGCACGCGGAGGCCCGGGAACTGGCCGTGGCCGCGGATCTGCGGACCGGCCGGGCGGCACAGGCCGCGGCCGACGCCGAGTCGCTGGTCCGGGACAGCCCCCTGCGCGAGGAGGGCTGGCGGCTGCTCGCGCTCGCCCAGTGGGCCTGCGACCGGCAGGCCGACGCCCTCGCCGCGGTGCGCCGGGCCGGAGCCGTCCTGCGCGACGAACTCGGCTGCGATCCGGGGCCCGCCCTGCGGGAGTTGGAGCACGCGGTGCTCAACGGGCGGCTCGACGTGCTGCGCGCGGCCGTGCCCGAGCCCGTAGCCGAGCCCCCCGCGCGCACCGGCCCCGGTCTGTTCGTCGGCAGGGGCCGGGAGTTGCGGGCCCTGACCGGGGCGGCCCGGGCCGCCCGCGAGGGCGGCGGACTGGTGCTGGTCACGGGCGCGGCCGGCGCCGGCAAGTCCGCGTTCCTCGACCGGGCCGCGGCCCGGCTGCGCGAGGCCGGCTGGCGGGTGGTGGTCGGGCGCTGCCCCGAGTACGAGGGCGCACCGCCCGCCTGGGCCTGGGTGGAGGCGCTCGGCGCGCTCGCCCGCGAGGTGCCGCCGACCGGCCCCGAGGAGCTGGCGGTGCTGCTGCGGGAGCCGCAGGGCACGGCGGCCCCGAGCCGGGACGACGAGGCCAGCGCCGGCCGCTTCCGCATGCACCGCGCCTTCGCCGACTGGCTGCGCGCCGCGGCCTCCCAGGCGCCCCTCGCCGTCCTCCTGGAGGACCTGCACCGGGCGGACGCCGAGACCCTCGCCCTGGTCGAGGCGGCGGCCGCCGTCACCGGGGTGCCCCTGCTCACGGTCGCCGGTTACCGCCCCGCCGAGGTCGGCGAACACCTCCTCAAGACCCTCGCCCACCTCGCCCCGGGCGCCCCGCACCGGATCGCGCTCGGCGGCCTGCCGCTCCAGGACACCGCCACCCTGGTGGACGCCGTCTGCGGCGCGCCCGTGGATCCGGCGACCGTGGCGGCGCTCGCCGAACGCACCGGCGGCAATCCGTTCTACGTCCTGGAGAGCGCCCGGCTGCTGGCCGACGAGGGCGCCCTGGTCGCGGTCTCCGAGGTCCCCCAGGGGGTGCGCGACGTGCTGCGCAGGCGCCTCGCCCTGCTGCCCGCCGCAGCCCGGTCCGTGGTACAGCTCACCGCCGTGCTGGGTCTGGAGGCCGAGGTCGCCCTGCTCGTCGATGCCGCCGAGGCGGACGAGGAGCAGGTGCTGGAGGGTCTCGACGCGGCGCTCGCCGCCGACCTGCTCGCCGAACCCGGGCCCGGCCGCGTCCGGTTCGTGCACGCCCTGGTCCGCGACACCGTCTACGCGGACCTGTCCGGCGCCCGGCGCTCCCGGCTGCACGCCCGCGTCGCGCGCCTGCTGCGCCACCACCGGCCTGGTGAACTCACCGCCCTGGCCCACCACTTCGCCCGTTCCGGCAGCACGGCCGACGCCCCGCTCGCCATCGACTACGCGCTGCGCGCCGCCGAGGCCGCCGAGCGGCGCTACGCCCACGACGTCGCCGTCGCCCTGATCCAGCAGGCGATCGACACCCGTACCGCGACCACGGGCGACGACACTCCGCCCGACCGGCTGATCGAGCTGCTGGTACGGCTGCTGGGCGCGCAGGTGCGCACCGGTGCCACCGACGCGGCCCGGCGTACCCGGCAGCGCGCGGTGGAGCTCGCCGAGCAGGCCGACCGCGGCGACCTGGTCGCGGCCGTGTACGGGGCCTGGACCGAGCCCGCGGCCTGGCGCAGCCGGCTCGAAGGGCCGTACGACCGGACCGCGCTGGCCCGCCTCGAACGGCTCGCGGCCGATCCGGGGCTGGACGGGCCGACCCGGGCCCGGGTCCTCCAGGTCCTCGTGGACGCGGTCGCCGCCGAGGACCAGCCCCGGGCCCTGGAGGCGGCCCGCGCCCAGCTGGACCTCGCCCGTGCCGACGGCGAACCCCGGCTGATGGCCGCCGCGTTGATGACCTCGGCGCGGCTGCTGCCGCACGAGAACCGGACCGACACCCGGCCGGCGCTCACCGCCGAGCTGCGGGGCCTCGCCCAGGCCCACGACCTGCCCGCCTATCGCTGGGTCTGCGAGAACCTGGACGCGATGACGGCCGCCGCCCGCAACGACCCGGCCGCCGTGCACCGGCACACCGTGGAGGGCCTGGTCCTCGCCCGCCGCTACCGGCTGGTGTGGGCGCAGGGGCTCAGCGCGGCGACCTCGGCGATGCTGGCCTGCGTGACGGGGCGCTTCGAGGCGGCGGAGGCCGCCTATGCCGAGGCGGACACCCTGCTGCAGCGGGTGGGCGCCCACCACGCCACGGGTCTGCGCACGCTCGGGCTGATCACCGTGCGGCTGGTCCAGGAGCGTGCGGCCGACGTCGAGCCGCTGGTCCGGGCGGTGTACGAGTCGGCGCCCGGCCAGGTCGCGGTGGCGTGGGCGCTGGTCCTGGCGCGCCAGGGCAGACTCGACGAGGCCCTGGCCGTACCCGTCTCCGCGGAACCGCCACGGGACCATCTCTACGGCCTGGAGCTCGACTTCCGCGCCCAGCTCGCCGTGCTCCACGAAGACCACGGCGCGGCGGCGGCCCTCCTCGGGCACCTGCGGCCGCTGCGGGAGCAGCTGGCCGGCGCCGCGGGCGCGGCGTACGCGAGCCGACCGCTCGCGCACGCCCTCGCCGACCTGCACCGGCTGCTCGGCGAGGACCGGGCGGCGGCCGAGGGCTACGCGCTGGCCGAACGCACCGCGCTCGCCTGGGGTTCGGCCCACCTCGCGGCCGACGCCCGCCGGGCCGCGGCGGACCTGGCCGAGACCCGGGCCCGCCGCCGCACCTTCGCGACCTGACGGCCCGGCACGGCACCGGGCCGCCCCCGTCGTCAGCCGCCGAGCGCGGTGTCCACCACCGCCTTGGCCTCCTCCTGCACCCGGGCCAGGTGGCCGGGACCATGGAAGGACTCGGCGTAGATCTTGTAGACGTCCTCGGTGCCGGACGGGCGGGCGGCGAACCAGGCGTTCTCCGTGGTCACCTTGATGCCGCCGATCGCCGCGCCGTTGCCCGGAGCCTCCGTGAGGACGGCGGTGACCGGCTCGCCCGCCAGGGTCTCGGCGGTGACCTGGGCCGGGGAGAGCTTGGCGAGGAGGGCCTTCTCCTCGCGGGTGGCGGGGGCGTCGATGCGGGCGTAGGCGGGTTCGCCGAAGCGGGCGGTGAGGTCGGCGTAGTGCTCGGACGGGGTCTTGTCCGTCACGGCCGTGATCTCGGAGGCGAGCAGGGCGAGCAGGATGCCGTCCTTGTCGGTCGTCCAGACCGAGCCGTCCCGGCGCAGGAAGGAGGCGCCGGCCGACTCCTCGCCGCCGAACCCGATGGCACCGCTGACGAGTCCGTCGACGAACCACTTGAACCCGACCGGGACCTCGACCAGTTGACGGCCGAGGTCGGCGGCGACCCGGTCGATCATCGAGGAGGAGACCAGGGTCTTGCCGACGCCGGCGTCCGCCGCCCACTGCTCGCGGTGGCGGTAGAGGTAGGAGATGGCGACGGCGAGGTAGTGGTTGGGGTTCATCAGCCCGGCGTCGCGGGTGACGATGCCGTGCCGGTCCGCGTCGGCGTCGTTGCCGGTGGCGACGCGGAACTCGTCCCGCTTCTCGATCAGCGAGGCCATCGCGTACGGCGACGAGCAGTCCATACGGATCTTGCCGTCCCAGTCCAGCGTCATGAACCGCCAGGTGGGGTCGGTGTACGGGTTGACCACGGTGAGGTCCAGGCTGTGCCGTTCGGCGATCCGGCCCCAGTAGGCGACGGAGGCGCCACCGAGCGGGTCGGCTCCGATGCGCAGCCCGGAGGCCCGGACCGCGTCGAGGTCGAGGACGCTGGGCAGGTCGTCGACGTAGACGCCCATGAAGTCGTAGCGGCCGGTGGTGGGTGCGGCGAGCGCGCGCTCGTACGGGATGCGCCGTACGTCCTTCATCCCGCCCGCGATGATCTGGTTGGCGCGGTCCTGGATCCAGGAGGTGGCGTCGGAGGCGGCGGGGCCGCCGCTGGGCGGGTTGTACTTGAAGCCGCCGTCGGCGGGCGGGTTGTGCGAGGGGGTGACCACGACGCCGTCCGCGAGACCGGTGGTGCGGCCCCGGTTGTGGGTGAGGACGGCGTGCGAGACGGCGGGGGTGGGGGTGTAGCCGTCGGCGCTGTCGACGAGGACGGTGACGCCGTTGGCGGCGAAGACCTCCAGCGCGGTGACCTTGGCGGGCTCGGACAGGGCGTGGGTGTCCGCGCCCAGGAAGAGGGGGCCGTCGGTGCCCTGGCCGCTCCGGTACTCGCAGATGGCCTGGCTGGTGGCGGCGATGTGGTCCTCGTTGAACGCGGTCGTCAGCGACGATCCGCGGTGTCCCGAGGTGCCGAACGCCACCCGCTGGCCCGGGTCGGACGGGTCGGGGTGCAGTGCGTAGTAGGCCGTGACCAGCCGGGCCACGTCGACGAGGTCCTCCGGAGCCGCCGGCCGGCCCGCTCGCTCATGCGGCATGAGTCCACTTCCTCCGCAGTCGTTGATCGATCGCTGGCCGCCCATCTTTCCTTGTCAGCGGCCACGAACGCGAGTACGGCACCGGCCGCGCGCCGAAGACACGGCGGGTTCACGACCGGTTCACAGCAGGGGTACCGCGGCGGGCGGGCGCTGTTCGAAGACGTCCGTCCACGGCTCGTAGCCGAGGTGAGCGAACGCGGGAGGGCCCCGGACGGTTCCGGTGGGCCCTCTCGTGTCGTTCGGTGTCGCCGTGGTGGGGCGCGGAGCCGGTCAGTGCGGAGCGGCCACCGTGCGCGCGGCGGCCGGCGCCTTCGCCGGCTTCGGGTTGAGGACGCGCTCGGCCAACTCGCCGAACAGCAGGCCGAATCCGCCCCACAGCACCGCCTGGATGGCGAGCGCCGAGAGCCGGAACCGCCACAGCAGGGTGGCCGGGAAGTCCTTCGGCACCTCGTTGACGACGGGGAGGAACTGGTAGGCCAGCCCGATGACGACGGCGAACGCGGCCACCGCGAGCACGGTCGCCCACCAGGTGCCCAGCCGCGGCTGGAGCCGCTTGCCGAGGATGGCGGCGGCGACCGCGAGGAGCACGCTGAGCAGCATCATCAGGAAGTACAGCGTGGTCCGCTTGCCGATGGTGTCCGGGTCGCCCACCGACGGCGGGTTGGCCGGGTACTTCAGGAACGGCACCACGTACACGGCGACCAGGGCGCAGCCGGACAGCAGCAGCGCCGTCCCCCGCGCCGAGAAGCGGCCGACGCGGCCGAGGGCGAAGCAGTAGGCCAGGGCGGCGATGCCGCCGAAGGCGACCCCGTAGACGAGGACACCGGTGGCCAGGCCTGCGGTGGACTGCAGGGAGCGGGAGACGACCTCCATCTCGTGCTCGTGCGCGTGGGCGTCCTCGAAGCTGATCGCCTTGTCGACGTTCGGCTCACCGAGCAGGTAGGCGACGACGAGGGCGAGCAGGCCGGCGGCCAGGCCGGCGAGCATGCCCCGCACCAGGAGGTTCCGGACCGTTGCGGAGTTCATGGGGGGTACGGCGTCCCTCGCGTCAGTGGCAGGGGAAGCCGAGCAGGTGGCGGGCGTCGTGCACCCACTCGTGGACGTCCGTGCCGCTGAACACGGAGGTGGCGCCCTGCTCGGCGCCGACGAAGTAGAGCAGGATCAGCATCAGGATGCCGAAGAAGACCGCCCAGGGAGCTATCGCGGACAGCGGCAGCTTGGCGGGAACGGCGGGGGTGTTGGCTGTCGGCGGAGCGACGGTCTGCGCCATGGCAGGACCTCCTCTGGGAGTTCGCGTCCCAACTCGGTGGTGCACAGGACGACGGCCACGGGTCTGACTCACGAGCAGCCCGGGGGCCCTCGCATACAGTGGCGCGACCGTTCCGGATTCCCACCGGCTTCCGTCTCGCCGTCGTCGATATCGGACAGACCGTACCGCGTGTCAGGGGCACGGCCAAGACCGCGTCACCAGGCGTGATCTTCGTCTCGCGCCTGGTGGGCGGCCGGCGGGGCGGATCGGGCGGGTGGGGCGAGGCCGAGTTCGCGTTCGCCGAGCGGGGCGAAGAAGCGGTCGACGTCGGCGTCGGCGACCTCGGCGAGGGTGGCCGGGGACCAGTGCGGGGCGCGGTCCTTGTCGACGACCTGGGCCCGGATGCCCTCCACCAGGTCGTGGGTCGCCAGGGTTGCGCAGGAGACGCGGTACTCCTGGTCCAGGACCCGCTCCAGCGAGCCGAGTCGCCGGGCCCGGCGCAGCGCCGCCAGCGTGACCTTCAGGGCGGTGGGCGACCTGGTGAGCAGGGTGTCCGCCGTCTCCTTCGCCGCCGGGTCGCCGTGCGCGAACAGCCGCTGGACGATCTCCTCGACGGTGTCGGCCGCGTAGCAGGCGTCGATCCACGCCCGGTGCCCGGCCAACTCCCCGTCGGGCGCCTGCCGTACCTGCCGGGCGAGCGCCTCGGGTACGGGCAGGCCGGCGAGGTCGGCGACGAACGCGGGGATCGAGCCGGACGGCATGCAGTGGTCGGCGAGGCCGCAGAGCACGGCGTCGGCGGCCCCGATCTGGCCGCCGGTCAGGGCGAGATGGGTGCCGAGTTCGCCGGGCGCACGGCCGAGCAGATACGTGCCGCCGACGTCGGGCACGAAGCCGATCCCTGTCTCCGGCATGGCGATCCGTGACCGCTCGGTGGCGATCCGGACGCTGCCGTGCGCCGAGACACCGACCCCGCCGCCCATCACGATGCCGTCCATGAGCGCGACGTACGGCTTCGGGTACCGGGCGATGCGGGCGTTGAGCCGGTACTCGTCCCGCCAGAACGCGGCCGCGGCCGACCCGTCGCCGTCCCGGGCGTCGTCGTGGACGGCACGGATGTCCCCGCCCGCGCACAGGCCGCGTTCCCCCGCGCCGGTGATGACGACGGTCTCGACGGCGGGGTCGTGCTCCCATTCCGTGAGCGCCTCGTCGATGCGGCGCACCATGGCGTGGGTCAGCGCGTTGATGGCCTTCGGCCGGTTGAGCGTGAGGTGCGCGGCCCGTCCGTCGACGTGCAGCAGGACGTGTTCCTCGGCGCCGGTCATCCGGACACCTCCGCCGGGCCGCGGGCCACGATGAGGCGCATGATCTCGTCGGTTCCTTCCGGGACGGGTGGACGCGTGGGTCACGGACGATCTTCTCGTGTCCGTCGCGCCCCCAGCACGCCGACCCGTCGAAGGGCGTGCCGCTCGGTGGTCAGGGGCGGCGGCCGGCGGCGACAAAGATACGCCGAAGAAGCGGAGTCGGCCGGTGTCGGCCTCGACCTTCCAGAAGGCGGTGACGGGGCCTTCGGTGACTGCCGTTGCCCGTGCCCTCTTCAGGCCGGTCCGGCCCGGTACCGAACGGGCGGCTCCGCTGGAGGTCCGGTGAACCGGCAGGGAACTCTTGGTCATGGGTTTCCCTGGACGGCCGTTCGAGTACAAAGGGCTGCCTAACATGAGGCGATCACGAACGGTACGAACCCCCGGGAGGTCGGGATGGTGTTGTCCGGCCTCAGCTGGAGGTCGTTGCGTCCCTGGGCGGTCGTCGGTGTCGCCGTCGTATGCCTGGTGGCCGGAATTCTGGCGCTCACGCACGACTCACGCCCCGCGCACGCCGACCCGGCCGCGCTGCCGCACACCACCGTGGAGGTGTCCGCCAGCCGCTGCGGCCGGGGGTGGAGCGCGCCGGTCTCCGGTGTCCAGGTCTTCGACCTGCACAATCCGACCGACGGGGCCGCCGAGGTGCTGCTGGAGGACCCGAAGAGCCGGGCCGTGTACGGCGAGGTGGAGGACATCGGGCCCGGAACGACCCGCGAGCTCACCGTCCGGCTCGGCAAGGGCGCGTACGCGTTCAAGTGCGTGCCCGACGACGCCGACGCCGTCACCGGGCCGACCGTCCGGATCGCCAGGGGCAGCAGCGGCCCGGCCGCGGCCCCGGTCACCGAGCACGACCTGATCCCGCCGGCCCTCGCCTACCAGAAGTGGGTCGGCAGCGGCCTGTCCGACGTCGTACGGCTGACGGCCGCCCTGCGGGACGCGATCGACCGCGGTGATCTCGCCGCCGCCCGCACCGCCTGGCTGCCGGCGCACCTGGAGTACGAGCGGCTGGGCGCCGCGTACGACGCCTTCGGCGACGCCGACGGCGCGATCAACGGCACGGACGCGGGACTGCCCGGCGGGGTGCACGACAAGGACTTCACCGGCTTCCACCGGATCGAGTACGGCCTGTGGCACGGCGAGTCCGCCGCCGGCCTGCGCGGCCCGGCCGCCGGCCTGGTGAAGGCGGTCACCGCGCTGCGCGACGACTGGGCACAGACCCGGATGGACCCCGCCCAGCTGGGGCTGCGGGCGCACGAGATCCTGGAGAACACGGTGCAGTTCGAGCTGACCGGCCGTACCGACTACGGCAGCGGCAGCAACCTCGCCACCGCCCGCGCCAACCTGGACGGCACGGTGGAGGTCATGTCCCGGCTGCACCCGCTGCTGGCCACCCGGTACGCGGATCTGGCCGGTCTGGAGAGCGAGCTGAAGCAGGCGGGCACGGTGCTCGACGGCTTCGATCACGGCGGCACCTGGACAGCGCTGGGGAAGCTCGGTCACCGGCAGCGGGAGGACGTCGACGCGGTCCTCGGCGACCTGGTGGAGCGGCTGGCGTCGGTGGCGACCCTGTGCGACCCGCGGAGGACGGTATGAGCGCGAACCAGACGGGCGGCGAGGGCGGAGTGGGCCGCCGCGGGTTCCTGCGCGGCGCGGCCCTCGCGGGGGCCGGGCTGGCCGCGGGCGCGGCCGCCCCCAGCAGCACGGACACCACCGCCCCCGGCACGATCGCTCCCTTCCACGGCGCCCGCCAGCAGTCCGCGATCGCCCCGCCCCGCCGGACGACCGTGTTCACCTCCTTCGACGTCACCGCCGGGAGCCGCGCCGAGCTGACCGAACTGCTGCACACGCTCACCGACCGCGCCCGCTTCCTGACCTCGGGCGGCACCCCGGACCCGGTGGGTGTCACCGCGCCGCCCGCCGACTCGGGTGTCCTCGGTGAGCGACTGCCGTCCGGTGCGCTGGCGGTGACCGTCGGCGTCGGCGGCTCGCTCTTCGACGACCGGTTCGGGCTCGGGAAACTGAGACCGCGTCGGCTGACGGCGATGCCGGCGTTCCCGGACGACGACCTCCGGCCCGAGTGGTGCCACGGCGACCTCAGTTTGCAGTTGCACGCGGACGACACCGACACCGTGCTGCACGCACTGCGCGACATCGCCCGGCACACCCGGGGCGGCATCCAGGTCCGCTGGCGGCTGGACGGCTTCACCAGTCCGCCCCGCCCGTCCGGCACCCCGCGCAACCTGCTGGGCTTCAAGGACGGCACCGCCAACCCGGAGACCGGCAGCGGCCGGGAGATGAACCGGCTGGTGTGGGTAGGCAAGGACTCCGGGGAACCGGAGTGGGCGGTGGGCGGCAGCTACCAGGTGGTCCGGCTGATCCGCATGCTGGTGGAGTTCTGGGACCGGGTCTCGCTCAGCGAGCAGGAGCGGATGTTCGGCCGTTCCCGTGAGTCCGGGGCACCCCTGGACGGCGACGCCGAGCACGACACGCCTGATTACGCCGACGACCCCAAGGGGGACGTCATCCCGCTGGACGCGCACATCCGGCTGGCCAACCCGCGCACCCCGGCCACCGCCGACCAGCGGCTCCTGCGCCGTGCCTACAACTACGACCGGGGCATGGACAGCAACGGCAACCTCGACATGGGCCTGCTGTTCTGCTGCTACCAGCAGGACCTGGCCCGGCAGTTCGAGACCGTGCAGAAGCGGCTGGCCGGGGAGCCGCTGGTCGACTACATCTCGCCGTTCGGCGGCGGCTACTTCTTCGCCCTGCCCGGGGTGCGGGACCGCGACGACTGGTACGGCCGCGCTCTGCTCGCCTGAGCTTGTTCGAACAACTCCGTGGCAATTCCGTAGCCCAAACGGTCAATACACCGTCAAGGTTTGCCCCAGCATCCCTGACCCGGTGTTCATTCACCCGCCATCATGGCTCCCCCGGAGCGCCGGGAAGCGGGCGAAGCATCCCTGGCTGTACGACGCAGTGACGTTCATGCCCGGAGGGGAACCAGCATGGCCAGCACAGGAAGACGAACGGCGATGAGGAGCCTCGGCGCTCTCGCGGGGGCCGCCGCGCTCACGGTCCTCGGAGGCACCGCGCCCAGCTGGGCCGCCGTACCCGCCGGGCACAGCGGCGGCTCGTCGACCGCTACCCCGATCAAGCACGTGGTCGTGCTGTTCGACGAGAACATCTCCTTCGACCACTACTTTGCGACCTACCCGAAGGCCGCGAACACCGACGGCACGAAGTTCACGGCGTCCAAGAAGACCCCGAAGGACATCGACACCGTCGCGCACGCCGGGCTACTGACGAAGAACCCGAACCAGTACGCGCCCAAGCGGCTCTCCTCGTCGCAGGCGATGACCTGCGACCAGAACCACTCCTACGGGCCCGAGCAGCTGGCCTACGACGGCGGCAAGGCCGACCAGTTCGTGCAGAACACCGAGGTCGACAAGTGCTCCGGCGGCCTGTTCGGCGAGCCGGGCCTGGTCATGGACTACTACGACGGCAACACCGTCACCGGTCTGTGGAACTACGCCCAGCAGTACGCCCTCAACGACCGCTCCTACAGCTCGGTCTACGGCCCGTCCACGCCCGGCGCGCTCAACCTGGTCTCGGGTCAGACGCACGGCGCGATCTCGGTGGACCCGGTCACCGGCAAGCAGACGTCGACGCCGGACTCGTACGCCATCGCCTCCCCGAACGCGAAGGGCGTCGGCACGGTCGTCAACGACCCCGACCCGGCCTACGACGACTGCTCCGACAAGGACCGCACCAGCACCAGCGCGCTGGCGTCGCTGCAGGGCAAGAACATCGGTGACCTGCTCAACTCCAAGAAGGTGACCTGGGGCTGGTTCCAGGGCGGCTTCCGTCCGTCCACGGCCTACAACGGCACCTCCGGCTCCTACGCCAAGTGCGACACCACGCACACCAACGTCGGCGGCGCCTCGGTGGTCGACTACAGCCCGCACCACAACCCGTTCTCGTACTACAAGTCGACGTCCAACCCGCACCACGTGGCGCCGAAGAACGTGAACGAGATCGGTCACAACGGCCGGGCGAACCACAACTACGACCTGACCGACTTCACCGCGGTCGCCAAGGCGGGCAAGCTCCCGGCCGTCAGCTTCCTCAAGGCCGGTGAGTACCAGGACGGCCACGCCGGCTACTCCGACCCGATCGACGAGCAGCACTTCCTCGTCAACGAGATCAACACCATCCAGAGCTCGCCGCAGTGGAAGTCCACCGCGATCGTCGTCGCCTACGACGACTCCGACGGCTGGTACGACCACGCGTACGCCAAGCCCCGCAACGGCTCCGAGGACACCACGGTCGGCTCCAACGGCAAGGCCCTCGACAGTGCCGCCTGCCAGTCCGGTCCGGCCGCGTCCGGCGGCTACGCCGACCGCTGCGGCCCCGGCACCCGGCAGCCGCTGCTGGTCATCTCGCCGTACAGCAAGGTGAACAAGGTCGACCACACCCAGACCGACCAGTCCTCGATCACCCGCTTCATCGAGGACAACTGGCACACCGGCCGCGTCGGGGACCACTCCTTCGACGCCACCGCGGGCTCGCTGACCAACATGTTCGACTTCCGGCACCCGAACGACAAGCAGGTGCTGCTGAACTCGGACGGCTCCGTCAAGCACATCGGCCCGATCCGCCACGTCTCCGCGGTGACCACCCACATCACCCCGGGCCCGGCGATGGTGAACACGGCCGCGACGGCCGACTCCGGCCGGTTCCCGGCCCTTCCGGTCAGCCTCGGTGCGGGCGCCCTGGTGGCCGCCGGCGCCACGGGCACGTACCTGACGCTCCGCCGCAGGCAGCGCACCGCCGGCTGACGCCCCCCGCTCCGGCCCGCTCGGCATGGTCCTCCTCCCCGGACCGTGCCGAGCGGCGTTTTCGCGCCCGTGTCCCCGACCGGGAACTGGCCGGAAATATTCACCCTTTCAGGCGGAACGGGGCATTCCTGGAACGTCGGCCCTGCCTCGGGAGTCCTGTGGGGTGAAAGGAACGAACCACAGAACACACGGGGGTGTTCGACCTTGACCGACATCATCGACAGGATCACCGAGAGCGGCGCGGGGGAAGCGGCGCCGACGCCCGAGGAACTGGCGCCCCATGTGGCGCCGTTGCCGGTTCCGCCCGACCTGGGTCCGGCTGCACCCGCAGCTCCCGCCGACCCTGATGTGGGGGTACGACGGGCAGGTGCCGGGTCCGACCATCGAGGTCCGCCGCGGGCAGCGCGTCCGCATCGCCTGGACCAACCGGATCCCGCCTGGACCGTGACCCACCTGCACGGGACGCAGACCGGCGGGGGCAACGACGGCTGGGCGGGCAACGCCGTCGGATCCGGCGACGCCCAGCTCTCCGAGTACCCGAACGATCACCAGGCGGTGCAGTGGTGGCACCACGACCGCGCCATGAACATCACCCGGTGGAACGTGCACTCCGGCCTGTACGGCACCTACCTGGTCCGTGACGACGAGGAGGACGCCCTCGGGCTGCCGTGCGGGGAGCGGGAGATCCCGCTGCTGCTCGCCGACCGGAACCTGGACACCGACGAGGACGGCCGCCTCAACGGCCGGCTGCTGCACAAGACGGTGATCGTCCAGCAGCGGAACCCGGAGACGGGCAAGCCGGTCACCACCCCGTACACCACGGTCAACGGCCGCATCTGGCCGTACGCCGAGGTGGCCGACGGCTGGTACCGCTTCCGGCTCGTCAACGCCTCCAACGCGCGCATCTACGAGCTCGTCCTCGTCGACGAGGACGGCAACCCGGTCCCGGGCGTGCTGCACCAGATCGGCAGCGACGGCGGGCTGCTGCCCCGCCCGGTCCCGGTCGACTTCGACCCCGCGCTGCCGACGCGGCTCGCGCCGGTGCCCGAGGGGCGGAGCGCCGGCGCGGAGCCGCGGGGAACCGGTCATGACGGTGCCGCCCCCCGGCGTGGCGCCGTACGCGCCGGGTCCCGGACCGTCGAGCGGCTGTGGGAGCCGGCGAGCGACGTCCTGCGGTGAGGTCCGTCGGAGCCGCCTCCGGGTACCAGGGGGCGGCGACGGTCCGTGCGGTTGTCGTCCGTCGTGCGGCACGGGATGCTGAGGGGGCACGGAGGGAAGCGGTGCCCATGGATCGTTTTCCGAACGCGGCCGACGTCGATTTCCACAGTCCTCTGGACCTCACCAAGGCCGCGGCCGCGGTGCTGGACGCCGACGGCCGCATCTCGGGCTGGGGCCCCTCGGCCCAGCGCCTCCTCGGACACCCGGCCGAGGACGTGCTCGGCCGGCCGGCGGCCCTGCTGCTGGCGACGGCTCCCGGCCGGCGGCCCTCCTCGCTCTGCACGGCGCACCGGCCCCGCAGCACGGTCCTGGACCTGTCCTGCCGGGACGGGCGCACCCTGCGCGCGGCTGTGGCCTTCAGCCCCCTGGTGTCCCAGGGGGTGGCCGCGACCGTCGTGGTCGCGGCGGAGCTGGAGGCGCTGCGCTGCTGGGAGGCGCAGCTGGCCATGTTGCAGGGGCTGGCCACCGAGTCCTCCGTGGGACTGACGATCTTCGACACCGACATGCGGGTCGTCTGGGGGAACGTCTCCACCGATCTGGAGCTCGCGGGGGTCGCCCAGTACGTGGGCCGTCCGGCCGCGGACCTCTTTCCGGAGGGCGAGTTCATCTCCCGCCACCACCCTCCGGACGAGGACCAGATCATGGAGCACGTGCTCACGACGGGCGAACCGATCATGGGCATGCACTATCGGGGCCGGGCCCCCGCCGACCCGGGGCGCGAGCACGTCTGGTCCTGCTCGTACCACCGGCTGGTGGACGCCCGGGGCGAGCCGCTGGGGCTGTTCGAGGAGTCCCTGGACATCACCGACCGCTACCGCGCCCAGGAACGGCTGTCGCTGCTCGTCCGGGCGGGCAAGCGCATCGGCGCCTCGCTGGACGTGCGCCGTACGGCCGCGGAGCTCGCCGACGTGGCGGTGCCGCAGCTGGCCGACGAGGTGCTGGTGGACCTCCCGCCGGCGGTCATCGAGGGCCGGCAGCCGCCGACCGGGTCGGCGCCGGGGCACAGCCTGCTGCGGATGCACGGCCGGACCCCGGAGGAGTTCCGGACCAGTCCCGTCTCCTATCCGCCGTCGTCGCCGCAGGCACTGAGCCTGGCCACCAGCCGCCCCGTCGTCGACGCCGCTCCGCCCGGGTCACCGGACGGCCGTGCACCGGCCGACCGGCGCTCCAGCCTGTTCGTCCCGCTGCTCGCCCGGGACGCGGTCCTCGGCCTCGCCACGTTCCGGCGCAGCAGCAACCCCGACCCCTTCGGGCCCGAGGAGCAGACCCTTGCGGTGGAGCTGACCGAGCGGGCCGCCGTCGGCATCGACAACGCCCGCCGCTACACCAGCCAGCACGCCGCGGCCCTGGTGCTCCAGCGGAGCCTGCTGCCGCAGCATCTGCCCGAGCAGAGCGCGGTCGACGTGGCGTACCGCTACCTGCCCGCCGACAGCCGGGTGGGCGTGGGCGGCGACTGGTTCGACCTGATCCCGCTCTCCGGTGCCCGGGTGGGGCTGACCGTCGGCGACGTGGTCGGCCACGGTGTGCACGCGGCCGCGACCATGGGCAGGCTCCGCGCCACCGTACGGACCCTGGCCCTGCTGGACCTCGATCCGGCGGAGCTGCTGACCCGCCTCGACGGCCTGGTCGCGCAGGACTCCGAACCCCACGCGGACGACGGGCTGGGCGACGAGGCGCTCGGGGTGACCTGCCTGTACGCGATCTACGACCCGGTGAGCGGCCGCTGTGTCTGGGCGAGCGCGGGTCATCCTCCGCCGATCGTGGCCGACGCGAACGGCTCGGTGGCGCTGTCCGCGCTCGCGCCGGGGCCGCCCCTGGGGCTGGGCAGCCTGCCCTACGAGAACGTGGAGCTGAGCCTGTCCAACGGCAGTGTGGTGGCGTTCTTCACCGACGGGGTGGTGGAGGACCGGCGCACCGACATCGACAGCGGCATCGACCGTCTCGCCCATGTGCTCACCTGGCAGCGGTGCCCGCTGGAGGAGCTGTGCGACCGGGCGCTGTCGACGCTGCCGCCCGGGCCGCAGGCGGACGACGCCACGCTGCTGCTGGTCCGCACCCGGCGGCTGGGCGCGGGCCAGGTGGTGGACCTGGAGCTGCCGCCCGACCCGGCGATGGTGGCGCAGGCGCGCACGGACACCGAGCGCCAGCTGGAGACCTGGGGCCTGTCCGACCTGGCGTTCACCGCGGAGCTGGTGGTGAGCGAGCTGGTCACCAACAGCATCCGGTACGCCACCGGGCCCGTGATGCTGAGGCTGATCAGGGACCGCAGCCTGCTGTGCGAGGTCTCCGACAACGCCCACACGGCACCGCACCTGCGGCGGGCCCGCCGGGACGACGAGGGCGGCCGCGGCCTGTTCCTCGTCGCCCAGGTGTCGCAGCGCTGGGGCACGCGCTACACCGGTTCCGGGAAGACCATCTGGGCCGAACTGGCCATCCCCTGACCTGAGCAGCGCGGAACGGCCGGTGTCTGCGGCCGTCCCGCGCGCCTCGCCGGCCCCGCGGGCCGGAGGGGTCAGCCGTCGATGCGGTGGGTGGTCCAGAACGACGTCAGGTCCGTGCTGGTGGCCGCCTGGGCCGCCGCCTTGAACTCGGCGGTGGTCGAGACGCCGTACCAGTGCGAACTGGCGTAGCTCTTCAGGAGGTTGGTCATCGCGGTGTCGCCGATCAGGCGGCGCAGGTCGTGCAGGGCGCACTTGCCGTAGCCGTAGACGACGGTGGAGTAGCGGGACGAGTGGGCGTCCCAGTACGCCATCGAGTTGGTGATCTTCTCCGCCGACGAGGCCCAGGACACGCTGTTCCAGCAGTTGGTGCCGGACAGTCCCTGCGCGAGGTCCGTGGCGTAGTCGGTGAACGCTTCGTCCAGCCAGGGGCTGTTGTACTCGTCGTCGCCGACGATGCCGTACCACCACTGGTGGCCGATCTCGTGCGTGAGCGCGGTGGTGCTGACCAGGTCGAGGACGAAGCCCGGGTACTCCATGCCGCCGAACCAGAAGTTGTTGTCGATGACCGCGTCCAGCTCGCCGTAGGGGTAGGCCCCGAAGCGGCCGGCGTGGGCGTCGACGGCCGACTTGGCGGTGGTGAGCATCGACTGGGCGCTGGAGGAGCTGATGCCCGACACGGAGTAGATGTTGACCGGGACTCCGCCGGGTGAGGTGCCGGAGATCTTGCTGAACGGCCCGGCCGCCCAGGCGAAGTCACGGACCTTGGAGGCGGTCGCGGTGGTGACGGTACGGCCGCTGGTGCCGGGGGTGTCCACGGAGGTCCCGGTCGCCGGGACCAGGAGGCTGGTGGGGTGGTCCAGGGTCACCTTGAAGTCGGCGGCGAGGGAGTAGAACGACTCGCCGTTGTTGGTGTACGGGTCGAGGTGCCAGCCGGAGCCGTCCCGGACCGCGAGGACGGGCAGGGCGTTGCCGATCATGCTGAAGGCGCCGTCGTAGCCGAAGCGGTCGGCGCCGCTGGGGACGGTGATGCCCAGGTCGAAGCCGATCGTGGTGCTCTGGCCCTGCGCCAGCGGTGTCGGCAGGGCGACCTCCAGCGCCGTGCAGGCGACCGAGAGCGCCCCCGCGGTGCCGCCGGTGACGTTGCTGACGGTGATCGGCGGGGCCGAGCAGGTGCCGTGGTAGTTGTCCCACAGCCTGAGGTAGACCTCGCTGAGAGCGGTCGAGGAGGCGTTGGTGAAGGTCACGCTCTCGTGTCCGGTCCAGCCGGTGCCGGTGGAGTTGCTGGTCAGGCTCACGGTGTACGACGGCGACGCCGGGGTGCGGGTGGTGTCGCCGGGGGTGGTGGCGGCCGAGGTGTCGAGGGCGACGTCGTCCAGGACGAAGCTGGTCTGGAGGCTGGAGTCCTCGGCACCGGTGAAGGCGACGGTCACGGTCTGCCCCGCGAACGCGGACACGTCGAAGGACTTCTTCACGTACCCGGTGTTCTTGTCCAGGTTCGAGTAAGTCGCCAGCGTGGTGCTGCCGATCTTCGCCGTGAGTTTGTCGTACGCCGTGGACGAGGTCGTCTCGGCGGTGTCGACGTGCAGCCAGAAGGTGAGCGTCGCGGCGCACCCGGAGGGGATGCTGACGCTCTGCGAGAGCGTGTCGGTGTGGGTGGAGCCGGTGCCGTCCAGCCAGGCGAAACTGGAGCCGCCGTGGGCGGACTGGCCGGAGCGGTTGGTGATCACACTGGTCGAGGACTGGGTCCAGGGTGACGTGCCGCTCTCGAAGCCGCCGTTGGTGACGACCTGGGCGGGGGTGCAGGCCGCCTGGTCGGCGGCCGACGCCGTACTGCCGGGGAGCAGGGCCGCGGCGAGCGCCGCGATGGCCAACGCGCTGGTGGCGAGGGCCTTGTGGGGGGTCGATCTCACACGAAACTCCTTTGCGGAGGCCGGGATCCCGGCCTGCTCGGTGGCCGCCGGTCCGGCTGGGATGCGCCGGTGGCGGCCTCACGCATGACGAAGTGGTGCGAGTCGGAAGCCTGACAGATTTGACCAGGCCATGTCACTAAGGGGTTACCCTCGCGTCAGATGTGGTCCGCACAGCAGGGGGTCGGGTTGGGGACCTCGAAGGGGGCCAGCAGGCCGCCCACGGCCGGGACCAGGGTGAGGGTGAGCACGCCGTCGCGCCACTCCGGGCGTACATGGTCCTGGGTCAGCACCTCGGCGGCTGGCGGGAGTTGGACGCCGGGTGCGCCGAGTACGACGAGGTGCTCGATGGCGGTGCGGTCGAGCAGGTCCGCGACGGTGACGGTGCCGGTCAGGTGCGCCACGCCGGGGTAGGCCACGGCCCGGCCGGAGGCGGGTGGTGCGGCGGCGGCCAGCCGGGCGGTGTCCACCGCGTCGCCGGGGCCGTGGGAGCGGTCGGCCAGGGCGAGGCCGGTGCCCTTCGGGAGCACGTGGACCAACTCCTGCCAGACCGCGTCCGCGTCCGGGCCGGGGACGGCCAGCGAGACCGTCGTACCCCGTCGCTCGTCGGTACGGAACAGGTGGGTGCAGGCGAACACGCCGTCCGCGAGGGACAGTTGGTCCAGCAGCCGGTGGATCAGGTGGTCGGCCTCGCGCAGGGTCGCCGTACCGGCGTCCACCCCGATGACGGAGCGGACGCCGGACGCGTGGTGCGGGGAGGTCATGCGGGCAGGACCCACATCGGGTTGGAGTAGAACCACAGGTCCTTCCACGGGTCGGCGTCGCCGAGGACGTCGATGGCCGGGCCGGCCGGGTCCACGGCGGCACCGTTGAAGCCGACCGCGGAGCGGTTGCCGTCGGTGCCGCGCAGCCGGACGTAGACCGGCTTGTCGAGACGGCCGAGGGAATACGTCAGCTTGACCGTGCCGGTCGCCTTGTTGACCTCGAAGGACTTCACGACCTTGGTGGCGGGCGTGGCGAAGGTGTCCTTGTCGCTCACCTTGCCGGTGACATCGCCCTGGATGACGTCGACGCGGGCCAGCGACGGCACGAACTGCGCCCAGTTGGGGCCGTTGGCGAGGCTGATCTCGATGACCAGGTCGACCCTGCTGCCCTTGCGGACGTGCAGCACGTCGCCGAGGGTCACCGCCTGGGAGCCGGAGCGGAGCTGGGCGTCGAGGCCGCTGATCAGGCCGCCGTGGTCCACCCAGACGCGGCCGGCCCGGATGCCGTCCATGACCGACTTGTAGGAGAAGGAGGAGGCGCCGACGTGGGTGCGGGAGTACTGGCCGGGCCAGAAGTCGGTGTCGGTGAGGCTGATGCCGGTGCCGTAGACCGGGTCCTCGTAGCGGCCGTTGGCGTTGAAGTCGCTGTTCGGGCCGCGCACCGCGGTGTCGGCGTAGACGTTGTGGGAGTCGGAGTTGGCGGTGATCCACCAGGGCTTGCCCTCGGCGAGCAGGCTGTCCCACAGGCCGCCGACGGTGGCGGTCATCCAGTCGAAGCCGCCCCAGGTGCGGTAGCTCTCCAGCGGGTAGCCGGCGAAGGAGTCGGCGCTCGGGCTGTTGTCGTAGATGCCGCGGGCCGAGCCGGGGCCGTTCGGCTTGGGCAGGCCGCCCGCCTGGTGGCCGGGGGCACCCTCGAAGCCGACGGCGATCGACGGCTGGGCGTCGCGCCAGGCGCGGATCTCGTGCGGCGAGTCGATGCCCTTGCGGGCCGGGTGGTTGGCGAGGAACAGCGCGTCCCTGACGTTGCGGCGCTGTACCTGCTCGGCGAGGAAGTTGAGCCCGGAGATGGCCAGCGCCTCGTTGGCGGGGCTGCTCGATGAGGCGCCCTTCACCGAGCCGTCGAAGGAGTTCTCGAACTCCTTGAGGACGGCGACCTCGTTCTTGCCGGGGTGGACGAAGACCGTGCCGTGCTCGGCGGCCGGGATGTTCCACTCGAGGCCCTGGAAGACCAGCGTGTCGTCGATCTGGTCGCGGGCGGCGACGATGTCCGGGTTGACCTTCTCGACACCGATCTTGGCGTGGGTCTCGCTGCCGTGGTCGGTGATGACCATCCAGTCCAGGCCGTGCGCGTTGGCCTGCCGGACGTGGTCGATGACCCGGTACTTGGCGTCGGAGCTGTACTGGGTGTGGATGTGGTGGTCGCCGGCCAGCCACAGGTAGCCGCCGGAACGGCCGCTCTGGGAGTGGGCGGAGGAGACCGAGGCGGCGGCCTGACCCGCGCCGGCGAGGACACTGCCCGCCGCGAGGCCGGCGCCGAGCAGGCCGGTGCGGCGCAGCATCGAGCGGCGGGAGAGCTGGCCGGGCGTCAGCTCCGCGTCGGGGACCGACAGATCGAGGGCGGGCGGCAGCGACGAGGCGGCGTCGCCGTCCCCGTGGTGGTGATGGTGGTGGTGACCGTGACCGTGGTCGTGGCTGTGACCGTGGCTCATGTTCGGAACTCCCGCGGGCGACCGGTACGGGGGATGGCTCAGGACGTGCAGAGTCTGCGAAGGTCGCATGAACAACGGGAGTCGAGGTCATGGTGGGGTAAAGAACGACTCATGTGCAGCGCGCTACGCACGCGTACCGGTGGGGAGTTGACCAAGGAGCCGTAAAGATGCCCGGACCGGCTCACGGGGAGCCGGTCCGGGCATCGGATCCCGGTCGGTCAGACCAGGTCGAACCGGTCCGCGTTGGCAACCTTCGTCCAGGCGGCGACGAAGTCCTTCACGAACTTCTCCTTGGCGTCGTCGCTCGCGTAGACCTCGGCGACGGCGCGCAGCTCGGAGTTGGAGCCGAAGACCAGGTCGGCACGGGTGCCGGTCCACTTGACCGCGCCGGAGGCGTCGCGGCCCTCGAAGGTGGACTGGTCCTCGGAGGTGGACTTCCAGGTCGTGCCCATGTCGAGCAGGTTGACGAAGAAGTCGTTGGTCAGCACGCCCGGCGTCTCGGTGAGGACGCCGTGCTTCGAGCCGCCCTGGTTGGCGCCGAGGACGCGCAGGCCGCCGACGAGGACGGTCAGCTCGGGGGCGCTGAGGCCGAGCAGGTTGGCACGGTCGAGGAGCAGGTACTCGGCGGGGAGGCGGTTGCCCTTGCCGAGGTAGTTGCGGAAGCCGTCCGAGGTCGGCTCCAGGGCCGCGAAGGACTCGGCGTCCGTGTGCTCGTCGGTCGCGTCGACCCGGCCCGGGGCGAAGGGCACCTCGATGTCGACACCGGCGTCCTTGGCGGCCTTCTCCACCGCGGCGGCACCGCCGAGGACGATCAGGTCGGCCAGGGAGACCTTCTTGGCGCCGGTGTTGAAGTCGCGCTGGACGCCCTCCAGGACGCGCAGGACCTGGGCGAGCTGGTCGGGGTCGTTGGCCTCCCAGCCGCGCTGCGGCTCCAGGCGGATGCGGGCGCCGTTGGCGCCGCCGCGCTTGTCGCTGCCGCGGTACGTCGAGGCCGACGCCCAGGCGGTGGAGACGAGCTGCGAGACCGTGAGGCCGGAGTCGAGGAGCTTGGCCTTGAGCGCCGTGACGTCGGCCGCGTCGATGGCCTCGCCCTCGGCCTCGGGCAGCGGGTCCTGCCAGATCAGCGTCTCCGCCGGGACCTCCGGGCCGAGGTACAGGGACTTCGGGCCCATGTCACGGTGGGTCAGCTTGAACCAGGCGCGGGCGAACGCGTCCGCGAACTGGTCGGGGTTCTCGTGGAAGCGGCGCGAGATCGGCTCGTAGATCGGGTCGAAGCGCAGCGACAGGTCGGTGGTGAGCATCGTCGGGAGCTTCTTCTTCGACGCGTCGTGCGCGTCGGGGATGATCGCCTCGGCGTCCTTGGCGACCCACTGCTTGGCGCCGGCCGGGGACTCGGTCAGCTCCCACTCGTAGCCGAAGAGGATGTCGAAGAAATCGTTGCTCCACTGGGTGGGCTTGGTGGTCCAGGTGACCTCCAGACCACTGGTGATCGCGTCGCCGGCCTTGCCCGTGCCGTAGGTGCTCTTCCAGCCGAGGCCCTGCTGCTCGATCGGCGCGCCCTCGGGCTCGGCTCCCACGTTCTCCGCGGGGCCGGCGCCGTGGGTCTTGCCGAAGGTGTGGCCGCCGGCGATGAGGGCGACGGTCTCCTCGTCGTTCATCGCCATCCGGCGGAAGGTCTCGCGGATGTCGCGGGCCGCGGCGATCGGGTCCGGGTTGCCGTTGGGGCCCTCCGGGTTGACGTAGATGAGGCCCATCTGGACGGCGCCGAGAGGGCTCTCCAGGTCGCGGTCACCGGTGTAGCGCTGGTCGTCGAGCCAGACCTTCTCGGGGCCCCAGTAGACGTCGTCCTCCGGCTCCCAGACGTCCTCGCGGCCGCCGCCGAAGCCGAAGGTCTCGAAGCCCATCGACTCCAGGGCCACGTTGCCGGTGAGGATCATGAGGTCGGCCCAGGAGATGGCCTGGCCGTACTTCTTCTTGACCGGCCACAGCAGACGGCGCGCCTTGTCGAGGTTGCCGTTGTCCGGCCAGCTGTTGAGCGGGGCGAAGCGCTGCTGGCCGGCGCCGGCGCCGCCGCGGCCGTCGGAGATGCGGTAGGTGCCCGCGCTGTGCCAGGCCATACGGATCATCAGCGGGCCGTAGTTGCCGAAGTCGGCCGGCCACCAGTCCTGCGAGGTGGTGAGCACCTCCGCGATGTCACGTTTCACGGCCGCGAGGTCGAGGTTCTGGAAGGCCTCGGCGTAGTCGAAACCCTCGTCGAGGGGGTTCGAGACGGCGGGGTTCTTGGCAAGGATCTTCAGGTTGAGCCCCTCGGGCCACCACTGGCGGTTGCCGCCGCCCTGGGTGGGGTGCGGTGCGCGGTCGTGCGCGACCGGGCACTTGCCCGCGTTCTCCTGGGCCTCAGACATGGGGGAAATCCTTCCGGAAGGGGCGGATCGACGTACTCAGGAACTGCTGACGGTGGAACAGGCGGGGCACAGGCCCCAGTAGATGACCTCGGCCTCGTCGATCGCGAAGCCGTGGTCGTCCGAAGCGGTCAGGCACGGGGCGTCGCCGACCGCACAGTCGACGTCGGCGACGGCACCGCACGACCGGCACAGGACGTGGTGGTGGTTGTCGCCGACGCGCCCCTCGAACCGGGCCGGGCTGCCGGCCGGTTCGATACGGCGTATGAGTCGTGCCGTGGTGAGCGCGTGCAGCGCGTCGTACACGGCTTGAAGCGATATGTGGCCCACCCGCTCGCGGACGCCCGAGGCGATCGCCTCGACGTCCAGGTGGTCGCCGTGGCGGACGGTCTCCAGCAGCGCGACGCGGGCGGCCGTCACCCGCAGGCCGGCACCGCGCAGCTCGTCGGCGGTCGTCGGGGGCTGGGATGCGGTCATGGCACCAACCTATCCCCTTAAACACGAGTGATTCAAGAAAACAAACCACTCAAGTCTGGTGACGAACCGGCCGACGCCGGCCCGGCCGCCTCTCCGGCCGACTTCCGCCGCACGACTTTGCCATCTCTTTACAACCCGCCCCGGTGCCGGTTCGTCTCTCCGCTCGATCCGTAACTCAGCCCGCCCCGACCACGGCGGGCCGACGAAAGAGAGCGTCCTCATGCGCCGAACCGTCCTGAGCGCCACGGCACTGGCCTGCACCGCCGTCCTGGCGGGCACCGTGCCCGCGTTCGCCGACAGCACCACCCCGAGCCCGGTCCCCACCGTGGCGCAGTCCGCCGAGCCGTCCGCCGTCCCGTCCGAGGCGCCGTCCGCCGAACCCACCCGGGCCGCGACCCCCGCGCCGACGCGGGACTCGCGCCAGGTCGCGGAGGTGCCGCAGGGCGCGCCCGACACCGGGGTGACGGAGCCGTCCAAGGACTCCGGCTCCGACAGCGCGCTGATCGGCGGAGGTGCGGCGGCCGCGCTCGCCGCGGGCGCGGTGGTGTTCGCCGTCCGTCGCCGCCGGGCGACCGGGGCATGACCCCGCTCTCCAGGCGCGCCTTCGTCACCGCCGCGACCGCCTCGCTGCTGGCGGGCTGCGCGGACCGGGCCCCGGACCGGACGGCCCCGGCCGCCCACCGGCGGACGGCCTCCTCGCCGCCGCCGTCCACGGGCACCGCCACGACCGGGTCCGCCGCGCCCACCGCGCTCGGCCGGTCCACGCCGGTCCGGCTGCGCATCCCGGCGATCGGGGTCGACACCCCGCTGCTGCGGCTCGGCCTGGCCGCCGACGGCACGGTGCAGGTGCCGCCGGTCACCGCGCACGACCGGGCGGGCTGGTACCGCTACTCCCCCACCCCGGGGCAGACCGGTCCGTCGGTGATCCTCGGCCATGTCACGGTCGGCGCGTACGGGGACGGGGTGTTCCGCCGGCTCGCGGAGCTGCGCCGTGGCGAGCAGGCCGTGGCGCGCCTGGAGAACGGCAGGTCGGCGGTGTTCACCGTGGACAAGGTGCGTACGGTCGCCAAGGCCGCGTTCCCGACGCAGGAGGTGTACGGGGACGTGGCCCGCCCGGAGCTGCGGCTGATCACCTGCGGCGGTCCGCGGGGCGGCGACGGCTACCTCGACAACGTGATCGTCTTCGCCACGCTGACCGGCACGACACCCTGACCCGCCGGAACGGATGCGGGACCGGTGGAACGTACGCCACCGGTCCCGCATCCTCCCCGACGAGTCCGACGAGCAAATCCCCCACGACCCTGGAGAACGTTGAAACGGTCCCGTGACACGGCGGCCTCCGAGCTGTTCGCCGCCCTGTACCCGCGCCTGGCCGGCTGGTGCCGCCGTCTGGTCGACGACGACGAGACGGCGCACGAGATCGCCTCGGAGGCCTTCACCCGGCTGTGGGCCCGGTGGACGAAGGTGGAGGAGCCGCGCGGCTTCCTCTACGTCACCGCGGCCAACCTCGTCCGGGACCACTGGCGCAAGCTGGAGCGCGAGCGCCGGGCGGTGCGCCGGGTCGGTTCGGAGGCCGCGATCCGCCCGCACACCGAGCCGGCGGACCCGTCGGTACGGCTGCTGGTGCAGTCGCTGCCCGAGCGGCTGCGGGTGCCGATCCTGCTGCACTACTACGCTGACATGCCGATCCGGGAGGTGTCCGAGCTGACCGGGCGCAAGGAAGGAACCGTCAAGGCCGATCTGCACGCGGCCCGAGAACTGCTGCGCGGTCATCTGAGGAGAAGCCTTGACCACACGCTTTGACGACGAGCCCGGGTTCGACGGCCCCGACGATCCGCTGGCGGTCATCCTGCGGCCGCCGGCCGCCCACCTCGGTGCGCCGCCGGGCCGCTACGAGGAGATCCGGCGCGCCGCGAGCCGCCGCCGCCTGGTCCGCACGGCGGCCGGAGCCGGGGTGACCTGTGCCGTCGCCGTCAGCGTCGCCCTGTCGCTGCATCTGACGGCACCCGCGGCACCGGCCTCCCCACAGGTGCCCCTGGCCCCGCCGGCCGTCACGCATCCCGCCCCGCACCGCCCCTCGGGATCCCCGACGCCCGCCACTCCCAGTCCGAGCCCCAGTGTCGCGCCGACGCAACGGGAGACCACGCAGGCTCCCACCCGGGGATCGTCCGCGCCCGCTTCGGCGACTCCGTCGGCGGTCCGGGACATCCCGTCCGAGGACCGGCCGAGCGCGGTCGCCACGGCGTCCACCCGCTGAGCGCTCAGCGGGAAGTGCCGACTGCTGTCGTCGGTCGTCTGCAGCGCCGTCGTGGCTGGTGGCGCAGTTCCTTCCCCAGCCTTCGGCCGGGGGTACCCCCAGCGCCCCTTACGGGGCGCTGCCGAACCGCATCGTCAACGCGGCAGCGGCGGGCGTCATCCGTCCGTGCCCCGTCTTCCGATGCGCCGCCCGCGTCCCAAAGGCGCGGGTCAAGGCGCCACTCCGGCGGGTGCGGGGCGCGGCGCGGGCGACGGCCCGGATGGCCGAGGCTGCGCCTCGGCGTTGGTGTGATGTTTCGTACGAGGCCGGAATGAAAGGCGTGGAACGGGCAACGCTCCGTTTCATGCTCCACGCGCGAACCCTCCGGCAGGTGACTCGATGACGACGGCGACCCAGGCCCCTCCGACCGCTCCGGCCGCCGCGCCACCCGCCCGCACCCTGCCGTCCGCCGCCTCCCCTCCGCTGCCCTCCCTGACCGGACTGAGATGGATGGCCGCACTGCTGGTCTTCGGCCTGCACGTGCACAACTTCCGCTACTTCGGCGGCACCGGCGGCCGCATCATGTCCTGGGGGTTCGAGGCCGGTGCCTCGGGGGTGTCGTTCTTCTTCCTCCTCTCCGGGTTCGTCCTGATGTGGTCCGCGCGGCCGGGCGACCGGGCAACGCGCTTCTGGTGGCGGCGGGTCGCCCGGGTCTACCCGGTCCACCTGGTCACCGTCGCCGTCGCGCTGGTCATGGTGTGCACGCTGCCCCGCCAGCCGAGGCCGACCCTGCTGCAGGGCCTGGCCGACGTGTTCCTGGTGCACTCCTGGTGGCGGCCGTGGTGGCAGACCCTGGACCCGGTCAGCTGGTCGCTCGCGTGCGAGGCCTTCTTCTACGCCGCGTTCCCGCTGCTGGCGCTGTTGCTGCGCCGCCTGGGCGGACGGGGTGCCACGGCGCTGGCCGCACTGGCCGCCCTGACCGTGCTGGCGCTGGCCTGGACGGACGCGCACCACTGGTGGGCACAGCCGATCAGTTCCTTCCCGGCCGCCCGGCTGCCCGAGTTCGTGCTGGGCGCGGCCACCGCACGGCTGGTGCTGCTCGGCCGGTGGCGCGGCCCGGGCCTGGAGGCCTCGCTGGCTCTGGCGATCATCGGCTACTTCCTGGTCCCGCAGGTCACCGCCGAGTACGCGGCCACCGCCTGCACCCTCACGGGCTTCGCGCTGCTCATCCCGGCAGCGGCCGTCGCGGACCTGCACGGCCTGCCCTCGCTGTGGCGGCGCCGGTGGCTGGTCCGCCTCGGCGAACTGTCGTTCGCGTTCTACATGGTCCATCTGCTGGTGCTGCGGGCGGGCACCCATCTGCTCGGCACCCGCCCGCGTTTCCACCTGCTCACCGGCACCGCCGTCGCCGCCGCCGCGTTCACCGTGGCGCTGGGCCTGTCCTGGCTCCTGTACGAGGGCGTGGAACGGCCCGCACGACGGCTGCTGCTACGGCGGCCGGCACCGCGGCGGACGGCCTAGACGCTCCGCCGGAAGTGCCGCGACATGCCGTTTGCCGACTGCGGCGCCATCGTGGCCGGTCGCGCAGTTCCTCCCCCAGCCTTCGGCCGGGGTACCCCCAGCGCCCCTTACGGGGCGCTGCCGAACCCGGCCCGGCTACGGGAACTGGACCACCTTGGACGGGGTGGTACTGGTCCCCGAGGTCGGCGATCCGGTGGTGTTGACGACGTGGGCGTACTGGCCCATGCCGCCCAGGGAGATCACCAGCAGGTCGTGCATCCTGATCCCCGAACCGGTCGGCACCTGGAAGCCGTTGGACTGCACGATCGTGGGATCGGCCGTGTAGTTGCAGTAGCTTCCCAGGCCCCAGGCCTCGTGGGTGGTCACGGTGTCGGCGACCTTGTAGGCCGCGTAGCCGACGACGCCGTCGTGGGTGATGGCGGCGACGTTCGGGGCGTCGTACGCCTTCTCGTTCTGGAAGAAGATCGTGCGGCCGCGTTCGCCGTTCCAGTAGACGTCGTACTTGTTGAAGTGCTCGACGAACAGGCCGGTGGCGAGGACGTCGTTGCCGTTGACGCGCAGGCCGTAGTCGGCGCGGTTGGTGGTCCAGCCGACTCCGCTGCCGTGGTCGGCGCGCCACAGCCAGGTGTGGTCGATGATCACGTTGTTGCTGTTGACCACGACCGAGTTGGTGGCGAGGCCGGGTCCGGCGCCGCCGATGCGGACGAACACGTCCTGCATGGTGGTGGGGTTGGCGGAGTGGTCGGCGGTGGAGCCGGGGTCGCCGATCCGCAGCAGCGTGTCGGAGTTGACGGTGCCCGCGTCGATGAGGAACCCGGCGAGCCTGACGCCGTCGACGTCGGCGACGTGCATGGCGTCGACCCCGTTGTCCGGGACGAGGGTGGCGAGGCCGAGGCCGAGGACCACCGTGTTGGCGCGGGTGACGTCGATGGTCCGGTCGAGGTGGTAGATGCCCGGGGTGAACAGGAGGTTGAGGCCCTGGGAGAGAGCCTGGTTGATGGTGGCGGCCGTGGCGCCGGGCTTGACGACGTAGAACTGGTCCAGCGGGAGGGAGGTGCCCGCGTTCGCCGGCCAGGAGACGCCCCGGGCGTTCGTGCGCTTGGCGGGGACGAAGACCTTGTAGGTGCTGCCGTCCAGGTACAGGAAGGGCTTCTCACGCGAGACCGGGGTGTTGTCCAGCGTGGTGTAGGAGCCGGTCGCGAAGTCGGTCGCGGGTGCGCCCTGGACCCCGGAGAAGGTCATGTTCCAGACGCCGTTGGTCCAGCCGCCGACCGAGCTGTCGCGGGTGTACCACTGCTGCTGGGAGTACGGGCCGACCGTGCCGTCGATCTTCGAGTCGGCGATGTAGCCGCCGGAGGCCCAGCCGTAGCCGTTCGGCGCGAGGTTGAGGCCGCCCTTGACGTGGATACGGCGGAAGGGGGCCGCCTGAGCCACGGCCCACCGGTCGGTGCCGTTGGACGGCGTGATGGCGAGGTTCTCCGCCGAACGCCAGAAGTTCTGGGTGGCGTTGCCGTTGAACCAGCCGGCGTCGACCGTGACGTCACCGTTGATCTGGGTGTCGTCGGGGTTGAGGCCGAGCCCGGAGATCGAGGTGTAGAAGCCGATCTGGGCGTTGATGCCGTTGTAGGTGCCCGGCTTGAGCAGGAACTGGTAGCGGCCGGTGCCGAACTGGGCCGACTCCTGCTGGGCGAAGACGGAGTCGAACTTCGCCTGGAGGTTCGGCGTGGACGGGTCGACGACGATCACGTCGGGGCCGAGGTCGCCGCCGCCCTGGACCGGGGGCGTGCCGGTGGTGGTCCCGTAGACCTGGAACTCCCAGAGCGAGTAGCCCCACTGGGTGGCGCGGTGCACGCCGAGCATCCGGACGTAGCGGCCCTGCCCGGAGACGGTGAGGGTGTCGGTGCCGCCGTCGCCGCCGGTCACGGACTGCAGGTCGGTCCAGTTGCTGCCGTCCGAGGAGATCTGGACCTTGTAGTCCTTGCCGTAGGCGGTCTCCCAGTCGAGGACCACCTGGTTGACCTGGGCGGTGGCGCCGAGGTCGACCAGGAGCCACTGGTCGTCGGTGAACGCGGACGACCAGCGGGTGCCGGTGTTGCCGTCGACCGCGTTCGCGGCGGTGGTCCCGGCGTTCTCCTCGGAGGAGGCGGTGGCCGTCTTCCCTTGCGACAGCGCGGCGTCGGCGGCTCGGGCGGCCGGCGCGTGGGCGGTGGGCAGGGCGAGCAGCGCGGCCATGGCGGCGAGCACTACGCCCAAGGATCTCAGTCGTCTCATCAGCGGCTCCCTGAGGTGGACGTGACGGTGCGGACAACGACCGCATCGCACGGCTTAGTTCAGGTTTTGATTTAAGTGGTGAGGCAACTGGGCGACAAGCCTTCGGACGGGGGTTTTTCGGCCGCCGCGGTCCCGCGGCAGGTCACGGGGACCGCCACGGGACCGACGCCGGCCCCCGTCACAGGCCGCGCTGCGCGTACATGGCGCCGAGGTCGCCCGACAGGGCGCCCTTGGCCCAGCGGGTGACATCGTCGGCCAGTACCTCGTAGGCACCCGACTCCACGCCGTCGAGCGCCGCCGCCGCGATGTCCTCGGGCTTCGCCTTCGGCCCGTCGGCATGCGCGGCCATGTCGGTGTCCACGTAGCCCATGTGCAGGCCGGTGACGCCGATGCCGCGCGGCTTGAGCGCGAGGCGCAGGCTGTTGGTCTGCGACCAGAACGCCGCCTTCGAGGCACTGTAGGCGCCGCCCTCGGCGACCCAGGACAGCACCGAGTGGACGTTCAGGAGGTGGCCGCCGCCGTTGCGCTCGATGACGGGGACGAAGGCGCGGGCGAGCAGCAGCGGGCCGTAGAAGTTGATCTCGAACTCGCGACGGATGTCGTCGAGCGGCGAGGTCAGGAACTCGGTACCGAGGGCGATCCCGGCGTTGTTGACCAGGACCGTGACGTCCTGCGCCTGCTCGACGACGGCGGCCACGGAAGCGGGGTCGGTGACCTCCAGGGGCAGCGCCACCGCGTCGGGGTGGGTGACGGAGCGCGGGTCGCGGGCGGTGGCGTAGACCTTGCCGGCGCCGCGCGCGTACAGCTCTTCCACCAGCGCCTTTCCGACGCCTCGGCTGCCGCCGGTGACGAGGACGACGGAGTCCTTGATCGCGGTCATGACACTCACACTCCCAGACGTGCGCAGAGATCGGAAACCGATCGGTTTCCTTCGGTGCCGCCCATCGTAAACCGATCGGTTTCCAACTTCCATCGCAGGGGACGCCGCCGGGCCGCCGCCCGGACCGGATGCCCTTGCGGGCAGGGCGGGTTACTCGATCCAGTTCCTTGCGTCCGACCTCTGGCTACGGACTCCTACCGGGCGGTATACAGACCACCGACACACGCGTGCGGGCCGCCCGTCGGGACCGGTTCCGTGCGCGTCCCGGTTCCAGGGGGGAACTCCATGGCGTACGGCATCCCGTCCGACGGTCCGGCCAGACGGCACCGGCGGAAGGCCACCGTGGCGGCGGCGCTGGGCGGCTGCGCCCTGGTGGCCGCGTCCACGACACCGGCCGCGGCGCACGGCGGCGGCCACGGCCCCGGCCACGACCGCGGCACCAGTTATGTGGCGCTCGGCGACTCCTACACCTCGGGCCCGGTCATCCCGACGCAGGTGGACGCCAACTGCGCCCGCTCCGACCACAACTACCCCTCGCTGGTGGCGGCGGCCCGGCACGTGAGCGCGTTCAAGGACGTGAGCTGTGCCGGCGCGACGACCGCCGAGATGTGGAAGGCGCAGGGCACCAACGGCCCCCAGCTCGACGCCGTCCAGCGGAGCACCGACCTGGTGACCGTCCAGATCGGCGGCAACGACATCGGGTTCAGCTCGATCATCGGCACCTGCGCGGCCCTCAGCTCCAAGGACCTGACGGGCAACCCCTGCCAGCAGTACTACAACGCGTCCGGCACCGACCAGCTGACGGTCACCATCGCGCAGACCGCGCCCAAGGTCGACAAGGTGCTGCGGGCGATCCGCGCCCGGGCCCCGCACGCCCGGATCCTGGTCGTCGGCTACCCCGACCTGCTGCCCGACGACGGCAGCGGCTGCTACCCGACGGTGCCCTTCGCGGCCAAGGACTTCCCCTATCTCCGGGACACCGGCAACCGGCTGAACCTCATGCTGCGCATGGTCGCCGCCTGGAACGGCGCCCGGTACGTGGACACGTACGGGCCGACCGTCGGCCACGACATGTGCAAGGCCCCCGCCGACCGCTGGATCGAGCCCCTCCAGCCGACCTCCCCGGCCGCCCCCGCCCACCCCAACGCCAAGGGCGAGGCGGCCATGGCACAGGCGGTGCTCGACCGGCTGGAACGGCGCTACTGAGAGTTCGCGCCTAGGGGTTCGTGGGCAGCGTCTTGGGCGGGTAGCCGCGCAGCACGAGGGACGTGGTGACCGGACCGTGGCGGGCCAGGGAGTCCACGACCTCCTCCAGGCGTTCTGCGTGGGTGCAGTGCACGTCGAAGAGCAGGCAGTCCTCGCCGGTCACCCGGAGCGTCGAGACGACCTCCTGGGTCCGGGCGGCGAGGGCGAGCGCCATCGGCAGTTGCGCGTGCGTGGTGCGCAGCCGGACCACGGCGTGGATGTTGAGCCCGAGCGCGGCGGGGGCGACGACGGCCCGGTAGCCGGTGATGACACCGCTCTTCTCCAGCCGCTGGATCCGGGCGCCCGCCGCCGGCTGGGAGAGCCCGACCCGCCGCCCGACCTCGGCTCCGGTGAGCCGGCCGTCGGTCTGGAGCAGTTCCAGGATGGCCCGGTCGATGTCGTCGAGTGATTCCATCGTCGTCGTCCCCACTTTCCTCTGGATCACTTGCCGGGCCGTGCCGCCGCCACTGGTCCGTGCAGAATCGCCCCCAGGACGGACCCGGGCAGCGCCGGGTCACGACGGAAAGGGCGGTCGGCGGTGGTCGCGTACGTCATCATCCCCGGGATCGACGGGTCGGACGACAGGCACTGGCAGAGCCGGTGGGAGCAGGCGTGGGGCGACGCGGCGGTGCGCATCGCCCCGGGCTCGTGGACCCGGCCCGACCTGCGGGACTGGGTCGCCGCGGTGCAGGCCGCCCATGACGTCGCCGTCGCACGGGACGGCCGGGTGGCGCTGGTGGCGCACAGCCTCGGCTGCTGGGCGGCCGCCGAGTGGCTGGCGCGGGCCCGGCCCGGCCGGGTCCCGGCGTTCCTGGCCGCGCCGCCCGACCCGCGGGGACCGGCGTTCCCGGGTGCGGCCGCGCCGACCTTCCTGGAGCTGACCGCCCGCCCGCTGCCCGGCCCGGCCCTGGTGGTGGCGAGCGACGACGACCCGTACGGCGGCGCCGCGGCCTCCGCCGCGCTGGCCGCGGGATGGGGTGCGCGCAGGCACTCCGTCGGGACGCACGGACACCTCAACTCCGCGAGCGGGCTCGGCGACTGGCCCGCCGGCCGGGAGCTCCTGGACACCCTGGTGGGCCCCTGAGCGGCCCCCGCACCCCGACACCCCGGGCTGTGCGGCCCCATGGGGAGGACCGGGGGACGGTTCGCGATAGGTTGACCTGCATGAGCGACAACGTTTATTTCGACATCTCGATCAACAACGAGCCGGTCGGCCGGATCGTGTTCAGCCTGTTCGACAAGGTGGTGCCCGACACGGCCCGCAACTTCCGTGAGCTCGCCACCGGGCAGCACGGCTTCGGGTACGCCGGTTCCGGCTTCCACCGGATCATCCCCCAGTTCATGCTCCAGGGCGGTGACTTCACCCGGGGTGACGGCACCGGCGGCAAGAGCATCTACGGCGAGAAGTTCAAGGACGAGAACTTCGACCTCAAGCACGACCGTCCGTACCTGCTCAGCATGGCCAACGCGGGCAAGAACACCAACGGCTCGCAGTTCTTCGTCACCACCGTCGTGACGTCCTGGCTGGACGGCAAGCACGTGGTCTTCGGTGAGGTCGTCGAGGGTCAGGACATCGTCGACAGGATCGAGAGCTACGGCTCGCAGAGCGGCGCCCCCAAGGCCAAGGTCGAGATCACGGCGAGCGGCACCGTCTGATCCCGGACCGGCGTTTTCCACCGGGGGACCGGGCGGCTCGCCCGGTCCCCCGTGCCGTCGGTCACCGCGCGCCGCGCTCGCGCCGTCGTTCCGCCTGCGGCGGGGCGCGCCCGGCCGGGGACTCGTGCGCGGTGAGGTGTTCCAGGGCCTCGGCCAGCTCCTTGCAGGCCTCCGCGACGGAGTGCCGGGTGTTGTGCTGCTCGGTGATGACGACCGACAGCAGCAGTGCGGTCAGGGCCAGCGAGCCGTTGAACAGCTGCAGCTTCAGCATCACCTCGACGGGGGACAGGTGCGCGAACGCGCCGACCCCGTCCGTCGCGGCGACCGCGGCCACGACCGACGTGAACAGGGCGCACAGCACGCTCCCCGCCAGCCGGAACCGCAGCGCGGCCCAGATCAGCAGCGGATAGGCGAGGAACAGCGCGCTCAAGGAGCTGAGCGTGGCCAGCGGGAGCAGGCCGGCCGCGACGACCACGAGGGCCAGGGCCTCCTTCCAGCGGGCCGTGGACGGGGGCCGACGGGTTTCGAACAGCACCAGCAGGACCGGGGTGACGAGCAGGACACCCATCGCGTCGCCCACCCACCACGCCAGCCAGATGGGCCAGAAGTGGGTCGCGTCGAGCTTGCCGGCGAGGATCAGCGTGACCACGTCGACGGTTGAGCTGACCAGCATGGCGGCGAGCGCGCCGAGGAATACCAGGGCGAGGCCGTCGCGCAATCGGCTCAGGTCGGTGCGGAAGCCGACCCGGCGCAGCAGCACGAAGGCACAGACCGGGCCGGCCGTGTTGCCGACGAGGATGCCCAGGAGGTCGGGCCCGGGCGGGCCGATCGACAGCACGAGGAGGAGGGCGCCGAGCGTGACGCCCGGCCAGCAGCCCAGGCCGAGGACCAGCAGACAGGCCAGCGCCACGCCGGTCGGCGGATAGATGGGGGTGAAGACGGCGCCCTCGACGGTGAGCCGGCACAGCAGGCCGAGCCGTCCCGCCGCGAAGTAGCAGGTGGCGACGGCCAGCGTCCGCAGGGCGAAGACGGCCGCCCGGCGCAGCTCCTGGTTACCCACCACACCAGCCATCACACACCGCGGCGGCCGTCCCGGCGAGGCGGGAGCCGTCCGCGGCCGGCCCGGCGGGTGCGCGCCGGTCCCGGAGGCTACGGCGTGGGGTCCAGGTCGTCGTGGCCCATGACCAGCACGGCCGCGTCGTCCTCGTGGCCCACCCGTTCCGCGCCCTTGATCACGGCGGCGGCCAGGGACTGCGCCTCGAGACCGGCGACGGCGGCGACACCCGCGAGCCGTACCACCTGGTCGAGGCCCTCCTCGATGGGCATCGACGGCCCCTCCACCACCCCGTCCGTGAGCAGCACGACCATGCCGCCGGTGGTGAGCCGGTGGCGGGCCACGGGGTACTCGATGCCCGGCTCGATGCCCAGCGGCGGTCCGCCCTCGTCCTCCCCCAGCCCGGACTTCCCGTCGGCGGTGGCCCACACGAACGGGACGTGGCCGGCCCGGGCGCTCTCCAGGACCCCGGTCTCCGGGTCGAGCCGCATGAAGGTGCAGGTCGCGAAGAGGTCGGTGCCCAGGGACACCAGCAGGTCGTTGGTGCGGGCGAGCAGTTCGGCGGGCTCGCCGGTCACCGAGGCCAGCGCCCGCAGGGCCGCCCGGACCTGGCCCATGAAGGCGGCCGCCTCGATGTTGTGCCCCTGGACGTCGCCTATGGTCAGGCCGATGTGGCCGTCGGGCAGCGTGAAGGCGTCGTACCAGTCACCGCCCACGTTCAGCCCGTAGCAGGCGGGCGCGTACCGGACGGCCAGATGGAAGCGGGGGGTGTCGGGCAGGTCCCGGGGCAGCATGCCACGCTGGAGGGCGACGGCCAGCTCGACCTGGGAACGCTGGTACTCGGCCCGCTCGCGTGCCTGGGCGGTGAGCGACCTCAGTCTGGCCAGCAGCTCGTCGTCGTCCGTTGAACGCTTGCGGGGCATGGATCACTCCGGCCGAGGCTCCATCCTTAGCAGGGCAAACCCCTGGTTCTCACCTTTACAGGATCATAGTGCGAACGGCGGGCGAGCGGTCCGCCACGCGGCGACGGACGGGCATCGCCGGCCGCCGCCGCGCGGGTCGGTTCACCCCTTGCGCAGGCCGTCCGGGCGGCGGGACGCGCGCAGCGTGCCGACCGTCCTGAGCAGCCGGTCCGCCGGTTCGCGCAGCCGGGGATGGGCGAGGACGGTGTTGCGCAGGCCGCGGACCGGCCGGCGCCACAGGCGGTGCGCCGCGGCCACCGGGTGGGTTCGGGTGGCGAACCCCTCCCCCACCCGCAGTTCGCGGGTCTTGAGCCAGTCCTTGTACTCCTTGTCGCCGCGTCCGAGGTCGACAAGGGTGACACCGCCGCGCGCAGCCGATTCGGCGGTACGCAGATGCATCATCAACCCCGGTGAGTAGTAGTGCAGTTCGGGGTCGTAGGCGGTGAACCAGGCGGCGAGTACGGTGGCCGAGCGCGGGCCGAAGTGCGCGGCCACCGGCCGGTCGCCGGCGTAGAGCACGGACAGCACGCCGGTGAAGTGTTCCTCGCGGACGTGGAAGAGGTGGTCCACGAGGTCGACGATCCAGGGGCGGGCGAAGCGGTCCATGCGGCCGGTCCGCCGGTACTGGGCGGACTTCCAGCGCATCAGGGTGCGCAGGGCCGCCGGGTCGCGCTCGTCGAACTCGAAGCGCAGGTCGCCGATGTCGCGGCCGAGGCGCCGTTCCTTCTTCAGCGTCGTCTTCGCCAGGCCCGGGTAGGTGGCGCGCAGCCACTCGGGGTATCCGCCGTCGCCGGGCTTCACGTCGATCACCGGCGAGGCGAAGGTGCCGGTCACATGGGGGGCGAAAGGTCTCTGCTCGGCGACCAGGTGGTCGAACTCGAAGATGGACATCCCGCAGGCGCTCAGCAGTTCCTGGGCGTCCCAGGTGACTCCGGGCCGGTGCACGAGCGCCTGGCAGTCGGAGAGGCCGAGGCCGACGGCCCGGCCGACGCCGAGGGCGTTGCGCTCGTACGGGAGGAAGCCGACGGGCTCCCCGTCCGCGCGCAGGACCGCCACCCGTACGCCGGCCCGGTGTCTGCCGACGCCGATGGTGAACTCCGGGGCCAGAAAGGGGTTGGCGTACTCCGGCGACTCGTCCATCGCGCCGTGCCAGGCCCGGCGGAGCGGCTCGGTCAGCTCGCCGGGTCTGTGGATCGTGATGTCCACCTCAGATCAACCGCCCTTCGGCTGACGAGATGTCTGAAGCATGGCTTCCGGGCCGGCTCCCGGAAGGACCTCTGCACTGGCCTCTGGATCGCATGGCGACCGCTCCCCCCATAACGCGTCTTCCGCGTTCTGCCGTTTCTACGAACAGCTCCTGTTCCCCGCTGTACACCTTCGTTCCGGAACCGGCGACGGGGTCGCCGGTCCGGAGGTGTCGCTCAAACGTCGCGAAACAGTACGCACGCTGTCAAGGGTGCCACTGCCGGGGCAGGTTGGGGGTGGAGAGACCCGTACTTTCCCGGCCCTTTCCGTCGGACCGCCGCCGGACCGCCGTCAGGTCGCCGCCGCCGGAGCCGGCGACCTCACCCGCCGCGTACCGGCCGGGGACGGATTGAGCCGCCGCTGTCCAGGACGCGTCCGGAGAGGCCGGTCCGGAGGCCGCCGAAGGTCTTGCGGGTGAGCCCAAGGCGGGAGCGGCGACCGGACCGCGGGCCGGTCGCGAGCCGGATCCGGCGGGCCGGCCCGCCACGGAAGAGCTGTGCGGCGACCGGACCGGCTCCGCCGCGCCCGCCCGGAACGCTCCCATCGGATCGCACTGGCGTGCTATCACCGGTGCCATGGAGACCGTGGCGACCGAGCCCACAACCCCGTCCACCCCGCGGCCCGTACGGTGGCCGACGATGGTGCAGGGGTGGCACCAGCTGACCTTTCTGCACTGGCCGGTGGAGCCGGAGAAGGTGGCGGGACTGCTGCCCGCCGGCACCCGGCCGGACACCCTGGACGGGGTCACCTACGTCGGGCTCGTCCCGTTCCTGATGCGGGGCACGGGCTTCGGGCCGGGGCCGGGGCTGCCGTATCTGGGCACCTTCTGCGAGACGAACGTACGGCTGTACTCGGTGGACGGGCACGGCCGCCGTGGGGTGGTGTTCAGGTCGCTCGACGCGACCCGGCTGCTCCCGGTACTGGTGGGGCGGCTGGGGTTCCGGCTGCCGTACCTCTGGTCAGCGATGCGGCTGCACCGCGAGGGCGATGTCGTGACCTATACCTGCCGCCGGCGACGCCCGGCGGCCGCGAGCCGGGCGGTCGTGCGGATCGGGGCGCCGATCGCCGAGCCCTCGCCGCTGGAGCACTTCCTGACCGCGCGCTGGGGGCTGCACGCGACCTGGCACGGCCGTACCGCGCACCTGCCGAACGAGCATGCGCCCTGGCCGCTGCACCGGGCGGAACTCCTCGGCCTGGACGACGAGTTGATGGAGGCAGCGGGCCTGCCGGCGATGCCGGGACCGCCGGTCAGCGTGCTCTGGTCACCCGGCGTGAAGGTGCGGTTCGGGAGGCTGGAACTGCTCCGCCCCGCCAAGTAAAGAAATCGTATGGTCTAGTCCAAAGTGGGCTTTGGTCCAGTCCAATTCATTGACGTGACCGCGACACCTCCGGAAGCTGGGACCCACCCCACCTCCCCGGCCCCCTGGAGGCACCAGTGAGACCCCTTCGCGCATGTCTGGGCGCGGCTGCCGCCGTCACCCTCGCCGCCGCCGGCACCACCGCGCTCGTCGCGAGCAACGCCTCGGGCGCGACCACCGCACTGAGCAACCGGTGGTACGCGGCCGCCCCCTACCTGATGCCACTGGACAACAACCCGCCGGACGCGGCCGCCATCATGGACGCCACCGGTCTCAAGGCCTTCCAGCTGGCGTTCGTCCTGGCCCCCAACGGCGGCGGCTGCTCGCCCACCTGGGGCGGCACGGCGGCGGTCTCCTCGGACACCGCCGTCCAGTCGGTGATCAACACGATCCGGGCCAAGGGCGGCGACGTCTCCGTCTCCATCGGCGGCTACGGCGGCACCAAGCTGGGGCAGACCTGCGCGGACGCGGCCTCCACCGCGGCGGCCTACCAGCAGGTCGTCACCAAGTACGGACTGCACGCCATCGACTTCGACCTGGAGGAGCCGGAGTACGAGAACACCGCCGCGATCAAGAACGAGATCGGCGCCGCGAAGATCCTCCAGCAGAACAACCCGGGTCTGTACGTGTCGGTGACGACGGCCGGTACGGCGGACGGCACCGGCTGGTTCGGCAAGCAGATGCTGCTGGAGGCGAAGTCGCAGGGGTTCACGCCCAACAACTTCTCCATCATGCCGTTCGACGGCGGGTTCAGCGGGGCGGCCTCGCAGACCAGCGCGCTCACCAACTTCAACTCGATCCTGCAGTCCACCTTCGGCTGGGACCAGGCGACCGCCTACGCCCACGAGGGCTTCTCCGGGATGAACGGCCGCAGCGACACCGGCGAGTACTTCACCCAGGCCGACTTCCAGACCGTGCTCGACTACGCGACGAGCCACAACATGGACCGCTTCACGTTCTGGTCCCTGAACCGCGACCGCCAGTGCACCCCGGTCGACAACAACGGCACCACGTCCGGGACCTGCTCCAGCGTGGCACAGGGCGCCTGGGACTTCGCCACGTACTCGGTGAAGTTCGCCGGAGTCACCCCGCCGACCACCACACCCACCCCCACCCCCACGCCGACACCCACGCCCACCTCCTGCAAGACCGCCTGGAGCTCTACAGCCGTGTACACGGCCGGGAACGAGGTCTCCTACAACAGCCACAACTGGAAGGCCAAGTGGTGGACCCAGAACGAGGTGCCCGGCGCCTCCGAGTGGGGCCCCTGGCAGGACGAGGGCGCCTGCTGAACCCTTGACGGGACTGGTCCGGACCTTTAGTTTCACGGGTCATCGGCGGTTACGGATGCATCCAGAGTTCACACACATGAACGGCCGTGGGTGAGCTCCGGGCGCAGCCATCTGACGAAAGGACCCCCCACGTGAACCGTCCCCGGCTGCTCGCGGCGCCCACCGCCGCGGGCCTCGCCCTCGCCCTCACCGTCCTGTCCGGCGGCAGCGCGGACGCGGCGAACCCGGACGTCGCGCCCGGCGGCAACTTCGACCTGTCCGTATGGCAGCTCCAGGAACCGGTCGGCTCCCCCGGCTCGCCGACCACCATCCCCTCGTCCCGGCTGCAGGGCGCGAACGGCTACCAGGACGCGTACTTCTACACCGACACCCGCGACGGGGCGATGACCTTCTGGGCGCCCGAGAAGGGCGTCACCACCCCGAACTCCAACTACGCCCGCTCCGAACTGCGCGAGATGAACCGGGACGGCAGCGCCGCCAACTGGTCGCTGGGCGGCAGCCACCGGATGAGCGCGACGCTGCGGGTGGTCTCGGTGACCAAGAACGTGTGCGTGGGCCAGATCCACCTCGGCACCGGCGGCTCCTCCACCAAGCCGCTGCTGGAGCTGTACTACCACTCCGACGGCGACATCGTCCTCGGCACCGAGAACTCCCCGGACGGCGGCCAGACCCCGCACAGCGTGGGCCACGTGTCGATCGGCAAGACCTGGACGTACACCATCGCGGTCTCCGGCGGGAACACCATCGACCTGACCGTCAACGGCACTACGACGCACTACGCCATCCCGTCCTCCTTCAACCAGTACAAGCAGTACTTCAAGGCGGGCTCGTACAACCAGTCGTCCTCCGACAGCACGACCAACGGCGCCCGGGTCGCGTTCTACGGCCTGACCGTCAAACACGGCTGAGTTCGCCCGGTCCACCCTGGCGGGGGCCGTCGCTCCGCCGCACGATGGAGAGGCCATCCGCCGCGGCCGGACGCCGGGAGGACTCATGACGCAGAGCTGGGGACCACGCCCTCCCGCCACGGCGGACGGCCCCGAATGGCGGCCCGCCCTCGACCTCCCCGCGCCGGCGCGGCAGCGCCGCTGGACGGTGCTGCTGCGCTGGCTGCTGCTGATCCCGCAGTACGTCGTGCTCGTCGTTCTCGGCATCGCGGCGTTCTTCGCCACGGTGGCCGGCTGGTTCGCGGCGCTCGTGCTGGGCCGGCTGCCCGACCCGATCGCCTCGTTCCTCGGCAAGTACCTCGCCTACGAGACCCGGATCGCGGCCAGCTCCATGCTCCTGGTGGACCGGTATCCGCCGTTCGCCCTCACCGCCCCCGACCACCCGGTGCAGATCGAGCTGCGGCCCACCACCCTGAACCGGCTGGCGGTGCTGTTCCGGCTGATCCTGATGATCCCGGCGGCGATCGTCGCGAACCTCGCGGCGACCGGCTGGTTCGCGGTCGGCTGGATCTTCTGGATCATCGGGATCGTGCTGGGGCGGCTGCCCGGGCCCGTCTTCGGGGCGACGGCCGCGGTCGCCCGCTACCGGATGCGGTTCGGCGCGTACACCACCATGCTGACCCCCGTCTACCCGAAGGGACTCCTCGGCGACCGGCCGGCCGCCGGGGAGGAGGTGCGCTCCGCCACCCGGCCCCTGGTCCTGGACACCGCCGCCAAGGTCCTGATCTGGGTCTTCCTGGTGCTCGGCCTGATCACCCAGATCGCCTCCCGCTCCACCGGGGACCACGACATGAACGGACTGGCGAATACGCCGCAAGTGGTACATCCCGCAGGACGGTCGTAGCGTCGAAGGGAACGTGTACGGCGGAACGGGCGGGAGCGACCATGCGCAGACCAGTGGTGGGAACGGCGATCGGACTCGGGGCGGCCCTGCTGCTCACGGCGGGCATGACGACGGCCTCGGCGACGCCGCCGACACCCTCCGCGTCGCGGGCGTCGGCCCAGCACCCGGTGCTCGTCGACTGCCTCTGGCACCAGCGGTACCGGCCGACCGACTTCATACTGGCCTGCGGCGACGGCAACAGCCTCCTGACCGGCATGCACTGGACCCAGTGGAACGACAGCACGGCGGTCGCCCAGGGCGTGAACCTGGTGAACGACTGCAAGCCGTACTGCGCGGCCGGCAAGTTCCACAAGTACCCGGTGACCGTACGGCTCGACCGCCCGACGGCCTGGACGAAGCACCCCGACGTGCAGCACTTCACGCGGCTGAACCTGACCTACGCCGGTGCCAGGCCTGAGGGATACACGCAGGTCATGAACTACCCCATGTGGAACTGAGCGGGGCCGCCGGGGCCGTCACCCGGCTGCGCGGCATGCGGGGCCACGCCGTGCGCCGGGCGGGCGACGTAGCGGCCCCGGCTGCCGCTGCCCGGGGACGGGGAAGCGTCATGTTGGTGTGACCGGTACGCCGGAGCCTTGCGCTCCCGTCGAAAGAGGTCACATGCCCCGATTCCCCCGCCGGGCCGGCGTCGCCCCGGCCGTGGTCGCGATCGGCCTGCTCGCGGCGGTTCCGGCCGCGAGCGACGAGCCGGTCCTCTCCCGCCCCCACACCGTCGCCCATTTCGATCTGGCCCAGGGACAGACACCCGAGAGCATCGTCGCCGAGCAGGGCGGCGCGGTCGACATGTCCTTCGCGTTCGCCCGACAGGTGGTCAAGGTCACCCGGGAGCGCCGGGTCCGTGTCCTCGCCACCCTGCCCGACGAGCGAAACCCCCGGACACCGCTCGTGAACAGCGCGGTCACACACGGCCTCGCCCGCGCGCACGACGGCACGCTGTACGTCAACTACGCCACCGGAACCGACAGGACCGGCGTCTGGCGCATCCCGGCAGGCGGCGGCACGCCCGAACAGATCGCCCAGCTGCCGGTGGCCGGCCTGCCCAACGGGCTGGCCCTCGACGAGAAGCACGGCATGCTCTACGCGGCGGACTCGGCACTGGGCACGGTCTGGCGCATCCCCCGGTCCGGCGGCACGCCCACGGCCTGGGCCACGGGCACCGCGCTCTCCGGGCTCCCGTCGGCCACCGGCTTCGGCGCCAACGGGATCAAGGTCCACAAGGACGCGGTGTGGGTGACCAACACCGACCGGGGCACCCTGCTGCGCATCCCGATCGGCGCGGACGGCGCGGCGGGAGCGGTCCGGACGAGGGCGACCGGCCTCACCGGGGTCGACGACTTCGTCTTCCCCGGGCACTCGGACCTCGTGCTCGCCGCGCTGAGCTCGTCCAACGAGGTCGCGCTGGTCGCCCCGGACGGCAGCCACGCCGGCGTGCTGACGGTGCAGGAGGGTCTGTCCAACCCGACCTCGCTGGCGGTACGCGGCCGTGACGTGTTCGTGGCGAGCGCCGCCTACTACACCCAGCGCGACCCGAACCTGCTGAAGGCCCTGCTGAGCACGCACTTCTCCCGCTCGTAGCCGGGCAGGGCCGGGCGGACCCGGCCCTCCCCCGCTCCCCGGGGCTGTCCGGCCTCAGGAGATCTCGACCAGCAGGTCGCCGCCCTCCACCTGCTGGATGCGGTTGATGGCGAGGCGCGAGATCCGGCCGGCCTTCGGGGCGGTGATGGTGGCCTCCATCTTCATGGCCTCGATGGTGGCCACCGTGGCGCCCGCCTCGACCTCCGCGCCCTCCTCCACCGCGAGAGTGACCACGCCCGCGAACGGGGCCGCGACATGGCCGGGGTTGGCGCGGTCGGCCTTCTCGGTGACCGGGATGTCGGACGCCGCGGCCCGGTCGCGGATCTGGATCGGCCGCAGCTGCCCGTTGAGGCTCGACATCACGGTGCGCATGCCGCGCTCGTCGGCCTCGCCCACGGCCTGGAGCTCGATCAGCAGCCGGACGCCGGGCTCCAGGTCGACCGCGTACTCCTTTCCCGGGCGCAGCCCGTAGAAGAAGTCCTTGCTGTCGAGCACGCTGGTGTCGCCATAGGTCTGGCGGTGGGCCTCGAACTCGCGGGTCGGCGCCGGGAACAGCAGCCGGTTGAGGGTGGTACGGGGTTCCTTGGCCAGGCCCTCGCGGTCCTCGGCGGTCAGCTCGGGCGCCGGCTTGGCGGCGGCACGGCCCTGGAGGGCCTTGGTGCGGAACGGCTCGGGCCAACCGCCGGGCGGGGTGCCCAGCTCGCCGCGGAGGAAGCCGATGACCGAGTCGGGGATGTCGAACCGGTCCGGGGTCGCCTCGAAGTCCTCCGGCTGCACCCCGGCGCCGACCAGGTGCAGGGCGAGGTCGCCGACCACCTTGGAGGACGGGGTGACCTTGACCAGCCGGCCGAGGATGCGGTCGGCGGCCTCGTACATCGCCTCGATGTCCTCGAAGCGGTCACCGAGACCGAGCGCCACGGCCTGGGTGCGCAGGTTGGAGAGCTGTCCGCCGGGGATCTCGTGGTGGTAGACGCGGCCGGTCGGGGAGGCGAGGCCCGCCTCGAAGGGGGCGTAGACCCTGCGGACGCTCTCCCAGTACGGCTCCAGGTCCTCGATCGCACGCAGGTCGAGCCCGGTGGGACGCTCCGAGTAGTCGGTCGCGGCCACGATCGCCGACAGCGAGGGCTGCGAGGTGGTACCGGCCATGGAGGCCACCGCGCCGTCCACCGCGTCCGCGCCCGCCTGGATCGCGGCCAGGTAGGTGGCCAGCTGACCGCCCGCGGTGTCGTGGGTGTGCAGGTGGACCGGGAGGTCGAACTCGCTGCGCAGCGCCGAGACCAGCTTCGCGGCGGCCGGGGCGCGCAGCAGGCCGGCCATGTCCTTGACGGCGAGGACGTGCGCGCCCGCCTCGACGATCTGCTCGGCGAGGCGGAGGTAGTAGTCGAGGGTGTAGAGCCGCTCGTCCGGGTTGGACAGGTCGGCGGTGTAGCAGAGGGCGACCTCGGCGACCGCGGTGCCCGTCTCGCGTACGGCCTGGATCGCGGGGCGCATCTGGCCGACGTCGTTGAGGGCGTCGAAGATGCGGAAGATGTCGATGCCGGTGGCGGCGGCCTCCTGGACGAAGGCGTCGGTCACCTCGGTCGGGTACGGGGTGTAGCCGACGGTGTTGCGGCCGCGCAGCAGCATCTGGAGGCAGATGTTGGGGACGGCCTCGCGCAGGGCGGCCAGGCGCTCCCAGGGGTCCTCGGCGAGGAAGCGGAGCGCGACGTCGTAGGTGGCGCCGCCCCAGCACTCCAGGGAGAGCAGTTCGGGCAGGGTGCGGGCGACGACCGGGGCGACGGCGAGGAGGTCCTTGGTGCGCACGCGGGTGGCGAGCAGGGACTGGTGGGCGTCGCGGAAGGTGGTGTCGGTGATGCCGATGGTGGGCGACTCGCGCAGCCAGCGGGCGAAGCCCTCCGGGCCGGCCTCGACCAGCCGCTGCCGGGACCCGGCCGGGGGCTCGCCGGCGGGCAGCGGGGGCAGCTTGGTGGTCGACTCGATCAGGTGGGGGCGCTCGCCGTGCGGCTTGTTGACGGTGACGTCGGCCAGGTAGGTGAGCAGCTTGGTGCCGCGGTCGGCCGAGGAGCGGGCGGTGAGCAGGTGCGGACGCTGCTCGATGAACGAGGTGGTGATCCGGCCCGCCTGGAAGTCCGGGTCGTCCAGGACGGCCTGGAGGAAGGGGATGTTGGTGGCCACGCCGCGGATGCGGAACTCGGCGACGGCACGCCGGGCGCGGCCGATGGCGGCCCTGAAGTCCCGGCCCCGGCAGGTGAGCTTCACCAGCATGGAGTCGAAGTGCGCGCTGATCTCCGTACCCGCGTGGGTGGTTCCGCCGTCGAGCCGGATGCCGGAGCCGCCCGGGGAGCGGTAGGCGCTGATGCGGCCGGTGTCGGGGCGGAAGCCGTTGGCGGGGTCCTCGGTGGTGATGCGGCACTGGAGGGCGGCGCCGTGCAGCGTCACCGTCTCCTGGGAGAGCCCGAGGTCGGCGAGGGTCTCGCCGGAGGCGATGCGCATCTGGGCCTGGACCAGGTCGACGTCGGTCACCTCCTCGGTGACCGTGTGCTCGACCTGGATGCGGGGGTTCATCTCGATGAAGACGTGGTTGCCGTCGCGGTCGAGGAGGAACTCGACGGTGCCGGCGTTGCGGTAGCCGATCTCGCGGGCGAAGCGGACGGCGTCGGCGCAGATGCGGTCGCGCAGTCCGGGGTCGAGGTTCGGCGCGGGGGCCAGCTCGATGACCTTCTGGTGGCGGCGCTGCAGCGAGCAGTCCCGCTCGAAGAGGTGGATGACGTTGCCCTCGCCGTCGGCGAGGATCTGCACCTCGATGTGGCGGGGGTCGACGACGGCCTTCTCCAGGAAGACGGTCGGGTCGCCGAACGCGGAGGCCGCCTCCCGGGAGGCCTGCTCGATGGACTCGCGCAGCGCGGCCGGGTCCTCCACCCGGCGCATGCCGCGGCCGCCGCCGCCGGCGACGGCCTTCACGAAGACCGGGAAGCCGATCTCGTCGGCGGCGCGGACCAGTTCGTCGATGTCGTTGGAGGGTTGGGAGGAGCCGAGCACCGGTACGCCGGCGGCACGGGCGGCGGCGACCGCGCGGGCCTTGTTGCCGGTCAGCTCCAGTGTCTGGGCGCTGGGTCCGACGAAGGTGATGCCCGCCTCCTCGCAGGCGCGGGCGAGTTCGGGGTTCTCGGAGAGGAAGCCGTAGCCGGGGTAGACGGCGTCGGCCCCGGCCCGCCGGGCCGCGCCCACGATCTCCTCGACGGAGAGGTAGGCGCGAACCGGATGTCCCGGTTCCCCGATCTCGTAGGCCTCGTCGGCCTTCAGCCGGTGCAGCGAGTTGCGGTCCTCGTAGGGGAAGACGGCGACCGTGCGCGCACCCAATTCATAGCCCGCGCGGAATGCGCGGATGGCGATCTCTCCACGGTTGGCGACCAGCACCTTGCGGAACATCCCTGGATCCCTTCAGCCTGCCGGCGACGAACACCATGGTGTCAGCCGCGCCCTGCCGTAGCCCGCGCAACATTAGGGGTTGGCCTGACCGGCTGAAGTGCGAAAACCATCACATTGACGTTGTTGAGCACTTCGGCGGGTCAGCCGCGTGACATATGGGTTTTCGGGGAAGCCGGGAGGGTTGGGGAGTCTTCAGGGCAGGCGGAAGGACGGTACGGGGTGGCGCGGTGGGCCCGGTCGGGGTATCGGCGGGTCCGACCGGGGCGGCGACGGTGTGGTGTCGAGGCGTTCCACCAGGCGGACGGGGAACGGCAGCCGGCGTCCGTGCAGCAGGCCGACGACGATCGCGGCGGCCACGGCGATCAGGTGTTCGCGGCCGGCGAGGTTCGGTACGGCGACGGACTCCCACACCATCGAGCCGCCGGTCAGTGTGAAGACGACGGGTGCGCGGCGGACCACCGCGAGGTAGGTGAAGAGGCCCACCACGGCGGCGGACGGGCCCGTGTCGAGGATCCGGCCGACCTCCGGCGGCAGGCCGAAACCCTCCCAGCCGGGTCCCAGCGCGACCATCACCCGGGCGGTCATCGTGCCGGCCAGGGTGGTGACGTACGCGACGGCGAGGGTGCGGCCGCGGCCGAGGGTGAGTTCGGCGAGCGCGAAGGCGAGGAAGAGCTGGGTGATGCCCGCCCAGACCGGCAGGTCGAGCGCCGGGACGTAGAGCGACACCGGGGTGCGCAGCAGGGAGAGCCACAGGGGCAGGTCGGCGGTGACGCCGCCGAGGTGCCACACCAGCCTCCGGCCGAAGGGGTGCTGGGCGATGCCGTGGAAGAAGATGACGCCTAACGCGGCCACGAACGCCAGCACGAGACCGGAGAGCCCGCGCCGCACCAGCTGCCGTACCGGCTCCATCACGATGGCATGCCATTCGTCGCGCAGCGTGCGCCGCACGAAGCGGACCGCCCGCCCGGCCACCCGGCTCCAGTCGCCTTTCATGAAAGGCATCGCCCCCTCGACACCGTCCCCGTCGTCGGCCTGCGCCCCTCAAGAGGTTCTCCGCGCCCGGGCCGTTCCACGCGTCATCGTATAGACGTTTGGATCATTTGCGACGATGCGGGAGCTACGACCGGTCGGATATCGACGTCGGATTTATCACCCGTCCACGGCTGAACCCGCACGGCCGCAATCGCGTCCCCCTGAGCGACTTCCCGGTGAAGGAACGGCCATGCGCAACTTGTCGCGTGGCACGGTGCCGGCCTCGGCCCCGAGGGCGGCGGCGACCACCCCGTGGGCCCCGGGGACGACCGCGGGACTGCGCACCCGGGAGCGTGAACACGGGGCCCGGCTGGGGGTGTTCGCCCGGGACACCGGTTCGGGGGCGCGTCTCGGGTACCGGTCCGGCGAACTCTTCCCGATGTGCTCGGCGCACAAGCCGTTCGCGGTCGCCGCCGTCCTGCGCGACCTCGGTCTCGTACCGCGACGACACCGCGGTGAACCTGTTGCTGGAGCAACTGGGTGGTCCGGTGGCGGTGACGGGGCTGTGCCGTTCGCTCGCCTGCCCAGAGATCGCGGTCAGCACCAGCGGCAGCAGAATGTGGCCCCAGCGGCTGAGGGCCTTGGCGACGACCGGACGGGGGCGAAGAACTTTCCGGCGAAGCACCACACCGCGACCAGGATCAGAAAGGAAGGTGACCGCGGCCACCTCCAGCGGGGTCGGGCCGCCCTTTTTCGCCTCCTCCTAATCCGCGTCTTCGCCGTCGCGTGACTTACGACAGACCCTAGTCGGGTGAAGGGGCTACAGAGCTGGAGCCCTGTGTGCCGCACCATTCGGTCAATGCTTTACGGGCCGCGTCGATGCGATGTTCAGGTGACTCGTCCGAGATGGCCCATGCGATATAGGCGTCTGGTCTGACCAGAACACTCTTTTTGGTAGCGCCCTTCGGGGATACGATCTCCACCTCGCCGGCCCACTCTGTGATCAGTGAGGGGAAGCGCTCCGTGTCGGACGGTGTGACAAGGACGAACCGTCGCTTACGGAGGGCTTCGTAGAGTCTGCGGCCGTCGCTGAGGGGGACGTCAGGTGCCCGCTTCCCGACAAGGGGATGCGCGCCGACCGCGGCGGGGTAGGAAATGTCGATTCCCGAGATTGCCATGGCCAGTCGTCTGGCCACTGGTGGGGTTTGCAGCACCGTACGCGCTGACAGGTCACGGAGGCCGCACAATGCCCGTGGTGTGGTGAGGACGCCGCGGAGCAGTGCCCCGCTCATCCGCAGCACCCGGCGTCCCACCGGGTGCCGTTCGTTCTGATAGCTGTCGAGCAGGGTGTCCGGTGCGCGGCCACGCTGAACGGCTGCGAGTTTCCAGCTCAGGTTTGCGGAGTCCTGGATGCTGGTGTTGAGGCCCATGCCGCCGGCCGGGGAATGGACGTGGGCGGCGTCGCCGACGAGGAATACGCGGCCTACTCGGTAGCGGGGTGACTGGCGTTCGTCGCTGTGGAATCGGGAGAGCCAGCGAGGGTCGTGCATGCCGAAGTCGCTGCCGAGCGCCTGGCGGGCGACGTCTTTGATTTCTTCCAGATCGACCGATGCGGTGTCGGGCATGGGGTGGTGGCGGTTCCAGGCCATGACCCTGAACCAGCCGTCGCCGAACGGGACGACAATGGCGAAGGCGTCTCCGGTCGCTGCCACGGTGGGCGGCTTCTTCGGCGGATCAGCCATCCGGACGTCTGCGAGCATCATGGAGCGAACGGCGGAGCGGCCGGGGAACGGGAGGCCGAGGGACTGGCGCACGCAGCTGTTTCGTCCGTCTGCGCCGACGACGAAGTCTGCGCGCAGGCTGTGTTCAGTGCCGGCTGGTGTCTTCACGGTGACGTCGACACCGCTCGGGTCTTGCTGGACGCCAGTCACTTCGTGGGCCCGCATGATGTTCACGCCGTGTGTCAGGGCGCGGGACAGGAGCAGTCGCTCGGTGTTGTACTGGGGCGTCACGAGCACGTGGGGGTAACGGGTCGGCAGGTGCGACAGATCGATCCGCAGAAATTGCAGGATCGGGTTGCGGAGGCCGGTCAGAAGCAGGTCGTCGGCCAGGCCGCGGGCGTCCAGTTGCTCCATCGTTCGGGCGTGAACGGCGAATGCGCGTGTCAGCTGGGATTCCCCTTCTCGCCGTTCCACGACGGTGCAGCGCACTCCGGCCTCGGCCAGGTCACCTGCGAGCAGCAACCCCGCTGGACCAGCACCGACGACCAGCACGTCAACGTCGGATCCCATCCTGCCCTCCGCGTGTCACAGAACGAGTAATAACGACCCGTGATCACCTGGCTGCCGCCCGCCACCGGTGATGATGTCCAGGGCGAGTGGGTGACTGTGCCCGGAGTTCACTCGGGTGGCGTAACCGGTGAATTCTCCTGACCGCAAGGACCACCGTATGAGACAGACCACTTCCTCGCCTGTCAGGCAACGACCGTCCCACTCGTACCGAAGCGGTGGTTCCAGACGCGCTGAATCGCTGCCCCGCAATTAACGTTGACCTCATGCGGCGCCGCTTTCGCGTCACATCCCCGGAGGGCGTGACGTAAAGGGCCCGCGAGCGGACATCGAGAGGAGCGCAACCATGCCCTTCGCCACCGCCGAGGACGGCACGCAGATCTTCTACAAGGACTGGGGCTCGGGCCAGCCCGTGCTCTTCTCCCACGGCTGGCCGCTCACCGCCGACGCCTGGGACCCCCAGATGAAGCTCATGGTGGACAACGGATTCCGCGCCATCGCTCACGACCGGCGCGGTGGCGGCCGCTCCGGTCAGCCCTGGGAGGGCAACAACCTCGACACGTACGCCGACGACCTGGCCGCGGTCATCGAAACCGAAGACCTGCACGACGTCATTCTGGTCGGGCACTCCACCGGCGGCGGCGAAGTCACCCGCTACATCGGCCGGCACGGCACGGCACGGGTCGCCAAGCTGGTCCTGCTCGGCGCGATCCCGCCACTGATGCTGAAGACGGAAGCCAACCCCGAGGGCCTGCCGATCGAGGTGTTCGACGAGATCCGCCAGGGTGTGCTCACGGACCGCTCGCAGTACTACAAGGACCTCAGTGCCCCGTTCTACGGTGCCAACCGTGAGGGCTCGACCGTCTCCCAGGGAACGCGTGACGAGTTCTGGCTCTGGAGCATGACAGTCGGCATCAAGGGCGCCTACGACTGCATCAAGGCGTTCTCCGAGACGGACACGACCGAGGACCTGAAGAAGGTCGATGTGCCGACACTGATCGTGCATGGCGACGACGACCAGATCGTGCCCATCGTCTCCGCGGGCGCCAAATCATCCAAGATCGTCAAGGACGCGCAGTACAAGGTCTACGAGGGCGCACCTCATGGCCTTGCGATGGTGCCCAAGTACGCCGAGATCTTCAACAAAGATTTGCTTGAGTTCGCGCGGAGTTAGCGCCGTCCCGCGGTCCTGGGTCAACGGCGGCGCTGCCGTCAACCCAGGACACTGCCGGCCAGTGGCGCCGTAAATTGGCCGCCCGGGAGGGACGGTTCAAAGATGTCCCGGGCGACCATGTCCGGAGCGCCTGAAACTGGCTCGGCAGCCTGGGCGATGGGTTCGCCGTGTCAGCCGATCGGGCTTGCGCCCTGCTGGAAGACGTTGATGAGGTTTCCGTCGTTGTCGCGGATCGCGGTCGAGATGCTGCCGTCGCCGAGGTCCATCTGCTCCCAGACGGTCGTCACGCCCAGGTCACGGAAGGTGCGGGTCACGCTGGCGAGGTCCTCGACGCGGAAGACCAGGGCCTTGTTGCCGATCGGGCGGATGTGGGCGGGGGGCTCCGCCGTCAGTTCGGGGATCCGCACACCGTCCGCGGGCTGGAGGAGCTCGAGCCGGAACCCGGGGCCCTCCAGGAAGGCGACGTCCGCTCCGATGGCGTCGAAGCGGGACTTGGCCAGCAGGGTGAGGCCGAACACCCGGTTCCACCACTGGATCGACGCGTCGAGGTCACTGACGGAAATCGTCACGTTGTGGAGGCTGTAGGGGAAGGGCGGCTGGGCAGCGGTGGTCATGGTGATCACTTTTCGTTGGGCGGGTGCAGGCGTTTGCGGTGGGGCACGCGAGACCCCTCGCGCATTCCGCCCGGCTTCTCTGTGCCGTGCAGCGGAAAAGTCTGTGCCCGTCTGCCGCCGACCCGACGTCTACTTGCAATAGCGAATCCGCGGGCCGTAGGCCAAACGTAGACCTTATGGACCATACAGTCAAGAACTTATGTCCTCTTCAGGTGCATTGCGAAGTCAGTGGATCAATGCACCAGTTGGCGAATCGCCGTCGGCTGCCGGAGCGTCGTCCGGCCCGCGTTGCGGCGCAGTCGACGGCGCAGCCGCCCGGCCGGAGTGCCTGCTCAGGGGCATGGGGAAAGGGGCAGGCCGTCAACCGCGCTGGGGCGGACGCCCGGGGCCACACGTGGGGGTGCTCGGAGGGCAGGTAATGCGCGTGCTCACAGCCGACCCAAGCGGGCCCACCCGGGTCCCTGCCGGTCGGCACGTCACCCGTGAAGGGTGCCGGCCCGCAGGATGGTCAGTGTCGGGAGAGCTGCTTGAGTGCGGCCTGGCTTATCTGCAGCAGAGCTGAGCCGTCCATACCGGTCTTCGCGAGAAACTCGATGCCCTGCATGACGGCAAGGAGCAGCCGCCCGACCTCCTGGGCGTCCGCCCCCGGTTCGACCGTCCCCTCGTCCTGGGCTTCCTTCACGCAGGCGATCAGAAGATCTTCGACCGCTTGGTAGCTGCTCCGGGCCCGGGAGACGACGTCCGGATCATTGCCGTGCAGCTCGGACGTGCTGTTGACCAGAAGGCAGCCGCGCCGCTGCGGGTCCTCCGTGAATCCCTTGGCCACGCCCTCAACGAGCAGGGTCAGGCGTTCGAAAGGGGTACCGGGCCCGGTCAGGGCCGCCCGGACGCCATTGAGCTGTTCGTCGCGGTAGCCGTCCAGCACGTGCAGGAACAGCTGCCGCTTGTCGCCGAAGGCCCCGTACAGGCTCCCCTTGCCCAGTCCGGTGGCGTCCGTCAGGTCCTGCAGTGAGGTAGCCGCGTACCCCTGATTCCAGAACTGCTCGCGCGCAGACGCCAGAACCTGGTTCTCGTCGAAATTCCGCGGTCGTCCCATGTTCAACAGCATACGTCCTTCTTGACCTATCGGTCCAGATCGGCGGACCGGCGTCGGCCGGCTCGTCGCCGCTCGGCGGTGTGGCTGCAGCCACGTTTTTGCCCGATCGGTCCATAACGTGGTTCTTTACCGTACAGTCCATAAGTGGTCCGGGGCTGTCCGCTCCGGGCTGTAACACTGCAGCGACACATGGTGCACGACTTTTGGCGTTTGCACCGGACAGGGATAAGTGATCATGGGACAGCTTGACGGGAAGACGGCAGTCGTCACTGGAGGCAACAGCGGAATCGGACTGGCCACAGCCAAGCGATTCGCGCGTGAGGGCGCGCACGTGTTCATCACCGGCCGTCGGCAGGAGGCTCTCGACGCCGCGCTGGCCGAGATCGGCGGGGAAGCCACCGCCGTCCGGGGCGACGTCGCGAACCTCGCGGACATCGACCGCCTCTACGCGGCTGTCGCCGAGCGGGGCCGGTCCATCGACGTACTGTTCGCCAACGCGGGCGGCGGTGAGTTCGCGGCGCTTGAGCAGGTCACCGAGGAGCACTTCGACGTCACCTTCGACATCAACGTGCGAGGCATGCTCTTCACCGTTCAGAAGGCAATTCCGCTGCTCAACGACGGCGCCTCGGTGATCCTGACCGGATCGACTGCTGCCACCTCAGGTGGCGCCGCCTTCGGCGTGTACGCCGCGTCCAAGGCCGCGGTCCGCTCCTTCTCCCGCACCTGGGCCAACGAACTCAGCGACCGCGCAATCCGAGTGAACACCCTGGTGCCCGGCCCGATCGTCACCCCGGGCAACACCGGCCTGGCCGCGGACGCCGACCAGGCCGCGAAAATGAGGGACGCCTTCGCCAGCCAGATACCGCTGGGCCGGATGGGACACCCGGACGAGGCCGCAGCCGCAGCACTGTTCCTCGCCAGCAATGAGAGCAGCTTCGTCACCGGATCCGAGCTGTTCGTCGATGGCGGACTCAACCAGATCTGAGCGCCGCAAGACGATGCGCTTGCCCGTCCCAGCGAAGAGAGAGTGTGACCGCGTCGCGGTCACACCGGTAGTCACACCGAACCTTCGGGCGAGCGCAGCCCCGCCGGTGTGCGGGATCTGGGTGCCGGCACCGGCGTAAGCGACATGAGTGGGGCCCGGCCGTGAACGGCCGGACCCCACTCCTTCGGTCCGTGCGAGTCAGATCACCACCGCTGAGCTCGTCCGCGGCCGCAACCCGCGCGCGAGTAGAGCGTGACGAACCCGAGCAGTCACAGCACCAGGACGGCGGGCGCCACCAAGTCAAGGGGTCTTGACGATGAAACGCACCGAACGAGGCGCGTGCGAAAGCTGAACGAGCAGCTGGGGACACATGGTTGTCGACCTCGTGCGCCATCACTTGGTCCACTGTGACTCCTTCGGTCCACGGCCCGGCTGAAAAGACCACGGGATGCCGAACTGCTCAACCGGATCTGCACAAGGGGCGGCGACGGCGGGTTCGAGCCCGACGCCGGCCTGCCCTCCGCGACCACCGGCGCCGAGCATGCAGCACGACATCTGATGAACTGGCGCTGCTCGGTCCGCAGACTGGAACGAACCGCACGGCGGAGCCACCCACAGTCCTGTCGTACTGCACGGCTTTCGTACGCCCCCTCGCACCGCCGTTCCCGGCGAGCGTTCGCCTCGCAGGGGGCTGTGAGCGAACTGCTATATCGCGAGGTCAGTAAGGACCAGCACGCGCTCGTAGGTGTAATCCGCCATGGCGAACTTCACTCCTTCGCGGCCGACACCAGACTGCTTGACCCCGCCGTAGGGCATCTGGTCGGCGCGATAGGAGGGCACGTCGCCGATCACGACTCCGCCGACCTCCAGAGCCCGATGTGCGCGGAAGGCAGCCTGCAGGTCGCGTGTGAACACACCCGTCTGCAGGCCATACTTGGAGTCGTTCACAGCGGCGAAAGCCTCGGCCTCACCGGACACCTTGAGGACCGTGAGAACTGGCCCGAAGACCTCCTCGCAGGCCAAGGTCGTGTCTGCTGGCACATCCGCGAGGACCGTAGGCGCGTACGAAGCGCCCTCCCGCTTGCCGCCCGTATACAGCGTGGCCCCGGAACCGACGGCTTCGTCGACCCATGACTCGACGCGGCACGCTGCGTCCTCACTGACAAGCGGGCCCACATCAGTTCTGTCATTGGAAGGGTCCCCGGTGATTTGAGATTTGACGGCTGCGACGATACGCGGCAACAGCCGGTCGTACACCGCGGCGTCAGCTATCACGCGCTGCACAGAGATACAGGACTGTCCGCCCTGGTAGTTGGAGAACGTAGCGATGCGCACGGCGGCCCGGTCAAGATCCTCGTCGCCCGTGAAGTCGGCCAACACCACGGCAGCACCGTTGCCGCCGAGCTCCAACGTGCAGTGCTTTCTGGGAACGGAGTCCATGATGGCGTACCCGACCCTCTCGGAGCCGGTGAACGAGATAACGGGCAGGCGCTCGTCCTGCACCAGCCCCGGCATCCGGTCATTGGCGACCGGCAGGATGCTCCATGAACCGGCCGGCAGTTCGGTCTCGGCAAGGAGGTCACCGATGATCAGACCCGAGAGCGGAGTATCGGGCGCCGGCTTCAGGATGATCGGGGCGCCGGCCGCGATAGCCGGGGCGACTTTGTGGGCACACTGGTTCAGCGGGAAGTTGAACGGCGTGATCCCCAGCACAACGCCCTTCGGGAAGCGGCGGGTGAGCGCCAGTCGGCCCTGGCCGCCGGCGTCAGTGTCGAGCCGCTGAGCCTCACCGCTATTGAAGCGGCGGGCTTCCTCCGCGGCGAACCGGAACACGGACACCGCACGGCCGACCTCCACGCGAGCCCACTTGATCGGCTTTCCATTCTCCGCGGAGATGAGCTGCGCGATCTCCTCGCTGCGCTCCATAAGGCGCTTGCTCACGTGGTCGAGCGCGGCGGCACGAACATATGCGGGAGTAGCCGCGAACTCATCGCGAACGGCATACGCCGCCGCCACCGCCTCCTCCACCTGCTCATCGGTGGGCACACTGACCTCTCCGATGAGCTGACCGGTCCAAGGGGAGGTAACAGCCAAGGTCGTCTCACCGCTGGCCGGACGGCCGGCGAGCCAGAAAGCGCGGGTGGAATTCATGTCCGGTCATGGCCCTTTACGTCTGAAGGTGCGCTGACGTTTATCCGCCAACCGTTACACCGTAGGACCGCCGAGGTGACGGACGACTTGTACGTGGTGTAGTGATCGCATGCACGCGCATGCCCGAAGGTAGCCTTGAGTGCGATCGCCCATCCCTCGACCGAAAACTCGGGTCTGCCGCACGATCGGGTGACAACCTGACCTCACCCGAATCTGCAACAGCCCCATAAACCACTGGGGGATCCAGCAGGCTCGGCCGTCGCGAGGTGAAACGAGTCGCCTCCTACCGAAACCGGCACTTTCCGGGTGAGGACTCGCGCCGCTGCTATGTCTATGGCCGCTGCTGAACCGCTCGGTCAGAGGTTACGCAGGACGGCGACCGCCTTACCGAGGATGGGCGCGGTGTCCGCGGGGATCGGGTTGTAGGCCGGGTTGTGCGGCATCAGCCAGGCGTGGCCGTCGTCCGTGCGGCGCAGCCGTTTGACTGTGGCTTCGCCATCGATGAGGGCGGCGACGATGTCGCGGGAGTCGGCGGCGTCTTGGCGGCGGACCGTGACGATGTCGCCGTCACAGATCGCCGCCTCGATCATGCTCTGGCCCCGCACTTTCAGCGCGAACAGCTGGCCGTCGCCGACGAGCTGCCGTTCTGTGTACGGTCCGCGTGTTGTCGGAGGTCGTGTTGCCGTCGGAGAGGCGTCCGTTGTGGCCGAGTGGCAGCTGTTCTGGGTAGGCGATGGCGGCACACCGGATGCCGGGGCGGAGAGTCCGCTCGGTCATTGGGGCGATCTGGCCGCGCGGGAGCGAGCGTTGGGGCTGCGGGAAGGTCTGCCGATTCTGGTTTCTCCGGACGGTCGGGTTGATCCGAGGTTGAGCGCGGTCCTGCTGCACCGAGAGTTCGCTGGCAAGGCGGAGGGGACCTGGGCGACCTACGCGCCATGCTTTCGGGTGTTCTTCACCTTCTTGTGGCGACGGGGGCGGAACTGGGATCGGGCGACAAGCGTGGACCTGGAGGACTGGGAGGACTGGCGACTGCGGGGCGAGGGGAACCCGGCTCTGATCGCCGGCTCTACGTGGAAGAAGGAGCTCGCCGCGCTGCAACTGCTGTACGGGATCGGGAGGAAGCTGCAGTTCGTGGCCGTGTCGCCCGTAGTGACCCGCCCGGTGGTCTTGCCGGGTAGGGGCGTCGTCGAATCGCCCGAGCTTGCTCCCGGGGATGTGCGGACGTCGTGTGTGAAGTGGCTGACGCCGCGGGCGTTTCGGCTGTGGCGTGATGTGGGACTGGGCGGGCTCGGGCCGGATGGTCTGGAGCGGCCGGACTGGCCGGGGCGTAACGATGGCCGGGACATGGCGTTCGCGGACTTCGTGTACTCGTGCGGTCTGCGGCGGCGGGAGGCCGGGACCGTGCTCCTGGTCGAGTTGCCAGGGACCGGCGTGAGCTCGTACTACGCGGGATGGGTGGGCAGGGCGGTGGCGAAGCGGGCGGGCCGTTTTTATTACGTGAGCCATTCCGCTTTAAGGGGGACGGAGGTGTACCGGGCTTCCACCCGTCGGGTCTCGGTGCGGCGGGCGCAGCAGGCCGGTGTGTACGAACGGGTGGTGGGCCGAAGGGTCGTTGAGGAGATCGGGCGTGGGCGGCGGGCGCGGTGGAGTGAGACAGACGGGCGGCTGCGGGAGGGGTCGCTGGACGAGCTGACGGCCGGGCAGCGGATGCGGATGTTCGTGCGGGGACCGGAGGGTCTGGAGCCGGCGATGTTATGGCTGACCGAGGCGGGGATGCCGATGGCGTACCGAAGTTGGACGAAGACGTTCGAGAGAGCAAGCGAGCGGTGCGCGAGGGCCGGGGTGAAGGTCTTCGCGACACCGAAGATGCTGCGGCATTCGATGGCGCTTCGTGTTCTGGTGTCGTTGCACCATGCCCTGGACCGGCGTCTGGGGCTGAGTCCGTCTCAGCGGCGGCTGTACGAGGACGCGTACGGGTCGGTGTGGACGGTGGTGAAGGACCTGCTGGGGCATCGGTCGGAGGAGACGACACGGGAGATCTACCTGGAGCCGGTGCGGGGGCTGCAGATCGAGACGCTGCTGGAGGACGTGGACAACCCTGGCAGCAGTGAGGTTCTGGCACGGCTGGCGGAGCGGACCGGCCTGGTCCTGGATGTCGCGTGAGCCGGGGCAGGCCGGCGGTACAGCCCCCGGCGGGGTACCGGCGGCCGGAGGTGGTGGACGGCTCTGGGCTGGTGGTGAGAGCGGTGGGCCAGGACGGCCGGGACCTGGGGACATACGACTTCACCGCGTGCCCTGGCCCGGTGCAGCTGCGGCAGGCGCTGGTGTCGGCGTTCGCGCGATGCACGCGGGTGCGGTGGACGAGCGCGCTGAGCTGCCGGACGCATGCCAACGATCTGAAGCTGTTCCTCAAGGAGATCGCGGGCAGGGAGCGTCCGGTCCGGAGGGTCGGGCAGCTCACGCCGGTGGTGTGGGAGGAGTGGCTGGCGCCGAGCCTGGGACGGCGGCGGCTGTCGTCGCTGCTGCTGGAGCTGGACGGGCTGCCGCCGGAGACCCGGTATGCGGTGACCATGCGCCGGCTGGGGAGCGGGCGCAGGGCAGCGGTGAAGGAGGGGTACTCGAAGGAGACGGTCCATCAGGTGCGGGACGCCGCCGCGCGGACGGTGCGGGCGGCCCGGCTGCGCATCGAGGGCAACGCCCGGCTCCTGGAGCGATGGCGGTCCGGTGAGCTTGATGCCGGCCTCGCGGAGGAGGGTTGGGCGCAGGTGCTGGACTTCGTGATCCGCCACGGCGATCTGCCACGCCAGCCGTGCGGACGGGCGAGATCCTGGGCGGATCGGGTGCTGCGTGAGCGGTTCGGTACGGGAGGTGTACCGCAGGGTCTGCTGGCGTTGTTCCCGAGCCAGGCCGAGATCGGGGCCGCGGCGGTGCTGCTGGTCTGTCACGAGGCGTGGAACTTGTCGGTGCTGCAGGAGATGAAGGTTCCCGGTCAGTGGCCGAACGCCGACCAGGACAGCGACACTCCGGCGATCTACCGGGTGGACACCGACAAGCCGAGGCGCGGGACGCGCCGGCGGCACAACAGCAACAACCTGGTCGATGCCGGGGAGCACACCCCTGGCTGGGCCATGCAGCAGGTCCTGGTGATGACCAGCCCCGCCCGGGCCAGCGCCGCCCTTCTCGGCCGGCCCACCGATCTGCTGCTGGTCACCCGGCGCCGGGGGCCCAGCAATGGAGAGCCGAAGACCGCGGACGGGTCGGTCTATCTCGGCGATCGGATCTCCTCCTGGGTAGCGCAGTCGCGGTCGGCCGGCGCGGCTGTGCCGGCCGACCTGACCGCCGGACGGCTGCGGCATGCGGTGCAGGTGTTCGCCGGAGCGCGCAACAACACGCAGCGGGTCCACGAGGACTTCTACCTGCGGCGCGACAAGACGGTCATCGACACTGGCAGGGACGTCGTCGCGGTCGGCCTGGACAAGGCTGTGGCCGCCGCTCACGAGCAGGTCCGCATGCGGTTCCTCACAGGCACAGACGCCGGGGCCGTGACCGCAGAGGTGCTGGCCGCCGAGGCGGGAATCCCGCAGCAGCGTGCCGAGGAGGTTCTGGCCGGTCTGCTGGACACCGCGGTGGGGGCGTGCGCGGACTTCGAGCACAGTCCGCTGTCCGCCGGAGGTCGGTGCGCGGTGTCGTTTCTGCTGTGCTTCGCCTGCCCGAACGCGATTGCCACCACCCGGCATCTGCCGCGGATCGTCTACCTGTTCAAGGCCCTGGATCAGCTGCGGACCGCTGTCAGCCCCGCCGTGTGGAGCGCCGACTGGGCTGCCCATCACTCCCGGGTCGGTGACCTCCTCGGACGCTACGCCGACTCCTCCCGCTGGACGGCGCTGCTGGGCGCGCTCGGCGCACGCGAGCGGGACCTGATCGACCGGATGCTCGCCCGGAGGCTCGACCCATGACCACTGCCCCGCACCGTGCCTACCGGCTCGTCGACCCGCCGCCGGACGCGCTGGTCCTCCCCGCGCAGCGGGTCCGGCCCGGCACCCCGGCCGGCGTGCTGCCGAGGCTGAGCGACAACGTGTGGCAACTGTCCTTCCTCGACCACCTCGACACCGCCGCGAGCCGGACGTTCTCGTGGTGGGACGTCCCCGAGCCGCTGCGGGCACCGCTCAAACGGACCGCCTACGCGGTGCTGCATCTGCCCGCCCCGGCCATCCTCATGGAACGCGGGTACACCGCGACCCGGCCTGTCCTGTCGGCCTCCTCGTTCCACAAGACGCTGCGGGCCTGGCGGGACTTTGCCCGCTGGCTCGCCGAGCACAACATCGTCCGGCTCCAGGACGTGGATACACAGGTGCTGGAGGCGTACGCGCGGAAGGTCGTTACGGCGGCCGGCGGGGTGAGGCAGAAGCGGCGCCAGCTGTTCGAGCTCACCCGGGCCTGGGCCTACGCCCCGTTCCTCCCGGCCGGCGACCGCCTGGTGATCCCGCCGTGGGAGGACGACGGCGCCGCAATCCGCGACTTCTTCGACACACAGGACCTGGAGGAAGGCGAGTGCGATACCCCGGTGATCCACCCGGCGACGATGTCGCCGCTGCTGGTGTGGTCGCTGCGGATGGTTACCGACCTGGCCCCTGACATCACCACCGGCCTGCGCGAGTGGCGGCGCCTCGCAGCTAACACGGCTGCCACCTCCACACCGGAGGGCAGCGAACGGCTACGCGCCTTCTGCCACGAACTGCGCGCGACGGGCGGCGCGTTCCCCACCTACGCGGGAGTGCAGCGGGCCACCTACGACCGGCACGCAAACCGACGCCCTCCCCTGGCCCGCGCCTACCTCGCGGGGCTGCTGGCGATCACTCCGGCCACCATCGACAACCTACTGATGCGCGAGCCAGCCCTCCTGGACGGCATCCGTTTCTCCCCCGGCGCCCCACTCGACATTCGGCTCACCGGCCGGATCGACGGCAAACCGTGGCGCGAGTCGATCGACCACGCCGATGCCGTCCAGTTCGCCGTCCACCTCGCCACCGCCGCGATGATCACCATCGCGTACCTGTCGGGCATGCGGCCGGCCGAAGTCCTCCACCTGCGACGCGGCTGCGCCGTGCGTGAGGAGCGGGCCGACGGAACCGTCCGCCACACCCTGACCGGCCGGCACTTCAAGAACGTCCTCGACGCCGACGGCGCCACGAAACCCGCAGGTGAGATCCGCCCCGAACCGTGGACGGTGATCGAACTGGTTCACCGGGCCGTCACCGTCCTCGAAGACCTCTCGACCGAGGACCTCCTGTTCCCCCGCAGCCTGTCGGCCAATCCCCACGCGCGCCAGCATGCCCACGGCGGGGCGGCCATCTCCACGCACACGGCTAACAACCGCATCACCTACTTCGCCGCCTTCGCCAACTCCCTGGCCGAAAGCCTGGGAAGGGACCACGAGATGATCCCGGACGATCCGGGCGGCCCCGTCAGCATGCGGCGATTCCGTCGCACCGTGCCTGGTTCATCTACCGCCAGCCCGGCGGCCCCGTCGCGCTCGGCCTCCAGTACGGCCACCTCCGTCAGACCCTAGCCGCCGCGTACGGCGGCCGGACCAAGCAGGACATGCTCACCGTCCTCGACTTCGAACGCCAACTCGCCCTGGCCGACACCCTCGCCGAAGCCAGTGACCGCCTCGCCGACGGCGAGGGTGTCAGCGGCCCGGCCGCCGACCGGTACGTCACCGCCACGCGCACCTTCGAGACCCGCTACGCCGGCGGATTCGCCACCCGGACCCAGCTCCGCGCCCTCGGCAACGACCTCCAACTCCAGCTCTACGAAACCCCGGACGCCCTGCTGACGTGCAACTACGACCCCTACAAGGCACTGTGCGATCCCGGCCGAGGCCGGGACACCCCACAGCGCACACCGAGCGTCGACCGCTGCAACCCGGCCTGCGGCAACATCTCCCGCACCGACACCCACATCACCCGCGCCCAACGAGAGGTGGACCAGCTGCGGGACGAACTCGGGGACGGCCTGAACCCGGGGCCAATCGCCCGCCGGCAAGCCCAGCGCATCCAGACCCTGGAGAAGACGATCCGCCAGCACGAGAACTCCCGGCGCACCCCCGGCCAGGCCACGTCATGACCGGCCCGGCCGCCTCCGGCCACGATGCCACGGCCGTCACGGCGCGCATGGCCTCAGTGATCAGCACCGTGGCCGAAGCCGCCACCTCCACGATGGCCCACTCCCCTGCGGACGCCGCCGAGATCCAGTGCATCACCGAGGCCATGACCCGCCTTCTGCTCGGCGTCCCACTGCGCTCCGACGGACAGCTCACCGTGAAAGCCCTCGCCGAGGAAGCTGGACTCAAACGCAACAAGCTGACCCACAAACACACGAACCTCAAAGACCTCTTCTACGCCCTCATCCGCGCGCAGGACCACCAGCCACAAGCCCTGCACACCCTCCAGAAACGGCACGACGTCCTGCGGGACCAGGCAGCCAGACTCCGCCGCGAGCGCGACAGCCTCATCACGCAGGTACAGCAGCTCGTCCGGATCACCCAGGTCCTGGAACTGGAGAACGAGCAGTTGCGGCAAGCAGACCGCGGACCCGCGGTACGAGTCCTGCCACGCAAGCGATGAAACGCGTTCCCGGTGTACTGCGCACAGAATCTGGGACTCTTCCTGGAGCCGCACGGCCTCGCAGAAACCCTCACAAACGGGAACACGGCGACAGGGCGGAGCTCCTGTCACGCCCTTTGCGACACCAACTCTGATAGGCCCTGGAGTTGTACGTTACGCCAGGTAAGGGCGGAGAGGTGACCCGTTGGCACTCTTATTAAATCCTTACTGATTGATCCACTTCTTCTTTCACGCCTTGGGAAAATCTTGAATCGGTCAAGGGAACCCTTTGCGGCCTCGCGGCATCTGGCACAAGCAAACCCAGGTTCACAAAAGCCTTGAATCAGGAAAATCGTGACTGAGCCCCCTGTCTCCGCTTGGGGGATCCTTGGGAACCTTGAGGGTTTACCTTAAGCATCCCCTGCGACGCTCATGGGTGTACTGCGAACCTTCGGTGAAGATCAGTTCGTTCTATTGGCTCCGCGTTGCGGAGTGTCAGGGAGGGAGCTGATCGTGCGTCACAGACCTGTGGCCCATGACAGATCGAGTAGGGGCGGGTCGCGCCAGGCGCGACGGCTACGGCAGATCGCTATCGGTGTGGTGATGCTGTTCGCGGCCGAGGCCGCGCTGGTGTCGCAGGACACCGGTGTCGCGTTCGCCACGCCGACATCCGGTGCGACTGTGGAGTCCGCCCAGTCGGACGCCGTCAAGGCGTCAGGCCCTGCGGAGGCGCAGGACGAGGCGTCGGCGGTGCTGATGGCGCGTCTGCAGGACCGGAAGATTGAGGTGTTGTCCGCCCGGGCGACGGATTCGACGACGTATGCGCTGCCTAGCGGCGAGCTGGAGACGGAGGCGTACGCCGGTCCGGTACGGGTGAAGCAGGACGGCGTGTGGAAGGACATCGACACGTCGCTGTCCGACACCGGTTCCGACCTCACACCGGCCGCGGCGGCGGCCGACGTCGCCGTCTCCGACGGCGGTGACACACAGTTGGCGTCGGTGGCAAAAGGTGATGAGTCCTTCGGGCTGGGCTGGGAGGACAAGCTCCCGACCCCGACCGTCAAGGACAGCACCGCCTCCTACGATTTGGGCAGTGGCCAGACCCTGTCCGTCACGGCGCTGGCCCAGGGGTTTCTCGGAGAACATCAAGCTTGCCCAGCAGCCGAGCGACGGCGCGGTGTCGTACCGGATCCCGCTGGATCTGGACGGGCTGAAGCTGTCGCAGGCCGACTCGGGCCACCTGCTGCTGAAGGACCCCGACGGGAAGCTGGTCGCCGAGGCGCCGGCCCCGATGATGTGGGATGCGTCCCAGGACCCGGCTTCGGGTGAGTCCGCGCACCAGGAACAGGTCTCCACGAAGATCGAGACCGCCGACGACGGTTCCCAGACCCTGGTGCTGACTCCGGACGAGGAGTTCCTGGCCACCGCGGCGTACCCGGTGACGGTCGACCCGACCTCCACCCTCGCGGTGACCACGGACACCTGGGTGCAGAACCCGGACTACCCCGACTCGCAGGTCTCCTCGCAGGAGCTGAAGTCGGGCACCTACGACTCGGGTACGGACACGGCGCGGTCGTATCTGAAGTTCGACGTGTCGAAGTTCGCCGGTAAGCACATCACGTCGGCGACGATGTCGCTGTACAACTACTACTCGGCGACCTGCTCCACCTCCGGTGCCGCCACGCAGGCGCGGCGGATCACGTCGACGTGGTCCTCGTCGTCGATTACGTGGGGTGCGCAGCCCTCGACTACCACGACCGGGGTGGCGACCAACACCGGTCACTGGGGTTACTCATCGTCCTGCCCGGCGGCCTGGTCGAACTGGAACCTGCAGACGATCACGCAGGCGTGGGCAGACGGTTCCACGAACTACGGTCTGCAGATCCGCAGCGCGGACGAGACGGACTCGACGACCTGGCGGCGTTTCCGGTCTGCGAACTACACCACCTCCGGGTACGCGCCGAAGCTGTCGGTGACCTACAACTCGTACGCGACGACGAGTTCGCTGGCGATCTCGCCGAGTTCGGTGAACGCGTACAGCGGCAAGCGGTATGTGACGACGTACACGCCGACGGTGTCGGCGAAGGTGACGGACGCGGACGGCTCCACGGTCAAGGCGCAGTTCGAGATCACCAACGATCCGTCGTACACCGGTGAGACCTCGTACTCCTACACCGGAACCTCGTCCTCGGTGGCCTCCGGCAGCACCGCGACGCTGGCCATCCCGAGCGCGAGCCAGATTGCCGCGTCTCACCTGCGGATGCGGGTGCGCGGCTACGACGGCACGGACTACGGGGCCTGGTCCTCCTACATCTACTTCGTGCCGAACGTCGCCAAGCCCAACGCCCCGACGATCTCCTGCGATCCGTACACCGCGCAGACCTGGACGGCGAAGGCGGACAGCGGAGCGACCTGCACCTTGGACACGTCCTCGTCCGACGGTATGGGCTACTACTGGGGCCTGGACGACTCGTCGGTGCCGGGTCGGGTCTACGACACCGCCGACGGCAACGGCGGTGACCCGCTGACGATCACGATCAAGCCGGGTGAGGACTGGCACAAGCTGTACGCCAAGACCGTCGACTCCGGCGGAAACGTTTCCTCGGCGGCGACGGAGTATGACTTCGGTGTCGGAGGCGGCGTCGGGCTGCTCACCCCGGGCGACGGCGACAGCGCCGCCCGCAGGGTCAGCCTGACCTCGACCGGCAAGAGCATCTACACGGGTGTCACCTACCAGTACCGGCGTGGTGAGACCGACACCTGGACCAGTGTCCCCGCCACGAACGTCACGAAGTCCTCCGACGGCTCCGCGATCTCGGCCTGGCCGCTCGCCATGTCGGGCGGCTCACCGGCGGCGCTGACGTGGAACGTCACCGACTCCCTGTCCCAGGACGGTGCCATCGACATCCGGGCGGCTTTCACCGACGGAACCACCACCGTCTACTCGCAGCCGCACACCATCACCGTGGACCGCAACGCCGGTACCGCCCCGAGTGCCGAGGTCGGGCCCGGCTCGGTGAACACGCTGACCGGTGACTACACGCTGTCCGGCACCGACGCCTCCGCCTTCGGCCTGGCGGTGTCGCGGACCGCGTCCTCGCGCCGGCCGACCGCCGGGTCGGACGCCGATGGCCAGGTGGCCATCTTCGGCCCGCAGTGGACCTCCGGCACCACCGCGGAGATCACCGACTCCGACTGGGCCTACCTCCGCGAGACCTCCGTGACCTCCCCGACCTCCGCGACCTCGGTCGCGGTGGTGGACGCGGACGGCGACGAGACCGGGTTCACGGCCACCAACTCGGGCGGCTGGAAGCCCGAGCCCGGCTCGGAGGACCTGACTCTGACCGGGTCGGTGACCGGCTCCTTCACTCTCAAGGACGACCAGGGCACGACCACCACGTTCACGAAGGTGGACGCGGCGGCCACGACCTGGCAGGTCTCCGGCACCTACCTGCCGACCGACAACTCCACCACCAAGGTGGTCTCGGAAGAGCCTTCCTCCGGCAGCACCCTGGCCCGCCCGAAGTACCTCATCGCCCCCACCACCGCGGTCACCGCCGACAAGTGTCAGACCGCCATCGACACCGCCATCGCCGCCGGCCACGACTGGTTCACCAACGCCAGCGACACCACCGGCTGCCGGGTCCTGCAGTACGTCTACGCCACCTCGACCACAGCCACCAGCTCGGCGTTCGGCAACTACACCGGACAAGTCCAGCAGATCAAACTCTGGGCCGTCACACCCGGTGACAGCACCACCACCGCCACGGCCGTCGCCCAGTACGCCTACGACACCTCCGGCCGGCTCCGCGAGCAGTGGGACCCGCGTAACAGCACCGCGCTGAAGACCACGTACGCCTACGACAGTTCTGGACGCGTCACGACGCTCACCCCGCCGGGCGAGCTGCCGTGGACGTTCGCCTACGACACGGCCGGCAACGCGGCCACCGCAGGCCCGGGCATGCTGCTCTCGGCATCCCGCCCGAACCTGACCGCAGGCAGCAAGAGCACCACCGACGGCACCAACGCCGTCACCAGCGTCGTCTACGACGTGCCTCTCACCGGGGCCAAGGCACCCAACGCGATGGGCACCTCGGACGTGGCCACCTGGGACCAGGACGACGTCCCCACCGACGCGACCGCCGTCTTCCCCGCGGACTCCGTTCCGGCGTCCCACACAGGCAGTGACCTGGCCGCGTCCGACTACAAGCGGGCGACCGTCACCTACACCGACGCCTCCGGCCGGGAGGTGAACACCGCCACTCCGGGCGGGCACATCACCACCACCGGGTATGACAGCTTCGGCAACACGGTGCGTCAGCTGACCGCCGCCAACCGCGAACTGGCCCTCGCCACCAGCGGTGCCGGCCAGGCCGAGCAAGTGGCGCTGAACATCGACCAGATGACCTCCGCCGACCGCGCCGAGCTGCTCGCCACCCGCTCCTACTACTCCAGCGACGGTCTGCGTGAGACAGAGGAGTACGGCCCGCTCCACGAGGTGACCCTGACCTCGGCGCTGCAGGCCGGTACCGGCGGCACGGACCTGCCCGCGGGCACCGAGTGGCCGGCCCGACAGCACACGGTCAACACCTATGACGAGGGCCGTCCGACCGACGGCACGGCCACCGTCGCCAACCAGGTCACCACCGCCAAGGTGGGCGCCTACGTGGACGGCTACCCGTCGGACGGGGACGTACGCACCACGAAGACCGAGTACGACTGGGTCAAGGGCCTGCCCACGGCCACGACCAACGATCCGTCCGGTCTGGCGCTGAAGATCACGATCTCGTATGACTCCCAGGGCCGGATCACCAAGACCACTCTGCCTAAGTCGTCCGGCACGGACGCAGGGGCAACGGTGACCACGTACTACTCGGCCACCGGGACCGGCGCGTGCAACGGCAAGCCGGAGTGGGCGGATCTGGTCTGCTCCACCGGCCCGGCCGCTGCGATCACCGGCGGCGGATCCAACCCCACCCAACTGCCCACCAAGACCGTCGAATACGACCGGTGGGGCAACACAGCCAAGGTCACGGAGACCGCCAACTCGGTCACCCGGACCACCACCAACACCTACGACAGCGCGGGTCGCATCAAGACCGTGTCCGTCAGCGGCGGCGTGGGCACGGCGGTGCCGGACACCACCACCACCTACGACGCGGACAGCGGCGCCGTAGCCACGGTCACCTCCAACGGCCAGACCATCACCCACACCTACGACCAGCTCGGACGGGAGATCTCCTACAACGACGGCGCGGGCAACACCGCCGCCTCGCAGTACGACGCGCTCGACCGCGTGACGCAGACCACCGACTCCGCCCCGTCCACCACCACCTACACCTACGACACCGCCAAGGACCCGCGCGGACTTGAGACCTCCCGCACCGACTCGGTCGCCGGCACCTTCGCCGCCACCTACGACGCGGACGGCGACCTGACCACCGAGTCCCTGCCCGGCGGCTATACGCTGACCATCGGCCAGGACGAGACCGGCGCCGAGACCTCCCGCGTCTACACCCAGGACAGCGACGGCACGGTCGTGGCCTCCGACAGCACCGACGAAAGCGTCCAGGGCCAGGTCGTCGACGACACCGACACCGCCGGCCAGACCCGGGCACGCAGCTACAGCTACGACGCAGCCGGACGCCTCACCAGAGCGGACGACACCGACCCGGACGGGGCCTGCACCCGCCGCGACTACACCTTCGACAACAACACCAACCGCACCGCCCTCGCCACCTCCACGAGCGACGTCGGCGCGGCCTGCACCTCGACCGGCGCCACCACCACCTCGTACTCCTACGACAGCGCCGACCGCCTCACCACGTCGGGCACGGTCTACGACGCCTTCGGCCGCACCACCACCCAGGCATCCGGCGCCACCATCGGCTACTACACCAACGACCTCGTCCACCAGCAGACCTCCGGCACCAGCCGGCAGACCTGGAACCTGGACGCGGCCGGCCGCCTCGCCTCCTGGACCACCGAATCCAACAGCAGCGGCACCTGGACGCAGACCGGATCCAAGACCAACCACTACGGCTCCGACGGCGACAGCCCCGACTGGATCCAGGAGACCAGCACCACCCTCACCCGCAATGTCCAGGACATCGGCTCGAACCTGGGAACCACCACCAGCGCCACCGGCAGCGTCGTCCTCCAGTTGACCGACATCCATGGTGACGCCACCGTCCAGCTTCCGCTCGACACCAGCGTCGCCCCGACGTCCCAGTCCTACGACGAATTCGGCAACGCCGAGGACAGCACCCCCGCCGTCCGCTACGGATGGCTCGGAGGCAAGCAACGCTCCAGTGAAACGGTCACAGGCGCCACCCTCATGGGAGTCCGCCTCTACGACCCCACCACTGGGCGATTCCTGTCCATCGACCCCGTCGCAGGCGGCAACGCCAACGCCTATGAATACTGCAACGGCGACCCCATCAACAAGTACGACCTCGACGGACGCCATTGGTGGAGCAGCGTTGGGCGCTTCGTGGCACGGCACCAGAGCTGGATGCCATACGCAACGTCTTTCGCCTGCTCATTCGCCACAAAGGGATGGTACGCAGCCGCATGCGCAGCTGGCGCCGGCGCCGCCACTGGCTGGCTCGCCTACCACTACGGGACCAAAAAGCGTAAGCGCCACATAGGCGGCTACTGGGCAAGCACATGGCGTGGAGCCCGGGATGGACTACTGGGATACTCGTTCGGAAACGGCGCGAAGTACTACCGCGGTGTGCGGACCGGTATCCGAAGCGTCCGTACTTGGTGGCGGGGAGGCCACGGGGCCTTCACGCACCGATGGCCCAACTTCTGATGGACGGAACCAAAGTGCTCACAGACCCGCGTGTATACACACGCAGATGGGCTTCCAGGCATCCGATCTACATGGGATTGATCGTCGGAGGGCTCTTCTACCTCGTGGAGACCCTGGCCACCGGCGACCCTCTCGGGACTGTACCTTTCGCCGTCGTAATCGGAGCGATCTTCACACTGACCTCCTTTGGTGAGAGGCGCCGAAGGAAGAAGCACAAGCTGCCGGACTGACAACCGGAGAGGTGATGCGGGGCCGGAAGCGGCCCCGCATCACCTCTCATGCCGTTCTCATGCCGTCCACGAACGAAACAAGATCGGTACCATCGATCATCCCTGGACAACGGCCTGCAGAACCCGAGGAGTGTGACGCACCCATCCTCACAGCTGAGTTTGGCCATCTCCTCCAAAACCCCACCCGAGTGCTCCCCCCAGTGGCCGCCCCGTCAACACGTTCCGTGTTTTGTGGGGAGTCTTCTCAGCAGCCTGTCCAGTGGCGCCAGCCATGACAAGGGATCACCCCGAAGGCCGCTTCTGCACAAGACACTGCCGTCCAGCCTCCGGACACGCTGACAGCATCCTGCGCGAGTTCGCGCCACGCACCTGCGACGAACCGGCGTACATGGTGGAGCTGCGGTACGTCGCGACCGCCCATGGCCCGTCCGCCCTACTGGCACCTACTGGTATCCCTTGCACACCGATGCACGGCCGAACAGATCGTGCGCAGTGACGCTCTACAGGTGATTGCGATTCAACAAGCCTCCGCCAACCGGGGCACCCATGTAACGGTGTCAGCAACACGCTCAGAGTTGACACAGAAGTGGCGGGGCAGGGACAGGACGTCCTGCGGCCGCTGCGTCGATACGGTCGTTCTTACGCCGGCCGCCGCGGGAAAGTTCACGCACTCGGCTGGTCGCTGCGGCAGGAACATCGACGACGCTCGCACCGCGGGCGATGAGCCACTGGGCGAGATGCCGGCCCAGGCCGTTGGCATTCTCCACAGCCCACTTCCGCTACGGCCACCGCTTGGCCCAGGCCGGCAGCCGCCGGTAGTCCGCAAGACTGGCCTCGATCCGCATCGACCCGACCTGCTGGTTCGAAGTCTGCACGACGGCGGTGGCGGTATGGGGGGACTTGGGGATCGACATCGAGCAGTATCACGGGACTGGGTTCCTCATGGTCGGACGACAGGGGCAGCCACGGTCGACACGCCGACTTTCGGAACCAACCTGGCCCGGGACACGCCTCTGTTGAGTCAGACCGCGGACGGACGCCGGACCGGCGACATACCCCGGGAGAGCCGGCCCCGAAGAGCGGCAGACGGTTCACGAGTCACCCGGCCCAGCGTCCTACGGCACGCCGCGAGCGGCCAACCCGACCGCGCCCCGCTGCCCCTACACAAGTCGGCGGTTCGCCCGTCGCCCCTTGCGGCGTGCTGCAGCTGATACAGGTCAAGGGCCTGATTCCGGGTTGAGGCGGCGCATACCGGAGAGAGCGATGGGTCAACAATTCGGACCATCGGTGCAATGGCATGCGTCAGCGCGGTATTGCCAATCCAAGACTGCACCCCGTAACCTCACACCCGTGAGGTTACGGCCGTGAGGTTGCTGAGGCGCGCGGTCACTGCAGGTACATCCAGCCGGTTTGGCCAAGGGAGACCGAAATGAAGATCGTTGATGTGCGCCCCGACCTGCGCATGGTGCTCGACGATGGGCCCGGACAGGCCTACCTACTGCGCCGCGGGTCGAACGCGGTGCTGGTCGACACCGGCATCGCCGGGCAAGGCAAAGTCATCACCGAGGCGTTGCGTGGTTGGGGCCTGGACCGGGAGTCGCTGACCCACGTGGTCCTGACGCACTGGCATCCCGACCATGCCGGGTCGGCTGCCGAACTGGCCGCCTGGCCCAACGTTCGCGTCTGGGCACACCGCAACGATGCCCCGATCATCCGCGGCAGCAGTTACAGCTCGCTTCCCGCCCTCACCCACGCCGAGGAGGAGTTCTACGCCCACATCGCCGGCACCATCCCCGACGCCGCGCCTTCTCGTGTCGACCGCGAGCTCGACGACGACGAGATCCTCGAGGAGATCGACGCCCGCGTCCTGTCGACTCCCGGCCACACCGACGGCAGCATCGCCTTGCACTTCCCGAACGAGGCTGTCCTGTTCACCGGTGACATTGCCACCGAGCAAGGGGGCCAAGTCGTACTCGGGCCGTTCAACCTCGACCGGGCGCAGGCCCGTGAATCCTTCCGGCGCTTCGCCGACATCGACACCGACACCGTCTGCTTCGGCCACGGTCAGCCGCTACGCGGCGAGGACACTGCCTTGCTGCGCGAAGCGGCCACCGCCAACGAGGTTCCCGACCCTCTCGGCTGACCCGCGCTCCGCTCGCGCCGAACCGGCATCGGCGTAAGGTTACGGCTGTGAGTAAAGCGGCTACCGGGAGCAGACAACGCAACCCCCGGGGTGCGGGGCAGGCCCTACGCGGCGACATCGTGTCGGCCGCCCGAGAGATCCTCATCGAGGACGGCTACGCGAGCTCGGTGAGCCTGCGTGGGCTGGCACGGCGGATCGGCATTGCACCCCAGTCGATCTACCTGCATTTCGCAGGCCCGGACGAGATCGTGCAGGCCGTCACCGTCGAGACCTTCGCCCAGCTAGGCCGCTTCATCGCGGATGCGAAGGAAGGAATCGAGGCACCCCGGGACCGGCTCATCGCCGGCTGCCGCGCCTACATGGCATTCGGACTTGACAACCCGAATCTGTACGGACTGCTCTTCCAGCGCAACCGGCTCCTTCGCGGAACGGAACCCCGCCCCACCCCCGCGGACGCACCGGACTCCCGCAACCCCGACGCCGGGCCGTTCGCCTACCTCATGGAAAGCCTCCGACTCTGCGTCGCCGACGGATCCTCCGAGGTGACAGACGTCTTTTCCACCGCAACGCAGTTGTGGGCGGCCATGCACGGCTTTGTTCTGTTGCGCAACGGCTACCAGTTCCCCTGGCCGGACCTTGCCCGAGCCGAGGTTGAGCTCATCAGCTCCATCGCGAGACTCCGCAAGACCGACTGACAAGACCGCGGTTCTCATTCTCACCGTTTCAAAGCGCGTCCCCCCTGGCCGTGCGGACGGTCCTGGCTTTCTGACCCCCTCGCGCAGGACAAGCAGCACGGCGTCCAGGCGCAGCGCCGCCAGGCCGTGGCGGTCCACCCGGACAGGCAGTGGGTCCCACGGATTGAGCTGTGTGCCGCCGGTGGCGCAGTCCGGGTAGGTCACGCCGGCCGCCAGCAGTCCGCGCCGTACCGCAGCGGGCTCGCCGGTGAACGGCGCCACACCCTCCAGCGCGGTGGCGATGTGGTCGGCGAGCATCCCGGCGCACTCCTGGGCGACCGCCGGCAGGAGCGCATCGCGGCCGCGGAAGTGACGGTACGCCGCGGCCGACGAGAGGCCTGCGCACCGCTGGACCTCACGCAAGACATAGCACCAGAGCCTCCCGCGCATACCGGGTCGACCGCCTCGCAGCCCAGGCGATCGGCCAGGGGTTTGCGGATCGCGGCCGGCTCAGCCCTTTCGTCCGCCGATCCAGTCGCCACTGCCAACTCCTTCCGGCAGAGCGACGCAAGTAAGCACTGACAACAACACCTCGGAGGCCACCACCATGGACATCCACCCGATCAAGGACGGTATATCCACCGCCTACCTCGTCATCGACGACGGCACGGCGATGCTCGTGGACGCCGCCACCCCGGCTCTCGCGCCCAAGGTGCTCGCCAAGCTCACCGAGACCCACGCCAAGCTGCACCTGATCGTGCTGACACATTTCCACTACGACCACGTCGGCGCTGCCGACGCCCTGCGCGAGGCCACCGGCGCCCGCGTAGCCATCCACCATGCCGATGCCGGCGCGCTGCACGCCGGCGGCCAGCTGCACGTGACCCCGCGGCGACCCCTTGGCCGCGTACTGGCCCCCAGCGTCATGCGCGGGTTGAAAGCACCGGTCACCCCTGACATCGAACTGGACGACGATGAGGACCTCACCCAGCACGGCGGCATCGGCCGGTCCTTCTGGACCCCCGGCCACACCCCCGGCTCGGCGAGCGTGCAACTGCCCACCGGCACCGTCCTGGCCGGGGACGCCTTCGGCGAGGCCCTTTTCCCGCGGCACGGCGCCGAACGCCCGCTGTTCGCCGACGACCTGGACACAGCCCGGCGAAGTCAGCTCGCCATCATCGACGCCGCCGGCGGCGACGTACGCGTCGCGCACTTCGGTCGCCTGCAGGAACGCTCACTGGCCAAACTGGCTCAGCGTCTGCGGAGCGCCAACACACAGCCGGCATGAGCCGCACCCTTCCGACCAGGTGCTCCAGCCGGCAAACCCACCACATCGCCAAGACCACCCGGGCGATCCGCGAAGGTCCTCGACCTCACCGGCGCCCACCCGGCACACTCCCCCACCACGCCGCCTACCTCCACCAGCGCACCGCCGACCGCATCGGAAGCCTCGCCCGCCTCATCCGCCAAGCAGCCATCGCCGCCATCTGCGACGGCACCGAACGCATCACCAAGAAAACACTCGCCGCCATCCACCTCGACCAGCTCGCCGAGGAAGCCAGACGCCCCCGCACGCGCACGCGCCAACCGTCCACAACGGCATGATGCGGGCATGAAGAAGCCCACGGACACGCCAGCCGACGAGGAGTTCGCTGCCCTCTTCGGCCGGGTCCGGGACGTCCTGGTCCAGGTACCGGCGGCGCCCCCCTCAGTGCATCAGGTCGAACAGTTCGTCCGTCGACAGCAAAGCATGGGCGAAGAAGCGGTAGTTGATCACGGCTGCCTGATAACCGTCGCCCCAGACCGGGTGTCGGGGTCCAGCTGTTGCATCCCTGACCACGGCGACTTCAAACCCCTCCTCCATGAGGTGGCGCATATGGGACTCAACGCACATGTTCGCCAACATCCCACCAAGAATAATTCCTTGAATTTTTCGCTTGCGCAATTGTAGTACCAGGTCGTTGGTTTCCGGCCCGAATACCTTGTGCGGGCTTGCGACCACCGTTCTACCGTCCTCGATATAGGGTTTGAAGCGCTCCAGCCAGTCCGCCCCGGAGTTCCGGAATCCCGCCAGATCGAGCTGTCCCGCCCGTGCGAAGGTACGTGTCTCCAGTTCGTTCGCCTCCAGCGGACCGTTCATTCGCCAACCGTTGTCGGTCGGGTAGAAGTAATGGGGCGAGATGAAGACCTCGTATCCGGCCGCCTTCGCCACCTCGAAGATTCTCTCCATATTCTCGACGGTCCTGTTTTCTGTGACGCTCGCCCCCACCGCGTCCCAGTTCGCTCCGTCCTCGCTCAGCACGTCGTTCTGTGGATCAATGAACACAACTGCCGTGTCGGTCTTATTGAATTCCACTTGCCCGCTCCTCATGCGGTTAACAGGCCACTGGCCTGATGGGCATTGGTGCAGCGGGTGCCCTTCTGGAGCGCATTTCGGTCCGGTGACCAGTGGTTTTTCCACGTGCACCCTGGAGCCCGCGCCCCGAGGAGGCGCTGTCCCCGCCATTTCGGCTCTCCGTCCACTTTGCCCCATCGCGGGACCTTCTGCATCGGTGAGCCACCTCGGCCGCTGCAGCCATCCGGAGGTGTCAACGGCCGTGGGGAGGGGGATACGAGTGGCTGCTCGCCGGCACCACCGACGGCGAACGGATCCGCGCCGGGCTGCCCGGCGACGGTCGGCGACAGAACCGGAACGGGCGGCCATGGCACCGCCAGCGATGTCGCGATCGCCTGGCCGCCGGGCCGCGCGCCGCTCGTCGCGGCCGTCCTCTCCGCCCACGCCGGCGCCGCCGCCGAGGCCGACTCTGCGCTGGTCAGTAAGGCCGCGGCGATCGTGGCGGACGCCTTCGGGCGGGGCGGCGCACAAGATCGCTCACAGCCGGAGCACAGCAAGTCACCTTCCCGGCAGCGGGTTTTCCGCGATGAGACCGGAACCGTTCTGTTTCGATCACGAACTCTCGTATAGTGACGCCCAGTTCAGCACCGAGCGTCACACCTCCTTCACCGGACTCACATCCCTTCCTGCTCCGAGGACCAGACCGGACCGATGACCGCGCCCACGCATCCCGGCGAACGACCTTCCCTGCGTACGCTCGTTCCGACCTTCGCGCTGACCGCGGTGGTGTCGGCCCTCGCGGTCGTCGCCGCGGCGGCCGCCGCGCCGCACTCGGTACGCACGCCCCTCGCCCTCGGCGCGAGCGCGGCCGCCCTGCTGCTGTGCGCGGCGGTGACCTGGGCCGTGCACGCGGCGCGGGCCGCCCGCGCCGCCCGGCGCCGGCTGGAGGCGGTGAGCCAGGACATCGGGCGGCTCCTCCAGCAGCAGGCCCGGACCACCGAGGAGGCCCGCCAGGAGCAGCAGCGGCTGATCGACGAACTGGCCCAGCAGCGCAGCGAGTTCGCCGACTCCTTCGAGCAGGAGCGGGCGCGGATCCACCAGGACAGCGGCCAGGAACTGGACTGGTACCGGCAGGAGAACACCCGGCTCACCGACGAACTGGAGCGTGCCCTGCGGGAACGCGCCGCCGCGATCGCCGCCGCCGGCAACGCGGCCGGAAGGATGCAGGCCCTGGCCACCGCCACCCTCGCCGACCTGCGGGCCATGGAGGACCGGCACACCGACGAGGACGTGCTCGCCGACCTGCTCCAACTCGACCACCGCACCGCCCAGGCGGGCCGGCTCGCCGACTCCATCGCCGTGCTCACGGGGGCGCGTTCCGGTCGCCGCTGGGCCCGTCCGATCAGCATGGAGTCGATCCTGCGCGGCGCGATGGGCCGCATCAGCGGCTACCGCCGGGTGCGGGTGCACTCGGTGAGCGAGACGGCCGTCGCCGGACACGCCGCCGAGGGTGTCATGCACGCGCTTGCCGAACTCCTCGACAACGCGGCCAACTTCTCGCCCCCCACGGCCGAGGTCCACGTGTACGTGGAGGAGGTGCCGGCCGGGGTCATCGTGTCCGTGGAGGACAGCGGGCTGGTGATGGGCGACGTGCAGCTGCGCCGCGCCGAGCGGGCGGTCGCCGGTGACAGCACCGAGCTGGGCGGTCTCACCGGCACCCGGCTGGGGCTCGCGGTGGTGGGCCGGCTGGCCCGCAAGCACGGTCTGAAGGTGTCGTTCCGGCCGTCGGCGCGCGGCGGCACCGGGGTGCTGATGCTGGTCCCGCAGGACCTGCTGACCCGCCCCGTCGCCGACGAACCCGCGGCCGCCACGGAGTCGGCGGCAGAGCCGGCCCAGCCGGTGCCGGTCGCGGCGGACCCCGTACCCGTGCACGAGTCCGCCGCCGAGCCGGACGAGGACGAGGAAGGGCCCACCGGGCTGCCCAGGCGGCGCCGCGGCCGGACCCTCGCCGAGGCCGAGCGCCGGTCGGCGCCCCAGCCTGCGGAGCCGCGCCCCGCGCCCGCCGCCGCGGACGCCCAGGTCCGTGCCGCCCGCTTCAACAGCTTCCGGCAGGCCGTCCGCCCGGCCGCACACGACTCGGACTCCGCAGGCGCGGCCGACGAGCCGACCGCCCCGTACGCCCCCACCCCCGCGCACGACCCGGCCCCCGCGCCCCACCCGGAGTCCGGTCCAGAGCCCACGTCCCACCCGCATGCGTACCCGGAAGGCGACCCCACTTCATGACCGGCAGGACCACCGCCGACTCCAAGCTCACCTGGCTCATCGAGGGCCTCCTGGAGCGCACCCCCGGGGCGCGGCACGCCCTGGTGCTCTCCCGTGACGGGCTGAAACTCTGCCGTACCCCGGAGCTCTCCGTCGACCAGGCCGACCAGCTCGCGGCGATCGCCGCCGGCATCCAGTCGCTGTCGCACGGGGCCTCCGTCGAGTTCGGCGACGGCAGCGGCGGCGTGCGGTCGGCGATGACCGAGTTCTACGGGGGCGTGCTGTTCATCGTGGAGGCCGGCGAGGGCGCCCATCTGGCCGTGGTGACCAGCGAGGACGCCGACCCCGGGCTGGTCGGGCACAACATGAGCGAACTGGTCGAGCAGCTCGGCGAGTACCTGACCGCCCAGCCCCGTACGTCATGAGCCGCCCGGGCAGGGACGACGCGCCCGACCGCCTGTACACCATCACCGGCGGCCGCAGCGGCACCGGCCCCGACAGCCCCTTCGACCTGGTCACCCTGGTCGTCGCCGAGTCGGAGCCGACGCCCGGCATGCAGTCGGAACACGCGGCGATCCTGCGCCTGGCCGAGTTCCCGACCTCGGTGGTGGAGCTCGCCGCGGAGCTGAAGCTGCCGGTGAGCATCACCAAGGTCCTGCTGGGCGACCTGCAGGCGGCCGGCCGGGTCAGCGCCCGCCACCCCTACCGGCCGGCCATCACCGACCCCGACATCCTGGAGCAGGTGCTCGTTGGACTCCGCAACCTCTGACGCGCGCACCCCGTTGGGTGCCTCCGCCGACAACGGTTTCAAGATCGTTGTCGTGGGCGGCTTCGGCGTCGGCAAGACCACTCTGGTCCGCTCGGTCAGCGAGATACGTCCCCTCAACACCGAGGAGACGATGACCCAGGCCGGCGAGGGAGTCGACGACATCCGGGAGGTGCGCGGCAAGTCCGCGACCACCGTCGCCTTCGACTTCGGCCGGATCACCCTGGACGCGCGCAACGTGCTGTACCTGTTCGGGGCGCCGGGCCAGGAGCGGTTCTGGTTCCTGTGGGACCGGCTGTTCTCCGGCACCCTCGGCGCGGTGGTGCTCGTCGACACCCGGCGGATCGGCGACTCCTGGTACGCCATCGACCGGCTGGAGAAGCACGGCACCCCGTTCATCGTGGCCTGCAACGACTTCGGCGGCCCCGTGCACACCCCCGGGGACGTCCGGCACGCCCTCGACCTGGACCCGCACGTCCCGCTGGTCAACTGCGACGCCCGCTCCCGGGAGTCCGGCAAGCAGGTGCTGATCACGCTCGTCCAGCACGTCAAGAACCGGTACGCCGGCCCGTCCGCACCGGCCGACCTGCCCCGACAGGAGTTCGTGTGACCCCCGATGCAGTGCCGCTCGGCGGCCCCCGGTTCCAGACCGAACCGGCGCGTCTGTACCGCGAGATGCGGCGCGACCACGGTGCCGTCACCCCCGTCGTGCTCGACGGGGACGTGCCGGCCTGGCTGGTGGTCGGCTACCGCGAGCTGCACCAGGTGACCGGGGACCCGGTGCTGTTCAGCCGGGACTCGGACCTGTGGAACCAGTGGGACATGATCCCCGAAGACTGGCCGCTGCTGCCGATGATCGGCCGCAAGCAGCCGTCGATCCTCTACACGGTCGGCGAGCGGCACCGCGAGCGGGCCGGGATGATCAGCGACGCGCTGGAGGCCGTCGACCCGTTCGACCTGCGCGGGCACGCCGAGCGGTTCGCGGACGAGCTGATCGACGGGCTGTGCACGAGCGGCGAGGCGGACCTGATCGGCCAGTACGCGATGCTGCTGCCGGTACGGGTGCTGGCCCGGCTGTACGGCTTCCCCGACGAGGAGGGCCCCGGTCTGGTCACCGCGCTCAACGACATGATCGACGGGCGCGAGCGGGCGATCGCCGGGCAGCAGCATCTGGGTTCGTCCATGGCGCAGTTGCTGGCCGACCGGAAGGCGGACCCGGCCGACGACGTCGTGTCGCGGATGCTCCAGGACAAGAGCGGCTTCACCGACGAAGAGATCATGCAGGACCTGATGGTCATGATGGCGGCCGGGCACCAGCCGACCGCCGACTGGATCGGCAACTCGCTGCGGCTGATGCTCACCGACGACCGCTTCGCCGCCTCCCTGTTCGGCGGCCGCAACAGTGTCGCCGAGGCGATGAACGAGGTGCTGTGGGAGGACACCCCCAGCCAGAACATCGCCGGCCGCTGGGCGTCCCGCGACACCCAGCTGGGCGGCCGCCGGATCCGCGCCGGTGACCTGCTGATCCTCGGCCTGCAGGGCGCCAACTCCGATCCGCAGGTGCGCACCGACGCCTCCGCGCTGACCGGCGGCAACAACGCGCACTTCTCCTTCGGGCACGGCGAGCACCGCTGCCCGTTCCCCGCCCAGGAGGTCGCCGAGGTGGTCGCGCGGACCGGTATCGAGGTCGTCCTCGACCGGCTCCCGGACATCGACCTCGCGGTGCCCGCCGACTCCCTCACCCGCAGGCCCTCGCCGTGGCTGCGGGGGCTGACCGAACTGCCCGTCAGGTTCACGCCCGTACCCGCCCTCTGATCCGCACCTCCGCATCGACAGACCGGCGCAGCACACCGAATGGCGCAGTTACCCGACCCTGCCCTGGGAGGCACGTCACGATGACGACCGGTACCGAACAAGCCCGGATCGCCCTCGACCCCTTCGTCACCGACCTCGACGGCGAGAGCGCGCGGCTGCGCGCCGCCGGTCCGCTCGCCGCCGTGGAGCTGCCCGGCGGGGTGCCCGTCTGGGCGGTCACCCGGCACGCCGAGGCCAAGGCGCTGCTCACCGACCCGCGCCTGGTCAAGGACATCAACGTGTGGGGTGCCTGGCAGCGCGGGGAGATCGCGCCGGACTGGCCGCTGATCGGCCTTGCCAACCCCGGCCGTTCGATGCTGACCGTCGACGGAGCCGACCACCGCAGGATGCGCACGCTGGTCGCGCAGGCGCTCACCCCGCGCCGGGTGGAGCAGATGCGGGAGCGGATCCAGAAGCTCACCCAGGATTTGCTGGACGCGCTCCCCGCGGACGACGGGACCGTCGACCTCAAGGCGGCCTTCGCCTACCCGCTGCCCATGTACGTGGTCGCCGACCTGATGGGCATCGACGACGCCGAACTGCCGCGTCTGAAGGTGCTGTTCGAGAAGTTCTTCTCGACCCAGACGCCGCCGGCGGAGGTCGTCGCGACCCTCACCGAGCTGGCGGGGATCATGGCGGCGACGGTCGCCGCCAAGCGGGCCGAGCCCGGCGACGACCTCACCAGCGCGCTGATCCTGGCCTCCGAGGACGGCGACCACCTCACCGACGAGGAGATCGTCTCCACCCTCCAGCTGATGGTGGCGGCCGGCCACGAGACGACGATCTCCCTCATCGTCAACGCGGTGGTCAACCTCTCCACCCACCCCGAGCAGCGGGCCAAGGTGCTCTCCGGCGAGGTGGACTGGTCGGCGGTGGTCGAGGAGACCCTGCGCTGGTCCACCCCGACCTCGCACGTGCTGATCCGGTTCGCCACCGAGGACGTGCCGGTCGGCGACAAGGTGCTCCCGGCGGGCGACGCGCTGATCGTGTCGTACGCCGCGATCGGCCGTGACGAGGAGGCGCACGGGCCGAGCGCCGGGGAGTTCGACATCACCCGGGAGTCGCCGAACCGGCACATCTCCTTCGGGCACGGCCCGCACGTGTGCCCGGGTGCGGCGCTCTCCCGGCTGGAAGCGGGCGTCGCGCTGCCCGCGCTGTACGACCGCTTCCCCGGCCTGGACCTCGCGGTACCCCCGTCCGAGCTCCGCAACAAGCCGGTGGTCACCCAGAACGACCTCTTCGAGCTGCCGGTCCGGCTGAATCCCTGAGTTTGCCGTCGGTCGGCTGCTGCACCGTCGTGGCTGGTCGCGCAGTTCCTCCCCCAGCCTTCGGCCGGGGGTACCCCCAGCGCCCCTTCAGGGGCGCTTGCTCAGCGGGTGTGCACCGAGTACGACCTGGCTCCCGTGCCGGCCAGCCGGCCGCCGTCGACGATCAGGTACTCGTCGCGGATCGGCCGGCCGGCCAGCCAGGACTCCAGGATCTCCCGGGTGCCGGCCGCGTAACGGGCCGGGAAGGCTGCGAGACGTGGCAGGCGGCGGCCGCCCGGGCGAAGTGCCGCTCCCGGGCGAGCGCGACGAGGTATTCGAGCTGGCGCAGCAGCATGCGGCCTCCGCGGGAGGTCTCGGCGACGGTTCGGCGTACGGCTCCGGGTCCAGGTGTACCGGATGGGCGGCGCCCGTTTGACTTCGAGTGCTCTTCAAGTCGTAGCGTCCATGACGAGAACGAGTCAGCGGGAAAGGCTGGGAGTCACATGCGACAGCGCAATCTGCGGGATCTTCGGGTGAGCAGCATCGGCCTCGGCTGCATGGGCATGTCCGCCTTCTACGGCACCGCAGACCAGGACGAGGGCGTGCGGACCATCCACCGCGCGCGGGAACTCGGCGTCACCTTCCTCGACACCGCGCAGCTCTACGGACCGCTCACCAACGAGTCGCTGGTCGGCGAGGCGATCCGGGGACACCGGGACGAGTACGTGATCGCCACGAAGTTCAACTACCGGATGGACGACGCCGTCCCCGGTGACATGAGCAGCATCGGCCCGCAGGACGGCTCGGCCGAGCACGTCCGCAGCTCGATCCACGGCTCGCTGCAGCGTCTGGGCACCGACCACATCGACCTGTACTACCAGCACCGCGTCGACCCGAACGTGCCCATCGAGGAGACCGTGGGCGCCCTGGCCGAGCTGGTCGCCGAGGGCAAGGTGCGGCACATCGGGCTGAGCGAGGCGAGCGCCGAGACGATCCGGCGCGCCAACGCCGTGCACCCGATCGCGGCCGTGCAGACCGAGTACTCGCTGTGGACCCGGGACCCGGAGGACGAGGTGCTGCCCGCCTGCCGGGAGCTGGGCATCGGTTTCGTGCCGTACTCGCCGCTGGGCCGCGGCTTCCTCGCCGGCCGGTTCACCTCCCCGGACGACCTCGACGCGAACGACTGGCGCCGCACCGGTCCCCGCTTCACCGGCGACAACCTGGAGGCGAACCAGCGGCTGGCCGCCAAGGTGAAGGAGATCGCCGCCGAGAAGGACGTGACCCCGGCCCAGTTGGCCCTCGCCTGGGTGCTGGCCCAGGGCGACGGCATCGTGCCGATCCCGGGCACCAAGCGCGTCGGCTACCTGGAGCAGAACGCGGGCGCGGTCGACGTGGAGCTCACCAAGGAGGACCTGGCCCGGATCGAGGCCGAGGTGCCCCGGGCGGCGGGCGAGCGCTACGACGAGGCCGGGATGCGGTCCGTGAACCTCTAGGGAGCAGGACACCTCCCCGGGTGCCGTGCGGCCTCCGGGGAGCCGTCCGGCTCGCGGTGGCCGGTCGCCAGGCGGTGGCGCACGCTGGTGGCATGAGCAAGCTGCAGGACTGTGCGACGGGGCTGCGGCGGTCGTGGCAGTCGTCGCACGCGCTGCTGTTGCTCCCTGTCCTGCTCATCGTGGTGATCACGGTGGCGGACCTCCGCACGCCGGAGGACATCCATCTGGGCCCCGCCCTGGTCATCGCACCGGCGCTCACCCCGTCCTTCGCGGGACCCCGGGCGACCGCGCTGGTCGGGGCGCTGGCGGTGGCCGCCCAGGTGGTGATCGCCGTGTTCCACGGCGGGCTGGCCACCGCCAACCACATCGTGCAGATCGTCACGCTGGCGGTGCTCTCGGTGATCGTGGTGGTCTACAGCGCGGTCCGCGAGCGGCGCCGCGCCCAGCTGGCCCAGGTCCGCACGGTCGCCGAGGCCGCGCAGCACGTCCTGATGTGGCCGCTGCCCGAGCACATCGGCCCGCTGCGGATCGCCTCGCTGTACCTGGCCGCCGAGGACGAGGCGCAGATCGGCGGTGACCTGTACGCGGCCACCCGCTGCAACGACGAGGTCCGGGTTCTCATCGGCGACGTCCGGGGCAAGGGCCTGTCCGCGATCGGCGAGGCGGCACTGCTGCTGAGCGCCTTCCGGGAGTCCGCCCACCGGCATGTCACCCTGCCGGACCTCGCCGCCGCCCTGGAGCAGAGCGTGCAGCGGTACGCGGCGGACCTGGAGCCGCCGGAGGAGGCGGGCGAGCGGTTCGCCACCGCGTTGCTGGTCGAGATCCCCGACGAGGACCCGGTCACCCGGATGACCAGCTCCGGCCATCTGCCGCCCCTGCTGCTGAGCCCGGGGCACGTGGTCACCGTGCCGAGCCTGCACCCGTCGCCGCCGCTCGGTGTGCCCGGGGCGGGCAGCACCGAGCGCATCCTGGACGTGTTCTCGTTCGAGCCCGGTGACACCCTGCTGCTGTACACCGACGGTGTCGTCGAGGCCCGGGACGCGCAGGGCCGCTTCTACCCGCTCGCGGAGCGGGTCGCGCAGTGGACGGACGTCGCTCCGGAGGCGCTGATGCACCACATCCGGCGGGACCTGCTGGCGCACGCGGGCGGCCGCCTCGGCGACGACGCGGCCCTGATCGCCCTGCACCGCACCCTGGCCGTGCACCGCCGTCACCACCACAGCGTCCTCGGCCACGGTTCGGCGCGGGCCCAGCAGGCGTGACGGGCGTCAGAACTCCGTGGCCTGCGACTCCAGATACCTCTTCAGGAAGGTGAGCTTCGCGTCGCTGTCGGCCAGCGCGAGCGTGCCGGGGTTGCCTCCGAGTTCCATGGTCTGCGGGGTGTCGGTGGCGAGGGCGGGCCAGGTGGGCAGGGAGTTGCCGTTCGGGTCGCCGGTGGCGGCGAAGCGGGCGACGTAGGCGGCAATGGTGTCGGCGGTGTCGTAGTCCTTGGCGGTCCAGGGGCGGCCGGTGTTGTAGAGGTAGCCGAGCAGGTAGTAGACGTCCGAGCCCTCGAAGGCGCCGGTCGCGGCGGTGCCGATGACCGGGTTGGTGTCGTCGTACCCGGGCGGGACCCGGGTCCAGAAGTAGGTGTGCACGGCACTGGAGTCGGCGGCCGTGTCCTTGAACTGGGTCGCCCACAGGAAGGCGGAGACGCGTTCCTCGTCCCGGGCGTAGGCGCTGAACTGCTGGGCGGCCGCCGTGTCGCCGTCCGCCGGATACAGGTCCAGGAAGGTGTCCGCGAGCCCCAGCGGGCCGAATTCGGAGCGGGCGTAGGCCTGGAACGCGTCGAGGGTCAGCTTCAGGTCGGGTGAGGCGCCGTTCGCGTCCTTGCAGACGCCGGTCAGCACGGGCACGTCGGTCTCGGCGCGGGCCTCCAGGACGGCGGTGTAGGCGTCGGGCAGGACGTGTCCGTCGAGGACGTGGCCGAAGTCGGCGGCGGTGTCGGCGGCGGCTCCGCCGACGATGTCGTCGGCGTCCAGCGCGCGCAGGCCGGCGAGATCGGCGGCGCCCAACCGGGCGGCGAAGTCGGCGCCGTCGGCCTCGGCGGCGGCGAGGGTCCGGTAGCGGCCGGGCCCCCGGGCGAGGGCCGGGTCCTTCGTGTACCGGACTCCCGAGGAGAGCAGCGCGCGGTGGTAGAGGCCCCTGGCCTGCCGGGACGCGAGCAGGATGTGCACGATGGACGCGCCGAGTGCCCAGCCCGCCAGGGTGACCCGGTCCGGGTCGCCGCCGAACGCGGCGATGTTCCGCCGGACCCACTCCAGCGCCGCCACGACGTCCAGGATCCCCCAGTTGCCGGAGCCGCCGTACGCGGACTCGGCGGTGAGCTCGGGGTGGGACAGCCCGCCGAGCGGGCCGACGCGGTAGTCGAGGGTGACGACGACCAGGCCCTTGGACGCGAGCAGGGAGCCGTTGTAGATCTCCTGGCCCGACCACAGGGCCCGATCGCCGCCGTACAGCCAGACCAGGACGGGGCGGCTGTCTCCCGAACCCGTGGCCGCCGTCCAGATGTTGAGGTTCAGACAGTCCTCACCGAACGCGGGCACCTGGTCGGCGGGGACGCCCGTGACCGGCTGCGGGCAGGCGGGGCCCCAGGAGTCGGCGGCGCGGACGCCGTCCCAGGCGGGGGCCGGCTGCGGCGGGCGCCAGCGGTTGGCGCCGGCGGTGGTGTCCGCGTACGGGATGCCCTTGTAGACGGTGACGCCGCGCAGGCCGCCCTGGACTCCGGTGACCTGGCCGGACTCCGTGGATATCACTGTGGCGGCCGCGGTCTTCGCTTCCGCTGGTGTGGGCAGCGTGCCGAGCAGCCCGGCCGCGGCGGCGGCGCCGAGGAAGCCGCGCCGGTTCAACGGGGCCGAAGGCATGTCTGTGTCGCTCACGGGGGTTCCCTCTCGGGTGGTGGGGGGCGGAAGGACCGACGAGCAGCCTGGCCCCGGTCACACCCTGCGGCAACCACATCCGGGGGACTCACAGCACGTCAACAGCGTCTGACAGCAACCGAGTCGGGCGAGCTGTTCAATTGTCTTTGGGTCAAAGTTAAGTCGTAAGGGTGGTCGTCGGCAGGAGCCGACTGCGAGACTCCGCTGCGCCTTCCACCGACAGGGAGTCCCCATGACCGAACTGCAGTCCCCCACCCGCAGACGGCCGCTCCGCAAGGCCCTCGCCGCAGCTTTCGGCGCGCTCGCGCTGGTCGTCGCCGTGCCCGCCACCGCGCACGCCGACGTCCTGACGCTGCTGCCGCAGAACGCCGACGGTTTGGAGCAGACGTTCTCCCCGGCCTACGACTACGACGGCGACGGCTGCTACGCCACCGCGGCCATCGGCGCCGACGGCACCATCAACCCCGGTCTGAAGCTCGGCGGCGACGTCAACGGCCACTGCCACGACTACGCGCAGCTCGCCAACGCCAACACCTACTCGCGCGAGAAGTGCAACAACGGCTGGTGCGCAGTGATGTACGCCAGCTACTTCGAGAAGGACCAGGCGACGTACGGGCCGTTGGCCATCGGGCACCGGCACGACTGGGAACACGTGATCGTGTGGACCCAGAACAACCAGGTGCAGTACGTCTCGGTGTCCCAGCACAGCAGCTACCTGGTGCAGCCGGCCTCGGCGATCCGGTTCGACGGCACCCACCCGAAGATCGTCTACCACAAGGACGGCCTGTCCACCCACGACTTCCGGTTCGCCAACTCCAACGACGACCCGCCGGAGAACGTGACCGGCGGCTGGTTCTTCCCGCGCCTGGTGGGCTGGGACGGCTACCCGGCGGGCTACCGCGACAAGCTGATGAACGCGGACTTCGGCGAGGCCACCATCAAGATCAAGGACGGCTCGTTCAACGCCAACCTGGGGTACTCCATGCCGTCCGGCATCTCGTTCGACCCGAACGCCTGAGCAGGGCGGGGCCCGGCCCTCGGGGCGGATGCCTTCGGGAAGGTCCTCGTGCGGGACCCCGACCTCCGTGGCGCCGTCCGCCCCGGTACGGGTGACCGTCACCGGTACCCCGTGGAACGACCGTGCCGGGGCCCGGAAGGTGAGCCGGGCCCCGGCACGGAACCCGTGCTACGGCTTGCGGGCGACCGCTCCGTACATCGCGATGTCCTCGTCGCGGATGCCCTGTTCGCCGGTGCCGTCCGGGTGCCACTTGTGGACCTGGACGATGCCCGGCTCGACCAGCTCCAGGCCCTCGAAGAACTCGTGGGCCTCGTCGATGGTGCGCAGCCGCATCGGCATGTTGCGGGCCGCGTACTCGCGGGCGACCCGGCCCACCTCCTCGGGCGCGAACTCGGCGGTGCCGATGGACATCGCCAGGTAGCTGCCGGACGGCAGCGGTTCGAGCAGCCGCCGTACGACACCCACGGCGTCGTCCGCGTCGAGCATGAAGTGGACGATGGCGATCACCGTGAGGGCGACCGGCTTGTCCAGGTCCAGGGTCTCGCGGAGCTCGGGGGCGTCGAAGAGGTCCGCCAGGTCCCGGAAGTCGGCCTCGATGTACGCCGTCCGGCCCTCGGGCGTGCTGGAGAGCAGGCCCTGGGACAGGGTGAGGACGATGGGGTCGTTGTCCACGTAGACGACCCGGGAGTCCGGGGACACCGACTGGGCTATCTCGTGGAGGTTCGGGGAGGTGGGGATGCCGGTCCCGACGTCCAGGAACTGGCGCATCCCCGCCTCTTCGGCGAGCCAGCGTACGGCGCGGTTCATCCAGTCGCGGTTGGCGCGCATGTGGATCGGGAGCGCGGGCCACTCCCGGGACATCGCGTCGCCCGCCTCCTGGTCGGCGGGGTAGTAGTCCTTGCCGCCCAGGATGTAGTCGTAGATCCGTGCGGAGTGCGCGTTCTCGGTGTCGATGCGGTCGGCCGGCCATCCGTTGTCGGGCAACGCCGTGTCTCCCATTCAGGTGAGGGATGCGGGGGTGTTCGGGGGGCTGCGCTGTGGTGCGTCGGGGGTGGGGGGTTGGTTGAACGATCAGCCATAGCAAGGAAGTTCCGGGAGATCCGATCACATCAGGAAGTCGGCGTCACCCGCCTTCACTCCGGACAGGAAACTCGTCATCTCACGGGGCGTGAAGACCAGCGCCGGTCCGTCGGGGTCGGTCGACTGGCGTACCGCGACCCGGCCGTCGGCGAGCTTCTTCACTTCGACGCAGGCGCCGCCGGCGTCGTCGCTCCACGGCTTGGACCAGCCGCGAGCGCCGAGTTGCCGGGACGGGATGCCGTTGCGTATGGGGTGGTGCACGTCAGAGCTCCTTGCGAATCGCACCGAGGAGGGCCTCGGTCTTTCTGGCGGGCGCCGCCTGGGCGCCCAGCCGGTCCAGGGCCTCGCGATAGACCACGACGTCGTCGCTCTTGTCCAGGTAGACGGCGCCCACCAGGCCGTTGAGATAGACGATGTCGGGCAGCTCCGGAGCCTTGAACCGGAAGAGGTGGTACGCACCCGCGCGCATGGCGGGGTGCGGGCCGTTGGCGAACGGCATGATCTGCAAGGTGACGTTGGGCAGCCGGTTGATCTCGATCAGGTGGTCGACCTGGGCCCGCATGACCCCGGAGCCGCCGACCGGCCAGCGCAGCACCGTCTCGTCCATCACGACCCACAGCCGCGGCGGCGCCTCCCGGGTGATCAGCTCCTGGCGGCGCATGCGGAGCGCGACCATGCGCTCGGTGGCCTCGGTCGGCGCGTGCGGGTTGCCGGCGCCGAGCAGGGCGGCCGCGTACTCGCGGGTCTGCAACAGGCCGTGCACGAACTCGTTCTCGTAGGCGCGGATCTGCAACGCCGCCTGCTCCAGGCTCAGATACGCGGCGAACCAGTCCGGCATCACGTCGCGGTAGGTGTGCCACCAGCCGCGCTTGTTGGCCTCGCGCACCGACTGGAGGAAGGTGTCGACCTCCTGGCGGTCCGTCACGCCGTAGACCTGCAGGAGCTTCTCGGCGTCGGCCAGCCGGAGCCGGGCCACCTTGGCGGCCTCCATCCGGCGGATCGTGGAGTGGCTGACCCCGATCGCGGCGGCCGCCTGCTCGTAGCTCAGGCCGGCCCGGGTGCGCATCTCCTCCAGCTGCCGGCCGAGGATCATCCGCAGGACGGAAGGGGCTCCGCCCCAGTCGGTCTCCGAGGTCACGCCCTACCCCCTCGCACCAGGTTTCAGGGTCACCGTCTCACGTACTCGTGATCGTTCACGCACGGGTTCGATCACTTCTTGTCGGGAGCAGCATGCACTTCACTTCTTGCAATTTTCAACTTGCTGGTTGCGAGGCGATGTTGGCAGATGCCAGAGTGGACTCACTGCTCCGACCGACCAAGGAGCAGGCGAAGCAGTCCAGTTGGGGGAGACTGAGCTGCGGCCCGGCGCCGCCCAGGCACGGGTCGTCGTCTGCCCCCGCGTGGCCCGGAGCGGACGCGACAGCTCAGCCCCCACGCTGCGAAGCCGGACGAAAGGCGCACGGCGATGGCCCCGCCCTCTCTCCCCCAGCCGCTCGACCGACTGCCCGAGGACCACATACCCGGCCTGCCCCGGCCGGCCCTGGCGGCCGCCGCCGAGGGCCCGTACCGCCCGTCGGACGTGACGGGCATCCCCAGACCACCCGGAGGCGAACGCCTCGGTCGACTCCCTGGGCCGCAAGGCCTCGACCGGTTCGCCTCCGGGGACCGGCCCGCCCCGCGCAGCCGGGTCTTCGACCTGGCGCCGACGCCGCGCGCGGTGGGCAACGCCCGCCGGAGCGTGGGCGAGTTGCTCGGCTCGTGGGGCGTGGGCGAGGAGGCCCGCGACAACGCGGTCCTGGTGACCTCGGAACTGGTCACCAACGCGATCGTGCACTCGGCCGGCCGGCGGATCGTCTGCCGGGTGCACGCCGGCGCCGACCGGATCCGCATCGAGGTCGAGGACCAGAACGGCAGCATCACGCTGCCGGCACCCCGGCGGGCCAGACCCGACGAGCAGAACGGGCGCGGCCTGTTCCTGGTCGACGCGCTCAGTCTCGACTGGGGCGTCACGGCCGCGCCGGAAGGGCGGCCCACCGCCCGCGTCGTCTGGGCCGAGCTGTCGACGGCACCGGACACACCGCTCACCTCCCCCCACGCCCCAGGAGGCCCCCCGCCCCATGGACCGTCCCCCCACTCCTGACCCCGCCGCCGACCCGTCCTGGACCCGCACCCGCCCCAAGCCCGGCCCGGAACAACCCCACGCCGCTCCGGCCTGCTGAGCCGCCGACACCACGGCGCGGCCGGGACGGACGCGTCCCGGCCGCGCCGCGTCTCCGGTCGAGGCCCGCCGTTCACTCCGCCGCGTGGGCCAGCAACGCGGTCGCGGCCGCCCGCAGTTGTATCGCCGCGGTCACGCAGGCCGTCGCCTGCCGCTCCAGGGCGGCACCGCTCCACTCCGGTGCCCCGGCGCAGTCGCCCAGCCTCTCGGCGGCTCCGCGCAACCGCTCGGCATAGCCGTCCATCCGGTCCGCGTCGACCCTCAGGCCGTCCACGTACGCGAGGAGTTCCGGGGCGGCGGTGGCGGGACGGGATTCGGTCGCCATGGGGCTCACCTGTACTCGGAGGGATGCCTAGCGCGGCAGCACCGCACCGGCGCTTCTGCGGGCCACGAACCGGGGGCTGGTCAGGACGAACCCGGGCCGTACGGCGTCGAGTTCGAGGATCTGGAGGTGGCGGGCGAGCGGCCCGTGGGCGCCGTCCAGCCGCAGCCGCAGCCGGGGGCGGGCATGGATGCGCGGTCTGCCGTGGGCGCGGACCAGGGTGCGTACGGTGCTCTCGCCCCGGCGCCCGTAGAACACCCAGTCCGCCTCGGGACAGCGCGCCCCGGGCCCCGGGCGACCCTCCACCGAGACACCCAACTCGGGTGCGTGCACGCGCAGTTCACGCCCCTGGAGCTCCACGTCGGCGGATCCGCGTACGGCCGGCTGGGCCCAGACCTCCTCGGCCGCCGCCCGCGCCTCCTCCGTCCCGACGGCGAGCGCGACCACGTAACGCCCGGTGCGGCGCAGGTCGGCACGGCGCAGCAGGTCCGCGGCGAGGTCGTAGGCGTGCGGCCGCCACAGGTCGTCGACCAGCACCGACAGGCCGAGCTCCGTGTAGGGGCCGATGGTGGTGCAGCGGTGCTCGTAGAGGGAGAGCACGGCGAGGGCGCGGCGGCCGAGCCGGGTGGGGACCATCCAGGCGACGTCGGGCAGCAGGCTGCGGGCCACGTCGGTGTCGACCGGGAAGCACAGGTGGGCGGCGGAGGAGTCGTAGTAGCGCACCGGCACGTCGACCGGGCCCGCCGAGGTGGCGAGGCTGGCGGTGGGGACGGCCAGGAACGGGTAGCCCTCGGGCGGGCGGCCGCGGTCCCTGAGCCGGTAGACACGGGTGCGTTCGACCGGGCCCCGGTAGCGGGCGAGGGCGCGGTCGACGTCGGCCCGGGCCTGCGGGATCACCGTCTCCAGGTGGTCGATGTACACGCGCAGCAGGTGGCAGCGCGGGAACTCCCGGTTGGGGCCGGTGTAGTCGACCCGGTACCGGTTGGGGTGCGGGGCGCCGGGGCCGTCCGGGACCGGCACGATGTCGTACCGGTTGGTGATACCGGCGACCCAGGTGCGCGGGTCGGCGGGCCTGCGGTCGTCGACCTGCGCGCCGACGGCGACCACGTGGGTGACCCGGTAGGCGCGGCAGAACTCGTCGTCCTGCGCGAGGTTCAGCAGCGCGATCCCGCCCTCGCCGTGCCCGACCAGCGCGAGGTCGGCGCCGCGCGGGATGCCCTGGTCCCGGATCGCCAGCAGGATCGAGCGGGTGTACGGCGAGTCGGTCAGGAACAGGTCGCGCCAGGCGCCCGCGAAGTCCCGCGGGGAGTCGTCGCGGGGGCGGCCGGGGGCCGTGCCCGGTGCCTGGACGACGTACCGGAGCACGCCGTCGGGGCCGCGCACCTCCTGGAGGAGGACGCGGGCGTCGCCCGCGAGCACGTCGATGTTGCGCAGGAAGCCGAGGAAGGAGCCCTCGGTGGCGATGGACCGGGCCTCCTGGGCGGACAGTTCGACGGCCTGGGCGGCGCCCTCGCCCTGGTCCGAGACGGAGAGGGGGGAGGCGTCGAAGCCCGTGACCGGTCCGGCGGTCAGCGCCCTTCCCGCGGCCAGTGCCCAGGCGGTCTCGTCGCTCAGCGGGTCCTCGTCCAGCAGGCCCCGGACGGCCGGGAGTTCCGCCAGGACAGGCGCGAGGGCGGACAGCGAGCGCTGGGCCCCCCGGTCCTTGAGGAGGGCCCGCAGTGCACGGACGGCGGCCTCCGGGTCGTGGTCGGCGGTGACGGCGTCCGTCAGCCGGCGCATGCCCGGGTCGTGCCCGAACTCGGGGTGGTCGAGGAGTACGGCGGCGATCCTCAGCCGCAGCGAGGTGACCGCCACCAGCGCGGCCAGGCTCTCCCGGCCCAGCGCCTCCCCCGCGGCGCCGAGCAGATGGCCGACGCCGTCGGGCGCGACGATCGCCGAGCCGCCGAGACCCTGCCTGTTGGTGAGCGTCCGCAGCAGCGCCCAGCGGGCGGCCAGGCCGGTGCGCGGGCGACGGCGCGCGGAACCCGTCAGCGCCGGGGCGAAGAGGACGGAGCTGGTCCGGGCGGAGACCTCGCGGATGCCCTCGGCGACGGCCACCACGTCACGGGCGCACTCCCGCAACATCTCCTGCGCGGGCGGCCCGCAGGCACGGCGCTGCGCTGCCATCCGGCGCTCCCTCGGATCGACGACAGGGCCTGCTCCCATCGTGTGCCCTGGCTCCGGCGCCCGCACCTTCGTCCGTCCGGGTGACCGGCGAGCGGAGCCGGGTCAGGCGTCCCCGGCGAGGCCGGCGGCGACCGTCGCGCCCAGTTCCCAGCAGGCCTCGAGGTCGGCCTTACGGGGCTCTCCGGTCACCGTGACCGGTTCGGCCGCCCGGCGCCAGCCGAGGCCGGTGGTGATGGAGTCGAGGGCGCGCAGGGCTCCGGTGACGTCGTTGCCGCCGTGGACGTAGGCGCCGAAGGGGCGGCCGCGCGTCTCGTCCAGGCACGGGTAGTAGACCTGGTCGAAGAAGTGCTTGAGGGCGCCGGAGACGTAGCCGAGGTTGGCCGGGGTGCCGAGAAGGTATCCGTCGGCCGCGAGCACGTCGGCGGCGGTGGCGGACAGCGCCGCGCGGCGCACGACCCGCACGCCCTCGATCTCCGGGGTGGTCGCCCCGGAGACCACGGCCTCGAACATGGCCTGGCAGTGCGGTGAGGGGGTGTGGTGGACGATCAGCAAGGTGGGCACACCGGCACCCTGCCGTGCGGTGCCCGCCGACGGCAAACGGCGGCGGGCGGCGCTCAGGGCTGTACGGGCAGGACTGCGCGTAGGAGGCCGCATGTTCAGGGCTGTACCGGCAGGCTCCGGCAGTTGGAGCCGGCCGGTACGCCGGAGAGGCGGGCGGTGAGCCAGGCGACGGCGTCGCCCTGGTCGGTGAGCAGGGGTTCGAGGTGGTTCAGCAGAGCCCGGCCCGCGTCCGGCAGAAGGACCGGCACGTAGGTGACGTTCGCGCCCTTGTCACACCAGTCGACGGCGAGCTGCCGGGCCTGCGCGTGCGGGACGAGGTCGTCGCTGACGCCGGTGGCCAGCCGGACCGGGCTCGCGGGCGCGGTCCGGCCGATGCGCTGTTCGTCCAGGAAGGCCTGGAGGGCGGGTTCCTCGCCGATGACGTCGGAGATGGAGCTGCCGTCGTTCGTCCAGGCGGTGCTGTGCTGGGAACCGTAGGCGAGCAGCGCGTCGCCGACGCACATGGTCGACAGGTCGGCGAGGGCGGCCCGGCCCGCCGTGCCGAGATGGGCGTCGACGATCGGTTCGAGCGCCGGGTCGGCCTGGACGAAGCCGTTGACCGCCCAGCCGAGGGCGCCCGCCAGGTCGCTGCCGTCGATGGCCGCGGTGACGGCGGTGAGGTCGGCGGGCGGCGCCCCGGCGTAGGTGCCGGAGAGGGTGATGTCCGGGGCGTAGGCGGGCTGCAGCTCGGCGGCCGCGGCGGTGGCGCCGCCGCCCTGGCTGTAGCCGAACAGGCCCACGCGCGAGGCGGCGGTGACCGAGGCGCCGGGCAGGTTCCGGGCGGCGCGTACGGCGTCCAGGACGGCGTGGGCGCCGTCGAGCCGGTTGACGTAGGTGTGGAGCCGGTCCGTGGCGCCGAGTCCTACGTAGTCGGTGACGACGACCGCGACGCCCTCGGCGAGCAGCCGGTAGATCGACAGGTCCTCGTACCCGACGGACACGGTCCGGCCGTTGAGGAGCAGCGGGTACTGCAGGCCCATGGAGGCGGCGCACTGGTCGCCCTGTCCCATGGTGCCGGGGGCCAGCGCGACCAGCGGGCGGGCGCCGGGGCCGAGCCAGGGGGCGGTGGGCTCGATGTAGGCGCCGGTGACGGCGACGGGGTCGCCCGCCGAGTCGGTGGGCCTGTACATCAGGCGGGTCGCGGTGCCCGGCAGCGGGCCGGACAGGCTCGGCAGGCTCAGGGCCAGCGGGAGGGGTTCGGTGCGTACGAGGGATCCGTCGGCCGTGGGGAGGGTGGCAGGCGGGTCGTAGAAGGCGGGGATGGTGACGCCCCGGGAGACCTCCGCCTGGGAGGCCGTGGCCTGCAGGGTCTGGAGACAGAGGCAGGCGGCAGCGGCGACGGCGGTGGCCACCAGACGGACACGGACAGGCATGGGGAACCTCCTGGACGTGCTGGACGTGGGAGGTGCAACGGACGTCCCCGGAGCGGCCGACGGGGCGGGTGCGGTTTACCCGACGGTAACGAGCCGTGCATTACCGGCGGTAGCAGTCGGTAGGTTACGGTTCAGTAATATGACGGTAGGTCAACAAAAAGCGCTGGGCGGGCTCGGCAGCGCGGAGCACGACGAGATGCTCCCCACGTTCGAGCCCGCCCAGGACACGCTGACCGGTAGGTGAGAGGGGTCAGACCGAGTTCCGCCTGGTGCGCCAGAGCAACGCGGCCCCGCCGGCCAGCAGCAGGCCGCCGAAGACGGCGGGCCACAGGTGGGCGCCGGTCTCGGCGAGACCGCCCTGGACGGCCTGGGGTTCGGTCTGGGGCTCCGTCCCGGAACCGGTGGCCGGGGTCTCCTGGCCGGCCGGGGCGGCGACCGCGGTGCCGGTCGGCGCGGCGGAGTCACCGGCGGTCGGTGCCTCGGTGTCGGGCCGCTGCGTCGGCTCGCTGATCACACCGCCGCCCGACGACTTGGTGGTCGACGTCCTCTTCGGCGACGCGGTCGCGTAGACCCTCGGCAGCCCGGTGCCGCCGGAGCCCGGAGCGGTGGCGGTGGCGGTGGCGGTCTGCGTGGCCGGGGTGCCGACCGGTGGCTCGGACGACGGCTGCTCGGTCGCCGGCTCGGACGGCTCGGCGCTCTGCGACTCGGCCGGCGGCGTGACCGGGCTCGCGGTCCCGCTCGGCTCGGACGGCTCGGATGGCGCCGCGCTCTGCGACGGCGGCTGCTCGTCGGCCCCGGCCCCGCAGGTCCGGCCGGAGTTGATGCAGTCGACCATCTTCCGCATCAGGCCCTCGTCGAAGACGTTGATGAAGTCGCCGTGGTCGGTGACCGGCTTGTGCAGCTGCTCGGGGAACGAGTCGACCGCGAACAGCGGGACCGTACGGCCGCCGTCCTGGAGGCTCGGCGCGTCCACGGCGTAGACGATGCGCTGCACCAGCTGCGGGATGGCCTGGAATCCGGCCGGGCAGCTGCCGTCGGGGGCCTCGAACGCCACGTGGGTGCGGTGGTTGGCGCTGTCGATGTTCCGGCCGTCCCAGCAGCTCTGGAACCTGAACGTGCGCACGACGTCGCTGCCCGAGGGGCAGAGCGGGTACTTGTCCTTGAGCTGCCGGTTCTCGTAACCGGTGCAGCTCCAGGAGGCGTTGGCGTTGGCCGGGCCGTTGACAAACGCCTTGGCGTCACCGGTGATGATGCGCAGCAGCCGCGGCATCTCGGTGACCTTGGAGGTCGGGTTGCCCTCGAAGGTCAGCGTGACCTCCTTCGCCGTGACGATCTGCCCGGCGTTGCCCTCGGTGCCGCCGCCCGGCTTGTCGGCGTCCCGCTCCTGCTTGCCGTTCTGCAGCCGCAGCACGGGCCAGTAGTACGTGGACTTGTCACCCTGGTCCGCGCAGCTGGTGTCGGCGTTCGCGAGGTCCTGGTCGCTGGCGAAGGCGTTGTTGGACTGGTTGCCGATGTAGTCGTGGAAGTGGTGGGCGCCGTTGGAGACCCCGGGCGCGACGATCACGTTGTCCGAGTTGAACAGTCCGTTCGCGTTGACGCCGCAGCTGGAGCTGAAGGTGCCGCTGGAGCCGCCGGGCCGCTCGGCCGGGGTGGTGACGTCGGGCTGGACGGAGGTGATGTCCGCGTAGTCGGCGGCGACCGGGCCGTTGCCGCCCTGGCCGCCGGCGCCGGTGCCCTGGCTCGGTGCGGCGCTGCCCTGGCCGCTCTGGCTCGGCGTGGCACCGCCCTGCGGTGCCGCTGACTGCCCGTCACCCTGGTTCGACGAGCGCAGGGTGCAGGCGGCGAGGTCGTCCAGGCCCTGCGGACGGTCGCCCTCGCGGCCGATGGCTTCGGCGATGCGCTGGAGCGACGCGGACCGCTGCTCCTTCAGCGGGCCGATGATCGCCTGGTCGGCGAAGGCCGGGTTCTGCTCGATCTCGGCGGCGTGCTCGGTGAGTTGCTGGTAGGCGACGGCGATCTGCTGGTCCATCCGGGCGAGTTCACCGTCGACGTCGGCCCGGGCCCCGTCCGGTACCGAGGTCAGCCGGCTGCCGACGTCGGGGCAGTAGACCGTGGGCGCGGACAGCACCTGGCCGGTGGCGACCTGCCCCTGCTGGTCCCCGCCGCCCTCGGTGGCCGAGGCATAGACGTTCACCGCCACCAGTCCTGCGCCGCCGAGCATCAGGGCGACCGCTGCGAAGGTCGCGCGCTGTGCGCCGGTCGGGCGTCTGCGCCTGTTGCGTCTCAAGGTCGTTCCCCTGTGTCGTGGGCGGCCGGGCATGGAAATCCCCCGCCCTATACGGCTCACGGCACCACCGCGTTCAACAGACCCGCGAATTCACGGTGACCTCACAGGAAGCGGGTGTCCCGGAACAGGAGGAACGCGACCGACGGCAACGCCCCGGTGACCCTGCGAATGCAATGGATGCGCGCGAAATGCCGTTCCGTACGGTCGAGTTCCGAACGCTACGACGAACATCACAAATACGTATCGGACATTAGCCACTTCAACCTTCACACGAGTGACACAAGTTGGCTAAGTTGACGGGCAAGCCGCTCGGCTCCCCCCGGCGAATCCCGTCGGGCCGCGCGGCCTCCGCCGAGTCCGGTGCCCCTCAGGGGCGGATCCGGAGCCGGGGACCCAACCGAACCACTGGGGTGAATCGGCCGCCGTCCGCGAGGACAAGGGCCGTAGGGCATGCCTTCCGGATTCCACCGCCCGAACCCGACAGCTAACCCGGTAGGCGGAGTACGGAAGGAGCACGACCCCTCAATGGCGCCCGAGAGCCGTGACGAGGTTCGACAGCGGATCGACAGCCTCTACGACCAGGCCGAGAACGCCACCGGGAACTACAACGCCACGCGTGCGTTGAGCGGGGGCTCGCGCTCACGCGGTGTCCCGCTGTTCAAGCGGCCCCGGCGCGACGACCCGGGCCTGGACAACATCGCCCGTGAGTGGTTCGAGGGAGCACGTTCGAAGCTGGGGCCGAGCGTTCCGGCCGCGCTGCCCACCGACCGGCAGCCCGCCCGCCCCGGCCCGCGCCGGCCCGTCAGCGCCATGGCCGCCGACCTGCTCGGCCAGCTGGAGGACTCCGGCCCGGCCCGGCTGGAGCTGACCGCGGGACCGTCCGCGCAGAGCGAGATCGAGGTCGTCCGTGAACTGCCGGCGCGCCCGAAGCTGGAGCTGACGGCGGGGCCCGCCGCGGCGCTGCCCGCGGGGTCTTCGGGTGCGCCGCGGGCGCTGCCCGCCGCCGGGCCGCAGCGGCCCACGCCGGGTACCTCGAAGACCAAGAACCAGCTCAAGCTCGCCAAGGCGCGCGAGGTGCTGTCCCAGCGCACCGGGCAGCGCGCGATCGCCGCCCTCGACGCGGCCCCGGCCCCCGCCGCCCAGGCCGCTCCACCGGCGCCCAGCCCCTGGCCGACGCCCGAGCGCCAGGCCCCGGCGCAGCCGTGGCAGGCTCCCGCCGCCGGCATACCGAACCAGCGCTCCGGCAGCGGCTCCTTCCGGACCGACTCCCCCGCCGCCACCCGCGCGCTCCCGGCGGTGACCGAGACGGGCGGCATCCCGATCGTGTCCCCGTCGGACACCGGGACCTTCCGCATCATGACCCCGGGGGGTGCCGACAGCGCCCCGACCCGGGCCTCGGCGGACTCGGGCGGCTTCCGCGTCATGACCCCGGGCGGCTCGGGCGGCGGAACCTACCAGAGCGCGCCCGCCATGGACGCGGGCGCCGCCCAGGCCCCGGCACCGTCCCCGGGGGACACCGGCTCCTTCCGCATCATGACGCCGGGTGCCACGGGTTCGTTCCCGATGCCGACCCCGGCCGACGCGGGCGCCTTCCCGACTGCCGACCCCATGGCGAGCACGAGCGTCCTGCCGACCGTGGACCCCATGGCGAGCACGAGCTTCTTCCCGACGGCGGCTCCCACGGACACGGGCGCGTTCCCGACCACCGCCCCCACGAACAGCGGCGCCTTCCCGACGGCGGCGCCCGCCGTTCCCGCGGCCGCTCCCGCCCCGGCCCCCGGCCCGATGGACCCCGGCGGCTTCCGGGTCATGTCGCCGAACGCGGCCGCCGCCTACCCGGACGTACCGCCGGTCACGGCCGACACCGCCTACGGCATCGGCGCGTACACCACGGCGGCCCCCGCGGCGCCCATGGCCGCCATGCCACCGGCCGCTCCCTTCGCCGCGGCCCCCGCCGCCGACATGTCCGGCGCCTACGCGGCTGGCCTGCAGCCCGCCGACGATGCCTACGCCTACGCCTACGCGGCAGGCATGCAGCCCGCCGACGGTGCCTACGCCTACGCGGCCACCATGGCCATGCCCACGGCGATGGCAGCGCCCGCCGCCGCGATGCCCACGCCGATGCCCGCGCCGATGCCCGCGCCGGCGGGGGCACCGATGGCGGCCCCCATGGCAGCACCCGCGGCGGCACCGATGGCTGCCCCCATGGCAGCGCCGATGGCGGCACCCCCGGCCCCGGCGATGGCCGCGGCGCCGATGGCCATGACCGCGGCGCCCGAGGCGATGGCGGCGCCCGCGCCGGCCATGGCGATGACCGCCGCCGCCCCGGCCCCGGTCTTCACCGCCCCGCTCCCCACCACGCCCCTGCCGACCGCACCCCCGCAGGTCCCCGCCCCGGCGCCCACCGCAGCCGCGCCCGGCGCCTACGCCGAACCCGGTGCCTTCGTCCAGCCGGGCGTCGGGGCCGAGCCGGGCAAGGCCATGAAGGCGCTGGCGTTCGCCCGGGAGCAGATCGGCCGGCCGTGTGTCTGGGGAGCCACCGGGCCGGGGGCGTACGACGCCTCCAGCCTGACCCAGGCCGCCTGGCGCGCCGCCGGTGTCACGCTGCCGCGTACCGCGCAGGAGCAGACGCTGGCCGGCACGCCGATCACGCTGGCCGCCGTCGAACCCGGTGACCTGGTCTTCTTCTTCGACGACGACAGTCACGTCGGGATCTACGCGGGCGGCGGCACGATGGTGCACGCGCCGAGCCCCGGGGCGCTCATCCGCGAGGAGTCGATCTACAACGCCGGGGAGTCGGCGATCCACCGCGTGATCCGCCCGGCCTGACCCCCCTGTGCCCCCCGGCCGTCGGGCTCAGACCCTCCGCCGCCGCGTGCGCCAGCTCTCGTGGTGGTCCAGGAGGGTCTCCTCGACGGGCCGGTAGGCAAGACCCAGTTCGTGGACGCTGCGGCCGTTGTCGACGCGGAAGCGGATGCCGAGGTGCTTGCGTATGTAGTCCTGGGTGAGGCCGAAGAGCGGGCCGAGGACCCGTACCGGGCCGTGCGGGAGCGCGGTGCGCGGCAGGCGTGGGTCCCAGGGGTGGCGGGTGCGGATGATCCGGGACATCTCGTGGAACGACGTCATCGTCTCGTTGGCCACGATGTATCGGCCCCTGGCCACCGGGTTCTCCGCCGCCGCGATGTGCGCGTCGGCCACGTCGCGGACGTCCGCGGTGGTGAAGCTGAAGTCCGGGGCCCCGTAGCAGAAGTAGCCCTTGAACAGCTCGTCGAGCAGGAAGAGGCTGCCGGACTCGGAGGCGGGGGTGAGGGAGGGGCCCAGGATCAGGCCGGGGTTGATCGAGACCATGCGCCAGCGGTCCTGGGCGGCTTCGGCGTCCCAGGCGGCGCGCTCGGCGACCGTCTTGGCGTAGTGGTAGGGGTTGTCCACCACCGTGCTGGTGGTGTTGAAGTACTTCTCCGTCAGGACCTCGCCGGCCATCCCGCGGACGTCGGCGTAGTCGCCGAAGATCGCGCCCACGGTGGAGGTGAAGACCAGGGTATCCACCTCCGGCGTGCGCTCGACGCTGCCGAGCACGTTGCGGGTGCCGAGCAACGCCGGGTCCACCACGTCCCGTTGGCCGTCCCTGATCCGCTCCGGCATCAGGAACGGCGAGGCGACGTGGAAGACGGTCGCGCAGCCATGGAAGGCCGTGTCGAAGGAGCCGTCCGTGAGCAGGTCGGCCTCGAACAGGGTGAGCCTGCCGGGGAAGGCCTCCTGAAGCTCCCACAGGGGCCGTACCTTCGCCGCGCGGGACGCGCGGCGGACGGTCGCGCGCACCCGGTACCCGCGCTCCAGCAGCCGCCGTACCAGATGGCTCCCGACGAACCCGCTGCCGCCGGTCACCGCGACGGTCGTCTCCCCGCGTGCCTGCACGCCCTCACCCCTCGCCCTCCGGCCACCGCGCCTCGGTGCGCCGCAGAGGACAGGGTGGTGCATGCGCCGGGCACCCGCCAAGCACCGGGAGGCCGCGATGACGTCCGGGACGCCATAAGCCGGACCCGACACACGTCATAAGATCGGCTTATGAGGTCATAGAGCGGACCCGCGTACTAACTTAGGACTGCCTTAGTTTAGGCTTCCCGTTCGAGATCGATTGTCCTCACTCGAAGGGAACCTGATCATGCCGCGCCCCCTGCGGGTAGCCATCGTCGGAGCCGGCCCCGCCGGGATCTACGCCGCCGACGCCCTGCTCAAGTCCGGGGTGGCCGCCGAGCCCGGCGTGTCCATCGACCTCTTCGAGCGGATGCCCGCCCCGTTCGGCCTGATCCGCTACGGCGTCGCGCCCGACCACCCGCGCATCAAGGGCATCATCACGGCCCTGCACCAGGTGCTCGACAAGCCGCAGATCCGCCTCTTCGGCAACGTGGACTACCCGACCGACATCAGCCTCGACGACCTGCGCTCCTTCTACGACGCGGTGATCTTCTCGACCGGCGCGACCGCCGACCGCGAGCTGCGGATACCCGGGATCGAGCTGGACGGCTCGTACGGCGCCGCCGACTTCGTCTCCTGGTACGACGGCCACCCGGACGTGCCCCGCACCTGGCCCCTGGAGGCGGAGAAGGTCGCGGTCCTCGGCGTCGGCAACGTGGCCCTGGACGTGGCCCGCATCCTCGCCAAGACCGCCGACGAGCTGCTGCCGACCGAGATCCCGCCGAACGTCCACGACGGCCTCAAGGCCAACAAGGCCCTCGAAGTGCACGTCTTCGGCCGCCGCGGCCCGGCGCAGGCGAAGTTCTCCCCCATGGAGCTGCGCGAGCTCGACCACTCCCCGAACATCGAGGTCATCGTCGATCCCGAGGACATCGACTACGACGAGGGCTCGATCGAGACCCGGCGCGGCAACAAGCAGGCCGACATGGTCGCCAAGACCCTGGAGAACTGGGCGATCCGCGACGTCGGCGACCGCCCGCACAAGCTGTTCCTGCACTTCTTCGAGTCGCCGACCGAGATCCTCGGCGAGGACGGCAAGGTCACCGGGCTGCGCACCGAGCGCACCGCCCTGGACGGCACCGGCAACGTCAAGGGCACCGGCGAGTTCAAGGACTGGGACGTCACCGCCGTCTACCGCGCGGTCGGCTACCTCTCCGACAAGCTCCCCAAGCTGCCCTGGGACATCGAGTCGGGCACCGTCCCGGACGAGGGCGGCCGGGTCATCGAGGAGAGCGGCAGCCACCTGCAGTCGACGTACGTCACCGGCTGGATCAGGCGCGGCCCGGTCGGCCTCATCGGCCACACCAAGGGCGACGCCAACGAGACGGTGTCCAACCTGCTGGACGACTACGCGAACGGCCGCCTGCACACCCCCGAGGCGCCCGCGCCGGAGGCCGTGGAGGCCTTCCTCGCCGAGCGCGACGTCCGCTTCACCACCTGGGAGGGCTGGTACCGGCTGGACGCCGCCGAGAAGGCGCTGGGCGAGCCGCAGGGCCGCGAGCGCGTCAAGCTCGTCGAGCGCGAGGACATGCTCCGCGAGAGTGGCGCGTGAGGCACTGAGACGTGACGGGTGAGAGGGGGGCCGACGCACCGCCGTCGGCCCCCCTCTCGTGCTTCCCGGCGGTGTGAACGGGGCCCGCCCCGAAGCGGATGGGCGGGCGGGCCCCGTTCGCCGCACCATTGTCCGGGGCCGGCCGGATCCGGGGCACGGGTGAACGGGCGTCGTATGGCGCACTCGGTTCGCACCCCGGGTGCGGGGCGCACTCGCCGCGCGCGGGCGGCCCCCGCCCTATGAGACACGCTCCCGGGCGGTGATACTGGAGGACGCACTCCCCTCCCACCAGCAGATTGGCCCATGTCGAACACCGCCGCCGACCGTGCCGTCCTTCCGCCGACCGTCTGGGCCGCCCGCGGCCGCCACACGGGTCCGGACTCCGAGGAGGTGATCCGCAGGATCCTGCGCAGCCGCAAGGAGACCGGCGTCCTCGACGACTTCGCGGAACCCCCCTCGCCCGAGGGCTCCGCCCCACGGGTCTTCGAGGCCCGCTGGCGCGTCGACGACGGCACCGTGACGGTGCGCGCCCGGCTGGCCCTCGCCGTCGACCCGCAAGGCCGGCAGGCGGGGCGGGAGTGGCAGCTGATCGCCGAGGCCGACCGCCCCTGGGACGAGACCTGGCCCTCCCCGGCGGCGATGTTCTGGCCCGACGGCGAGGAGGCCGGTGACGGCGGCGAGGCTGCCTGGGACTACCACCCGGCCGTGGCGGGCGTCAGGCTCCGCACGGTCAACCCGCTGCCCGCCGACGACAAGGACATGCGCCGGGTGCTGCGGGACGCGGCGAAGGACGCCTGGTGCGTCAACCTCGTCGTGCACGAGGCGATGACCCCCGACGCACTCGGCCGGCTGCCGCTGGTCCGGCAGCTGCCGCCCGGCCTCGCGCACCGCGTCGTGGAACACCGGGCCGCGCCCCAGCAGTTCCGCGCCGTCAACTGGGCGCTGCGCGACCTCGGGGTCGAGATCCCGCGCGGCGGCGCCGTACTGCTGCCCCCGGACCCGGCGCCGTCGGGCTACGACGCGCAGGAGTACGCGGTGCGCAGCGTCTTCCTGGACGGCTCGGAGCCCACCGAACTGATCGCCGCCGTCCGCCGGTTCGCCGCGCTGCCGAAGCCCGCCCCGCAGGGCGCCGAGGAGGCGCTGGCCGATCTGCGGGACAACTGGACCCTGATGACGCTGGAGGAGGAGCTGGCGCGCGAGCGCAAGCGCGTCGCGCAGTACGCCGAGGCGCTGGAGGCCATGACCAGGTCCCGCGACCTGTACCGGGAGGCCGCCGAGCGGGCCGACGAGGCGCTCGCCGCCCTCCGCGACACCCCCGCCCCGGCCGCACCGGCGCCCCAACCCGCCTCCCCCTTCCAGCAGCTGACCCGCGCCTTCAAGGGACTGCGGGCCCCCAAGGAGAGCGCCGGGCCGGTGGCCATGCCCGAGGACGAAACCGGGAAGACGGACCAGTGAGGGACCCCGGGCCGGATCGGGGCCGGACGACAGGACAGCCATGGACACCACCACGACCGTGCTCGTGATCTGCGCGATCGTCGCCGCGGCCCTGCTGGCCGGCGCCGTCGCCGTACTCGTACGGCTGGTCCGCACCCGGCGCACCCTGCGCCGGGCCGGGCTGCCGACCGGCTCGCGCTGGGTGTTCTGGGGCGCCGTCCTGTATCTGGTGCTCCCCACCGACCTGCTGCCCGACCCGATCTACCTGGACGACATCGGCGTCCTGCTGCTGGCCCTGCGCTCGATGCGCGCGGCCCTGCCGGCGACGGAGGACCCGGAGCTCTGACCGACGGGGCATGATGGGATCGTGCGCGCCACGTTCACCGGTGTCCCCGGTCTGTCCTCGCCCCCCGAAGTCGCCGTGGTCGTCGACGTGATGCGCGCGTTCACGGTGGCGGCCTGGGCGTTCCGGAAGGGCGCCGAGCGGATCGTGTTCGCCGAGACCCTCGACGAGGCGCTGGAGCTGAAAGCCCGTCACCCCGGCTGGCTGGCCTTCCAGGACGGTCCGGTGGCGCCGGGCTTCGACCTGGCCAACTCACCGGCCGAGCTGCGTGCGCTGGACGTCGCGGGCCGCACGGTCGTCCAGAAGACCACCGCCGGGACGACCGGGGCGCTCGCCGTCGCCGGAGCCCGGCTGCTGCTGTGCGCGAGCTTCGTGGTCGCCGGGGCCACCGCGGCCGTGCTGCGGCGCGAGCGGCCCGCCGCGGTCACCTTCGTGGTCACCGGGGACGGCGGGCGGGCCGAGGAGGACCTGGCCTGCGCCGAGTACATCGCCGGGCTGGTGACCGACGGCTCCGTCGCCCCGGGTCCGTTCGTCGAGCGGGCCCGAAACTCCGGCGGGGCGGCGCGGCTCGCCGAGGGCGTGCGGCTCGGCTGGGAGGGCGTGCACCCCGAGGACGTACCGATGTGCCTGGAGACGGACACCTTCCCGTTCGCCATGGCGGCCGCCCGGGAGGACGGCCACCTGGTGCTGCGGCCGGTGGCCGGGGGCTGAGCGGGCCGGCGCCGGCCGGGACCGCCCCGCGATCCGTGCCGCGGGGGTGCGTATCCGGGCCGTCGTGACGCATTCTTGCTGTGTCACCCACCCGGCGGTGCGCGGACGAGGCAGGACCCGATGAATGGGAGCGGCGAGCACGTGGGCCGGGCGCGTGAGCGGCTGACCGCGCTGCTGGTCGAGGCCTCGACCGGCGCCCTGGGCGCGGCGGGCGCCCACGTCGCCGGGGTGTACCTGCGCTCCGGCACCCCCGGACTGCTGCGGCTGTCCACGCTGGTGGGGCTCCCCGGCCCGCTCTTCAAACCCTGGTGGCGGCTGCACGTGGACCGGCCGTTCCCCGTCGCGGACGCCTACCGGCTCGGGACGCGGGTGGTGCTGCCCAACGCCACGGAGATGGTGCGCCGCTATCCGCAGTTCGCGGCGGGCCTGCCGTTCCAGTTCGGTTCGATCTACACGCCCGTGCCCGGGGCGGAGCCGTCCTTCGGGGTGCTCACCGTGCTGCTTCCCGGTACCGCGGACACCGTGGACGAGCTGCCGGACCTGGACCGGTTGTGCGGGCTGGCCGAGCGTCTGGGGGCCGGGCTGCGCGAGCTGGTGGCCGAGGAGGGCGACGCGGCGGTCGCCTGGGAGGGCGAGCCGGTGTGCGTACGGCCGCCCGCGCCCCGGCCCGGGGCGGCCCGGGTGGGCCGTTTCACCTGGGATCCGGCCACCTCCGCGGTGCACGCGGACGACCGGCTGCACGCCCTGCTCGGCATGACGCCCGAGGATTTCCCCGGCACCGGCGCCGAGCTGGCCGTGGCCGTCGCGCCCGACGACGCCGACGACGTGCTGACCGCGCTGCACGAGACCGCGGCCGGCAAGCCGCCGCACGCCCCGCTGCGGGTGCGGGCCGCGGACGGCGCACCGCTGCTGCTGGAGCTGTGGCCGCCGCCCGGCGCCGTCGACCCGTCGCCGGTCTCCGGGATCGTCGTCGACCCGGGCCCGTCCGCCGCCGACGGAGCGGCCGATCTGCTCCCCGAGGGGGTCTTCTGCCTGGACCGCGCCGGGGTCGTCCGCTACGCCAACCCGGCGGTCGTCCGGCTGGCCGGCCGGCCGCGCTCCGAGCTGCTCGGCCGGCCCGTGTGGGAGGCGATGCCGTGGCTGAGCGGGCCGCCGTACGACGACCACTGGCGCAGTGCGCTGCTCGCCAGCGGCCCGGTGCACTTCCAGGCCCGGCGCGGGGACGCCGCCGAGGGCGACTTCCTCGCCCTGTCCGTGCATCCGGGCCAGGACCTGGTCACCTGCACGGTCGTCCCCGCCAGCCGGATGGAGCCGTCCGTGCACCTGCCGCCCGCGACCGAGCCGGGCACGGCGCGCGCCCTCGGGCTGGCCCGCGGCCCCGGCCCCTCGATGACCCCGTTGTACCGGCCGATCGCCCTGGCCATCGCACTGACCGACGCGGTGACCGCCCGGCAGGTGTCCGAGGTGGTGATGCAGGAGCTGCTCCCCGCGTTCGGCGGCCGTCGGCTGGCCATCTACCTGCTCCAGGACCGGCATCTCTACCTGGCCTGGGAGAACGGCTTCCCGCCGGGCTTCCTCGCCCCGTTCGACGGCGTCGGCCTGGACGCCCACATCCCCGGTGTCGAGGCCCTCACCACCGGCAGGCCGCTGTTCTTCGAGTCGATGCGGCGACTGGGCGACACCTACCCGGGTCTCGCCCTGGACGCCGCCGTGGGCGCCCGCGCCTTCCTGCCGCTGATCGCCTCGGGGCGCCCGGTCGGCACCTGCATCCTCGGCTTCGAGGCCGAGCGCGGCTTCAGCACCGAGGAGCGCACCGTCCTCATGGCGCTCGCGGGCCTGATCGCGCACGCGCTGGAGAAGGCCCGGCGCTACGACAGCGAGGCCGCCCTCGCCCGCGGTCTCCAGCAGGCGCTGCTGCCCCGCCGGCTGTCGGCGCACCCGCAGGTGGAGACCGCCGGACGGTATCTGCCGGGCACCCAGGGCATGGACGTGGGAGGCGACTGGTACGACGTCGTCGGGGCGGGCGACGGACTCGCGCTGGTCATCGGCGACGTCCAGGGGCACGGCGTGCAGGCGGCCGCCACCATGGGGCAACTGCGCAGCGCGGTCCGGGCCTTCGCGCTCAGCGACCGGCCGCCCGACGAGGTCATGGGCGGCACCAACCGGCTGCTCATCGACCTCGATCCGGGCCAGTTCGCGAGCTGTTGCTACCTGCGCCTGGACCCCGCCACCGGGCGTGCCCGGATCGCCCGGGCCGGTCATCCGCCGCCCCTGCTGCGCGCCCCGGACGGCCGCACCCGCGTCCTGGAGATCCCCGGTGGTGTCGTCCTGGGCGTGGACCCGCGGGCCCGGTATCCGGTGACCGAACTGGAGCTCGCGCCGGACGCGATCCTGGCCCTCTACACGGACGGGCTGGTCGAGCGGCCGGGCGCGGACATCGACGACGGCATCGCGGCGCTGGGGGCGGCCCTGGCCGAGGCCGGGGCGGCACCGGGGCGGCGTGGCGCGCGTACCCTCACCGGGGTGGCCGACCGGCTCACCGCCATGGCCCGGCACGCCACCGACCGCCCCGACGACGTCGCGCTGCTGCTCGCCACCCGCCGTCCGGGGCCCGCGGACCGGGGATGATCGGTACAGAACGGGGTATCGGCCCGGTTACCTCCGGGGACGCTCTCGCCTCGCGCGGCCCGGCAGTGTAGACATGGGCTCATGGTCCGTCACCCCGGCCGGTCCGACACTCGGCCGTCCCCATCCGGGACTCCGCGCGCGCCGCTCGCCCAGGGGGAGCGGGAGCCGAGCGGGCCGGGGCGGCTCCGGTCCGGGCGGCTGTGGAAGGCGCTGAGCGGACGCAGCGTGGCCGGACAGGTGTTCGTCCTGCAAGTGGTGATCGTGCTGCTGCTCGTCGTGTCGGCGCTGGCGGCCCTGGTGCTGCAGGAACGGCACGACAGCAGCAGGGAGGCCCGTAACCGCTCCCTGGCCGTCGCCCAGACCTTCGCCGACGCCCCCGGCACGGCGGCGGCGCTGCGGCTGCCCGACCCGACGACGGTGCTCCAGCCGCGGGCGGAGGCGGCCCGCAAGGCGACGGGTGTGGACTTCATCGTCGTCATGAACACCGACGGGATCCGGTACACCCACCCCAAGCCGAACCGCATCGGCAAGAAGTTCGTCGGGAACATCGGGCCCGCGCTGGCCGGCGGGATCGTCACCGAGGAGGTCCACGGCACCATCGGGGAGCTGGTGCAGGCCGTGGTGCCGGTCCGGGACGCGAACGGCACGGTGGTGGGCCTGGTGTCGGCCGGCATCACCACCGCGCACGTGGGCGGCACGGCCGACCAGCAGTTGCCGCTGCTGCTGACGGCGGCCGCCGCGGCGCTGGCCCTGGCGACGGCGGGCACCGCGCTGGTCAGCCGGCGGCTGCTGCGCCAGACGCACGGTCTCGGCCCGGACGAGATGACCCGGATGTACGAGCACCACGACGCGGTGCTGCACTCCGTGCGGGAGGGTGTGCTGATCGTCGGCGGCGACGGCAGGCTGATGCTCGCCAACGACGAGGCGCAGCGCCTGCTGGACCTGCCGGCGGACGCCGAGCGCCGCCGGGTCCTGGACCTCGGCCTGGACGCGGAGACGGCGACGCTGATCGCCTCCGGGCGGGTCGCCACCGACGAGGTGCACCTGGTCAAGGACCGGCTGCTGGCCGTCAACCAGCGCCCCATCGAGGTGCGCGGCGGACCGCCCGGCAGCGTCGTCACCCTGCGCGACTCCACCGAGCTGCGCGCCCTCTCCGGCCGCGCCGAGGTGGCCCGCGAGCGCCTGAACATGCTGTACGACGCCGGGGTGGGCATCGGCACCAGCCTGGACGTCACCCGTACCGCCGAGGAACTCGCGGAGCTGGCCGTGCCGCGGTTCGCGGACTACGCCACCGTCGACCTGTACGAAGCGGTCCTCAAGGGCGAGGAGCCGAAGCCCGGGGACGCGCTGCGCCGGGTGGCGTGCACCGGCATCCGCAAGGACGCCCCGCTGTACCCGGTCGGTGAGCGGTTCCAGTTCGTGCCGTCCTCGCCGCAGGGCCGGAGTCTGCAGGCCGGCGAGTCGGTCATCGAGCCGCGGCTGCGGGACTCGCCCGGCTGGCGGGCCCAGGACGTGGAGCTGACCGGCCGGATCCTGGAGTTCGGCATCCACTCGCTGATCACGGTACCGCTGCGGGCCGGGAACATGGTGCTGGGCCTGGCCAACTTCTGCCGCGCGGAGAAGCCCGCCCCGTTCGACACCGAGGAGCTGGCCCTCGCGGAGGAGCTGGTGGCCCGCGCCGCCGTCTCCATCGACAACGCCCGCCGCTACACGCGCGAGCACAGCATGGCGGTGACCCTGCAGCGCAGTCTGCTGCCGCGGAACCTGCCCGCGCAGAGCGCCCTGGACATCGCCTACCGCTATCTGCCGGCCCAGTCGGGTGTGGGCGGGGACTGGTTCGACGTGCTGCCGCTGTCCGGGGCCCGGGTGGCACTGGTGGTCGGCGACGTGGTGGGGCACGGGCTGCACGCGGCGGCGACCATGGGGCGGCTGCGCACCGCGGTGCACAACTTCACGGCGCTGGACCTGCAGCCCGACGAACTGCTGGGCCTGCTGGACGAGTTGGTGGCCCGTATCGACCAGGACGAGATCCCCGCGGACGAAGCGGACACCGCGGCCACGATCACCGGGGCGACCTGTCTGTACGCGATCTACGACCCGGTGTCCCGGCGCTGCACGGTGGCCCGGGCCGGTCATCCGCCGCCTGCGCTGGTCAGGCCGGACGGCAGCGTGGAGTTCGCGGACGTCCCGGCCGGTCCGCCCCTGGGCCTGGGCGGGCTGCCCTTCGAGACGGCCGAGCTGGAGCTGTCCGCGGGCAGCAGCCTGGTCCTGTACACCGACGGGCTGGTGGAGGACCGGCAGCGGGACATCGACGAGGGGCTCGAACTGCTCGCCGGCGCCCTGGAGTCGGCGGCCGGCGGCACCCCGGAGGAGACCTGTGCGGCCGTCCTGGAGCGGCTGCCGGCCCGCCCCAGCGACGACGTGGCGCTGATCGTCGCCCGGACCCGGGCGCTCGGCGCGGACCGGATCGCCGCATGGCAGGTGCCGTCCGATCCGGCGGCCGTCTCCGAGGTGCGGTCCAGGGTGACCCGGCAGCTGGCGGACTGGGACCTGGACGAGCTGTCGTTCACCACCGAGCTGATCCTCAGCGAGCTGGTCACCAACGCCATCCGGCACGGCCGGGCGCCCATCGGGGTACGGCTGCTGCGCGACCGGACGCTGATCTGCGAGGTCTCCGACGGCAGCACCACCTCCCCGCACCTGCGGTACGCGGCGAGCACCGACGAGGGCGGCCGGGGCCTGTTCCTGGTCGCGCAGCTGGCCGAGCGGTGGGGCACCCGCTACACGCCCGCCGGGAAGGTCATCTGGGCGGAGCAGCCGCTGCCGTGACCCTCAGCCCAGCGCCCGGTCGAGGTTGAAGGCGGCGCTGATGAGGGAGAGATGGGTGAACGCCTGCGGGAAGTTGCCCTGTTGCTCGCCGGTGCGGCCGATTTCCTCGGCGTACAGGCCGAGATGGTTGGCGTAGGTGAGCATCTTCTCGAAGGCGAGCCGGGCCTCGTCCACGCGCCCGGCGCGCACCAGGGCCTCCACGTACCAGAAGGAGCAGATGGAGAAGGTGCCCTCGTCGCCGCGGAGGCCGTCGGGGCTGGCCTGCGGGTCGTAGCGGTAGACGAGGGAGTCGGAGACCAGGTCCTCGGTGAGGGCGTCCAGGGTGGACAGCCACTTGGGGTCGGTCGGGGCGATGAACTTGGCCAGGGGCATCATCAGGAGCGAGGCGTCGAGGACGTCGCCGCCCTCGTGCTGGACGAAGGCGCCGCGCCGCTCGGACCAGCCGCGGTCCATGATCCACCGGTAGATGGCGTCGCGGGACTGCCGCCAGCGGGGCAGGTCGGCGGGGAGGCCGCGCCGGTTGGCGAGGCGGATCGCCCGCTCGATGGCGACCCAGCACATCAGACGCGAGTAGAGGAAGTTCTTGCGGCCGCCGCGGGTCTCCCAGACGCCCTCGTCGGGCTGGTCCCAGTGGTCGCAGACCCAGCCCACGAGGCGGGTGACGTCGTCCCACTGGTCGCTGGAGATGGGCTCGGCCCACTTGTCGTAGAGGTAGATCGAGTCGATGAGGGCGCCGTAGATGTCGAGCTGGAGCTGGCCCGCGGCGCCGTTGCCGACCCGGACCGGGGCGGAGCCGCAGTGGCCCTCCAGGTGGGTGAGCTCGCGTTCGGGCAGGTCGGAGCGGCCGTCGATGCCGTACATGATCTGCAGCGGGCCGGAGGCGAAGCCGTCGCCGGGGCTGATGTAGGTGGTCACGAACTTCATGAAGGCCGCGGCCTCGCTGCTGAAGCCTAGCCGCAGCAGGGCGTAGACGGCGAAGGCGGCGTCGCGGATCCAGACATAGCGGTAGTCCCAGTTGCGTTCGCCGCCGAACTGCTCGGGGAGGCTGGTGGTGGGGGCCGCCACGATGGCTCCGGTGGGGGCGTAGGTGAGCAGCTTCAGGGTGAGCGCCGAGCGGTGCACCATCTCGCGCCAGCGGCCCCGGTAGCGGGACTGGTGGAGCCAGCGCCGCCAGTAGCAGACGGTGGTCTCGAACTGCTGCTCGGCCTCGGCGCGGGCGCAGCCGCGGGGGGCGATGTCCTCGCCGGCCAGGTCGAGGGCGAAGACGGCGGTCTCGCCCTCGGAGAGCTTGAAGTCGGCACAGGCGTCCGGGCCGTCGCTCTCCAGGGCCACCGTGGAGGTGAGCTGCAGGGACATGGCCTCCGACTCGAACAGCGCGGTGTCACCGAGCGTGCGCAGGGTGTGCGGGTCGGCGCCGTAGTTGAAGCGGGGAGCCACCCGGACCCGGAAGGGCACGGTGCCGCGCACGCACAGTACCCGGCGGATCAGCCGGTGCCGAGCGCACTCGGCCGACTCCCCCGTGACCGGCATGAAGTCCTGGACCTCGCCGACGCCCTCGTCGGTGTAGAACCGGGTGATCAGGACGTTGGTGTCGGGGAAGTAGAACTGCTTGGTCCGCGCCGGTACGGTGGCGGCCAGCGCGAAGAAACCGCCGCGCTCGGCGTCCAGGACGGCGGCGAAGACGCTGGGGGCGTCGAAGGACGGGCTGCAGTACCAGTCGATCGTGCCGTTGCTGCCGACCAGGGCCACGCTGCGCAGATCGCCGATCAGTCCGTGCTCGGCGATCGGCAGGTAGCGAGGGCTGCCGGGCGCATTCTGGTAGAACCGCTGCTCGGCCATCGTGACGGCCTCCCCGGAACGGATGTACGGTCACCATACAGCCTAAAAGGGGCAAACTGCTTTCCGGGCGGGCCCCGGGCCGCTCGGGATGCGGGGTAAGGCCGGGCGGGCAATCGTGAGAGTGTGCACCCCGCTCCGTGAAGGAGGGACCATGTCGACCTCAGAACCCGAAGCGTCCCGGTCGCCCGAGGACCGCGCCACCCCGGACTCCCTGCTGCACAGCGCCCCCGGCACCGGGGTGGCGCCCGAGGACCTGGTGATGGCGTCGGGCCGGGACGTCACCCCGGAGACGCTGGAATGGGCCAGGAAGAAGATGGAGCGCGAGGGACCTAACTGCATCGAGCGGCTCCTGCCCTGACACCGGCGACCCGCGGGGCCCGTGACGCGCACAACGGGCCTGGTCCGTACCGGATTTCACGCGAAGGTTGCCCGTTCACCCTTTCGAAGCGAGGGCGGCTGCTGACAGACTTCGCAGGGTGCCCGACTTCGACATGCTCGTCATCGGTTCCGGACCCGGCGGCCAGAAGGCCGCCATCGCCGCGGCCAAACTCGGCCGCCGGGTCGCCGTCGTGGACAGCCCCGACATGGTCGGCGGCGTGTCCATCCACACCGGCACCATCCCCTCCAAGACCCTGCGCGAGGCGGTCCTCTACCTGACCGGCCTGACCCAGCGCGACCTGTACGGCCAGAGCTACCGGCTGAAGGAGGACATCACCGTCGCCGACCTGACCGCGCGCACCCAGCACGTGGTCGGCCGTGAGGTGGACGTCATCCGCAACCAGCTCTCCCGCAACCACGTCACCCTCTGCTCCGGCGTCGGCCGGTTCGTCGACCCGCACACCGTGGCCCTGCGCGAACCGACCGGCAACGAAAGGCTGTTGAGCGCCGAGCACATCATCATCGCCACCGGCACCCGGCCGGCCCGCCCGGACAGCGTCGAGTTCGACGGCCGCACCATCATGGACTCCGACAACGTGCTGTCCCTGGAGCGGGTGCCGCGCTCCATGGTCATCGTCGGTGCGGGTGTCATCGGCATGGAGTACGCCAGCATGTTCGCCGCGCTGGGCAGCAAGGTCACGGTGGTCGAGAAGCGCGCGGCCATGCTCGACATGTGCGACGTCGAGGTCGTCGAGTCGCTCAAGTACCACCTGCGGGACCTGGCCGTCACCTTCCGGTTCGGGGAGACCGTGGCCGCCGTCGAACGGCATCCGCGGGGGACGCTGACCGTGCTCGAGAGCGGCAAGAAGATACCGGCGGACACGGTGATGTACTCGGCGGGCCGCCAGGGCCTCACCGACGGACTCGACCTCGACAAGGCGGGCCTGTCCGCGGACCGGCGCGGCCGGATCACGGTGGACGAGCACTTCCGCACCGAGGTCCCGCACATCTACGCCGTCGGCGACGTCATCGGCTTCCCGGCACTCGCCGCGACCTCGATGGAGCAGGGCCGGGTCGCCGCGTACCACGCCTGCGGGGAACCGGTCGGGCAGATGGACAACCTCCAGCCCATCGGCATCTACACGATTCCGGAGATCAGCTTCGTCGGCCGGACCGAGGACCAACTCACCGGGGACAGTGTCCCGTTCGAGGTCGGGGTGGCCCGCTACCGGGAGCTGGCCCGGGGCCAGATCATCGGCGACTCGCACGGCATGCTCAAGCTCCTGGTCTCTCCCGAGGACCGTCGGCTGCTCGGTGTGCACTGCTTCGGTACCGGAGCGACAGAACTGATCCATATCGGTCAGTCGGTGATGGGCTGCGGTGGCACGGTCGACTACCTCGTGGATGCGGTGTTCAACTACCCGACGCTCGCGGAGTCGTACAAGGTCGCGGCCCTCGACGCCACCAACAAGCTGCGGCAGCTCGACCGGCTGGAGGACTGAGAGGCCGACGGAACCGCTGCTTCCGGCGTGAGAGTTGTCAGCCTCAGGTGGCATATGTGATTACCGGTCGGTCAGCTTGAAAGGTCAAAGAGTGCCGCTATAGTCACACCCACACACGCGGTGTGACCGTTCGCCGACTCTGGGCATGCGGCCTTCACCATCCCTTTCCCTTCCGACCGGTCCCCTGCCCGAGGCCACCCCTCAGCGGGCGTGGGGCGGGTCGTGCACCCCCCACCCGTACCGCCGCGGGTCTGCACTCCCGTGCGCCCTGCACGACCGGAAAGCAGCACAACCATGAGCAACAACAGGGGCAGAGGGCTCCAGGCCAACGCCCTCGGCACGTTCGACACCGTGGTCATGGCCGTCGCGGGCAGCGCACCGGCGTACTCGCTGGCCGCGACCACCGCGGTGCTGGTCGGGGCGGTGGGCCTGGCCAGTCCGGCCGCCCTGCTGTGGTGTGCGATACCGATGCTGGGCATCGCGCTCGCCTTCAGCTACCTGGGCCGCATCGACGTGAACGCGGGCGCGAGCTACTCCTGGGTGGGCCGCACACTGCACCCCTTCCTCGGCTTCGTCAGCGGCTGGGCGCTGGTGGTGTCCGCGACCATCTTCATGGTGGCCGGCTCGCTGCCCGCCGGGTCGATGACCCTGTCCCTGTTCGACGCGGACCTCGCCGACAACGTGGCCCTGTCCACGGTGGTCGGCGCCGCCTGGTTCCTGGTCATGCTGGCGGTGGTACTCGGCGGCGCCCGCCTCACCGTGCGCGCCCAGCTGCTGATGTCCGGCATCGAGCTGGCGATCCTGCTGCTCTTCGCGGTGCTGGCCCTCTTCCACACCGGCAACGCCCGCACCTTCGACTGGTCCTGGCTCGGCTTCTCCCACTTCGACGGCGTCTCCGGCTTCGCCTCGGGCGCGCTGATCGCCGCGTTCTACTACTGGGGCTGGGACGTCACCAGCAACCTCAGCGAGGAGACCCGCAACTCCCGCCGTACCACCGGCCTCGCGGGCCTGATCGGCGTCGGCATCGTCTTCGCCCTGTTCGAGGTGTTCACCATCGCCGTGAACATCATCCTGTCCTCGGACCAGATCGCCGCGAACGACGCCAACGTACTGGCCGTGCTGGGCGACCAGGTCGCGCCGGGCTGGGGCGGCAAGGTACTGATCGTCGCCGTGATGCTGTCCACCATCGCCACCCTGGAGACCACCCTCATCCAGGTCACCCGCTCGCTGTTCGCGATGGGCCGCGACCGCACGATGCCGACCGCGCTGGGCAGGGTGCACCGCACCTGGAACACCCCGCACGTGGCGATCGGTGTGGTCGGCGCGGTGGCGCTGGTGATGTTCATCGCCTCCAACGCGCTGGGCTCGGTGGGCGAGATCCTCTCCGACGCCATCTCGGCGATCGGCCTCCAGATCGCCGTCTACTACGGTCTCGCCGGCCTCGCGGTGGTCGTGGCCTACCGCAAGATGCTGTTCAAGTCGGCGGGCAACTTCCTGCTCGGCGGGCTGTGGCCGCTGCTCGGCGCGGTGTTCATGTTCTGGATCTTCGTCGAGTCGCTCGGCGAACTGAGCACCGCGGCGATCGCGATCGGCATCGGCGGTCTGGCCGTCGGCCTGGTCCCGATGCTCTGGTACTGGAAGCAGGGCAGCGACTACTACCGGCCGGCCAAGCTGGACGCCACCCGCACGGTCGAGGCCGACTACGTGCCCGACGACCCAGCCACCGTGCAGGCCCAGGCTTACGAAGGCCTCCCCACCGACTTCTGAGGTATGAGTCCGATGGCGCGTGACCGTTTCGCCCCCGACTTCGACCCGGACTGCGGGGACGAATCCCTCACCTCGGCCCGTCAGGACATCGTCATCGGCCGCTGGCAGGGCCTGCGGGAACTGCTCCGGGCCACCGGCCCGCACTGGCTGGCCCGGGGACACCGGGTCCGGCTGCTGGCGCAGGCCTGCGCGGGCAACTCGACGGCCGAGTCCTGGCTGGCCGCCGAGCCGCACGGCGCCGACGCGCTGGTGCTGCGGGCGGCGACCGAGACGGCCCGGGCGTTCACCCTGGCCATCTCGGCGGGCCGGGGTGTCCCGATCGACCGGGCCAGGATCGACACCGCCGTGCTGGCCTGCCTGGCCGCCGCCGAGGCGTACCCGCAGGACCCGACCCCCTGGGTCTCCCTGATCTCGGTGGCCCGGCTGTATCCGACCGGGGTGCGCCGGCAGGAACTCGCCCGCTGGTGGGACGAGTTGCACCGGCGCGACCCGTACAACGTGGAGGGCCACCTCCAGGTGCTCCACTACTACTCCGCGCGCTGGCACGGCACGCACGGCCTGATGTACGACTTCGCCCGGGACGCGGCCGGGGTCGCCCCGCCGGGCTGCGCGCTGCCCGTCCTGGTGCAGTACGCCCGCGTCGAGGAGTTCCGGTACGCCCTGGACACGGCGCAGGGACAGCAGAACACGGTCGCGCTCAGCCAGCACTGGAAGCACGACGGTGCGGTCAGCGACGTACGGCGCACCTGGGAGCGCTGGATCGCCCAGCGCGGCGAGGGCCCGGTCGCCCCGGGCGAGCTGCGTGACCTCAACCACCTGACGCACGCGGCCTGTCAGGCGGGCGTCACGGACGTCGCCGCGGAACTGCTGCGGCTCCAGGGGCGGCGGGCGACGCGTACCCCGTGGTCGTACACCGGCGACGCGGAGAAGCAGATCGTCAAGTGGCGGGCGGATCTGAAATTGCGTGGTTGATACGCCGTGTGTCGACTGCGGCGCCGTCGTGGCTGGTCGCGCAGTTCCTCCCCCGGCCGAAGGCTGGGGGTACCCCCAGCGCCCCTTACGGGGCGCTGCTCAGCCCTCAGTCTGTTCGACGGTTCGGGGGCTCAACCCCGCCGTCCACTTCTCCTCAATGCGCCCCGCCTTCCAGATCAGCAGGGCGATGGCCCACGTGGCGAAGAAGAGGCCGACGATGACGAAACCGACGGTGTTGAGGTCGAGGCCCGCCACCCAGTCCCAGAAGACGCCGTGCAGGTCCATCTTGTCGGCGAGCAGGCCGAGGAGTTCCACGGTGCCGATGATCAGGGCGACGGCCACGGACAGGCCGGTGATGGTGAGGTTGTAGTAGACCTTCCGGACCGGCTTGGAGAACGCCCACTCGTAGGCGAAGTTCATGAACGAACCGTCGATGGTGTCCAGGAGCGACATCCCGGCCGCGAAGAGCACCGGCAGGGTGAGGATGGCGTACCAGGGCAGGCCGGAGGCGGCGCCGGAGCCGGCGAGGACCAGCAGGGCGATCTCGGTGGCGGTGTCGAAGCCGAGGCCGAACAGCAGCCCGAGCGGGTACATCTGCCAGGGCTTGCGGATCGTGCCGGTGACCCGGCCGAGGAAGCGGTTCATGAAGCCGCGGTTGTTGAGCTGGGTCTCCAGGGCGGCCTCGTCGTAGGCGCCGGAGCGCATCTGCCGGAAGACCTTCCAGATGCCGGCCAGGATGACCAGGTTGATGCCGGCGATCAGGTAGAGGAAGGTGCCGGAGACGGTCGTACCGATCAGGCTGGTGACGTCGTGCAGGTGCGAGTTGTCGTCCTGGACCGGTCCGGCCAGGGTCTTCATGCCGAGCGAGAGCAGCAGGGCGAGGCCGAAGACGATGCTGGAGTGGCCGAGGGAGAACCAGAAGCCGACCGACAGCGGCCGCTGCCCCTCGCCCATCAGCTTGCGGGTGGTGTTGTCGATCGCGGCGATGTGGTCGGCGTCGAAGGCGTGCCGCATGCCCAGCGTGTACGCCGTCACGCCGATGCCTATGCCGAAGGACTCGGTGCCCACGCTGAAGTGCCGCGGCGCGATGATCCCGACCAGGGTGCCCCAGCCGATGACGTGCAGGGCCAGCACGAAGCCGGCCATCCCGCCGACCCTGAGCCACTCCTGCCGTGTCATGGAGCCCCGGACACGGTGCCAGGCCGAGCGCTTGGTCTCGGCCTGGGCGGGGAGGGACGGAGCGGAACCAGGGGCGGCCGTCATCGGGAGGTGACATCCTTCGGTCGAGCGATGGGCAGCTGCCATGGGCAGCCTTGTGCCATCCTCCCGTACTTGCACATCGTTCGCAGCAAGGCCCGTGGCAGGCCTTCACCAAGAGAACGTCATGGGACGGTAAAGAACGGTCAGGCCGACAGCAGTCCGCTCCCCAGCCAGTCCTTGGCGTTCTTCACGCCCGGCAGGGCGAAGAAGTAGCCGCCTCCGGTCGGGGAGATGTAGTCGACGAGCGGCTCGTCGATGAGCCGGGTCTGGGTGGCCTCGAACTGGCGCTGGACGTCCTGGTTGTAGCAGCAGAAGACCAGGCCCATGTCGAGGTTGCCGACGCTGTCTATCCCGCGATCGTAGTTGTAGCCGCGGCGCAGGATGCGGGTGCTGTCGGTCTTCGCGGTGCGGGGGTTGGCGAGCCGGATGTGGGCGTCCAGCGGGATGGCGTTGCCCTTCGGGTCCCTGGCGTAGTTCGGGATGTCGGTCTCCTTGGCGCCGTCCAGCGGGGCGCCGGTGTCCTTGCGGCGGCCGAACATCAGCTCCTGCTCGCTGAGCGAGACCCGGTCCCAGAACTCGACGAGCATGCGGATGATCCGGACGACCTGATAGCTGCCGCCCGCCGTCCAGGCCGGCTCGCCCTGCCCCTCGCCGACCCAGATCAGCCGGTCGGTCTCGCGGGCCGAGGTGACGTCCGGATTGGCGATGCCGTCCTTGAAGCCGAGCAGGTTGCGCTGGGCGCCGGTGGGCCGCGGGGCGTTCTGGAAACCGTCGATCCGCCACTTGATCTGCATGGCGCCACGGGTGTGCCTGGCGATGTCGCGCAGGGCGTGGAGCACGGTGTCGGTGCTGTCGGCGCAGATCTGGAGCGAGAGGTCGCCGTGGCATTCGGCGGCCTTCAGGTTGTCGTTGGGGAAGGTCCGCATCGGCGTCAGCCGGGCCGGCTTCGCCTTCGCCAGGCCGTACCGGTCGTCGAACAGGGAGGCGCCGACGCCGACGGTGACGGTGAGCGCGTCGGAGGGGACCTCGGGGCCGAGGATGCCGTTGTCGGCGGGCGGGGCGCCGACCCCGAGGTCGTCGGGGGTGCCGCCGGAGGTGAGGAAGCGGGCCCGCTCGGTGATCGTCCGCAGCAGGTCGGCGAGCTCCTGCCGGTTGTCGGCGATGACGTCGAGGGAGACGAACGTGGCGGCGGCCGGGGCCGGGGTGAGGATGCCGGCCTGGTGGATGCCGTGGAAGGGGATCTTCGCGGTGCCGCTCGCGTCGGCGGCCTGAGCCTCGGCGGTGCCGCCGGCCTGGCTCAGCGCGAAGCCGCCGCCGGCCAGGACCGCGCCCGCGGCGCCGGCGCCCAGCGCCGTCCGCACGAAGGAGCGGCGGCCCGTGCTCATCGGGCAGGACGGGGTGTCGGCAGCGGACATCGGAGGGTTCCCTTCGTCGTGCGGGTGCGGTGCGGGGTTCATCAGGCGGACTTCCTGATCTCCAGGAGGTCCGGCACCGGGGCGAGGTCCTCCAGGAGCTGTCCGGTGGCGCCGGCGATCCGCTGCCGGGTGACGGTGTCGAGTTGCTCGACCGGGGTCCAGGTCGCGCCCCGGTGCTCGGCGTCCAGGAGCTTCTGCAGCCGGGCGATGTCCGCGTCGACGGCCGGCAGCAGCTTCGGCGCCCGGGTGGTCAGCAGCGGCCGCAGTACGGTGAGCAGCTCGCCGGTGCCGGCGAGGTTGGCGTTCGCGGTCGCGAGGTTGGTGCCGCTGCCCTCGTCGGTGTCGGCGGTCAGCTCGAACTGGAGGGTGTTCTCCAGGATCTCGTGGGCGCGCAGCGGCAGGTCGCCCGGGTCGAAGTCCTGGGACGGGAACGCCTTCTGGAGCCCGGCCGCGGCGTCCGCGAGCGCCTGCGCCGGAGCCTTCAGCTGGTCGGCAGACTGCCCGTGCCACAGCCCGTACTCGACCCGGTGGAACCCGGCGAAGTCCTGGTCGGCAACCCCGCCCGCCAGGCCGTCGGCGCGGCCGTTGATCTTCTTGTCGTAGTCCTCGAAGGTGCCGTAGGCGGCGCCGAGAGAGGAGTAGGTGAGGTGGGCGGTCAGCCAGTCGGTGCGGGCCTGGTCGAGGTGGTTGCCCGCGATGTCGGCGTCGAGGGTGCGGGTCTGGGCGACGAGGGTGGCCAGGCCCTGTTCGACGTAGGCCTTGTAGGCCTTGAGCGGTGCGGCGAGGTCGTTCCCGGAGACCGGTACGACCGCCTTGGTACTGCCCGTGCCACCGCTGACGGTGACCGACGCGGAGGTGACGGCCTTGCCGCTGGAGGGGACACAGCGCCAGGCGTAGGTGCCGCCGGTCACCGTGGCGACCAGATCGCGGGTAGTGCCGGGGGCGAGGCCCTCGACCTCGCCGAAGACCGCGTTGCTGCTCGGGTCGATCAGGTACACCTCGGCGGTCTTGCTGCCGGTGTTCTGCATCCGGAAGGTCTGCCGGCCCGGCTTGGGCGTGGCGAAACCCTTGCCGCACTCGGTCTCGGAGACGGCGACGGTCTCGCCGCTCGTGGACCTGGGCCCGGCGAAGGCGACGACGAGCCCCGCGACGACGGCCGGAACGGCTACCACGGCGACGGGCACCACCCAGGCGGGACGGCGCAGCGCGTTGCCGGCGGGCTGCGGCTCGGGCTCTCGGGCGGCGGGCTCCGGCTCCGGCTCCGGCTCCGGCAGCTTGGTGGCAGGCGTGTCCGCGGGCGCGCCGGCCACCGGTTCGGACTCGGGCTCCGGCTCGGCTGCGGCCGGCTGCGGTGCGGTGGCACGCACTCCGCGCACGAACAGGGTCATCACCACGGCGAGATAGACGGCGTATCCGGTCACCTGGAGCCAGGTCATCGCCGGGGTGATGTTGAGGACGCCCTGGAGGAGGGTGCTGTACCAGGAGCCCGCGTCGATGTGGGCGCTGAGATCGAAGGCGTACACGGTGTTGCCCGGGAGGACGCCGCCCTCCTGGAGGTCGCGCAGCCCGTAGCCGAGGACACCGGCGGCGATCACGATCAGGACGGCGCCCGTGTAGGTGAAGAACCGTGAGAGGTTGATCTTCAGGACGCGCCGGTAGAGGCCCCAGCAGAGGCCGGCCGCCAGGACCAGGCCGATCCCGGCGCCGGCCAGGGGTCCGGCGGACTCGCCGGCCGCCCGGGCGGTGGTCCACAGGAACAGCGCCGTCTCCAGGCCCTCCCGGCCGACCGCGAGGAACGAGGTCAGGATCAGCACGCCCGAGCCCATGGCCAGGGCACCGGTGACCTTCTCCTTGATCTCCCCCGCGAGGCTGCGGGCCGAGCGGCGCATCCAGAAGACCATCGCGGTGACGAAGGCGACCGCGACCACGCTGAGGCTGCCGCCGAAGGCCTCCTGGGCGGTCGCGGAGAGCGAGGCGGCGGTGAAGGTGAGGACCGCGCCGAAGCTCATCGCCAGTGCGATCGCGGCAAGGACGCCCGTCCACACCTGCAGCAGCCGGTTCCTGGCTCCGGCCCGCACCAGCGTGGCGACGAGGATCGAGACGATCAGCCCTGCCTCGAGACCCTCCCTCAGCCCGATCAGGAAACTAGGAAACGCGTCGTCCCACATCCGCCGCAGCCCTCCCCGGCAGGCCCGTCCCCGCCCCTTGGCTCGAACTTAGTGAAGGCATGCCTTACTCCGCCGACCATGATGACTACACCCATGTAGTCAGCCGGTCATGAACTGGTAATGGTGCGGCAAAAGCCACGCCCGGACACGGCCGCGCACCCCACGAACACCGGCGGTACGGCAATCGTCTACATTCGAGTAGACCGTCTACAGGTTCGTAGTCACCACCCGCCGTTGCACCGCATCGCACCGAAAGGGCCGTCGTCGGCGTCATGGACCGCAAGAGGACCGCGGAGTTCGCGGGGAGTATCGCGTTCGGGGCCTGGGCGGCGTTCGCGGTGCTGGCCCTGGTCGTGACGGGCCGGCATGGCGCCCCGCTCGCCCCGGACCGCACGCTGCTGACCTGGTCCCTCGGTCATCGGACCGAGGTGGCGGTGGCCGTGGCCCGGGGGGTCACCGCCACCGGCACCGGGATCGTGCCGTACGTCCTGGTCGTGGCGGCCGGTCTGGCCGTGGGCCGCACCCGGCGGCAGCGCCTGGTCGCCGCGCTGCTCGGCGCGGGCTGCCTCGCCCTGGGCCAGACGGTACGGCGGGCCGTGATGGAGCTGGTCACCCGGCCCCGGCCGCCGCAGGCCGACTGGCAGTCACCGGCCTCCGGCTGGTCGTTCCCGTCCGGCCACACCACCACCGCCGCGCTCACCGCCGGCCTGGTGATCCTCGCGATCTGGACGAGGGCCTCGCACGGCCGTACGCCGTGGTGTGCGGCCGTCGCCTGCTGGGGGCTCGCCGTGGGGGTCACCCGGGTGTACCTCGGCGTGCACTGGTGCACCGACGTGATCGGCGGCTGGCTCTTCGCGGCCGGCTGGCTCGGGGTCTGCGCGTGCGTGGCGGCCCGGTGGGCTCCGGATGCGGGGACGCCCGACGACCTGCCGGAGAGACCGGTGGCCGCGCCCTGAGTCAGGGCGTGATGCCCGGCCCGTCCGGGCGGGTGCGGCGCTGGTCGACCATCTCCCGGGTCAGGTCCGCCGTCTCGGTCTCCGGCAGCCGATCGAAGCCGTCCTCGGTGATGACCGAGACCAGCGGGAAGATACGGCGGTTGAGGTCGGGGCCGCCGGTCGCCGAGTCGTCGTCGGCCGCGTCGTACAGCGCCTGGAGCGCGGCCAGGGCGGCCTCGCGGCGGGTGAGGCCGGGACGGTACAGCTTCTTCAGGGCGCCCCCGGCGTACGGCGAGCCGCTGCCCTCGGCGTGGAAGGCGCGCTTCTCGTAGAGGCCGCCGGCGACGTCGAAGCTGAAGATGCGGCCGCGCTCCCCCTCCGGCGCCTTGGGGTCGTAACCGGCGAGCAGCGGGACGACGGCGAGGCCCTGCATGGCCTGGCCGAGGTTCTCGCGGATCATCGAGGCGAGCCGGCGGGCCTTGCCGTCGAGGGTCATGGGGATGCCCTCGATCTTCTCGAAGTGGGTCAGCTCGACCTGGTAGAGCTTGACCATGTCGAGGGCGAGCCCGACGGTGCCGGCGAAGGCGACCGCCGTGTGGTCGTCCGCGGGGTGCACCTTCTCCAGGTCGCGCTGGGCGATGAGGTTGCCCATGGTGGCCCGGCGGTCGCCGGCGATGAGTACGCCGTCGCGGTAGGCGAGGGCGAGGACGGTGGTGCCGTGCGGGAAGGCGCCGGGCGCGGCGACCGTGCCGGGCGGCAGCGGGCTGCGGGTGGGCAGCAGTTCGGGCCGGTGGACGGCGAGGAACCGGGCGAAGGACGAGGTCCCCGGCGTGAAGAACTCCTCCCCCAGCCGGCCCTCCGTGTCGTTCGCTGTCATACCGGTCCCCCTCCTGTCGGCCGACGACACCGGACTCCTACCTGATGCGGGCCGCCGGGAAACGCCCGCCCGGTCACAGCGCCCGGCGCCGGACCAGCAACCCGAGCACCAGCAGGCCGGGCAGCAGCGGCAGCCACATGGTCAGCAGCCGGTAGCCGAGCACGGCGGAGGCGGCCGCGGCGGCCGGGGTCCCGGAGGCGGTGAGGGCGAACGCGAGGGCCGCGTCGAGGGAGCCGAGGCCGCCCGGGGTGGGCAGCAGCGCGGCGGCGCCGCTGGCGGCGAGGTAGAGCAGCGCCACCCGGGCCGGGGGCAGCGGCAGTCCGACCGCCCGGGTGACGGCGAAGAGCACCAGCGCGTGCAGCCCGGCGAAGGCCAGCGAGCCGCCCCACAGCGCGGCCGCGCGGGCCGGGCGGGCGTGCAGGGCCCGGATGTCGGCGGCCACCGCGGCCGCCGCGTCCCGGCAGCGGGGCCACACCCGGGCCCGGAGCAGCACCACGCCCAGGGCGGCCGCGGCCGTCACGGCGAGGATCGCGGCCCCGGACACGTGCGGGACGCGCAGCAGCCCAGGGCACGCGGGAGCGAGCACGGCGATCAACGCCAGCCGGACCGCGGCGCCGGAGGCCGCCTTGACCGCGAGGGCCGACGCACCACGGCCCGCCGTGATTCCGCAGCGCATCAGGAACCGCAGGTTCACCGCGCCCGCGCCGAGCCCGGCGGGCAGCACATGGTTGGCGGCCGACGCGGCGAACTGCGCGGCGACCAGCCGCCCGCCGGGCAGCCGGCGCGTGACCGCGCCCTGCTGGGCGAGGGCGGAGGACGCCCAGGTCCCGACCGCCGCCACGGCCGCCACCAGCAGCCACTCCTGGTCGGCGCCGGCGAGCCGGACCGCCCCGTGCGCCACGACCGGCCAGTGCCGCCGGACCAGCCAGCCCGCGCCGAGCAGCAGCACCAGGCAGACACCGCTCTGCCAGTAGAGTCCCCGACGGCCCAGGACGGGCGTGGCATTCACGTTCGGGACCATCGAGGCACCCCCCCCTGTTCCCCTGCGGCGCGCAGGACCCTCCACGGACTCAGGGACAAACACTGACAAATTAACCGGACTTAGCGGCGGAGGCAGCGCGGGTACGTCCATACGAACGGCGGCACTACGCGCTGTAAGGTTGTGCCATGGCTGGCACAGGGTCCCGCGGCAGGACGGAGCGGCGCAGCGCCGGAGAGCTGGAGAGCGAGGTCCTGGCGGCCCTGTGGGCGACCGAACGCCCGTTGACCCCGGCCGAGATCCAGACCGAGATCGGCGGCGGACTCGCGTACAACACCGTGCACACGATCCTGAAGCGACTGTACGACAAGGGCCTGGTGCTGCGGGACGCCGACGGGCGGCGCGGTGCGTACCGGCCGGCGAAGAACGCGGCCGAGCTGACCGCCGAGGCGATGCACGAGGCCCTGGACCGGGGCCCGGACCCGATCGCGGCGCTCCAGCAGTTCGTGTCCGGGCTCAGCCCTGAGGAGGAGCGGGCGCTGCGGAACCTGTTCGCCGGAGGCGGCGCATGAGCTTCGACGTCTACACCCCGCTGCTGGTCTCCCTGCTGCTGCCCCTGGTCAGTCCGGTGATCGGCCGCCGGGTCGCGCCGGCGCTGGCCGCGCGCGTCCTCGCGTCCGCCGCCGTGCTGACCGCCACCGCGGCCACCTGGTCCCTGGTCCTGCTGGCGACGGCCCTGCTCGGCGACGCCCCGCCGGTGGTCCGGGAGGCCCACGAGGACGGACGTCCGCTGGCCGACCCGGTGCCCGAGGTGATCGGCGTCGCCGCGTGCCTGGCGCTGGTCGTGGTGGTCTGGCGGGTGCAGCGGGCGGTGCGCGCCGAGCGGCGCACCCGGCGGGCGCTGCGGCGGCTGTGCGAGGGGCATCCGCGGGACACCGAGCTGGTGGTGGCGGCCTGCGAGGTGCCGCAGGCGTTCGCGATCCCGGGGCGGCCGGGCCGCATCCTGGTCACCTCGGCGATGCTGGGCGCGCTGGCACCGGCGGAGCGGCGGGTGCTGCTGGCCCACGAACGCGCCCACCTGCGCCACCGGCACGGCCGCCTGGTGACGGCGGTGACGCTCGCCGCGGCGGCCAACCCGGCGCTCGGGCCGGTCCGTTCGGCCGTGACCTTCCTGGTGGAGCGGTGGGCGGACGAGCAGGCGGCGACCGAGGTCGGCGACCGCGGCACCACCGCCCGGGCGCTGGCCCGGGCGGCGCTCAGCGCGCGGCCGGGCTGCGCCCTGAACTTCGCCGACCGCGCGGTGACCCGCCGGATCGCTGCGCTGCAGACGGCACCACCGCCTTCGCTGTGGCCGGCCGCCGCGGCCGTCCTCGCGCTCGGCGTCGGAGCCGCCCTGTTCGCCGCCGACGCGACGGGCGATCTGGTACGGCTCCTTTTCAACGCCCTCACGTGAGCGCCCCTTTTGGGGGCGCTGGGGTACCCCCAGCGCCCCCAAAAGAAAGGGCGCTGCAGATCAACTCGGTCGATTAGGTGCCCTGTGCGGCGGCTGGGCCGGTGTCGGGCCCGGCCTGACCGGCGGTACCGCGCGCACCGCGGGGCTGTCCGTGCCGACCGTCACCGGCTCGCCGTGGTGGTGGACGGTGAGCGGTGGACCGTCCAGGAGGGTGTACGTCGCCTTGTCGGCGCCGATCTCCACGCGGAGCCTGCTGCCGCGCAGTTGCAGGCTGAAGGCGAGGCGGCGCAGCCGTTCCGGCAGCCGGGGGGCGAAGCGGGCCCCGTCGTCGTAGTGGCGCAGCCCGCCGAAGCCGGCCACCAGGGCCATCCAGGTGCCGGCGAGGGAGGCGATGTGCAGTCCGTCGCGGGTGTTGTGCTCCAGGTCGTCAAGGTCCATCAGCGCGGCTTCCGCCGTGTAGGCATGGGCGAGCGTGAGGTGCCCGGCCTGGGCGGCGACGACGGCCTGGCAGCAGGCCGAGAGCGAGGAGTCGCGGACGGTCAGCGGCTCGTAGTAGGCGAAGTTCCGGGCGATGTGCTCCTCGTCGAAGTACGCCTCGCAGGTGTACATCGCCAGCACCAGGTCGGCCTGTTTGACGACCTGTTTGCGGTAGAGGTCGAAGTAGGGGAAGTTCAGCAGCAGCGGGTACTGCTCGGGGCGGGTGTTCTCGAAGTCCCAGCGCTGGTAGCGGGTGAACCCGGCGTGCTGTTCGTGGACGCCGAGCTCGTGGTTGTACGGGATGTGCACGGACTCGGCGGCGTCCCGCCAGGCGGCGCTCTCCTCCGCGTCGACGTCCAGTTCCGCCGCCTGCCGCGGGTGGCGTTCGACGGCGTCGGCGGCGGCCAGCAGGTTCGCCCGGGCCATCAGATTGGTGTACGTGTTGTCGTCGGCGACCGCGCTGTACTCGTCGGGGCCGGTGACGCCGTCGATGTGGAAGGCGCCGCGGTTGTCGTGGTGCCCGAGCGAGCGCCACAGGCGGGCGGTCTCCACGAGCAGCTCGACGCCGGTGTCCCGTTCGAAGTCGGTGTCGCCGGTGGCGGCGACGTAGCGGACCACGGCGTCGGCGACGTCGGCGTTGACGTGGAAGGCGGCGGTGCCGGCCGGCCAGTAGGCCGAGCCCTCCGGTCCCGCGATGGTCCGCCAGGGGAACGCGGCCCCGTCCAGACCGAGCTGGGCGGCGCGTTCGCGGGCGGCGGGCAGGGTGTTGTGCCGCCAGCGCAGCGCCTCGGCGACGGCGCCGGGGGCGGTGTGGGTGAGGACGGGCAGCACGAACATCTCGGTGTCCCAGAAGGCGTGCCCGTCGTACCCGGAGCCGGTGAGGCCCTTGGCGGGTATCGCCCGCTGTTCGGCGCGGGCCCCGGCCTGCAGGACGTGGAAGAGGGCGAAGCGGACGGCCTGCTGGACCTCCTCGTCGCCGTCCACCTCCACGTCGGCGCGGGACCAGAAGTCGTCCAGGTAACCGCGCTGCTCGTCGGCGAGTCCCTGCCAGCCCTCGTGGGCGGCGGCCGCGAGCGCCGCGTCCACCTGGTCGGCCATGGCGGGCAGCGAACGCACCCCGGACCAGCCGTGCGCGACGAACTTCTCCACCCGCAGCCGCTGCCCCGGCTCCAGGACGGAGGTGACCGTCAGCCGGGCCACGTCCACGCCGCTCTCGGCGTGCGCCGAGGTCCGCTCGGGACCGGAGACGGTGTGGTCGGCGGCGACCGCGACCCGCAGTCCGCTGCGCCGGGTGCGGTGGACCAGGCGCAGCCGGTGGCCGGAGGCGAAGTCGTCCTCCTGCTCCAGCGGCGACTGCAGCGCGAGCGCGGCACGGGGATCGCCGTTCGACTCGGGCAGTTGCTCGTTGGCGACCAGCTCGGACTGGACCACGATCCGGCAGCGGCGGTCGACGGCCTCCACCTCGTAGGCGACGGCGGCGATCGCCCGCTGGGTCAGCGACACCAGCCGGGTGGAGCGCACCCGCACGGTGGACCCGGCCGGCGAGGTCCACTCGCAGGTCCGCTCCAGGACGCCCCGGCGCAGGTCCAGCACCCGCTCGTGGGCGACGAGCCGGCCGTAGCGCAGGTCGAAGGGCTCGTCGTCGACCAGGAGCCGCAGGATCTTGCCGTTGGTGATGTTGATGACGGTCTGCCCGGACTCCGGGTAGCCGTAGCCGGCCTCGGCGTACGGCAGCGGGTGTACTTCGTGCACGCCGTTGAGGTAGCTGCCCGGCAGGCCGTGCGGTTCGCCCTCGTCGAGGTTGCCGCGCCAGCCCACATGCCCGTTGGACAGCGCGAACACCGACTCGCTCTGTGCGAGCACGTCCAGGTTGAGCGCGGTCTCGCGGACCGTCCAGGGTTCGACGGCGTACGCCCGTTGGGTGATCACTCCTTGCCTCCCAGCTCCGCGAGGTCCTTGACGACCGTGTCCGCGCCGTGTGCGTACAGGGCGTCCGTCTGCCCGACGCGGTCCACGCCGACGACGTACCCGAAACGGCCCGCCCGGCCCGCGTCCATGCCCGCCAGGGCGTCCTCGAAGACCGCGGCAGCTGCTGGTTCGACCCCCAGGTCGTGGGCGGCGGCCAGGAAGGTGTCCGGGTGCGGCTTGCCGGGCAGACGGCGCTCGGCGGCCACGACGCCGTCGATGCGGACGTCGAAGAAGTGCTCGGCACCGATCGAGCGCAGTACGTCACGGCAGTTGGCGCTGGAGGAGACGATCGCGGTGCGCAGCCCGTGCGCGCGGACCGCCTCCAGATAGCGCAGGGTGCCGTCGTAGGCCTCGACCCCCTGGGTGCGGATCTTCTCCAGCAGCAGTTCGTTCTTGCGGTTGCCGAGGCCGTGCACGGTCGGGGCGTCCGGGGGGTCGTCCGGGGTGCCCTCGGGCAGGTGGATGCCGCGGGAGTCGAGGAAGGCGCGGACCCCGTCGGCGCGGGGGCGTCCGTCGACGTACTCGTCGTAGTCGGCGACCTCGTCGAAGGGCCGCTGTCCGTCGTGGCCGCGCAGGAAGGCGTCGAAGGTCTCCTTCCAGGCCGCCGCGTGCACGACGGCCGTCTTGGTGACGACCCCGTCGAGGTCGAAGAGACAGGCCTGGATGGTGTCGGGCAGACCGAGTGCAGTCATGTCCCGCATCTTCCCCACCGGACGGGTTCGAGGGGGTGGCGCCCGCCACATTCCTGGCCGGGTGCCACACTTTTTGCGTGCCGCTGACTTTCGACGACCTCCTCGACCGCGCCCGTTCACTGGCCGGACGGGCTCCGCGCGCGATCCTCGGCATCGCGGGCAGCCCCGGTGCCGGCAAGACGACCCTCGCCGAGCATCTGGTGCGGGAGCTGAACGGCCCCGGCGAGCCGTGGGCCGCGCACGTGCCGATGGACGGTTTCCACCTGGCCGACGTCGAGCTGGACCGGCTGGGCCTCAGGGACCGCAAGGGGGCGCCCGCGACCTTCGACGCGGCCGGATACGCGGCGCTGCTGCGGCGGTTGCGCGAGGAGACGGACGTCGTGGTGTACGCGCCGGGCTTCGAGCGGGTCCTGGAGCAGCCGATCGCGGGGGCGATCCCCGTCCTGCCGACCGCCCGGCTGGTGGTGACGGAGGGCAACTACCTGCTGCTGGCGGACGGTTCGTGGGCGCGGGTGCGGCCGGCCATGGACGAGGTGTGGTTCTGCGAGATCGACGAGGGCGAGCGGGTACGGCGGCTGGTCGCCCGGCACGAGAAGTTCGGCAAGGGGCACGAGCAGGCGGTGGCCTGGGTGGCGGGCACCGACCAGCTCAACGCCGACCTGGTCGCGGCCACCCGGGACCGGGCGGACCTGGTGGTCCCGGAGACGGCGCTGCCCGTGCGGAAGACGTCGCGGGCCGCTGTCGATCCGGCCGCCTCCCGTGCGACGTCATGATGTGCGGCATCCCGCCGCACGAGCCGTTCTTGGTGGCCGCCGCCTCCGCCTAGCGCACCACGCGGTGGCGGAGGTGGACGACGCCCGAGTCGAAGGTGCGGGTCTCGACGCGTTCGAGATCCACGCGGCGCTCGTGGCGGGGGAAGTACGGAATGCCGCCGCCGACCAGCACCGGGTAGACCATGGTCCGGTACTCGTCGATCAGACCGTGTTCGGCCGCCTCGGCGGCGAGTGTCGCGCCGCCGATCGCGATGGCGCCCTCTCCCGGCTCGGCCCGCAACCGCTCGATCTCCTCCGCCACGCTGCCGGAGGCCGGCCGGGCGGCCTGGCCCTGCACCTCCGACAAGGTGGTGGAGAACACGACCTTCGGGAGCGGCTTCCAGAGCGCGGTCCATTCGCGTTCGGCGGCGTCGAGCGCGGGGTCCTGGTCGGCGGTCTCCCAGTACAGCATCGTCTCGTAGAGACGCCGTCCCATCAGGTGGACGTCGACCTCCCGGATCTCGTCGATCCAGAAGCGGAAGACCTCCTTGTCGGGCGCCGTCCAGTCGAACGTGCCGTCCGGCCCGACGATGTAGCCGTCGAGTGACATGCTCATCGAATAGGTCACGCTGCGCATCGGGAGTCCTCCTGCTCGGGAACGGGTTCGACAGTACGACCGCCGGAGACCGCAGAACTCATCGACGCGCGCGGGACGGCCCCTAGCAGGCGGTCAGGACCAGTTCGGGCACCCCGTGGGCGTCCTCGGCCCCGATGGCGGCCGTGAACTCCTCGGTGTGCACGGTCAGATCGCCTTCGAAGGACGGAGTGAAGCGGTCCCCGCCGGGTCCGTACCGTACGGCGAACACGTGCAGGTGCTCCGGTGCGCCCGGCGCCGGGTCGGCCTCGTAGGCGGTGCTGGAGACCAGGTGGCGCCAGCCCTCGTCCGGGTTGCCGTAGCCGCGCGGATCGGCGGCGAGCGCGAACGCGGCCTGCTCCTGGGTGAGTTCGGCGCGGGCGTCGAAGTGGTCGGGACCCTGCGGCGCGGGATGCGTGAGCCGCAGCGCGCCCGCCGAGGCGACCCGGCCCTCGGCGACCCGGCGTACCCGGTCGCCGTCGTCCACCGCGTAGGGCAGCCCGGACAGCAGGTACGGCGTCCCGTCGAAGCGCTCCACGGCCACCGTCACCCACAGGCTGGTGCCGTCCGTGACGTAGAGCGAGCGCACATGGCGCAGCACATGGTCGCGCCCCACGACCGGCTTGCTGACCAGCTTGGCGGTCAGGCCGTCGGCGTGGACGTCCCGGACCCGGATCTCGCCCATGGGCCGGCAGTACAGGAAGCCGTCCAGGACGGGGCCGAAGCCGTGCTGCCGGTTCACCGCGGCCGGGAGGTAGTAGATGCCGGCCGCCTCGATCAGGGCCGGGGTCATGCGGTGGTCGAATGCCACCGAGACCGATCCGGCGCGGAGTTGGTGGCGGGCGGGGACCGTCGACGGTTCACGGTGCCAGGGGGTGGTGTCCTGGATCTGCCAGACCAGCATCCAGGCGAAGTGCCCGTCGACCCCGCCGTCCGGCTTGACCGCGTGCCGGCCCCAGTTGGTGTCGCCCCGGTAGCGGCCCAGGTCGGAGCCGATCCGAGCCCCGAAGTAGCGCAGGCCGAACACCGACTCGAAGGCGGAGTGCTGTTCGCTGTAGCGGGGGCCGCCGTTGTCGAAGCCGCCGTTGGGCAGCCGTGCGTCGATGTACCGGGCGAGCGCGTCACCGTCCTCGGCGAACATCTCCGCCCCGCTGACCCGGTGGGCCTGGGCGAGGAAGGACAGGGAGATCGGGCCGTAGTTGTTGTCGTAGGCGCCGCCGTGCTCGGGCGGGAGCAGGGCACCCCGGTCGAGGACCCGGTGGGCCCGGATCTTCTCGGCGTACAGGGCCAGCGCCCGCTCGCGGAGCGGCGCCGCCTCCTCCGGCGGCAGATGGCGCGCCAGCATCAGCCCGCCGACCACGCATCCGATCGCCTGGTTGCCGGCCTCCTGCGGGTTGAAGAAGGTGGCCTCGGTCAGCCAGCGCCAGTAGCCGCGGCTCACCTCGATGAGCTCCGCGCGCTGTTCGTCGTCGACCAGGCCGTCCGCGAGGTCGAGGATGTTCACGGCCTGGAGCAGCGCCCACACCGTGCTGGGCCAGTCCCCGATCGGATGCGCGCCCGCCTCAAGGACGTAACGGGCGTACGGCAGACCGGAGTCGCGGACCGTGAGGTTCGGGTAGCCGGGGTTGTCCTCGGTGTAGACCCGTTCGCGCAGGTGGAAGGCGAGGCTGCGGCGCACCGCCTCGGGCAGTCGCGGGTCCTTGGACCGCTGCCAGGCCAGCGCCAGCAGGGAGGTGACGCCGAGGGAGGTGTCGCCGATGTCGTCGTCCGCGTCGGGGTGTTCGAGGTTGCCCTCGGGGGTGAGGCGGGCCAGGGCCTGTTCGACGACGTCCGCGAGGACCGCGTCGTACGCCTCGGGGGTGGACGGCAGGTCGTGCAGCGGGCCGAGCTGGCGCGGCAGGTGCATCGGGGGAGGTCAGCCCTTCGTTACGGAGGTGGCCGTGGCGTGGGGGGTCAGGGTCGGACGGCGGGTCAGGGACGCCGGGCGCGCAGGGTGACGGTCAGTGTCTGCGGGCCGTTCCCACCGAGGTAGACGCGGTTCCCGGTCGTCGCGTCGGTGCCGCCCACCACAGTGTGGTCCTGGCCCGGGTCGTAGCGCAGTACATCGCTCCGGTCCGGACCGGCGAGCGGCTCGCCCGCCTCGACGGCGGCCTCGACCCGGATCTCGTCGGCACCGGCCCGGTAGGTCATCGGCCCGGTCGTCAGGCACCAGCGTCCGTCACCGATCGGTACGGCGCCCTCCGGCACGCCCCCCGGCCGGAAAGTCAGTTCGAGGGCCCAGGGCACCCGTGGTCCGCTGATGTCGATCCGCAGGTCGGCACCGTCGTCCCGCAGCTCCGCTTCGACGCGGGTCGTGTGGGAGACCTCGTCCCGAGGCCGGTCCGGGAAGGCCATGGCGGCCGAGAAGCGTCCCTCGTCCGCCACGCGGTAGGCGCCGTCGTCCCGTCGCCGGTCCGGCGGGAGCGGCTGGTAGTAGGCGGCCGTCAGGGTCTCGGTGAGCCGGTACCGGTTGCCGGCGAGCTGTTCCATTCCGGCGGCGCGGAACGGGCCCAGGTCGAAGAATCCCCGGGACAGCCGGACCGCGTCGAGGACGGCGTCGCCGGCGAACAGGCGCAGGAAGGTGGGGTTGCAGGCGAGGCCGGAGCGGATGCGCCGGTGCTCGGGCACGTCGGAGCCGCCGTACAGGACGCTGTGCGCGGTGGCGGAGGCGCGTGAGGCAAGGCGTGCCGTGGTGAGGTACCGGTCGCGGGGCAGGGGTTCCGGCGCCGGGGCCGGCAGCGCGCGGCACAGGTCGGGGGTGAGGAGGGTCTCGGCGAGCAGGCCGGGGTCATCGACCCCGCCGGCCGCTGCCCGGCGCGCCGCCCGGGCGAAGTCGCCCCGGCCGGTGCGGATCGCGAGCAGCCGGTAGTGCGGCAGGTAGGACGCCAGAGGGAACGGGTGCTTCTGGTCCTGCCGTCGCGAGTGGACGGTCTCCACCGTGCCGTCCGGCCTGATGAGGTCCAGGGTCGCGGTGAGGTTGCGTTCGACGGCGTCCCGCAGGTCATCGCGGCCGAGGACGTCGGCCAGGAGCAGCAGCGACGGGTTGGACACGTGGGACGCGTAGACGGCGCTGCGCTCCGAGTACAGGCCCTCCGCGTCGATGTCGACGCCCTCGGCGAGCCACGCGTCGATGCGGTCGAGCAGCCGGCCGTCCGGGAACGAGCGGTGCAGCCGGGCCAGCGCCGCGCAGAGCTCCCAGCGGTGGTTGGGGGTGTGCACCCCGCCGGTCAGGAGAGCGGCAAAGGCGGCGCCGGCGATCTCGGCGAGCGCGGCCGTGACGTCGCGCAGTTCCGGTCCCGCGCCCGCGGCGAGGACGTGTGCGTCGCAGACGTCGTTGACGGTGAACGCGGAGTCCGGCGGTGACTGCACGTTGTCGCCGCCGGCGAAGAGGCCGGTGGCGGTCTGTGCGGCCAGCAGGGCGCGGAGGTGGGTCGTCGCGGCGGCGACGACCTGCCCGCTCCCGTGCAGGGCCGACTCCGGGGACCGGTACGCAGCGACCAGGGTCTTCACCCGGCGGGCCAGGACGCGGTGGGTCACACCGGCTGGTTCCTCCCCGGGGCCGGCCGCCAGCGGGGCGGCCGACCGGTCGGCGGCGCCGGCCACCGCGCGGAGGAACTCGTGGTCGAGCGGGGTGGGCACGGTCAGTCCTTCAGTCCGGCGTTGATGTCGGCGCTCATGACGTACCGCTGGAACACCAGGAAGACGAGGATCAGCGGAATCATGGAGATGACCGATCCGCCCAGCAGCACCGACCAGTTGATGTTCTGCGCCCCGACGAGACTCTGGATGCCGATCTGCACGGTGAACTTGTTGGGGTCGTTGAGCATCAGCAGCGGCCAGATGTAGTCGTTCCACCGCCACTGGAAGGACAGGATGGCGAGGGTCAGCATGATGGGCCGGGAGATCGGCACCATGATCCGCAGGAAGATCGACAGCTCACGCGCGCCGTCGATGCGGGCGGCCTCGACGAGTTCGTCGGGGACCGTCAGGAAGAACTGGCGGAACATGAAGCATCCGGTCGCGGTGAGCACGGCCGGGAGGATGATGCCGCCGAAGGTGTTGTAGAGGCCGAGGTCGCGGACGACCAGGAACTCCGGGGCGAGCATGACCTCGGACGGCAGCATCGTGGTGGCCAGGATGCAGATGAAGAAGGCCTTGAGCCATTTGTTGTCGTACTTGGCCAGCGCGTACCCGGTGCAGCAGCTGACCCCCACGGTGAGGATCGTCGTGATCACGCACACGATGGCCGTGTTGATGAAGTACTGGGAGAAGTTGGCGCTGTCCCAGGCCGCCTTGTAACCCGAGAGGGTGGGGTGGTGCGGAAGCACCGTCAGCGGAAGGGAGAAGAGGTCTCCCGCCGGCTTGAAGGAGCTGAGGACGAACCACAGCACCGGCAGCCCGTAGAGGGCGGCCAGGATCCACAGCAGTGTCGTCGCGGGTACCGCGCGCCGGAGCCCGCCGTCGCGCCCGCCGCGGGGCCGCTTCCTGGAAAGGGCCTTCGCGGAACCGGCGTCGACCGGACGCGGCGTGTCTGTGGTGGTCATCGGTTCTCCATCCGCCGGTTGGCGATCAGCTGGACGATCGCGACGGCCATCAGGATGAGCATGAGCACGAACGACGCGGCGCTCGCGTAGCCGATCTGGCCCCGGTTGAATCCGGTCTGGTAGATGTATTGGACAAGCAGATTGTTCGACGTACCCGGTCCGCCGTTGTTGAGGGAGACGAACAGCGGGTATTCCTTCATCGCGTTGATCGTGTTGAGGAGGATGACGATGAACGACGTCGGCGCGATGCTCGGCAGCGTGATGCTGATGAACTGGCGCCAGGGGCCCGCGCCGTCGAGCGAGGCCGCCTCGTAGTACGAGGTGGGCACGTTCTTGATCGCCGCGATGAACAGCAGCATCGAGAAGGCCGTTCCCCACCAGGCGCCCGCCATCACGACCACGCCCAGGGACAGGTCCGCGTTCGACTGCCACGCGATCGCGTGCCCGCCGAGCTTCTCGATGACGTAGTTGATCAGTCCGAAGTTCTCGCCGAACAGCCACCGCCACAGGACACCGACGACGATGGGCGAGATGAGCCACGGGATGAAGAAGACGACACGGGCGATCGACGCGCCCTTGGCCTGCTTGCTCACCACCAGGTTGGCGATGAGGAGCGAGAGCACGAAGTTCAGCGGCACGACCAGCACGGTGTACAGCAGCGTCCGGAACAGCGCGTCGTAGAAGGTGGAGTCGCCGAACAGGTTCGTGTAGTTGTCCAGTCCGACGAACTGGAACGCCCCCACACCCGTGTAGTTCGTGAAGGAGTAGACGAGCCCGATCACCGCAGGCCACACGAAGAACAGTGCGAAGAGCACGACGTTCGCCGCGATGAGGACGAGCGGCGCGAGGGTGTACTTGCTGCGGCGTCGCCTGGGCGGGCTCCCGGACACGTCCGAGGCGCGTTTTGTCATCTTCCTGACTCCGTGCTGTGGGGATGGATTGCGGTGGGCTCACGGCATGAGCCCGGCGTCACGTGGAGGACCAGGGCGGGGCGGCGGGGGCTCGAACCCGCCGCCCGGCCCTGGGGCCTGCGATCAGCCGCCGACCTGCTGGTTGTAGCCGGCCACGATGTTCTCCAGGGCCTTGTCGGCCGACTGCTGGCCGTTGATCGCCTTGCCGAGCTCCGTCTTGGTCGGGTCCTCGGTGAGGCTCTTGCCCTTCAGCACCCACGCCGTCTGGGCGTTGTTGAAGTAGCCCGAGATCGGGGCGTAGAGCGGGATCTCCTCGTTGTACAGCTTGAAGGCCGCCTGCGCCGCGTCCGAGGTGAAGGGGTACTTCGGGCTCAGACCGCTCTCGACCGGGAGGAAGCCGGAGGTCTCGACCAGCTCGGTGTACTGCTTCGGGTCGTACACCCAGGACATGAACTTCTTCGCGGCGGTGGCGGCGGCGCCGTTGTTGTTGAAGCCCACCATCATGCCGCCGCTGTTGACGTCACTGGCCTGCACCGGCTGGGCGGGGGTCGGGACGCTCGCCCAGTCGAACTTCTTGATGCTGTCCGCGAAGGAGGCGACCTGCCACACGCCGGACCAGTAGGCGACCACGTCACCGCTCTGGAACATGGCGGACGGGTCGGCGCCGCTGGTCCACACCGACTTCGGCATGGTCTTGTCGTCGTTCCATCCGACGAAGGTGTTCACGGCCTTCTTGGTCGCGGCGTCCACCGAGAACTTGCCGGAGGAATCCGCGTGGACGTACTTGCCGCCCATCTCGTAGACCATGGCGCGCAGCCGGGACGGAGACTGGTCGAAGGTCAGGGAGTACTTGGCGCCGGTCTTCTCGCGGACCTTGTTGGCCGCGGCGATGAACTCGGTCCAGGTCCAGGTGTCCGACGGCGAGGCCGGGACGGCGACGCCGGCCTTCTTGAACAGCGTCTTGTTGATGAACAGGCCGGACGCGGTGACGTCCGAGGGGATGGACAGCACCTTGCCGGACGAGTCCTTGGCGAGGAAGTTGCCGTTGATGTTGTAGCTCTTGTCGTTGGCGATGGAGCTGAGGTCGATCAGCTTGTTCGACCAGATCGGGTCCAGCGCCGGCACGTCCGCGACGTCGGGCAGGGAGTTCGCCTGCGCGGCGTTGTGCAGCTTCGTCGTGTAGCCGTCGTAGGGGATGTTGACGAGCTTGACGTTGACGCCGGTTTCCTTCTTGTACTGCGCCACCAGCTTCTTCCAGCCCGCGTCCTGCCCCGGAACCGTGGAGATCCAGAACGTCAGCGACTTGGAGGTCCCGCCGGAGCCGGAGCCCGAGCCGCAGGCGGAGAGCAGCAGGGCTCCTGCCGCGGTCGCGGCAGCGAGGGGAACAAGGCGGCGCATACCGCCGCGGCCGAGTCGGCTGGAACGCCGCACACCCACAGTGGTCATCTTCGATCCCATTTCTTCGGAGGGACTGAGCACGGCGCCGGCTGAGGCGGCACGGGTGCATTTTGAAGGAAAAGTCGCTTTCCGGGGGGCGCGGCCTCGCCCGGCCGCATCGTCCACGCGGGGCGAGATCCCCGGCCGTCCTGGCCGTCACCGCACGGGCACGCCCTCGTGCGGTTGCCGTACGTCGTGTACGGGCTGGGAGGCTCGCCCCAAGCCGGCGTCCCGGCCGACTTAGAAAGCGCTTGTCCGGACATTGGCAGACCGATTAGGAAGCCGTCAATCCTTCACCTGCGCGCCTTCGGTCACGGTTTGGACTCCCTTGGCCACGGCGAGCCGGGCGGCACCCACCACGGTACCGAGATCGCCGATCTGGCTGCTGACCACCTCGGTGGGCCAGCTCAGCCGCCCCAGCTCGGCCCGCACGCCGGGCAGGACCTGCGGGTCCGCGCCCGTGCTGCCGCCCAGCACGATCAGCCCCGGGTCCAGTACGGCGGCCACCGCGGCTGCCAGCCTGCCCACGTCGGCAGCGTGCCGGGCGACCACGGCACGGGCGGGCTCCCGACCCTGGGCCGCCAGCGCGAAGAGCCGGTCGGCGGTGCGCGGGGGAGGGCCGTCGGCCTCCGGCCAGGCCTCGGCGGCGCGGCGCAGCAGGGCGTGCGAGCCGACGTAGGCCTCCAGGGCCTCCTGCCGGGGCTCCCGGTCGTCGTCCCAGGGGTAGGGCAGACGGGCGAGCTCACCGGCCGCGCCGTTGGCGCCGCGCAGCACGTGGCCGCCGATGACGATGCCCAGACCGATACCGACGCCGATCCGCAGGTAGCCGAAGGTGCGGCGGCCCCGGGCGGCGCCCTCGTGGAGTTCGGCGAGGGCCGCGCAGTTCACGTTGTTCTCCAGGTGGACGGGGACTCCCGGCGGCAGGGCGACGGAGACCGCGTCGAAGACGGGCCCGGCCTTGGCGGTCGCCGGGCGCATGCCGGTGCCCGCCCGGTCGGGGGCGCTGACGTCACCGATGGCGACGACGATGGCCCGCAGCGGGGCGCCCGCAGGCAGCGCGGCCAGCGCCTCGCGGACGGCGTCGGCGGCCCGGGTGCGGGGCGTGTCCGCCTCGGCGAGCAGGGTGCCGTCCAGGGCGCAGGCACGGACCCGGGTGCGGGCCGGGCCCAGGTCGACCGCGAGGACCGAGCCGGAGGCCGGTCCGAGGCCGTAGACGGCGGCGGAGCGCCCGGTGCCGCTGGAAGCGGTGCCGGAGTGGGTGGCCAGCCCGGCCCCCTCCAGCTCCGCGACGGCGGCGGAGACCGTCGGCTTGGACAGGCCCGCGAGACTCGCGAGCTGCGGCCTGGTGGCGCTGCCGGCCTGGGCCAGCACGGCGAAGACCGCGCCGGCGCTCTCGGTGAGCCGGGAGGCCTCAGCCACGACGTGTTCCACAGTTCCCCCATGGGTCAGGGGCCGCGCTCCCCCGGGTGTGGCGGGATGCGGCGATATGCGGTGCCGTTGTGCCGCTCGGTTCTGGCCTCGACAGCGTCCCGTCGATCGAGTCCGCGGCAACTCTTGACGCACTGTACTTCGTTAGTTAACTTCCTAACGAAGTACACGGTACTCGCCTGCCGTGCTCCGCAAGAAGCCCGTCCCGGGGCTTCCCGACTTGCTCAACTCCTGTTCGGCCAGGCGCGGTTCGCCCGCCGTCGCAGCCAAGCGCTCCGCTGGAAATGCCGCGATGCGCCGTCGCTCACCCGCGGCGCCGTCGTGGCTGTTCGCGCCCACGCGCCGGTAGCCGCATATCGGATACGGCCCCGCGCCCCTCAGGGGCGCCGCCGGACCGCAGCGGACTTCGCCGGACCCGCTCCGGGCCAAGCTCTTCGGTGCTCTTCGCCCAGACGACGAAAGAGGATCCGTGCAGGACGCTCCTTCTCCTCCCTCCCCGCCTTCTCCTCTCGTGGTCGGCATCGACGTGGGCGGCACCAAGACCCAGCTCCGCGCCCTGGCCGGCCGGGACCGGGTCGCCGACCACGTCCGGACGAGCAGCGGCTGGCGGCCGCACGACGCGACCGCCGCGGCCCGCTGGCTGACCGCGCTGATCCACGACGCCCTGCCTCCCGGCACCCGCCCGGCCGCCCTGGCCGTCGGCGGGCACGCCTGTGAGACCCCCCGCCAGTGCGCCGGCATCGCCGCTGCCCTGCGCGACCTCCTCGACGTGCCCGTCCGGGTGGTGGGCGACGCCGAGCTCCTCGTCCCCGCCGCCGGCCTGGACAAGGGCGTCGGCCTGGTCGCCGGCACCGGCTCGGTGGCCGTCGGCCGACTGGCCGACGGCAGCCTCGTGCAGGTGGGCGGCTGGGGCGCGGTCCTCGGGGACGAGGGCGGCGCCGCCGGACTCGTCCGGGAGGCCGCCCGCGCCGTCTGGGCCGCGCACGACCGCGGCGAGGCGCCCGACGCGCTCGCGACCGGACTCGTCGCCGCCTTCGGGGTGGCGGAGGTGCCCGCGCTCGGCGCCGCGCTGGAGAGCGCCACCGACGTCTCCGCCGAGTGGGGCCGGCACGCCCCGGTGCTCTTCGCCGCGGCGGACGCGGGCTCCCGGCTCGCCGCGGACGTGATAGCCGACGGCGGGCGCGCCCTGGCCGGCCTGGTGGCCCGGCTCGCCGGCCGCGGTCTCGCCGTGGACGACGTGGTGGTCGCGGGCGGCGCGATCCTCTCCCAGCCACGCCTGTACGACGCCTTCGCCGCCGCGCTCGCCGAAGCCGTACCCGGGGCGCGGCCCCAGCCGTTGCGGCTCCCGCCGGTCGAGGGAGCGGTGGCGCTGGCGCGTTCGATCCTGTGAGGAACCTGTCCGCAGCCCGTCCGTCCCGCACACCTGGACCACGGGCCGTTCGACGCTGCGAACGCGCAGGTCCAGGCCGGTTCTTCCGGTGAACCACAGGGCTGTCGTTCAACTCCGGGTCACGTGGCGGTCGCCCGACGATGACCGCCGGGACACGAACTCGCCCTAGAACTGCGCTCGTTCAACACTTTTCCCACGCGAACCCACACGCTCACGCGCATCTGGAGCACCGGCCGTCCGCGTGAACTCTTCGAAGAACTCAAGAGAGGCACATCCATGCCGTCATCTGCCGGGCACCACCCCGCTTCTCCGGCCCGTGGACTCGCCGTCGGCCGACGGGGCTTCCTGAAGACCTCGCTCGGCGCGTCGGCGGGTGTGCTGGCGGCCCCGACCTTCGTCGGCTGGCTCGCGGCCGCCGACGCCAAGGCCGCCACGGCCCTGGCGTTCGTCGACGACTACAAGACGAACATCAGCACCAACCTCACCGCCGACACCAACGCGGTGGTCCGCATCCTCGGCGGCTTCGCCCGGATCTGGAAGACCGGTTCCGCCTGGAACACCGGCAGCGTGCTGCGCGCCGACATCCTGCGCGACAACATGCGCTACTGCGCCAAGATCACCAGGAAGCGCAGCGCCGCCGACGCCAAGAAGGCGTTCATCTACGACCGCCAGCACCAGAGCTACGCGATGATCGCCGGCCTCGGCCCGCTCGCCGACCTCTACAAGGCCGGTTCCCTCGCGGTCACCTCGATCACCAGCGCGCCGGACACCACCCCCGCCACCACCGTCAGCGACGCCGTCCCGGCCGGCGCCCCGGCGGGCTCGGCGCTCGGCGCGGGCTCGCACGACTCGGCGCTGGGCAAGGTGGCCACCCTGGTGGACACCCTGCGCGGCAACTACGCGTCCGGCAACCCGTCCAAGTACGCCTACCAGTACCCGCGTCCGTGGCGGATGAACGAGGACAGCGAGGTCGTCGACACCGGAAGGACCGACGCGTACGGCTTCCCGGTGTACGACTCCGAGGTGGCCGTCGCCCCGCAGCTGCTGCGCCAGCGCAGCACCTCCCCCACCGACGACGGCGGCTTCCCCTCCGGCCACACCAACGCATTCCACCTGGCGGGCCTGGCCTACGCGTACGCGGTGCCGGAGCGCTTCCAGGAGCTGGTCACCCGCGCCCTGGAGCTGAGCGACACCCGGATCGTCGCCGGTATGCACAACACGGTCGACGTGATCGGCGGCCGCATCATGGCCACCGCCCTGGCCGCCGCCACGCTCGCCGACCCGGCCAACGCCGACCTGAAGGCGGCCGCCCGCGCCCAGGCCCTCGCCTACTTCGAGGCGCAGACCGGCTCCACCGCCGACACCCTGTACGCCTACGCCCACTCGGCCGACGCCGCGACCGACCCGTACGCCGACCGTGAGGCCAACGAGCGCGCGGCCACGCCCCGGCTGACGTACATCCTGGACCGGGAGGGCCGCGAGCTGCCGTTCGACGTGCCCGAGGGCGCTGAGGTGCTGCTGGAGACCCGCCAGCCGTACCTCACCGCCGACCAGCGCCGCGAGGTGCTGCGGACCACCGGCCTGCCCTCCGGGTACGTGCTGCTGGACGGCCCGGAGCAGTGGGGCCGCCTCAACCTGTTCGCCGCCGCGGACGGTTACGGCGCCTTCGACGCGGACGTCACGGTCACCCTGGACGCGGCGGCCGGCGGCTTCGCGGCGGCCGACGCCTGGCGCAACGACATCGACGGCCACGGCGGTCTGACCAAGAAGGGCACCGGCACGCTGACCCTGACCGGCGACAACCGCTACCGGGGCGGCACCGTGCTGGCCGGCGGCACCCTGGTCGCCGCCTCCGGGGACGCGCTGGGCCGCGGTGACGTCCGGGTCTCGGCCGGCACCCTGCGGGTCGCCGGGGAGCTGTTCGTGCGCGGCACCTACACGCAGGACGCGGGCACCCTGGAGGTCACCCTGGCCAAGGGCCGCAAGGCGCCGCTGGCCGTGAAGCACCTGGCCGTCCTGGGCAGTGGCACCACCCTGTCCCTGGACCTCGACACCGAGCACCCGCCGACCGCGGGCAGCGTCCTGCCGGTCGTCGACGCTCCGCGGCTGCGCGGCCAGTTCGACAAGGTGGAACTGAACTCCGCCACGCTGCGGGCCGTACCCGTCTACACGGCAGACGGTCTGTCGGTACGACTCGTGAAGCGGTGACGCGCCCGGTGGCGGGAGCGATGCGACAGTAGGGCCCATGACTGCTCGTGATCGCTCCCGTCACCGCGGGCCCGGTGTCCCCGCGGGGCGGATGATGGCAAGCGAACAGCAGTCGGTCCTCGAACCCGACGTCCCCGACCTCCCCGCCGGGCCGGGGCCGCTCCCCCGGCGCAGCGCCGCGGCCCGGCCGGCCGCCGCCCTGCGCGCCCGCCGGCGGTGGCTGGTGCCGGTCCTCGCGGTGCTGCTGCTCGCGCAGATGGCGGCGGCGATGGTGACCACCGCGGTCCAGCAGACGCCCACCATCGACGAACCGGTCTACGTGGCCACGGCCACCGACTACCTCCACGAGCACCGGCTGCGCTACAACACCGAGCACCCGCCGCTCGGCAAGCTCCTCGTCATGGCCGGCATCGCCGTCGCCGACCCGCACTACGACCCGTCGTACCGCGGCGACCAGGGGCAGGTGGGCCGGCACCTGCTGTACTCGTCCGGCAACGACCCCCGGCGGGTGATGCTGTGGGCACGGCTGCCGGTGATCGTGCTGACGCTGCTGTTCGGCCTGGTCGTCCTCGCCTTCGCCCGCGAGGTTCTCGGTACGGCCGCGGGGCTGCTGGCACTCGCCCTGTACTGCTTCTCGCCGGACGTCATCGCCCACGGCTCACTGGCCACCCTGGACGTGCCGTCGGCCGGGTTCGTGCTGACGTCGGCCTGGCTGGTGTGGCGGGCCCGGCGCCGGCCCCGGCTGTACCTGCCCCTGGCAGGGGCCGCCCTGGGGGCCTCGGTGGCGACGAAGATGAGCGCGCTGCCCGCGATCCCGGTGCTCGTCGCACTGGCGGTGCTGTCGGTGTGGGGCGCACGCCCCGGCCGTGCGCTGCGCGCCCTCGCGGCCGCCGCCGTGGTGACGGCGACGGCGGTCGCCGTCGTCTGGCTCTCCTACCTGGCGGTCGATCCCCGGCTGCGTGCGCTGTCCGCCGAGCCGGTGCCGGCGGTGCACGGCCTGCGGGGCCTCCTGGTCGGCCTGATGCCCTTCCCGGAGTCCTACCGGGACGGCATGCGGATGCAGTTCGCCCTGGAGGACCACCCCTGGCAGGGCTATCTGTTCGGGCACCTCTACACCGGCTCGCGCTGGTACTACCTGCCGGCCGCCCTGCTGGTGAAGACGCCGCTCGGCATGCTGGCGCTGTGGGCGGCCGGTGCCGTCGCGCTGGTGGTGGTACGGCGGCTGCGGCGGGCGGCGCCCTACCTGCTGCTGCCGCCGGCCGTGCTGCTGGCCTCCGCGATGACCGGGTCACGGGACTTCGGGACGCGGTACGCGGTCTTCATGCCGATGTTCCTCGCGGTGGCCGGGGCCTCGGCCCTGACGGTGCGTCGGCGCTGGGCACGGCCCTTGGGCGGGGCGCTGGTGCTGTTCGTCGCGGTGAGCTCGCTGCGGACGTTCCCGTTCTATCTGCCGTACGCCAACGAGGCGTTCGGGGGTCCGGCGAAGACGCATCTGTGGCTGCACGACTCCAACGTGGACTGGGGGCAGGACCTGGGCCGGCTCGCCGACCGGCTGCGGGAGCGCTACCCGGGCGAGCGGATCTGGCTTGTCTACAAGGGCAGTGGCGTCCCGGAGTACTACGGGATCCACGCCGCCGACCCCCGCGAGGTGCCGCCCGGGAAGGTGCACGGGCTGCTGGTCGTCTCGGACTCGTCGGCCGCCAAGGCACGGGGCAGGCTGGCCGAATTGATCGACACCAGCCGTCCGGTCGATGATGTCGGTCACTCGATCACCATCTACCGGCGCTGACCGCACGGTCCGCCGACGACGGCCACCGCATCCGTCGCCGGTGAGCGCCGGAATTCCGGTGCCGGCTGCGCATCCTGAGCGTTCGGCCGCCGGGACGGTCCGGCGTACCGCACAAGCCCTGGTCACCACGGTCCGTGAGCTATGTTGAGTCCTCGTGGGAGACAAAGGAGGCGCTTCGGTGCCATCGCCGCAGCAGGCACGTGCACAGGCATCCGCGATCACCTCGGGCAAAACCGTGCCGGAGGCGGAGGCCGCGCCCACCTCCCAGCTCCGCGAACTCTTCGACGGCCCCAGGCTCTCCCCCGGCCAGCGCCGCATCGCCCAGTACCTGATCGACCACATCACCGAGGCGGCCTTCCTGTCGATCACCGACCTCGCCGAGCGGGTCGGGGTCAGCCAGCCGTCGGTGACCAGGTTCGCGGGCGCGGTCGGCTTCAGCGGCTACCCCGCGCTGCGCGAGCGGCTGCAGTCGATCGCGCTGCGCACCCTGGCCGGCGGCACCGGGGCCGCCACCGAGCAGCGCAGCAACGAGCTCCAGGCCGCCGTGGACGCCGAGATCGAGAACCTGGAGAACCTGCGCCGGGACTTCGCCGACCCGGACCGGGTGATCTGGATCGGCCGCGAGCTGTCCCAGTCGTCCCCGCTGACCGTGCTGGGCCTGCGCATCTCCGTCTCGCTGGCGGAGTACTTCGCCTACGCCGCGCGCCGTATCCACCCCGACGTACGGCTGGTGACCCGGGGCGGCAGCGTGGCCTACGACGCGCTGCTGCAGTCGCGCGAGGCGGGCGGCACCTGGGTGCTGGCGTTCGGCATGCCGCGGCACGCGCAGGAGACGCTGACCGCGATCCGGGTGGCGCGCACGGCGGGGCTGCGGGTCGCGCTGGTGACCGACCTGGCGCTCGGCGCGCTGGCCGACGAGGCCGATGTCACCTTCAGCACCGGCATCGGGTCCCGCCTGGTCTTCGACACCTACGCGGCGCCCGGTCTGATGGCCGCCGCCCTGCTCCAGGCCATGACCGACGCCGATCCCGAGCGCACCCAGGCGCGCCTCGAGGAGTACGAGCAGGTCGCCGAGGAGCACCAGTTCTTCCTGAAGGACTGACCCCGGATCCGACGTCCCACGCGTGACCTCGTAAGGGGAGCATTCACCTCATTTCACGCATGAATGTTTTCATACGTCTTGCAAACCGGACGGCATATATAAATACTGCTCACGGATCACCCCCGGCCCACTCCGGGCACGTTCCGCACCCGAGGACGCACCGCTCGCACCCGCCCCCAGAAAGCCGACGGACCGCCCATGCGCACGCAGCACCACCCGCAGTGCCGGCGGCCGGCGCCCGGGGCCTCGCACGGACATCCCCAGCCGCCGTCTCCTACCCGCGTCGGCGCCGGGGATGTTCGAACGGGCATCGCCTGTGCGATACGCCCGCGGCGGCTCCGGCCATCCCCTAGGCCGGAGCCGCCCAGACCTCCGTCGGCCACCCTCACGACGCCGCACACCCGGAAGCGATGATCATGACTCTGACGACGACCGCGCGCATCAGCCCCGACTGGCCCTGCCAGGTCAAGGCACCGGGCAGCTACGACTGGGAGCGTTCCGCCGCCAAGTGGCTGCGCGAGCTGGTCCCGGCCCGCTACGCGAGCTACCCGGCGCTGATCCGGCACCCGGTGCTGCTCGCCCGGCACGCGCAGATCCAGGTCCAGCACGAGGTCCGGGTGGCGCGCACGGCGCTGCAGACGGCGCGCGCCGAGCTGCCCCTGCTGGGCCTGCCGGAGTCGGTCATCGAGCACACCATCAAGCTGTACGCGGCGGAGGTCATGCAACTGCAGCACATCGCCCGCAGCGTCCGCGCGGTCACCGAGGCGCTCGTCGGGCACAGCACCGGTCGCTGACCATATCCGTCCACGGATGCCCATATCCTTCACGGATCGGGTACGAGTGTGATCGGAGGCACCCTCTTGTGCCATGCTCGACCCGTGACGAGCGAGTACGTGCCTGCCGCGGACACCGGCGCCGTCGCCGAGCTGGCAGCCCTGGCCAGGATCGTGTCCAGGCAGCGCGCCGAGCTGGACCGACTGCGGGAATCGGCGGCCGCTTCCGCGGTGGTGGAGCGTGCCAAGGGTGCGCTGATGGCCACCACGGGCTGCTCCCCCGACGCCGCGCACGAGGCGCTGGTGCAGCGGGCCGAGGCCGGTAACCGCACGCTGCTCGAGGAGTGCTGGCTCACCCTCGGCGCCCTGATGCCCACCTTGCCCGCCGCCGCGGTCCCCGCCGCCGAACCGCTCGTTTCGGCCGCGGCCCGGGAGACGCCCGCCGGGCCGGGCACCGCCGAGATCCTCGGCCGTCTGGGCAAGGCCCTGCTGCACGTCAGCTCCCCGCAGGAACTGGCCGGAACGCTCCGCGAGCAGCTGGCACCCCGGATCGACGCCGACGCGGTGCTGCTGTACCGTCGGCTGCCCGGCGACGGGCTCGAACTCGTCGGGCACGCGGGACTCGACGCGACGCTCGCCGCCCAGTGGCACCAGGTGCCGCCGCTGCATGGCTTCGCCCCGCTGGAGGCGCTGAAGGCGGGCGAGCCGCTGTGGCTGGAGCACTTCACCGAGGACCGGCAGGCGTTCCAGCTCATCGACGAGCCGTCCGGGCGCTGGCTGTCCCGGGCCTGGCTGCCGGTCTCGGCGGACACGGTCCTCGGTGTGCTGCGCCGCCGCGAGGCCGCCTTCGGGCGCGCGGACCGTGAGCTGCTGCAGTCCGTCGCCCGGCTCGGCGCCGGCCGCCTCAGCGCCCTGGGCGCCCCCGCCGAGCCGGTGAGCTCGGACCTCTCCACGGCGGTGCAGTCGGTGCTCGACGCGCTGCCGGGAGCCACGGTCCTGCTGATCCCGCTGCGCACCGCCGCCGGGGAGGTGGAGGACTACCGCATCGCGGCGGCCACTCCGGGCGCCGTCGACATCCTCGGCCGCACCGGCCGCGAGCTGATCGGCTCGCACATCCTGGAGAGCTATCCCTCCGTCGCCGGCGAGTCGCTGTGGCAGGGGTATCTGAAGACGCTCGGTGGAGGCGAGCCGTACGAGGGCGAGCCGTTCGTCTACGAGGAGATCGTCGCGGGGGTGACCGTGACCGCCACCTACTCGGTGCGCGCGGCCCGGCTCGGCGACGGGCTGCTGGTGACCTGGCTGCGGCACGACACCGAGGAGCGGCAGGAGCAGCGGCTGGCGGACATGCAACGACTGGGCAACCTGGGCTGGGCGAACTGGAATCTGATTACCCATCAGGTCAACTGGTCCTCCCAGGTGTACACCATCCTGGGCCGCGATCCGGGGCGCGGTGCGGTCCCGCTCGACCTGCTGCCGGACCTGGTGCTGCCCGAGGATGCCCACGCGTTGGCCCGCGCCGTCTCCGAACTCGCCCGCACCGGCCGGCCGTTCGACGTGCCGTTCCGGATCAGGACCGGGAACGCGGTACGGCACCTGCGGGCCGTCGCGGAGGCGGTGAGCGCCGCGGACGGCACGGTCGTCGAGGTGCACGGCTTCGTTCAGGACCTCACCGCGCAGCGCAGCGCCGAACTCGCCCTGGTGGACAGCGAGCGCGCGATCCTCGTGCAGCGCGGCGTCATCGATGCCGAGCGTGCGCTCGCCGCCCGGCTCCAGCACGCCCTGCTGCCGCTGCCCAGCAATCCGGTGCGGCTGCACGGACTGCGCGTCGAGGTCGCCTATCTTCCCGCCCAGGCGGGGGTGCACGTCGGCGGTGACTGGTTCAGCGCCATCGAACTGCCCGACGAGTCCGCGCTGTTCGTGGTGGGCGACGTGGCGGGCCACGGCGTCGACGCCGTCGCCACGATGGCCCAGCTGCGGTTCACCGCCAAGGGCATGGTGAGCACCGGTTCCTCCCTCACGGGTGCGCTGGCCCGGCTCAACTTCCTGCTCCTGCACTCGCGCGACGCCCAGTCCACCGCGACGCTCGTCCTCGCCCGCTACGACCCGGCCGAGCGGCGACTCGCCTGGGCCCAGGCGGGTCACCCGCCGCCCCTCCTCGTGCGCGGGGGCAAGGCCTACCGGCTCGACCGTCCGGCCGGCATGCTGCTCGGCGCGTCGGCGAACCCGGTCTACGAGTCCGCCGAGTTCCAGCTGGAGCCCGGCGACCGGCTGCTGCTGTACACGGACGGCCTGGTCGAGCGGCCCGGCGAGGACATCGACGCGGGCCTGGACCGCCTGGCCGCGGCCGCGCTCGCCGCCGGGCCGGCCACCCTGGACGCGCTCCTCACCGCGATGCTGGCGGGCGAACGCCGGGACGACGTGTGCGTGCTGGACATCCGGGTGCCGGTCGAGGACGAGGAGTAGTCGCACCTCCGGGCCGTCAGCCGTCGGTGAGGCTGGTACGGGACTCCAGGGCGCGGCGGGTGTCGTCGCCGTAGACACCGCGTTCGTCCCCGCTGATGCCATACCAGATCTGGAAGCGTTCCACGGCGGCGGTCAGGGCCGCGTCGTAGGTGCCGCCGGTGGAGCCGTCGCGGTAGACGTCCGGGATGCGCAGCAGGCGCTGCTCCAGCTCGACGACCTCGGGGCCGGTGTCGCCCTGGCGGAGGGTTCCGGCGCCGTCGGGGTCGGTGGAGGTGTCCGAGGCCGGCGGGGTGGAGGCCGGTGCCGTGGTGGCCGACTCGGACGGCTGGGCGGCCTCGGCGGTACCCTCCCGGCCGGGCAGCAGCAGGGCGCAGCCGAAGCCGACCAGGGCCGCCGCGCCGACGGCCACCACGACGGCGGCCCTGCGCAGTCCCGGCCCGAAGCCGAAGGAACGGGAGGGGTCGGCGCCGTGGCCACGGCGGCCGGGCATGGTACGCGGGCCGTCGGTGACGGGCGGCAGTTCCTGGGTCTCGTCCTCCATGCCGGAGCCGAAGGACCCGGTGCCGGAACCGACGGCCGGTTCGAAGGCCTCGAAGTCGGCGGGCCCCCGGCTCCGCGCTTCCTTCGCCTCCTTCTTCTCCTGCGCCTCCCGCGTCCGCTCGGCGGCCTCCGCGTCCGCGTGGAACTCGCGCATCAGCTCCGCGAGGGTGTCGAGCCGGCGCGGGCGCAGGACCCGGACCGGTTCCAGGACCGGCCCGCGGTGCGACTGTTCAGGGTCGGGCGGTGTCGACACACTGCTCTCCTTCCACTCCCCGTGCGCACGGGGAGTCCGCGATCCCCGAGAACACATACGGGAGGACCGCCCCACCGGTTCAGACCGGGAGCGCGAGCGGGTCCGGGGCGGCCGGCAGAGCACTCAGTCCCCCAACCTGGTGCACTGAGTGCCACACGGGCCGACGGAATGCTACGTTCCCGTCCATGAGCTCCAGCAGCGTGGCACCGCCCGCCAAGCCGCCCATGCGGGACGCCCTGGTCGCGGCGGCCTTCCGGCTCTTCGTGGAGCGCGGGTACGAGCAGACGACCGTCGACGACATCGTTGCCCTCGCGGGGGTCGGGCGCCGGTCGTTCTTCCGCTACTTCCCGTCCAAGGAGGACGTGGTCTTCCCCGACCACGAGGGGTGCCTGGCCGACATGACCGCCTTCCTGGCGGCGGACGACCCGGAGTGCGAGCCGGTGCGGCGGGTGTGCGACGCGGCCCGGCTGGTGCTGCGGATGTACGCGGAGAACCCCACGTTCTCCGTACAGCGCTACCGGCTCACCAAACAGGTCCCAGGGCTGCGCGCGTACGAGCTGTCGGTGGTGTGGCGCTACGAGCGCGCCCTCGCCGAGTACCTGCGCGGCCGGTACGCCGGCCGCCCCGACGGGACCCTGCGGGCGGATGTCGTCGCGGCGGCCGTGGTCGCGGCGCACAACAACGCGCTCCGCTCCTGGCTGCGTTCGGAGGGGCGGGTCGACGCGGACGAGACGGTCGACCACGCCCTCGGGTACGTGCAGGCCGCGTTCGGCACCGGGGCCGCCGAGGGCGGGGCGTCGGCCGCGCTGTTCGGCGGCCCGGCGGAACACCCGGACGACGTGGTCGTCCTCGTCTCGCGGCGGGACGCCCCGCTGTGGCGGGTCGTCCAGGAGATCGAGACCGCGTTCGGCCGCGCCTGAGACCCGGAAGACCTCATATTCGGGGTACGCAGTGCCTTTACGACTGGCACTGAGTGCCATACTCTGTCGACGTGCACGGTGGCACGGCCAACCGGGCACAGGCGTGCCCGGCCGGGTCCGGACACGCGGGATTCCGGGCGAGCGCAGGGAGTTGACCAGCGTGTACCACCACTCGACGAGCGCCGCGCAGTCGGCGGTCGGATTCGCGACGGGCGTTCTCGACCCCGCGCCCGCGGACCGGGGCAAGGACGCCATCGTCTACCAGCGCTGCACCTGGTGCGGCACCGCGATGTACCACCGGCTGCTGTGTCCGGTGTGCCAGTGCAGCGAGCTGCGGACGGAGCGCAGCGAGGGCACCGGCACGGTCCGCCACTCGACGGTTGTGCACCGCAACACCCCCGCCGCGCGCAACGTGTCCCTGATCGAGATGGCCGAGGGGTTCGTGGTCCGGGGCCGGGTCATGGGCCCGCCGATCGGCATCCACAGCGGTGACCGGGTCAGGCTCTCCACGGCCAAGGACCCGGTGCGGGGTGAGCCGGTCTTCCAGCTGCTGGACGAGCCGTACCGGGCCTGGAGCTGACGGTCGGAAATCCGGTTGCCCGGCGACCGGGCCGCTGGGCGAGGATGTGCCCATGGACGACGAACGGGCCCAGGCGGCGGCCGTGATCGCGGGCGAGCTGCGGCTGATGGATCCCGCGGTGCGCGCCTCCCGGGACCGGGCGGCCGAGCTGCTGGACCCGGAGTTCGTGGAGGTGGGCGCGTCCGGCCGCAGGTCCACGTACCAGCAGCTGCTCGCCGAACTGCCCGACAAGCCGGGCGCGTCGGCGAACGGCCCCCGGTACGAGCCGTCCGGCATGACCGCAGTCGTCCTCGCTCCCGGGCTGGTACAGGTGACCTTCGAGGCCCGCCTCGGCGACCGCCGCTCCCGCCACAGCTCACTCTGGCGCCGGCACGACGAGCGCAGCGGCTGGCGCATGTACTACCACCACGCCACGGCCGTACCGCGCGGCGTCGAGTAGCACGCGAGGGGCGGCACCCGTCGAGTTCGCCCGCGGGCAGACCGCCCCCGAACTCGGCAGGTGCCGCCCCTCCCGCACCTGACCGGTTCACTCCGGTATCCCTCACGTGATCCGTTCACTCCAGTCGCACAGGCAACCCACAGACTCCACTCCCCGTCCTCCGGAGGGCGAGGGGCTTCCCCGGGACGGCCGGGGCGGCCCGTGCTCGCCTTGCGAGGAGGAGGAACATTGGTCCGTACCCGGCGCATATGGGTCACCGCTGCGGCGGTGCTCGCGCTCGCGGGAGGAGTGTCCGGCACCACCGCACACGCTCAACAGGGCCCAGCCGCAGCCGCAGCCGACGGGAAGCTGCCGCCCGGCTGGCACATCGACCGGGGACGGCAGGCGCCCCAGCTGGTGTGGCGGTCCGGCAGGCGGGTGCCGATGGGAGACGCGCGGGTCGAATTCCGTGCGGGCGGGCGGCTGTTGGGGGTGCCGAAGCCGGAACGGGACGGGCACACCTTCCGGCTCGGCCTGGACGGGGCACGGGCGGGCGCGCTGAAGGACCTTCAGGTCTGGTCCGGCGGACGAAGGTTGGACGCCCGTCCGGGCGCGGACGCGTCCGGGCATGCGGCGGTGGTCCGGCCGCCCGCACCGCTGCCCGCCAATCCGGTGGACCCGGGCAGGCCCGGCCAGTACCGCACGGAGACGGGCTCGTACCGTCTCAAGTCGGTGCGGCTGCCCGGGTTCTCCGTACCGGTCGAGATGCAGGCCGTGGTGGTCGCGCCCACCGGGGTCTCCGGGGCCCGCCCGCTCGCGCTGTTCCTGCACGGCCGCCACGCCACCTGCTACGCCCCGCACGGCGGCTCCGACGACGCCTCCGGCGCCTGGCCGTGCCCGGCCGGGACGCTCCCCATACCGAGTCACCGGGGTTATCTGCGCGACCAGCAACTGCTGGCCTCCCAGGGCTATGTGACGGTGTCTATCTCGGCCAACGGGATCAACGGCCAGGACTGGCAGGCCGAGGACGGCGGCGCGCAGGCCCGTTCGTCCCTGATCCGGCTGCACCTCGCGCACTGGGCCGACTGGGCGCGCGACCCGGGGCACGCGCCCCCGATCGTGCGCGAGGCACCCCGCGCCGACCTCTCCCGCGTGCTGCTGATCGGCCACTCGCGCGGCGGCGAGGGCGTCAACCGGGCGGCGCTGGACAGCCTGTACCCGCCGCCGGCCGACCAGGACGGCTACCACGGCAAGGTGCGCTGGCACATCAGCGGGACCGTGCTGATCGGGCCGACCGTCTTCGGCCAGAACCCGGTGCCGGACGTGCCGTCGCTCACGATCCTGCCGGGCTGCGACGGCGACGTCTCCGACCTCCAGGGCGAGGTGTACGTCGACGGCACCCGCGCGGTCAGCAAGGGCAAGGCCCTGCACAGCGCGGTGTACGTGATCGGCGCCGACCACAACTTCTTCAACACGGAGTGGACGCCTGGGCAGGCGCAGGCCCCCGCGGAGGACGACTTCTTCGACGACCCGGACCACCCGGACCCGGTCTGCTCCCCGGGCGCCGCGACCCGGCTGACGGCCGACCAGCAGCACCGGGCGGGCTCGGCGTACATCGCGGCGGCGGCCCGGCTGTTCGTCGCGGGGGACGACAAGGTCCGTCCGCTGCTGGACGGTTCGGGGCGGCGGGCGCCGTCGGCGGATCCGGCGCGGGTGCTCGGCCACGCGGTCGGCGCGAACCGCGGTGCCGGGTTCCTGCCGGACGGAAAGGTGACGGTGACCGGCGGCCGGCTGTGCTCGGCGGTCGATCCCGACCCGGCGGTGGCCTGCCTGGGCGAGGGCACCACGGGCGCCTCGCCCCACTTCGCGCAGTGGGAGACGGCACGGGAGGCCGGCCGGCACGCGATCGCGCTGCACTGGACGTCCGCCGGAACGCCGGCCCGCATCCGGGTGGCGCGGCCGGTCTCGCTCTCCGGCGCCGAGGCGCTCGCGCTGCGGGTCTTCGTGCCGCCGAACACCAGGGGCACCGGCCTCGACGTGTCCGTCACCGACAGCCACGGCCGGCGGGCCGTACTGGGCCGGGTCCGGGCCGACGGACTGCCCGGCAGCGACCGCACCGCGTCCTACTGGGCGCGCGAACTGCGCGTACCGCTCACCGCCGCCCGCCGGGCCGGCCTCGACCTGCGGTCCGTGACATCCCTGGAGCTGACGCCGCGTTCGGGGTCCGGACGGGCCTGGCTGATGGACGCCTGGGGCTGGCGGCCGGGCACCCCGGCGGTCCGCGCGGCCGGGCTGCCGCGCGTCGACGTCGGCCGGCTCACGGTCGACGAGGGCGACTCGGGCGTCCGCACCTACCACGTCCCGGTGCGGGTGTCCGGGCGGGGCAGCGGCCAGGTCCGGGTGTACGTCGTCGACCCGGCGACCGGTACCGCGAAGGACCGCCTGGTCACCGTGCGGCCCGGCGGCCACGGCATCGACGTGCCGGTCAAGGTGCGGGGCAACACCCGCTACGGCGCCGACGTGCCGTACGACGTGCTGGTCAAGGCCGTCCACGGGGCGGTCGTCGGCTCCTACCTGGGCGGGCTGACCGTACACAACGACGACCCGGCACCCACCGTCACCGTGACCCCGCTCGCGGACCGGGTGACCGAGGGCTCGGCCCTGAAGTGGCGGATCTCGCTGTCGGAGGCCGCGGACACGGACATCGGCGCGCTGTTCGTGCCGGTGCCGGCCGGCAGCGGCGGCACGGAGCTGTCCACCAAGGACGTCGACCCCCGCTGGCTGGCCGACGTCTCCGGCGCCGATCCGGACCCCGAGCGGCCGCTGTCCCAGGTCGACGGCCTGTACCTGTGGCTGGACGTGCCCGCCGGGCAGACCCGCCTCGACGTGACCGTGCCCACCGTACGGGACCAGGCCGCGGAACCGGCCGAGTCGGTGACCTTCCAGCAGGCGGACGACGAGGGCAAGCCGCTGCCCGGCGGTCTGACGCTCACCGGCACGGTGCTGGACGCCTCGTAGCGCCCCGCGCGCCCTGAGGGGGTCCCGGCCTCCTCAGGGCGCCAGGGTCACGCGGATGCCGAGCGTGCCGTCGACGCCCCGGCGCAGCCTGCTGCCGAGGAGGGTGAGGCGGCCGGTGATGCCGTACTTGCGGGCGATGAGGCCGCGGTAGCGGGCGGTGGTGGCCGCGTCGGTGATCTCGGCGGTGGCCGGGACGGGGTCGCCGGTCGGGTTGCCACGCAGGTCGCAGGGGCCGACCGTGACGTCGGCACGGCGGCGGATGCGCTTGACCTTGAAGGAGTCGGCGACCGTCCAGACGCCGAGCGCGTCCCCGTCCCGCACCACCCACACCGGCGTGGGCACGGGGGTGCCGTCCTTGCGGTAGCTGGTGACCAGGAGGTACTTGCCGGCGCCGAGCCGGTCGAGGGCCGTACCGGTGGTGTCGTCCATGACCGGAGTCTAGGCGGCCCCGCGCCCCGCAGGGGCACGGGGCCGTATCAATGTGCGGCTCCGCCGCGTGGGCGCGACCAGCCCCCACCGGCCCGCGGTCGACGAACCGCGCGGCCGGCGCAGCGCTCACGCTTCCGAATGTCTGTCGAGCAGGTCGAGGTACCTCCGCGCGAACAGATACGCGTCACCGGGCCAGCGGGCCGACAGATACGTGCCGTCCTCGACGACGAAGGCGTGGGTGTCGTCGGTCGCGGTGCCGCGCCGGGTGAGCTCGCGGGGGCCGCGTTCGAACTGGGCGTCCGGGTCGGCGAGGGCACCGCGCACCTCGTCCTCGACGTAGGCGGGGTAGGTCCGGTAGTAGCGGCCCAGGCGCCAGGCGGTGGTCAAGTAGGCCGTGCGTTCCATGTACTTGGGCAGGCAGGTGGTACGGCGGCCGGACAGGACGCTGTGCCCGGTGGCCGGGTCCCCGGTGCGGGCGAGGACGAGGACACCGTGGCAGATCGCGCCGACCGGGCGGCCGAGCGCCCAGAACTTCCCTACCTGGTCGCGCAGTTCGGACGAACCGAGGTACTGGCGCATGCCGGGCGCGTGGCCGCCGGGCAGCAGCAGCCCGTCGAAGCCGGTGACATCGAGGTCGGCCCAGGCGAGCGTGGCGGTGAACTCAGGTGCGACGGTGAGCTGTTCGTAGCACCGCTTGGGTTCCTCCGCCGCGCCGAGCTGCCCGAACAACACGCCGGTGAGCAGCCGGGGGTCGGCGGCGGGCCGGGTGCCGGCGCGTTCGGTGGCGAAGACCACCTCGTGGCCGGCCCGGGTCAGCTCCCGCCAGGGCACGGCCACCTCGGTCACGTCGAAGTCCCGGTCGGGAAGCGGTATCAGCACGCGCATACGGCCATGATGTCAGCCGCGCGGCCACGCCTCACGCGAGCGCCGCCGCCATCCGCTCCACCGCCTCCGTGATCACCTCGGGCGAGGTGGCCAGGTTGAGCCGTACGTGCCCGGCACCACCGGTCCCGAAGGGGATGCCGGAGTTGACGGCGACCCGGCCCCGGTCCAGGAAGACCTCGGCCGGATCGTCGCCGAGGCCGAGAGCGCGGCAGTCGAGCCAGGCCAGGAAGGTGGCCTCGGCGGGCCGGTACCGGATGCCGGGCAGGTGGCGGTCGAGCAGCCCGGCGAGCAGGCGCCGGTTCTCGTCCAGGCCCGCGAGCAGCGCGTCCAGCCAGGCGGTGCCGTCGGTCAGCGCGGTCGTGTGGGCGATGACGCCGACGTGGCTCGGGCCGTGGCTCACCTCCTCCGGCAGCCGGGCGAGGTCGGCGGCTGCCCCGGGTCCGGCCACGGCGAGCGCGGCCTTGAGACCGGCGAGGTTCCAGGCCTTGGACGCCGACATCAGGGACAGCCCGCGCTCGGCGCCCGGCACGCTCAGGTACGGCACGAAGCCGACGCCCGGGGCGGTGAGCGGGGCGTGGATCTCGTCGGCGACGACCCGGACGCCGTACCGCCCGGCGAGGGCGGTGACGGCGGTGAGCTCGTCGGCGGTGTGGACGGTGCCGGTCGGGTTGTGGGGGCTGCAGAGCAGATAGCCGGCCTGCCCGCCGCCGAGCCCGCGGAAGGCCGCCTCCAGGACGCCGAGGTCGATCCTCCCGTCGGCCCCGAGCGGGGCCTCCACCACCCGCCGGTCCATGTGTTCGACGAACTGGTAGAACGGCGGGTACACCGGCGAGTTGACGACCACCGGGTCGCCGGGCCCGGTCACAAGCTTCAGCATCTCGACCACGCCGAGCATCACGTCGGGGACGATCGCGGTGCGGGCCGTGTCGAGCCCGCCCCAGTCCCAGCGTTTCGCGGCGAACGCGGCGAGCGCCTCGGCGTAGGCGGTGCCCGCCGGGTAGCCGGTGTCGCCGAGTTCCATCGCGTCCGTGACCGCGCGGACGACGGCCGGCGCGAGCGGCACGTCCATCTCGGCCACCCACAGCGGGAGCACGTCCTCGGGATAGGTGCGCCATTTCATGCTGGTACGACATCGCAGCCGGTCGAGGGTGAGGGCGCGCAACGGGTTCGGTTCGCCCGGATTCTCCTGCGGGATGCTGGTCATGGGCTCAAGATAGGCGGCTGGGGAGGGCCCGGGAACGAGGCGTGGGGCCGTGCCGCACTGCCACGGGATCGTAAAGATCACTACCGCCGTGAACACCCCGCGGGCCGCCCACGTATGGAGAGCAGGGCGCTCGACGACCGGAGGGCCCCGCGGTGCAGGCACCGCGCGTTCGGGGTTCGGGAGCCATTGATGAGGCACGCACGACGACGGGTCGTCCGGCGGGGGACACAGCTGGCGGCGGTCGGCGGACTCCTTCTGGGAGGCGCGATGGTCACCACGGCCATGGCGAGCGAGACTCCCGGCACGTCCGCCGTCCCGTTCAGTTCGGGCTCCGCGACCGAGGCCGGTGACACCGGGGCCGCGCTGGTGGCGAAGCTCGGCACGGCCCGCACCGCGGGCAGCTGGATCGGCGCCGACGGCAAGCCGGTGGTCGCGGTGACCGACGAGCAGGCCGCGGCGACGGTGCAGCGGGCGGGCGCCGAGCCCAAGATGGTGTCGCACAGCATGAACGAGCTGAAGGCGGCGACCGCGACGCTGAAGGCGGCACCTCGGGTGGCCGGCACCGCGTGGGCGGTGGACTACAAGACCAACCGGGTGATGGTGGAGGCCGACAGCACGGTCTCCGCGTCGGACTGGTCGGACCTGAGCAAGGTCGCCGCGGGCATCGGCGGTTTCGTGCAGATGCAGCGCTCCGAGGGCAAGTTCACCACCCGGCTGAACGGGGCGCAGCCCATCCTGTCGACGGGCGGCCGCTGTTCGGCGGGGTTCAACGTCACCAACGGGACCACCGATTTCATCCTCACCGCCGGTCACTGCGGTCCCGCCAACACCATCTGGTTCGACGAGGGACAGGGCAACGACCAGCAGGTGGGCACCACGATCGACACGCAGTTCCCGGGCAACGACTTCTCGCTGATCCAGTACGCGAACGGGAAGGCCGGTGACAACGCGGACGTGGTCGCGATCGGCAACGGCCAGGGCGTGCGGATCACGGGGGCGGCGGATCCGACGGTCGGCGAGAAGGTGTTCCGCAGCGGCTCCACAAGCGGGCTGCACGACGGCACGGTGACCGCGCTGAACGCGACCGTCAACTACCCCGAGGGCACCGTCACCGGGCTCATCCAGACCAACGTGTGTGCCGAACCGGGCGACAGCGGGGGTCCGTTGTTCTCCAACGGCATCGCGCTCGGGGTGACCTCGGGCGGCAGCGGTGACTGCACCACGGGCGGGGTGACGTTCTTCCAGCCGGTGACGCGGGCGATGGCGGCGCTGAACGTGCAGCTGATCGTGACGAAGCAGGCCGCCGGGGGGCAGGCCGCCACGCCCGCGCCGTCCGCGTCGGCCAACCACAGCGCCATCGCGCCGAGCACGGCCACGCCGGGTTCGACGGCGCCGGTCACCGGGGACGACACCAGCCTGGTCGCCCGGCTCACGGACACTCGCAACATCGGGCCGGGCCTGCTGGTGATCGGGGGCAGTCTGATCGCGCTGGTGGGCACGCGCTTCATCCGCGCGGAACAGGACCGCAAGGCGTACCAGCGCTACTACTCGGCCACTTGGGGCTGACGGGGCGGCGCGAGGTCTGCCGCGCGAGGTCCTACGAGAAGGGCACCCGCCCGCTGCGGGTGCCCGGGACGGGCGGTCAGGCCGTCTGGCCCGGCTGCTACGGGGTCGCTGCCGCCCATTCGAGGACGAGCCGCTGGTACTCCTCGCGCTGCTCGGTGCTCAGTGTCCCGCCCGACCGGAGCCACAGGGCCCGGATCTCCTCGTTGACCTCGTCGGCCGATCGCTCGGTGACGGTTTCAACAGTGGTGGACATGGTGTGAAGCATATGCCGCTCGACGTGAAGGCGCCGTGAGTAAGTACGACCGATACGGACATATCGGACCGTGTTACTCATCACGTCAATGTGTCAAGGACAGGCGGGAGTTCGCCGCGGTCCGGCAACGGCCGTACCTGCGGAAACGGCGGTTCAGCCGCCGGCCCGGCCGAGCACCAGAACCTGGATCGCCAGGACGGCCGCACCCCGCGCCCAGTCGTGGAAGTCGGAGACCTTGGTCTCCAGGCCGATCGGGGCGGCAAGCGGATGCCGGTGGGCGCGGACCGTCTCCCGCACCGTGTCCCCGGCCACCTCCATCAGACCGACCCCCTCCCCGGCCAGCAGGATCTTCTGCGGCATGACGAAGTTGGCGATCTGCGCGAGCAGCGTGCCCAGCGCCCGGCCGGCCTCGCCGATCACCCGCGCGGCCATCGGCTCGCCCGCTGCGGCGCCGGCGAGGATCTCCTCGTACGACGCGTCGCGGCCGGTGGCGGCCCGGACCTGGTAGCGGATGCTGGGGATGGTGAGCAGCGACACGGCGCTGCCGCGCTCTCCCTGCGGGGTGAGCGGGCCCAGCGGGTCGATGATCCAGTGCCGCCCGAAGCCGCGGTCCTCCTCGGCACAGGGGACCCGCCTGCCGCCGAGCACCAGGCCGTAGCCGATGCCGGCGCCGATGGTCAGGACGACGAACCGGTCGAGTCCGCGGCCGGCGCCGAACCAGGTCTCGGCCTCGACCAGGGCGGCCACGTCGTTCTCCACGACGACCGGCAGCCCGGTGCGCTCGCGGACCAGGCCGGCCAGCGGAACGTCACGCCAGGACAGGTAGGGCGACTCGCCGACCACCGCGAACTCGCGCACGAACCCGCCGACGCCGATGCCGATGCCCGCGATCGCCGGGTGGCGGCCGGCGAGCTCGGCGGTCATGTCGGCCAGCAGGTCGGCGACGTACTCGGGGTCATGGCCGGCGAGAGGTCGGTCGAGGCGGGCGACGATGTCGCTCCTGAGGCTGGTGACCACGGCGTAGACCATCTCGTCGGTGATCTTGAAGCCGAGGAAGGACCGGGACTCGGCGACCACGTCGAGCGGCTGCGAGGGGCGGCCCTGGCGCGCCTCCGCCGGGGCGCCCGTCCAGGGGGCCTCGACGAGCAGCCCGGATTCGATGAGCGGCTTGGTGAGGCGGGTGAGGCTGCCCTGGGACAGGTTCAGCCTGCGGGCCAGCGCGGTGCGTGACAGCGGACCGTTGACGAGCACCTCGATCGCCACGGAGCGCTCCGCGGGGCTCAGCGGCAGCCAGTCGGTCACGGTATCCCTTTTCTTCCGGAGCTGAAGCAACCAAGCCACCCTACTGTGCGCCGAGTGCGCCGCATAAGCGCCCTCCTCGCACCTTTCCGACTTCCTTCCGCCCCTTGACGGCAAGATTCTTCCGCAGCAAAAGTAACCCCCATGACTTTCTCACTCGGCATCGTCGGCGCCGGACAGTTCTCCGGCCAGTTCGCCACGCTGTTCCAGGCCCATCCAGGCGTCGGCGACGTGTACGTCACCGACCTGCTGCCCGAGCGGGCGGAGAAGCTCGCCGCCGACCAGGGTCTGGCGGGCACCTTCCCGTCGTACGAGGCCATGCTGGAGTCCGACGTCGACGCGGTCGCGATCTTCACCCAGCGCTGGACGCACGGCCCGCTGGTCCTCCAGGGCCTGAACGCCGGCAAGCACGTGTACTCCGCGGTTCCGATGGCGATCACGACCGAGGAGATCGCCGCGATCATCGACACGGTCAAGGCGACCGGGCTGACGTACATGATGGGCGAGACCAGCCAGTACAACCCGGCGACCGTGCACGCCCGCAACCAGATCGCCGAGGGCGCCTTCGGGCGGCTCTTCTACGCCGAGGGCGACTACGTCCACGACATGGACCTCGGCTTCTACGACGCCTACCGCTACAGCGGCGGCGAGAACTGGAAGGCGACCGCCAGCTACCCCCCGCTGCTCTACCCGACGCACGCGGTGGGCGGGGTGCTCGGCGCCTGGCAGACCCACGCGGTGAGCGTGTCGGCGATCGGGGTCGTGGACGACCGGGGTGACGGCGTCTTCGACAAGGAGGTCAGTCAGTTCGGCAACGACGTGTCCAACGCCACCGCTCTGTTCGAGGTGGCGGGCGGCGGTTCGTTCCGCACCAACGAGTTCCGGCGGGTGGGCTACCCGTCGCACATCCGTGAGTCCCGCTTCCGGTTCTTCGGCACGGAGGCGAGCATGGAGCAGCTGGCGACGGTGGCGCTGTGGCAGGACAAGAAGGGCGTCCAGGACATCAGCGAGCTGCTCGAGCCCAAGCCCACCATGTCGCCCGACGACCCGTCGCTCCAGCACATCGCGCCGGAACTGCGGGCCGCCTTCACCTCCGGGTCGGCACCGGTCCACGACCGGGCGCGGCTGCCGCGGGAGTTCGACGCGCTCCACAACGGGCACGAGGGCAGCCACCACTTCCTGGTGGACGACTTCGTGACCGCCGTCAACACGCGCAGTCTGCCGTCGGTCAACGCGTGGGTCGCGGCCCGCTACACCCTGCCGGGCATCATCGCGCACGAGTCCGCGCGGCAGGGCGGGGCCAGGCTGGAGATCCCGGACTTCGGGGACGCCCCGGCGAGCTGAGCCGGGGCGCCGGCCGGGGCCGGGTGCCGTCAGGTGCCCGGCTTGCGGCCGTACACGTAGACGTCGTCACCGGTCTTCAGCAGCGACCAGTACTTCTTGGCGGTGGTGGGGGTCATGTTGACGCAGCCGTGCGAGCCCGGCGGGTTCCACATGCTGAGATTCACCGAGTGGAAGGCCTGGCCCCCGTCGAAGAACTGGCTGTAGGGCATCGGCACGTTGTAGACGGACGAGACGTGGTCGATGTCACGCCAGTAGATCTTCTTCAGGCCGGTTCGGGTCTCGAACCCGTCCCGGCCGGTGCGGACCGGCACCGGGCCGTAGACCAGCCTGCTGCCGTCCTGGATCCAGCTCAGCTGGAGCGTGAGGTTGACGCAGGCGATGCGCCCCTTGTTCGTCGGGCACTTGCCGTCCTTGTTGGGGTTGTTCCCGACGGCCTTCTGCTTGTTCATCAGGTCCATCACGCCCCAGGTGACGGGACCCGCGTACCCGACGGCGGGCGTGATGCCGTGCTTGTTCTGGAATGCCTGGATCGCCTTGCAGTCGGCGGTGGACTGCTTGCCGTCGACCGGCCGCCCGAGGAACTTCTCCACCTGCTTCTGGTACGGCCCGGCCTGCGTGGTGCAGCTCGCCGCCTGCGCCGGAGCGGAGGTGAGGGCGAGCGTGAGCGGCGCCACAAGGCCAGTGACACCGAGCACTACGGCACTTCGTCTGCGTATGTCCCCCATATGATGTCTGTCTCCTTTTTCCTGTGCTGTGGTCTCGTCGTACTGGACTGCCCGATGCGCGGCATTGGTTGTAGCCCGGGGCGCGCTGTGACGAAACGGTTAACTTACCCGCCGCGGCCGCCCCGGCCGGCATGGGTCCACTTACCCGGAAGTGGCCCGCGCCACAGCGTCGTGGCCGACCTAGTGTGCGGGTCATGCACCCCGCACTCGCCGACGATCTCGCCCGGCTTCCCGAACTCCTCCAGTCCGCCCGCGACGTGGCCGCCCGTGCGGCGGCCGGATCGCCCGAGCGGCCGGTGGCCGTGCTCGGGCCCGCGCCCGCGCGGGCGCCGCTGCCCGGGCGGGGGGAGGGCGGGGCCGGCGCACTGGCCCGGTTCACCGAGCGGTGGGCGCCGGGTATGTCCGCCTCGGCCGGGCCACGTTACCTCGGTTTCGTCACCGGCGGGGTGACCCCCGCCTCCCTCACCGGCGACTGGCTGACCTCGGCCTACGACCAGAACCTGTCCGGGGACGCCGGTTCCTGGGGCGCCGCCCTGGAGCGCGAGACCGTGGCCTGGCTGGCCGAGCTGTTCGGGCTCGGCGACGCGCACAGCGGCGCCTTTGTGTCCGGGGCCACGATGTCGAACACGGTCGGTCTGGCGATCGCCCGCGCCTGGCTCGGGGAGCGGCTCGGGGTGGACGTCTCCCGGGCGGGCGCCGCCGCGCTCGGCCCGGTCGACGTGTTCTCCGGCAGCCCGCACTCCAGCGTCGGCAAGGCGCTCTCGGTGCTCGGCATCGGCCGGGACCGACTGCACCGGGTGGCGCTGCTGCCCGGCAACCGGGAGGCGGTGGACGTGACCGCGCTCGACGCGGCGCTGGCCGCGCGGGACGGACGGCCGGCCATCGTCGTCGCCAACGCGGGCACCGTGAACACCGTCGACTTCGACGACCTGCGGGCGATCGCCGCCCTCAAGGAGCGGTACGGCTTCTGGCTGCACGTGGACGCCGCGTTCGGCGCCTTCGCCGCCCTCTCCCCCGCCCACGCCCCGCTCGTCGCCGGGCTCGACGCGGCCGACTCGGTCTGCGTGGACCTGCACAAGTGGCTCAACGTCCCCTACGACGCGGCCGTGCAGTTCACCCGCCGCCGCGACCTCCAGGTGGCCGTCTTCCAGAACGAGTCCCCCTACCTGGGCCCGCCCGCCGGCACCCCGGACTTCCTGCACCTGACCCCGGAGAACTCCCGCCGGATGCGGGCGCTGCCGGCCTGGTTCGCGCTGACGGCGTACGGCCGGGACGGGCACCGCGAGATCGTCGAGCGCAACGTCGTCGAGGCCCGCCGCCTCGGTTCCGGCATCGAGGAGCTGCCCGCCCTGCGTCTGCTCGCCCCGGTCCGGCTCAACGTCGTCTGCTTCACCCTCTCCGAGCAGCCCACGCAGGAACGGGTGGCCGCGCTGGCCCGGGCGGTCGCCGCGTCCGGGGAGGCGTTCCTGACGCCGACGGTGTACGGCGGGGTGCCGGCGCTGCGGGCCGCGTTCAGCAACTGGCGGACCGCCGAGGACGACACCCGGCGCGTGCTGGCGGTGCTCGCGACCGCGTCAGCCGCTCTCTGAGCCGCTCCGGGCCTCCCGGTGCGGCCGCAGCGCGGCGTGGAATCCGCTGTGGACGGCGGTGAGTCCGCCGTCGACGCTCAGGGTGGTGCCGGTGATCCAGGCGGCGTCGCGGGAGGCGAGGAAGGCGACGGCCGCGGCGATGTCCTCGGGTTCGCCGACCCGGCCGAGCGGGTACAGCGGCCGGACGGCGTCGAGTTCGTCCTCCCGGCCCGCCCAGGCCGAGGTGCGGACCGTCCCCGGCTCCACCAGGTTGACCCGCACCCCGCGCGCGGCCGCGTGCCCGGCGAGGGTGCGGGTCAGCGAGGCGAGACCGGCCTTGGCGGCGCTGTAGGCGTGGTTGCCGAAGTCCGCCCGGGCGTTGACGGAGCCGATGCTGACGATCGCGCCCCGTCCGGAGGCGGCGAGATGCGGGAGGGCGGCACGGCAGCAGCGGTGGACGCCGGTGAGTGTGATGTCGAGGTCCAGCGCCCACCCGTCGTCCGGCTGGTCCTCGAAGAGGGGGACGTCCGGGGTGCAGTGCGCGGCACAGTTCACCAGGACGTCGAGCGTGCCGAAGGAGCCGACGGCCCGCTCGACGGCCGCCGCCACCGAGTCCCGGTCGGCGACGTCACAGGCGAACGCCGTTACCGCCAGGCCCTGTTCGCGCAGCGCGGCCGCCGTCCGCTCCGCCTCGGGCAGGTCCCGGTCGGTCGCCAGCACCTGTGCGCCCTCCTCGGCCAGCCGACGGGCGACGGCCGCGCCGATGCCGCGGGCCGCGCCCGTGACGAGAACTCCGTGTCCGGCAAAGCGAGTCAGTCCGGTCATGGCGACGACCGTACGGGCCGGACGATCAACAGGACAGATACCGTGCGCACATGACCGCGTTCCTGCAGCAACTCCCGGCCCTGATAGGCGTCGTGATCGGCGCGCTCGGTTCGTACCTCGCGGTGGTGCGGGGTGACCGGGCGCGGTTCCGGCGAGAGCAGGAGGCGCGCTGGGAGGAGCGGCGGCTGGCGGTGTACAGCGAGTACGCGCGGGCGCTGAAGAAAACGGTGAACCTCACCTACCGCGTCGCGGCCCATCTCGGCAACGACCCGCATCCGCACCCGATCTCCCCGGCCGAGGCCGAGCCGCAGCTGGCGGCGGCCACCGACGGCCGCGATCCGGCCGGGGAGGCGCTGATCATGCTGGGCAGCCGGGAGGTGGTGGAGCAGGCGCGGGAGTGGGTGACGGCGGTGATGGCCATGGAGCGGTTCATGCGTTCCGGGACGGTCGACCCGGACGCCTGGCAGGACCTGCTGGCACGGCAGCGGGCCTGCCGGGAGCGCTACTACACCGCCGTACGCGAGGATCTCGCACTGCCTCCGGGGCATCCGGCGCTCTGGCCGACCCGGCCGGCGTCCGACGACTGAGGGGCGTGCCGGTTCCGCGGTGGCCGGTTCCGCGGTGACCGCTGGCGGGCCTTCCGCGGAAGCCGGCATCACGTGCGGGTCAGTGTCCCCGGGCGATCCACTCCGCGAGCTGGGGTGCCTCGGCGCCGATGGTGGTCGGGTCGCCGTGTCCGGTCAGGACCTTCGTCTCCGGCGGGAGGGTGAGGAGCTTGTCCCGGATGGAGTCGATGATCGTCGGGAAGTGCGAGTAGGACCGCCCGGTCGCGCCGGGGCCGCCCTGGAAGAGGGTGTCGCCGGTGAAGACGACGCCCAGGCCGGGGTCGTGGAGGCAGACGGCACCGGGGGCGTGGCCTGGCGTGTGCAGCACGGTCAGGTCGGCGCCGGCGGCCTCGATGACCAGCCCGTCGGACAGGTGGTTGTCGGGGTCGCGGTCGGGGTGGGTCAGCTTCCACAGCGGCAGGTCGTCGGGGTGCAGCCAGATCTTGGCGCCGGTGAGGTCCGCGAGGGCGGGCGCCGCGTCGATGTGGTCGTTGTGGGCGTGGGTGCAGACGATCGCCTTCAGAACGCGGTCGTCGACCGCCTCGGCGATGGCCCGGGCGTCGTGCGCGGCGTCGATGACGATCACTTCGCGTTCGTCGCCGACGATCCAGACGTTGTTCTCGACGTCCCAGGTGCCGCCGTCGAGGGTGAACTGGCCGGAGGTGACGAGGCGTTCGATGCGCGTGGTCATCAGAGCACCACCACCGAACGCAGCACGTCGCCGCCGTGCATCCGGTCGAACACCTTCTCGACCTCGTCGAGCTGGATCGTCTCGGTGACGAACGCGTCCAGCGGCAGCCGTCCCTGGAGGTGCAGGTCGATCAGCATGGGGAAGTCCCGGGAGGGCAGGCAGTCGCCGTACCAGGACGACTTGAGGGCGCCGCCGCGGCCGAAGACGTCGAGGAGCGGGAGTTCGAGCTTCATCTCGGGGGTGGGTACGCCGACCAGGACGACGGTTCCCGCGAGGTCGCGGGCGTAGAAGGCCTGCCGGTAGGTCTCCGGGCGGCCGACCGCCTCGATGACGACGTCGGCGCCGAAGCCGCCGGTCAGGCCGCGGATGGCCTCGACGGGGTCGCTCTCGCGCGAGTTGATCGTGTGGGTGGCGCCCAGGGAGCGGGCCTTCTCCAGCTTCCGGTCGTCGATGTCGACGGCGATGATCTTCGCGGCGCCCGCCAGGTTCGACCCGGCGATCGCCGCGTCGCCGACCCCGCCGCAGCCGATCACGGCGACCGAGTCGCCCCGGCCGACGTTGCCGGTGTTGATCGCGGCACCGATGCCGGCCATCACCCCGCAGCCGAGCAGCCCGGCGACCGCCGGGGAGACGGCCGGGTCGACCTTGGTGCACTGCCCGGCGGCGACCAGCGTCTTCTCGGCGAAGGCCCCGATGCCGAGGGCCGGGGCGAGTTCCTGGCCGGTCGAGGCGAGGGTCATCTTCTGCTTCGCGTTGTGGGTGTTGAAGCAGTACCAGGGCCGCCCGCGCAGACAGGCCCGGCAGGCCCCGCACACGGCACGCCAGTTGAGGATCACGAAGTCACCGGGCGCGACGTCCGTGACGCCGGCGCCGACCGACTCCACCACCCCGGCGGCCTCGTGGCCGAGCAGGAAGGGGAACTCGTCGGTGATGCCGCCCTGTTTGTAGTGCAGATCGGTGTGACAGACCCCGCAGGCCTGCACCTGTACGACGGCTTCGCCCGGCCCCGGGTCGGGCACCACGATCGTCTCGACCCGCACGGGCTCGTCCTTGCCCGGTGCGATCACGCCGCGTACTTCCTGCGCCATGGGCCTGCCCTTTCGTCGCTCTGCTGACGTGCTGGCCTCCGACCCTACGCGGGAACGATCAGCGACGGCACGCATCGACCGCTGCGGACCTTCCCCTGCCACCGCCGTTCGTGTTGCCACCACCTCTGCCACATACCCCCGGGGGTACCTCTGCTACGGTGGCTCACATACCCCCGGGGGTAATTCACGAGGGGGATCGAGGAGAGGAGTGTGCTGCCGTGTCCTTCGTCGACACCATCGAGGTGCCCGGACTGGGCAACCGCAGTTATCTGGCGGGCGGGGCGCACGGCGCCGTCGCGGTCGATCCGCCCCGCGACGTCGACCGGGTGCTGGCGGCCGTCGCCCGGCGCGGGGTCAGGCTCACGCAGGTCGTGGAGACGCACGTGCACAACGACTACGTCTCCGGCGGCCTCGAGCTGGCCCGGCTGACCGGGGCCGCGTACGTGGTGCCGGCCGGGGCGCGGGTGGCGTACGAGCGGGTGCCGGTGGCCGACGGGGACGTGCTGGAGATCGAGGCCGGCCTCGCGCTGCGGGCCCTGGCCACCCCCGGGCACACCCCGCACCACACGTCGTACGTCCTGGAGGAGACCGGCCGCGCGGTGGCCGTCTTCACCGGCGGCTCGCTGCTGATCGGCACGGTCGGCAGGCCCGACCTGGTGGAGCCCCGGCTGACCGGCGAGCTGGCGCGGGCGCAGCACGCCTCGGCGCACCGGCTGGCCGCCGAGCTTCCGGACGCGACGGCGGTGCTGCCGACGCACGGCTTCGGCAGCTTCTGCTCGGCCGGGGACGCCGCCGGTCCGGACACCACCATCGGCCGGGAGCGCGCGGTGAACGAGGCACTGGTCAAGGACGTCGACACGTTCGTCGCGGAGCTGCTGGCGGGACTGGACGACGTACCCGCCTACTACGCCCACATGGGCCCGTTGAACTCCGGTGGCCCGGCCCCCGTCGACCTCACGCCGCCGGGCCGGGCGGACGCGGCGGAGATCGCGGCGCGGCTGGCCGCCGGGGAGTGGGTGGTGGACCTGCGCAACCGGGTGGCGTTCGCCGAGGGACACGTCTCGGGCACCCTGAACTTCGAGGCCGACGGGCAGCTCGCCACCTATCTGGCCTGGCTGCTGCCCTGGGGCCGGCCGGTCACGCTGCTCGCCGAGTCGGCGGCCCAGCTCGCCGCCGCTCAGCGGGAGCTGATCCGCGTGGGCATCGACCGCCCGGCCGCGGCCGCCACCGGCGCACCCGAGGCCTGGCTGCGCGCGGGCGAGCGGCCCCGTTCCTTCCCCCGTGCCACCTTCGCGGACCTGGCCGCACGCGGCACGGAGGACGTCGTCGTCCTGGACGTGCGCCGCGACACCGAGCGGGCCGGCGGCCACATACGGGGTTCGGTCCACATACCCCTGCACCAGGTGCGGGAGCGGCTGGGCGAGATACCCGGCGGCACGGTGTGGGTGCACTGCGCGGGCGGGATGCGGGCCGCCGTCGCCGCCTCCCTCCTCGACGCGGCCGGGCGCGATGTGGTGGCCGTGGACGACGGGTTCGCGGCGGCGGGCGCGGCCGGGCTGCCGATGGCCCGGCTCACCCCGGCCGAGGCGTGGGAGCGCACGGACGCGGATGCCGTCCTGCTGGATGTCCGCGAGGCCGGCGAATGGGCGGCCGGACACGCGCCGCGGGCGGTGCACGCCCCGCTGTCCGGGCTGGCGGCCGGGGCTCCGCTGCCGCCGGCCGCCGCGGACCGCCCGCTCGTCGTGATCTGCCACTCGGGCCGGCGCTCGCGGGAGGCGGCGGCGCTGCTGACCGCCCGCGGGCTCGACGCGGTGGACGTCGTGGGCGGGATGACCGCCTGGCGCACGGCAGGCCTCGCGGTGACCGCCGAGGGCACCGCCGGATGAGCGCGCTCCTGCTCGCCCTCGGCGCCGGGGCCGTCACCGGGCTGGCGCTCGGGGCCCTGGGCGGCGGCGGCAGCGTGCTGGCCGTACCGGCGTTGATCTATCTGCTCGGCTTCAGCCCGGCCGCGGCCACCACCGCGAGCCTGGTCGTCGTCACGGTCACCTCGGCCACCGCACTCGTCGCGCACGCCCGCGAGGGCGCGGTGCGCTGGCGGGCCGGTGCGGTGTTCGCGGCGGCGGGCCTCGGGCCGGCGGCGGTCGGCGGGGTGTTGTCCCGGCATCTTCCGGCGGCGCTGCTGACCGGGGCGTTCGCGGTGCTGGCCGCCGTGGCGGCGGTGCGTATGCTGCGGCCCGCGGCGACCGCGGTCACCGGGCCGGGCCCCGTACGGGCGTCCCGGGTCGCCGGGGCCGGGGCCGGGCTCGGCGCGGTGACCGGGGTGCTCGGGGTGGGCGGCGGGTTCCTCGCCGTGCCGTCCCTGGTGAACGTCGTGGGGCTGCGGATGCGTGCCGCGATCGGCACGAGCCTGCTGGTCATCACGGTCAACTCGCTCACCGCGCTGGCGGCGCGCGCCGGTGCGGCGGCGGGCGTCGACTGGTCGGCCGTGGGGCCCTTCGCCGGGGCCGCGATCCTCGGCGCCTGGGACGGCAGACGGCTCGCGGCCCGCCTCTCCGCGGGCACCCTCCAGCGGCTCTTCGCCTACGCGCTGCTCGCGGTGGCCGCGTTCATGCTGGCCGACGCGGTCAGCTGACGCGCCGAGCCCTCCGCGGGAAGGGCCGCGATATGCCGTCGGTCGACTGCGGCGCCGTTGTGGCTGGTCCCGCGGTTCCTCCCCCAGCCTTCGGCCGGGGGTGCCCCCAGCGCCCCTTTCGGGGCGCTACCGCTCAGGCAAGCGACAGGAACAGCTTCTCCAGCCGTGCCTTCATCTGCTCGGTCGTCTCACCGTCCGCCCCGCTCCGGGCGGGGTCGATGATGCACTGCTGCAGCCCGGTCGCGATGATCGCGAAGCCCGCCCGGTCCAGGGCGCGCGAGGCGGCGGCGAGCTGGGTGACCACGTCCTCGCAGTCGCGGCCCTCCTCGATCATCTTGATCACGCCGGAGATCTGCCCCTGCGCCCGGCGCAGCCGGTTCAGCACCGACTTGAGCTCGTCGCCCTCGAACTGAAGCTCCACGACCACCACTCCTCACATACCCGTAGGGGTATTTTACCCGCCCCTCGGGCGAACCCGCCGCTCATCACTTCATCACTGCAAGGAAGGATCGCATCCGCCATGACCACTACTCCCCCGAACCCTGGTCTCACCCCGGACCAGGCCCTCGCCCGCCTCCCGGAGCTGACCGTCGTCGACGTCCGCACACCCGGCGAGTACGCCGCCGGCCATGTGCCCGGCGCCCACAACATCCCCCTGGACGCGCTGCACCGGGCCCTGCCCGCGCTCCGCGCCGCGGACGGCGGGATGCTCCTGGTGTGTGCCTCCGGCGCGCGGGCCGAGCGCGCCCGGGCACTCCTCGCCGAGCACGGCATCCCGGCGGCCACCCTCACCGGCGGCACGCACGGCTGGGCCGAGCGCGGTCACGAACTGCACCGGCCGCGCGGCGCGTCCCGTGCGACCTGGGCCATGGAGCGCCAGGTGCGGTTCACCGCCGGGGCGGCCGTCCTCGCGGGCCTGGGCCTCGGCCTGCTGCACCCGGCCTGGCTCCTGCTGTCGGCGGGGGTCGCGGGCGGCCTGGTGTTCTCGGCGCTCACCGACACCTGCGGGATGGCCGCGGTCCTCTCGAAGCTGCCCCACAACCGGCCGCGTCCGGCCGACCTCGACGCGACCCTGGCGAAGCTCGGTTCCGCCCGGAGCTGACCGGGCCCCGGTGCCGGGAGCGGCCGTCGTAGCCTGGGCACGTCGGAGGGCGCCGCCCGCCGCCGGACGAGGAGCACCGTGACCGCCGCTGACGCAGTTCCGACGACACCGAGGAAAGAGCCCGTGTTCCGGCTGCTCCTCTCCTATGTACGTCCGCACCGCTGGGCCCTGCTGGCCGGTGCGGCGCTCTCGCTGGTGACGGGTGCGACCGGGCTGCTGCTTCCGCTGGTGGCCCGGGGGTTGATCGACGACCTGTCCCACGACCGTTCCATCACGGCCAAGTTGCTCGCGATGGCGGGTCTGGTAGTCGCCAACGCCGGGGTGGGCGCGCTGGGTTCGTACGTCCTGCGGCGCGCCGGAGAGTCGGTCGTGCTCGGGGCGCGGCGCACCCTGTCGTCGTATCTGCTCAGGCTGCGGATCAGCGCGGTGGACCGGACCGAACCCGGTGACCTGATGGCGCGGATCACTTCGGACACCACCCTGCTGCGCGAGGTCACCACGGACTCGCTGGTCGCACTCGGCACCGAGGGACTCACCCTGCTCGCCACCGTGGTGATGATGGGGGTGGTCGATCCGGTGCTCCTTGCCGTCACCCTCGTCGTGATCGGCGCGGCGGGCACGGTGGTGGGCACGATCGTGCCGCGCATCAACCGGGCGAGCCGCCGGGCGCAGGACGCGGTCGGGGTGATGGGGGCCTCGCTGGAGCGGGTGCTGGGCGCCCTGCGCACGGTGAAGGCGTCCGGCGCCGAACACCGGGAGGAACTCGCCCTGCACGAGGCCGCCGAGGAGTCCTGGCGGCAGAGCGTGCGGGCCGCCAAGTGGTCGGCCGCGGCGGGCAACACGGCGGGGCTGGCGATGCAGCTGGCGTTCATCACCGTGCTCGCGGTGGGCGGGGCGCGGGTGGCGACCGGTGCGATCGGGGTGGGCACGCTGGTGGCGTTCCTGCTCTACGTCTTCTACCTGATGCAGCCGATTCAGCAGGTCGTCGGGGCGATCACCCAGTACCAGACCGGCGCCGGCGCGCTCGCCCGCATCCAGGAGGCGCTCCGGCTGCCCGCCGAACCTCCCTCCCGGCGCGCCGAGTTGCCGTCCGCCGGCGCCGAACCGGCCGCCGTCGCCTTCACCGACGTGCACTTCCGTTACGCCGACGACCTGCCGTACGTCCACCACGGTGTCACCTTCGACGTCCCCGCGCGGGGCATGACGGCGTTCGTCGGGCCGTCCGGCGCGGGCAAGACCACCGTCTTCTCACTGATCGAGCGGTTCTACGACCCGGAGTCCGGCACGATCGCCGTCGACGGCCGTCCGGTCGCCGACTGGGAACTGCCGCTGCTCCGTTCGGCCATCGGGTACGTCGAGCAGGACGCTCCGGTGCTGTCGGGGTCGCTGAGGGACAACCTGCTCCTCGGCAACCCGGAGGCGGACGAGGACGCGGTCGCGCGGGTGGTGAAGACGACGCGGCTCGACGGCCTGGTCGCCCGGCTGCCGCAGGGGCTGGAGACCCTGGTCGGGCATCGCGGCACCAAGCTGTCGGGCGGGGAGCGCCAACGGGTGGCGATCGCAAGGGCGTTGCTGCGCCGGCCCCGGCTGCTGCTGCTGGACGAGGCCACCTCGCAGCTGGACGCGGTGAACGAGGCGGCGCTCCGGGACACCGTCGCCGATGTCGCACGGTCGACGACGGTGCTGGTGGTCGCGCACCGGCTGTCGACGGTGACCATGGCGGACCGGATCGTCGTCATGGACGCGGGCCGGGTCCGCGCGGTGGGCACGCACCGGGAGCTGGTGGCGGCGGACCCGCTGTACGCGGAGCTGGCGGCGACGCAGTTCCTGGCCTCGGAGCACTGAGAGCGGAGCACCGAGAGCGGGCAACGAGGAGGGCCGCCCCTGCCGGGACGGCCCTCGGTGTGCGGCGCGGTCAGGCTTCGATGCCCGGCAGCAGCCCCATGGCGGGCGCGGCCAGGTCGGTGACCTGGTGCAGTTCGCCGAGCTTGTGGAGTCCGTTCAGCCCCTGTACCTGCTCCGAGACCTTCGGCATCCTGCCCCGGTACTCCGCCGGGACGTCGCTGCGGGAGACCGAGTCGAGCACGCCGAGCGCGGTGAGCTTCCCGGGGTGCTGCGCGCTCGCGTCGGCCGCGTTCGCCAGCGGCGCGGCGAGGCCGGTGACCCCGACGGCAAGGCCGACGGCGGCGACGATACGTCGTGTTGAGATCATGTCCTCAGCAACGGCCCCGGCGCCTGGCCGGACACGGGCAGCCGGTCCCCCTCACCCGCAAGGCGGAGCGTGCGCCTGCGCTTGCCGAGCCCGGCGGTGCGGGGGACGCTCGATGTGAGGGGCTCGCGCGGCCCGCTCCGCATCGGGTCGCGGGCTCCCGCAGGAGGTCACCATGGGCACCGCGACGGGTTCCACGTTCGACACCGACACGCTGCGCCGGGCCATAGAGGGGAACACCGGGAACAGCCTTCTGGCGCTCTACGCGGACGACGCCGAGATCCGCATCATCGACCGCAACACCCAGCCCAGCCACCCCAAGGTCCTGCACGGCCGCCAGGACATCGCCGCACTGCTGGACGACGTCTACAGCCGCGACATGACGCACAGGCTGGACCAGTGCATCGTCCAGGGCGACAAGGCCGCCTTCAGCGAGTCCTGCGAGTACGGGGACGGGGTCCGGGTGCTCGCCGAGTCGATGATCACGCTCCGCGACGGCAAGATCGCCGAACAGATCATGATCCAGGCATGGGACGACGAGTAGTCGCAAGGACCGGAAGGGTCCAGGTCAGCTCACGCTTGACCTGGACCTTCTCGGCGCGGGCGACGCTGGGACACGCCCACCGCCCGCGGCCCCGCGCGTGCACCGCGCTGCTGCGGGCGCTGCTGCGGACCGCGCACTGTCGCCGGAGACGCCGAGCGTCTCGGTTACCCTGAACGCGGGCCGTGACTGGCGCTGAGGTGGAGCACCACCGGGGAGCGGTCCGCACTGTCGCTGCCGTGCGCCTGGGCGATCAAGGTCGAACCAGCTCAGGAGCGCCGCATGACCCAGGCTCGTCTCATCGACGGAACCGCCCTCGCCCGCCGAACCGTCGAGGAGACCGCGAAGAAGGCCGCCGACCTCACCACACGGACCGGCGTCACGCCGTGTCTGGCGACCGTGCTGGTCGGCGAGGACCCCGCCTCCGTCACCTACGTCCGGATGAAGCAGAACCGCAGCCGCAAGGCAGGCATCGCCTCCCGGCACGTGGCCCTGCCCGCCACCACGACCACCGCCGCCCTCGTGTCCACCCTGCGGGGGTTGTCCGCCGACCCGGCGGTGCACGGCATCCTGCTCCAGCATCCGGTCGGCGAACACATCGACGAGCGGGCCGCGTTCGAGGCGATCGCGCCGGAGAAGGACGTGGACGGCGTGACCTTCGCGTCGTTCGCGACGATGAGCTTCGGCCTGCCGGGCTTCGTCTCCTGCACCCCCGGCGGCATGCTGCGCCTGCTCGACGCGTACGACGTCGACCCGGCAGGGAAGCGTGCGGTGGTCGTCGGCCGCAGCGCGATCCTGGGCAAGCCGGCCGGGATGCTGCTGCTCGCGCGCGACGCCACCGTCACCTACTGCCACTCCCGCACCCGGGACCTGTCCGCGGCCGTCCGCGAGGCGGACATCGTGGTCGCCGCCGTAGGCCGGCCCCGGCTGATCCGGGGCCGGGACATCAAGCCGGGCGCGGTCGTGCTCGACGCCGGCTACAACGAGGGCAACGTCGGTGACGTCGACTTCGACACCGCCGTCGAGCGCGCCTCGCTGATCACGCCGGTGCCGGGCGGGGTCGGCCCGATGACCATCGCCGTGCTGCTGGAGCAGACGGTGGCGGCCGCCGCCCGGCAGCTCGGGGCATGAGGGTCAGCGCAGCCAGGCGCGGTACTCCATGACGTCCCCGGCCCGCACCCCGTACTCGGGGTCGTCCCGGGTGAACGTGGTCTCCAGACCGAGTACGGCACCGGTGGCCGGGTCCAGGATCAGCATCCGCCGCCCGCCGGTGCCCTCGTCGAGGACGTAGGCCTGCCCGGTGCGGCCCAGCCGGTCGGTGACCTGGCCGGCGGCCCGTAGGCCCTTCGCGTCGGCGAGCAGGTCGGCCAGGGCCGCCGTCTCGCGTGTCCCGAGCGTCCAGTTGTCCAGCAACTCCGTGGTGGCGTCGAGGAGTTCGGACGTGGTGAGGGTGTCGCTGTGGATCAGGTCGGTGAGGTAGGCGCGCAGCTTCGCGGGGTCGTGCGGAGGTGTGGACAGGGGCGGTGCGTCGCCCCACATCGGCGGGAAGGTCTGCCGGCTGAGCACCTTGCCGTCCTCGACCCGGCCCGTGTCGGTCAGGACGGGACGGCCCGCGTGGTCCGGGTCGGTCGCCACGACCACCTCGGTGTGCGTGCCGTCCGCCCGCCACCGCACCACGCGTTCCTCGGGCAGGGTGACCGGCGGTCTGTCGTCGCTCATGGCCAGGCTCCAGGACTGCACATGGGTGCCCTGGCGCAGCGCCGGGGAGCCGTCCGTCGCGGCCACGGCGGCGAGTTGCGCGACCTGGGCGAGCGGTACGGCGGTGGAGTGGGCGCGGACGCTCAGCGGCCGGGGCGCGGCGACGGCCGGGGCGCCCGACGGCCCGCCGAGCAGCACGGTCAGCGTGGTGGCCGTCACGACGGCGGCCGCGGTCAGCCCCCACAGCAGGCGCGGCCGGACCCAGGCCGGGCGGCCGGGGCGGGGGCTGTGCAGCAGCCGGTTGAGGTGCCGTTCGGCGGTGTGGTCGAGGGGGCCGTCGCCGAAGCGGGGGCCGTCGGCGGGCACCGGGTCGGCGGCGCGCAGCAGGTCGAGTTCGTCAGCCATGGCGGTGTTCCTCGGAAAGGGCCTCGGCGGCGGGCGGGCGCAGTCGGTCGATCTCGGCTCTGAGGCGGCGGCGGGCGCGGTGCAGCCGCATCGCCGCCGCCCGTTGCCCGCAGCCCAGGACGACGGCGACCTCGTCGACGCCGAGCTCCTCCCACGCCGTCAGCCGCAGCACCTCCTGGTCGGCCGGGGACAGCCGGGCGAGTGCGTCGTGCACCCAGGAGCCGGGCCGCTCGCTGTCGGGGCCGGCCGCGAGGTGCCGGCCGTGCGCGGTGTCGTCGTTGCCCAGCCGGTCCACCAGCCGGCGCCGGCGCCCGTATCCGCGTACCGCGTTGGCGAGGCAGTTGCGTGCCACGCCGTACAGCCAGGGCAGCGGGACCGCCGGCAGGTCGGCGCGGCGGCGCCAGGCCACCGTGAACACCTCCGCCACCACTTCCTCCACCTCGCCGGTCCGCCCGTCCAGTCGCCGCGCGACATAGCGGCTGACCGCCCAGTAGTGCTCGCGATAGGCAGCGGCGAAGATCTCGTCGTTGCTCATGTCCCGTTCTTGTCCGGCACCTCCCCGATCGTCACACCCGTCTCCGTGACGCTCGTCGCATCCGTCCAGTGTGACCGGTGCGGACAGCCCGGACACAGGCGGGGCATGAGGAACCTCAAGTGGCTGACGACCACGGATCACAAGACGATCGGGACGTTGTACCTGGTCACGGCGTTCTCGTTCTTCTGCGTGGGCGGGGTGATGGCCCTGCTGATGCGCGCCGAGCTGGCCCGCCCCGGTCTGCAGATCATGTCGAACGAGCAGTTCAACCAGGCGTTCACGATGCACGGCACGATCATGCTGCTGATGTTCGCGACCCCGCTCTTCGCGGGTTTCGCGAACTGGATCATGCCGCTCCAGATCGGCGCGCCGGACGTGGCCTTCCCCCGCCTGAACATGCTGGCCTACTGGCTCTACCTGCTGGGCTCCACCATCGCGGTCGGCGGCTTCCTCACCCCGCAGGGGGCGGCCGACTTCGGCTGGTTCGCCTACGCCCCGCTCTCGGACGCGGTGCGCACCCCGGGGGTCGGCGCCGACATGTGGATCATGGGCCTGGCCTTCTCCGGCTTCGGGACCATCCTCGGCGCGGTCAACTTCATCACCACGATCATCTGCATGCGGGCCCCCGGCATGACCATGTTCCGCATGCCGATCTTCGTATGGAACGTGCTGCTGACCGCCGTACTGGTCCTGCTCGCCTTCCCGGTCCTGGCGGCGGCCTTGTTCGCCCTGGAGGCAGACCGCAAGTTCGGGGCCCACGTCTTCGACGCGGCCAACGGCGGAGCGCTGCTCTGGCAGCACCTGTTCTGGTTCTTCGGCCACCCGGAGGTCTACATCATCGCGCTGCCGTTCTTCGGCATCATCAGCGAGGTGATCCCGGTCTTCTCGCGCAAGCCGATGTTCGGTTACATGGGCCTGGTCGCGGCGACCATCTCCATCGCCGGCCTCTCGGTGACCGTCTGGGCCCACCACATGTACGTCACGGGCGGGGTCCTCCTGCCCTTCTTCTCCTTCATGACCTTCCTGATCGCCGTCCCGACGGGAGTGAAGTTCTTCAACTGGATCGGCACGATGTGGCAGGGCTCGCTGTCCTTCGAGACGCCCATGCTCTGGGCCACGGGCTTCCTCGTGACATTCGTCTTCGGCGGCCTGACCGGCGTGATGCTCGCGTCCCCGCCGATCGACTTCCACATCTCCGACTCGTACTTCGTCGTCGCCCACTTCCACTACGTGGTCTTCGGTACGGTCGTCTTCGCGATGTTCGCCGGATTCCACTTCTGGTGGCCCAAGTTCACCGGCAAGATGCTGGACGAACGCCTCGGCAAGATCACTTTCTGGACCCTGTTCGTCGGCTTCCACGGCACGTTCCTGGTCCAGCACTGGCTGGGTGCCGAGGGTATGCAGCGCCGGATCCCCGACTACCTGGCGGTGGAGGGGTTCGCCACCCTCAACACGGTCTCGACGATCTTCTCGTTCCTGCTGGGCTCGTCGCTGCTCCCGTTCTTCTACAACGTCTGGAAGACGGCCAAGTACGGGGAGAAGGTCGAGTCGGACGACCCCTGGGGCTACGGCCGCTCCCTGGAGTGGGCGACGTCGTGCCCGCCGCCGCGCCACAACTTCGTCTCCCTGCCTCAGATCCGCAGCGAGTCCCCGGCGTTCGACCTGCACCATGCCGCCGTGGAGCGGGAGCTGAGCACGCGATGACGGCACGGGAGGAGGAACGGGCACTGGTCGCCCAGGTGGAGGGCCATCTGCTGCTGGCGGCGACCAGGGAGGAGGCCCGGCGGGCGGCGGCTCGGCTCGCGGACCGCTTCGGATGGCTCACGGACACCCAGCGAGCCGACCTTGAGCGGCATTTCGAGACCGAGTACGTGGCCATGGCCCGCAGATCCTGGCAGCGCACGGCGCAACGCGCGGAGACACTGAGGCAGGAGTACGAGCAGAGATACCGGGCGCTACGCCTGCGACTCGTCGTCGGCTCCGTCCTCGCCTGCGCTCTCTTTGCGTCAACGGCCCTGATCTCACTGTCGGCCTGCGGATGACGCGCCCCCGCAGGGGCGCTGGGGGTCCCCCCGGCCGAAGGCTGGGGGAGGAACTGCGCGACCAGCCACAGCCCACCCGCACCCGACGAACTACCGGCTCAACTCCTGCTCCACTGCTGGTTGCTCCCGCCATTGCAGGACCACAGCACCAGCGACGACCCGTTGCCGGTGGCCGCCCCGTACACATCCAGGCACAACCCGGCGTTCACGTTCGTGATCGTCCCGTCCGAGTTCACGTTCCACTTCTGGTTGTCCTGCCCGTTGCAGTCCCAGATCACGACCTTGGTGCCGTTGGTGGTGCCCTGGTTGTACGCGTCCAGGCACTTGTTGCCGTACACCACGAACTCCTTGCGGGAGGTGTACGTCCAGGCCTGGTTCTGGCCGCCGTTGCAGTCCCAGATCTCCGCCTGGGTGCCGTTGGTGATGGTGTTGTTGTAGATGTCGGCGCAGCGGCCGGACTGCCCGCCCACGAGAAGGGTGCCGTTGGCGCCGGGGATCGGGCTGACCGCGATCGAGCCGAGCGCGGGCAGCGAACTCCCGGTGAAGGTGAGTGAGTTGGCCGACCCCTTGCTCAGGTCGACCTGTACGGACACGGTCCCCTGCGAGGACCCGGTCGGCGGGAACGACACCGTCGTGGCCGTCTGGCCGTTGACCTGGAGGGTGCCGGTGACGGCGGTCGAGCCGGTGTTGGTGTAGGCGACGTCGACGACGTCCAGGCCGGTGCTCGCGGCGCTGACGCCGGTGTACTTGCCGGTGGCGGACGCGCTGTAGCTCGTACCCGCCGCCTCCGTACCGCCGCTCACCTTCAGCATGACCGAGCCGCCGGCCGGGACGCCGGCGGTGTAACTCGTCGCGTACGAGCCGAGGTTCGACTGCGCCCACAGGTCCCGGACAGTCGCCGAGGCGCTGGTCAGGCCGAGGTCGGACCAGCGGGCGGTGATGTTCGCGGCGGAGGAGGTGCGGTTGAGCAGCACGACCGCGCGGTTGCCGGTGCCGGCCAGGACCTTGCTGTAGACCTGCAGACCGGTGGTGTCCTCGGCGACCTTGACGCCCTGGAGGCCGCGCGGGTCCTGGTCGACGGCGACGACGTCCGAGTTCTTGAGGATGGCGGCCGTCTCGCTGGTCATGGTGGTGAGGTCGTTGCCCGCGAGCAGCGGGGCTCCGGAGATCGCCCACAGGGCCATGTGGGTGCGGTTCTGGGCTGCCGTGAGGCCGGACATGCCGACGGTGAGCATGTCGGGGTCGTTGTAGTAGCCGGTGTGCTGGGCGGCCGGGTGCAGGGTCTGGTCGAAGTTGGACAGCACCGCCGACTGCGACGCCGTGCCGCCGTAGTAGTAGATGTCCGTGCTGGTCCGCCACATGGGGGCGAGGCCCGTCGCCCAGTTCCAGGTGTTCTGGTAGCCCCAGTTGCAGATGGAGAGGGTCAGCGGACGGCCGGTGGTGGCCGCGGCCGTGGCGACGGCCGAGCTGATCGACTTGTACGTGGTGGCCGCGTCCAGCCCCTCGGCGTCGCCACCGCACCAGTCGACCTTCACGAAGTCGAAGCCCCATGTCGAGAACTGGAGCATGTCCTGGGCGTAGTGCCCCTCGCTGCCGGTGTTGGCGGCGGCGGGGCGGCCGGTCGGGTAGTAGTAGCCGCAGCCGTTGGCGCCCGCGTCGGTGTAGATGCCGGCCTTCAGGCCCTTGCTGTGGATGTAGTCGGCGATGGCGCTCATGCCGCCGGGCCACTCACTGGTGTCGACGGTGATGTTGCCGGCGCTGTCCCGGGTCCCCTGCCACCAGCCCTCGTCGATGTTGATGTACTTGTAGCCGGCGGCCGGGAGCCCGGCCGCGACGAAGGCGTCGACCTGCGCCTTGATGACGTCGTAGTCGATCTTCGCCGCGAAGCTGTTCCAGGAGGCCCAGCCCATCGGGGCGGTGGGCACCGAGACCTGCGCAACCGTCGCCGCCTGGGCCGGCCCCGGGGTGGCGAAGAGGAGCGCGGCCGCGGCCGTCAGGGTCAGGGCGAGGGTGCGTACGGCAGCGGCCCACAGGTGTCGTACGAGACCGCTGCCGGTCGATCTGGGCGGGGGGTACATGCGGCTCCTCCACGGGGGTGCACGAGGGGATACGGCTCACGCATGTTCGGAATATCAAACGCAGATCGGTGACCCGAACATGCCAGCGCGCCGACCGTAGAGCCGCCGGAGGGTGAAGTCAACGGCTGGGACAGGCGTGAAGTCGCCCTCCCCTTCGCGTCGTTCACCCCGCGAGGACGCACGCGCCGCCATACTTCCGGTCGTGCACGCAGCATCACGACGGCGGGCTCACGGGGCGATGTGACCCCCGTAGCCCAAGCGGCCGGGGCGCTGGACGAGCCGGCCCACCAGGCGCCGGGAGGCGCGGGGGCACCCCCGGCCGAAGGCTGGGGGGAGGAACTGCGCGACCAGCCGCAACGCCGCCGTAGAACGACCCCCACGCGGCTCACCCCTTGGGCGTCCACCCCTCCGGCCGCAGGATCCCCACCAGCAACCGCACCAGTTCGTCCACGACCTCGTCCAGGCTCGCCTCCACCCACCCCGCACTCCAGTCGTGCAGCAACCCGTTCACGCTGCCGATGAACGCCGTCGCGGCCAACCGGTAGTCCCGCGGTGCCGCATCCCCCCGCGCGACCGCCGCGTTCGCCTCGGTGCATATCAGCTCCACCCAGCGCGCCCGCCGCGCCAGCCGCTGCTCCTCCAGCCGTGGGCTGACCCCGATGATCTCCACGAAGGCGATGCGGATGCGCCGCGGGTCCGACGTGACGTCACGGGCGTACGCGCGGAACAGCACCGTCACCCGCTCCACCAACGGCAACGGTTCCGCCTCGGCGAACGCATCGGCAACCGCCCGCTCCGCCCACCCGTTGACCTCCAGGTGCAACGCGGCGAGCACATCCTCCAGGGTCTGGAACTCCTCGTAGAACTGACGGGTCGACAAGCCCGCCGCCTGACTCAGTGCCGCGACGGTCGTGGCGCGGAACCCCGGTGCCTCGCCGAAGAGTTGGAGCGCCGCCTCCAGAAAGCGCCGGCGCCGGTCGGCCTTGCGCTCCTCGGCGGACCGGCCGCCGTAGCGACCTGTCGGTGCCTTGATCCTGCCCGCCAAGACTGCCCCCTCCGTCGACCGCCCGTTGGCCAATTTTCTCGCGTACGCCTCTTGTGGAGTCCTCCACCCCTTCCTTACTTTTCAGTAAGTTCATTTTGAACGCGCCCGTGTTCAGATTCCGTGACCCTGTGCCCGCACGCGCGCGTCCCCACCCCCCAGAGGAGAGAGCAGTCATGCCTGCTTTCAGACCCAGGCACCTTTGCTCCGTAGCCGCCGCCCTCGTCCTGACCGTCGCCGCGCCCGCGACCGCCGCCACCGCCGCGGCCGACGCCTCCCTGCGCGAGGTGCTGTTCGTCGGCAACAACTGGGACGGCACCGCGACCGTCCTGAACTCGTCCGGCGACTTCGCGAAGGTCGGCCAGATCAACGTCATCCCCGACAAGGACGCGCGGATCGCCGAGATCAACGCCGACCCCATCAAGTGGATCTACTACACGTCGATCCGCAACGAGGTCGGCCAGGGCCACGACCAGTACGTGGACGACATGTACTCCACGCCGGACGGGAAGTCCGTGGTCGTCTCCCGGCCGAGCTTCGCCGACGTCGTCTCCATCGACCTCGCCACCGACACGATCAACTGGCGGTTCCCGGTGGCCGGTTACCGCGCCGACCACATGGCCGTCTCGCCCGACGGCACGAAGGTCGCGGTGTCGGCGTCCACCGCGAACAAGGTCCAGGTGCTGGACATCAACACCGGCAAGGAGCTGGGCGAGTTCGCCACCGGCGACAAGCCGCACGAGAACGTCTTCAGCCCCGACGGCAAGTACATCTGGAACATGTCGATCGGCGAGGTCACCACCTCGCTCGACGACCCGATCTGGGACTGGACCAAGGGCGACCGCCACATCACCGTCGCGGACGCCACCACCTACAAGCAGGTCAAGACCATCGACATGCGCGCCCGGCTGGACGCGATCGGCCTGACGGACTTCTCGGACGCGGTACGGCCCGCGGCCTTCACGCCCGACTGGTCGAAGATGTACTTCCAGGTGTCGTTCTTCAACGGCTTCCTGGAGTACGACATCGCCAGCGACAAGATCACCCGGGTGAAGACCCTGCCGGCGAACCCGGCGACCAGCACCGACCGCACCACCTGGCTGCTGGACTCGCGCCACCACGGCATCTCGATGAAGCCGGACGGCACCAAGCTGTGCGTCGCCGGGACGATGGACAACTACGCAACGATCGTCGACCGGGCCACCCTGCAGGAGGGGCCGCTCATCACGGCGTCCACGCCGTACTGGGCCACGGTCAGCGGTGACGGCAAGGACTGCGTCATCTCGGAGAGCGGCGCCGACCAGGTGACCGCGATCGACTTCGGCACCGGTCAGAAGGTGACGTCGGTGCCCGTGGGCGACCACCCGCAGCGCGTCCGGCTCGGCCATGTGCAGGCCGGCTGGGCTGGTGCGTCCGGCAGTTGAGAGGCCGTCAGGACCTTCGGCCTCCGGGTGCGCGGCACCCGGAGGCCGAAGCCGTGCTCAGAACTTCGCCGCCACCCAGGCGGTCAGCTCCGCCTTGGCCGCGTTCAGCAGGGTGGAGCTGGGCGAGGTCGCCCCGTTGGTCACCAGCGCGAAGTGCAGCACGCCGGAGTCCGAGTCGGTGAGCAGCAGTCGGCGGCTGCCCGTCCCACCCGGTTCCGCCGCCACGCCGACCGGGGTCGCGGACGTGTACGACGGGGGCGCATAGGCCGTGCCCAGGTCGGAGACGACCGTCGTGGAGGCGGTCGGGAAGGAGGCCGGGAGGTGGAGTTCGGTGGGTGCGGTGGCGCTGCCGGAACGCCAGACCTGGACGGCGTACTGTCCGGAGCCGACCAGCGCGGCCACGTTCGGCAGCGAGCTGGGCACCGGGTTCCAGGTCAGGGTCGTGGAGCCGTCCCGGGAGCGGTCCTCGTAGGTGAAGGCGAGGGTGGAGCCCGAGGTGGCGGACGGGTAGATCCGGTCGAGCAGCCGGGCGTCCTGACGGAGCGTCACGGTGCCCGAGTCGGTCATGTTCACGGCCGAGAGGTCCTCGTCGTTCCAGGCGTCGCCGGAGGTGAGGACCTTGTCCGGGTTGTCGTTCATCAGCTCGTGATGGCGGCCGTTGTAGATGTCCCACTGCCACTGGGTGCCGGAGAGGACCGGTCCGGAGGAGGCCGGGGTGGACCACCAGTTCGCCCCGGAGAGGCGGGAGTCGAGGGCCTGGTACATCGCCTTGTCGACGGTCGGCGCCTTGCCGGAGGTGGTGCCGGACAGCGGGTGCCCGAACTCGCTGACGACCGCCGTCGTCCCGGCTGCCGAGGCACGGTCCCGGATGGTCCCGAAGTCGGTGCTGTACTGGCCGTCGGAGGCGTTGCCCCACATCAGGATGCCGGAGATGGCCTTCTGGTCGTAGAAGTGGGTGTTGAAGACGTACCGCGAGCCGAGCGTGCCCGCGTCGAGCAGTCCGCCTTCCTGGTTGGTGACGTTGCCGTTCCAGTAGAGGTTGGGCTCGACGAGGGCGGGCTTGGAGGTCCAGCCGGCCGCGTCCATCCGGACCCGGAACTTCTGGTAGAAGGGCCACAGCCGGTTCTGCTCCCAGGTGCGGGAGGTCTCACCGGAGTCGTAGGAGCCGGCGTACGGCTCGTTGTAGGGGTCGAAGCCGACGACGCCCGCGAACTCGTCGGACGTCAGGTGCCCGGCCAGGTAGGTCATGGTGGTCTGGGCGGTGGCCAGGAAGTAGTCCTGGAGGCCGTAGTTGTTGTGCCAGAAGTCGTACTGGGCCTTCTGGACGGCCGCGTTCTGGGTGATGTTCTGGCCCCAGAAGAGGCAGATGCCGCAGGACTCGGCCGGGTAACCGCCGAGCGCGACCGCCCACTTGGGAGCGCCGTCGCCGGTGTACCAGCTGCCCGAGTTGAACAGGTAGCGGGAGTACAGGTCCTGGTGGAAGTCGGGGAAGACGCGGATGCCGGCGTCGAGGAACGCCTGCATCTGCGCGGTCACGTTGGCCAGGTAGGTGGTGTCGACCTGGCCCTGGACGGGTTCGGCGTGTGCCCAGGAGAGCAGGAAGCGCACGGCGTTGCCGCCGCCGAGGGCGCGCAGCGCGGTGGCGGACTTCCTCGCGTCGGCGACCGAGGCGAAGGGCAGGCCGCTGTTCTCCTCCAGCTTGGTCTCGCCGGAGACGTTGTAGCCGCGCAGCACGACCTCACGGCTCTGGCCGTCGACGAAGCGGCCGTTCTGCACGGTGAGCGCGGTGCCGTCGAACGAGAGGGAGTCGGACGGGGTGGCTGCGGTGGCGGACGGGGTGCCCGCCACCGCGAGGAATCCGCAGAGGACAACCAGGACAACGATCAGTCGTGCCCGGATATTCGTCATGTCCATTACAGTCCGGTGATTTCCGGACACAGTCAATACTTCTGACTCACGAGTAAGTTGAGTACCGGTTCCCTCAGCCGGTCACTCGACCGGTCACGTTCAACAGGTACTCCTTGCGGTTCAGCGGGTTGTGGTCGGTCCGCGACCGCTCCGGGACCGGCCCCCGCACCACCGGCGCGTAGTGGTCGAAGGCGGTCTCCAGCTCGCCCTCGCCGCGGGTCAGCCCCGGCAGCCGTTGCTCCAGTCCGTGCACCCGGGCCGCGGGCACCGCGCCCTCCAGGACCGCGAGCATGCCCTCGGTCCCGGTCCGCTGCGGCACCGCGCCGAGTCCGGCGAGCACCGGCAGCAGTGCGCCCAGCGTGTCCGTGGGGGCCTCCAGGCGGAAGCGGTGCATCGGCTCGTGCACCAGGGTGCCGGCCCGCCGCAGCGCCTCGGTGAGCACCAGCGGGGTCAGTCCGCGGAAGTCGTGGCCGGTGCTCGACATGCTCTTGTCGAAGCCCTGGTGGGCATGGCTCTGCCGGGGCGAGTAGCCGGAGTGGGTCATGGTCACCGTGCAGTCCGGGATCCGCCAGCCGTGCAGCCCCTGGCCGAGGGTCTCGCGCACGGTGTCCTCGACGGCCTTGAAGAAGGCGTACGGCATCGAGCCCAGCTCCACCTCCAGGCGGAAGCCGACGCCCGCCCCCGGCGGGGCCGGCTCCACCCGCAGGCCGACCGTGGCCAGGAAGGGGTTGTCGTCCTTCTTGTTGAACTCGACGGCGGCTCCGGTGCCGGTGAGGCGTTCGACGCAGATGGTGGTCGTCTCCCGGAACGCGACGTCGAGGCCGTACTCGTCGGCGAGGGTCGCCTGGATCACCTCCTTCTGCACCTCGCCGTAGAGGGAGACGGAGGTCTCCTGCCGCGCCTCGTCGTGCCGGACGTCGATCAGCGGGTCCTGCTCGGCGAGCTGGGTGAGGGCGACATGCAGGGAGCGGCGGTCGGTGCCGGGTCCGGGGACCACCACGGTCTCCAGGGTCGGGGGCGCGAAGTGGTGCTCGTACGCCCGTCCCGGCAGCCCGAGGGCGTCGCCGATGCGGATGCCGGCCAGCCCCCACACCTTGACGATCCGCCCGGCACCGGCGCGGTCCCGCCGGAGGTCCGTACCGCCCTCGAAGACGCTGAGCCCGGTGACCCGGCCCTCCGGCCGGTGGCCGGCGGCGGCGCGGTTGCCGAACGGGATCCGGTCCCGGACTCCCAGGGTTCCGGAGAAGAGGCGCGCGTAGGCGACCTTCTCCCCCGCCGGTCCCCGCTCCACCTTGAAGACCGTGCCGGAGAACGGGCCGGCCGGGTCGCCGTCGGCGGCCGGGAGCATCCGCTCGATGCCGGCGATCAGGTCGGGCACGCCGGCGCCGGTGGCGGCGGAGCCGAAGTACACCGGATGGACCACGGCCCGCCGGGTCTGCTCGGCGAGGGCCGCGTGCAGCCGGGGCTCCGGGGCACCGCCGTCGAGGTAGGCGGCGAGCAACGCGTCGTCGTGGTCGGCGAGCACGTCCAGCGCGGCCGGGCCGAGGCCGGGCAGGAAGCGGGCGGCCCGCGTGCCGAGCCCGGTGGCACGGCCCATCGGGACGAGCGGCACGGCGAGCCTGCGGGCCAGCTGGCCGAGGACGGCGTCGTCGCGGGCGCCCCGCCGGTCGATCTTGTTGACGAAGACCAGCGTGGGGATGCGCAGCCGCCGCAGGGTCCGCATCAGGACCCGGGTCTGCGCCTGGACGCCCTCCACGGCCGACACGACGAGGACCGCACCGTCCAGAACCCCGAGAACCCGCTCCACCTCGGCGATGAAGTCCGGGTGGCCCGGGGTGTCGATGAGGTTGACGGTCACGCCGTCGAGCGGGAACGACACGACGGCCGACTTGATGGTGATGCCGCGCTGCCGCTCCAGGGCGAGGGTGTCGGTGCGGGTACTGCCGTCATCGACGCTGCCGAGCTCGTCGGTGACGCCGGCCGTGTGCAGCAGCCGTTCCGTCAGAGTGGTCTTACCTGCGTCGACGTGCGCGAGAATTCCGAGACTGAGCATGTGCACTGAGCGTGATGTCCTTCGGCATGGGGGGGATTCCTTCCTCGGTGGACATGCACGCAGCGCGCATCGGTGGCCCTCTCTCTGTGACGTCGGGTGAGGAGCAGTGCAGCAGGACGGACCCGTCCGCGGCAATGGATTAACGCTCAACAAAAGCCCCGCCGCAGCACTCGCCGCCCTCCCGGCACGGCTCTAGAGTGACCTACATCACGTCGCCTGGCTGAAATCCCTCGTTTCCGCCGCACGGTCTGGAGGCCACATGACCCACATCAAGGTGACGGTGGACGGCACGCCTTACGAGGACGAGGTGGAACCCCGCCTGCTGCTGGCCCACTACCTGCGCGACCGTCTCGGCCTGACCGGCACTCCGATCGGCTGCGACACCTCGAACTGCGGCGCGTGCACGGTCGACCTGGACGGGGCGACCGCCAAGAGCTGCTCGGTGCTGGCCGTCCAGGCGGACGGCTGCACGGTGACCACCGTCCAGGGGCTGGCCACGGACGGGGAGTGGACGGCGCTGCAGCGGGCGTTCCACGAACGGCACGGCCTGCAGTGCGGCTACTGCACCCCCGGGATGATCATGGCGGCCCGCGATCTGCTGAACGAGAACCCGCACCCGTCCTCCGACGAGGTCAGGCACGCCCTGGAGGGCAACCTGTGCCGGTGCACCGGCTACCAGAACATCGTCCGCGCGGTGCTCGCCGCCTCCGGGCAACAGGTACCCGAGGAGGCCACGGCATGACCGGCCAGGCCGTAGAAGCCGCAGCACACGAGATCGGCCGCGCCCGGCTGCGCAAGGAGGACGCCCGGCTGATCACCGGCCAGACCAACTGGACCGACAACATCCAGGTCGCCGGACTGCTCCACATGGCCGTCCTGCGCAGCCCGATGGCGCACGCCCGCATCACCCGCGTCGACGTCTCCCCCGCCCTCGAACGCCCCGGTGTCGTCGCCGCGTTCGCCGGCGCCGACCTCGCCGAGGGCCTGGGTTCGCTCCCCTGCGCCTGGCCGGTGACCGAGGACATCGTGCTGCCCGACCACCCGCCGATCGCCGTCGACGAGGTCCGCCACGCCGGCGACCCGGTGGCCGTCGTGGTGGCCCGCGACCGGTACACCGCAGCGGACGCCCTGGAGGCCGTCGAGGTCGACTACGACCCGCTGCCCCCGGTGCTCGACCTGGAGGCCGCCCTCGCCGACGACGCCCCGCTGGTCCACGCCGACAAGGGCACCAACCGCTGCTACACCTGGCCGCTCGCCACCGGCGAGAGCTTCGACTCCGTACGGCAGCGCGCCGACGTGACGCTCAAGCGCCGCTACCACCAGCAACGGCTGATCCCGAACGCCATGGAGCCGCGCGCGGTCGTGGTCACCCCGATCGCCGCCTCCGGCGAGTACACGGTCTACTCGGCGACGCAGATCCCGCACATCCTGCGGATCATGCTGGCCACCGTCACCGGCGTCCCCGAGCACAAGCTCCGGGTGATCGCCCCGGACGTGGGCGGCGGCTTCGGCTCCAAGCTCCAGGTGTACGGCGAGGAGGCCGTCGCACTCGCCGTCGCCCGCAGGCTGGGCCGTCCCGTGAAGTGGACGGAGTCCCGCTCCGAGGGCTACCTCGCCACCCACCACGGCCGCGGCATGATCCAGGACGTCGAGGTCGCCGCCACCCGCGAGGGCCGGCTGCTCGGCCTGAAGGTGGACCTGACCGCCGACATGGGCGCCTACCTGATGCTGGTCACCCCGGGCATCCCGATCCTCGGCGCCTTCATGTACCCGGCGATCTACAAGATGGACGCCTACGACTTCACCTGCACCGGCGTCTTCACCACCCGGACGCCCACCGACGCCTACCGCGGCGCCGGGCGCCCGGAGGCGACCTTCGCCATCGAGCGGATCATGGACGAGCTGGCCGCCGAACTCGGCCTGGATCCCGTGGAGTTGCGGCGCCGGAACTGGATCCGGCACGAGGAGTTCCCGTACACCTCGATCGCCGGGCTGACCTACGACAGCGGCAACTACGAGGCGGCCACCGAGAAGGCGCTCGCGCTGTTCGGGTACGACGACCTCCGTGCCGAGCAGCGCAGACGCAACGAACGCGGCGACCCGGTACGCCTCGGCATCGGCGTGTCGACGTACACCGAGATGTGCGGGCTGGCACCGAGCCGGGTGCTGCGCGATCTCCGGTACGCGGCCGGCGGCTGGGAGGCGGCGAGCATCCGCATGCTGCCCACCGGCAAGGTCGAGGTGGTGACCGGCACCAGTCCGCACGGGCAGGGGCACGAGACCTGCTGGAGCCAGATCGCGGCCGACGTGCTGGGCGTGCCGTTCGAGGACGTCGAGGTGGTGCACGGCGACACCCAGTCCTCCCCGCAGGGCATGGACACCTACGGCTCGCGGTCGCTCGCCGTCGGCGGCGAGGCCGTGCACCGGGCGGCGACGAAGGTGGTCGAGAAGGCGCGGAAGGTGGCCGCGCACCTGCTGGAGGCCAGCGAGCAGGACCTGGAGTTCACGGACGGCGTGTTCGCCGTGAAGGGCTCGCCGGAGGCGCGCAAGACCATCCAGGAGATCGCCTTCGAGGCGTTCACCAGCCACGACCTGCCCGACGGCGTCGAACCGTCCATCAACGCCGAGACGGTGGTCGACCCGGAGAACTTCTCCTACCCGCACGGCACCCACCTGTGCGCGGTCGAGGTCGACACGGAGACCGGGAAGACGACGATCAGGTCGTACGTCTGCGTGGACGACGTCGGCCATGTCGTCAACCCGATGATCGTCGAGGGCCAGGTGCACGGCGGTCTCGCACAGGGCATCGCGCAGGCGCTGTACGAGGAGGCCGTCTACGACGACGAGGGCAACCTCGTCTCCGGGACCATGGCCGACTATCTGGTGCCGTCGGCGGCGGACCTGCCGGACTTCGTCACCGACCGGACGGAGACCCCGGCGGCCTCGAACGCCATGGGGGTCAAGGGAGTCGGCGAGGCCGGGGCGATCGCGTCGACGCCCGCGGTGGTCAACGCCGTGGTGGACGCGCTGCGCCCGCTGGGCGTCACCGACGTACGGATGCCGTGCTCGCCGCACCGGGTGTGGCAGGCCGTGCGGGCCGCCCGCGCCGGCCGGGGCGGTGCCGGCGAGGAGGCCGGCGGGACCGGTCCGGCGCAGTCGGGCCAGTCCGGGCAGGCCGCCCGCTCGGGCGACCTGGGCCAGTACGGTGAGGAGGGTTCCGCATGATTCCCCCCACGTTCGACTACACCCGCCCGGCCACCGTCGACGAGGCGGTGGGCGCCCTCGCCGACGCCGGCGAGGAGGCCAAGGTGCTGGCCGGCGGGCAGAGCCTGCTGCCGCTGCTGCGCCTGCGGCTCGCCTTCCCGGAGCTGGTGGTGGACGTCGGCCGGATCCCGGAGCTGCGCGGGGTCCGCGAGGACGGCGGGATGCTGGCCATCGGCGCGCTGACCACGCACCACGACGTCGTCCACGACCCGCTGGTGCGGCGGCACGCCGGGCTGCTTGCGGCGGCCACGGCCACCGTCGCCGATCCCGCCGTACGGCACCGCGGCACCCTCGGCGGCTCCCTCGCGCACGCCGACCCGGCCGGGGACCTGCCCGCCGTGGCGCTCGCCCTCGACGCCGAACTGGTCGTCGCCGGGCCGGGCGGCCGGCGCACGGTCCCGGCCCGGGAGTTCTTCGTCGACTACCTCCAGTCGGCGCTCGCGCCCGACGAACTCCTGCTGGAGGTGCGGATCCCGAAGGCGGACGGCTGGGGCTTCCACTACGAGAAGTTCCACGCGGTCGCCCAGTCCTGGGCCATCGTCGCGGTCGCCGCGCTGGTGCGGCGTGAGGACGGGCACATCGCCGAGGCACGCATCGGGCTCACCAACATGGGCTCCACCCCGCTGCGGGCCGCGGCGGCCGAGCAGGCCCTGTCCGGTGCAGACGGCCCGCAGGCCGTGGCGCGTGCCGCCGAGGCCGCCGCAGAAGGCACCCGGCCTTCCCAGGACCTGTCGGCCTCGCCCGAGTACCGCGAGCACCTCGCCCGGGTGCTGACCAGGCGGGCCGTGCTGACCGCCGCCGGAATGGGGTGAGCGCCGATTCCCCCGATGGACGACCCGGAGCAGGTGGGGGGACGCCTGGCGGAGACGGGGTACCTCGCCGACGAGGGGCTGGCCGTCACCTGCTTCCTGGCCCTCAGACTGCACCGGCCGCTGTTCTGCGAGGGTGACGCCGGCGTGGGGAAGACCGCGCTCGCCGCCGCCCTCGCCGAGGCGCTGGGCGCACCGCTGATCCGGCTGCAGTGCCACGAGGGCATCGACGCCTCCCAGGCCCTGTACGACTGGGACTTCCCGCGCCAGCTGCTGCACCTGCGGGCCGCCGAGGCGGCGGGCGTCCAGGACGCGGACCGGCTGGAGAGCGAGCTCTACGACCGGCGCTTCCTGATCGCCCGGCCCCTGCTGCTCGCCCTCCAGCAGCATCCCTCGGTGCTGCTGGTCGACGAGATCGACCGTGCCGACGACGAGTTCGAGGCGTTCCTCCTCGAACTGCTGTCCGAGTACTCGGTCACGATCCCCGAACTGGGCACGCTGCGGGCCGAGGTGCCGCCGGTGGTGGTCCTGACCTCGAACCGGACCCGCGAGGTGCACGACGCGCTGAAGCGGCGGTGCCTCTACCACTGGTTCGACCATCCCTCCTTCGCCCGCGAACTGGCCATCGTGCGCAGCCGGTTGCCCCAGGTGTCGGCCCGGCTGGCCGAGCAGGTCACGGCCCTGGTGCAGGCGCTGCGCGGCGCGGACCTGGTCAAACCGCCGGGAGTGGCGGAGACGCTGGACTGGGCGGAGGCGCTGGACGCGCTCGGGGCGAGCGAGGTGGACGCCGAACTGGCGGTGGCGACGCTGGGTTCGGTGCTGAAGTACCGGGAGGACACGGAGCGGGCGCGCGGGCTCGATCTCTCGGCGGTCCTCGCGGCCCGGGGCGGGTGACCGGACATGGACGCGGCGCTGTCGAGGACGGCCGGCGTGCCGGCGGATGCCGTACTGCTCGGGTTCGTACGGGCGTTGCGGGCGGCGGGGGTGGACGCGAGCGCGGAGCGCGGGTACGCGTTCCTGCGCGCCGTGGCCGCCCTGCGGCCGGGAATGCGCCCGGACGTGTACTGGGCGGGACGAGCGACGCTCTGCGGCGGCCATGACGACCTGGAGCGGTACGACAGAGTGTTCGCCGCGTACTTCGGCCCGTCCGCCGCCCCCGCCCGGCAGCCGGTGCGCACCGCTCCCCCGCCCCGGCTGCGGCTGGTCGCACGGGAGACGGCCACGGCGCCCCGGACCCGCGGTGAGGGCGAGCCGCCGGGCCCGCCCACCGCCGTCCTCGCCAGCTCCGCCGAAGTGCTCCGGCACCGCGACGTCACCGAGCTGGACCCCGCCGAACGGGACCAACTGCGTCGCCTGCTGGCCGCGTTCACCTTGCAGGGGCAGACCCGGCGCTCGGCGCGGCGTCGGCCGGCCCGGCGCGGGGAGGTCGATCCGCGCCGTACGGTGCGGGAGTTGCTGCGGCGCGGCGGGGAACCGGCCCTGCTGCGGCGGCACGCACGGGTGGCGCGGCCGCGCCGGGTGGTGCTGCTCGTCGACGTGAGCGGTTCGATGGGGCCGTACGCCGACGCGCTGCTGCGGTTCGCGCACGCGGCGGTGCGCGCGGGCCGCACCGAGGTGTTCACCGTCGGCACCCGGCTGACCCGGGTGACCCGCGAACTGTCGCACCGGGACCCGGACCTGGCGATGGCGGAGGTCGCGGCGGCCGTGCCCGACTGGCGTGGGGGGACCCGGCTCGGCGAACTGCTGCGCGAGTTCCTCAACCGGTGGGGGCAGCGTGGCATGGCACGGGGCGCGATCGTCGTCCTGCTCTCGGACGGCTGGGAACGCGGCGACCCGGAGCTGCTCGGGCAGCAGATGCGCCGGCTGCACGCCCTGGCCCACCAGGTGGTCTGGGCGAACCCGCGCAAGGCACGGCCCGGTTACGCGCCGCTGGCGGCCGGGATGGCGGCGGCGCTGCCCAGCGTGGACGCCTTCGTGGCGGGGCACAGCCTGGCTGCGCTGGAGCGGCTCGCCGCCGTGGTGCGCGGGGCGCGGGCCGGCGGCGCGCCGGGGAGCGGACCGGGGAAGGGAGCGGATGGTGCGTGAGATTCTGCCGACGCTGGCCGGCTGGCATGCGGCCGGGATCCCGTTCGGTCTCGCCACGGTGGTCGCGGTCAGCCGCAGCGCGCCGCGCGGGCCCGGTGCGGCCATGGCCGTGGGTCCTGACGACGAGGTGGTGGGCAGTGTGTCGGGCGGCTGTGTCGAGGGCGCCGTCTTCGAGCTGGCCCAGGAGGTCGTCGCGAGCGGCGAGCCGTCGCTGCGGACCTTCGGCTACAGCGACGAGGACGCGTTCGCGGTCGGGCTGACCTGCGGCGGAGAGATCACCCTCCTGGTCCGGCCGGTGACCGCCGGCTCCGACCCGGCGTTCGGCGCGGTGGCCGGGTCGGTCGCCGCCGGCGAGCCGGTGACGGTGGCGACGGTGGTGGACGGACCCGCACCGCAGGGCGCCACGCTCGCCGTCTGGCCGGACCGGACGGCCGGGACCCTCGGCACGACCGGCCTCGACGTCGCCGCCACCGCCGACGCACGCGGCGAACTCGCGCTCGGTGCCTCCGTCCTGCGGCACTACGGCCCGCACGGCGAACGCCGCGAGGACGCGGTCACCGTGTTCCTCCAGTCGTTCGCGCCGCCGCCCCGGATGCTGGTCTTCGGCGCGATCGACTACGCGGCCGCGGTGGCCCGCATCGGCGACTTCCTCGGCTACCGGGTCACCGTCTGCGACGCCCGTCCGGTCTTCGCCACCCCGAAGCGTTTCCCGGCCGCCGTCGAGGTCGTCGTCGACTGGCCGCACCGCTATCTCCGCGGCACCGCCACCGACGACCGCACGGTGATCTGCGTCCTCACCCACGACCCGAAGTTCGACGTGCCGCTGCTGGAGGAGGCGCTGCGCCGGCCGGCCGCCTACATCGGGGCGATGGGCAGCCGCCGGACCCACGACGAACGGCGTGCGCGGCTGGCCGAGGCCGGTCTGACCGAGGCCGAACTGGCCCGGCTGCGCTCACCGCTCGGCCTCGACCTCGGCGCGCGTACCCCGGAGGAGGTCGCCGTGTCCGTCGCGGCCGAGATCGTGGCCCTGCGCTGGGGCGGCAGCGGCGCGCCCCTGGCCACGACCACCGGCGCCATCCACGCATCCGCCGTCCGCTGACTGTCAGGAGGAGTGAGTCATGGAACTGCACCACGAGTTCACCGTCCCCGTGCCGGTCGACGAGGCCTGGCCGGCGCTCCTCGACATCGAGCGGGTCGCGCCGTGCCTGCCGGGCGCCGTGGTCGAGGACTACGACGGGAAGACCGTGACCGGCTCGGTGAAGGTCAAGGTCGGCCCGGTCACGGTGACCTACCGGGGTACGGCGGTGTTCGAGGAACAGGACGAGTCGGCGCACCGGATGGTGCTTGCGGCCAGCGGCCGGGAGACCCGCGGGCAGGGCACGGCCAGGGCCACGGTCACCGGCACCCTCACCGAACACGGCGACGGCACGGCGGTCTCGGTGCGCACGGACCTGACGGTGACAGGCCGCCCGGCCCAGTTCGGGCGCGGGGTGCTGTCCGAGGTGGGCGACCGCCTGGTGGGCCAGTTCGCGGCCTGCCTGGCGGAGCGTCTGGCCGAACGGCGGGACGACACCCCGGAACCGGCCGACGAGCAGGAACCGGAGCCGCTCAACCTGCTGCGCACGGCGGGCCTGCCCGTGGCCAAGCGCGTGGCGGCGACAGCAGCGGCGGCCGCCCTGCTTGCCTGGGCACTGACAAGGCTACGGCGGAGGCGCCGCCCTTCCCCACACCGATAACGACACCGCCCGCCCCTCCCCCACACCGCGCCACCGCGACCCCAGAAACACGACCAGGCTGCCGGCCGGGCCGCTGCTCGGTGGCGCGCTGACGGAGGCGCTCGGCTGGCGGGCCGTCTTCCTGGTCAATGTGCCGATCGTGCTCCTCGCCCTGGCCTGGTCGGCGGCCGTGGTGACGGAGAGCGTCGACGAACGGGCGCCGCGGCTCGACCTCCCCGGCATGGTCTTCAGCGGCCTTGCGCTGCCGGCGGTGACGTACGCGTTCATCTAACATGCCCGCCCGGCCGAGGCGGTGACCGCCGCCCTGCTCGCCGTCGCGGCCCTGGTGGCGCTGGCCGTGGCCGAGCATCGGTTGGTCGTGTTTCTGGGGTGTTGTGGTGGAGCGGTGTGGGAGGGCGCGGGTTGGTGCCAGGCTCCCGATGCCCGCCCACACCCCGATCGCCCGAGCGCGCGCGGCCGGTTCCCGAAAGGCGCGGCCGATGATGGCCAGCGTGCCCGGCAGCAGCAGCGCGGCACCGACGCCCTGCGCCACCCGCGCGGCGACCAGCACCGCCACGTCCGGGGCGAGCCCGCACGCCGGCGAGCCGGCTCCGAACACGGCGAGCCCTGCCAGCACGACTCTGCGATGCCCGTACCGGTCCCCGGCGGCGCCGCTGGTGAGCATCAGCGAGGCGAGCGCCAGCGCGTAGCCATCGACCACCCTCCCCCAGAGGGGGTGCCCCCAGGTCCGCCGACACCCGCGCCGGGCTCATCGCGCGCCGGAGCAGCGTTGCCGGTGTGTCTGCCATGCGTTGCGGGTTACCACCCCGCACCGACGCACCCCTCTGATCGGCCGCCTCCTGCCGCCCCGCCGCAAGCCGGTCGTCAGCGGGGCGGCAGCCGGTGGAGGGTCACCTCGGTGAGGGCGCCGCCGGTGACGGTCGCCGTCAGGTAGGTGCAGTGCGGCTGGCGGCGGCGGTCGGTCGGGGAGCCGGGGTTGAGCAGGCGCAGGCCGCCCGGGGCCGTGGTGTCCCAGGGGATGTGGCTGTGGCCGAAGACCAGGACGTCCAGGTCCGGGAAGCGGGCGGCGCAGCGGGCCTCGCGGCCCTGGGCGGGACCGGTCTCGTGGATCACCCCGAAGCGCAGGCCGCCCAGGTCGGCGTAGGCCACCTCGGGGAGCCGGGCGCGCAGGCCCGGGCCGTCGTTGTTGCCGTACACCCCGACGAGCCGGCGGCTGCGGCTCTCCAGCAGGTCGAGGGTGGCCTCGTCGACCCAGTCGCCGGCGTGCAGGACGACGTCCGCGCGCGGGAGTTCGGCGAGGAGCTCGTCCGGGAGCCGCCTGGCGCGCAGGGGGAGGTGGGTGTCGGAGGTCAGGAGCAGGCGCACCGGGCCAGCCTAGGTCACCGGACCTCGGAAAGATCTTCAGTCAAGACTTAACAGTTCCGACTGGACAGTTTCGGCTGCCGGTTCTACGGTGGACGCATGGCAGAGATCTCCGATTCCGCGACCCGTGCGGCACGCGACCTGCGCGTGATGTTCAGCCGGCTGCGCCGCCGCATCCGGGAGGTCGCCCAGGACGCGGACCTCACCCCGTCGCAGGAGTCGGCCCTCACCCTGGTGTCGAAGCACGGCGCGGCCACGGCCAGTGCGCTGGCCTCCGCCGAAGGGGTGCGCCCCCAGTCGATGGCCGCCACCCTGGCCGCGCTCGACCAGCAGGGGCTGATCCGCCGCAGCCCCGACCCGAGCGACGGCCGCCGCCAGCTGGTCACCCTGACCGAGGCCGGCCAGGCCCGCGTCGAGGGCAACCGGCAGGCGCGTGACGAGTGGCTGGCCCGCGCCTTCCAGGACCGGTACACCGACGACGAGCGCCGGACCCTGCTCACCGCGATCGAGCTGCTCGAACGGCTGTCGCGCCCGTGATACCGAGGCTCGCCGCAGGAACCCGCAAGGACACCCGCCCGGCCCCCGCCGGATTCGACCGGCGGCTGATCGCGCCGATGGTCCTCGGGTCCGTACTGAACCCGATCAACTCCTCGATGATCGCGGTGGCCCTGGTGCCGATCGGCATCGCCTTCGGGGCCCCGCCCGCCGAGACGGCATGGCTGGTCACCGCGCTGTACCTGGCGACCGCCGTGGGCCAGCCGGTGATCGGCCGGCTCGTGGACGTGTACGGGCCGCGCCGGCTCTACCTCGTCGGTACCGGCCTGGTGGGCGTCGCCGGGCTGATGGGCGCGCTGGCACCCTCGCTGGGCGTGCTGATCGCGGCGCGGGTGCTGCTCGGCTTCGGTACGTCGGCGGCGTACCCGGCGGCGATGCGGCTGACCCGCAGCGAGGCCGAGCGCACCGGGCAGGACAGCCCGGCCGCGGTGCTGACCGCGCTCGCGGTGTCCGCCCAGACCGTCGCCGTGATCGGTCCGACGCTGGGCGGGATTCTGATCGGCGCCGGCGGCTGGCACCTGGTGTTCACCGTCAACGTGCCGCTCTCCGCGGCCTGTCTGGTGCTCGGCGTGAAGTGGCTGCCGAGGACCGCGACCGCCGCGCACCGGCAGCGCATGGACCTGCCCGGCATGGCCCTGTTCGCCGTCCTGCTGGTCTCGCTGATGCTGTTCCTGATGAGCCCGCGGCCCGGCCGCTGGTACCTGCCGGCGCTGGCCGTGGTCACGGCCGCCGTCTTCGCGGCCCGGGAGCTGCGGGTGCCCGACCCGTTCGTCGACCTGCGCGTCCTCGGCGGCAACGTCCCGCTCGTCGTCACCTACGTGCGCCAGTTGCTCGCGTACACCACCTCGTACGCCTTCCTGTACGGCTACACGCAGTGGCTGGAGCAGGGCCGCGGACTCGACGCCTCCACCGCCGGACTCGCCCTGCTTCCGCTGTCGGCCGCCGCGCTCGTCACCGCCACGCTCACCGGACGCCGGGAGGCCGTCCGCGGCAAGCTGGTCGTCGGCTCCGTGCTGCAGATCGCCGGCTGCGCGGCCCTGCTGCCGGTCGGCGCCGGCAGCCCGGTCTGGCTGCTGCTCGCGGTCGGCGCGCTGCTCGGCATCCCGCAGGGCCTGCTCGGACTCGCCGGGCAGACCGCGCTGTACCGGCAGGCCGACCCGGAGCGGATCGGTTCCGCCGCCGGGCTGCTGCGCACCTTCATGTACCTCGGCGCGCTGGGGGCCTCCGCCGCCACCGCGGCGTTCTACCCGCACCGCGCCGACACGGGCGGGCTGCACGGCCTGGCCCTGTTCATGCTCGCCGGCTCGGCACTGCTGCTGGCGATCACCCTGCCGGACCGCTCCCTGGCCCGGCTCACCCCCGAACCCCGTCAAGCCCCCCGAAAGGCCTGATCCACCCCATGTCTCTGAGCACGCTCGACCCGCGCACCGCCCTTGTCGTCATCGACCTCCAGCAGGGCATCGTGGGCATGCCCACCCAGCCGCACACCGGCCCCGAGGTGGTGGCCCGCACGGTGGAGCTCGCCGACGCCTTCCGCGCCCAGGGCCTGCCCGTCGTCCTGGTCCGGGTCTCCTTCGCGGCCGACTTCGCCGACGCCGTCCCGGGCCGCACCGAGCGCCAGGCGCGCGGCCTCGCCTTCCCGGAGGGCTGGGACGCCGTCGTCGACGAACTCTCCGGCCACCCCGGCGACATCCGGGTCACCAAGCACAACTGGAGCGCCTTCCACGGCACCGACCTCGACGTCCAGCTGCGCCGCCGGGGCGTCACCCAGATCGTGCTGGCCGGCATCGCCACCAGCATCGGCGTGGAGTCCACCGCCCGCGACGCCTACGCGCACGGCTACCACGTGACGCTCGCCACCGACGCCATGGCCGACGGCGACGGCGAGGCGCACCGGGGCAGCGTCGAGCGGATCTTCCCCCGGCTCGGCGAGTCCGGCAGCACGGCCGAGGTCCTGGAGCTGCTCGCCAAGACCCACGGCTGAACCGGCCCGATCGCCGGGACCGGCTGCCGGGGCCGCCGCGGAAGGTGCCCGGGCAGCGCTCTGATGCGCCGCAGGGCGGCCGATGCGCTCGATGAGCCGTCGGCCGCCCTGCGGTGCGTTGGTGCTGAAGCGTCCTACGCGGACAGCTCCTTGCGGATGAGCGGCAGCCCCTCCGCCAGGGCCTGCCGCCAGTCCCGCAGCGGTTCCAGACCCACCTCGGCCCACCGGTCGTGCCCGAGGGCGCTGTAGGCCGGGCGGGGTGCCGGGCGGACGAACGCCTCGCTGGTGGTGGGGCGCACCCGCTCCGGGTCGGCACCGAGCAGGCGGAACACCTCCCGGGCCAGCTCACACCAGGTGGCCGCACCGGAGTTGGTGCCGTGGAAGACACCGTGCGCCCGGTCGTCCCGGCCCAGGCGGGGGCCGAGGTCGGCGATCCGGGCGGCCAGGTCGGCGCTCCAGGTGGGCTGGCCGCGCTGGTCGTCGACGACGTCGAGGGTGTCCCGGCGGGACTCCAGCTCGATCATGGTGCGCACGAAGTTCTTCCCGTGCGTGCCGTACAGCCAGGCGGTGCGGACGACCGCGCTGGCGCCCGGGAGTTCCGCCAGGACGGCCCGCTCGCCCGCGAGCTTGGTGCGCCCGTAGGCGGTGCGCGGGGCCGTCGGATGGTCCTCGGGGTACGGGGCGGTGCGGGCCTCGCCGTCGAAGACGTAGTCCGTCGAGACGTGGACGAGGCGGGCGCCGTGCCGGGCGGCGGCGCGGGCCAGCAGGCGCGGGCCCTCGCCGTTGATCAGCAGCGCCCGCTCCTCGTCGGTCTCGGCGTCGTCGACGGCCGTGTACGCGGCGCAGTTGACCACCAGGTCGGGCCGGTGCGCGGCGAGCGCCGAGTCCACCGAGCCGGCACTGGTGATGTCGAGGTCGGCGCGGCCGAGGGCCACGGCCTCCTCACCCCGGCGGGCGAGTTCCTCGGTCACGTCGTGGCCGAGCATGCCGCCCGCTCCGGCGACGAGCCACTTCATCAGCGCTTCTCCTGCTCCTTGCGGGACTCCAGGGCGGCGCGCTCCTTGAGCGGCTCCCACCAGTCCCGGTTGTCGCGGTACCAGGCGACGGTGTCGGCGAGGCCGGAGGTGAAGTCGTGCTTGGGGGTGTAGCCCAGCTCGTCGTGGATCTTGCTCCAGTCGACGGAGTAGCGCTGGTCGTGGCCCTTGCGGTCGGCGACCCGGTCCACGCGCTCCCAGCCGGCGCCGCAGGCTTCCAGCAGCAGGCCGGTGAGCTCCTTGTTGCTGAGCTCGGTGCCGCCGCCGATGTTGTAGACCTCGCCGGCCCGGCCGCCGGTGCGGACCAGGTCGATGCCCTGGCAGTGGTCCTCGACGTGCAGCCAGTCGCGGACGTTGCTGCCGTCGCCGTACAGGGGCACGTTCTTGCCGTCGAGCAGGTTGCTCACGAAGAGCGGGATGACCTTCTCGGGGAACTGGTGCGGCCCGTAGTTGTTGGAGCAGCGGGTGACGCGGACGTCCAGGCCGTGGGTGCGGTGGAAGGCCAGCGCGAGCAGGTCCGAGGAGGCCTTGGAGGCGGAGTACGGCGAGTTCGGCTGGAGCGGGTGGCTCTCGGGCCAGGAGCCGGTCTCGATGGAGCCGTAGACCTCGTCGGTGGAGACGTGCACGAACGGGCCGACGCCGTGGCGCAGGGCCGCGTCCAGGAGGGTCTGGGTGCCGACCACGTTGGTGCGGACGAACGCGCCGGCCCCGTCGATGGAGCGGTCGACGTGCGACTCGGCCGCGAAGTGCACGACCTGGTCGGCCTCGGCCATGAGCTTGTCGACCAGCTCCGCGTCGCAGATGTCGCCCTGCACGAAGGTCAGCCGGGGGTGCGACTCGGGCAGGTTCGTCAGGGTGCCCGCGTAGGTGAGCTTGTCCAGCCCGGTGATGTGCGGCGCGTCGGGCGCGTCGGCGGCGAGCAGGCCGCGGACGTACGTGGAGCCGATGAAGCCGGCGGCGCCGGTGACGAGGAGATTCATGAACGGATCTGCACCTTGCTGTGGTCTCCGAGAACGAGGCGGTGGGCGCTGGGGGTGCCGGGTGCCGGGGTGACCTCGACGTGCCGGCCGATCAGCGAGGACTCGATCCTGCCCACCCCGTCGATGGAGGAGTCCCGCAGCACTATGGAGAACTCCAGCTCACTCTCGGTGATCCGGCAGTTCTCGGCGACCGACGTGAAGGGGCCCACGTACGAGTCGCTGACGACGGTCCCGGCGCCGATCACGACCGGGCCGACGATCCGGGAGCCGGTGACCCGCGCGCCCGCCTCGACGACCACGCGGCCGACGATCTGACTGGCCTCGTCGACCTCGCCGTCGATGCGCGGCTCCTGGGACTCCAGGACGGTCCGGTTGACCTCCAGCATGTCGACGACGTTGCCGGTGTCCTTCCAGTAGCCCTTGATCACCGTGGAGCGCACGTCGGCACGCTGGTCGATGAGGTGCTGGATGGCGTGGGTGATCTCCAGTTCGCCGCGCCAGGACGGCTTGATGGCGCGGACGGCGTCGTGGATGGCCGGCGTGAAGAGGTACACACCGACCAGGGCGAGGTCGCTCTTGGGCTCCTGCGGCTTCTCCTCCAGCCCGACCACCTGGCCGTCGGCGTCCAGCTCGGCGACGCCGAAGGCGCGCGGGTTGGGCACGTGGGTGAGGAGGATCTGGGCGTCCGGGCGGGTCTCGCGGAACTCGTCGACCAGTCCGCTGATGCCGCCGACGATGAAGTTGTCGCCCAGGTACATGACGAAGTCGTCGTCGCCGAGGAACTCGCGGGCGATCAGCACCGCGTGGGCCAGGCCCAGCGGCTGGTCCTGGGGGATGTAGGTGACGTCCAGGCCGAACTTCGACCCGTCGCCCACCGCCTCCTCGATCTCGGCGGCGGTGTCGCCGACGATCATCCCGACCTCGGTGACGCCCGCGGCGGCCAGGGATTCGAGCCCGTAGAAGAGCACGGGTTTGTTCGCCACCGGTACGAGCTGTTTCGCCGATGTGTGGGTGATCGGCCGCAGCCGGGTTCCGGCACCGCCGGAGAGCACCAAAGCCTTCATTCGCTACACCTTATAGGTGAACATCTGATTGAGACGTTCTTCTGTTTTCCTGACTGGTTACGACAGTATGGCCTCGGTGCGGACGTCATGTGACCACGAGGTGCCCCGTAACGGCATCCCGCCCTGTTTGTCCGCTGGTCAGGAGCCCTCCGCCGGCCAGGCTGCCGCGCGTTCCACCTCGGCCTCGATCTCGGCCCTGGAGCGGCCCTCGTCGCGGGCGTACTCGTTCACCGCGGTCAGTTCGTCCCGGGCCAGGTCGCGCCAGGCGCGCAGGGCCGTCTCGTAGGTCTCCGACTGGGCGCCGCCCGACTGCTGCCGGGCCGGTGGCCCGTAGGCGTCCCGCAGTTCCAGGACCTTCTCGTGGGCCGCGTCGGCCGCGCGGTGCTTCGCCACGAGCTCTTCGAAGGTGTGTGCCACGTCAAGGACACTAAGGAGAGTCGGGCCGGGCCGCCTGTCGAGAGCGGTGGAGGTCAGTCCGCCAGGACGAGATCCGCCCACACCTGCTTGCCGCCGCTGGCCGGCACGGTCCCCCAGGCGGTGGACACCGCCTCCACCAGGAGGATGCCGCGCCCGCCGGTGGCCTCCCAGCCGATGTTGGTGGGCTTCACCGGGCTGCGCGGCGAGGCGTCGGCGACGGCGACCCGCAGCCGGTGGTCGACCAGGGTCAGGTCGAGCCGGACGGGTCCGTCGGTGTGGATGAGGGCGTTGGTGACCAGCTCGGAGACGACCAGCAGGGCCACGTCCATGCCCTCGTCGGTCACGCCCCAGGAGCGCAGGGTGCGCCTGCTGAAGCGGCGAGCGTGCCGGGCCGCCTCGGGGACCCGCCACACGGTCCAGCTCTCCCGCAGCGGGCGGACGGCCATGCCGTCGTAGCGCATCAGCAGCAGGGCGACGTCGTCGGCGCGGTGGGCGTTGCCGAGCAGGGCGTCGGCGACCAGACCGAGGTGGGCCGGGTCGGAGCCGGCGAGGTCGCGGGCGAAGCGCTCCATGCCGTCGTCGATGTCGGCGTCGGGGGACTCGACCAGGCCGTCGGTGGTGAGTGCGAGCACGGTGCCGGGGCGCAGGCTCAGCTGGGTCATCGGGAACTCGGTCCGGCCGAGCACGCCGAGCGGCGGGCCGCCCTCGGTCTCGGTGATCCGCGTGGTGCCGTCCGGGTGACGCAGCACGGGCGGCAGGTGTCCGGCGCGCACGCACCAGGCGGTGCCGTCCTCCATGTCGACGTCGACGTAGCAGCAGGTGGCGAAGAGGTCGCTCTCCATGTCCAGGAGCAGCCGGTTGGCGTGCGAGACGACCACGTCGGGGGTGTGCCCCTCGGCGGCGTAGGCGCGCAGGGCGGTGCGCATCTGGCCCATGAGGGCGGCGGCGCTCGCGTTGTGGCCCTGGACGTCGCCGATGACGAGGGCGACGTGGTTGTCGGTCAGCGGGATAACGTCGTACCAGTCGCCGCCGACCTCCAGGCCGCCCTCGCTGGTGGGCAGGTAGCGGGCGACGGCCTCGGCGCCGGGCAGCCCGGGCAGCCGGCGCGGCAGCAGGGCGCGCTGGAGCATCCCGACGAGTTCGTGCTCGGCGTCGAAGGCGTGGGCGCGCATCAGGGCCTCGCCGGCGAGACCCGCGGAGGCGGTGAGCAGGGCGCGTTCGTCTGATCCGAAGTCGTGCGGGGCGTCCCAGCCGATCAGGCAGGCGCCGGCCATCCGGCCGCCGGCGGGCAGCGGAAGGACGGCGAGGCCGCCGGGACCGACCTCGGCGAGGGCGGGCTCCAGCGCGGCCCGGGCGGGCCAGATCTGGGCGCGGCCCTCGCGCAGGGCGGCGGCGAGGGTGGGCATGGCCCGCACCGGGGCGTCGGGCCACTCGCTGCGCCACTCGCTGCGCCACAGCTCGGGCCAGGACTCGGCCTCGGGCGGGTCGAGGACGGTGACGACCAGGCGGTCGTTCTCCAGTTCGGCCAGGGCGATCCGGTCGGCCTTGAGCGGCTCGCGCAGGGCGTTGACGACGGCCTGGCCGACGTCCCTGACCGTGCGGGCGGTGGCCAGGGCGGCGGCGAGCTGCTGCACGCGGGTCACGTCGGTGGCGTCCGAGCGGAGCGTGGAGGCGTCGGCGACGGTGCCGGCCAGCCGGGCCGGGCGTCCTTCGCCGCCGGGCACCAGCCGGCCGCGCAGCCGCAGCCACTTGGGCGGGCCGGACGGCTGGAGGATCCGGAACTCCAGCTCGCGGTCGCCGATGGACATGTGGTCGGCCTCGACGACGGACATCAGGGCGGGCAGGTCCTCGGGCAGGGTGCGGCCCAGCAGCGTCTCGACCTTGCCGTCGAACTCGTCCCGGCCCATCCGGAAGAGGTCGAGGATGCCGTCGCCGACCGCGATCCGGCCGGTATCCATGGCGAGGCTGAAGGCGCCTGCGGGCAGTTCGCCGGTGTCCGCCGCCGCCGGCAGCGGGGCGGGGAGGGCGATCGCCCGGGCCACCAGGTCCAGGCAGGCGCGGTCCTCGGGGCCGAACCCGTCGTCGCGCTCGCTGACGGCCACGAGGAGCCCGGCGCCGCCGGGCACCGGCAGGGCGGCCAGCCAGAACTCCTGGGACGGGGTCCGCCGTGCCTCGGGGCAGCCGGCCAGCTCGTCGGGGGCCAGCCAGAGGGGCCGCCCGGTGCCGTACGCCTCCGCCGCCGGGGACCGTCCGATCGCCGGGTAGGCGTCGCGCAGCCCGTACAGGGTGCGGGGCAGGCCCGCCGACTCGGCGAGGCGCAGCACGGCCCCGTCGTCGCCCGGGGTGTACACCCCGGCGAAGGCCGCGCCCGCGAACACCAGCGCCTGTTCGAGCACGCGGCGGAGCCGATCGGGTGCGCCGGGATCGCCAGTGAGTGTTTCGAGGGCGATTTCGGCGCGATCCGTTCTCGTTCCGCGTATCGCAGCACCCTCACTGACCACGCCGCCATTACAGCGCTTATGAGGCGTCTGCGCAGCCCCTGTGACCGTTCCGTGGAGGGCGGGGCGCCGACGCGCTCGAAACCCACCGAACATGTCTTGACCCGTGCGTTCCGCACAGGGATGTCGTGACGGACGTGACTGTCCGCGACCGTGCGACGCCTGGAAGTGTCGAGGCCGGCCCACGGAGGGGGACTCAGATGGACGGACGGTACGAGGTGTACGCGCTGGCCGACGGACACTTCTACGACACGCCGGACCGGCTCGGTACCAACGGGCCGCGGGCGGAGCGGCTGTTCGCCACGGCGCGTCGCGCGGTGCCCGAGGGCTGGCACGCGGCGCGCTCCGGGGACTGGCTGACCATGACCCCGCTCGGCGCGGACGACGCGCCGCTGCCCTCGCCGGCCCAGGGCTGGAAGATCCACTCATCGGCCACCCGGGCGAACGCGGAGCGGATCGCGGAGATCGTGTGGGACTACTGCGTACCGCGCCGCATCCCGTTCAAGTTCGTCCCGGGACCGCACCTGCTGCACCTGCGCAACGCCAAGTACGCGGCCCGCGACACCAGTGGGAAGTTCGTCACGGTGTACCCGCCCGACGAGGGCCGTCTGCAGGAGGTGCTGCGGGAGCTGGGCGCCCTCCTGGAGGGTTTCGAGGGACCGTACATCCTGACCGACCTGCGCTGGAACGACGGACCGCTGTACGTCCGCTACGGCGCGTTCGCGCGCACGTACGTCGTCGACGAGCGCGGTGCGCTGGTGACGGCGGTGCGGGACGGCGCCGGCAAGCCGGTGCCGGACCGGCGGACGCCGGCCTTCCAGGTGCCGGAGTGGGTGACGCTGCCGGAGTTCCTGCGGCCGCAGCTGGCGGCACGGGAGGCCACGACGGTGGGCGAGCTGCCGTACCGGATCGAGAAGGCGCTGCACTTCTCCAACGGCGGCGGGGTGTACGCCGGGACCGACACCCGGGACGGGCGGCGGGTGGTGCTGAAGGAGGGGCGGCCGCACGCGGGGCTGGCGGCCGACGGCGCCGACGCCGTCACCCGGCTGGGCAGGGAGAAGGCCGCTCTCGAGGCGGTGGCCGGCACCGGGGTGGTCCCCGAGGTCCGGGACTGGTTCACGCTGGGCGAGCACCGGTTCCTGGTGATGGACCTCCTCGAGGGCCGCCCGCTCAACGCCTTCTTCGCCGAACGGCATCCGCTGCTCACCGCGGACCCGGATCCCGGGGCGGTACGGGACTACACGGCCTGGGCGCTGCGCATCCACCGGAAGGTGGAGGAGGCCGTGGCGGCGGTGCACGCGCGCGGGATCGTCTTCAACGACCTGCACGTCTTCAACATCATGGTCGGGCCCGACGAGGAGTCGGTGTTCCTCATCGACTTCGAGGCGGCCGCCCCGGCCGGGGAGAACGGCCGTCAGGTGGTCGCCCATCCCGGCTTCTTCGCCCCGCCGGACCGCCGGGGCGCCGAGGTGGACCGGTATGCGCTGGCCTGTCTGCGCCTGGCCCTCTTCCTGCCCGTGACCACGCTGTTCGTCGTGGACCGCGGCAAGGCGGCCCATCTCGCGGACGTGATCGCCGGTCAGTTCCCGGACGTGCCGCGCGGGTTCCTGGACGAGGCGGTCGCGGAGATCACCCGGGGCGCCCCGGCCGCGCGTCCGGTCGTACCGGCGGAGTGGCCGCACAGCCGGGACTCGATGGCCAAGGCGATCCTCGCCTCCGCGACCCCCGGGCGCGACGACCGGCTCTTCCCCGGTGACATCGCCCAGTTCGGGGACGGCGGCGGCCTCGGCCTCGCGCACGGTGCCGCCGGGGTGCTGTACGCCCTGGACCGGGCCGGCGCCGGACGGTACGAGGAGGGTGAGCGCTGGCTGCTCGACCACACCGCGCCCCCGCCGCCCGGCACCCCGCTCGGCCTGTACGACGGTCTCGCGGGCGTCGCCCACGTCCTGGACCTGCTCGGCCACCGGCAGCGCGCCCTGGACCTCGTCGACGGCGTCCTCCGGGAGAACTGGCGCAGCCTCTCCTCCGACCTGCACGGCGGCCTGGCCGGCCTGGGCCTGGTCCTGGACTCCCTCGCCGACGCGACCGGCGAGCGGGAGCTGCGCGCCCGCGCCGCCGAGGCCGCGGAGATCCTCCTGCGACGTCTCGCCGAACCGCTCCCGGACACGCCCCGGCGCCGCGCCGGACTGCTGCGAGGCGCGTCCGGGCCCGCGCTGTTCCTGCTGCGGCGCCACGAACGGACCGGCGACGCCGCCCTGCTGGCTGCGGCCGGCCGGGCACTGCGCCGGGACCTGGACCGCTGTGTGGTGCAGAAGGGCGGGGGCCTGGAGGTCGACGAGGGGTGGCGCACGCTGCCCTACCTCGGCGACGGCAGCGTGGGGATCGGCATGGTGCTCGACGACTGGCTCGCCCACGGGACGGACGGGACCGGTGACTTCGAGCGCGCCCGGGACGCGATCCACACCGCCGCCACCTCGCGTTTCTACGCCCAGCCGGGCCTCTTCCAGGGCCGCGCGGGCATGATCCTGCACCTCGCCCGCACCGGCGCCGACCCGCAGCGGCTCGCCGCGCAGATCGACGGACTCGGCTGGCTCGCGATGGCCTACCAGGGCCAGCTCGCCTTTCCCGGCCACCAGATGATGCGGCTCTCCATGGACCTCGCGACCGGAACCGCCGGGTGTCTGCTGGCGCTCACCGCCGCCCTCGACGGCGACCGCGCCGCCCACCTGCCGTTCCTCCCGCCGCCACTGGCGGCCCCCTGAACGCGGCTCCGCGCTTCGGCGGAGTCGTGACACAACCCCGTCCCCGATCACACCCGGGGGGCCGCTCGGCCCCCGGAAAGGACACGTTATGGCACTGCTCGACCTGCAGACGATGGAGTCCGAGGAAGGTCACGACGGCGGCGGCGCCAGCACGGTGAGCCTGCTGTCGTGCGTCTCGGCGGCGAGCGTTCTGCTCTGTCTCTGACTGCTCCGTCCCTGACCGGCACCACGAAACCGGCTCCGGGCGGCCCTCTCCTTCGGGAGGGGGTCCGTCCGGGGCCTTCGCCGCTACGAGGACTGCCGCGATGACCCGACCCCCGCACCGCGATCCGATACGCACCGCCCTGCGCCACGCCGGGGCGCGCTGCGCCGCCCTGGGCCTGGTGAGCACGGCGGCCACGGCGGCGGGGCTGCTGCTGCCCGCGGTGCTGGGCCACGCCCTCGACCTGCTGCTGGTGGGCGCCCCGGCGACCGCGTGGGTGGCCCGGGCCGCCGGACTCGTGCTGCTGCTGGCGCTGCTGGACGGCTGCGCGGGCGTGCTCGCCGGGACCGTCGACGCACGGGTGACGGCCGGGCTGCGCAAACGGGTCACCGGGCAGGTGCTGGCGCTGGGACCGCGTGCGTCGGCCCGGTTCGGCGCCGGGGACCTGGTCGGCCGGCTGGTCGGGAACGCCGCGCAGGCCGGGACCGGGCCCGCCGCCCTCGCCGCGCTGCTCGCCGCGCTGGCCGGTCCGGTCGGCGGGGTGGTCGCGCTCGGTCTCGTCGATCCGTGGCTCGCGGCCGTGTTCCTGGCCGGGGCACCCGTCCTCGCCCTGCTGCTGCGGGCGTTCACCCGGGACACCTCGGCGTGCGTCACCGAGTACCAGCGGGAGCAGGGTCGGATCGCGACGGCGCTGGCGGAGGCGGTCGAGGGCCACCGGACGATCGTGGCGGCCGGGCTCCAGACCCGGGAGGCGGAGCGCGTGCTGCGCCCGCTGCCGGATCTCGCCCGCGCCGGGCACCGCATGTGGCGGGTGCAGGGCCGGGCCGCCGCCCAGGCGGTCACCGTGGGTCCCCTCCTCCAGCTCGCCGTCGTGGCGGTGGCGGGCCTCCTGCTCTCCCGCCACCGGATCTCCGTCGGAGAACTGCTCGCCGCCTCCCGCTACGCCGTCCTCGCGACCGGCGTCGGCGTGCTGGTCGGCCAGCTCGCCGCCGCCACCCGGGCGCACGCCTCCGCGCGCCGCCTCGCCGAGGTGCTGACCCACCCCGCACCGGCCCACGGCAGCGACCGGCTCCCGCCCGGCCCCGGCCGCCTGGAACTGCGCGGAGCCACCGTCCACCGGGGCGGCCGCACGATGCTGGACGGCGTGGACCTGACCGTCCCCGGCGGCACCGCCCTAGCCGTCGTCGGCCGCTCCGGCACCGGCAAGTCCCTGCTGGCCGCACTCGCCGGGCGGTTGGCCGACCCGGACGCGGGGGAGGTCCTGCTGGACGGCGTCCCGCTGGCCGCCCTCCGCCACGACGAGCTGCGCCGCGCCGTCACCCATGCCTTCGCCCGCCCGGCCCTCCTCGGTACGACCGTCGCGGACACCATCGCCTTCGGTCTCACCACCCCCTCCCCCGCCGACCTCCGCTCCGCCGCCCGCAAGGCGCAGGCGGACGCCTACATCCGCCGGCTGCCCGACGGCTGGGCGACCCGGCTGGCCGACGCCCCGCGCTCCGGCGGCGAGGCCCAGCGCCTCGGCCTCGCCCGCGCGTTCGCGCACCCCGGCCGGCTGCTGATCCTGGACGACGCCCTCTCCGGGCTGGACACCGTGACCGAACACCGCGTCGCCGCGGCCCTGCTGGCGCCGGGCCCGGGGCCGACCCGGCTGATCGTGGCGCACCGGGTCTCGACCGCGGCCCGTGCGGACACGGTGGCCTGGCTGGACGGCGGCCGGGTGCGGGCGGTGGGTCCCCATGCGGAGCTGTGGCGTGATCCGGAGTACCGGGCGGTGTTCGGTGCGCGGGCGGCCGAGGGAGCGGCACGGTGACCGCCTCGCCGCTCCAGGTGCGCCGGGCCGCATGGGCGCGCCTGGTGTGCTGGTCGCTGCTGGAGACCGGGCAGACCTTTCTCCTCGGATACGCCCTGGCCCGCGCGCTCGACACCGGGTTCCTGGCCGGGAACACCCGGACCGGGCTGTGGTGGCTCGCCGTGGCCGCTGCCGGGGTGGCGGCCGGGGCGTACGGGACGCGGCGGGTGTACGGCGTGGTCGCCGACCTCGTCGAGCCGGTGCGGGACCGGCTGGTGGTGGGGGTGGTCGCGCGCGGGGTGCGGGAGGCGGACCGGGGATCACTGTCCCGGCTGACCCAGCAGGTGGAGATCGCCCGGGACACCCTCGCCGGACTGGTGCTGGTGTCCCGGTCGTTCGTCTTCACGGTCGCCGGCGCGCTCGCCGGGCTGTCCGCGCTCGCGCCGCCGCTGCTGCTGGTCGTGCTGCCCCCGCTGCTGGCCGGACTGGGACTGTTCGCGGCGGCCCTGCGGCCACTGGCCCGCCGGCAGGAGGCCTTCCTGGTCGCCGACGAGGCGCTCGCGGCGGAACTGGGGGAGGTGGGCCCGGGGTTGCGGGACATCACGGCGGCGGGGGCCGAGGAGCAGGTCGCCGCCCGGGTCGGGGAGCGGGTGGACGCGGAGTTCCGGGCCGCCCGGGCGCTGGCCCGCTGGAGCGCCGTACGGGTGGCGGCGCTCGCGGTCGGCGGCCAGCTGCCCCTGGTGCTGCTGCTCGCCGCCGCGCCCTGGCTGCTCGCGCACGGTGTGACCGCGGGTGCCCTGGTCGGCGCGCTCGCCTACGTCACCCAGTCCCTGCTCCCCGCCCTGCAGAACCTCGTGCACGGCCTGGGCACCGGCGGGGCGCGCCTCACCGTCGTCCTGCGCAGACTGCGTCCGCCCGCGGACACCGAAGCGCCCCCGATGCCCGCAGGCGAAGCGGACGCCGGCGCCCCCGCTCTCGCCCTCTCCGCCGTCACCTTCGCCTACGGCCCGGCGAGCACCCCCGTCCTCGACGCACTCGACCTCGAGGTCCCGCACGGCGGTCACCTCGCCGTCGTGGGTCCGAGCGGGATCGGCAAATCGACGCTGACCGCGGTGGCCGCCGGGCTGCTGAACCCGGAACACGGCACGGTCCGGGTGTGCGGCCACCCCGTGCCGGGGGCGCGGGCGGCGGCGCTGCGGGTGCTGATCCCGCAGGAGGCGTACGTCTGCACGGGCACCCTCGCCGAGAACCTCGGGCTGCTGCGCCCGGCCCCCGTACCGGGACCGGAACTGCTGGCCGCCGCCGAGGCGGTCGGACTCAGCCCGCTGCTCGAACGACTGGGCGGTCCGGACGCCCCGGTGCGTCCTGCGGCGCTGTCCGCCGGCGAGCGGCAGCTGATCGCGCTGACCCGCGCCTACCTCTCCCCCGCGCCGCTCGCCCTCCTCGACGAGGCCACCTGCCATCTCGACGCGGAGGCCGAGGCCCGCGCCGAGCACGCGTTCGCCACGCGGCCCGGCGGCACCCTGGTGGTCGTCGCACACCGCATCGACTCGGCCCGCCGCGCCGGGCGGATCCTGGTGCTGGACGGGCCCCGCACGGCCTACGGCACCCACGAGGACCTGCTGCGCTCCTGCGCGCTGTACCGGGACCTGGCGGCCTCGTCACACCCGTCCGTCCCCCGGTGAGACGGGCGCCGCCACCGTCCGCGCCCGACGGGACCGGCCGGTGCCGTCACAGCCATCCCTCGCCCTGCGAGATCCGGATCGCGTCGACGCGGTTGCGGGCTCCGGTCTTGCGGGTGATCGCCGCCATGTAGTTGCGCACGGTCCCGTGCGACAGGTGCAGGCTGCCGGCGATCTCCGCGATGGAGGCCCCGCCGGCCGCCAGCTCCAGCACGCTCAGCTCACGTCTGGTGAGCGGCATCTCCGCGGCCCGCAGGAAGCCGAAGCCCAGTGAATCGTCGACGAAACGTTCCCCCTCGGCGGCGCGCCGGATCGCCTGCACCAGCCGTTCCGGCGCGCCCGCCTTGTCGACATAGCCGAGCGCCCCCGCCTCGGCCGCCCGTTTCAGCAGCCCCGGCCGGTTCGCACCGGCAAGTACGACCAGCCTCGGCGCGCGCGCACCGGGCTCGGCCGGGCGCAGGTCGGCCAGCGGCGGCACGCCGTGGGTGCCGGAGCTGTCGAGGTCCGCCGCGCACACGTCCGGCGGCACCGTCCGAACCCGCCCCCGCGCGCTGTGCCACGGCGTGTCGTCCACGCGGAGACCCGGTTCCCGGCGTAACCACTCCGCCAGGACCGATCTCACCAGAGACACGTCGTGCACCAGAAGTACCCGGATCACCGCCGCCCCCTCAGCCAGACATACGTCGGTTCTTCCGTTCAAGGTGTGGAACGCGTGCCCCATTGTTGGCGCCGTCCACCCTTCATGGGCGCGAAGATCCGGCCATCAGGGTGCGCGGGGGCGCACGCCCGGCGCTCGTACCCCGCCGCGCGCTTCGACTGCGGGGGAATGTGCGGGGGCGAACGGGGTATGCCGGGCCGCCCCGGTGCGGGGGTCCACGCCGCTCTCGCCGTGCGCCGGTCGCCGCCAGGAGGGAGCCTTGATCCCGAGGACGCGACGCGCGGCCGGACGAGGAGGTGGTCGGGCGTGTCCGACGGGATGGGGGCGCCTCCGGCGGGGGCGGAGCCGGACGTCCAGGTGCCGGCGCCCGACGGCACCCGGTCCGGCCTGCCGCTGTTGTCGCTGGCGCTGGCCTCGATGATGGAGGAGGTCCAGGCGCACTCCGGCGCGGTCTATCTGCTCGCCTCCGACGAGCCGGTTCTGGAGATGGCGGTGACGGCGGGGCTGCCCCGGGCCTTCGCGGCGCCCTGGGAGCGGGTCGGGCTGAGCGCGCCGATCCCGGTCGCGGACGCGGCGCGCGAACGGCGGCTGGTGTGGGTGGGCGGCGAGGAGGACATGGCCCGTCGGTACCCGCGCATCGCGATGGTGCTGCCGTACCCGTTCGCGCTGGCCGCGCTGCCCGTGGCGACGCCGGACACCGTGTACGGGGCGGTGTACGTGACCTGGCCCGGCGCCCATCCGACGGTGCTGTCCGACCGGGAGCGGGAGTCGCTGACCTATGCGTGCGACCGGCTGGCGGTACGGCTGGAGCGGGTCGCCCGGAAGAACCGTCCGCTGCGCGCCGAACCGGATCTGCTGGCGGCACCGCCGTCGGGGGTGGCGGGCACGCTGGGCACGGTGGAGGCGGCGCGGATGGTGGGGCGGCTGCCGTACGGACTCGCCTCGCTCGACCTGCACGGGCGGGTGGCCTTCGCCAACGCGGCGGCGGCCGAACTGCTCGGTGTGCCGGTCGATGATCTGCTGGGCACCCAGCCGTGGGTGTCGGTGCCGTGGCTGAACGACCCGATGTACGAGGACCGCTACCGGGCGGCGCTGATCAGCCAGCATGTGACGTCGTTCGTGGCGCTGCGGCCGCCGGGCGACTGGCTGTCGTTCCGGATGTATCCGAGCACGACCGGGCTGACCACCCGGATCAGCCGGGCGCGGGCGGTCGCCGAGATGGTGGGGGCGGCACCGCGCGCGGACGCTACGCCCGCGCACCGGCTGGTCACCATCTCGCAGGTGCTGAGCCTGGCCGGGGCGCTGACCGAGGCGGTCGGGGTGCAGGACGTGGTGCAGCTGGTGGCGGACGAGGTCGCCCCGTCCGTGGGCAGCCAGGCCGTGGTGGTCCTCGGCCCGCGGGGCGGGCGGCTGCACGTGCTGGGGCACCGCGGGTACGAGGACCCGCGGACCGTGGAGCGCTTCGACGGCCTCCCGCTGGCAGAACGCACGCCCGGCACCCATGCCCTGAACAGCGGCGTGCCGGCGTTCTTCGAGTCGAGGCAGCAGCTGGAACGGCTGTATCCGGACCTGGAGGAGTCCCCGGAGGGGTTCGCCGCCTGGGCGTATCTGCCGTTGATCGCTTCGGGCCGCCCGGTGGGCACCTGCGTTCTCGCCTACGCCGAGCCGCACGCCTTCCCGGCCGACGAGCGTGCCGTGCTCACCAGCCTCGGCGGGATGATCGCGCAGGCGTTGGAGCGGGCCCTGCTCTACGACGCGAAGAACCAGCTGGCGCACGGTCTGCAGGCGGCCCTGCTGCCGCGCTCGCTGGCCCCGCCGGCCGGCATCGAGGCGGCCGCCCGCTATCTGCCGGCCATGCACGGCATGGAGATCGGCGGCGACTTCTACGACCTGGTGCCCACCCGCCCGCTGGCGGCGGCGGTGATCGGGGACGTGCAGGGGCACAACGTGACGGCGGCCGGGCTGATGGGCCAGATCCGTACCGGCGTACGGGCCTTCACGAGCGTCGGGCAGGCGCCGGAGGAGGTGATGCGCAGCACCAACCGGCTGCTGATCGACTCCGGCGCCGAGCTGTTCGCGAGCTGTCTGTACCTGCGGCTGGACCCGGAGCGCGGGCGCGCGGTGATGGCCCGGGCGGGGCATCCGCCGCCCCTGCTGAGACGTCCGGACGGGCGGGTACGGGTCCTCGACCTGGCCGGGGGTCCGCTGCTGGGCATCGACGCGGAGGCGACGTACCCGACGACCGAGGTGTCGCTCGCGCCGGGCTCGGTGCTCGCCCTCTACACCGACGGGCTGGTCGAATCCCCCGGCGTGGACATCGAGGACGCCCTGGTCGACCTGGGGGAACTGCTCTCTGAGAACGGCGACCAGCCCCTGGACAAGCTCGCCGACACGCTCGTGCGGCACAGTGCGGCGGCGCAGGAGCGTGTCGACGATGTCGCGGTGCTGTTGCTGCGGGCCGAGCCCGACGGCTGACACCTGACGACGGTGGACGATCCGGCCCTCCCGCCGGAGGGCCGGATCGTCCACCGTCGGCGGGGAACCGCCGGCCGGCCGTGCGACGGGTCAGTGCAACGGATCAGTTGGACGACGAGGTGTTGTCCGCGCCGGTGCCGGACTGGTCGCCGGTGCCCGTCGCGTCACTCGTGCCGGACTGGTCGCCGGTACCGGTCGCGTCGCCGGTGCCGCTCTGGTCGCCGGCCGTCGCGGACGGGTCGGCGGTGCCGCCGATCTGGTCGCCGCCGGCCTGGTCGCCGGCGCCGTTCTGGTCACCGGCGGTGGCGGACGGGTCGGCCGTGGCACTGGCGTCGCCGGCACCCGCGCCCGCGCCCCCGTCGCCGAGGGTCGCGCCCGTCGCCTGGAGGGCGGCGGTCACCGGCTGGAAGAACGTCTCGCCGCCGGAGGTGCAGTCGCCGCTGCCGCCGGAGGTCATGCCGACCGCGCCGCCGTCCTGGGTGAACAGCGAGCCGCCGCTGTCGCCGGCCTCGGCGCAGACGTTGGTCTGGATGAGACCGGTGACGGTGTCGACACCGTTGGGGTCGGTCTCGCTCTGGAAGTTGACGGTGGCGTCGAGGCCGGTGACCTGACCGTCGTGCAGCCCGGTGGTGGAGCCCATCCGGAACACGGTCTCGCCGACGGTGGCGTCGACGGCCTGGTTGATGGCGACGGTCTGGCCGTTGCCTATGTTGACCTCGCTCGGCGCCTGGGTGGTGGCGTCGTTGTACTTGACGAGCGAGAAGTCGCCGTTGCCGGGGAACTGGGCCTGGTCCACGGTGGCGATGGGCTGGCCCGTCTCGGAGTCGGACCAGTCCTTGGCCGCGACCCCGCAGTGACCGGCCGTCAGGAAGGCGGGACTGCCGTCCGAGGCGGTGACGTTGAAGCCGAGGGAGCAGCGGACGGTGCCGTCCTGCACCTGGGAGAAGATCGCGTCGCCGCCGGAGACGAGGGTCTTGAAGGTGCCCGACGACTTCTTGAGGGTCGCCATGTTCGAGCCGAGGCTCTGGACCGTCGACTGCAGCGTGTCCCACTTGGACCCGGTGACGGTGGAGTCGGCCGTGACCACGACCTTGTTGGTCTTCGGGTCGACGGCCCAGGCGGTGCCCGGGATGGTCGCCTTGGTCTTCAGGGTCTGGGCGACGGCCGCCAGTTCGGAGTTGCTGTTCTGCACCTGGCGGACGACCGCGCCGGCCTTCTCGGCCTGGACGACGATGTTGTTGTCGCCGCTGATGACGTTGACGACGAGCTGCTGCTTGCCGCTGTCGTAGTAGGACCCGGCGAAGGCCTGGCCGAGCAGGTCCTGGAGCTGTGAGGCAAGGTCGGAGGCGTCGGACGCCGACTTGAGCGTCTTGGGAGCGGTGGCCGTGGCGCCGGAGGCGTTGTCCTGGGACGCGTTGGCCATCGGCAGCAGGAACGCCGCGGCTCCGAGCGCCGCGACACCGCCCACCGCGATCGCGGCCTTGCGCTTCGGAATTCGCTTGTGACTCAAACTTCTCGACCTCCAAGGGACGGAGTGTCTGCCGTTGCGGGGCAGTCGTTCGTGAGCGGCGCCTGGATGGCCATAGGTACGGGCGGGTCACGTGGTGCGTTCAATTCCGTTTCCCAACTTCCTTGACCCGGTGCTGAATCGGCCATGGCGCGCCCGTGGTGAACCAGGTCCGCGTACCGGGCCGCCGGGCCGGGAACAATCCCCCATATGACGATCACCACCGCCGAAGCCGACAAGATCCTCTCCGCCAACTTCGCCCCCTGGGTGCTCGACCTCGGGCTGGCTGTCGAGGCGCTGGGCGAGGACCGGGCGACGCTGCGTCTGCCCTGGTCGGACCGGTTGTCCCGGGAGGGCGGCGGGCTGTCGGGGCAGGCGCTGATGGCGGCGGCCGACACGGCGACGGTGATCGCGGTCTCGGCGGCCCGGGGCGGCTTCGTGCCGATGACGACGGTGCAGCAGTCGACCTCGTTCCAGCGTGCGGTGACCGGTTCGGATGTCCTGATCGAAGCGGTGCTGACCAAACTGGGCCGCCGGATGGCGTTCGCCGACATCACGATGAGCGATCAGAGGTCGGGGGCGCTCGCGGCCCGGGCCAGCACGGTCTACGCGCTCCTGGGCTGACCCCGCGCGTTTCCGCAGCGACGAACCGACACCGTCAGCAACCGGTCACCAACGTTCTGTTGCGACCACGGACCGGAATCCTTGCTTCAGGGAATCTGCACATCCACCACCCAAGCGGGTCACGGGAAGCGGCGGATCTGCACAACCGCACGCCCCCTGCCGCGCCCTTGGCCCGGAGTGCCGGATTCGCCGCCGGGTGGGCAAGCCGTGCGGCCGGGGCGAAGTCGTGCGCCTTGTGAAGGAGTCGCCGACAAGCGGTGCGCGAGCCTGCACGGTTGCGCCCTTGTGGAGCTCAAGTTCCCAGGTGAGGAGCCTGGTTGATTGGAAGCCCGGACCGCGGGCGTGCTTTGATCCATCGCACCGCGGGAGCCGCGAAGGGCTTCCGGAAACGGGCGCCCGGCGCTCGCGGTCGCGGCCGTCCGCTCGTCCCCCCAAGGGCCGTGTTCGTCCCTGAAGGGCGTCGGGGGGCCGCTCTCCCCCTTGTGAATATCCATATGAAGGGAAGTTCCATCATGAACTCCACCCCCCAGGTTGAGACCGTCGAGATCTCCGACGCCGAGCTCGACAACGTCTCCGGCGGCCTGTCCCTGAACGCCGTCGGCACCGTCACCGGCCTGGTGGACAGCGTTGCCCCGGTTTCCGGCCTGGTCAACACGGTCGTCGGCACCGTCGAGGGTGTCACCGGCCTGAACACGCAGCCGGTCACCAACCTGGTCGCCGGTCTCTGATCGCACCTCGTTGCCGCTGAGTCCCGGAGCCGGATCCCGGCCCCGGGGCTCTCGGGTGTCCCGAAACACCCCCGTTCCGAAACACCCTCTTCACCAGTGCCTCTCCCCTAGGTGAGGGAAGTTCCGTGCAGTTCCGCCAACAGGCCCTCGCCAAGCTCCAGTCACCGGAGGAGCTCGATCTCCCGGTGCGTTTCGCCCGCCCGCAGGGCTGGCTCGCGCTGTCCGTCTCGGTCGTCGTGATGGCGGCGGCCTCGGTGTGGGCGGTGACCGGTTCGGTCGCCTCCACGGTGAGCGCGCAGGCCATCCTCACCCACGGGCAGGGCAGTTACATCCTGCAGAGCCCGGTCGCCGGGCAGGTCACGGCGGTCCTCGCCGAGCAGGGCGAGCGGCTGCCGGCGAACTCCCCCGTCCTGAAGGTGCACACGAGCCAGGGCGACTCGGTCGTGCGCACGGTCGCCGCGGGCCGGATCAGCGCGCTCGCCGCGACCATCGGGCAGATCATCCAGACCGGTGCGAACGTCGCCGCCGTGGAGAAGGTCGCCCACGCCTCGGACCCGCTGTACGCCACGGTCTACGTCCCCGCCGAGAACGCCTCCTCCATCCCCGCGAACGCCCCGGTCGACCTGACCGTGTCGTCGGTGTCGACACAGGAGTACGGCGTGCTGCGCGGCCACGTGAAGTCGGTGGACCGCGCCGCCCAGTCGGCGCAGTCGATCGCGGCGTTCCTCGGCGACAGCCAGCTCGGCGACCAGTTCACCAAGAAGGGCCGCCCGGTGGCCGTACTGGTCCGGCTGGACCCGTCCCGGAGGACGAAGAGCGGCTACAAGTGGTCCTCGGCCGACGGGCCGCCGTTCCGGCTCGACTCCATGACCCTGGCCTCGGGCTCGATCCGGCTGGCCGACCAGCATCCCGTCGATTGGCTGCTCCCGTGACCACCGCCCAGGAGACCCGCGGCCGCCGGCGCGCCGCGCCGCCCAAGCGCCCGGTTCCCAAGGGCCGCGGCCGGACGGTCCGCACGCCCACCGTGCTCCAGATGGAGGCCGTCGAGTGCGGCGCCGCCTCCCTCTCCATGGTCCTCGGCCACTACGGCCGGCACGTCCCGCTGGAGGAACTGCGCATCGCCTGCGGTGTCTCCCGCGACGGTTCGCGCGCCAGCAACCTGCTGAAGGCGGCCCGCAGTTACGGCCTCACCGCCAAGGGCATGCAGATGGACCTGGCCGCCCTCGCCGACGTGCAGGGGCCGGCGATCCTGTTCTGGGAGTTCAACCACTACGTCGTCTACGACGGCATGGGCCGCCGCTTCGGCCGCCGGGGCGTCTACATCAACGACCCCGCCAAGGGCCGCCGGTTCGTGCCCATGGAGGAGTTCGACGGCAGCTTCACCGGTGTCGTGCTGGTGGTGGAGCCGGGCGACGGCTTCGAGAAGGGCGGCCGGCGTCCCGGCGTCCTCGGCGCGCTGCCGGCCCGGCTGCGCGGCACCGCCGGCACCATGCCGGCCGCGGTCCTGGCCAGCCTGCTCCTGGTGGTCGTGGGCGCGGCGGTGCCCGCGCTCAGCCGCCAGTACATCGACCTGTTCCTCATCGGCGGCCAGACCTCGCTGCTCACCGTGCTGTTCGCCGCGATGGGCACCTGCGTCCTGCTCACCCTGGTCCTGACCTGGCTGCAACAGGCGAACCTGCTGCACGGGAGGATCGTCTCCTCCACGCTGACCAGCGCCCGCTTCCTGCGCCACCTGCTGCGCCTCCCGGTGACCTTCTTCGCCCAGCGCAGCCCGGCCGACCTGGTGCAGCGGCTCCAGTCCAACGACCAGGTCGCCGAGACGCTGGCCCGCGACCTGGCGGCGGCCGGCGTGGACGCCGTGGTCGTGGTCCTCTACGCCGTGCTCCTCTACACCTACGACGTCCAGCTCACCTTCCTCGGCATCGGCGTGGCCCTGCTGAACATCGTGGCGATGCGGCTCGTCGTGCGGCTGCGCGCGACCCGGACCGCGAAGCTGCGCGCGGACACCGCCCGGCTCACCAACACCTCGTACACCGGCCTCCAGCTGATCGAGACGATGAAGGCGACCGGCGGCGAGGACGGCTACTTCCGCAGGTGGGCCGGGCAGCACGCGAGCACGCTGGAGGAGCAGCAGCGGCTCGGGGTGCCGAGCGCCTGGCTCGGGGTGGTGGCCCCGACGCTCGCCACCGTCAACAGCGCGCTGATCCTGTGGATCGGCGGCATGCGGGCGGTCGAAGGGGGTATCTCGGTCGGCCTCCTTGTCGCCTTCCAGTCCCTGGTCACCCGGTTCACCGCCCCGCTGACCCGGCTCAACGGCGTGGCGGGCCGCATCCAGGACTTCGCGGCCGACGTGGCCCGCCTCAAGGACGTGGAGAACTTCCAGGCGGACCCGGTGTACGCCCGCCCCGGCGCCGCCGACTCCACCCGGCGGCTGCAGGGCCATGTCGAGCTGGAGAACATCAGCTTCGGCTACAGCCCGCTGGACAAGCCCCTGCTCACCGGCTTCGACCTGACCGTCGGCCCTGGCCGCCAGGTGGCCCTGGTGGGCGGCTCGGGCAGCGGCAAGTCCACCGTCTCCCGGCTGATCTCGGGCCTGTACGCCCCCTGGGAAGGCGTGATCCGCATCGACGGGCAGCGCCTGGAGGACATCCCGCGCGGTGCCCTGGCCGCCTCCGTCTCCTTCGTCGACCAGGACGTCTTCCTCTTCGAGGGCTCGGTGCGCGACAACGTGGCGCTGTGGGACCCGTCGATCCCGGACGAGGCCGTGGAGGAGGCGCTGCGGGACGCGGCGCTGTACGACGTGGTGACGCGCCGGCCCGGTGGCATCCACAGCAGGGTCGAGCAGGACGGCCGCAACTTCTCCGGCGGCCAGCGCCAACGTCTGGAGATCGCCCGGGCGTTGGTGCGCCGGCCGAGCATCCTCGTCCTCGACGAGGTGACCAGCGCCCTGGACGCCGAGACCGAGCTGATCGTCATGGACAACCTGCGCCGCCGCGGCTGTGCCTGTGTCGTCATCGCGCACCGGCTGAGCACGGTCCGCGACAGCGACGAGATCGTCGTGCTCCAGCACGGCACGGTCGTGGAGCGCGGGCGGCACGACGAGCTGGTGGCACACGGCGGGGCGTACGCCGCGCTGGTCAGGGAGCGATGAGATGACGACCGTGGACCAAGGCGACCTCGTGCTCGGCGCGTTCGGATCACTGGGCGCCCGGATCGACTGCGCCGGCTTCAACCGCCTCGACCTCGAAGGCCCGCAGGTGCTGTGGCTGGTGGCGTCCGGCGCCCTGGACCTGTTCGCGGTGGACGCCGGACAGCAGGGCCACTGGCACCACCTGGGCCGCCTGGAGGCGGGCTCGCTCCTGCTCGGCCCGGTCGCGGGGCCCCAGCACACCCTGGTGGCCCGCCCGTTGCGCGACTGCGTCGTGCACCGCATCGGCCTGCGCGAGCTGTACCAGCCCTCCGACACCCAGACCTGGTCCTACGACGAGTACGGCAACCCCCAGTACGTCCCGCCGGCCACCAGCCCCCTGGAGTACGCCCTCGCGCTCGGCGTCGGCCGCGGCCTGTCCATCCTCTTCCAGGCCCCGATGACCGCCAGCGAGCGCGCCGCGGCCCCCACCGACGACGACGTCTTCTGGATGCAGGTGCCGCCGGGCAGCGTGCAGTACGGCTCGCTGTACGGTGCGGAGGCGGCCGCCGACCTGCTGACGGACCCTGCACTGTGGCAGAGCATGGTCGACCAGCAGTACCGGCTGCTGACCACCCTCGACCGGTGGATCGAGCAGCTGGAGCGCACCCACGAGACGCGTACGGCGGCCGGTATCAAGGCCGGTGAGGCGGTCCGCGCCCAGGCCGACCACACCCTCCTCGCCTCCATCGGCAAGGCGGCCAAGCGCACCACGGCCGCCGACGCCGACGCCTCCTACGCGGCCTGCAGACTGGTCGCCGAGGCCGCGGGCATCACCCTCGCGGAGCCCGCGCAGAGCGGCACCGAGAGCGACCGCATCGACCCCGTCGAACGGGTGGCCCTCGCCTCCCGGGTCCGTACCCGGGCGGTACGTCTGGACGGCCGCTGGTGGCACGACAACGTCGGCCCGCTGGTCGGACACCGCGCCCTGTCCGGCGCGCCGGTCGCGCTGCTGTGGCGGCGGGGCGGCTATGTGGCCGTCCATCCGGCGACCGGCCGCGAGACCCCGATCGAAAAGGCGAACGCGGCGGAGTTCGAGCCGCGCGCGGTGATGTTCTACCGGCCGCTGCCCGACAAGGCGCTCAGCCCGCTCGGCCTGCTCCGCTTCAGCCTGCACGGCACCCGCGGCGACCTCGGCAGCCTGCTCCTCGCCGGTCTGGTCACGGTGGCCATCGGCGCCCTGGTGCCGATCGCCACCGGAAAGGTGCTCGGCGACTACGTTCCCAAGGCCCAGACGAACCTGATCGTGCAGGTCTGCCTGGCGGTGATCGTCAGCGCCGTGGTGTCCGCCGCGTTCACGCTCCTGGAGAACCTCACCATCCTCCGCCTGGAGGGCCGTATCGAGGCGACCCTCCAACCGGCCGTCTGGGACCGCCTGCTGCGGCTGCCGACCAAGTTCTTCACCCAGCGCTCGACCGGGGAGCTGGCCAGCGCGGCGATGGGTGTGAGCGCGATGCGCCGGCTGCTGGCGGGCGTCGGTCCGGTGGTCGCCCAGTCGGTGACCGTCGGGGTGATGAACCTGGGTCTGCTGTTCTGGTACAGCGTGCCGATGGCGCTGGCGGCCCTTGCCATGCTGGTCGTCATCGCCGCGCTGTTCCTCGGGCTCGGACTGTGGCAGGTGCGCTGGCAGCGCCGGCTCGTGGTGCTCGGCAACAAGCTGAACAACCAGGCCTTCCAGACGCTGCGGGGCCTGCCGAAGCTGCGGGTGGCGGCGGCCGAGAACTACGCGTACGCGGCCTGGGCGGGCGAGTTCGCGCGCAGCCGGGAGCTCCAGCAGAAAGTGGGCCGGATCAAGAACCTCACCACGGTGCTGGGCTCGGTCTACCTCCCGGTCTGCACCCTGCTGATGTTCATGCTCCTCGCGGGCCCGGCGCGCGGGGCGATGGACGCGGCGGCCTTCCTCACCTTCAACACGTCGGTGACGATGCTGCTCACCTCGGTCACCCAGCTGACCGGTTCCTTCGTGTCGGCGGTGGCCGCGCTCCCCCTCTTCGAGGAGATCAAGCCGGTCCTGGAGGCCGCCCCCGAGGTCCGCACCGCCAGCACCCGCCCGGGCCCGCTGTCCGGCGCCGTCGAGGCCCGCCGCCTCTCCTTCCGGTACACGGACGACGGTCCCCTGGTCCTGGACGACGTCTCCTTCGCCATCCGCCCGGGCGAGTTCGTGGCGGTCGTCGGCCCCAGCGGCTGCGGAAAGTCGACGCTGCTGCGGCTGCTCATCGGCTTCGACAAGCCGGTCTCGGGAAGCGTGCTGTACGACGGACAGGACCTGGGCGCCCTCGACCAGTCGGCGGTCCGCCGCCAGTGCGGGGTGGTGCTCCAGCACGCCCAGCCGTTCAGCGGCTCGATCCTGGACGTCATCTGCGGCACCGAGCCGTACACCCCCGAGGAGGCGATGGCGGCGGCCGAGATGGCGGGGCTCGCGGAGGACATCAAGCGGATGCCGATGGGGCTGCACACGATCGTCGCCGGGAGCGGCGCGATCTCGGGCGGCCAGCGGCAGCGGCTGATGATCGCCCAGGCGCTGATCCGGCGGCCCCGCATCCTGTTCTTCGACGAGGCGACCAGCGCCCTGGACAACGACACCCAGCGCACGGTCATCGAGAGCACCCGCGCGCTGAACGCCACCCGGATCGTCATCGCCCACCGGCTGTCCACGGTTCTGGACGCCGACCGGGTGATCGTGATGGAGGACGGCAAGGTCGCCCAGCAGGGCCCGCCGGCCCAGTTGCTCGCCGACACGGGTGGGCGGCTGCACGAGCTGGTGCGGCGGCAGCTCGCCTGACGGGTCAGGCCCCGGGGACGGGGGCGCCGGAGGGCAGGCCGGCGTCGAGATAGCCCTGGTAGTACTCCTTCCAGGGCGCGGTGACACCGGCGTGCGGGCCCTGGAAACGCTCGCCGCCGGCCTTGGCGTCGAGGGCGGCGAGGCAGACCTCCCAGCCGGCGCTGTTGCGGGCGGCGGTGTTCTCCTCGCCCAGGACGTGGGTGAGGGTGAAGCGGGTCCGGTCGGGCCCGGCGTCCTCCAGGTCGAAGCGGATCTCGTCGCCGCCCCAGGCGAAGGTCAGGTTCCGGGGCGGGTCGACGGCGAGCACGGTGCCTTGCGACTCGGGCATGTTCGGGTCGCCGGTGAACGTGACGGCTCCGCCGGGGCGCAGGTCGAACTCGGCGCGGGAGGGGAACCACCCGGCGAGTTCGTCGGGGTCGGTGACGAAGTGCCAGACGCGGTCGACGGGGTGGCCGTAGACGCGGCTGAAGCGGACCGCGGGGCGGCCGTCGTCGAGGGTGACGTAGGTGCCGGTGAGTTCGGCGGGCATCGGGATCAGTCCTTCGGGGAGGGGGGTTCCGGGTCGTCCGCCGGTTATGGGTCGTCCGCCGGTTTTGGGTCGTCCGCCGTCTCGTCCAGGCGGCGGCCCAGCTGGTCCAGGCTGCGGTTCCACAACCGGCGGTACGGAGCCAGCCAGGCGTCGAGCTCGGCGATCGGGGCCGGGTCGAGGGCGTAGACGCGGCGCTGCGCGTCCTGCCGTACCCGGACCAGGCCTGCCTCCCGCAGCACCTTGAGGTGCTTGGAGGTGCTCGGCTGGCTGAGGCCGCATGCCTCCACGATCTCGCCGACGGGGCGTGGGCGGGTCAGGAGGAGGCCGACCATGGCGCGTCGGTGAGGGTCGGCCAGGGCGGTCCAGAGGGTGTCTGCGGACATGGTTTCAATATGCCTGCATGGTTATATTCCCGTCAAGGAATGGACGAGGGCCCGCCCCAGCGAAACGTTGCCGTTTCGCTGAAAGTGGTCTAGGCTCGATGTGTACGAAACCGTTTCGTTCGCGGAGCTGTAGGTGCCGTGGCAGTGAAGCGGATTCTTGGTAAATCCCGAACGACTTCCCTGGAGTGGTTCCCGCATGTCTGAGAAGACCCTGACCGACGACGTCAGCGTCGGTACCGAGGAGGCGCCGCCGGCCGCCTCCTCCAAGCGGTGGTGGATCCTCGCGGTCATCGCCGTCGCCCAGTTGATGGTGGTGCTCGACGCCACCATCGTGAACATCGCCCTCCCCTCCGCCCAGGCCGACCTCGGGTTCTCCGACGGCAACCGGCAGTGGATCGTCACCGCGTACGCCCTCAGCTTCGCGTCCCTGCTGCTGCTCGGCGGCCGGATCGCCGACCTGTTCGGCCGCAAGACCGCCTTCCTCATAGGCGTCGTCGGCTTCGCCGCCGTGTCGGCGCTGGGCGGTGCCGCGAACGGCTTCGGGATGCTGGTCACCGCGCGCGCCCTGCAGGGTGCCTTCGGCGCACTGCTCGCCCCGACCGCGCTCTCGCTGCTCAACACCACGTTCACCGACGCCCGTGAGCGGGCCCGGGCGTTCAGTGTCTACGGTGCCATCGCCGGTGCCGGCGGCGCGGTGGGCCTGCTGCTCGGCGGTGTCCTCACCGACACGTTCGACTGGCGCTCGACCCTGTACGTGAACGTCGTGATCGCCTTCGTCGCCTTCGCGGGCGGCATGGCCCTGCTGCACAACCACCGGGACGCCGGCAACTCCAAGCTGGACGTGCTGGGCACGGTCCTGGTCGCGGCCGGCCTGTTCTCGCTGGTCTACGGCTTCTCCAACGCCGAGACCCACGACTGGGGCTCGCCGCTGACCTGGGGCTTCCTGATCGCCGGCGTCGTGCTCCTCGCGGCCTTCGCCTGGTGGCAGACCAAGGCCGAGCACCCGCTGCTGCCGCTGGGCATCCTGATGGACCGCAACCGGGCGGCCTCGCTCCTCACCGTGCTGATCTCCGCCGGCGGCATGTTCGGCGTGTTCCTCTTCCTCACCTACTACCTGCAGCTGAACCTCGGCTTCAGCCCGACGAAGACCGGCGTGGCGTTCCTGCCGATGATCGGCGGCCTGATGGTGACGGCGCAGATCGGTACCCAGGCCCTGGTTCCGCGGCTCGGCCCGAAGGTGGTGATCCCGCTGGGCTTCGCGGTCTCCGCGGCCGGCATGGCCTGGCTGACCGGGATCGGCGTCGGCTCCAGCTACGTCAGCGCGGTGCTCCCGCAGCTGATCATCACCGGCCTCGGCCTCGGCCTGGTCATGCCGGCGGCCATGCAGCTGGGCACGGGCGGGGTGACGGCCGACGAGGCGGGTGTCGCGTCGGCGACGGTCAACGCCATGCAGCAGGTGGGCGGTTCGATCGGTACGGCGCTGCTCAACACGCTCGCGGCGAGCGCGGCGACGGACTACCTGGCCGGGAAGGACGCGACCAGCAAGCTGGTGCAGGCGCAGGCCACGATCGAGAGCTACACGACCGCGTTCTGGTGGTCGGCCGGGATGTTCGCGGCCGGCGCGGTCATCGCCTTCCTGCTGTTCCGCAAGGGGGTGCCGCAGCAGGACCCGGACGCGGCGCCGGTTGTGCACATGTAACGTCCGCAGAGCCGCAACAGGGACTCAGGGGCCGCCGTCAGCAGGGAGACGGTGGCCCCTCGCCATGGTCGCCCGCGGGTGCGTTGTGGCTGGTCGCGCAGTTCCTCCCCCAGCCTTCGGCCGAGGGTACCCCCAGCGCCCTATGGGGCGCGTCCAGTCAAGCCACTTCAGAGAAATTCACCCGGTTGAGTGGATCTGATCTTGCGCCGCCGCCATCAGGGATGCCAGGCGCTCCCAGCGGGTAACAACTCGGCCCATGTCCGCCCCGGCGAGGGGGGCTCTGAGATGACGCCGGAAGCCGACGGCCTCGGGCTGCCCGCCGCCAACTCCTGTGCGCGCACCCGTCGCAGCGGGCCGTACCTCGTCGTCGAGGTCTACGGCGAGGTCGACATCGCCACCGAGGAGCTGCTCGCCGAGCACCTGCTCGCGGCGACCGCCGGAGCCGGGCCCGATGTGCTCGTCGATCTGCGGCGGCTGGACTTTCTCGACTGTTCGGGGCTGCGAGTGCTGTGCCGGGCCGAGGCGCGGGCCAGGGAGCGGGGCGGCCGGCTGCGGCTGGTGTGCGAAGGGCCCCGGATTCCACGGCTGTTACGGGCCTCGGGACTCCTGGGGCGTTTTCCGCCGCTCCCCGGCGTTCCCCGGGACGGGAACGCCGAAGAGCGGCGGTGATGCCGGGGGTCGGACGGGCAGCCCCACACCACCCGTCCGCCCCCCGGTGCGGGATCGCAGGTTCCCCGCTCCAGGGGCCGCACTCCCCAGTTGCGGACCTGTCCGGCAGTCACGAGGACCGTGCGATCCCGGGCTCAGAAGGCGAAGACGTGCGCCCCGTAGGCATCCCTCATGCACTGGTTGCCGAAGGTGTGCTCGTAAGAGACGCGCTTGCCCTGCCAGACGCCTTCCACCGTGACCACGACGGGGTCGTAGAGCTTGGTGCACCACACGTCGGCTTTGGGCACGAGGGCGTCCAGGTCACCGCCGGCGCCGCGCAGTTCGGCGCAGGCATCGGCGGCCGCCGGGTGGGTCCCGGAAGCGCTCGGGGCGCAGTTCAGGGTGACGGCGCGCTCGGGCGTGGCGGTGGCCGCGTCAGTGCCGTGGCCGGTGGTGAGCACCAGGGCCGACGGGGCGTAGAGCGAGCTCGGGGCGGCGACGGCGGCCCCCGTCAGGGGTCCGCAGACGGCGGCGGCCGTAAGGCCGAGGGTCGCTGCCCAGCGCGCGGTGGTTCGCATTGTGTGCATCCTTCCGCTCGATTCGACGGGTGCCGCCCCCGGCCCGGTGGGTGCCGGGGCGGCGGGCGCCACTCTGCCGAGTCCGCCGCCGAAACACACATCGAACCCACAGGTTTCGGTAACCTTGCGTATTGAATCAGTGGCGTGAAGTCACGGAATTCGAACGCATCGACCGCTCAACGGAGCGGTTCTTGATCGCTCGAAGCGGCCAAATGGCCTGATCCCATCGCCTCGTTAATCGTCCTGAAACATTCCGCTTCCGCTGTCGGCGGACTTCCGGGCAAGCCCTTGCCTTCGTGCTGCAACGGAGTAATCGTCATTACATGATTACTCAAGAGCAACGCGACAAGCTCCGCGGCTGGTTCACCGGCCGCCTGCCCGACGACCTCTTCGAGGAACTGGTCGAGGTGACGGTCGACCGCGAGGAGGTCACCGTCATCGGGCGCATCCCCGGCCCCGCCCTGGCGGACGGCGCGTCGGACGCCGAACGGGAGGCGGCCGTACAGGGCCGGATCCAGGAGTTCCGGGAGCGCACCCGGGAGAGCCGGATGGCCGTGGCCAGGGAGGCGGAGCACCAGTTCCGGCGCAAGGTCTCCTGGGGCGTGGAGTGCGCCGGGCAGCGGGCGCTGTTCACGCATGTCGCCGCGCCGGTGATGACCCGGCTGCGCCAGCCCGAGCGCGAGGTGCTGGACACCCTGATCGCCGGCGGCGTGGCACGCAGCCGCAGCGAGGCGCTGGCCTGGTGCGTACGGCTGGTCCAGCGACACACCGACGACTGGCTGACGGAACTGCGCGAATCGCTGGAGCACGTCGAGAAGGTCCGGGCCCAGGGCCCGGACGCCGACCAGAACTGAACGCGCCCCGAAGGGACGCTGGGGGTACCCCCGGCCGAAGGCTGGGGGAGGAACTGCGCGACCAGCCACGACGGCGCCGCGGACGACCCACGGCGCATCGCGGCCATTCCAGCGGAGCGCCTAGTGGCCGGCCAGTTCGGCCGGCTGTGCCGACGGCCCCCCGGTCCCGGCGATGGAGAGCGAGCCGCGGCTCCGGGACGGCAGCGGGGCGTCGGTCAGCCAGTGCTGGCCGCTGGTGTGGTCGCGGACCTTGACCACGATGTCGGAGCCGGAGTCCACCCCGCCCGTCGCGAGGGCGAGGGTCTCGTCCCAGCTGGGCAGCAACTCGCCCTGGACCGTGAGGTCGTAGCGCACGTCCTTGCCGCGCCCGGCGTCCTCCGCCGCACAGGTGCCGAGGATGACCACCCCGGCGTCCGCGTGCGAGTCCAGGCACAGGTCCGGCCCCGCCGCGCTGCGCAGCTCGCCGTCACTCTCGTACGTCCACTGCTGGGTCGAGGCCGTGGAGCACACGGCGAGCACGACACTCGCCCCGGCCTTCGGCTCGCCGTCGATGTCCAGGCAGAGCTGGGCGGCGGCATTGCGCAGCCGCGTCGTGTGGTCGGCGGACGGCAGCCCGGCCGTGCCGGAGGTGGGCGAGGGCGTGGTCTCGGCCTCGGAGTCGCCGGGGACCAGGCCCGAGGTGGCGACGGCGTCCTTGCCGTCACCGCCGCCGGACAGCGTGCTGACGGCGAGGACGGAGGCGAGCAGTCCCGCGCCGGCCACGCCGACACTGGTCAGCAGCGTCTTCGACGACCAGGAGCCGGGCGGGCGGCGCACCTGCACGGGGATGCGGGCGAGGATCCGGGTCCGGGCAGCCGCACGCCGTCGCCCGCCCCCGCCGGCGCGCCGGGCGGCGGCGCGGGTCCGGGGAGCCTCCTCGTCGCCCTTGCGTCCCGGGCGCGAGTCGAGGTAGCGGCGGGCTCCCCAGCCGAGCACCGCTTCCACCAGCAGCACGCCCAGTCCGCCCTCGACATGGCCGAGTTGTTCGGCGGCGGCCCTGCAGTAGGGGCACTGCGCCAGATGCTCCTGGACGTCCGGCAGCAGGGCACCCCCGCGCCGGATCGGCACGTCCAGGAGCCGGTTGTAGTAGCGGCACTCCTGCGACGGCGCGAGTTCCCGGTGGGCGCGGACACAGCCCTCGCGGAATTTCTCCCGGGCGTCTTCGAGAGCCGCCGATGCGGTTGCCGTGTCCATGCCCAACAGACCGGCCGGTACGGTTATCGGTTCGGCCTCCACCTCGGCATGCCAGAGCAGGCTCTGGGCGAGCGCCGGAAGGCCCAGGAATGAACGCTCCGCGAGGGTGCGGTTTTCCGGGGTCATGGACTTCGTGGCGCGCATACCGCGACCGCCGGCCGGTTTCCCGAGGTCCGGTAGAACCTCCGCTATTCGGTCCTCCACGGCCCAGTTGGCGACCGTGTCGCGGACGGAGACCAGCAGGCGCGGCCGGATCGCGTCGGCCGTCTCGCCGAGGGCCACCCGGTCGAGGACCTGGTGGAAGGCGGCCGCCGCGACCATGTGCGCGACGGGCCCGGAGGCGGCCAGGCAGATGACCGCGTATTCCTGGACGGGCCGCCAGTGCCGGGCCATGAGCAGCGCGGCGGACCGGGAGGCCTCGATGTCCGATCCGGCTCGCAGCGGGGCGGCGAGGGACTCGTCGGACTCCCCCGCACCACCGCCCGGCGGCGGGTAGGAAGGGCGAGGCGGGTGGGGGGTGGGCACGGAGCGGATTCCTTTGGTGCGGTGGTGCGTACCTCTTCGGTGCGCCTGCGGGGAGCGGGAATTCGCCGCCACGGTGTCGGTACGGTGTCGGTCGCGTTCCTCAACTGCCGAATTGGACCAGGCCATTACCCCGCGCGGGTATTCACCCTCGCACAAGTCTCACACAAGCAACAAGGCGCCCGTACAACATCGACAGCATTGACAGGAAGTCAGAAAGGCGCCGGTGGCTATTGCCCCTTCATGGCCGCATTCACCATTCCGCGCGCCCCGTGTGAACCGTGCGCACGCACCGGTCCCGCGCGCACGCTCCCGGCCCGCCCGCACGGGTGGTCCACTGATGACCGGCCCTCCTCACGAGGCCCCGCGTGGAACGGCGGCTCTTCCGCGCGAAACAGGCCGCCGGCCCCGTTCCTCCCGCCCTCGGCCGGCGGCCCCGAGGACCGCGGGGGCAGCTCTCCCTGGACGTCCGGGCAGGTGTCAGAGCTGCCAGGAACGGAGCCGGTCCGCCGCGGCGTAGACGTCGGCCTTGCCGTTCATCAGGTCGCGGGCGAGGTCGACGAGGGCGCCGTAGGGCGGGTCGATGCCGACATCGCTGACGTACATGTAGGCCACGGCGGTCGCGCAGGCGAACCTGGCGTTGGCCGAGGGCAGCGGCTTCAGCAGGGCGAGGGTGTGCAGCAGGGCCGCGGCCCGCCAGGCAGCGTCGGAGTCCACCCCGAGCCGCGGCGGGTCGACCCGGTGCCGGGCGACGGCGGCGACCAGCGCGGAGAAGTCGTTGATGGTGGGCTGCTCCGGCATGACTTCCTCATGGCGCTGGAGCAGCCAGGGCACGTCGATGTGGATGACCGGCGGCATGGGTCAGGCGGCCTCGCCCTTCGCGGGCGGCTGTTCGTCGTCCGGGAACGCGGCGGCGAACTCGGCGGCGTGGGCCGCGAAGAAACGGCGGAACTCCTCCGCCCCCTCCTGCAGGGCCCGGTGCCGGGCGATGTCGGCGGCGGCCGCCTCACGGACGAGGGCCTTCATCGACGTACCGCGCTCCTTGGCTATCTGCCTGAGGTCCTCAAGTTCGCGGTCGCTGAACTCCACGTTGAGAGCTGGCATGCCCTTCACGGTACCGCGAGGGTACTCCACCGTAAATACCCGCAGGTCAAGACCGACTCACCACGGTACCTGCGGGGGCCCCTTGCGGGCGGCCCGCCAGGACCGCCCGCCGCCTCGGCCGCCTCAGGTGTCGAGGCGGCTGATCCTTACCGCGCCCGAGGTCTGTCCCGGGTGGGCGCTGGTCAGGGTGAGCCGGATCCGGGAGCCGCGCACCGCGGTGAACGTGATGACGGTCGGGGCGTCCGAGGCGGTCGCCCAGGCCACCGCCGTGTCCTCGACCGCCCGGTACGCGGTGCCGTCCCAGACGGCCACCTCGACCGAGGCGGGGAGGGCGTGGGTGGCGTCCACGGTGAAGGAGACGTCCACCCGGTCGTAGGTACGGGTGCGCCCGTGGTCGACCGACACCCAGTCCGCGGTCCGGGCGCCGCCGAACGCGGGCAGCAGGGCGGTGGCCGACTTGGCGAAGGCGTTGGACCAGCCGGTGGCCGGGTCGCCGTCGAGCATGGCCGCCGGGAGGGTGTCCGGACGGCCGGAGTAACTGGCGTCCGCGTGGGGGAGGTCCGGCGGGGACGGGTGGTCCGGGCCGAAGTCGGGGGCGGGGGTGCTCGCCACGGTGCGGGCGGGGGTGGTGGGCACGGTGACGGTGTCCTTGCGCAGGCCGTCCACCCGGGCGGTCACCTTGAGTCCCCCGGGCTTCGTACCGGAGCGCACGACGGCGAGCGCCTTGCCGTGGAAGGCGGTCCGGGTGCTTGCCTGGTAGCGCTCGGCGCTCTCCTCACGGCCGTTGTCGAGCCCGGCGAGCGAACCGCCGGTCACGGTGAAGGAGATGAGGTGCTCGGCGTCGGGCACCACCACGCCGTGCGCGTCGACGATCTCGGCGGTGACGAAGACCAGTGAACGCCCGTCGGCAGCCAGGGAGGTGCGGTCGGGGGTGAGACGGACGGCGTGCGCGGCGCCGGCGGTGCGCAGGACGTCCGTCGCGACCACCCTGCCGTCGCGCCGGGCCACCGCCTTCAACTCGCCCGGCCGGTAGGGCACTTCCCAGGTCAGGTGCAGTTTGCCCGCGCTGCCGTTGGGGCTGGTGTAACTGCCCGGGTAGGGGCCGGTGGTGAAGGTCTTGTCGTCGCCGGTGGCCTCGGTGGTCTCCAGGTAGGTGCGGCCGTCGGTGGTCTGCTTGGTGTCGAACTCCCGTACCCCCAGGGACGTTCCGTTGAGGAACAGTTCGACGGAGGGCACGTTGGCGTACGCCCACACCTCGACCGTCTCCCCCTCCTCGTGGTTCCAGCTCATCGGCAGCAGGTGCACCATCGGCTCGCCGGTCCACTGGCTACGGAAGAGGTGGTACATGTCCTTCGGGAAGCCGGCCGTGTCGACCGCGCCGAAGAAGGACGACTTCACCGGGAACACGTCGTACGGCGTCGGCTCACCGATGTAGTCGATGCCCGACCACAGGAACTGGCCGGCGAACCACTTCCGGTCCCGGTCCTTCTTGTGGCCGTACTCGCCGCTCATCGTCCAGGAGGCGAGGTTGTTGTCGTAGGACGAGGTCTCGCGGCGGCCGGGGGTGTGGTTCTCCCCGGTGTTGAGGTGTTCCGGCTCCTGGTACGTGCCGCGGGTCGAGGTCTCCGAGGAGGACTCCGACTCGAAGAGGAAGAGGTGCGGGTAGACGGCGTGCAGGGCGTCCACCGACTTGGCCGTGTTGTAGTTCAGGCCCAGTCCGTCGAGTCTGGCGAGCATGAGGTCGGCGGCGGAACCCTTGGCCGGTACGCCGTGGTACTTGTTCGAACCGATGACGACCGGGCGGGTGTCATCGGCGGCCTTGACGGCGGCGATGATCCGGTCGGCCATGGCAAGACCGGCCGTCGAGGTGGAGTCGGGGATCTCGTTGCCGATGGACCACAGGACGACGGCGGGCGAGTTGCGGGCGGCGAGGACCATCTCGGTGGCGTCGGCCTCGCACCACTCGTCGAAGAACCGGCCGTAGTCGTACTTGGTCTTGCCGGTCTTCCAGCAGTCGAAGGCCTCCACCATCATCACGATGCCCAGTTCCTCGCAGACCTCGATCATCTGCGGCGAGGGCGGGTTGTGCGAGGTGCGGAAGGCGTTGACGCCCATCGACTTCATGATGGTCATCTGTCTGCGCACCGCGTCGGCGCTGATCGCCGCGCCGAGGGCGCCCTGGTCGTGGTGGAGGTCGACGCCCCTGATCTTGGTGGGGACGCCGTTGAGGGAGAAGCCCTCGTCGGGGTCGAAGCGGTAGCTGCGGATGCCGAAGACCGTGCGGTAGGTGTCGGTGGTGGTGCCGCCGACCCGCAGTTCGGTGTGCAGGGTGTACCGGTGCGGGGCGTCGACGTCCCACAACTTCGGTCTCTCGACGGTCAGTTCGTGGGTCGTCGTGGTCCCGCCGGAACCGGTGACGGTGACGGTGGAGGAGGTGCGGGCCACCGTGCGGCCGTCGGGGCCGGCGATCCGGGAGAGGACCGTCACGTCCGCGCCCGCGCCCAACTCGTCGACGACGGCCGTGCGCACCCGCACCACGGCCCGCCCGGCGCTGACGTCCGGAGTGGTGACGTACGTTCCCCAGCGCGCCACGTGCACGGGGTCGGTCACCACCAGGCGGGCCTCACGGTAGATGCCGCTGCCCGAGTACCAGCGGCTGCTGGGCAGCTGGTTCTGCACCTTGACCGCGAGGACGTTCACGGTACTGCCGTCGGTGTGCAGGAGGTCGGTGAGGTCGAAGGCGAAGCCGGTGTAGCCGTAGGGGTGGCGGCCGACCTGGGTGCCGTTGCAGTAGACGTACGAGTCCATGTAGACGCCGTCGAACTCCACCGAGATCCGCTTGCCGGCGTAGCCGGGCGGCAGGGTGAAGGCGAGCCGGTACCAGCCGAGGCCGCCCGGGAAGAAGCCGGTGCCGCTGGTGGTGCCGTGGTCGGTGGTGGGGGTCTGCTCGATGCTCCAGTCGTGCGGTACGGCGACCTGCCGCCAGGCCGAGTCGTCGAACCCGGGGTCGGCGGCGTCCGCGTAGGCGCCGGTCGGGTCGGTGATCCCGCCCGGGTTGACCAGCGCGAACCGCCAGCCGTCCCGCAGGGCGACCGTGCGGCGGCCGGTGACCTGCGACGACGTACCCGCGTCCGGGGCCGCCCAGGCGCCCGGGGCGCCCAGCAGGGCGCCGGCCGTCGGGGCTGCCGTGGCGGCTGCCAGGACCGATCTGCGTGTGACCGTCATGGTGCGGCTCTCCCTCATCAGGGCCCAGAACTACTCACAACTGATCGCGAACAAACAGATTCTGACGGGGTGGCACTTGTGTCCGTCAAGGGTCCGGAAGCCTCCACCCACCCCTTTCGCCCTGTCGACCGGCCCTCGTTCGGCACCCCGGACAGGGCCCGGTCCCGACCGACCGGCCGCCGCCGCTTGCCGGTCGCGGGAGGGTCCGAAGCACTACCCTGAACACGAGTGGTGCACCTGTTGACGGTGAGTGTGCGCTTGGGAGTGGCGAGATGAGCCGGGTCTATCCCTTCGACGATGCGGCGACGGCCCGGGCCGTCATCGGCGAGGACGGCACACTGACCGAGTGGAGCGAGGGCGCGCGCCGGCTCCTCGGCCACCCGGCCGACGAGGTCGTGGGCCGGCCGGCGGCGCTGCTGCTCGCCGGGGAGGTGACACCGCGCGCGCCCGTCGGCGTCCGCTGGGACGGCACCCTCGGGCTCCGCCACCGGGACGGCCGTACGATCCCGGTCTGGCTGCTCGCCCACCACACCCCGGCCCACGACCAGCGGCCCGGCCACTGGCTGGTGGTCTCCCCGCTCGACGGCGGCGGACCGCGCACCCCGGACGATCCGCTGGCGACGGCCGCGCTGACGCAGTCGCCGTGCGCCATCGCGGTCTACGACGACCAGCTCAGGCTGCGCCGGATGAACGAGGCGATGGCCCACGTCATCGGGCTTGCCGAGGAGCGGGTCCAGGGGCTCAGGGTCACCGAGATCGGCGGCAAGCCGGAGAGCGGGGACCTGGAGCGGAACATGCTCCGGGTGCTGGCCTCGGGCCGGCCGCTGGACGTGCAGACGTTCATGCGGACCGGCGGCGAGGACCGGGCGCACGCGTGGCTGGCCCGGATGGCGCCGGTCACCGACGCCGCCGGGCGGGTGTGGGGCGTGAGCCTGGCCGCCCACGACTTCACCGAGAACTACCTGGCCAGGGAGCGGCTCCAGCTGGTCAACGCGGCGAGCGTGCAGATCGGCAGCACCCTCGACGTCGTCCGGACGGCCCAGGAGCTGGCGGACGTCTGCGTCCCGGCACTCGCCGACCTCGTCACCGTCGACCTGCTGGACCCGCCGGACCACGGCGGCGACCTCCCGGCCCGGCTGAGCGCGCCGGTCACCCTGCGCCGCATCGCACACCAGTCCGTGCTCCCCGGCGTCCCCGAGGCGGTCCTCAAGCCCGGGCAGAGCGAGGTCTACCCGGCCTCCTCACCGCAGGCGGACTCGCTGACCGCGGGGCACACGATCGTGGCCTCGGTGACCTCCGGCGAGCTGGACCAGTGGCTGTCCTGGAACAAGCGCCGCGGAGAGCGGGTGCGCGAGTTCGGCGTGCACTCCTCGATGTCGGTGCCGATCCAGGCCCGCGGCACCACCCTGGGGGTCGCGGTGTTCCGGCGGCACCGGCGGCTCGACCCGTTCAGCCCGGACGACGTGCTGCTCGCCGAGGAGATCACGGCCCGGGCCGCCGTCTGCATCGACAACGCCCGCCGGTACTCGCGGGAGCGCGAGACCGCCCTGGCCCTGCAGCGCAGTCTGCTGCCCCGGACACTGCCGCGCACCGCGGCCCTGCAGGCCGCCTCCCGCTACCTGCCGGCGGCGCGGGCCGGGGTGGGCGGCGACTGGTTCGACGTGATCCCGCTGTCCGGGCTGCGGGTCGCCATGGTCGTCGGGGACGTCGTCGGCCACGGCGTGCAGGCCTCGGCGACCATGGGCCGGCTGCGGACCGCCGTGCGCACCCTGGCCGACATCGACCTGGCCCCGGACGAGTTGCTCACCCACCTCGACGACCTGGTGCTCCGGCTCTCGGAGGAGCAGGGCGGCGAGGGCAGCCCCGGCGAGGTCGGCGCGACCTGCCTGTACGCCGTCTACGACCCGGTGTCCCGGCGCTGCACGCTGGCCCGCGCCGGGCACCCGCCGCCCGTCCTGCTGCGCCCCGGCCGCCACCCCTACCTGCTGGACCTGCCCGCCGGTCCCCCGCTGGGCCTGGGCGGGCTGCCGTTCGAGTCGGCCGAGGTGACGCTGCCCGAGGGCACGGTCCTGGCGATGTTCACGGACGGCCTGATCACCTCACGGCACCGGGACCCGGACACCGGCCGCCGGCTCCTCCACGAGGCGCTGGCGGCGGACAGCGACTCGCTGGACGAGACCTGCGACCGGATCCTGCACGCCCTGCTGCCGTCCGGCGGCGCGGCCGACGACGTGGCGCTGCTGCTGGCCCGCACCCAGGGCCTGCCGCCGACCCGGGTTGCGTCCTGGGACATCCCCGCCGACCCGGCGCTGGTCGCGCCGATCCGCAAGCAGGTCGTGGAGCAGCTCGACGTGTGGGACCTGAGCATGGCCGCCTTCACGACGGAGCTGGTGGTCAGCGAGCTGGTCACCAACGCCATCCGCTACGGCGCCCACCCCATCGGGCTCCGGCTGATCCACGACACGACCACCCTGATCTGCGAGGTCTCCGACACCAGCCACACGGCTCCGCACCTGCGCCGGGCCAAGACCTGGGACGAGGGCGGCCGGGGCCTGCTGCTGGTGGCCCAGCTGACGCAGCGGTGGGGCACCAGGCACACGGCGGAGGGCAAGACGATCTGGGCGGAGCTTTCCCTCTTCGAGGACGAGTTCGGCTGAGCGCTCCGCTGGGGGTGCCGTGTCGTGGTCGTCTGCGGCGCCGTGGTGGCTGGTCGCGCAGTTCCTCCCCCAGCCTTCGGCCAGAGGGACCCCAGCGCCCCTTAGGGGGCGCGCTGCAGAACCGCAGACTTCATCCGGTCACGGCGGAAAGGTGCTCGTGGACCGCTTGCCAGGCGTCGCCGGCGGTGCGGTGGAGGACGATGGTCTCGCGTTCGTGCAGGACCTCCTCTCCGGCGGTGGTGGAGACGCGGGTGGTCACCGCGTGGGTGAACACGGCCGTGTCGCCGAAGAACTGGAGGCGGCGGTCGTCCGAGTCGCAGGCGAGGACGCGGAAGCCGTCCTCCTCGCTCCATCGCTGCCACAGCTCGCGGTACTCCTGGGTGGAGTCCAGCCGCCGGCCGGTGGTGTGGAAGACGAACGTGGCGTCGGCCGCGAAGGCGTCGAAGTAGTCGTCGGTACGGCCCTCGGCGAACGCCGCGATCAGGGCGTCCGCCGCGGCGAGGGCGGTGTCGTGGTCGTTGCTCAAGGTTTCGGCTCCGAGATCCGGGCCACGGCGCGGACGGGTGCGCCGTCGGCGCCGGGCAGGTGCAGGGGGAAGAGGCTGACGTGGACGTCATGGCCGGTGTGCTGGGCGTCGAGGACCTCGGCGAGGTTGGTGAGGTTCTCGGCGATGACGGCGTCGGCGCCGCACAGGATGCGGTGGGCGGGAAGGGTCTCGCCGGGGGTCGGGTCGACGCTGAGGGCGTCGATGCCGACGGTGTACACGCCGCGGGCGACGAGGAGGGTGGCCGCCTCCTCGGTCAGGTAGGGGTGGTCGTGGTAGGCGTCGGTGCCCCAGTGCGCGGACCAGCCGGTGGCGATCAGCACGATCCGGCCCGCCGGGACACCGGCGAGCAGGTCGGTCCCGATGGCCGCCCGGGGCGGAAGGCCTCGGGCGTCGACGACGTGGGCCGGACCGTCGAACCGGTCCAGCGGCAGCTGGTTCAACGCGGGCAGGCCGTCCTCGATGTGGGAGGGGGCGTCCACGTGCGTGCCGGACTGCGAACCCATGTGCACCTGAAGGACGTTGACGCCGTCCCGGGCCGCGGTGAGCGCGGGCCGGATCTCCACCTCCGGGTCGCCGGGGTAGACCGGCATGCCGGTGCGCAGCGGCACGGACAGGTCGATCAGGCGCATCGGGCTCACACCTCCGCGGGCTCGGGGGCGGCGACGGGGAGTCCGTCGGCGGCGGTGATCGGCGGCACCGGGGTGTCGACGGCGCGCACCAGCCGCGGGCCCTCGGGACCGAAGACGGCGCGGGGCTCGGGGAAGAGCCACAGCAGGGCCAGGTAGAGGATCGCGGCCAGGCCCAGGCCGACGGGCAGCGAGATGTCCACGCCGCCCGCGAGGTCGCCGAGGGCGCCGACGAACTGGCCGGGGAGGTTGACGAACTGCACCGCGAGCAGGGCGGCGGCCAGCCAGGCGGCCATGCCGCGCCAGTTCCAGCCGTGCGTGAACCAGTAACGCCCGCCCCGCTGTCGGCGGTTGAAGACCTGGAGCGAGTCCGGGTCGTACCAGCCGCGGCGGGTGAGGAAGCCCAGGGTCATGATGACCATCCACGGCGCGGTGCAGACGATGATCAGCGTCGCGAAGGTGGAGATGGACTGGGTCAGGTTGGCGGCGAACCGACCGACGAAGATGAAGGAGATCGACAGGACGCCGATGAACACGGTGGCCTGCACCCGGCTGAACTTCGGGAAGACGCTGGCGAAATCGAGGCCGGTGCCGTAGAGCGAGGTGGTGCCGGTGGACATGCCGCCGATCAGCGCGAGCAGGCAGACCGGCAGGAAGTACCAGGACGGCGAGACGGCGAGCAGACCGCCGACGTAGTCCGGGGCGTTCGGGTCGAGGAAGTTGCCGGCCTTCGCGGCGATGATCGAGGCGGTCGCCAGTCCGAAGAAGAAGGGCAGGATCGTCGCGATCTGGGAGAGGAAGGCCGCGCCCATGACCCGGCGGCGCGGGGTGTCGGCGGGGATGTAGCGGGCCCAGTCGCCGAGGAAGGCGCCGAACGAGACCGGGTTGGAGAGCACGATCAGCGCGGAGCCGATGAACGCCGGCCAGAAGCCGGGGGTGCTCAGCGAGTGGAAGCTGCCCTGGTAGCCGGGGTCGAAGTCGCCGCCGAAGGCGAAGAGGCCGAGGACGAAGAGCAGGGAGGCGGCGGCGACCGCGATCTTGTTCACGAAGAGCATGAACCGGAAGCCGTAGATGCACACCGTCAGCACCAGCGCGGCGAACAGCCCGTACGCCAGGGCGTACACGCCGTCGTTGGTCGGCAGGTGGAACATCCGGTGCGCGCCGCCGACGAGGGCGTCGCCGGAGGACCACACGGAGATGGAGAAGAAGGCGACCGCGGTCAGCAGGGAGAGGAAGGAACCGACGACCCGGCCGTGCACGCCCAGGTGGGCGGAGGAGGACACCGAGTTGTTGGTGCCGTTCAGCGGGCCGAACACGGCCAGCGGCGCGAGGATCATCGCGCCGACGGCGAGCCCGAGGCCGGTGGCGGCCAGGCCCTGCCAGAAGGAGAGCCCGAACAGGATCGGGAAGGCGCCGAGGACGCAGGTGGCGAAGGTGTTCGCGCCGCCGAAGGCGACCCGGAACAGGTCGAGCGGCCGGGCGGTGCGGTCGGCGTCCGGGATGCGCTCGACGCCGTACGTCTCGATCTCGGTCAGCGACGGGGCGTCGTGCTGCTCCGCTTGGGGGCTGGTGGTCATGTCTGCTCCTCGCGAGGGCCGGCGGAGTCCAGGGTGAACAGGCTGATCAGGTCGTAGGCGACGTGCGACGCGGCGACGGAGGTGATGTCGGCGTGGTCGTAGGCGGGGGCGACCTCGACGACGTCGCCGCCGACGAGGTTGAGCCCGGCGAGGCCGCGCAGGATCTCCAGCAGCTCACGCGAGGTCATGCCGCCGGCTTCCGGGGTGCCGGTGCCGGGGGCGTGTGCGGGGTCGAGGACGTCGATGTCGACGGACACGTACAGCGGCCGGTCGCCGATGCGCTGCCGCAGCGCGTCCACGGTCTCGTCGACGCCGCGGCGCAGCACGTCGGAGGAGGTGACGATGCCGAAGCCGAGCCGACGGTCCTCCTCCAGGTCCCGCTTGCCGTACAGGGGGCCGCGGGTGCCGACGTGGCTGAGCGCCTCGGTGTCGACGATGCCCTCCTCGACGGCGCGCCGGAACGGGGTGCCGTGGGTGTACTCGGCGCCGAAGTAGGTGTCCCAGGTGTCGAGGTGGGCGTCGAAGTGGAGGACGGCGACCGGTCCGTGCCGTTTGGCGACCGCGCGCAGCAGGGGCAGCGCGATGGTGTGGTCGCCGCCGATGGTCACCAGCTTCGTGCCGTCGGCCTGGAGGCGGGAGGCCTCGTGCTCGACGGTCTCGATCGCCTCGTTGATGTCGAAGGGGTTCACCGGGATGTCACCGGCGTCGGCGACCTGTGCCGACGCGAACGGGGACACGTCCAGTGCCGGGTGGTACGGGCGCAGCAGCCGGGACGCCTCGCGCACGGCGGCCGGGGCGAACCGGGCGCCGGGCCGGTAGGAGACACCGGCGTCGAAGGGCACGCCGACGACGGCGATGTCCGCGCGGGGCACCTCGTCGAGGCGCGGCAGCCGGGCGAAGGTCGCGGGTCCCGCGTAGCGGGGGATCCGGGAGGAGTCCACGGGTCCACGGGGCTCGGTCGTCATGGGGCACCTTCCTGTCGAGCCTGGGGTGTGCACCGCCGGGTGGGCGGACCCTGGACCGGAGCTGGTGGTTCCGGTAACGGGGGGATGCCTCAGTGTGCGGACGGCCGGCCGACAGGGTCAATTGTTGACGGCACGAAGAACTACAGTGGTCTTGTGTCTGACCACAAAGCCACGCCGCGTTCCGTCCTCACCGTCGGCGACCTGCTGTCCTTCCCGGCCCTGCAGATACGCCTGCTCGCGGGCGGCGGCGGCCTGGCCCGCACGGTCTCCTGGGCGCACGTCAGCGAACTGGAGGACCCGACCCCGTGGCTCCAGGGCTCGGAGGTCCTCATGACCGTGGGCCTCGCGGTGCCCCGCGGCGGCGAGGCGCAGCGGCGCTACCTGGAGCGGCTCGACGACGCGGGTGTCGCGGCGCTGGTACTCAGCACCCAGCTGCGGACCCCGCCGCTGCGCCAGGCCTTCCTCACCGCGGCCGAGGAGCGCGGCTTCCCGGTCCTCGAGGTGCCACTCACCGTTCCCTTCGTCACCATCGCCCAGGAGGTCGCCGCCGCGGTCAGTGAGAAGTCCGCCGAACGGCTCGGCGCGCAGCTCCAGGTCTTCGGCGCGCTGCGCTGGATGGCCGAGGAGAACCTGGACATCCCCGCGCTCTTCGACCGCCTGGAGCAGCTCAGCGGCTACCGCCTCTTCCTGTGCACCCCCCAGGGGCGCCCGCTGCTGCCCGGCGTCCCGGCGCCGCAGGACCTCTCGGTGCTGCCGGCGCACCCGGACGCTCCGCCGACCGTGCCCGGCGGCTTCGTGCTCCCGGTCCTCGGTCCGGGCGGCGCGGCCGGCTACCTGGTCGCGCTGGAACAGGCGGGCGCCCGCCCGGCCGGGCTGGCCGTCGTCCAGCACCTGGCCACCGTCGCCGCGCTGCGGCTCGCGATGGTGCGCGGGGAACGCGAGGTGCTGCGGCGAGAGGGGGCGGAGACCCTCGCCGAGATGCTCCAGGACACCCTCGACCCGGCCGGTGCCCAGCGCCGACTGGCCCACCACGGTCTGGACGCACAGCGGCCCGTCGTTCTCGCGGTGCTCCGGCGCACCCCGGACGAGCAGCTGGACGGCGCCCTGTCCGGCCACCCGCACCTCACCCTGCGCCGCGGCGAGGACCGGCTGGTCCTCGCCGAACCCGGCTTCACCGAGGCACTGGCCGAGCTGCCCGGCGCGGTATGCGGGGTGAGCCGCCCCTTCACCGTCGGCGAGCCGCTGCGGGTCGCCCAGCAGGAGGCGGAATGGGCGGCGGGCCGCGCGGAGGAGGCGGGCAAGCCGCTCCTCCACTACGGCGAGGACGCCACCGGACGGTGGCTGCCCGAGGACCGCCGGCTGCTGTCGGCGCTCGTCGAGCAGGTCCTCGGCCCGGCCCTGCGCTACGACGAGGCACACGGGTCGCAGCTGCTGGTCTCCGTCCGCACCTGGATGGAACGCGACCGCCGCACCGAGGACGCCGCCGCGGCCCTGCACGTCCACCCCAACACCCTCGCCTACCGGCTGCGCCGCTTCGGCGAGGTGACCGGCCGGGACCTGTCGACGACGGCCGCCTTCACCGAGGTCTGGTTCGCCGTGCGCGCGGCGACCGAACTCGGCGTGGCCTGACTCCGGGGGGGTTCGGCAGCGCCCCGTAAGGGGCGCTGGGGGTACCCCCAGCCGAAGGCCGGGGGTAGGAACTGCGCGACCGGCGGCCACGGCGCCGCAGTCGACCGACGGCATGTCGCGGCCCTTCCAGCGGAGCGCTCAGTCGGTCGTCAGGACGACCAGTTGCCGGGTCGCGCGGGTCATCGCGACGTAGCGGTCGACGCCGCCGGTCACGCCCGTGCCGAACCCCTCCGGGTCGACCAGGACGACCAGGTCGAATTCGAGCCCCTTCGACAGTTCGGGAGTGAGCGAGGCGACCCGGGGCGTCGGTGTGAAGCGGGGGTCGCCGATCACGCAGGCGACGCCCTCGGCGTGGGTGGCGAGCCAGGTGCGGAGGATCTCGTCCCGCTCGGAGACGGATCCGTGGACCACGGGAAGGCCGCCGCCGCGGATCGACGTCGGCACGTTGGCGTCCGGGAGCACGGCCCGGATGACCGGCTCGGCCTCCGCCATGACCTCTTCCGGGGTGCGGTAGTTGATGCCGAGCGAGGCCAGTTCGATCCGGTCGAACCCGACCCGTGCCAGGCGTTCCTGCCAGGTCTCCGTGAACCCGTGCCGTGCCTGGGCGCGGTCTCCGACGATGGTGAAGCTCCGGGACGGGCAGCGCAGCAACAGCATCTGCCACTCCGCGTCGGTGAGCTCCTGGGCCTCGTCGACGACGATGTGCGCGAACGGGCCGGCCAGCAGGTCAGGGGCGAGGACGGAGAGTTCGGACTCGTCGACCAGGCTGACCTTGGCGTCCGCGCCCCGGAGCATCCTCACCAGGCCCTCGCCGTCGTCACCGTCGGCGCCGGAGTCGGCGACGGCCCCGATCAGGTTGTCGACGACCTGGGTCATCCGCTCGCGCTGGGCGGCGAGCACGGCCTCCTGCCGCCGTTTGCGCCGGGCCGCCTCCGGGTCGCCGAGCCGCTGCCGGGCCGCGTCCAGGAGCGGCAGGTCGGACACCGTCCAGGCCTGGGCGTCGGCGCGCTGGAGCCTGCGCACGTCGTCGCGGCCGAGCCAGGGCGCGCACAGCCGCAGGTAGGCGGGGACCGACCAGAGGTCCCCGACCAGGTCGGTCGGCTCCAGCAGCGGCCAGGCGCGGCCGAGGGTGTCGACCAGCTCCCGGTCCTGCTGCAGCGACCTGCGGAACTCCTCGGGCGCCACGTCGGCGCCGCGGTACCTGTCCAGCAGGATGGCGGCCAGCTCCTCCCAGATCTGGTCGCGTGCCTCGTTGTGCGGGGTGCCGGGAGCCGGTGCCCGGAAGGCGTCGGCCCAGTCGTCGGCGGTCAGCCGGAGGTCGCCCCAGTCGGTGGTGACCGTCATCCCCTGGGCCGGCGGCTCCTCGTAGAACCGGACGGCCGTCTCGATCGCCCTCACCATGTCCGCGGACGACTTCAGCCGGGCCGCCTCCGGGTCGGTCTCGACGGCAGCGGAGGCCCCCTCTTCGACCAGGTCCCGCAGGACGCAGGTCTGCACGCCCTCCTCACCGAGGCTCGGGAGGACGTCGGAGACGTAGTTCAGGTAGGGCCGGTGCGGGCCGACGAACAGCACCCCGCCCCGGCGGTGGCCGAGACGCGGGTCGGAGTACAGGAGGTGGGCGGTGCGGTGCAGGGCGACGACCGTCTTGCCGGTGCCCGGGCCGCCGTCGACGACGAGGGCGCCGCGGGATCCCGCGCGGATGATCGCGTCCTGGTCGGCCTGGATGGTGGCGAGCACGTCCCGCATCCGCTCCGAGCGGTCGGCACCCAGGCTGGCGATGAACGCGGACTGGTCGTCGAGTGCGGCGTGCCCGTCGAGCCCGTCGGCGGTGAACACCTCGTCCCAGTAGTCGCTGATCCGGCCGTCCGTCCAGCGGTACCTGCGTCTGCTGCGCAGCCCCGCCGGGTCGGCGTGGGTCGCCGCGAAGAACGGCTCGGCGGCGGGCGACCGCCAGTCGATCAGCAGCCGGCGGCCCGTGCTGTCGGTGAGACCGAGGCGGCCGATGTACACGGGCTCGGGGTCGTCCGCGCCGACGATGCGGCCGAGGCACAGGTCGAGGCCGAAGCGGCGCAGGGTGCGCAGCCGTCCGGTCAGCCGGTGGACCTCGATGTCCCGGTCCATCGCGGCCCGGCCGGTGCCGCCCGGTGCCCTGAGCTCGGCGTCGAGGCGGTCGGAAAGTTCGGCGATCGTCTGGGCGAGGCACGCGGCGATGGCGGCCAGGTGCCGCTCGTCGTCGGCGATCAGAGCCGGGTCGGCCTTGACTGAGAGGCGCTCGGGGAGGTCGAAGGCGCTGGTGGTCAGGGGGTGCAATGCATCAGCTCCGTGGGGAGGCCGTGCGGCCCAGGGCGCGTACGGCAGGACGTCCGGAAGGGCCGGAAGGTCCGGAAGGGTGGGACGGACGGAGGGCGGCGCGAGAGGCGGGCCGGCGGTCGTGACCCGTGAAGGGGGTCGGACCGTGGGGGCTGGGACGGCGACCGTCGTCCGGAGTTCATGGCAGGTTGCGGTGCGCGGGAAACTGCGGGGCCGCCGTGGCTGGTCGCGCAGTTCCACCCCCAGCCCCCTGAGGGGCACCCCAGTGGGCGCCGGACGGTGCGTCACGCCGTGCTCAGGCGCCGTCGAGGAGCAACCGCGCGGCCACGGTCGCTCCGTCGGTGCGCAGCGTGCCGGCCACGGCGGCCGCGCGGGCCCGGGTCTCGGGGGTGAGGGCGGTCGCGAGCGCGGCCGAAAGGGACTCGAAGGTCGGGGTCGGGCCGTCGTGGGCCGCGCCGATGCCCAGTGCGGCCACCCGGGCGGCCCAGTGCGGCTGGTCCACGAGCTGGGGGACGACCACCTGGGGCACCCCGGCCACAGCGGCCGTCGTCGTGGTACCCGCGCCCCCGTGGTGGACGACGGCGGCGACCCGGCGGAAGAGCGCCTGGTGGTTGACCTCGCCGACGGCGAAGCAGTCGGCGCCGTCGCTCGGGGCGAGGTCCGCCCAGCCGCGGCCGACCAGCACGCGGCGGCCCTGGGCGCGTACCGCCTCGACGGCGACTTCGGCGGCGTCCGGCGCGCCGCGCATGGCCATGCTCCCGAAGCCGACGTACACCGGCGGCGCACCGGCCTCCAGGAACGCCACCAGGTCGTCCGCCAGCGGGCGGTGGTCCGGCAGCAGCCAGGCGCCGGTCTGCACCAGTTGGAGATCCGTCATCTCCTGCCACGCGCCCAGCCCCGGATCGGCCGCCAGCCACGGCCGGTCGGTGAGGACGTGGTCGCGGACGTTGTCCACCGGGGGCAGGCCGAGCGCGGCCCGGTGGGTGTTGAGCGCCTCGCCGTACAGGGCGTTCACCCGCTCGGCGTCCACCTTCCACAGCGTCGGCAGGTCGGCGTCGGCAGGGGCCGGGCGGCCCGGCCTGCCCGCCGGCGGGAAGCGCGAGGACGGCAGTCCGGCGGTGTGGTAGCAGGCCAGCACGTAGCGGATGCCCAGGTTCTCGGCCACCGACCGCGCGCCGGCCGGCATCAGGCCGCTCGCCACCAGCGCGTCACATCCCTCGGCCGCCGGGCCGACCGTCTCGAAGTGCGCGGCCACCAGCTCGGGCGCGAGCTTGAACGCGTCCTCCGGTGCCGGATTCGGCCGGGTCACCAGCGCGCGCACCGACGGCCCGAACGGCACGTGCGGCACGCCCGCACGGGCCAGCAGCTCCGCGAACTCCTCGTCCGGCGGGGCGCACACCCGTGCCTCGGCGCCGAGCTCGCGCAGCGCCACGGCAAGTCCCGCCAGCGGTTCGACGTCGCCGCGCGACCCATATCCCATCAACAGCACACGCATGTCGCGCATCCCCCAAATACCGCGGTTCCTGGCTTCGGCCTGCGATTCTGCGGGACGAGGGGGGCCTTGCCGCAAGGCCCCCCGTGCGCTATACGTTAAGAAGGGCAAGGAGAAGAACTCGTCGCCCTGTGTTTCTTCCGGGCCGCCGATGTGCGGCCCTTTCTGCTGTCACCGCGCGCTCAGCCAGGGCCGGACCTGCTTGCGGGCCTCGTGCAGCCGGGACTTCAGGGTGCCCAGCGGGATACCCACCCGCTCGGCGACCTCCGCGTAGTCCAGCTGGCAGATGTCCCGGTAGACGAGCGGCGCGACCAGCTGCGGGTGCTCACGCTCCAGCCGGTCCAGCGCCTCCAGCAGATCGATCCGGGACCCGGCGATCACGCTCGTCGTACGCGGGTCGACGTGCTCGGTGGGTTCGATGGTCGCCGGCTGCTCCGCCGCCCGCCGCTTGAGGTCCCGGTACTTCTGCCGGGAGCAGTTGGCGACGACCGTGTACAGCCAGGTGCTGAAGCGGCTGCGGCCCTCGAACGTCGAGATCTTCCGGGAGATCTGGAGCAGCACGTCCTGGGCCGCCTCCTCGGCGTCCTCCCGGCACGGCAGGAACCGCCCGCAGCGCCGTACGACGTCCGGCCAGACCTCGGAGAGCAGCTGGTTCAGGGCCACCTGGTCGCCGGCGGAGGCCCGCCGGGCGAGGTCTTCGGTCAGCGCGGCGTCCGGCACGGGAGGTCCCCCTCGAAGTCGATCTCAGGACAGGCATGATAGTCGTATGCAACCCCTGGAGCGGATCGGCCGCTATCGCCTCGAACAGCGCCTGGGCACCGGTGCCTTCGGGACGGTCTGGCTCGCCCACGACGACCAGCTGGACGCCCCGGTCGCGGTGAAGGTGCTCGCCGACAACTGGTCCCACCGCCTCGACATCCACGACCGCTTCCTCTCCGAGGCGCGGCTGCTTCGGCGGGCCGACTCCAAGCGCGTGGTTCAGGTCTACGACATCGGCGAACTCCCGGACGGGCGGCCGTACTTCGTGATGGAGTATGCCGACGCGGGCACCCTCGCCGACCTGCTCGGCGGCGGCCCGCTCCCGATCCCCGACGCGCTGCGGCTGACCGCGCTGGCGGCGCGCGGCGCGGCGGACCTGCACGGGGCGGGGATCGTGCACCGGGACATCAAGCCGACCAACGTGCTGCTGCGCACCGCGCAGGACGGCACCCGGCGGGTGCTGCTCGCCGACCTGGGGCTGGCGAAGAGCCTGGCACAGGCGTCGGGGCTGACCCTGGCCGCCGGTTCGGCGGGGTACCAGCCGCCGGAGCAGGCCGAGCCCGGCGAGGGCATCGACGCCCGCGCCGACGTCTACGCGCTGGGTGCGGTCGGCTACGAGCTGGTCACCGGGACGGTGCCGGCGGCGCCCGGGAGGGTGATCCGGCCGGAGCGGCTGCGGCCGGACCTCGGGGAGGACGTGCAGCGGGCGCTGATGCGGGCCCTGGAGCCGGACCGGCAGCGGCGCTGGCCGTCCGCGCAGGTCTTCGCGGACGAGCTGGACCGGCTGGCGGCGGCCTCGGCGGCCCGCCGGCCACGGCGCCTGGACGGTGTCCGCAGGCGGCTCAACGCGGTCACACTGACCGTCGCCGCGGTGCTCGCGGCCGGGGGCACGGCCCTCGCGGTCACGATGATCGACCGGAACGGGTCGGCGGGGGACGAGACGCGGGTCGCCGACTCCACCGGGCGGGTGGTGGCCCAGGTGCCGTCCGGCTGGGCGGGCGAGCTGCGGAACTCCGGCTGGAACCCGCAGGCCCTGGGGCTGGCCTCCGGGCACGAGCCGGGTCTGGAGGTCGCCGACGACGTGTCCGAGTGGCAGGACCTGACGACCGCGGTGAACGGCGTGTTCATCGGCGTGAGCGAACACGGCGGCGTCGCGGCCGAGGTGAAGGCCCTCTCCCACTCCGGCTGCCACTACGACGGCAGCCGCGCCTTCACCGGCACCGACTGGAAGGGCAGCATCCGCAGCTGGAGCGCCTGTTCCGGCGCGGGCGGCTCGATCCAGGAGGCGGCCCTGAGCCCGGCCGACGGGGACAGCCGGCCCCAGGTGTATGTGCAGGTTCGGCAGAAGGGTGCCGTCGACAGGAGCGTCACCGACGGCATACTCCGGTCCCTTCGGGTCACCTGACCCGGTGAGTTTCGGCGTGCCCCCGAACTTTTCCGCCCTTCCTCGCATCGGATGGGAGTGACGGCGCACGGAGCGCCCAGGGCACGCCTCGCAGGTGTGCCCCGACATCCAGGAGTGGTGAAGACACATGGCGCACACGTCCCAGTCCTTGCGGCGCGGGGCGGCCCTGCTCGCGAGCACGGTCGCCGCCCTGGGCCTGCTGACCGCCTGCGGCAACGGCGGTCAGGGCAAGTCCCCGGAGTCGGTGTCGGGCACGGCGGCGCCCGCGACCGGCAACGCGTCGAGCACGGACACCTCGAACACCTCCGCCGTCCCGTCCGGCACCGGATCCTCGTCGGCGTCCCAGACCGGCGGCTCGGCGACCGGCGGCGGTTCGTCGACCGGCGGCACCACGACGAGCAGCGCCGCCTCGACCCGCTGCCACACCTCCGAGCTGACCGCCTCGGTGGGCGGCAACAACCCGGGGGCCGGTCAGGAGAACTTCCCGATCGTGCTCACCAACACATCGGGCCGCACCTGCACCGTGCGCGGCTACCCGGGCGCCGCCTTCGTGAACGCCGCCGGCACCCAGCTCGGCCCCGACCCGCAGCGCGAGTCCGGCAGCACCGCCGCGACGGTCACGCTCAAGCCGGGCCAGAGCGCCTGGGCGGGGCTGACCTTCTCCAACCCGGAGATCAGCGGCGCCAAGACGGCGACACCGGCCGCGCTCCTCGTCACCCCGCCGGACGAGAAGGACTCGCTGAAGGTCACCTGGAAGAACGGCGCGGTCCCGGTCTCCGGGAACGCCTCCTCGGTGCGGCTGGGCGTGTTCAGCGCCGGTACCGGCGCCTGACCGCCCCCTGACCGGACCCCGCTGCCCACTCCCCCGGGCAGCGGGGTTCGTCATGTCCGGGCCACGAGTGTCACAGACGTGCAACACGCACAGCCGGCTCCGATCTTTTCCGCCGGACCGCCCATCGAACCCGTCGACCACACAGCAACGGGGCTCCGCGAGGGGCCGGGACGACGGAATCGGGGACGGACATGAGCGGCATCTCTCGCAGGCGGGTGCTGACGGCGGGCGCGACGGCCGGGGCCCTCGGCGCCCTCTCGGCATGCTCGAACGGCAACTGGACGCTGGGCGGCAGCAGTTCGGCCGCCGGCGTCAAGGACGGCGGCGCGAACGGGAACGCGTCGGCCAGGCCGCTGAAGCTCATCGGCGACGGCTCCACCGCCGACACCGGCGCGCAGCCGCACCAGCCGAAGGCGACGCGGATGGCGCCCGGCACCAAGCCGCCGCAGTTCGTGGTGTTCTCCTGGGACGGCGCGGGCGAGCTCAGCAACAAGCTGTTCTCCCGCTTCCGCAAGGTGGCCGCGGACCACGGCGCGAAGATGACGTTCTTCCTCTCCGGCATCTACACCCTGCCCGAGTCGAAGAAGGACCTCTACCGTCCCCCGCAGCACCCGGTCGGCGCCTCCGCGATCGGCTACCTCTCCGATGGGCACATCCACAACACGCTCCAGCAGGTGCGCGCCGCCTGGCTGGAGGGCCACGAGATCGGCACCCACTTCAACGGGCACTTCTGCGGCTCCGACGGCGTGCGCAACTGGTCCCCCGCCGAGTGGCGCAGCGAGATCGACCAGGCCATGGACTTCGTCACCAAGTGGAAGACGAACACCGGCTTCACCGACCTGGAGCCGCTGCCCTTCGACTACAGCAAGGAACTGATCGGCGGCCGCACCCCGTGCCTGGAGGGCCAGGCCAACCTGCTGCCCACGGCCGCCGCGCTCGGCTGGAAGTACGACGCCTCCTCGCCCGGCGGCCTGCAGATCTGGCCGGGCAAGGTGCAGGGCAACCGCATCTGGGACTTCCCCCTGCAGTCCATACCGTTCCCCGGGCACTCCTTCCAGGTCCTGTCGATGGACTACAACATGATGTACAACCAGTCCGCCGGCAATCCGCTGGGCGACAAGACCCAGTACGAGGCCTGGCGCACCCAGGCCCGCGACAGCTACGTGGCGGGCTTCGAGCGGGCGTACACCACCAACCGGGCGCCGTTCTTCATCGGCAACCACTTCGAGCGCTGGAACGGCGGCATCTACATGGACGCCGTCGAGGAGGCGATCGGCCGGATGGCCCAGTACGACGACGTGCGCTTCGTGTCCTTCAAGCAGCTGGTGGCGTGGCTGGAGGCCCAGGACCCGGCGGTGCTGCGGACGCTGCGCACACTGAACCCGGGGCAGGAGCCCACGGGCGGCTGGGGGGAGTTCCTGGGCGCGGCGGGTACCCCGTCGTCGTAACCTGGTCCGTCTGCTTTCATCTGCTTTCATGGTCGGGCCGTACTTGATCACGCCTCCGAGGGACGCGCCCTGAACACCCCGCTCGCCGAGACCCTGTCCGTCCTCCTGCTCGCCGCCGTCCTGGCCTGGGCCGTGATCCGGCCGCGCGGCTGGCCGGAGGCGGTGCTCGCCGTACCGGCGGCGGGCATCGTCGTCGCCACCGGGGCGATCTCCCTCGACCACGCTCGGGCGGAGGCCGAGCAGCTGGGGCCGGTGGTCGGTTTCCTCGCCGCGGTCCTGGTACTGGCCCACTTCTGTGACGTGGAGGGCCTCTTCCAGGCCTGCGGGGCGTGGATGGCCCGGTGGTCGGGCGGGCGGCCGGTGCGGCTGCTGACGGCGGTGTTCGCGCTGGCGTCGGTGATCACGGCCGTGCTCAGCCTGGACGCGACGGTGGTGCTGCTGACGCCGGTGGTGTTCGCGACGGCGGCCCGGTCCGGGGTGCGGGCGAAACCGCACGTCTATGCCTGTACGCACCTGTCGAACACCGCCTCGCTGCTGCTGCCGGTGTCCAACCTGACGAACCTGCTGGCGTTCGCGGCGAGCGGGCTGAGCTTCACCCGGTTCGCGGCGCTGATGGTGCTGCCCTGGCTGGTGGCGATCGGCGCCGAGTACCTGGTGTTCCGGCGGTTCTTCGCCCGTGACCTCTCCTCGGCGGCGCCGGGCTCCGCCGACCCCGGCGAGCCGCCCCGGCTGCCGGTGTTCGCGCTGGTGACGGTGGCCTGCACGCTCGCCGGGTTCGTGCTCACCTCCGCGGTCGGCGTCGACCCGGCGTGGGCGGCGTGCGCGGGTGCGCTGGTGCTGGCCGGTCGGGCCCTGCTGCGGCGGCGGGCGACGCCGCTGACGGTGGTGAAGGCGGCCGCACCCGCGTTCCTGGCGTTCGTGCTGGCGCTCGGGATCGTGGTGCGGGCGGTCGTCGACAACGGGCTCGCGGACGCGCTCGGCCACGTGCTGCCGGACGGGACCGGGCTGCCGGCGCTGCTCGGCATCGCCGCGCTCGCCGCCGTCCTCGCGAACGTCGTCAACAACCTGCCGGCGGTGCTGGTGCTGCTGCCGCTGGCCGCCCCGGCCGGGCCGGGCGCGGTGCTGGCCGTGCTGCTGGGGGTGAACATCGGCCCGAACCTCACCTACGCCGGGTCGCTCGCGACGCTGCTGTGGCGCAGGATCGTGCACCAGCACGACCACGGCGTGGACCTCGGCGAGTTCACCCGCCTGGGGCTGCTCGCCGTGCCGGCCGCGCTGTGCGCGGCGGTGGTGGCACTGTGGGGGGCGCTCCAGGTGGTCGGGGTGTAACCGAGTCCGGCGAAAGCGCTCCGTAACGGGCGCGGGGCTGTATCCATGTGCGGCTCCGCCGCGTGGGCGCCACCAGCCACGACGGCGCCGCAGTCGGCTCGCGGCAGATCGCGGCACTTCAAGCGGAGCGCGTAGTCGGGTATCAGTCGGGAAACAGCTGGGAGGCCAAGGACATGCGGGTGATCGTCTGGCTGGTCGAGGGCACCTGGCCCGCCTGTGTGGACGCGGCGCGCGGCTACGCGCCGGACGCGTCCGAGGTGGTGCTGCTGCATGTGGACGAACCGGGGGTGGCCGGGCTCGCGCACGGCGCCTTCGCAGGGCTACTGGGCCGGGCCGGCTCGGAACCGGACCCGGAGCGGCGGCTGGTGGAGCTCGGCGGGAGGTCGGCGGCGGAGCTGCTGGACGCGGCCGAGGCCCGGCTGGGGCGGCCGTGCACCCGGCTGGAGCGGGTCGGCCGGGTCGAGCGGGAGGTGGTGGCCGCCGCCGGCGACGCCGGGCTGCTGGTCCTGGCCCGGGACGGCGACCGGTCCCGGCTCGGGCCGCACAGCCTGGGCAAGGCGGCGCGGTTCGTCGTCGACCACGCGCCCTGCCCGGTGCTGCTGGTGTGGCCGGAGGGTGCGCCGGACCTGACGACGATGCCGCCCCCGCCGCCGCACCCCTGAGACCGCACGGACTCAGTGCCCGGGGTAGCCCCCGCCGCCATAACCGCCGCCATAACCGCCGCCGTAGCCGCCGCCATATCCGCCGCCGCCCCAGCCGCCGCCGTACTGGCCGTCCCCTGATCCGTAGCAGTACCCCGGGTACTCGGCACACGGGTCGTAGCTCGGAGTGCTCGACGGGGTCGGCTGCGCGGTCGTCCTGGACGCCGACGGGGCGGGCGTCGGCGTGGCGGGCTTCGCGGCCTTGGTGGTCGGGGTGGCGGACGCGGTCGCGGCCGGCGTCGGCGTACTGTCGGCGTCCCAGTTGACGATCTGCATCTGCAGGTCGGGCTGCGAGGTGTCCATCACCCAGCGCTGCGCGCCGGCGTTCGTCCGGTTCTTGACCACCAGCGCGCCACCGCCGTCGGTGGCGGCCGGGGCGAGGGCCAGGTCCTGGTCCCAGCGGGGCACCAGCGCGCCCTGGAGGGTGAAGTCGTAGTGGACGCTCTTGGCCTTGGTCCCGGCCGCCGCGGTACACGGGGCGAGCTGGACGGAGTAGCCGAGGTGCGAGTCGAGGCACAGGTCGGGGGCCGCGGCGTTGCGCAGCAGTCCGTCGCCCTCGTACGTCCACTGCTGACTGGCGACCGAGGAGCACCCGGCGAGCTCGGTCTCGGCGCCCTTGACGGCCTTCTTGCCGACCACGCCGATGCACAGGCCGGAGGTGATGTTGTGCAGCCGGCCGCGCAGGGTGCCCTGGGTGGTGCGGCTGGTGCCGACCCAGGACGGGCCCGAGGTGGCGGAGCCGGCCGGAGTGGCGGACGGCTTGGCGGCGGCCGAGGTGCTGCCGTCGCCCGAGCCGAGCACCGACCACAGCACCAGCGGCAGCACGACCAGGCCGCTCACCGTGCCCACGGCCACGGTGAGGTTGCGGCGGCGGACCCGGCGGGCGGCCCGCTGCTTGGCACGCCGGGAGGCGGCGGGGTGCACGACCAGGTCCTTGCCGGGGGCGGCGGGCGGCGCGAACGCCTCGCCGCCGGCGAGCCCCCCGACGGGAGTGACCTCGGACTCGGCGGGCTCCTGGGCCAGGCCGGCCCGGGACTCCATGTAGGCGCGGGCGGCCCAGCCGAGCACGGCCTCGGCGAGGGCGACGCCGAGGCCGCCGCCGTTGAACTGGTGGAGCTGGTCGGCGGTGTACCGGCAGTGCTTGCAGCCGTTCAGGTGCTGCTGGAGGTCCCGGTCGATGTCGATCCCGCCACGCCGGAAGGTCACGTCGATCATCCGGACGTAGCGCTGGCACTCGTCCTCGTGGGCGACTTCGCGGTGCACCTGGAGGCACTCCTCGCGCATCCGCTCGCGGGCCCGGCGCAGTTCGACCTGCGCGTCCTGCTCGTCCAGGCCCAGCAGTGCGGCAGGTGCCGCCAGGGGCTCCGACTCGACCTCGGTGTGCCACAGCACGGTCCGCGAGGACGGGGTGAGCCGCTGGAAGGCGCGGGAGAGCAGCCGCCGGTTCGCGGGCGGGAGCAGCCGGGCGGCGGCCCGTTCGCCCTTGCCGACGCGCAGCTGGGGGTGGAGCAGTTCGCCGCGGCCGTCGTGGTCCCATTCGGCGGCTATGCGGCGGACGGTGACGAGGAGTTGAGGGCGCCAGGCAGCGGTCGGCCCGGCCTGGCGGAGGGATTCACCGAAGAGCCGGGTGAATGCGGCGGTGGTGAGCATTCCCGCGCCGCGCGTCCCGTCGGTGCACAGACGGGCGTAGGCGAAGGCCGCTTCCCAGTGCCGGTCGAGGAGTTCACCGACGGGGTGCAGGGCGGGCGCCGTGCCCGTCCACTGTTTGAGCTCGGCGCTGAGCTGCTCGTCGGTGACGTCGAACGGCCGGGCGGGGGTAGGGGAATTCCCCAGGCCTGCGTCATTCACGGCTGCATTCCTTCCAGACGCAACGCGGGATTCGGTTCATACCGTCTGGTATGCGACCGATATGCGGCCCGGCCGACGCCGAGGCCGGATGGGCTTGTTGGGGGGTTCGGCACGCGGGGAGCGGCCTCGTGCACGCGGCGGTCGAAAATAATCGCCCGCATGCCGACACGCCACACCTTTGCACAGGCCAGCAGGGCAGAACAAGAGATCCCAGGGTTTTGCGCATTGCCCGGCGGCTGCGGTAATTTGACGAAACGTCAATGACAGTCTCGGCACATTGTCGCCGTATCGACATCGTAATTGGCGCGGGGATTCAGGGCCGACCGCCCTGGTATCGACCCCAACCATTGAACCACGCCCCGACCTGCACGATCCGCCGGGCCACCGGCGCCCGGGAACCAATAGCCGCACGCATTACAGGCGTTCACCGGACCGGTAGGCGCCGGGCGGGACACCGTATCTTTCTCGGAAAACCCGGTTGAAGTGGAACGGGCTGGGAAATCCGGACGCGGCGGCGACCCGCTCGACGGTCAGGTCGGTGCTCTCCAGCAGCCGGGCGGCGTGTCGCAGCCGGGCCTCGCGCAGTGCGCGCATGGGCGGCACGCCGGTCTGACCGGTGAAAAGGTGGGCGAACCGGGACGGCGACAGCGCGACACGCGCGGCGAGCGAGCGGACCGTGTGCGGGGCGCCCGGGTCGGCGGCGATCAGTTCCTCGGCGCGGCGCACCCGCGCGTCCTCGGCGGCCGGGCCGGGCACCGCCAGGTGCGCGCCGGCGGTGGCGAGCAGGACGACCTCCTCCAGCGCGCACAGGGCGAGTTCGCGTGCCGCGCTGCCGTGCGCGACGGCAACGGGGGCGTCGCCGGGTGCGGGGGCGGGCGGCGCGCCGGTGCCGGTCCAGCGGGAGTCGGCGAGCACGCGGTGGAAGGCCGCCTCGATCCGGGCGTGGGTACCGTCCGGGGCGCCGACGGCGTACACGCCGTCGCCGAGGGCGCGCGGAGCCAGCCACGGGGTCCAGTGGGGGCGGACCTGGCAGTGGGTCCACCAGAACCGCCAGCGGTGCGCGCCAAGCCCGACGGCGTAGCTGTGCGGGACGCCGGGGGCGAGGACGACGAGGTCGCCGGCGCGCGCGGGCGTCTCCACGGCCCCCTGCCGGAGCAGGCCGCAGCCGTCCGTCGTCCAGGTGAGCAGCCAGCTGCTCGCCCCCTCGGGGCGGTTGATCCGGTAGCCGGGTCCCTCGTCGTAGCGGCCGGTGACGACCATGCCCGGCGGCGGGGCCGGGACAGCAGTGCCGGGCAACTCCGCAGCGCTCATGGGCATCCTCTCCGCGGTGGCGTCGGCCTAGCGTGACAGGTCCAGGGCACCGGAGCGAGGAGGGCGGCCATGACAGCCACGGGCATCGACAGCACCGTAGTGCGGCAGTTCGAGGAGGACGGGTTCACCGTCGTACGGGGGTTGTTCGGGTACGACGAGATCGAGCGGCTGTGCGCGGAGTTCGAGGCGCTGCACGCGGCGGGGCGGGTCGTGCCGGGGCACTTCGAGCCGAAGCCGACGGGGGATCCGCTGCAGCGGTATCCGCGGGTGATGCAGCCTCACGAGATCAGTGCGCTCGCGCGGCGGTTCCTGCTGGACGCGCGGTTGCGGGTGGTCCTGGAGGCGCTGTTCGGGGAGGAGGTGCTGGCCGCGCAGAGCATGTTCTACTTCAAGCCACCGGGGGCCCGGGGGCAGGCGCTGCATCAGGACAACTTCTATCTGCGGGTGGAGCCGGGGACGTGTGTCGCGGCGTGGGTCGCCTGTGAGGCGATCGACCGGGAGAACGGCGGCCTCGAGGTGGTGCCCGGGACGCACCGGATGGACCTGTTCTGCCCGGAGGAGTCGGATGCGGAGCTGTCGTTCGCGCGGGAGTACGTGGCACCGCCGGAGGGGCTCGCGGCGGTGCCGGTCGATATGGGGCCGGGGGATGTGCTGTTCTTCAACGGGAGTCTGGTGCACGGGTCCCAGCCCAATCGCTCCGCCGGGCGCAGCCGACGGTCGTTCATCGGGCACTACGTGGGGCGGTCGGCGGAGCGGATCGGCGGGTACTACCGGACGTTGTCCATGGGTGGGGAACCTGTTCCTTTGCTGAAGAGCGAAGGGGGTGGACCGTGCGGGACCGAGCGGTCGTGATGCGGGTGCCGGTGAGTGGGGGTTGGTCGCACCCACGCGGCGGAGCCGCAAATTGACACAGCCCCGCGCCCCTGAAAGCAAAAAGCAGGGGCGCGCCTCAGTGGCCGGAGATGGGATGGGGGCCGTAGGGCTGCTCCAGCTCTTCCAGTTCCTTGTCGCTGAGCTCCAGTTGCACTGCCGCCACCGCGTCCTCGAGGTGGTTCGGTTTTGACGCGCCGATGATCGGGGCGGTCACCGTGTTCTGGTGGAGGAGCCAGGACAGGGCCACCTGGGCGCGTGGGATGCCCCGGTCGCCGGCGATGCGGGTGACCGCCTCGACGATGGCGCGGTCGCCCTCCTGGTAGAGGCGGTTGCCGAAGTTGTCGTTCGCGCTGCGCTCGGTGACCGTGCCCCAGTCGCGGGTGAGGCGGCCCCGGGCCAGCGGGCTCCACGGCAGCACGCCCACGCCCTGGTCGGCGCAGAGCGGCAGCATCTCGCGCTCCTCCTCGCGGTAGAGGAGGTTGTAGTGGTTCTGCATGGACACGAACTTGGTCCAGCCGCCCAGCTCGGCCGTGTACTGGGCCTTGGAGAACTCCCAGGCGTACATCGAACTCGCCCCGATGTAGCGCGCCTTGCCCGCCTTGACGACGTCGTGCAGCGCCTCCATCGTCTCCTCGACCGGCGTGGCGTGATCGTAGCGGTGGATCTGGTAGAGGTCGACGTAGTCGGTGCCGAGGCGGCTGAGGCTGTGGTCGATCTCGGTGAGGATCGCCTTGCGGGACAGCCCGCCGCCGTTGGGGCCGGGGCGCATCCGGCCGTGCACCTTGGTGGCGAGGACGATCTCGTCGCGCCGGGCGAAGTCGCGCAGCGCCTTGCCGACGATCTCCTCGCTGGTGCCGTCCGAGTAGACGTTGGCGGTGTCGAAGAAGTTGATGCCCGCCTCCAGCGCCTGCCTGATCAGCGGGCGGGTCGCCTCCTCGTCGAGGGTCCACTCGTGGGTGCCGCGGTCGGGCAGGCCGTAGGTCATGCAGCCGAGGCAGATCCGGGACACGTCCATACCGGTGCGGCCGAGCTTCACGTACTCCATCGTTGTCTCCCACCGTCGAGATCACGTCGTACAGAGGCGAGCGTACGTCGCCCGGCCGGCCGGTCTCCTGTCGTGGCGGTGGTTGTCGGCCGGTGTCAGGGCCGCTCCAGCAGGTCGAGCGCCCGTTCCCAGGCGAACTCGGGGCGCCCGCCGTCCGCTTCGGCCTCGCCGGCGTAGGGGTCGCCGAAGCGGACGCCCAGCGCGCCCAGCCGGGCCAGGCTCTCCTGGTAGGCGGGGTGTGCGGCCAGCGCGCCGGCGACGCAGGGCAGGACCGCGATCGGGACGTCGAGCCCCAGGGCCTCGCACAGGGTGCCGACGGCGAGGGTGTCGGCGAGCCCGGCGGCCCACTTGTTGACGGTGTTGAAGGTGGCGGGGGCGACGACGACGGCGTCCGGCGCGGGGAAGGGGCGCGGATCGGAGGGGCGGCGCCAGGCCGACCGGATCGGACGGCCGGTTCGCGCCTCCGCCTCCGCGGTGTCGAAGAAGCCGTTCATGGCCACGGGTGTGGCGATGACCCCGACCTCCCAGCCGCGTTCCTGGGCCGCGGTGATGAGCCTGCCGACGCCCGCGGCGATACCGGCGGCGCAGACGACCAGGTAGAGGAAGGGCTTGCGGGGCTCGTCGGTCATCCGGGAACCCTATGCGGGGGGCTACCGGAGCGGGAAGGACAGGCCCCGCTCGGACTCCGGGCGCGGACCGTGGATCCGGCGCTCGTGCTCCTCGATCCGGACGTCGTTGATGCCGGCCTCGCGCCGGGTCATGAGTCCGTGCCCGTCGAACTCCCACAGCTCGTTGCCGTACGAGCGCCACCACTGGCCGTCCGCGTCGTGGCACTCGTACTGGAAGCGGACCGCGATGCGGTCGCCGTCGAAGGCCCACAGGTCCTTGCGGAGCGCGTAGTCGAGTTCGCGGGCCCATTTCGCGGTGAGGAACTCGACGATCGCGGCGCGGCCGGTCACGAAGGTACCGCGGTTGCGCCATACCGAGTCCTCGGAGTAGGCGAGCGCCACCCGCCCGGGATCGCGGGTGTTCCAGGCGTCCTCGGCGGCCTGGACCTTCTGGACGGCGGTCTCCCGGGTGAAGGGCGGCAGGGGCGGTCGGTCGGCCATGGTCTCCTCCTGGTCGAACAGAGAACGCACGTTCTCCGGGTCGCTGCTACCGTAGGAGAACGCACGTTCTCTCGTCAAGGAGTGGCCCATGGACAGCGCGGTCGCGCGTGAGCAGGCCCTGGACGCCGCCGAACGGCTGTTCTACGGGCGCGGGGTGCAGTCCGTCGGCATGGACGACATACGCGGCGCCTCCGGCGTCTCCCTCAAACGGCTCTACCAGCTCTTCCCCGCGAAGGACCAGCTCGTGGAGGCCTATCTGGAGCGGCGGGACGTCCGCTGGCGGCAGCGGCTCGCCGAGCACGTCCGGCGGCACGAGGATCCCCGGGAGCGGTTGCTCGCGGTCTTCGACTGGCTGGAGGGGTGGTTCGGGGAGGCGGACTTCCGGGGGTGCGCCTGGATCAACGCGTACGGCGAGCTCGGCGCCACCTCGCCCCGCGTAGTGACCCAGGTGCGGGGCCACAAGCGGGCGTTCCGGGACTACCTCGCGGAGCTGGTGGCCGACGCCGGGCTGGACTCCGCGCTCACCGGGCCACTGTTCCTGCTCGCCGAGGGGGCGATGGTCACCGCGGGCGTCACCGGGAGCGCGGAGCCCGCGGCGGAGGCCCGCGCGGCGGCCTGGGTGCTGCTGCGCGCCGGGTGAGGTCGGCGCACGGCGGCACCGTACGGCGAGGACCTCCCGGAGCAGGCGGCCGGTGACGGGCCGGAGGAGGCCGTGCTGGCCGAGTCGGTGGGGCTCGCCCTGCTGGTGGTGCTGGAGACTCCCCCAGTTCTCGGCTTCGCTCGAACCGGGGGACCCCCATGCCCGGCCGAGCGGGTGGCGTTCGTGCTGCACGATTTGTCCGGAGCGCCGTTCGAGCGGATCGCGGCGATCACCGACCGCTCGCTGCCGGCCGCGAAGAAGCTCGCCAGCCGGGCCCGGCACAAGGTCCGGGGCACGCCCGCGCCGCCGGCCGCCGAGCAGGACCGGCACCGCGGGGTCGTGGAGGCGTTCCTGGCCGCCGCCCGGGGCGGTGACCTGGGCGCACCGCTCGGCCTGCTCACCCCTGACGTGGTCCGGCACGCCGACCCCGCGACCCTGCCGCCGGGCATGGCGACGGAGCTGCGGGGCGCACGGGCGGTCGCGGAGGGCACGGCGCTGCTGCGCGAACGCGCCCGGTTCGCCGTACCGGCCCTGGTGGACGGCCGGGTCGGCCTCGTCGTCGCCCCGCGCGGACGGCTGCGGTACGTCCTGCGGGTCACCGTCGAGGGCGACCGGGTGGCGGCGTACGAGGTGGTCGCCGACCCGGTGCGGCTGCGCGGGCTGGAGGTGGCGGTGCTCGACGCGCCGGCGGCTGCCTAACCCGTCGGTTCCCCGACCGTGATGGCGTGCACCGGGCAGGCTCGGGCCGCCTCCTTGACCAGCGGGTCGCCGCCGCCGTCCGCCTTGCCGGGGAGCAGGGCGCTGAAGCCGTCGTCGTCCTGGGTGAAGACGTTAGGGGCGGTCAGGGCGCACTGCCCCGCGCCGATGCAGACGTCCCTGTCGATCTCGATGTGCATGGCAGGAGCCTCTTACCAGGTCACGGGGAGTTCCAGCATCCCCTGGATCGTGTCGCCGGGTTTGAAGGGAATCTCCTCCGGCGGTGCGGCGAGCCGCAGGTCCGGGAGCCGCTCCCACAGGGTGCGCAGGGCGATCTCCAGCTCGGTGCGGGCCAGGTTCTGGCCCAGGCACTGGTGGATGCCGAAGCCGAAGGCCACGTGGTGGCGGGCCGGGCGGTGCCAGTCGAGGGTGTCGGGGTCGTCGTACACGGACTCGTCGCGGTTGATGACCGAGGTCGCGAAGAGGACCCCGTCGCCCTTGCGGATGGTGGTGCCGTCCAGCTCGATGTCCTCCAGGGCGACGCGCAGCAGCCCGTCGGCGATGGACAGCATCCGCATCAGTTCCTCGACGGCGGCCGGCACCAGCGCGGGGTCTGCGCGCAGCTCGGCGAGCCGCTCGGGCTGCTGGAGCAGGGTGAAGGTGCCGAGCGAGATCATGTTGGCGGTGGTCTCGTGCCCGGCGACCAGCAGGATGAGCGCGAGCGAGACGACCTCCTGGCGGTCCAGGGCGCCCTCGCGCAGCCGCTCGTGGACGAGGTCGTCGAGGACGCCTTCGCCGGGCACCTCGTCCCGGCTCTTGCGGTCGGCCAGGTCGCCCAGGTAGGCCTCCAGTTTTTCGCGCGCGTCCAGGGAGTCGGCGGGCGCCGGACCGCGCAGCAGCCGCCGGGACTGTGCCTCGAAGAACTCGTGGTCGGCGTAGGGCACACCGAGCAGGTCGCAGATGACCATGGACGGCACGGGCAGCGCGAAGGAGCTCACCAGGTCGGCGGGCGGTCCCGCGGCGATCATCCGGTCGAGCAGCTCGTCGACGATCCGCTGGATGGCGGGCCGCATCCCGGTCGCGCGTTTGAGGGTGAAGTCCGGGATCAGCATGCGGCGCTGGGTCTGGTGCTCGGGATCGTCGAGTCCGAGCAGGGCGACCTGGCGGCGCTCCCGGGCCACCGCGAACCGGGCGTTCGGCATCGGGAAGTCCTCGCGCCGGCGGTCGCTGGAGAGCCGGGGGTCGGAGAGCAGCGCCCGGGCCGCGCCGTGGCCGGTGACCGCCCAGGCGGTGCGGCCGTCGTAGAGACGGATACGGGACAGCGGGGTTCCGTCCCGCAGCGGGTCGTAGCCGGTGGGCGGGTGGTAGGGGCACGTGCGGTCCTGCGGCCAGGCCACGGGTTCGGCCCGGCCGGTGGGAGGGATGGGTTCCGTCAGGTCCGTAAGTTCGTTCATGGAAGACCTCGCAGACGAGTGTCGTACGTCGTGCCGATCTTCATTAGATGCTCGGGGCACCTATGGGGCGACCGGAAGTTCAGCCAGATCGCTGCACCCGGTGATCTGGCCGAACCACGTTCGGTCGGGGGACGGTTCCGCGCCGAAATTCGCTTGCCGGTGCGGCGACGTGGGCCCCAGGATCTGCGCATGAACTCTCCTGACGCCATCGTGCCGCTGACCACCGCGACCGTCCGTCGGGTGCGGGTCCAGCAGCAGCCGGGGCGTCCCTGGAGGCCCGAGCCCGCACGCGCGTGACGGCCGCGCTCGTCGCCGGCCTGCTCGCCGGGTACGGGATCGCCGTCCCGGTCGGCGCGGTCGGCACATATCTAGTCTCCCTCACGGCTCGCACGTCACTGCGGACCGGCGCCTGCGCCGCGCTGGGCGTGGCGAGCGCCGACGGCCTGTACGCCCTGCTCGCCGCGATCGGCGGCTCCGCGCTGGCGGCGGCGCTGCTGCCGGTGCTGGCGCCGCTGCGGTGGGCCTCGGCCCTGGTGCTGGTGGCGCTCGCCGTGCGCGGTGCGGCGGTCGCGCTGCGCCAGTACCGGGAGCGGCGGCTCGCGACCCGGGCGGAGCGGCCGGTACCCGGCCCCGGCCGGGCGTATCTCGGCCTCCTCGGGATCACGCTGCTCAACCCCACGACGGTGATCTACTTCGCCGCCCTGGTGGTCGGCACGCGTTCCGCCGAGGCGGTACGACCGCTGGAGCAGGGTGTCTTCGTCCTCGCGGCCTTCGCCGCGTCCGCGAGCTGGCAGCTCCTGCTGGCGGGCGGCGGGGCGCTCCTCGGGCGCGGCCTGACCGGCCACCGGGGCCGCCTGGTCACGGCGCTGCTGTCGAGCTGCGTGATGCTGGGGCTGGCGGCCCGGATGGTGCTGTGACCGGGCCGGCGTCCGGTGCGTCCGGGACGCGGGCGGGATCCCGGGGACGGGACCGGTGTCGTACGGATGATCCGGGGCACTTCGCGTGTTGAATCGTGACGTCAGTCTTGGAATCGACGAGGGGACGGACCTCATGCCTCTTGAGGGCGAGTACGAGCCCAGCCCGACCGCCTGGGTGCGCGAGCAGGTCGAGTTGTACGAGAGCTCGGGCGGGAAGGAGGGCACGACCCTGATGGACACGGGGATGCCCGTCATCCTGCTCACCACCCTGGGTGCGAAGAGCGGGAAGATCCGCAAGACGCCGCTGATGCGGGTGGAGCACGACGGCGCGTACGCCGTGGTCGCCTCGCAGGGCGGGGCGCCCAAGCATCCGGTCTGGTACTTCAACATCAAGTCACACCCGGTCGTCGAGCTCCAGGACGGGCCGGTCAAGCAGGACATGACCGCTCGTGAGGTCACCGGCGCGGAGAAAGCCGCGTGGTGGGAGCGGGCCGTGGCGGCGTACCCGCCGTACGCCGACTACCAGGAGAAGACGAGCCGGGAGATCCCGGTGTTCGTGCTGGAACCGAAGTAGTCGAAACCGGAGTAGTCGGAACCGGAGTGGCCGGATCCGAAGCAGCAGGAACCGGATCAGGGGAATTGACGGTTCCGGGAATTCATTCCGGCCGGGGACCGTCGGAATTTAGAAAAATCTGTTTCCGGAAGGCATGAACCGGCTTCGGGCCGGGCAGCCGAACATCAGGCCCCGCCGCGTTCCCCCGTCGCGGCGGGGCTTTCACGTGCCTCCTGCGCGGAGCGGTCGGTGACGTCCAGGAAGACCTGGTCGGTCTGGTGGAACGTCTCGGTGAGCGCCCCCTTGATGCGCACCAGGACCTCCTCCACCTCCTCGCTGTCGAGGCCGGGCACCAGGTCGACCCTGGCCGCGACCAGGGTCGATTCGAGGCCCATCTGCATCGTGAAGAGCGCCTCCACACTGTCGATCTCGGACTCCGCCTCCAGTTGCTCGCGGATCCTGCCGCTGAGCTCCGGATCCGCGGCCTCCCCGATCAGCTGGTCACGGGCGTCGGCGCCCAGCCGGTAGGCGACGAACACCAGCAGGGCGCCGATCGCCAGCGAGGCCGACGCCTCCCAGGCGACCTGGCCGGTCACCATGTGCAGGACCATGCCGACGATCGCGAGGCAGACGCCGAGCACCGCGGTGCCGTCCTCGGCGATCACCGTACGCAGCGCCGGGTCGCGCAGCCCCCGGTCCTCCCCGCGGGCCTGGTGCAGCGCCCGGATCAGGGACGCGCCCTCGGCGAGCAGGGCGATGCCCAGCACGACCAGTCCGGCCACGTAGCCGCTGAGCTGCTCGTCCGCGCCGTCGCGCAGTGCCTCGATCCCCTGGAAGAAGGAGAAGCAGCCGCCCATGACGAAGATCCCGACGGCCGCGAGCAGCGCCCAGAAGAAGCGCTCCTTGCCGTAGCCGAAGGGGTGCCGGGCGTCGGGCGGGCGGCGGCTGCGGCGCAGGGCGGCCAGCAGGAAGACCTCGTTCAGGCTGTCGGCGACGGAGTGCGCGGCCTCCGACAGCAACGCCGGCGAGCCGGCCACGACTCCGCCGACGGCCTTGGCGACCGCGATCACCAGATTGGCGGCGAGCGCCACGAACACGGTCACGCGGGTCCGGCGGTCGGCCTTCGGCTGCCCCGAACCCTCCTGCTCCGAACCCTCCTGCTCCGAGCGCTCTTCCTCCGGCTGTTTCTGCTCCGACCGTTTCCGTTTCAGATACTTCTGTTTCCGGTCCGACTGCTTCTGTTTGGGATGCTTCTGCCTCGGCTGCTGCTGAATAGGTGTCCTGCTCACGCCCGCCGACTGCCCCGACGCGCACTGATCACTCCGTGCGAGAGGCGGAAATAGGGGAACGCATCCCCTCAGGGCTCCCGATCGACCGTAGGGCGGCCCCCGGGCAAGGAGGACGCATGAGCGGCGGCGACGGCAACAGCGCGCTGGGACACAAGGCATTCAACCGGTCCCCCAGCCACTTCACGGACCGGATCACCGCGGACGGGCGGGACGGCTGGCCGGTGGCGGCCGGACGCTACCGGCTGGTGGTCAGCCGGGCCTGCCCGTGGGCGAGCCGGGCGGTGGTCTCCCGACGGCTGCTCGGTCTGGAGGACGCCCTGTCGCTCGCCGTCACCGACCCGATCCAGGACGACCGCAGCTGGCGTTTCACCCTCGACCCCGGCGGCCATGACCCGGTGCTCGGCATCCGGTACCTCAGCGAGGCGTACGACCGCCGGGAGACCGGCTACCCGGGCGGGGTGAGCGTGCCCGCCGTCGTGGACGTGCCGAGCGGGAAGCTGGTCACCAACGACTACCAGCGGCTGACCCTGGACCTGGCCACCGAATGGACGGCACTGCACCGGGACGGAGCGCCGGACCTGTACCCGGAACGGCACCGGGACGAGATCGACGCGGTGATGGCGGGGGTGTACGAGGACGTCAACAACGGGGTCTACCGGGCGGGTTTCGCGCACGAGCAGAAGAAGTACGAGGAGGCGTGCGCCGGAGTGTTCCGGCGGCTGGAACTGCTCGGCGAGCGGCTGGCCGGGCAGCGCTACCTGGTCGGGGACACGATCACGGAGGCCGACATCCGGCTGTTCACGACGCTGGTGCGGTTCGACGCCGTCTACCACGGCCACTTCAAGTGCAACCGCTTCAAGCTCGCTGAGCACTCGGTGCTGTGGTCGTACGCCAGGGACCTCTACCAGACGCCGGGATTCGGTGACACCGTCGACTTCGACCACATCAAGCGGCACTACTACCAGGTCCACTCCGGGATCAACCCGACCCGTATCGTGCCCCTCGGCCCGGATCTCGCCGGGTGGCTGACGCCCCATCACCGGGAGGAGCTCGGCGGCCGGCCCTTCGGGGACGGGACGCCGCCCGGCCCGGTGCGGGCGGCCGAGGAGGTCGCGGTCACGGGGCGGCCCTGAGAAGGCGGAGGCAGGCATGGCCAAGAGCAGGAAGAAGCTGAAGCTCCCCCTCGTCTACGCGCCCGTCGGTTTCGTGCTGAGCTGGGCCGGCGGGGCGCTGGGCGCACTGGCCTTCCGCCGCACCTGGAAGGCGCTGCGGGGCGAGGAGGACGCGCCGGACGCCCTGGACCGGGACCGCGGCTGGGGCGAGGTGCTGCTGGCCGCGGCGGTCCAGGGCGCGGTCTTCGCGGTGGTGCGCAGCGCCGTGGACCGGACCGGCGCGACGGCGATAGAGCGCTCCACCGGGGTGTGGCCGACGGCCGGCAAGGGCGGCCGGGACTGAGTGTCTCAGCCCTGCTTGGGTGCCGAGGGCGGCACCAGGCGCAGGGTGAAGGAGTGTCCGGCCGGGTCGGCGTACCCACGTTCCTCGTAGGGCCCGGCCGGGTCCTTCGTCTCGATCGGCCGTCCGCCGAGGCCGACCAACCGGCGCTCGGCCTCGTCGAGGTCCTCGACCAGGAAGTCGAGATGGGCCTGGAGCGAGTTCTCGGGCCGCGGCCAGCTCGGCGGGGTGGCGTTGACGTCGCGCCGGAAGGCGATCCGAAAGCCGCCGGTGGCCCGGATCTCGACCAGGTTGGCCGAGGCCTCGCCCTCCTCGCCGTCCAGGAACTCCCGGTAGAACTGGGCTAGTTTCTCGGGTTCTGCGCAGTCGAGCACCACGACGGCCGCGGTCACCAGTGCCATGCTTCCTCCCTCGGCAGGTTCTCCCGGCACACGTCTGTCCCCGATCAGCGGATTCAGTCGCCCACCAGCCGCTTACCGGCACCCAGTCGGGCCAGCCGCGCCTCGGCCGCGGTCAGCAGCAGGTCGAGGGCGGCCGGATAGGAACTGCCGCGCATCGAGGCCACGAGGTGGCCGGCGGTGGCCGCGATGTTCGGGTGGCTGGTGGCGGGCAGCCGGGCGTAGGTCGCCCGCCACACGTCCGCCTCGGCCTCCCGGGCAGGCCTCGGCAGTGCGGTGTTGGCGGAGTCGAGGGCGCCGTACGCGAGGGCCTGGTCGACGAAGGCGTGGTAGACGCGGACCGCCTCGGCATCCGGGAAACCGGCGTCGCGGAGTATCCCGAGGATGGTCTCGACGGCCTGGATCTCGTACGTCCGTCCCGTCACCCGGTGGGCGCTGAGCACCGCCGCCCGGGGATGGGCGAGGGCGCCGGCGTGCATCCGCAGGCCGAGGTCGCGCAGGTCGGCGCGCCAGTCGCCGGTGGGCCGCCAGACGCGCAGGGTACGGCCGATCAGCTCGTCGGCGATGGCGAGCATCAGGTCGTCGGTGTGCCGGAAGTAGCGGTAGAGGGAGCTGGGGTCGGCGCCCAGGGCGCGGCCGAGGCGGCGCACGGAGAGGGCGTCGGCGCCGTGCTCCTCGATCAGCCGCAGCGCGGTCTCCACGATCAGGGCCTCGGAGAGGACCACGCCCTGTTTGGTGGGGCGCCGTCGCTGCCGGGCGGCGGCCGGGACGACACGTTCGCTCAACGGACCTCCTCATGACGTGTGGGCACCTTATGACAACACTGTTGACCTGTGAAGGGCGCCGGCAGTTTCATGTCCCGTCACCGGGGCCGACCCGTCCGGCCCCCAGGTGCGAGCGGAGTGTGCCGGCCATGACCGACCAGCCCTACACAGCAGACCCCCCCGAGTTGCGCAGATCCCTCGGCGTCCTCGACGGCATCGCGGTCGCCGCGTCCAGTACGGCGGCCACCACCAGCATCGGCATCGGCCTGGGGGTGACGGCCGGGGTGGTCGGGCTCCATCTGCCGGCCATCATGCTGCTGGCGTTCCTGCCGGTCCTCGGCATCGCGGGCGCCTACTCCCGGCTGAACCGGGTGGAGCCGAACGCGGGCAACGGCTACGTGTGGGTGGGCCGTTCACTCAATCCGTGGCTCGGCTTCCTGGTCGGCTGGGTGAACATCGTGGCGACGGTGGCCTTCCTCGCCTACACCACGGCGGTCACGGGATCCGCGCTGCTGCAACTGGCGGGAGAGGCCGGGGTGCACCGGATCGGCTCGCTCGCCCTCGACCCCGGTTCGACGGCGCAGACCACGGCCCTCGGGATCGTGGTCCTGGTCGCCGTCACCCTCACCGCCGTCACCGGCATCCGCACCGCCGCCCGGCTGCAGACCGGGCTGCTGGTCTTCGAGTACGTGGTCCTGCTCGGGTTCTGCGGCTACGGCATCGTCACCGGGCCGCACCCCTTCAGCCTGAGCTGGTTCGACCCGTTCGCGATCCCGTCGGCCACCGCGCTCGCCCAGGGCCTGCTTCTCTCGGTGTTCTGCTACTGGGGTTTCGAGGCCGCGTTCAGCGTCAACGAGGAGGTCCGCGACCCCCGGGACGCCTCCCGGGCCGGGCTGATCACCCTGGTGACCATGCTGGGACTGTTCCTGCTCGGCTCGGTGGCCTTCCAGCGGGTGCTGTCGGAGCAGGAGCTGGCCGGGCACGGGGCCGAGGGTCTGGCGTTCTTCGGCGACCGGCTGGCCGCGCAGCCGTGGGCCGCGCTGCCGCTGGTGGCGCTGATGTTCTCGGCGGTGGCCTCGCTGCAGGCCGGGGTGATCCCGACGGCGCGGGGCATGTTCGCGATGAGCCGGGACCGTACCCTCGGGCCGGTGTGGTCCAGGGTCAGTGCCCGGTACGGGACCCCGGCGGCCGGCACGCTGCTGATCGGCGCGCTGGCCGCGACGGTCGCCGGGCTCGCCCTGGTGATCCCGCGGCTCGCCGACATGATCATGGCGACGGTGAACGCCGTCGGCATCGTGGTCGCCCTGTCGTACGCGCTCACCGCGCTCGCCGCCGCCGCGCGCTTCCGCTCCCTGCTGCGCGAGGACTGGCGGCAGGGGGTGGCGGCCGTGGTGCTCCCGGCGCTGAGCGCCCTCGCCCTGCTGGGTCTCGGCGGCTACCTCGGCTGGTCCTTCTACACCTCCGCCGACCACTTCGAGGTCAGCGCGGACAACGGGTGGTTCCTGCTGGCCACCCCGCTGGCGATGATCGTCTCCGGGTTCGTCGCGGCCGGCTGGGCGAAGTACGTGCGCCGCTCGCCGTACTTCCGCACCGGCCGGGGCACCGATGCCGACGCACCCCAGCTGCTCACGACCCCCAACTGAGGAACAGGAAACATGCACGCAGATCTGCTCTTCACCGGTGGCCGCGTCCTCACCGACGAGGGCCCCACGGCCACGGCCACTGCCGTCGCCGTCACCGGTGAGCGCATCACCGCCGTCGGCTCCGCCGGGGAGCTGCGGGAGCTCGCCGGGCCGCGCACCGAGGTGGTCGACCTCGCCGGGCGGCTGCTGCTGCCCGGTTTCCAGGACGCGCACGTCCATCCGGTCCCGGCGGGCCTCGAACTGACCCAGTGCGACCTGACCGGGCTGCGGACCGCCGGGGAGACCGTGGCCGCCGTGCGCGCCTACGCCGACGCGCATCCGGAGCGGGCCTGGATCCTGGGCGGCGGCTGGTCCATGGAGGCGTTCGAGGGCGGCACACCGACGAAGGAGCTGCTGGACGCCGTCGTACCGGACCGGCCGGTGTACCTGCCCAACCGGGACCATCACGGGGCGTGGGTCAACAGCCGGGCGCTGGAGCTGGCCGGAATCGGCCGCGACACGCCCGACCCGGCCGACGGGCGGATCGAGCGGGACGCCTCCGGCGTGCCGAGCGGCACGCTCCAGGAGGGCGCGATGCAGCTGGTCGGCCGGCTCGCCCCGCCGGCCGGCCCGGCGGACCGGCTGGCGGCGCTGCTGCACGCGCAGCGCCATCTGCACGCGCTGGGCGTCACGGCCTGGCAGGACGCACTGGTCGGGGAGTTCCTCGGCATGGACAACCCGGCCGAGGCGTACCTCACGGCGGCGCGGGACGGCTCCCTGACCGCGCGGGTGGTCGGGGCGCTGTGGTGGGACCGGGAGCGCGGGGCCGAACAGATCCCCGAACTCGTGGAGAAGCGGGCCGCGTTGAGCCATGGCAGGTTCCGGGCCGGCACGGTGAAGCTGATGCTGGACGGGGTCGCGGAGAACGGCACGGCGGCGCTGCTCGACCCCTACCTGGACAAGTGCGGCTGCGCGACGCGCAACCGGGGCAAGAGTTTCATCGATCCTGGGCAACTCCCGACGTACGTGACCGAGCTGGACGCCCTCGGCTTCCAGTGCCACTTCCACGCGCTCGGCGACCGGGCGGTACGGGACGCCCTGGACGCCGTCGAGGCGGCGCGGGCCGCCAACGGGATGAGCGACACGCGGCCCCACCTGGCACATCTTCAGGTCGTGCACCCCACCGACGTACCGCGGTTCGCCCGGCTGGGCGCCACCGCGAACATCCAGGCGCTGTGGGCCGCGCACGAGCCGCAGATGGACGAGCTGACCATCCCCTTCCTGGGCTCGGAACGGGCCGGACGGCAGTACCCGTTCGGGTCGCTGCTGCGCTCCGGGGCGCGGCTCGCGGGCGGCAGCGACTGGCCGGTGAGCAGTCCCGACCCGCTCCAGGGCATCCATGTGGCGGTGAACCGGGTCGAACCGGGCGGCGACGCGCCGGTGTTCCTGCCGGAGGAACGGCTGGGACTCGCGGCCGCGATCAGGGCGTACACAGCCGGTTCGGCGTACGTGAACCACCTCGACGACACCGGGCGGGTGACGGTCGGCGCGCTCGCGGATCTGGTGGTCCTGGACCGCGACCCGTTCGCCGGCCCCCCGGAGCGCATCGCGGACACACGCGTCGCGCACACATACGTGGGGGGCGCGCGAGTGTACTCAGCTCAGGAGGCGTGAGCAGTAACACACATCACGGCCAGGTCACGCGTAGATCATTTACGCTCTGGGCAGCCTCGTAGCGCTTCACGGCTCAACTTTCGAGCCACGAAGGCCAGTTCGAGTGCACGGGTGGCCGACAGGCCACCCGTTCGCAGGGACGGGGGCTCTGCGCACTGTCGCCCGAAAGGAAACACATGCCTCAGGACGTCACCTCCGACCTGCCCTTCGAGTTCCCCGTCAGTGAGCATCCGGAGTCCGCGCGCCCGTCATCCGCGCCGGATCCGGGACATGGACCTGGTGCGCAGCCTCATCGGCACAGCTGAGGCGGCGCCCCAGGTCCTCGTCCTGTAGCAGGAGCGCTTCGGCGAGGGCGGGCCGTCCACGGATCGCCGGCGGTGTCGAGGATGCATCAGCCGTGGACCAGCGCCCCCTGGGCGACCCGCGCCCCTTTCCCGGCCGTCGACGCGGCAGTGGTACCCCTCGCGGTCGTTCGTCGCGGCATGAGCAGGATCCGGTCGCACGCGTCCGGCTGCCCTGCGAGGCCGTCGCGAATGGGGCCGCCTTACCCGGACACGACCGCCGGCGACCGCAGCCGACCGATTCCGTTGTCATGACCACAACTTGAAGGAGACCGGTGTGAATTCCCGAGGCGCAGGTGCTGTTCCGGAGGCGTCCGCCGACAGCCTGCTCCCGGCGCAGCCAAGCGCCCAGTTCCGGCCCGCGGAGGCGGGGAACACCCTGGCCGACCTCCTCGTGAAACGCATACACGGGAGCACGGATCAGTACCGGACCTTCCAGAACGCCGCTCAGCAGCGACTGGACGCGCTCGGATCCCGCCGCTCCGGCACCACGCTGCATCTGGCGGGAGCCCTCCACCAGGCGCCGCGCGAGTTCCTCCCGCCCGACGAGGAGGGCTACGCCAGGTTGAGGCACCTCGACACCAGGCTGCGCATGATCGAGGCGGCCTTCCCCGAGGTCAGCACCGATGCCGAGGTCTGCCGGCTGACCTGCACGATGCTGGAAGGGGCCTGGCGGAGCCGGGCACTCACCCCGCCGCGCGCGGAGGAGCAGGCGACCGACTGCGCCTGCCCGCTCTGCCGTCACCTGCCCACGCCCCCCGCCCGCACACTCGACCACTACCGCTGGCGGCAGAGCGCGGGCCGCCCCCTCGCCGTCAAGACCTGGCCGTACCGCCGGGAACTCGACAGCGTCCTGACCGGTGGATGGTCCTGGACCCGCCAGATGAACGACCTCGAACGAGACCTCGGCCACCGCCACCGCTTCGAGGACGACATCCTCGTCTTCCACGAGTACAAGCGCGTTATCGACACCATCGACACCACGCGCCTCACCCAGCACGTCCAAGGCCGCCTGGCCGAGAGTTTCAGCACCAACAGCGCACGGGCCCTGGTCTCCGGACTCTTCGCGGCCCACAAGCGGTCCGTCGACGAGTACTGGCTCCAGCAGCACGAGGCGGGCAGCGTCACGCTCCCCCAGACCAACCCGCTCGGCCACAGCTCCTACTCGGCCCTGCAGATGCTGGACTGCCTGTTCTGGCACGTCGCACCCGACACGGAACTCTGGCAGGAGGAGAACCTCGCCTCCCTGCTGCTGTGCCGCGTCATCGACGACATGGCCGACGTCCGGGCCGACGCCCTCACCGGCGAGATCAGCAACTTCTGGCTCGCCGAGATGCCCACCCACACCAAGGCCTTCTACGCTGCCTGCGCGATAGCCCTCGTCAAGTACGGCTGCACGCCCGAGGCGCATCGCCCGATGTGGAACACCTGGCTGCTGACCACCACCATCGTCTGGATGGGGCTCACGGGACGGCACGCCCTGTGGTTCGACGGCATCACCGAGGGTCTCCCCCCGGCCGAGGGATGCCCGCTGTGCGACCTGCAGCCCAACGCGTGCACCGGCATCCTCACCCACGGCACGACCCTCACCATCGCGCCACGGCCCACCGCACCGGCACTGAGCCCCAGGACCGCCGAGCTGTCCGCACGCTGCCGGTCCGAGCACCCCGGGGCATGGCCCCTCTTCGACGCCGAGCTCCATGCCTTCGAGGCTGTGCACGGCCCCTGGTACGGCGACACCGACAGCACCTGGGAGATCCTGCGCCGCACCTACATCGCCGCCGTGGAGGCGTCCAGTGCCGCGCCGTCCCCGGACCTCGCTCGTCAGGTCCAGCAGGACGCCGGTGTGGTGGGATCCGAAAGGTTTCACGCCCTGCACGACCCGCTGACCGGGCGGGAGGACACCACACTGCTCGCCTACATGTTCGGTTGCGCGCACCCGCATTTCCTCTGGAACGCCACGGGCTACCGGCCCACGGGCGTCGCGGGCGACTGGCTCGACGGCTGACGCCCCAACGCGCGTTGCCCGGTCGGGTGACCCGACCGGGCAACGGTGTGTCCGGGCCTACGCTGCGAACTCGACCGGCAGGCTGTCCAGCACGGACATCCATGTGGACGCGGTCGAGGTGAGCTCCTCCGCCGGCACGGCCAGGCGCAGGCCCGGCAGCCGGTGCAACAGGACGTCCACCGCGATCTGGATGATGGACATCCCGATGCTCTGCCCGGGGCACTCGTGCGGGCCCGCGCTGAAAGCCAGGTGCGATTCGTTGCCCTGCACCGAGATGTCCGGGTCGGGCCGGACCTCGGGGTCGAGGTTGCCCGGTGCGAGACCGAGGACGAGCAGGTCGCCCTCCTCGATGCGGTGCCCGCCCAGCTCCACGTCGCTGACGGCGAAGCGCCCCGGCAGGACGGACAGCGGAGGAGAGTTCCACATGACCTCCTCCACCAGCGCGGTGATGGTCACCTGACCGCTGGTCAGGCCGGCGAGCCGCGAGGCGTCCGTGAGGACGAGCTGCAGCACCCGGGCCAGGAGATTGCTGGTGGTGCTGTGCCCGGCCACCAGCACCAGGCGCAGATGGCTCACGACCTCGTCGTGGTCGAGGGCCGCGTGATGCTCCAGCAGACCGGTGGTGAAGTCGGAGCCGGGCTCGGCCCGCTTGCGGTCGACGAGTCCGCCGAGGATCTCCTTGATGATGCCGTCGTGCAGGATCGCGTCCTCGCCGCCCTGGAACAGCCGGGCGCTGGACTCGACGAGCCGGCGCCCCTCCGCCTCGGTGAGGCCCAGGATGCGGGTGAGGATCAGCATCGGCAGGTAGCCGGCGTAGTCCGCGACCAGGTCGGCGCGACCGTCGGCCGCGAACGCGTCGATCTGCTTGTTGGCGAAGTAGGTGGCATGGCGCCGGATACCGCGGCCCACGGCGGCCTGGAGGCCGTCGTTGACGGCACCGCGCAGCCGGCGGTGCGCCTCGCCGTCCTGCGACACGCAGTCGGGGCGCCAGGCGACCATCGGGACCAGCGGATGGTTCTCCGCGACCCGGCCCTCCCGCCAGTCCCGCCAGATCCGCGCGTCCCGGGCGAACTGGCGGGGATTGTCGAGCACCCGCCGGCCGTCCCGGTAGCCCAGCACCAGCCAGGCGTGGATGTCGCCCTCCAGCAGCACCGGCGCGACGGAGCCGTGCTCCTTGCGCAGCCGCTCGTAGATGCCGAACGGGTCGGTCGCCGCCTCGGACCCGTACAGCCGGGTCAGTTCGGCCGAACCGTGCGCGACCGGGCAGCCGCGCGGGACGTCGGGGCTGTCGGCGTTCTGCTCGTTCATCGGGGCTCCAGTGCGACGGCGGAGCGTTCCTTCAAATGACGTATCAGGGCGATCAGTACGTCACGGCTGGAGGCCCGGTCACGGGCGTCACAGGCCACGATCGGGGTGTGCGGGGAGATGTCGAGGGCGTCCCGGATCTCCTCGATGGGGTGTTCCTTGCAGTCCGGGAAGACGTTCAGGGCGATGACGAACGGCACGTTCTGCCGCTCCATCTCCTCGATCGCCCGGAAGCTGGAGGCCAGCCGACGCGTGTCCACCAGGACGATCGCACCGAGCGCACCCTTGAACAGGCCGTTCCACAGGAACCAGAACCGTTCCTGTCCGGGGGTGCCGAACAGGTACAGCATCAGGTTCTCGTTGATGCTGATCTTGCCGAAGTCGAGGCTGACCGTGGTCTCGGCCTTGTCGGCGACGCCGATGAGGTTGTCGACGCCGACGGTGGCCTGGGTGAGTGTCTCCTCGGTGGTGAGCGGCTTGATGTCGCTGACGGAGCGGACCATGGTGGTCTTCCCGGTGCCGAACCCCCCGGCGATCATCACCTTGACCGAGCGGGTCCCCCCGGCACCGGGGTCGCCGGGATGGTCAAAGCCTTTCAAGTCCACTGAGTACCTCCTGGAGGAGCGCGAGGTCAGGCCCGCGTCCGGCGTGGTGCGCCGGAATGGGATCACGGGCTTCAATACGGCCTGCGTCCAGCAGATCCGCCAACAGCACCGCGAGAATGTTGAAGGGCAATCCGAGATGGGCGGTGAGTTCGGCCACCGACAGCGGATCACGGCAGCGCCGGACTATCTCCTCGTACTCGTGCTGCATCCCCGGGACGGGGGCGGTGCGGGAGACGACGAGGGTGGCCACGTCGAGGCTCGACGCCGACCCGCCCGGTCCGCTGCGTCCCCCGGTGAGGACGTAATAACGTTCGAGACCGGACGGATCCGACGGTCGGCGGGGAGCACTCATCCAGAGTGCTCCTCCAGGCGCGGAGAGGTGCCGAGCAGCTCGCCCATCCGCCGGGAAAGATCCCTCATCTGATGGCCGAGCAGCCCCTGGTCGAGTCCTTCGCGGGCGAGGACCCCGAGATACGTCTCCACACCGGCCCGTACGACGAAGAGGTGACCGCCGTCGACCTCGATCATCGCCAGTCGCAGCTGCCCCGCGTACTTGGGGAACTGCTCGGCGACCGGCTGGGCCAGGGCCTGGAGCCCTGCCACCACGGCCGCGAAGCGGTCCACGTCGTCGGGGTCCTCGGCACCAAAGGAGGTGATGGCCTTGCCGTCGCTGGAGGCCACGAGGGCGAAACGGATCTCCGGGATGCTCTCCACCAGATCACGGAGCGCCCAGCTCACGTCGGTTCCCTGTTGCGTCATGTGGACTAGTCGCTCTCTTCAGTGCGGTGCTCGGCGGACTCGCGTCCGGCGGCGGCGTCATCGGCGCCGGCCGGGCTCGCGGGTGCCGGGTCGTCTTCGTCTCCGGTCAACTCGGCCTCGCTGTCTGCGGCTTCGTCCGCCGCGGGCGCGCGGCCCGCGGTGGCGAAGGCGGCCAGGCCCGCGAAGGACTCCTCGGGCGGCACCGCGGGGAACGCGGTGCCCTCCGTGCGCGGGGCGCGCACCTCGGGCTGCTCCTCGTCGCGGCGCCGGCTGCGCCGCCGGGGCAGTCCGCCCGGGGTGGTGTCCAGGGCCTCGCCGGACTCCGGCTGAGTGACGGTTTCGACGGCGACCGGGCCGTGCGCCTGCACCGGGGACGCGGCGGCGGGGGCGGCCGTCGCGGGGGCCGGGGCGGCGGGGGCCGCGGGCAGCGGGCTGAAGAACTTGTGCGGGACCACGACGACCACCGAGGTGCCGAGCCAGGGCGAGTCCGCGAAGGTGACCCGGATGCCGTAGCGGCGGGCGAGGATGCCGACCACCCGCAGGCCGATGTTGGCGTCCTCGGAGATGCCCCCGATACCGGGTCCGGCGTCGGTGCCCGCCAGGGAGTGCTCGGCCTCGCGCTTCTTCTCCTCGCTCAGGCCCTTGCCGGAGTCCTGGATCTCGATGCCGACGCCGTTCGGCACCTCCTTGCCGGAGACGACGACCGGCTCGGTGGGCGGCGAGTAGCGGGCCGCGTTGTCGAGCAGGTGGGAGAAGATCAGGGTGAGGTGGTCCACCAGACCGCCGTCGACGCCGAGTTCGGGCAGATGCCGGACCTCGACGCGGTGGAAGTCCTTGATCCGGCCGATGCCGCCTCGCACCACGCTGAGCAGGCGCTGGGGCTCCTGCCACTGGCGGCCGGGGCGGTCCGAGCCGCCCAGCACGCCGATACTGGCGGCGAGCGAGTCGGCTGGGCCGAGTTCCTGGTCGAGCTCCATCAGACCGCGGGCCACGGCGGGCAGCCGGCCGTGCTCGCCCTGCATCTCGTGCAGCCGGCCGCGCAGCTTGCTGGTCAGGACATGGATGCGGTTGCCGATGCTGATCACGGCCTGCTCGGCGGAGGTGGAGCGGTTGAACTCCTCCTCCACACCGATCAGCGAGGTCCGCAGGATGCGACGCAGATCGGCCTGGACGTCCTTGTCGACCTTGGCGCACTGCTCGGTGACGGGCAGCAGGTCGTCGATGGCCTCGCCGTCACGCAGCCGCTTCAGCGCCTCGGGCAGCTGCTCGCCGGCGAGCCGGGAGATCGCGGCCCGCTGGTGCGTGACCTGGTCCTGCCAGACCTCGGCCTGGTCGGCGAGCTGTGCGTCGGAGGACTTCAGCTGGTCGGCGAGCCGCTCCTCGTACGCCCGGGCCTGCTCGGCCAGTTGGGCGTCGTAGTGGGCGGTCCGGTCGGCAAGCCGGGCCTCGAAGGCGGCCGTCTGCTCCGCCGCCTGGGCGTCGAACGCGGCCGCCTGCTCGTCGAGCCGGCCCTCCAGGGTGGCGCGCTCGGCGGAGAACTTGCGCTCCAGGCCCGAGACATGCTGCTGCCACTGCTGGGAGTGCTCGGCCTGCGAGCTGCGGAACGACCCTTCGGCGCTGCGCAGTTGGCGCTGCGTGCGGATCAGCAGGCGCACGCACACCGAGCTCGCGGCGGTGGCCGCGGCGCCGGCGACGGCCGCCGTTATTCGCTCCGAGCTCATGAACGTGGCGGCGACCGTCCCTCCCCCTAAGGCCAGCGGCATCAGCCACCAGCTGTACCAGGCGACAGGGGCCCGCGCCGCCGGCGGCGGAGAGGCGAGTTCCATCTGCATCCCTCGAAGCAACACGATCGAACAACAGCGAACAGGGGCGGTGTGCGAAGACCGCACTCACGAGTACGCACGGCGGGACGGACCCACCCTGGGGTACGTCAACTCGCTGTGACGGAAGGGAGCTTATCGGGTTTGAACCCCAAAGGATCAACCTCGGCGAGCAGAGGAAGTGAGGGTTCCGTCACGCTCCGCCAGTTGGCGGCAAATCAACAAATACCCATTCCGGTCCACGACTTCAGGACATGCACCCCCAAACCCCGAGCCTTCAGGCCCCTTGGCATCCTGGACACCTGTCCAGCTATAGTGGACACCTGTTCAAGAGATGGGGAGGGTCCGTCGATCATGGAAATCCTGGCGAACGTGCTGGTCGGGCTGGTCGCCGCGCTGCACGCGTACATCCTGGTGCTGGAGATGTTCCTGTGGCAGAAGAGCCCCGGGATGCGCTTCCACGGCTTCGATGCGGACCTGGCCCGGCGGACCGCGCCGCTCGCCGCCAACCAGGGCCTCTACAACGGGTTCCTGGCGGCCGGCCTGGTGTGGGGACTGGTGGCCGCCGACCCGACCGGCTTCCGGGCCCAGGTGTTCTTCCTGTCGTGCGTGGTGGTGGCGGGGGTGTACGGCGCGGTCACCGCCAACCGGCGGATCCTGTTCGCGCAGGCGCTGCCCGGCGCGCTCGCCCTGGCCGCCGTCCTCGCCGCCCGATGACCGGCCGACCGGCCGTGGCGGACCCGCGGGCCGCCCGCACCCGGGCTCGGCTGCGGGCGGCCCTCCTGGAGGAGTGCGCCGAACGACCGCTCGCCGAGGCCGCCGTGGCCGCGGTGGCGCGCCGGGCCGGGGTGGGCCGGGCCACGTTCTACGTCCACTACGACGGCCTGGAGGCACTGGCGGTCGACGCCTGTGCGGACGTCGTACGGGAAGCCGTCGACGCGCTGCACGCCTGGCGCGGCCGGCCGGACCCGGTGCACGCACCGCCGGCGCTGCGGGAGTTCTTCGCCGGGCTGGTCCCGCACGCCGCGCTGTACCGGGAGCTGCTCGCGCCCGGCGGTGGGGGTCCGCTGGGCCGGGTCCTGCACCGCGACCTGCGGGCGCGCAGCCTGGCCGAGCGGGAGCTGGTGGGCGCGGCGGACGCCCCGCTGGTGGCGTCGGCGGTGGCCGCCACCTTCGCCGGGGTGCTGGCCGACTGGCTGCACGGCCTGCTGGACGCGGGCGCCGACGACGTGGCGGACCAGGTCTGGCAGTTGCTGGTCGCCCTGCACATGAGCCGCTGAGCGGTCAGTCGCAGGCGAAACCGCGCCGCTCCTTCGGCCAGGCCTCCACGCCGTGCGGAGTGCGGACGTACGCCGTGCCGCCGTCGTCCGTCAGCCAGAGCCGCCAGGCACGGAAGCGGTATCCGGTGTCGTGCGCGTCGGCGGGCATCGTGGTGGCACCGTCGTAACGCCCGGCGAGTACGGAGTCGTGGGCGAACACGCCGTGGGGATCGCGGACGTAGGTCCTGCCGCCGACCGTCAGGAAGTGCGCGGACTGCCAGCCGCAGTGCCCGTCGCCGGCGGAGCTGGTGATCTTCGAGACCGGTACCCGGCGGCCGTGGGCGTCGGTCCAGATCTCGGGCCATTCCGGGCCCGACGTCACGCTCGCCGGGAGTTCCGAGGGATCGCAGGAGGCGTTGGTCTCCGGCCCCCAACCGGGCCTGTCCTGCTGGTCCCTGGCGACCACGACGGCCACCTTCGTGCGCCCGCCGACGTCGTAGGAGTACAGCACCCGGTCCGCGTCCCGCCGCTCCACGCGGTAGCCGTCGCGCGGCACCTCCGGGTCGAACATGTCGAAGAAGAGCCGCAGACCGTCCTCGGGCGAGTCGCCGCCGTCACTGTCGCTCCAGCCGTCGGGCCCGGTGCCCCAGTAGATCTCCCCGTCGCACTCCAGCGCGCGGCCGGCCGCGCCGGAGGCGGTGCGCATGGCCTGTGCGGTGGTCGCGTCGACCTCCTTCGTGGGGATGTCCAGCGGCCCGCGGTACGGCGTCGCCGGCGGCGTCCCCTCGACCACGACGTCCGGCCCGCTCGCGCCGTCGCAGCCCATCGCCGCGGCCGCCACCAGTACCGTCGCCGCCGCCAGACCTCTGCGCATGCCCACCCCTGCCGCTCGCCACCGTTGCCGTCCTTCGACGCCGGGGCGGGCCGGAACGTTCACACTCGCCGGGCGCGTGCGGGGCTGGCACGATTCCATCGAAGGTTGGCCATCGTGCCATTTCCTCGCCGGGCGCGTCCCGGCAGGCTGGGTGACCATGAGCGATGTGAACACGATGCGTGTGGTCAGCCAGGACGTCCTCGGCGGTCCCGAGGTGCTGAAGGTGATCGAGGTGGCCCGGCCGAAGCCGCGCCCCAACGAGGTACTGGTCCGGGTACGGGCCGCCGGGCTGAACCCGACCGACTGGAAGCACCGGGAGACCGGCGGCTTCCTGGGCGAGCCGCCCTTCGTCCTCGGCTGGGACGTCTCCGGCACCGTCGAGGAGACCGGGATCGGCGTCGCCGCCTTCGGGCCCGGTGACGAGGTCTTCGGCATGGTGCCCTACCCGTTCGGCCACGGTACGCACGCCGAGTACGTGATCGCCCCCGCCCGCGCCCTGGTGCCGAAGCCGGCCGGGATCGACCACGTGCAGGCGGGCGCACTGCCGCTGGTGTCGCTGACCGCCTGGCAGGCCCTGGTGGAGAACGCCGGCGTGGAGCCGGGACAGCGGGTGCTGATCCACGCGGCGGCCGGCGGGGTCGGGCATGTGGCGGTGCAGATCGCCAAGGCGCGCGGCGCGTACGTGATCGGCACGGCGAGCGCCGGCAAGCACGACTTCCTGCGCGAGATCGGCGTGGACGAGCCGATGGACTACCGGTCCGTGGACGTGACGCAGGCGGTACGGGACGTGGACGTCGTCCTGGACACGGTCGGCGGTGACACCTCGACGGCCTCGCTGCGGACACTGCGGCCCGGCGGGACCCTGGTGTCGATCCTGCCGGTGGGCACCCCTCAGCTGTACGAGGAGGCCGAGCGGCTGGGCGTGCGGGCGGTGCGGATGCTGGTGGACGCGGACCGGGCGGGGATGCAGGCGGTCGCGGAGCTGGTGGAGGCGGGGAAGCTGCGCGCGACCGTCGCGGGGACCTTCCCGCTGGCCGATGCCGCCAAGGCGCACGAGCTGGGCGGCACCGGCCGGACCACCGGGAAGCTGGTCCTGGTCGTGGACTGACCGCGGGTCAGAAGGTGAGCACGGGCTTGATCGCCTTGCCCGTGCTCATGTCCCGCACCGCCCGGTCGATCTCGGCGAACGGGTAGGTGCTGATCAGCCGGTGCAGCGGCAGCCGCCCCTCGCGGACCAGCCGGACCAGGGCCGGGATGAAGGCCTGGGTCTCGCTGTCGCCGAGGGTGAGGCCGACGATCCGTTTACCTGAGAGCAACCCGTTGACGTCCAGGGGGACTTCGGTGCCGAAGGGCGGGGCGCCGACCACGACCAGGGTGCCGCGGGCGGCCAGCGCGTCGACGCCCTGGCGGAGGACGCCGACGTTGCCGGTCGTCTCCACGATCCCGTCGGCGCCCGCTCCGCCGGTGATGCGCCGCAGGGCCTCGGGCACGTCCTCCCGGGTCGCGTCGACGGTGTGGGTGGCGCCCACCTCCCGTGCCAGCTCGAGGCGTTCGGCCACCCGGTCGACGGCGACGATCGTGGTGGCGGGGGTGAGCGCGGCGGCCATGACGGCCGACAGGCCGACCGCTCCGGCGCCGAGGACGACGACCGTGCTGCCGGTGGCCGGTTCCAGGACGTTCCACACGGCGCCGACCCCGGTCTGCACCCCGCAGCCGAGCGGGGCGATCGACTCCAGCGGGACGTCCGGGTCGACCTTGACGAGGCTGCGCTCGTCCACCAACGCCCGTTCGGCGAACGAGGACTGGCCGAAGAAGTGGCCGCCGAGCGGCTCGCCGTCCCGGCTGACGGTGGCGGTGCCGTCGGCGCGCCGGCCGCCGATCAGGTTGAGCGGCAGCCAGGTGGTGCAGTAGGCGGGGTGGCCGCCGTGGCAGTTGCGGCAGCCACCGCAGGAGGTGAAGGACAGCACGACGTGGTCGCCGGGGGCCACGCCGGTGACGGCGGAGCCCACGGCCTCGACGACGCCGGCGCCCTCGTGGCCAAGAACCCCGGGCAGCGGGAAGGGAAGTCCGCCGCTCGCCACGCTGAGGTCGGTGTGACACAGACCGGTGGCGACCATGCGGACGAGCGCCTCGTACGGCCCCGGCGCGTCGAGCTGGACGTCGCCGAGGGTGAAGGGGGCGCCGCCGGACTCGACCACGGCGGCTCGGGTGGTGAGGGACATCGTGGGAACTCCTGGTCTGCGGGGCTCAGTCGAGCGAGACGACGACGGACTTGACCTTGGTGTACGCGGCGAGCGCCTCGGGGCCGTACTCGCGGCCGAATCCGGAGGCCTTGACGCCGCCGAAGGGGACGGCGGGGTCGAGCATCGCCCAGTCGTTGACCCAGACGATCCCGGCCTGGAGGCGGGCTGCGACGCGGTGCGCGCGGGCCAGGCTGCCGGTCTGGATGCCCGAGGCGAGGCCGTACGGGGTGGAGTTGGCGAGCGCGACGGCCTCGTCCTCGGAGTCGAAGGGCTGCACGGTGAGGACCGGGCCGAAGATCTCGTCCTGGATCACCCGGGAGTCGTTCGGCAGGTCGGCGAGGACGGTCGGCCGGTAGTAGTAGCCGCCGTTCAGGTCGAGGCGTTCGCCGCCGCAGACGATGCGGCCGCCCTCCTTGCGGGCGAGGTCGACGTACTCCTCGACCTTGCGCAGGTGCTTCTCCCCCGCCATCGGCCCGACCACGACGGCCGGGTCGCGCGGGTCGCCGACCGGGACGCCGGGGACGGCCTCGGCGAGGATGCCGAGCAGGGTGGCGTAGACGGGGCGGGCGACCAGGAGGCGGGGGCCGCCCATGCAGAACTGGCCGGTGTTGAAGACGAAGGCCTTGATGACCGCGCCGACGGCCTTCTCCAGGTCGGCGTCCTCGAAGACCAGGTGGGCGGCGTTGCCGCCGAGTTCCATGGTGACGGGCTTGAGCGCCTCCCCGGCCGCGCTCGCGACGTGCCGGCCGACGGCGGTGGAGCCGGTGAAGGCGACCTTGTCGACGCCCGGGTGGCGCAGCAGGGCCTCGCCCGCGACCGGTCCGGCGCCGGTGACGACGTTCACCACCCCGTCGGGGACGCCCGCCTCCTTGAACAGGCGGGCCATGTACAGGGCGCTGAGCGGGGTCTCGTCGGCGGGCTTGTGGACGACCGTGTTGCCGGCGGCGAGGGCCGGGCCGAGCTTCGAACCGGCGAGGATGAGAGGGAAGTTGAAGGGGGTGATGGCGGCGACCACGCCGATCGCCTCGCGCCGGGTATAGGCGAGGGCGTTCATCGGTACGTCGCGGACGGCGCCGTCCAGCGAGTGGGCGAGGGCCGCGACGTGCTCGTAGTCGTTGGCCGCGTTGGTGACGTCGACGGCCCGGGCGAGAGTGATGGGCTTGCCGACGTCCAGGCTCTCCAGGGCGGCTATCTCCTCGGCGTTCTCCCGGATCAGCTCGGCGACGCGGTGCAGCACGCGGCCGCGCTCCCGGCCGCTGAGTCCCGCCCACTCCCCCGCGTCGAAGGTCTCGCGGGCGGCGCGGACGGCGGCGTCGACGTCGGCGGCGCCGGCCTCCGCGACGGTGGTGATCACCTGGCCGGTGGCCGGGTCGGTCACCTCCGTCCGGGCCCCGTCGGCGGCCTCCCGCCACTGTCCGCCGATGAACAGCTGCCCCGGTCCGGTCTCGAAGGTGGTCGTCATTGCCCACTCCCAGCGTCGATCGCTAAGCCTTCAACAAACAGGATTCCTGTTGGTCCGCAGTCTCATTACAGACAGGATTCCTGTCAATGGTCTAGGGTGAACGCATGGTCGGTACAAAGACACGCCCCTCGCTGCTGTACATGGTCAAGCAGGTGGAGCTGGTGGTGCGCTCACACCTCGACGAGCTGGTGAAGCCCGCCGGGATCACCGCGCTGCAGTACACGGCCCTGACCGTCCTGGAGCGCCACGACGGCCTGTCGGCGGCCCAGTTGGCACGGGACTCGTTCGTCACCGCCCAGTCGATGGCCGACCTCGTGCGGTCCCTGGAGACGCGTGGGCTGATCCGGCGGGAGCGCAATCCGCGCAACCGGCGCGAGCTGCTGATCCTGCTGACCGACGCCGGGCGCGAACTGCTCACCGGGGTCGCCGGGCCGGTACGGGAGCTGGAGGAGCGGATGGTCCGCGAGCTCACCGCGCACCAGGAGGAGCAGTTCCGCCAGGCGCTGAGCAAGGCGTGGCACGCGCTCTCCTAGCTCGCCGTCCCCGCCCTCTCCCCGCCCCCGCTCCCGGCTCGCTCCGCCCGTCGCGTGGCACCGCTCCCACGTGCCCGTTCGCCGACTGTCGCGCACGCCACAGAAAATGGCGAGCCGAAGCAGCAGACATATGTCAATCGAACATGCTCAAATTCCCTCCATCGAGGGTAACTTGCAGTGCGGGGAACGGAATTGAACCGGCAGGGGTGGGAGGTGATGTCGTCGTGCGCCAGGAACCCCGGCAGGATCCCGCGCCGCTCTCCCGGCACCTGCGCGTCCACCAGGACCGTGGCCACACGGTGCTGGAGCTGCGGGGCGAGATCGACATCGCGGCGGCGACGGAGATCGCGCCCCACCTGGACCGGGTGACCGCCCAGGAGAACGCCCGGGTGGTGATCGACCTGCTGCCCGTCGAGTTCTTCGACTGCTCGGGGCTGCGGCTGCTGTACCGGGCGCGCAGCCGGGTGCTGGAGCGCGGCGGACAGCTTCAGCTGGTCTGCACCCATCCGCTGACCCTGCGGGTGCTGAAGGTGACCGGGCTGTCGCGTCTGCTGCCGCCGCGGGCGACGCTGGACGCGGCCCTGGGCCTGCCCGAGGCCACGTCCGGCACCTTGTGACAGCCGCCCTGCGGCAACGGCTACTTGAGGATCCTCGTGACCTGACCGGCGCCGACGGTCCGCCCGCCCTCGCGGATCGCGAACTTCAGGCCCTCCTCCATCGCGATCGGCTGGATCAGCCGGACGTGCACGGTGGTGTTGTCGCCCGGCATCACCATCTCGGTGCCCGGAGGCAGGGTGACGACGCCGGTCACGTCGGTGGTGCGGAAGTAGAACTGGGGACGGTAGTTCTCGAAGAACGGGGTGTGCCGGCCGCCCTCGTCCTTGGAGAGGATGTAGGCGCGGGCCTCGAACTCCACGTGCGGGGTGACCGATCCGGGTTTGATGACGACCTGGCCGCGCTCGACGTCGTCGCGCTTGATTCCGCGCAGCAGCAGGCCGACGTTCTCCCCGGCCCGGCCCTCGTCGAGCAGCTTCCTGAACATCTCGACGCCGGTGACCGTGGTCCGCGTCTTCTGCGGGTGGATGCCGATGATCTCGACCTCGCTGTTGACCCGCAGCACACCGCGCTCGATCCGGCCGGTGACGACGGTCCCGCGGCCGGTGATGGTGAAGACGTCCTCGATGGGCATCAGGAACGGCCGGTCCACGTCCCGCACCGGCTCGGGCACGAACTCGTCGACGGCGTCGAGGAGTTCGAGGAGCGCCGCGGTCCACTGCGGGTCGCCCTCCAGGGCCCTGAGCGCGGAGACCTTGACCACCGGGACGTCGTCGCCGGGGAACTCGTACTCGGTCAGCAGCTCGCGCACCTCCAGCTCCACCAGTTCCAGGATCTCCTCGTCGTCGACCATGTCGGTCTTGTTGAGGGCGACGACGATGTACGGCACGCCCACCTGACGGGCCAGCAGCACGTGTTCCTTGGTCTGCGGCATCGGCCCGTCGGTGGCGGCCACCACCAGGATCGCCCCGTCCATCTGGGCGGCCCCGGTGATCATGTTCTTGATGTAGTCGGCGTGGCCTGGGCAGTCGACGTGCGCGTAGTGCCGGCGTTCGGTCTGGTACTCGACGTGCGCGATGGAGATGGTGATGCCGCGCTGGCGCTCCTCGGGCGCCTTGTCGATCTGGTCGAACGGCGTGAAGGGGTTGAGCTGGGGGAACTTGTCGTGCAGCACCTTGGTGATGGCCGCGGTGAGTGTCGTCTTGCCGTGGTCGATGTGCCCGATGGTGCCGATGTTCACATGTGGTTTCGTCCGCTCGAACCTGGCCTTCGCCACTGGGGGCCTCCTGATCGCGTCGGTGCCGCCGAGCGCGGTTCAGCGCTACAACTCCTCCTTCCTGTCTAGAGGTTGCGCGGCTCGTCGAACAGGGCGCTCACGGACTCACCGTTGTGAATACGGCGTACGGCCTCCGCCAGCGCCGGGGCGATGGACAGGATCCGCAGCTTGTCGGTGTGCTCCTCGGCGGGCACCGGCACGGTGTTGGTGCAGACGATCTCCAGCACGTCGGGCTGCTCGCTCAGCCGCTTGAGCGCCCCGGCCGCGAACAGGCCGTGGGTGCAGGCGATCCGGATCGACCGCGGGGGACCCAACTCCCGGATCTTCTCGAGCAGTTCGACGACGGTGCTGCCCTTGGCGATCTCGTCGTCGAGCACGATGACGTCCCGGTCGGCCACCTCGCCGATCACCGAGCTGATGGTGACCCGGTCGTCCGGGTAGCGCTGCTTGGCGCCGGCCGCCACCTGGGCGCCGATCAGCCGGGCGAAGGCGGCGGCCTCCTTGGCATTGCCGAGGTCGGGCGAGACGACGGTGGTGCGCGACAGGTCGTACCGCCGGAAGTGCGCCGCCAGCTCGCGCAGCGCGTGCAGGTGGTCGACCGGCACCGAGAAGAAGCCGTGCACCTGCGGGGCGTGCAGGGTCATGGCGAGGACCCGGCTCGCACCGGCGGCCACCAGCAGGTCGGCGACCAGGCGGCCGCCGAGCGAGATGCGCGGGGCGTCCTTCTTGTCGGAGCGGGCGTAGGAGTAGTGCGGCATGACGACGGTGATCCGGCCCGCGGAGGCACCGCGGGCCGCGTCGCACATCAGCAGCAGTTCCACCAGGTGCTCCTGCACCGGCCGGACCAGCGGCTGGATCAGGAAGACGTCCCGCTCCCGGCAGTTGGCCTGGAGCTGCACCTCCAGGCAGTCGTTGGCGAACCGGCTGACCCGCGTCGGGCTGAGCGGCACCCCGAGGTGCGCGCAGACCTCCTCGGCCAGCTCGGGGTGGGCGCTGCCGCTGAAGACGGCGATGTCTCGCACGATCCGCTCCTCGCATGATCAATACGGGCTACGGGTTCATGCTACGGACCGTGCCGCTCTCACCACGGCACGGGTGTGCCGTCCCAGGAGAAGAACCGGCCGGTGGGGCCGTCGTCGGGCAGCAGCGCCAGCCGTACGGCACCCCGCGCGCCCTCGGCCGGATCGCCGCCGCCGAGGGCCGCGCCGGGCACCAGGTCGGTGGCCCGCCGCCCCGGGGCCAGGGCGTTCACCTTGAATCCGGCCTCGGCCAGCTCCTGGGCGTACAGGACGGTCAGCGCGTTCAGCGCGGTCTTGGACGAGCGGTAGGCGGCGGACCTGGGGACGCCCTCGGCGAACTGCGGGTTGGGCCGGGTACTCCAGGTGAGGGACGCGGTACCGCTGGTGACGTTCACGACGCGCGGGTGGGCGGAGCGGCGCAGGGCGGGGAGGAAGGCGTTGGTGACGGCGACGACGCCGAAGACGTTGGCCTCGTACGTCCGCCGGAAGTCCTCGACGCCGGTCTCCGAGGGGGTGCCGGTCACCGGCTGGACACCCGCGTTGTTGACCAGGACGTCGAGGCGGTCCACGTCGGTGGCCGCCCGCTCGACGCTGCCGGGGTCCGTGACGTCGAGCACCAGGAGCCGTGCGTTCGCGCCGATCTCCGCCACGGCCCGCGCGCCGCGCTCGGCATCCCGGGACCCGACGTGGACCTGGCAGCCCTCCTCGGCCAGCAGCCTGGCGATGTGGAAGCCGATGCCTTTGTTGGCACCGGTGACGAGTGCTGTGCGATCGTTCATGTCAGCCACGGTCCCCCGGCCGCGTCCGCCCTGCCAGGGACCACCTGTACCAGGCGGACCGAGGAGAGGACGGCGGCATGGCGAGGCAGGAACTGGCCCGCTTCCTGCGCGAGCGCCGGGCGGGACTGCGCCCGCAGACGGTGGGCCTGCCGCCGGGCACCGACCGCCGCACCCCCGGGCTGCGCCGCGAGGAGGTCGCCGAGCTCGCCCACATGTCGGTCGACTACTACATCCGGCTCGAGCAGGCCCGCGGCCCCCGCCCCTCCCCGCGCGTCCTGGACGCCCTGGCCGGGGCGCTGCGGCTGGCCCCCGCCGAGCGCAGCCACCTCTTCCGGCTGGCCGGCTCGGCCGCGCCGCCGCCCGGCAGCGCGGCGGTACGGCGGGTACGACCGCACGTGGCCCGCCTGCTGGAGCGGCTTCCCGACACCGCCGCGATCGTCACCGACGCGGCCTACGGTCTGGTGGCCTGGAACCCCCTCGCCCAGCTGCTGTTCGGCGGCGATCTCGGCCACGGCACGACCAACCTGGCGCGGCGGCGCTTCCTCGGCCAGGGGCGGATGCACGAGAGCTCCAGTGCCGAGGAGACCGGGCACATCGTGGTGGCCCGGCTGCGGCGGGCCGCCGAACGCTATCCGCACGATGCTCAACTCGCCGTGCTGCTGGGTGAGTTGCGCGCGGGAAGCGAGGACTTCCGGCGGATCTGGGCGACCCATCCGGTACACGCCCCCGGACACCGCACCAAGGTCCTCGACCATCCGGAGCTGGGGCGGCTGCGGCTGAACTGCGACGTCCTGCTGGTGCCGGAGGACGACCAGGAGGTCGTCCTGGTCACCGCGGACCCGGGTTCGGCGTCGGCACGCCGGATCGCGGAGCTGGCCGCGGGCGCCTGACCCGCCTTCGGGCGCGCTGGTCGCGGGCGGCCGTCGGCCACGTTTCGGCACCGCGTGTATCAGTCCTGCCTCAGCTGTCTCAATCGGCCGACAACGCGGTCTGGCAGGGCTGTTGGCGGGCATTCGTGTCCTTGGAAAGGAGGACCGTCACATGGCGAGTTCCACCAAGGAGAGCAAGGCGAGCTCCACTCAGGAGGCTCCCGTCACGGCCCGGCCCCGGCGCATGCCCGGCTGGGCGAAACTGGTCACCGCGCTGGTGCTGGTGCTCGTGGTGCTGTTCGCCGGGATCAAACTGGCGGTGCTGCCCGGGATCAAGGACCTGTTCGGCACGGAGACCCGCGACAACACCGGCCCGGCGCTTCTCAAGTCCATCCAGGACATGAGCCGTTACGACGCGGCCTCCGGCAACTTCCAGGTCGTCGTGGACCTGGAGAAGGACGCCAAGTACCTGCCCAGCGCGATCCGCGGCACCCGCACCCTGTACGTCGGCGCGGGCACCGTCGACTCCTACGTCGACCTCGGCAAGATCGCCCAGAAGGACGTGACGGTCAACGGCGACCGCACCGAGGCCACCATCCGGCTGCCGCACGCCCAGCTCGGCAAGGCGACGCTGGACCCCGACCACTCCTACGCCGTGTCCAAGCAGCGCGGCCTGTTCGACCGGCTCGGCGACCTGTTCTCCGACAACCCCAACAGCGAGCAGGCGGTGCAGAAGCTGGCCGTGAAGCACATCGACACCGCGGCCAAGGACAGCGGGCTGACCACCCGGGCCGAGACCAACACCACCGACATGCTGGAGGGGCTGCTGCACTCCCTCGGTTTCACGGAGGTGCACGTGTCCTACGGGACGGTCTGACCCACGCCGGGTGATCAACCGCCCAGCACCCCCGGCGCCGCCAGTGCCCCGAGCGCGGCGGCGCCGACCAGCAGCCAGGCCACGTAGTCCCCGACGTGCCCGGACTGCAGGCGGCGTACCGGCAGCGCCAGGCCCTTCGGCACGAGCAGGCCGGGCCGGGTGACCGCGAGCGCGGCCAGGCCGAGGGCCAGGAGGGTGGAGAGGCAGCCCAGCAGGACCCCGGTCGCCGTCCAGTGCGCGGCGGCCGGGGCACCGCCGGAACCGGCCCGGGTCACGGCACGGGCCACCACCCCGGCGAAGCCCGGGGCGAGGCCGACGGCGAGGGCCCCGGCCAGCAGCACCGCGGGGACGACGGTCATCGTGTCCGGGATCCGGCCGAGCCGGCCCTCGGTCTCGGGCTCCTCCCCGGACCCGGTGGTCTCGTAGGTGTCACCCCGCGGCGGCCTGGCACCGAGGCCGAGGAACACCCGGGCCGCGACACGCAGCACCGCCCCCGCCGTCACCGCCGACACGACGACGTAGAGCACGGTCAGCGGGGAGCCCACCGCCTCCTCGGCGACCGACTTGCCGAGCCCGGTGCCGAATGGCGGCAGTCCCGCGAGCGCCAGCCCGCCGAGCCCGAACAGCACGCCCACCGTGCGCAGTTCCCTGGCCCGGCCGTGCAGCGCGCGTTCGTCGACGTTGCCGTAGCGGTCCAGGAGAATGCCCGCACAGGCGAACAGGGCAGCCTTCACCCCGGCGTGCCCGAGGAGGTACAGGGCGACCCCGGCGTCGCCCTCCGGGGTGAGGACACCCAGGCCGACGAGGAACAGGCCGGTGTGCGCGATGGTGGAGAAGGCGAGCAGCCGCTTGATGTGCCGCTGGTGCCAGCACATGAACGCGCCGAGCGCGGCCGTGCACACCCCGAGGACGACCAGCGCCCGCTCCAGGTCCGCCGCCGGGATGCCGCCGGGTCCGGCGAAGACCGTGCCGTACACCCGCCAGACGCCGTAGGCGCCGAGTTCGACCATGACCCCGGACAGCAGCATGCAGACCGGGGTGGGCGCCACCGCGTGGGCGTCGGGGAGCCAGAAGTGGAAGGGGGCGGCGGCGGCCTTGACCAGCAGCGCGGTGAGGACCAGCACGAAGGCGGCGAGGACCAGGGCGTCCGGGCGGCCGTGGGCGTCCAGACCACGGCCGATCTCCGACATGGACAGTTCGCCGGTGCGGGCGTACAGCAGGCCGATCCCCAACAGCATGGCGTACGCGCCCAGGGAGTTGACCACGCCGAAGGTGAGCGCGCCCTGCACGGCCTTCGCCTCGTCGATGCGGTAGCCGGTCAGTACGTAGGCGACGACGCTCATCAGCTCGAAGAACACGAAGGCGTTGAACAGGTCGCCCGCGATCGCGAACCCGCACATCCCGGCCTGGAAGACCAGCATCAGCGCCGGGTACGAACCCGCGTGCCGACTCGGCGGCTCCGCGAAGTAGCGCCAGGAGTAGGCCAGGGCGGCCAGCGTCAGCAGGGAGACCAGGGCGGCCATGCCGAGGGCCGGTCCGTCCCCGATGACCAGGATCCCGACGCTCTCCCCGTGGACCGGCCGCCAGCCGCCCACCCACTCGGTCATCGGGGGCGAGCAGTTCAGCAGCAGGACCAGGGCGAGGGCGCAGGTGCCCGCGCTGACCGCGCAGGCGAAGCTCTCGGCGACGACCCTGGGCAGCCTGCGGCCGGCGGCCACCAGCAGGGTGGCGGCGAGCAGGGGGCCGGCCGTGAGCAGCGGAAGCAGGTGGTGCATCAGCCGCGCAGCTCCGTCAGTTCGTCGGGGTCGACCGTGCCGTGCCGCTTGGCGACCTGGAGGACGAGCGCGAGCAGCAGCGCGGTGACGGTCGCGCCCACGACCACGTCGGTGAGGGCGAGAGCCTGCACGACCGGGTCGACCAGCGGCCGGGTGCCCGGCTTCAGGTCGGAGAGGACAGGTGCGGTGCCGCCGTCGCGATAACCGACGGCGAGCAGCAGGACGTACGTCGACGACTGGACGACGGCCAGACAGCCGACGGCGTGGATCAGGTTCCGGCTGGTGGCCAGGCCGTAACAGCCCGTCAGGAAGATCCAGACGGCGACCAGATAGGGGAAGACGTGCATCACGGAGTGCGTCACTGCGGGCTCAACTCCCGTTCTCCTCCTCGATCTCGACGGCCTGGTCGAGGAAGCGGGCGAGCAGGACCACGACCGCGCTCGCCACCTCCATACCGATGGCCGCGTTCAGCAGGGGGACCAGGCCTCCGGAGGACAGCGTGTTGAAGGTGCCGTACGGCAGCAGGGTGTTGGCGAGGAAGGCGGTGCCGGCCAGCACCCCGGCGAGGCCGAGGACCAGGTAGGAGCAGGCCGCGAGGGAGTCGGTGACCTCGAAGACGCCGATCGGGCGGACGCGTTCGAGGGCGCCGTAGTCGGCGCCGAGGTACAGCAGGTGCAGGGCGGTCGCGGCGACGACCCCGCCCTGGAAGCCCCCGCCGGGGCTGAGCTGGCCGTGCGCGATGATGTACAGGCCGGTGACCAGGGCGACGGGGAGCACCAGCAGGGCATATCGGCGGACCGGCAGCACCACTTCGGTGGGCTGCGGGCGATCCCGGTGTTCGTCCCGGTTCTGGCGGAGCAGGACCACGCAGCCGAGGACGGCGGCGAAGAGGATGCTCATCTCGCCCAGGGTGTCGTAGGCACGCTGGTCGAAGTTGACGGAGGAGATGACGTTGGCGGTGTGCCGGGCGAGGGAGGCGCGCACGGCACGGTCGCCGTAGGGGTGGCGGGTGCCGCCGAAGCCGGGCAGGTCGAAGCAGGCCGCGACCAGCAGCGCCGCCACGCCCGCACCGCCGATCGCCAGCACCCGGAGCCTGAAGGAGCGGCTCACTTCTCGCCTTCCCTCCCGCGCCGTCGCACCTTGCGCACTGACAGCATGATCAGCAGCGGGGTCAGGGCGGAGCCGACGGCGAGCTGGGAGAGGCCGACGTCGGGGGCCTGGAGCACGGTGAAGACGACGCCGAGGAACAGGCCGAGCAGCGACAGCACCAGGGCCTGGCGGGCCGGGTCCCGGACCGCCACGGCCGCGGTCGCCGCTCCCGCGGTGAGCAGCAGGGCCACGACGATCACCGCGTCAGCCACCGCGCACCCCCCGGAAGCCGCCGGACAGCGCCCGGGAGGCGACCACGTTCCCGCCGGTCAGCAACGCCCCGACGACCAGGAGTTTCACCATCGCCCGGCCCGGCCCGGCCGCCACGCACAGGGCGACCACGACGGCCGCGTCCACGCCGACCGTCGTCCAGGTCAGGCCCCAGGCGGCAGCTTGGTCGTCCGTCAGGTCGTCGGCGAGCAGCCGGGCGAAGACGAGGGTGCCGACCGGGCCCAGCACGGCCAGCAGCAGGCCGAGGTCGACGTAGGACGTACGGTCGTAGCCCTGGGCGAGCAGCAGCAGGCTCGCACAGACCACCGAGGTGGAGAGGTTCTGGGCGACCACGCGGCGGCTCAGCGGGCCGGTGGCCACGCCCCACAGGGCGGTGCCCGCGCCCCCCGCCAGCAGCACGGTCGCCGCCAGGATCCAGCCGTTCACCGCCAGTTCACCGCCCGCCGGCCGGCCCGCGCCACCAGCGCACCGATCGCCGCCGCGCTCGCGCCGACGATCCGCTCCAGGGTGTCGACGGTACTGATGAACGCCAGCCAGAGCAGGGCGAGTACGGCCCACCACGCCAGCAGTTCGGCCGCGGCGCCGAGCGCCGTACGCCTGGTCATACGCCGCCTCCTCGGTCGCCGCGCGGCACGATGTCCGATTCGCCGCTTCTTCGCCGCTTGTGCATCCAAGCATCGCGACCGTCGCCGGGAGCGGCGGCACGCGGGAACGCACCCGGAGTGCCCAGGGAGCGCACCCGGAAACCAGCGATCTGCTCCGGTCGCCGTCCGGGCTCCGGCATCGCCCCGCGTTTCGGGGGTAACTGGCTTACCACGCCGCAAGGTTGGAGAGTGGAGGACTCAATGGCCAGCGCCGCCTCGCGCCTGCGCATCACCAAAGGCGAGAGCACCGAGGAGACGAAGAAGAACGGGGACACCGGCACGAGGGCGAGGCTGTTGAGCAGGGTCGCACGCGTCGTCGGCATCCGCGGCGACCAGCCGGGCGCCGCCGCGAAGGGGGACGGCTCCACCGGGCCGGCGAACGCCGGAAGGAAGGGCGTCATCGGCAGGTTGCGCGGTTCCCGCGCTGCGGGCGGCGCAGCCGGTCCGGGCGCCACGGCCGAGCCTGCGGCCGCCGGGAAGAAGGGCTTCCTCGGCAGGTTGCGCGGCTCCGGCGCGGCGGGCGGCGCGACAGGGCCGGCCGCCAGGAAGTCCGGGACCGGCAGGAAGGGCGCAGCGGGAACGGGGGGCTCCGCAGGCAAGGCGGGCACGTCCGCGGCCAGGACCGGCACCGAGCGTCGCCCGCTCCCCCTCCCCCTGCGGTTGCTGGCCATGGCCTGCGCCTTCGCCGCGATGGTGGCCTTCGCCGTCGTGCTGGCCGATCTGACCCTGGATCCGTCCCCGGCCTCCGTGTCGATCGCCCACACCAACCTGCATCCCGGCGCCACCCTCAAGATCTATCTGGATCAGCCCGCGTTCCGTGACGCCGTGAAGCAGATCGGCGGGAACGTCCTGCTCGGCGTTCCGTTCGGGATACTCGTGCCGGTCCTCGCGCCCCGTGCCCGGGGCGTGCTGCGGGTGCTGCTGCTCACCGCGGTCGTGATGCTGCTGGTGGAGATGGCACAGGGCGCGCTGGTCACGGGCCGGGCGTTCGACGTGGACGACGTCATCCTCAACACCACGGGAGCGCTGGTCGGTTGGCTGCTGCTGGGCCGCCGGCTCGGTCGCGCGGTGCACGCCCGCAAGCGCAAGGCGTAACCCGCGGGGCGGCCTCCCGGGGAGGCCGCCCCGCCGTCCGATACTGGTCCGTACCAAGGTATTGACGGGTCACTTATCTCATCTCTTAAATCAAGAGGCGACGCCTTCACCCCCCACCCCGGCCGGCTGCCTCCCCGCGCCCGGCCGCCGTACGGAAGGAAGAGCCGTGGCCTCCCCACGATTGCTCCGCAGATGCCTCTTCGCAGCGCTCTCCGCCGCGTTGGTCGCGACGGCCGCCGTCGGTCCCGCGCGGGCAGCGTCCGCGTCCGCCGACGCGAGCGCGGCCGCCGTGACCTTCTCCGACACCTTCGACGGGGCCGCCGGTTCGCCCGTCGACTCCTCGAAGTGGACGCTGGAGACCGGCGACAACGTCAACAACCACGAGCGCGAGTACTACACCTCGGGCACCGGCAACGCCGCCCTCGACGGCCAGGGGCACCTGGTCATCACGGCCAGGAAGGAGAACCCCGCCAACTACCAGTGCTGGTACGGCACCTGCCAGTACACCTCGGCCCGGATGAACACCTCCGGGAAGTTCAGCGCCCAGTACGGGCACGTCGAGGCCCGGATGAAGATCCCGCGCGGGCAGGGCATGTGGCCGGCCTTCTGGATGCTCGGCACCGACATCGGGTCGGTCGGCTGGCCGAACTCCGGTGAGATCGACGTGATGGAGAACGTCGGCTACGAGCCGTCGACCGTGCACGGCACCATCCACGGCCCCGGCTACTCCGGCTCCAACGGGATAGGCGCGGCCTACTCGCTGCCGAACGGCCAGGCCTTCGCGGACGGCTTCCACACCTTCGCGGTCGACTGGGCACCCAACTCGGTCAAGTGGTCGGTGGACGGCACCGTCTACGAGACCCGCACCCCCTCCGACGTGGGCGGCAACACCTGGGCGTTCAACAAGCCGTTCTTCCTGATCCTGAACCTGGCCGTGGGCGGCTACTGGCCGGGCGACCCGGACGGCTCCACCGCCTTCCCGGCGCAGCTGGTCGTGGACTCGGTGTCGGTGACGACCAGCGACAGCGCGACCGGCGTCGCGATCAAGGGCCTGGCCGGCAAGTGCGTGGACGTGGCCGGGGCGAACACCGCCAACGGCACGCCCGTGCAGCTCTACGACTGCAACGGCACCGCCGCCCAGCAGTGGACCGTCGGCAGCGACGGCACCGTCCGCGCGCTCGGCAAGTGCCTGGACGTCACCGGCGGCGGCACGGCGGACGGCACGGCCGTCCAGCTCTACGACTGCAACGGCACCGCCGCCCAGCAGTGGGCCGTCTCCTCCGCGCACGACATCGTGAACCCCCAGGCGAACAAGTGCCTGGACGCCACCGGCAACAACTCGGCCAACGGCACCCGGCTGCAGATCTGGACCTGCTCGGGCGGCGCCAACCAGAAGTGGACGGTCGGCTGAGAGCAGCGCTCTCCCGCTAGCGGCGGGACGGGCGGGGCGTCCAGGTGAACTTGTCCCCGCCCACCCAGCGGACCACGTCCGGGTCGTCCAGGTCGTGGACCCGGATCCCGCAGGACGCGGCAACCTCCAGCACGTCCGTGACGGTGCGCGCCTGGCAGACCACCTCTCCGTCGATCTCCACGATGCGGAAGGGCGGGGTGCCGGGCTTGCCGGTCATGACCCCGAGCACCAGGATCCGCGGCTGGGAGATGTACGGGCTCGCTATCTCGGTCATGCAATCGAGGGTAGATCTCCCCGGGCGGAAGTGACCGGCCTGAGTCACCCTGACGGTGGAGGTGGCCATGGACCCCGTCGAGGCGCTGGAACGCATCGCCTTCCTGCTGGAACGGTCGCGGGCACCCACCTACCGGGTGCGTGCGTTCCGCACCGCCGCAAGGGTCCTGGCCGCCCTGCCCGCCGACGAGGTCGCCGCGCGGGCCCGGGCCGGAACCCTGGAATCGCTGCGCGGTGTGGGCCCGAAGACGGCCCGGGTGGTCCTCGAATCGCTGGCCGGAGATTTGCCCGGATATTTGCGCGGTCTTGAGGAGGAGACGGCCGAACCGGCGACCGGTCCCGGGTCCGGGCTGCGGGAGCTGCTGCGCGGGGACTGCCATCTGCACTCGGACTGGTCCGACGGGGGCAGCCCGATCGAGGAGATGGGCCGCACGGCGGCGGCCCTCCGGCACGAGTGGGCGGTGCTCACCGACCACTCCCCCAGGCTCACCGTGGCGCGCGGGCTGTCCCCGGAGCGGCTGCGCGAGCAGCTGGCCGTGGTGGCCCGGCTCAACGCCTCCTGGGCGCCGTTCCGGCTGCTCACCGGCATCGAGTGCGACATCCTGGAGGACGGCTCGCTGGACCAGGAGCCGGAGCTGCTGGAGCGGCTCGACGTGGTCGTCGTCTCGGTCCACTCCAAGCTGCGGATGGACGCCCGCTCGATGACCCGGCGCATGGTGAGGGCCGTCCGCGATCCGCACGCCGACGTCCTCGGCCACTGCACGGGCCGCCTGGTCACCGGGCGGGGGCGGCCGGAGTCCGAGTTCGACGCGGACGAGGTGTTCGCCGCCTGCGCCGAGTCCGGCACGGCCGTGGAGATCAACAGCCGCCCGGAGCGGCTCGACCCGCCCCGCCGGCTGCTGCGCCGGGCCGTCGCCGCCAGGGTGCTGTTCTCGATCGACACCGACGCCCACGCCCCCGGCCAGCTGGACTGGCAGATCCTCGGCTGCGCCCGGGCCGAGGAGTGCGCGGTGCCCGCCGACCGGGTGGTGACCACCTGGTCCGCGCAGGAGCTGCTGGCCTGGACCCGGGAGGGACGGGTTCCGGCGCGCGTGACCGGCGTCTGACGAGGTACCCGGTGCCTGGGGCCGAACGACAGGAAGGGGCGCCGAGCGATGGACCGGGCTGCCGTGTTCGACGTCGACGGGACGCTCGTCGACACCAACCACCTGCACGTCACCACCTGGTGGGAGGCCTTCAGGCAGGCCGGTCACCGGGTCACCATGAACGCCGTGCACCACTCCGTCGGGCTCGGCTCCGGCGACCTGATCGCCCATCTCCTCGGCGAGGACCGCGACCGGAGCCAGGACGACGAGCTCAACGCCACGCACACCGCGCTGTACGGGCAGTTCTTCGACCGGCTGGCACCGCTGCCGGGCGCCGGCGAGCTGCTGCGGCGCCTGCACCGGGACGGCTGGCGGGTGGTGCTCGCCACCTCGGCGAGCGGCCCCGAGCTGGCCGCGCTGCGCCGCGCGATCGACGCCGACGACGCGATCGCCGGCACCGCGAGCGCCGACGACGTGGCCCGGGGCAAACCGGCGCCGGAGCCGGTGGAACACGCCCTGGAGCTGGCCGGGGTGCCGGCGGACCGGGCGGTGTTCGTCGGGGACACGGTGTGGGACATGCGGGCGGGCACCAAGGCCGGGGTGCGCTGTGTGGGGGTGCTGTGCGGCGGGATCCCGCGCTCGGACCTGGTGGCCGCCGGGGCGGAGGAGATCTACGCCGACCCCGCCGACCTGCTCGGTTCGCTGGCGGAGAGCCCGTTCTCCGCCGGGTGACGGCCGGGTGACGCGCATCACGTACCGGGCCGGAGCAGCCGGGGGTGGTTGTCCGTTGAAGCAGCCGTGGGTGCGGATGGGACAGTGTCCCCGGGCCTCACCTTTTGCCCACAGGGACGATCGTTCGGCTGAAGCCCTGTGGAGCGTTTCGCCGAGAGGCGACCGCCATCCGTGCCCACCACCTGGCCGCCCCGGCCGCGAATCCCCCGTCGCGGCCGGGGCTTTCCCCTGTTCGGGGCGGCTCCGGACACCCCGGGATCACCCGCTTGACTTCGAGCGCACTCCAATTCGTAGCGTTCGGGTCATGAGCGCTACGACACCTCAGCACAAGATCGGTTCCGGCTTCAGCGCGGACAGCACCGCCGACGAGGTCCTGGCCGGACTCGACCTCGGCGGCCGGCTCGCGATCGTCACCGGCGGTTACTCCGGGATCGGACTGGAGACCACCAGGGCCCTCACCAAGGCCGGCGCCCACGTCGTCGTCCCCGCACGGCGCGTCGAGGCCGGACGCGAGGCGCTGGCCGGCCTCGACGGGGTCGAGGTGGACGAACTGGACCTCGGTGACCTGGAGAGCGTGCGCGGCTTCGCGGAGCGGTTCCTGGCCTCCGGGCGGACCGTCGACTTCATGATCGACAGCGCGGGGATCATGGCCTGCCCGGAGACCCGCGTCGGGCCCGGCTGGGAAGCCCAGTTCGCCACCAACCACCTCGGGCACTTCGCCCTCGTCAACCGGCTCTGGCCCGCCCTGGAGCCCGGCGGCGCCCGGGTCGTGTCGGTCTCCTCGCGCGCCCACCACTTCTCCGGCATGCGCTGGGACGACGTCCAGTGGCGGCACGGCTACGACAAGTGGGAGGCGTACGGCCAGGCCAAGACCGCCAACGTCCTGTTCGCCGTGCACCTCGACCGGCTGGGCCGGGACTCGGGCGTGCGGGCCTTCGCCCTGCACCCCGGCGGCATCATGACCCCGCTCCAGCGGCACATCCCCCTCGCGGAGAAGATCGAGCGCGGCTGGGTGGACGAGCAGGGCAACCTGCTGGAGGTCGCGGGCATGAAGACACCCCAGCAGGGCGCGGCCACCCAGACCTGGGCGGCCGCCTCCGCGCAGCTGGCGGACCTGGGCGGGGTGTACCTGGAGGACTGCGACATCGCCGAGCCCGCCGCGGAGGGCGAGCAGACCGGAGTGAAGGCCTGGGCCGTCGACCCGGAGCAGGCCGCCCGGCTGTGGGACCTGTCGGCGGAGCTGACGGGCGTGAACGCGTTCGCCTGAGGGACCGAGGGGTTCGAAACGCCGCCCCCGCGGAGCCTCAGGAGCCGGTGGCCGGCTGTACGGCCTCGGCGTGCTCCCGCTGCCGCTGCGGGACCACCGTGTACTTCGGGTCCTCGGCCGACGCCACGCCCGCCGCGAACACGCCGAACCGCGTGCACACCGAACCGGCCAGCAGGGCGAGCCCCGAGGCGGCCGCGGGCACCCGGCGGCCGCCGAGCACGACGGCTCCCAGCGCGCCGCCCGCGGTGAGATACCGCGCGGCCCGCAGCAGGGTCCCGGCACGCCCTTCCTGCCAGGTCTCGGCGACCAGGCCCAGCCGCCGCTCCGCGGCCCGCTCCGCCGCCGCGTCCGCCAGCGCCGCCAGCCCGGCGGCACAGCGCGCGGGCGCGTTCTCCCGGGTGGGCCCGGTCACCAGGGCCATACCGGCCGCCGCGGCCGTGGCGGAGGCGGCGAAGAGGTACGGCAGTTCACGGTGGGCGTCATGCCAGGCCGGTACGGCGGTGTCGGCGGCCAGCACCCCGGTGTACGTGGCGACGGCCGGTCCGAGCAGCCCCGCCGCGCCGGTTGCCGCGCCCCCTAGCCGCGGCAGCCGGCCGGTGACGGCGCTCGCGGCGGCCGCACCCGCCGCGGGCCCGTAGGCCCCGAGCAGCCAGGAGCCCATGCTCATCGGTGAGGTGGGCTTGAACACCCGCAGCATGTTCGCGAACCGGCCCGGCCTGCCCAGGTCGTGGATCAGTGCGGCGGCCGACAGGGAGACGGCGGCCAGCGACGACACCTTCAGCGTCGTGGCGGTCGCCGTACGGCCGGTCAGGTGCGCGCCGGCCGCGAGGACCGACCCGGCGCCCGCCAGCCCGCCGAGGAAGAAGTACCCGGCGATGTCGGGGGCGGCCCAGGACGGCGGCTTGATGACCGGGCGGCCGTAGTAGGACCCGAACTCCGCGCGGGGAACCACCGGTCGCTCACCCCGGCCGCCCCGGCCACGCCGCCTGCGCCCGCCGCGCTCCGGCACCCTCATCGCCTGCTCCCTCCTGCCGTGGCCGCGAAGCAGGCGGCCACGCCGCCCAGCAGGGACAGAGCGGCGACGCCCGCGTGCTTCCACATGGCGGGCAGGTCGCGGGTGGTGACCACGGGAGCCGGGGGCAGTCCGTACACCTCGGGTTCATCCAGCAGCAGGAAGAACGCGCCGTCGCCGCCGACCCCGTCGTCCGGGTCGTGGCCGTACAGCCGGGCGCCGGCGACGCCCTGTTCGTGCAGCTGGTCGACGCGCAGGGCGGCCCGTTCGCGCAGTTCGTCGAGAGGGCCGAACTGGATGGACTCGGTCGGGCAGGCCTTGGCACAGGCCGGTTCCTGTCCCGCGCCGAGCCGGTCGTAGCACAGGGTGCACTTGAACACCCGCCCGTCGGCGGGCCGTTGCTCGATGACGCCGTACGGGCAGGCGGGCACGCAGTAGCCGCAGCCGTTGCAGATGTCCTCCTGGACGACGACGGTCCCGAACTCGGTGCGGAACAGCGAGCCGGTGGGGCAGACGTCGAGGCAGGCGGCGCTGGTGCAGTGCTTGCAGACGTCGGAGGACATCAGCCAGCGCAGGTCACCGCCGCCGTCGCCGCCCCCGGACCCGCCGTCCACCAGCGGGAGTTCGGTTCGGCCGTCCGGGCGCGGCTGTTCGATGAAGGCCACGTGCCGCCAGGTGGAGGCGCCGAGCGCACCCGTGTTGTCGTACGACATGCCGGTCAGGGAGAGGCCGTCCTCGGGGATGGCGTTCCACTCCTTGCAGGCGACCTCGCAGGCCTTGCAGCCGATACAGACGGAGGTGTCGGTGAAGAACCCGACGCGGTCCTCGGTCACTTGCGCACCTCCGTTCCGGTGGCCGCGGTGATGCCGGCCCGTCTGCGGTACTCGGCGACCAGCTTCGGCAGGCCGGGACCGCGGGGGCGGCGGCCGGCCAGGATGTCGGCGGAGAGCGCCTTGTCCTCCTGGATGTGGGCGTTGGGGTCGAGGGCGATGGCCACCAGCTCGTTGGCCGCGTCGCCGCGCGCCACTCCGTTGGGCCCCCAGTGGAAGGGCAGGCCGATCTGATGGACGGTGCGGCCCTGGACGCGCAGCGGCCGGATGCGGTCCGTGACCAGGACCCGGGCCTCGACGGCGTTGCGGGCGGTGACGATGGTGGCCCAGCCGCCGTTCTCCAGGCCTCGTTCGCGGGCCAGCGCGGGCGAGACCTCGCAGAAGAACTCCGGCTGCAGCTCGCAGAGGTACTCCGACCACCGGCTCATGCCGCCCGCCGTGAAGTGCTCGGTGAGCCGGTGCGTGGTCACGACGTACGGGAAGACCTCGGCGCCCTTCTCGTCCCCGCTCGGGTGATAGCGGTTGCCCTCCCGCGGCAGCAGCCGACGCACCGGGCTGCGCGGGGTGGAAGGGTACAGGGCATTGGGGAACGGGGAGTCCTGGGGCTCGTAGTGGGTGGGCAGCGGGCCGTCCTCCAGACCTGCCGGGGTGTAGAGCCAGCCCTTGCCGTCGGCCTGCATGATGAACGGGTCGTCGCCGCGCAGCGCGGCCACGCCCTCGGCGTCCGCGTCGGGCTCGTAGTCGGGCGCGCGGTCGGGCACGAAGTCCGGGACGTCCCGGCCGGTCCACCTGCCCTCCTCCGGGTCCCACCAGACGTACTTCTTGCGTTCGCTCCACGGGGTGCCGTCGGGGGCGGCGGAGGCGCGGTTGTAGAGGATGCGGCGGTTGGCCGGCCAGGCCCAGGCCCATTCGGCGGCCACCCAGTCCTGCTCCCACTCGGGCTTCTTGCGGGCGGCCTGGTTGACGCCGTCAGCGTGGACACCGCAGTAGATCCAGCAGCCGCAGCGGGTGGAGCCGTCCTCCTTGAGCTCGGTGTAGGCGCTCAGCGGTGCGCCGTCGGGGCCGTGGCCGTTGATCTCGGCGAGCACGGCGTCGGCGACCGGTTCGTCCAGCTCGCCATTGACCGGGTAGTCCCAGGTCAGGTCGAGGACCGGCCGGTCCATGGGGTCGGTGGAGCCGGCCAGCTTCTCCCGGATGCGACGGCCGAGGTGGTACATGAACCACAGGTCGCTGCGGGCGTCGCCCTCGGGTTCGACGGCCGTGTGGTGCCACTGCACCCAGCGGTTGGTGTTGGTGAAGGAGCCGGACTTCTCGGTGTGGGCGGCGGCCGGGAAGAAGAACACCTCGGTGCCGATGTCCTCGGTGCGCAGTTCGCCGGTCTCGATCTCGGGGCCGTCCTTCCACCAGGTCGCCGACTCGATCAGGGAGAAGTCCCGGACCACCAGCCACTCCAGGTTGGCCATGCCGAGCCGCTGGAGACGGGTGTTGGCGGAGCCCACGGCCGGGTTCTCGCCGAGCAGGAAGTAGCCCTTGCAGTCGCCGTCGAGCTGGGCCATCACCGTGTCGTAGGTGGAGTGCGACCCGGTCAGGCGCGGGATGTGGTCGAAGCAGAAGTCGTTCTCGGGGGTGGCCGCGTCGCCGTAGTACGCCTTGAGGAGACTCACCGCGTACGCCCGCATGTTCGACCAGAAGCCCTTCACCGTCTTGCTCGCCTCGATGAAGTTGTCCAGGTTCATGTCCTCGTGGGCGTGCGGCATCGGGATGTAGCCCGGCAGCAGGTTGAACAGGGTGGGGATGTCGCTGGAGCCCTGGATGGAGGCGTGGCCGCGCAGCGCCAGGATGCCGCCGCCGGTGCGGCCGATGTTGCCGAGCAGCAGCTGGAGGACGCACGCGGCGCGGATGAACTGGCTGCCGGTGGAGTGCTGGGTCCAGCCGACGGCGTAGCAGAAGGCGCTGGTGCGGTCCCGGCCGGAGTTCGCGGTGAGGGCGTCGCAGACCTTCCGGAAGGTCTCGCGGGGGATGCCGCAGACGTTCTCGACCATCTCGGGGGTGTAGCGGGCGTAATGGCGCTTGAGGACCTGGTAGACGCAGCGCGGGTGCCGGAGCGTCTCGTCGGTGGGGGCGCGGTGGCCCGTCCGGGCACCGCCGGAGCCGTGTGCCTCGGCGCCCGCGGACTTGCTGGTGCGGTCCTCGTACAGCTCGTCGGCCTCGCCCGTCGGCTGCTGGACCTCGACACCCTCGTACTGCCAGCTGTGGGGGTCGTAGTGGGCCTTCTCCTCGTCGAGGCCGGAGAAGACGCCGTCCAGGTCCTCGGTGTCCCGGAAGTCCTCGCTGACCAGGGTGGCCGCGTTGGTGTACTTCAGGACGTACTCGCGGAAGTCCTTCTCCTCGGTCAGGACGTGGTTGATGATCCCGCCGAGGAAGGCGATGTCGGTGCCCGCGCGGATCGGGACGTACAGGTCGGCGAGGGCGCTGGTGCGGTTGAAGCGCGGGTCGACGTCGATGATCGTGGCGCCGCGCAGCTTGGCCTCCATCACCCACTGGAAGCCGACCGGGTGGCACTCGGCGAAGTTGGAGCCCTCGATGACGATGCAGTCGGCGTGCTGGAGGTCCTGCATGAAGGTGGTGGCGCCGCCGCGCCCGAAGGAGGTGCCGAGCCCGGCTACGGTGGCGCTGTGGCAGACCCGGGCCTGGTTCTCCACCTGGACCACGCCGAGGCCGGTCAGCAGCTTCTTGATGAGGTAGTTCTCCTCGTTGTCGAGGGTCGCGCCGCCGAGACTGGCGATGCCCATGGTGCGGGCGGTGCGCATGCCCTCGTACTCCCACTCCCAGGTCTCGCGCCGGGTGCGGATCACGCGGTCGGCGACCATGTCCATGGCCGTGTCCAGGTCGAGGGGCTCCCAGTCGGTGGCGCCCGGGCGCCGATGGAGGACCTGGTGTTCCCGGGCGGGGCCGGTGGTGAGCTGGAGGGTGGCCGAGCCCTTGGGGCAGAGGCGGCCGCGGCTGACCGGGGAGGCCGGATCGCCCTCGATCTGGACGACCTTCTCGTCCCGGACGTAGACCTGCTGGCCGCAGCCGACCGCGCAGTACGGGCACACCGACTTCACGACACGCTCGGCGCTCTCCGTGCGGGGGTGCAGGTTCTCGGTGTACGACGACTTGGCGGCCGCGCCCCGGCCGGTGCGGTCGGGGCCGGTGAGCTGGCGGTAGACAGGCCAGGAGCGGAGCCGGTCGGCGAGGGTCATGGCGTTCCTCCCAGGTACTCCGGCACTAGGCCGACGGCTCGTCGGGCACGGGGTCCTCCGGATGCACGGACCCCGAGCGCGGGGTGCCACCGGGGCCGGCGCCGGCCTCGTCGGGGTCAGGGAGGTCCTCGTCGCCGCGGCCCTCGGGCTGTCCGCTCTCCGCCGCCTCCCACGGGTCCTGACCGGACCCGGCCTGCTGGTCCGGCAGGTCCCGGGGTACCGGCTTGCCGTCCTGCTTGTCGCCCACGGCGTACTCCCCTCGCGTCGTTCCGAGGCCTCGTTACGGGCGTCCGGCGAGTACCTCGGCGGAACGGCGCGAAACGCGGGGTCGGCGTGGGACGGGCGGGGCAGCGCCCGGGTCAGCGCGGGCTGCGTTCCTCCAGGGCCGCGCGCCAGGCGGGGAGCCGGTCCTCGGTCGCCGGTTCCGCGCGGCGGCCGCCGCGGCTGAAGAAGTCGGCGAGGGGCAGGATCGCGGCGCCGACGGTGACCGCGTCCGGGCCGAGCCGGCCGAGGTCGATGGTGACCTGCTCGGCGGGGTGGCGCAGCGCGTACGTGGTCGCGTACCGGCGTACGGCGGGCAGGAAGCGGGCGCCGAGCTGGAGGCCGGCCCAGCCGCCGATCAGGATCCGCTCGGGCTGGAAGAGGTTGATCAGGTCGGAGAGGCCGGCGCCCAGGTACTCGGCGGTCTCCTCCAGGACGGCGAGTGCCACGGGGTCGGCATCGGTGCCCTCGGCCGGGTAGGCGGCGGCGAGCATCGCGGTGAGCGCGCTCTCCTCGTCGAGGCCCTCGGCCGGACGGCCGCCCTCCTCGCGCCAGCGGGCGAGCAGCGACTCGGCGCCGGCGTACGCCTCCAGGCAGCCGAGCGCGCCGCAGCGGCAGCGGCGGCCCCGTACCCGTACGGTCAGATGTCCCCATTCGACCGCCCGGCCGTTCTCCACGTCGGCGGTGACCAGGCAGGCGCCGACGCCGGAGCCGAAGAGCACCACGACCGCGTTGTCCGCGCCACGCCCGGCGCCGAACCACATCTCGGCCTGGCCCAGCGTCTTGGCGCCGTTGTCGATGAAGTACCGCACGGAGTCCGGGAGCCGGCAGCCCCTGCGGAGCAGCTCCTCCAGGGGGACGGCGTCCCAGCCGATGGTCTGGCCGTGCACGACGGCGCCCCGGTCGTCGGTGTGCTCGATGATGCCGGGGACGCCGACGCCGACGCCGAGGAGCAGCTCGGGCGAGGAGCCCTCGGTGGCGAGGACCTCGTCGATGCCGTCCCGGATGTGGCCGACGATCACCTCGACGTCGTAGCCCTGCTGCTCCAAGGGGCGCTCGACGCGGGCCAGTTCGGTGAGGTTGAGGTCGAACAGCTCGACGCGGACCCGGGTCTCGCCGACGTCCACACCGATCATGTGACCGCTGTGCGGGGCGACGCGCAGCAGGGTGCGGGGGCGGCCACCGTCGGAGTCGACGCTGCCGGCCTCCTCGACCAGGCCGTCGGCGACCAGGTCCGCGACCACGTTGCTCACCGAGCCGGAGCTCAGGCCCGTGGCCGGGCCCAGCTCGAAGCGGCTGAGGGGGCCGTCGAAGTAGAGCCGCTGCAGTACGGCCGTGCGGTTGGCCCTTCTGAGGTCGCGTACCGTGCGCCCGTTCCGCCCCGCCATGTGGCTCCCTTCACGAACCCTGCCCGACCTGCAACATACTCCTTCGGGCAGCGGGAAGCGATATTTCCCCAACCCTTAGTTCACGATGTGAGCTAAGGAGGGGGTGATGCGGTCGGTGCCGGGTCGCGCCATGGAGGTGGAGGTCGTACGCGGGCGAAAGGTCGGTCGTGGTTGCTCGCGCAGTTCCCCGCGCCCCTGACGGGGCCGCTGCAGGCGGCGGCGTCGATCAGCTCGACGCGTATACATCCTCCACATAACGGCCTTCCACCACCAGGGAGTTCAGCCGTTCGTCGGGATTTCCCCCGGGTACGCGGTCGCGGAACATCGTGCGGAACGCCTCCCGTACCCCCGGTGCCATCCTGCTGCCGTCTCCGCAGACGTACACCCGGGCGCCCGCTTCCAGCAGCCGCCACACCTCGTCGGCCTCGGCCGCGATGCGGTGCTGGACGAAGGTGCCCGCGGTGCTGAAGGCCGGGCGCAGGGAGACGGCGCCGGCGGTCTGCGCGGCGTGGAGTTCGTCTGCGTGCAGGTAGTCGGCGTCGGCGGCGTCGCAGCCGAAGTAGCAGAGGGCGGGCGGGAGTTCGGCACCTGCCGCGAGGGTTGCGGTGCGGTCCGCGACGGCGCCGCGGAAGGGGGCCAGGCCGGTGCCCGCGGCGATCATGACGACCGGTGCGCTGCCGTCGATACGGAAGGCCTCCCGGCAGGGCCGGACGCGGGCGTACACCGTGTCGCCCGGGCGCAGGGCGGCCAGGTGGCCGGAGCCGGTGCCCCGGTAGGTGCCCTTGCCGGACCTGGCGGGGGCCTCGAGGAGGGAGATCATCAGGTCGGCGTGGCGGGGGGCGGTGGCCGGGGACGAGGAGATCGAGTAGTGCCGGGGCTTCAGCGGGGTCAGGAGGTCCAGGAGGCGTGGCCAGTCGAGGGCGCCGCGCAGGGCGCGGGGTGGTCCTCGATGATCTCGACGAGGGTGCGCGGGTCGTCGCGCAGGGAGGCGAGGGCGCCCCGCTCGGGCGGGCAGGGGTTGGGGGAGCTGAGGTGGGCATGGAGGCGGGCGGGGTCGACGGCGTGGTGTGGCGCAATCGCGCCCTGACGCTGTTCGACCGGGTGGCGGTGCCGGTCGCGGTGTGCGACGTGTACGGGCTGGTGGTGCTGGCCAACCCGGCGATGGCCGCCGAGTGCGGTACGACACCCGGCCGGCTGCGCGGCCGGGACGTTCTGGAGCTGTTCCGCCCGCAGGAGGATGCCCAGGTGGAGCGGATCGCCGAGGCGCTGCGGCTGCGGCACCGCTCGCGCTACCAGGTGTCGGTACGGTGGCGGGCGCCCGACGGGGGCGAGCGGTACGGGGAGCTGACGGCGGACCCGGTCAGCGAGTCGGTGGGCGAGACCCCGTCGCTGCTGGTGATGCTGCGGGTGGACGGCGAGCACGAGGCGCCGCGGCCGCAACCCGCTCGGGTCACGCCCGTCGAGGGGCGGGTGCTGGCGCTGCTGGCCGGCGGCGCCACCACCGAGCGGGCCGCCCGTGACCTGGGCCTCACCAGGGACGGCGTCACCTACCACCTGCGCCGGCTGTCGGCCCGCTGGGACGCGGCCAACCGCACCGAACTGGTCGCCCGCGCCTACGCCTTGGGCGTCCTCACCCCGGACGCCTGGCCGCCCGCCCCGGCCCGGTAGGCCGTACCCGCACCTTCCGGGGCGCCGAAGCGGGCCAGGGTGTGCCAGACCATTTTCAGGTCCTGGACGGCGTACCGGCCGGCGCGGGCCGCGGCACCGATGATCCGGGGGTCGACCACGCCCTTCTCCGCGATCGCGGCGCCGAGTTCGGCGTACTCCGGGCCGCGGTAGTCGGCGCGCCGGCGCAGGTCGGGCACGGTGAGCCGGTAGCCGGGGTGCCATTCGACCGGGAAGGGCAGCCGGCGGGCGGCCGCGGCCACGGGCGTGTTCCGGTAGCAGGCGTCCAGCACCAGTGCCTCGACGTCCCGGTCGAGCCGTACCCCGCCGTGCACCTGTGCCTCGATGTAGTCGTTGAGGGCGTCCTGTTCGTCGGCCTCGGCCAGGGTGGGCAGGTGGGTACCGGCGGCCACCCCGAAGTCCGTGGGCTCGGCCGCGCTGTCGGGATAGCAGAAGGTGGCACGGTGGAGTGCCGGTCCGGTCAGACGCAGGTGCGAGGAACCGAACCGGGGGGCCGCGCCGACCACTTGGCGGCGGAAGTCCAGCGCGCCGTACACCGGCCGCTCGGCCGGGTGGGCGTCGTCGTAGGTCCCGCCGAAGATCCGGCTCTCCCAGCGCCACCGGTCGCCGCCGGGGTGCGCGGTGAGCCCGCCGTTGCTGGTGCCGGTGACGAACTGGGAGTGGTAGGCGCCGTCCCGGGCGAGCGCCTCCAGGATCGGCAGACCGGCCGAGAGCCGGTCGGGGTGGAAGTTCAGGGTGATGCGCAGGCCGGGGTCGAGGGGCGGTCCGGAGGACAGCGCGGCCACATGGCGCAGCGCCGCCGCGCCCCGCGCAGTGCCGACGTCCGTGAGTTCCATCGGTTTCCCCCTGTGGCCGGTCCGATGCCGGCCGACCCTAGCCGGTCGCGGTCCCCCCGGTCGCGGCCTTTCCGCCGTGGGTGTCAGCTCGTCATGGCGATGAGCACCCCGGCCCCCAGGAAGGCCGCCGCGCCGAAGGTCAGGAACACCACCGGCCCCACGACGTGCCGCCGCATGCGTACCCGGGCGATCTGCGGGTTCTGCGCCAGGTAGACGACCTCCACCTGCCGCCCCGTCGCCAGTCCCATGCCGGACCCCTGCACCCGCGGCGAGAACTCCACCCGGTAGCCCAGGCGGTCCGTGAAGGCGATGACCGGGACCCGCTTCGGTCCGTCGCTGTCCCTGGTGCGCACGTTGTCCACGACGGATCCCCAGGTGTGCACCCCGTGCCGCCGCAGGCGGTGCACCACCGTGCCCTCGTGCACCGCGGCCACGAGCAGCCCCAGGCCGGCCACCGTGCACAGCACCGCTCCGAAGTTCAATGCCCCAACCCTTCCGCCCCGCCCGACCGTTCAGCACCTCGGGTGCACAAGACGCGTCGGCCAGGCGTTCGGTTTCCGAGGCGGGTGCGCGGGGCCGGACACCCTCCGTAATCGACTCTGGTCAACCAGCCATCAGGACGCGCATGATCTGTGGAAAGCACGTTCGCCGTGACACCCGAGTGGGAACAGGCCAAGAGATGCAAAACGTACGGAAGTGGACCGAGGGGCTGTCGCGACTCCTGCGGCGGCACCGGGACCCGGTGGTCGTCCAGACGCTGCGGTCGGCCACCGCGGCCACGATCGCCTACGTCGTCGCTCTCCACCTGAGCCCTGAGCCGGCTCCGCTCACCGCCCCGCTGACCGCGCTGCTGGTCGTCCAGGTGACCCTGTACGCCACCCTGACCAACGGCTTCCGCCGGGTCAACGCGGTGGTGGCCGGGGTGCTGGTGGCCATCGCCTTCAGCCAGCTGGTGGGGCTGACCTGGTGGAGCCTGGCCCTGCTGATCGTGGCCTCGCTCGCCGTGGGGCATCTGGTGCGCGTCGACGAGTACATCCCCGAGGTGGCGATCAGCGCCATGCTGGTGCTGGGGGTCACCACCATCAGCAGTACCGCGTGGGCGCGGATCGTGGAGACCCTGATCGGCGCGGTCGTCGGCATGGGCTGCAACCTCCTCCTTCCGCCCCCGGTGTGGGTGGACGAGGCCGGGGAGTCGATCGAGGGCCTCGCCCGCCGGCTGCGGCAGCTGATGCTGCGGATGGGCGAGGAGGCCGCCGAGATCATGCCCTGGCAGCAGGCCGCCGCACGGCTGCACGAGGCCCGCCGCCTGGACCACGCCATCGTCGAGGTGGACGCGGCGCTGCGGCAGGCGGAGGACAGCCTGCGGCTCAACCCACGGGTGCGGGAGGGCCTGCTGCACCGGGTGGTGCTGCGCACCGGCCTGGACACGCTGGAGATCTGCACGGTCGTGCTGCGCGTGCTGGCCCGCACCTTCACCGACCTGGCGAAGGCCCGCGAACCCGAACCGCTGTTCGCGTCGGACGCGGGCACGGCCCTGGAGCAGCTGCTGTCCCAGATCGCCGACGCCGTGGTCAGCTTCGCGGTGCTGGTGACCACCAGCGTCAGCGAGAACGCGGAGTCGGCCGAGGCCCGGCTCGCCGCCGAACTGCACACCGCGACCGGCACCCGCGACAAGCTCGCCGAACTGCTCCAGGACGAGGTCCGCCGCGACGACCGGAACTGGCAGCTGCTCGGCGCGGTCCTGACCGAGGTCAACCGGCTCCTCGACGAGTTGGACACCGAGCACCGCACCCGCCGCCTGCTGGAGGAACTGGACCGGGTCTCCGGTGAGCAGCGCGCCAAGCGGCCGTGGCTGACCTGGCTGCGGGAGCGGGTGGGCGTACCGGAGCGGCTGTGGCGGAACCAGGACGGCGGTCCGGGGCGTTCTCCGTCACGGACGGGGAAGGGGGTACGCCGATGACGGACACGGCGGTACGGATCGACGGGAACACACTGCGGCTGCCGGGCGGGGTGGCGGTGCGGTTCGTGCGCACGCTGCGGCTGCCGGAGACGGGCACGCATCCGCTGCCGCCGGGGCTCGGCGAGTTTCCGGTCCGGCGGGTGGGCGACTTCCCGGACACGGTTCCGGACGAATGGCGGGCACGGGGCGGGGTGATGCTGCCGGTGTACCTGCGCGAGGCGATGTGGCTGAGCTTCGCGGGCACGGCACGGCCGGCGGCTCTCCAGGTCGGCGTGGGCAAGGTGTGCGCGGTGTCCGGCAAGCCGTGGAGCGACCGGCTCTCGCAGCAGCCGCAGAACTATCTGGCGCTCCCCCGGCAGCCGTGGCTCGACGGGATCAACACCGGTAAGGGCACGGTGCGCCAGTTCGTGGCGGTTCCGCTCGGTCTGGGTGCGACGGTGGAGGGGCAGGTCACCGGCGAGGAGGTGTGGGGCGGGGTGCAGCTGCAGTCCTTCCCGCTGTCCGAGGAGGCGCTCGCCGAGTACCACCGTCAGGAGCGGCTGCGGCAGGAGCGGCTGGGCCGGGAGCGGACGCGCAGCAGGCGGTCGGCCGGCGCCTTCGGTGCGGCACTGCCCATGGCGGCGGCCGCGCCGGGAGCGGCCCCGGCGGCCCGGGGACGGAGGTCGGCCCCGGCGGCGATGGGGCTGGGTGTCGGCGGCTCGATGCGCCAGGAGGTGTACCTGGACGAGCGTCCGCTGCGGGACTGGGCCGAGAACCCGGCCGGGCGCGTCTTCGTGCACCTGGTCACGCCCCCGCAGTGGCACCGCATCACGGGCGAGGCACCCCCGCCCTCGCCGGTGGACCGGGCGGCGTACACCCGCGCGGGCCTGCCCTGGTACGACTACTACGACCAGGACGCCCGGGACCTCGCCCCCACGGACACCCTGGAGGCGGTCAAGCCGGTCGGCGACTGGCTCGGCGACGACCTGGAGCCCTGGCAACAGCCGTCCCCGGGGCAGGTGGTTCCCCTGAAGGACGCGCAGGGCAAGCCGGTGGAGGACGGCGACTGGTGACTCCATTGCACTGGACGCAACGGGCGTTGCTGTTCTTGCGTTGCCCCCTCGGTCCACGTCAAGGTGTGTCAGGTCCGGGGTGAATCACGACCTGAGGTGCGTGGCATGGGCAGTGGTACGGAAGGGACGCGCGGCGGCTGGAGCAGGCGCCGGTTCGTCGGCGCGCTCGGGGGCGCGGCCGCGGTGGTCGCGGTCCCGGCGCCGGCGGCACCACCCGCGGAACGGCCGCGCCGGGCGGCCCACCCGGCGGCCGACAGCCTGGCGAAGACCTCCTCGGCGCCCCGCCCGCTCTACCTCGGCACGTACACCTCCGTGGACGGCGGCGGCACCGGCATCGGCCTCGCCACCTACGATCCGGCGACCGGCGGGATCACCGGCGCCGGCACGCTCACGGGGGTCGCCGACCCGTCGTACCTGGCCGTCCACCCGGACGGCCGCACCCTGTACGCGGTGGACGAGCGCACGGACGGGAGCGTGACCGCCGTACGCCTGTCGGACCGGAAAATCCTGGGCAGCCGGAGCACGGGCGGGGCCGGCCCGTGTCACGTCTCGGTCCATCCGACCGGCCGCTGGCTGCTGAGCGCCAACTACACCTCGGGCAGCGTGGCCGTGCACCCGGTCGACGTCTCGGGCGCCCTCGGCGAGCGCACGGACCTGGTGACGCACTCCAGTCCGGCGCCGGGGCCCGGACAGCAGGGACCGCACGCCCACCAGTTCATCGCCAGTCCGGACGGCGGCCACGTCCTCGCCGTGGACCTCGGCACCGACACGGTCTACAGCTACCGCCTGGACCCCGCGCGGGGCACGCTCACCGAGGCCGCCCGGGCGCACACGGGGCCGGGGGCGGGACCGCGCCATCTGACCTTCCACCCGGGCGGGCGGTACGCGTACCTGGCGAACGAGGTGGGAAACACGGTCGCGGTCTGCGGCTACGACCCGGCGACCGGCCGGCTGACGATCGGCGAGCCGCAGTCCACCGGCAGCGCCGCCGGCACCACCAACTACCCGGCCCAGTTCCTGGTCACCGCGGACGGCGCCTACGCCTACCTGGCCAACCGGGGCGACAACACGCTCGCGAGGTACGCGGTCGAGGCCGCCGGGGCCCGGCTGCGGCTGCTGGACACGGTGGCGGTGCACGGGGACTTCCCCCGCCAGATCGCCTTCTCCCCCGACGGCCGGCTGCTGTTCGCCGCCAACCAGCGGTCCGGCACCGTGAGCGCCTTCACCGTCGACCCGCACAGCGGCGGACTCCGGCTCGCGGGCGAGCCGTTCGCGTCACCGGTCGCGGTCTGCGCGCTGCCGCTGTAGCGTCCGCGGGCAGGAGGCGGCCGCGCCGGCCTGGGCCAGCAGGACGTGCATGCGCTCGGTGAGCTGGGCGACGTCGTCGGCCGGCGCGTGGAAGGCGAGCCGTACGTCGCCGTGGGCTCGGGTGCGTTCGATGCGCAGGGTCAGTCCGTGCCGGTCCACGGCGAGGGGCTGGACGCGGGTCGCGGCCTGCAGGCTCTCGGGTTCGACGAGCCGGGTGAGCCGCTCGACGGCGTCCGGGTGGGCGTCGGCGAGATGGGTGAGCAGTCCGGCCTCGGCGCCGGCCAGCGGATCGGGGTTCGCGGCGGCGAACTCGTCGAGGTCGACGACCACCGCACCGGAGGGCCGGCGCAGCACCATGCGGGTGGGCCGGAAGACGAGGTGCTCGTCGACGGGCGTGAACCAGCCGGCCATCCAGAGCCGGGCCCGGATCCGGCTGCGCACCGGGACGGGTGCGACGTCGGCGAACTCCAGCATCGCGGACGGCTCACCGCGCGGGGCGCAGATCGCGGCCGTGCGCAGTGCGCCGTCCTCGGGCACGCGCAGCAGCACCCGGCCGTCGCCGGCGACGGCGTGCGCGCCGACGTACTCCTCGCGTCCGCCGTCCGCGGTCACCATGCACGACCACGCGACGGCCAGCAGGGACCGGGCCTGCTCCGCCGCACCGGGCCCGGCCGCCCAGGCTGCCTGTTCGTCACCCATCCCGAACCTCCTTAGGTCAGCCTCACCTAACTTAGCGAAGATCGGGGAGCACGCCAAGCACGGCGTGCGTCACGCACGCGGAGAACAGGGCACGGAAAGAGACCGGGACGGTCAGGAGATGACGCCCAGCAGGGCCCGCGCGCACAGGTCCCGCACCTGTTCCCGCGTCAGCTCCTCGGTGCGCAGCCACTCCAGGCAGACATGCGTGGTGAAGGCGAGCCAGCCACGCACCGCGAGGCGGGCGTCCGGGCGCCGGTCGAGGGCGGGGCCGAACTCGGGGTCGGCGGCCAGGGCGGCGAGGATCTGGCGCTCCTGGGCCGCCTGCGCCTGCCGGTAGACGCGCCGCACGGCCTGGTCGCCGGAGGCCTCGGCGCGGTGGAACGCCCGGAAGCCGTGCGCGTGGGTGTGGACGTAGTCGAGGTAGATGTCCAGGCTCGCGGTCAGCTGCTCACGGGCGGGCACACCGGGCTCGGCCGCCGTCATCCGCAGCATCCGCTCGCTCTCCCGCTCCACCACCGCCGCGAAGAAATCGCGCTTGGTCGGGAAATAGTGGTACAGCAGGCCCCGGGAGACCCCGGCGATCTCGGCGACCTGCTCGATCCACACGTCGCCGTAGGGGCTCTCGGAAAAGAGCCTGGCCCCGACCGAGAGGAGCTGCTCACGGCGTTCCGCGGTACTGAGCCTGCGGCGGGTGCGCTCACTCGGGTTCGCGGCCATACCCGCACCTTACTTGACGTGGGTTCAGCAACGGGACGAGACTGAAACCGCTTATTGAACCCATGTACAACTAGCTCACCTGCCGCAGCATCGAGGGAGATCGCGTCATGGCGGAGACGGTCACGCGGACGGAGGCGGACGCCCCGCTGCCCAAGGGGTTCCGGGGCGCCGAACAGGGCTGGCCCGAGCTGAGCCGCATCCCCCGTCCGCCGCGCCGGGTTCCCCTGCTCGGCGACGTCCTGGGCGTCGACAGGCGCACCCCCCTGCAGGACTCGATGCGCCTGGGCGCCCAGCTCGGCCCGATCTTCCGCCGCAAGGCGTTCGGCAACGAGTTCGTCTTCGTGTGGGGTGCCGAACTGGCCGCCGACATGGCCGACGAGTCGCGGTTCGCCAAGCACGTGGGGCTCGGGGTGGCCAACCTGCGTCCGGTCGCCGGGGACGGCCTGTTCACGGCGTACAACCACGAGCCGAACTGGCAGCTGGCGCACGACGTGCTGGCGCCTGGCTTCAGCCGGGAGGCCATGGAGGGCTACCACGCGATGATGCTGGCGGTGGCCGGGCGGCTGACCGACCACTGGGACCGGGAGCTGGCGGCCGGCCGCTGGGTGGACGTGCCCGGCGACATGACCAAGCTGACCCTGGAGACGATCGCCCGCACCGGGTTCGGGCACGACTTCGGCTCCTTCGAGCGGGACCGGCCGCATCCCTTCGTCACCGCGATGATCGGCACGCTCACCTACGCGCAGCGCCTGAACAGCGTGCCCGGGCCACTGGCCCCGCTGATGCTGCGGCAGGCCGCCCGGCGCAACGCGGCCGACATCGGCTTCCTCAACCGCACCGTCGACGATCTCGTCGCCGAGCGGCGCCGGACCGGCCGCGGGGAGGGCGACCTGCTCGACCGGATGCTGGAGACGGCCCATCCGCAGACCGGTGAGCGGCTGTCCGCCGAGAACGTACGACGGCAGGTGATCACCTTCCTGGTGGCCGGCCACGAGACCACCTCGGGCGCGCTCTCCTTCGCCCTGCACTACCTCGCCCTGCACCCCGGGATCGCCGCCCGGGCCGCCGCCGAGGTGGACCGCGTCTGGGGCGACACGCCCATGCCGGGCTACGACCAGGTGGCCAAGCTCCGCTATGTCCGCCGGGTCCTCGACGAGTCGCTGCGGCTGTGGCCGACGGCTCCCGCGTTCGCCCGCGAGGCCCGCGAGGACACCGTGCTGGCCGGGCGGCATCCGATGCGCCGGGGCGGCTGGGCGCTGGTCCTGACGCCGATGCTGCACCGGGACCCCGAGGTGTGGGGCCCGGACGCCGAGAGCTTCGACCCGGACCGGTTCGAGGCGAAGGCGGCACGGGGCCGGGCCCCGCACACCTTCAAGCCGTTCGGCACCGGCGCCCGCGCCTGTATCGGCCGCCAGTTCGCCCTGCACGAGGCCACCCTCGTCCTCGGCCTGCTGCTGCGCCGCTACGGCCTCGGGGCCGACCCGGACTACCGGCTGCGGGTGACCGAGCGGCTGACGCTGATGCCGGAGGGGCTGCGGCTGCGGCTGGAGCGGCGCACCCCCGCCCCGGCGCCGGTGACCGTGCCGGAGGCACCCGGGTCAGCGACCGGCGGCGGCTGCCCAGTGCACGGGGCGGGTGACTGACGCCGGCAGGCGCGTCCCCGCGTTGCCCCGGGCCGCGTCGAGCTGGGGCCGGGTCAGGAAGAAGGCGCCGGTGAGGTCCGCGTCGCGGAGGTCGGTGTCCCGCAGGTCGGCGCCGATCAGGTCGGCGTCCCGCAGGTCGGCCCCGGTCAGGTCGGCGGCGATGAGGCAGGCGCCGCGCAGACTCGCCCCGCGCAGGTCGGCGCCCCTGAGGCGGGCGCCCATCAGGTCGGCGCCGCGCCGGTCCTTCTTCTTCCCGCGCACCCCGGCCCGGGCCAGCTCGCTGGTCCGCAGCAGCAGCACATTGACCTCCTGCCGGTGCGCGGCCACATCCAGGGCGGCCAGCTCTTCGGGCGTCCCGAGACTCAGTAGCTCGGTCCTCCGCAGCGCGGCGCGCAGATCGGCGTGGACGGGGCGGGCGGCGGCCAGGCCCAGGGCCTCCGCCAGATACCAGAGCAGTTCGTGCAGCTGCCGGACGACCGGGAACGCGTCGAACATCCGGCGGGCGTCCTCCCGGGACCCGCTCCGCCAGTCCCGGCCGCCGAAGGTGACCTGTGAGACCTTCTGCCCGGCGCCGAAGCAGTCGTAGACCGTGCAGCCGTTGAACCCCTTCTGCCGCAGCTCGGCGTGGATCCCGCAGCGGTGGTCGCCGCCGAGGTTCGCGCAGGGTTTTCCGGCGGGCTTGTCGACCGCGAAGTCCGCCGAGGCGGCGAACGGCAGGGCGACACAGCAGAGCCCGAAACAGCGGGCGCAGTCCCCGCTCAGCGGGCCACGTTCGGATATCTGTTCTGGCATCCGAGCAGCTTACTGACCGGTGCGGACCTCGTCCTCCGCGTTTCGCAGCCGTACCGCGTCCGCCCCCGGCGGCCGGCCGAACTGCCGCCGGTACTCGCGGCTGAACTGGGAGGCGCTGTCGTAGCCGACCGCGTACCCCACGTCCGCCACGTCGTCGGTGCTGCTCATCAGGCGCAGCCGGGCCTCCTGGAGGCGGATGTGCTTCTGGTACTGGATCGGGGTCATCGCGGTGACCGCGCGGAAGTACCGGTGGAACGGGGAGGCGCTCATTCCGGAGAGCCGGGCGAGGTCCTCGATGCGCAGCGGGTCGCTGTAGTGATCACGGATGAAGCGGACGGCCCTGCTGATCTGGGTGAGCCTGCCGTCGGCGAGCCCGATCTGCCGGACCAGTGCGCCCTGCTCGCCGGTGATCAGCCGCCACAGGATCTCCCGCTCGATCATCGGGGCGAGCACCGCGGTGTCGGCGGGCCGGTCGAGGAGCCGGACCATCCGGACGGCGGCGTCGACCAGGTCGGCGGGCGCCTCGCCGACCGCGAGCGCGGGCAGATCGGTGCGGCGGCGCATCCCGGCCGCGTGCGGGTCGGTGCCGGACTCGAGGAGCAGCGCGGCGATGCGCGCGGGCCGCAGCCGGAAGCCGAACCCGAGGAACGGCCGCTCGGCGGTGGCCCGGGTGCACTGCCCGCTGACCGGCAGGTCGACCGAGACGACCAGGTACTGGCCCACCTCGTAGTCGTAGATCCGGCCGCCCAGCGTCAGCCGTTTGGCGCCCTGGGCGATCAGGGCGAGGACGGGGTCCACGATGCCCGAGCGGGGCCCGGTGGGCCGTTCGGCGCGGGTCAGCATGAGGCCGTCGATCGCGGGGACGGCGTCGGCGTCGCGCGGGGCGTGCCGGTCGATCAGGGAGCACAGTTCGTCGAGGGACACGCTCCCGATTCAAACGCCGGCCGGGGACGGCCGCAACGCCCTCCCCCGGAAACGCGACAGGATCGTGCAAGCCGACGGTGCGATCACTCTAACGTTCCCGCAGCTCAGCCTGGTTTGCTCGAGGAGTCGCATTCCCCACGCATCTTCCACGGAGCATTTCATGGCACTCGACTCGTACGTCGGTCTCGGCCGGTCCGGGCTCAAGGTGAGCCCCTTCTGCCTCGGCGCGATGAACTTCGGCGAGGACGGCGGCTTCGGCTGCTCGGTCGAGGAGTCGGAGAAGATCCTCCAGACCTACCTCGACCTCGGCGGCAACTTCGTCGACACCGCGAACTTCTACACCAACGGCCACTCCGAGGCGATCCTCGGCGACTTCCTCGCCGCCCGCCCCGGTCGCCGCGACCGCCTGGTGCTGGCCACCAAGTTCTTCGGCAACCTGCACCTCGGCGACCCCAACGGCGGCGGCGCCGGCCGCAAGGCGATCGTCGGCCAGCTGGAGGACTCGCTGCGCCGGCTGCGCACCGACTACGTCGACCTGTACTGGCTGCACAACCACGACCGGTCCACCCCGGTCGAGGAGACCCTGCGGACGCTCGACGACCTGGTGACGGCCGGCAAGATCCGGTACGTCGGCTTCTCCGACACCCCGGCCTGGTTCACCGCCAAGGCCCACACCACGGCCCTGCTGCGCGGCTGGACACCGGTGACGGCGCTGCAGATGGAGTACTCGCTGCTGGAGCGCACCATCGAGGGCGAGCTGGTCCCGCTGGCGCAGGACGCCGGGATGGGGCTGTTGCCCTGGTCCCCGCTCAAGAACGGCTACCTCTCCGGGAAGTACCGCAGGGACCGGTCAGCACCCACCGACGCGAAGCGGGCAGCCCTCCTCGGGCAGCCCTCGGACGAGCAGTTCGCCGTGATCGAGGCGCTCGTCGCGGTCGCCGAGGAGACCGGCGCGAGCCCGGCTGCCGTGGCCCTGTCCTGGGTACAGAACCGCCCCGGCGTCACCTCCACCCTCATCGGCCCGCGCACCCTCGCCCACCTGGAGGCCAACGTCGCCGCCCTCGACCTCCGCCTGGCACCGGAACAGACGGCCCGGCTGGACGAGGTGTCGGCCCCGGCCCTCAACTTCCCGCACGACCTCAACCACCGGGTCGGCACCATGCTCAAATACGCGGGCGCCACGGTCGACGGGGTGCCGAGCGCGGTGTACCCGCCGCTGCTGGCGAGCACCGCCCGCTACTGATCAGGAGTCTGCCGCGCACCACGAACTCACCGCTGGGTTTCCGGCCCTGTGGGGGTCCTCTTCATCCGGCCGAAAACAAACTCGGCTACCACGGAGAGAGGAACCACCCGCAGGACAGGAGACCGACCATGCGCAGGCATCAACCCCCGTGCCCCGGTGCCGCCGACCACCCCGACGACCACCCGTCCGTCATCGTCTCGGCCCATCCCGAACAGGGCTGGAGCCTGCTGTGCGACGGCACGATCGTCTTCGACGACACCGGTGAACTCCTCCCCGACGGACGGACCGTGAGCCCCCGTCGGCCCCCGGCCGCCGCCGGCTGAGTGGCCGTCAGTCGTCGTCCCCGGCGGTGAAGTCCAGGCGGTCCAGCCGCTCGGGGTCGGCCAGGATGTACATCTCGGTGATCCGGCCGTCGGCGACGGTGACCGCCATGACGGAGAGCGGGCGTCCCTCGGGCGCGGTGACCATGCCGACGGTGCCGTTGACCAGCGCGAGGTGTGCCGCGTCGGCGAACTGCCGGAAGGCGAGGGCCTGCTCGGCCACCGTCCGCGCCCCGCGCAGCACCTTGGAGGCGGCGGCGCCGCGCACCAGCGCGCCCGAGTCGACGCGCAGCACCACGTCCGGGTGGAGCAGCGCGACCAGCGCCTCGAAGTCGCCGCCGCGGGAGGCCTTCAGGAAGGCGTCGAGGACCTGGCGCTGCCTGCCCAGGTCCGGGTCGGCCGACGGGGAGGCCCCCTGGACCCGGCGGCGGGCCCGGCTGGCCAGCTGGCGGGTGGCCGCCGAACTGCGCTCCACGATCGGCGCGATGTCGTCGAAGGGGACCGAGAACAGGTCGTGCAGGACGAACGCCAGCCGCTCGGCGGGCTCCAGGGTCTCCAGGACGATGAGGAGGGCGAGCCCGACGGAGTCCGCCTCCAGCACCTCCTGTTCGGGGTCGATGCTCGACAACGGCCTGATCAACGGGTCCGGGACGAAGGTCTCGTCGATGGGCTGCTCGCGGCGCGCCGTACGGGAGCGCAGCATGTCGAGGCAGACCCGGCCGACCACCGTGGTCAGCCAGCCGCCCAGGTTCCTGATCTCGTCCGCGTCCGCGCGCCCCAGCCTGAGCCACGCCTCCTGGACGGCGTCGTCGGCCTCGGCGAGCGAGCCGAGCATCCGGTAGGCCACCGCGCGCAGTTGACCGCGGTGTTCCTGGAAGCGGTCGGCCAGCAGTTCCGTGTCCATGGTCATGTCCCCCGTTCCTCCACGGCCGCAGACTATGCGGACCCGCCACGCCCGCAACCTCTTTTGCCGGCAGGGGCTCACACCTCGTCGCGGGCGAGCGCGAGGAGCCGGTCCAGGACCCGGGGGGCGCCGACGCGCAGTCCGTCGTGCTCGAACTCGTCGGTCACCCAGGTGCGCAGGCCGCGGACGGCCCGGGCGGTCGCCAGCGAGTGCCCGGCGTCGACGTACATGTCGTCGTGGTAGACGGCGGCGGCGACCGGGACCTCGTTGGCGGCCAGCCGGGCCGGGTCGTACAGCGGCTGCCAGTCGGTGCGGGCGGCGAGCAGGTCGGCCGTCGCCTTCAGGGGCCGCAGGGCCGGGTCGGTCTCGAACATCCAGGGGTGCACGGTCTCCCCGGTGAACAGCACCGGGGCGTCGCCGGCGAGCGCCTTGGCCGCGTCGAACTGCGGGAACTCGGCGCGGACCCGCTCGGCCGCCCAGTCGGTGGGGCGGGCGTCCTGACCGTAGACCGGCTCGTGGACCAGGGCGTACAGCGGGTTGCTCGCGTACGACAGCAGGCCCTGGACCTGTTCCTGGAAGGCGTCGGAGAGTTCGGGACCGGACGGGGTGCGGACGAAGGCGTCCTCCAGGAGGAAGTGCAGGCGGTGGCTGCCGTCGCTCATGCCCAGCATCAGGCCGAGGGACTGGAAGGCCTCCACGGTGAGCCGGTAGCCGTTCGGCAGCAGGGTCTCGTGCTCCAGGAGGTGCTCGGCGATCCGCCGGGCCCGCTCGACGTCCTGCGGGTAGCGGTCGTAGTGCGCGGTGACCTTGCGCTCGATGCGCGGGTAGGCGGCGCGGTAGACGTCGTCGGCGTGCGCGTCCAGTGAGGGCAGGCCGCCGGTGATCACGGAGGTCTTGAGGCCCTCCGGGAAGAACGACAGGTACGTGACCGTACAGAAGCCGCCGAAGCTCTGCCCGAGGGTCGTCCACGGGGCACCGCCGGTGACCTGCGGGCGGATCGCCTCGCAGTCCCGGACGATCGAGTCGGCGCGGAAGCGGGCGAGGTAGTCGGCCTGGGCGGCGGGGCCGCCGCGGAGCGGGAGGGTCTGCCGGTTGACCGGGGTGGAGCGGCCGGTGCCGCGCTGGTCGAGGAGCAGGACGCGGTAGTCCGCCAGGGCCCGGTCGAGCCAGGCCTGCCGTCCGACGAAACGATTCGCTCCGAAGCCCGGGCCGCCCTGGAGGTACAGCAGCCAGGGCAGCTCCTGGTCCGCCTTGTCGCTCGCGACCGCTTCCCGGGCGTACAGCTCGACGGTCTCACCGTCCGGGTCCGCGTGGTCGAGGGGGACGGTGAAGCGGCGGTCGGTGAGGACGACGCCGGGCTGGCGGTAGCTGATGCTCAACGTTTCTCCCGGGACGGACGGACGGTCGCGTCCCAGTTCAGCACATGTCCCGGGCGGATCCGCCCCCGGGATCATGAAATCGTTACTGAACAACAGGTCAGCGGGCGGCGAGGCTGGAGCGCCGCACCACCAGTTCCGGCTGGAGCACCACCCGGCGGTGTTCGTGCGCGGCCTGTCCCTCCCGCTCCTCGGTCTCCTCCAGGAGGAGGTCCGCGGCCATCGCCCCCATGGTGACGGCGGGCTGGCGGACGGAGGTCAGCGGTACGGCGGCAGCCGCGGCGAACTCGATGTCGTCGTAGCCGACGATCGCGAGGTCGTCCGGGACGACCACCCCGGCCGCGTACATGGCCTGGAGGACGCCGAGGGCAAGGAGGTCGTTGGCGCAGAACACGGCGGTGGGCCGGTCGGCGAGACCGAGCAGGCGGGCGCCCGCGTCCCGTCCGGCGGCCACGTCGAGCCGCTCGGTCGGCAGCTCGCGCAACGCGTCGGGGCCGAGTCCGGCCTCGGCGAGGGCGTTCAGGGCGCCGGTGCGGCGGTCGCGGACCTGGTTGAACCCGGGCGGTCCGCTGACGTAGGCGATGGACCGGTGACCGGCGTCGACGAGGTGGCGGACGGCCAGCGCGCCGCCCGCCACGTCGTCGACGCTGACCGAGCACTCGGTGGTGCCCTCGGCGACCCGGTCGACCAGCACGAAGGGGATGCCGTGCCGGCGGAAGGTCTCGATGTTGCGGCCGGTGGCGTCCGCCGGGGTGAGCAGGACGCCCCGCACCCGCTGTTCGGCGAAGAGCGAGAGGTACTCGGCCTCCTCGCCGGCGTTCTGCGCGCTGTTGCAGACCATCACGCCGAGTCCGGCGTCCCGGGCCGCCCGCTCGGCGCCCCGGGCCACGTCCACGAAGAAGGGGTTGCCCATGTCGAGGACGAGCAGGCCCATGATCCGGCTGCGGCCCGCGCGCAACTGGCGCGCGGACTCGCTGCGGACGTAGCCGAGCCGGTCGATCGCCGACTGCACCCGCGCCCGGGTCTCGCCGGCGACGGTGTCCGGGCGGTTGATGACGTTCGAGACCGTGCCCACCGAGACTCCGGCGGCGCGGGCGACGTCCTTGATACCCACCGACTGGGCCATCGGTCGAGACCTCCAGAAAACATGGACGGCGCCTTCACGGCACGGAAGGGCACATCGGGAAGGGCTTCACATTACGACATGACTCGCGCACCGGTCCGGGTCAAGCGGGCAGGGCGAAGTCGACGACATGGAGCGCGGAGGGTGTCGTACCGCTCGACGTCTCCTGGTACATGAACGACAGCACATTGTCGGCCTTGACCCGCAACTCGTCGATGACGACCTCGCCGAAGGCGTTCAGGCCGCTGCCGTCGTGGAGCAGCGCCCAGTCGGTGTAGCCGGAGGCCTTCGACGCGCCGGCGATCCTGCCGTAGGGGAAGACCGCGTAGGCGTTGTCGTACTTGTCCAGGACCAGCTTGGTGCGCTGGCTGGAGTTCAGTACGACGGGTATCTCGGTCTTCTGCCAGGTGCCGGCCGAGTTCTTGCGGAGATGGAAGGCGCGGCCGTTGGCGGTGCGGTCGCTGACGTAGTTCGTGGTGCACTGGCCGAAGCGGCCGGGGACGTAGCTGATGATCGCGTGCGGGAGGCCGGCGGAGTCGGTCCACTGGCTCTCCTGGTTCATCAGGGAGTGGTCGGGGTTGAGGGAGTCGACGACCAGCCCGGAGTCGGTGACGGCGACGGTGTCCGAGGTGCCGGTGGTCGCGACCAGGGTGCCGGCGTCGTTGCGCCAGGTGCGGCCGCGGTCGGTGGAGTAGACGTAGCCGGTGTCGTGGTTGGTGATGCCGCCGCTGTTGCACATGACGGACGCCGACTGCTCACGCCAGGTGAAGAAGGCGTGCAGCCGCCCGTTGACGTCGTAGTCGATCCCGTGCAGGTACATGTTGCGGGCGGTCGACGAACCGTGCGTACTCGTGTACGTCCCGGTGGAGCTGCTCCACTCCCCCAGCGCGGTCCAGCTCGAACCGTCGTACTCCGCAAGGGCGTTACGGCCGTTGCCGGAGATCCCCACCCGGTAGCTGAGCTGGAGCTTCCCCTCTGGGGTGGAGATGAACTGCGGGTAGGTGAACTGCGAGGTGAGCGACAGCCCGTCCAGCGAGGTCTGTACGGCGCCGAAGACGGCCGATGTCCAGGCGGTGGTGCCGGGGTTGTCGAGCAGCCCGGCGACCGACTTCACGTAGAAGAAGCCGTCGCTGTGCGAGTCCATGTTGATGTGGAGGCGGCCGTCGGCCTTCGAAACGCCCATGGAGATGACGTTGTGCGAGTCGCTGGACTTGAGCTGGTGGGCGAGGGTGACGGTCGACCAGGACGCCCCGCCGAGCACCCGGCGCCCGATCACCGCGGAGCCGGTCGAGGTGTACCAGCCGGCGTACTGGTAGCCCTTGTACGTGAACAGACCGTTCTTCTGGAAGGAGTTGTTGTTGACCAGGCCGTCGTAGGAGACGAAGAAGATGGCCTGGGCGTCCAGTTGGGTGCTCTGCTGCTTGTTCACCGACGGTCCGGGGTCGGCCGCGCGGGCGGTGCCGGCGGCGAGGGCGGGGGTGGCCACGGCGCCGAGGAGGGCGGCCCCCAGTACGGTACGTCTTCTCACGAGCGGCTCCTGTCGTGGTTCAGGCGAGGTGGAACACTTCGGTGAGCGGTTTCATCGCCTCGTCGGGACGGGCGCCGTCGAGGGCTTCGAAGAAGGGGCCCATCTCGGCCTGCCAGCGGGCGTTGACCTCGGTGGCCTCCATGCCGGCGCGGGCGGCCTCGAAGTCCTCGGTCTCCAGATAGCCGACCAGCAGGCCGTCGTCGCGCAGAAAGAGCGAGTAGTTGTGCCAGCCGGTGGCGGAGAGCGCCGCGCGCATCTCCGGCCACACGGCGGCGTGGCGTTCGCGGTACTCGGCAAGGCGGTCCTGCCGGACCTTGAGGAGGAAACAGACGCGCTGCATAAGTACCGCTCCCGCGCTAGAAGTTGAACTGGTCGATGTTCTTCGCGTCGAACACGGTCGGCTTGCCGAGGTTGATCACGCCGTCCTTGCCGATGGTGTAGGTGGTGTCGCCGGCCTTGAAGGTCTCGCCCTCCTTGCCGGTGATCTGCCCGGAGACCAGCGCGACGGCGGTACGGGCGGCGAGGTCGCCGAGCTTGGCCGGGTCCCACAGCTCGAAGGCGTCGACGGTGCCGTTCTTGACGTACTGGCGCATGTCGTTGGGCGTGCCGAGGCCGGTCAGCTTGACCTTGCCCTTGTACTTGGAGCCGGACAGGTACTGGGCCGCGGCCTTGATGCCGACCGTGGTCGGGGAGATGATCCCCTTCAGGTTCGGGTACTGCTGGAGCAGGCCCTGGGTCTGCTGGAAGGACGCCTGGGCGTCGTCGTTGCCGTAGGCGATCTTGACCAGCTTGACGTTCTTGTACTTCGGGTCCTTCAGCTCGTCCTTCATGAACCCGATCCAGGTGTTCTGGTTGGTCGCGGTCTGCGCGGCGCTCAGGATCGCGATCTCGCCCTTGTACCCGATCTGCTCGGCGAGCAGCTGCACCTCGGTGCGGCCGAGGTCCTCGGCGCTGGCCTGCGAGACGAAGGCGTTGCGGCAGCCGGCGTTGGTGTCGGAGTCGTAGGTGACGACCTTGATACCGCTGCTCATGGCCTGCTTGAGCGCGGTGCACAGGGCGCCCGGGTCCTGGGCGGACACGGCCATGGCGTTGACCTGCTGCTGGGTCAGGGTGTTGACGTAGCTGACCTGCCCGGAGGTGTCGGTCGCGCTGGACGGCCCGACCTCCTTGTACTTGCTGCCCAGCTCGGTGAGCGCCTTCTCGCCGCCCTTGTCGGCGGAGGTGAAGTAGGGGTTGTTGACCTGCTTGGGCAGGAACCCGACGGTCAGGCCCTTCTTCAGCGCCGCGTTCGGGTCGGCCTTGGCGGTGGAGGTCGCGGCGGACGACTCGTCACTGCTGGAGTTGTTCTTGGTGGTGCCGCCGCACGCGGTGGCGGCGAGAGCGAGGGAGGAGACGGCGGCAACGGCGACACAGACACGCCGGAGGGACGACTTACGCATGACGGTTCCTTTTTCAGTAACGGCTCTGGAAGCGCCCCCTCCTGGGGGCGCTGGGGGTACCCCCGGCCGAAGGCTGGGGGAGGAACTGCGCGGTCAACCACACACAACCCGCAGCATTCAGACGGCCTTCGCACCCCTGTGCCTGGCGAGCGAGACCTGCCGGGCAACCTTCGGCCCAAGCACCGAGACGACAAGCAACACACCGGTCACGACGATCTGCGACTGCGCCGACACGTTCAGCAGACTCATCACGTTCTGCAGCGCCCCGAGCAGGAACACCCCGGCGATCGCCCCACCGAGCGTTCCACGACCCCCGTCGAAGTCGATGCCACCGAGCAACACCGCCGCCACGACGCTCAGTTCGAGCCCCGTCGCGTTGTCGTACCGCGCACTCGCGTAGTGCAGGGCCCAGAAGATCCCGGTGAGCGAGGCCATGAAGCCGGTGGCGACGAACAGGATCAGTTTGTGGCGCTTGACGCGGATCCCGGCGAACCGCGCCGCCTCCTCGCTCGCCCCGACGGCGAACAGCGACCGCCCGAACGGCGTGGCATGCAGCACCACCACCGCGATCGCCAGCAGCACCAGGAACGGCAGGAAAGCCCGCGGCAGGAACGTGTCACCGAGCCGCCCCGCCGCGAAGTCCAGGTACTGCGTGGGGAAGTCGGTCACCGCGTCGGAGCCGAGGACGATCTGCGCGATGCCCCGGTAGGCGGCGAGCGTGCCGATGGTGACGGCCAGCGACGGCAGGCCCAGCCGTGTCACCAGCAGGCCGTTGACCAGCCCGCACACCACACCGAGCAGCAGGCACAGCGGGATGATCGTCTCGATCGCCATGCCCTCGTTCCACAGCTTGCCCATGACGGCGCCCGAGAGCCCGGCGGTCGACGCGACCGAGAGGTCGATCTCGCCGGCGACGACCAGCAGTGTCATCGGCAGGGCGATCAGCGCGATGGGAAGCGTGTTGCCGATCAGGAACGACAGGTTGAGCGAGTTGCCGAAGCCGTCGACGAAGCCGAACGACAGCAGCAGGAGGACGATCAGCAGGGTGCCGACGACCGTGTCCCAGCGGACCGCGCGGGTCAGGGAGTCAGGCATGGCGGGCGCTCCTCTTCTTCAGTGCGGAGGCCACCCGCAGCGCCACGACCCGGTCGACGGCGATGGCGAGCAGCAGCAGGAAGCCGTTGATGGCGAGCACCCACACGGAGCTGACCCCGAGGGCCGGCAGCACGCTGTTGATGGAGGTGAGCAGCAGTGCGCCGAGCGCGGCGCCGTACACGCTCCCGGAGCCGCCGGTGAAGACCACGCCGCCGACCACCACGGCGCTCACGACGGTGAGTTCGTAGCCGGTGCCGGTGCCGGAGTCGACGTTCCCGAACCGGGCCAGGTACATCGCGCCGGCGAGTCCCGCGAGGGCGCCGCAGAAGGTGTACGCGGTGAGAATCCGCTTGCGGACCGGGATGCCGGCCAGCCGGGCGGCCTCGGGGTTGGAACCGAGTGCGTACAACTCCCGCCCGCTGCCGAAGTGTTTGAGGTAGTAGGCGGTGGCGACCAGCACCGCGAGGGCGATGAGGGCCAGCCAGGGGATCGCCGACAGACCGCCGGAGCCGAAGTCGACGAAGGAGCCGGGGAGGTCGGCGGCCGTGATCTGCCGGGAGCCGACCCAGATGGAGTCGACACCCCGGATGATGTACAGCGTGCCGAGGGTGACCACGAGGGCGGGTACCTGGCCGAGGCTCACCAGCAGGCCGTTGAGCAGTCCGCAGCCGATGCCGAGCAGCACGGCGAGCAGGATCGCGACGACCGGGTTGCCGCCGCCGTGCAGGTAGTCGCCGGCGGCGAAGGCGGTGATGCCGAGGGTGGAGCCGACGGACAGGTCGACGTTGCGGGTGATCACCACCAGTGACTGGCCGGTGGCGACCAGCACCAGGATGGTGGCGTTGAGCAGCAGGTCCTTGATGCCCTGCTCGGAGAGGAACTCGCTGTTGCCGGCCTGGGTGACGGCGATCATCACCAGGAAGACGATCAGGATGGCGAGTTCGCGCATCTTGAAGACGCGGTCGACGAGCCGGGTCCCGGCGGACCCGGGTGCCTCGGCGACGGGGGTCGGTTCGGAGGTGGTCACCGTCATGCGGCGGCCCTCCCGGTGGCTGCGGCCATCACGGTTTCCTCGCTGGCTTCGGAGCGCGGGATCTCGGCGGTGATCCGGCCCTCGTGCATCACCAGCACGCGGTCGGCCATGCCGAGGATCTCGGGCAGGTCGGAGGAGATCATCAGGACGGCGACCCCGTCGGCGGCCAACTCGCCGAGGAGCCGGTGGACTTCGGCCTTCGTACCGACGTCGATACCGCGGGTCGGCTCGTCGACGATCAGTACCTTCGGGCCGGTCGCGAGCCATTTGGCGAGGACGACCTTCTGCTGGTTGCCGCCGGAGAGGGTGGAGACGGTGTCGACGATCCGGGCGTACTTCACCTGGAGCCTGACGGCCCAGTCGAGGGAGCGGCTGCGTTCGGCGCCCCGGTCGACGAGGCCCGCCTTCACGGTCGTACGCAGGCCGGTCAGGCCGATGTTCCGCTCGATGGACATGTCCATCACGAGGCCTTGGGCACGCCGGTCCTCGGGGACGAGGGCGAGGCCGGCGGACATCGCGACGGAGGGTGCGCCGTTGGTCAGTTTCCGTCCCCTGACCTCGACTTCACCGGCGTCCCAGCGATCGACGCCGAACACGGCGCGGGCGACCTCGGTTCGGCCGGCGCCGACCAGTCCGGCGAGGCCGACGATCTCGCCGGACCGCACCTCGAAGGAGACGTCGGTGAAGACGCCCTCGCGGGTCAGCCGCCGTACGCTCAGGGCGACTTCGCCGGGGCTGACGTCCTGCTTGGGATAGAGCTCGTCCAGGTCCCGGCCGACCATCCGGCGGACGAGGTCGTCCTCGGTCATGCCGTCGACGAGCTCGCTGGCGATCCAGGCGCCGTCCCGGAGGGTGGTGACCCGCCGGCAGATCTGGAAGATCTCCTCGAGCCGGTGCGAGATGAACAGCACGGCGGCGCCCTGGTCGCGCAGGGTGCGGACGACGCCGAAGAGGCGGGCGACCTCGCTGCCGGTGAGGGCGGCCGTCGGCTCGTCCATGATCAGGACCCGGGCGTCGAAGGAGAGCGCCTTGGCGATCTCGACGATCTGCTGGTCGGCGATGGACAGGCCGCGGGCGGGGCGGTCGGGGTCGAGGGCGACGCCGAGCCGCTTCATCAGGGCGGCGGTGGCCGCGCGGGTGGCCTTGTGGTCGATGCGGCCGAGGGCGCGCCTGGGCTGGCGGCCCATGAAGATGTTCTCGGCGATCGACAGGTCGGGGAAGAGCGTGGGTTCCTGGTAGATCACGGCGATTCCGGCGTCGCGGGCGTCGCCGGGGCCGTGGAAGACGACGGGCTCGCCGTCGAGCAGCACCTGGCCGGCGTCCGGTCGGTGCACTCCGGCGAGGGTCTTGATCAGCGTCGACTTGCCCGCGCCGTTCTCCCCGGCGAGGGCGTGCACCTCGCCGGGGAACAGCTCCAGGGAGACGTCCCGCAGGGCGCGCACGGCGCCGAAGGACTTGGAGACGTCCTTCAGCGCCAGCACCGGGGCCGGTCCCGTGTCGGACGGGTGGGTCATGAGGGCTCCTCGACGACACCGGCGAGACGGTGGGTACCGGCTCTCACGGCGTCGTGAAAGGTTTCAACTGGATTGCCGGGACCGTAGGCACCACGGGCATGTCACGTCAATGGGTCCGTGTCGAAAAAATTTCGATAGCCAAAGGTCACGGCGGAGTCACGGAGAACATGGTTGGTCGGAATGCTTGACACCCCCGCGAGGGCCTCATACTTTGCCGTTCTGAATCGTTTCACCACTCAGTTGTTCCGATCCCTCAGGAGCCCCGAAGTGACCGACCTCGCCGCGGTGAAGGCCGCGCTGAAGACCCAGGCCGTCGAAACGCCGTCGTGGGCGTACGGAAACTCGGGAACCCGCTTCAAGGTGTTCGCCCAGCAGGGCGTGCCACGCTCGCCGAAGGAGAAGCTGGACGACGCCGCGCAGGTCCACGCCGTGACCGGGGTGGCGCCGACGGTCGCCCTGCACATCCCCTGGGACAAGGTGGACGACTATGCGGACCTGGCCAAGCACGCCGAGGAGCGCGGGCTGCGGCTGGGGGCGATCAACTCCAACACCTTCCAGGACGACGACTACAAGCTGGGCAGCATCTGCCACCCGGACGCGGCGGTGCGCCGCAAGGCCGTCGATCACCTGCTGGAGTGCGTCGACATCATGGACGCGACGGGGTCGCAGGACCTCAAGCTGTGGTTCGCCGACGGCACGAACTACCCCGGTCAGGACGACATCCGGGCGCGGCAGGACCGGCTGGCCGAGGGGCTCGCCGAGGTGTACGCGCGGCTGGGTGACGGGCAGCGGATGCTGCTGGAGTACAAGCTCTTCGAGCCGTCCTTCTACACGACCGACGTGCCGGACTGGGGCACGGCCTACGCCCACTGTCTGAAGCTGGGGCCGAAGGCACAGGTCGTGGTCGACACCGGTCACCACGCGCCGGGCACCAACATCGAGTTCATCGTCGCGACGCTGCTGCGGGAGGGGAAGCTCGGCGGGTTCGACTTCAACTCGCGGTTCTACGCGGACGACGACCTCATGGTGGGGGCCGCGGATCCGTTCCAGCTGTTCCGGATCATGTACGAGGTGGTGCGTGGCGGCGGGCTCACGGCCGAGGTGGCCTTCATGCTCGACCAGTGCCACAACATCGAGGCGAAGATCCCGGCGATCATCCGGTCGGTGATGAACGTGCAGGAAGCCACCGCCAAGGCGCTCCTCGTCGACCGTGACGCGCTGGCCGCGGCCCAGCGGGCCGGGGACGTGCTGGAGGCGAACGCGGTACTGATGGATGCCTACAACACGGATGTACGGCCGTTGCTGCGGGAGGTGCGGGACGAGATGGGGTTGGACCCCGACCCGATCGCGGCGTACCGGCGGTCGGGATGGGCCGAGAAGATCGTCGCCGAGCGGGTCGGAGGGGAACAGGCGGGGTGGGGTGCGTAAGCGTCTGCCCTGAGCTGTTTCGTCGCGGGATGCGGGCCGGTTGTGGCTGGTCGCGCCCGCGCGGCGGTAGCCGCGTATCAAATGCAGCCCCGCGCCCCCAGGGAATGCAGTGACCCTCTGTCGACAAGTAAGGAACCTCATGTCCACCCATCCCGAAGCCGCCGCTCTCCTCGCCCGGTCCCATCGGCTCGGTGCCGATCCCCGCAACACGAACTACGCCGGCGGGAACACGTCCGCCAAGGGCACCGCCGCCGACCCCGTCACCGGTGGTGATGTCGAGCTGATGTGGGTGAAGGGGTCCGGTGGTGACCTCGGCACGCTCACCGAGGGCGGGCTCGCCGTGTTGCGCCTGGACCGGTTGCGGGCGCTGGCCGGGGTGTACCCGGGGGTCGACCGCGAGGACGAGATGGTCGCCGCCTTCGACTACTGCCTGCACGGCAAGGGCGGGGCCGCTCCCTCCATCGACACCGCCATGCACGGGCTCGTCGACGCCCCGCACGTCGATCATCTGCACCCGGACTCCGGGATCGCGCTGGCGTGTGCCGCCGACGGGGAGAAGCTGACCGCCGAGTGCTTCGGGGACAGCGTGGTGTGGGTGCCGTGGCGGCGGCCCGGGTTCCAGCTCGGGCTGGACATCGCCGCGATCAAGGCCGCCAACCCGCAGGCGATCGGGTGTGTGCTCGGCGGGCACGGGATCACCGCCTGGGGCGACAGCTCCGAGGAGTGCGAGGCCAACTCGCTGCACATCATCCGCACCGCCGAGGCCTTCCTCGCGGAGCGCGGGAAAGCTGAGCCCTTCGGGCCCGTCGTCGAGGGGTACGGCGCACTGCCGGAGGCCGAACGGCGGGAGCGGGCCGCGGCCCTCGCGCCGTACGTCCGGGCGGTCGCCTCCCAGGACAAGGCGCAGGTCGGGCACTTCACCGACTCCGACGTCGTCCTCGACTTCCTGGCGCGGGCGGAGCATCCGCGGCTCGCCGCGTTGGGCACCTCCTGCCCCGACCACTTCCTGCGGACGAAGGTCCGGCCGCTGGTGCTCGACCTGCCGCCGACCGCGCCGCTGGAGGAAGCCGTGGCCCGGCTGCGCGAGCTGCACGCCGAGTACCGCGAGGAGTACGCCGCCTACTACCGGCGGCACGCCCTGCCGGACTCCCCCGCCATGCGCGGCGCGGACCCGGCGATCGTGCTCGTGCCGGGCGTCGGCATGTTCAGCTTCGGCAAGGACAAGCAGACCGCCCGGGTCGCGGGTGAGTTCTACGTCAACGCGATCAATGTGATGCGCGGGGCCGAGGCGGTGTCGTCCTACGCGCCGATCGAGGAGTCGGAGAAGTTCCGGATCGAGTACTGGGCCCTTGAGGAGGCCAAGCTCCAGCGGATGCCGAAGCCGAAGGCACTGGCCACGCGGGTGGCGCTGGTGACCGGGGCCGGCAGCGGGATCGGCAGGGCCATCGCGCACCGGCTGGCGGCCGAGGGGGCGTGTGTCGTCGTCGCCGACCTCAACGCCGAGGGCGCGGCCGCGGTGGCGCGGGAGCTCGGCGGGGCCGACAAGGCCGTCGCGGTCACCGTGGACGTGACGTCCGAGGAGCAGATCGCGGAGGCGTTCCGGGCCGCCGCGCTCGCCTTCGGCGGGGTGGATCTCGTCGTCAACAACGCGGGGATCTCGATCTCCAAGCCGCTCCTGGAGACCTCGGCCAAGGACTGGGACCTCCAGCACGACATCATGGCCCGCGGGTCCTTCCTCGTGTCGCGGGAGGCCGCGCGGGTGATGACCGCCCAGGGTCTGGGCGGTGACATCGTCTACATCGCCTCCAAGAACGCCGTGTTCGCCGGGCCCAACAACATCGCCTACTCCGCGACCAAGGCCGACCAGGCGCACCAGGTGCGGCTGCTCGCCGCCGAGCTGGGGGAACACGGGATCCGGGTCAACGGGGTCAACCCGGACGGGGTGGTCCGGGGGTCCGGGATCTTCGCCGGCGGCTGGGGGGCTCAGCGGGCCGCCGTCTACGGGGTGGAGGAGTCGAAGCTGGGCGAGTTCTACGCGCAGCGGACCATCCTCAAGCGTGAGGTGCTGCCCGAGCATGTGGCGAACGCGGTGTTCGCCCTGACGGGTGGGGAGCTGACCCACACCACCGGGCTGCACGTGCCCGTCGACGCGGGTGTGGCGGCCGCGTTCCTGCGATGACCGCGCCCAAGTCCTACGCCGCGGTCGACCTCGGCGCGTCCAGTGGGCGGGTCATGGTCGGCCGGGTGGGCCCGGACTCGCTGGAGCTGACCGAGGCGCACCGGTTCGTGAACCGGCCGGTGCGCGTTCCGGAGGGACTGCGGTGGGACGTACTCGCCCTGTACGCCGGGGTGCTGGAGGGGCTCCGTGTGGCAGGGCAGGTGGACTCCGTCGGCATCGACAGCTGGGCCGTGGACTACGGCCTGCTGGACGCCGACGGGGCGCTGCTCGGCAACCCGGTGCACTACCGGGACGCGCGGACCGAGGGTATCGCCGAGAAGGTGTGGGCCACCCTGCCGGCCGCGGAGCTGTACGCCCGCACCGGGCTCCAGTACGCGCCCTTCAACACCGTCTACCAGCTGGTGGCCGCGCGGTCCACTGCCCGGTTCGCGCACGCCGAGCGGCTGTTGCTCGTCCCGGACCTGCTGTCGTACTGGCTGACCGGCGAGCAGGGCACCGAGCTGACCAACGCCTCCACCACCCAGCTGATCGACCCCCGGACGCGCGACTGGTCGTACGAGGTCGCGGACCGGCTGGGGATCGACCTCGGCCTGTTCGCGCCGCTGCGGCGGCCCGGGGATCCCGCCGGGGTGCTGCGCCCCGAGGTGCTGGAGGAGACGGGGCTGACCGGACCGGTGCGGGTGACCGCCGTCGGCTCGCACGACACCGCGTCGGCGGTGGCCGCCGTACCGGCGGTCGGCGAACGGTTCGCCTACATCTGCACCGGCACCTGGTCGCTGGCCGGCCTTGAGCTGACGGCGCCCGTGCTGACCGAGGAGAGCCGGGCCGCCAACTTCACCAACGAACTGGGGCTCGACGGCACGGTCCGATATTTGCGCAACATCATGGGGCTGTGGCTGCTCCAGGAGTGCGTACGCGCCTGGGGCGACCCGGAACTGGGCGGGTTGCTGCGGGCGGCGGCCGACGTGCCGGCGCTGCGGTCGGTGGTGGACGCGGGGGATGCGGGGTTCCTGGCACCCGGGCGGATGCCGGAGCGGATCGCCGAGGCGTGCCGTGCCTCCGGGCAGCCGGTGCCGCGGACGCCCGGTGAGATCACCCGGTGCATTCTCGACTCGCTGGCGCTCGCCCACCGGCGGGCCGTCGCCCAGGCGCAGCGGCTCGCCGACCATCCGGTGGACACGGTGTACGTGGTGGGCGGCGGCACCCGCAACGCACTGCTCTGCCAGCTTACCGCCGACGCCTGCGGGCTGCCGGTGGTTGCGGGTCCGACGGAGGCGGCGGCCCTCGGGAACGTGCTGGTCCAGGCCCGTACGCACGGTCTCGTCGGCGACCTCGCCGACATGCGGGGGCTGCTCACCCGCACCCAGCCGCTGACCCGGTACACGCCGCGCGGCGGCACCGCCCGCTGGGAGGCCGCCGAGGCGCGGCTGGCCCCGCGGTGACCCAGCGTCACCGGGCGCCCGGTGACGGCTCCCGACGCGCCGCACCGCGACCGGGTCTCCCGCTGATCCCAGCGGACCATTACCCTGCACTCATCCGATGATCGACCTCTAGGAGCCGCGATGCGTGTCGCTCTCTTCCTGACCTGCGTCAACGACACGCTCTATCCGGACACCGGCCGCGCCGTGGTGAAACTCCTGACCAGGCTTGGCGTTGACGTCGATTTCCCGATGGGCCAGACCTGCTGCGGGCAGGCCCACTACAACACCGGATACCGCCATGAGGCGGAGCCGCTGGCCCGGCATTTCTCCGATGTATTCGGCGAGTACGAGGCGATCGTGACACCGTCCGGGTCCTGCGGGGCGATGGTGCGGGAGCTGTATCCGCGGATGGGTGAGCGGGCGCGGGCGGAAGGACGCGGGAGCGGGCTGGCGGCGGCGCTGGCACCGGTGGTGCCGAAGACGTACGAGCTGACCGAGTTCCTGGTGGACGTCCTGGGGGTGACGGACGTCGGGGCATATTATCCGCACCATGTCACATACCACCCGACCTGCCACGGGCTGCGGAGCCTGGGGCTCGGCGACCGCCCCCGCCGTCTCCTCCAGGCCGTCAAGGGCCTGGAGTTGGTGGAGCTGCCGGGCGCGGAGGAGTGCTGCGGGTTCGGTGGCACGTTCGCGGTGAAGAACTCCGACGTGTCGGCGGCGATGGGCACGGACAAGGTGCGCAACGCAGAGTCGACCGGCGCGGAGGTGCTGTGCGCGGCCGACAACTCCTGCCTGATGCACATCGGCGGCACCATGACCCGGCTCGGCAGCGGGCTGCGGCCGGTGCACATCGCGGAGATCCTGGCGAGCACGGAGGAGGACCCGGCCGCATGAGCGGGACGTTCGTAGGAATGCCGGCCTTCCCGGAAGCCGCACACGAGGCCGTACGAAACGAGACGCTGCGCGGTAACCTGCGGCACGCCACGCACACCATCCGTGCCAAGCGGGCCAAGGCGGTCGCCGAGGTGTCCGACTGGGCCGCGCTGCGCGAGGCGGGCAAGCGGATCAAGGACCACACGCTCCTTCACCTGGACCGCTATCTGGTCCAGTTGGAGGAAGCGGTGACCGCGGCGGGCGGTACGGTCCACTGGGCCGCCGACGCCGACGAGGCGAACCGGATCGTCACCGAACTGGTCAGGCAGACCGGCGAGTCGGAGGTCGTGAAGGTCAAGTCGATGGCCACCCAGGAGATCGGGCTGAACGAGGCGCTGGAGGCCGCGGGCATCCGGGCCTACGAGACCGATCTGGCCGAGTTGATCGTGCAGTTGGGCAAGGACCGGCCCTCGCACATCCTCGTCCCGGCCATCCACCGCAACCGGGGCGAGATCAGGGACATCTTCCGCAGGGAGATGGGCGAGTGGGGGCGCCCCGCACCCGAGGGCCTGACCGACACCCCCGCCGAACTCGCCGAGGCGGCCCGGCTCCACCTGCGCGAGAAGTTCCTGCGCGCCAAGGTCGGCATCTCCGGCGCCAACTTCATGGTCGCCGAGACCGGCACCCTGGTCGTCGTCGAGTCCGAGGGCAACGGGCGGATGTGCCTCACCCTCCCCGAGACGCTGATCTCGGTCGTCGGCATCGAGAAGACCGTGCCGACCTGGCAGGACCTGGAGGTCTTCCTGCAGACTCTCCCCCGCTCCTCCACCGCCGAGCGGATGAACCCGTACACCTCGACATGGACCGGCACCACGGACGGCGACGGCCCGAGCACCTTCCACCTGGTACTGCTGGACAACGGCCGCACCGACACCCTCGCCGACGAGGTCGGCCGCCAGGCCCTGCGCTGCATCCGCTGCTCGGCCTGCCTCAACGTCTGCCCGGTCTACGAGCGGGCCGGCGGCCACGCCTACGGCTCGGTCTACCCGGGCCCGATCGGCGCCATCCTCAGCCCGCAACTCCGCGGCACGCAGAGCGAGATCGACGCCTCCCTGCCGTTCGCCTCCTCGCTGTGCGGGGCCTGCTACGAGGTCTGCCCGGTCGCCATCGACATCCCCGAGGTACTCGTGCACCTGCGCGAACGGGTCGTGGAGGGCGGCGAGGCGACCCGGAACGGCAACAAGGTGCTGCTCAAACCGGCCAAGGGACACGCGGCCGAGCGGGCGGCGATGCGCGCGGCCCGCTGGGCGTTCTCGCACCCGGCCGCCCTGCGCACCGGCCAGCGGCTCGCCTCCCGCAGCCGCCGCCTGCATCCCCGTACGCTGCCGGGCCCCGGCAAGGCGTGGACCGGGACCCGGGACCTGCCCGCCGTACCGGCGGCGCCGTTCCGGGACTGGTGGCAGCGGACCGGCGGAGGAAAGGACGGGGCGAAGTGAGCAGCAGGGAACGGATCCTGGGCCGGGTGCGGCGGGCGCTGGCCGAGGTACGGGACGAGGACACGCCCGTCGAGCGGGCGTATCTGCGGGAGCACGGGACGCGGAGCGTCGCGGAGACGGTGGATCTGCTCGCCGAGAACCTGGCGGACTACCGGGCGCTCGTGCACCGGTGCACGGAGGCCGAACTGACCGCCACGATCGGACGGTTGATCGCCCTGCGCGGTTCGGGAACAGTGGCCGTGCCCACCGGGCTCCCCCCGGAGTGGCTCGCGGCGACCGAGGCCGAGCAGGTTGCGGACCGGGCCGACAGCACCCCGCACGAACTCGACCGGGTCGCCAGCGTGGTCACCGGCTGCGCGGTGGCGATCGCCGAGACCGGAACGATCGTGCTGGACGGCGGCCCGGACCAGGGCCGCCGCCGGATCACCCTGGTCCCGGATCACCACATCTGCGTCGTACGGGTCCCGGACCAGGTCGTGTCGTCCGTGCCCCAGGCCCTCGAACGACTCGACCCGGCCCGCCCGTTGACCTGGATCTCCGGCCCCTCCGCGACCAGTGACATCGAGCTGGACCGGGTCGAGGGCGTGCACGGACCGCGCACCCTGGAGGTGGTGCTCGTCGGCGGCGCCCCGCAGAGCCCCGAGGTCAACGCGGGCGATTCGTAACCGTCGCGGTTAACGTGAGGGAATGATCCGGTTCGAGCAGGTCACCAAGCGGTACGCGGACGGGACGACCGCGGTGGACGGGCTCTCCTTCGAGGTGGCAGAGGGGGAACTCGTCACGCTCGTCGGCCCGTCCGGCTGCGGCAAGACCACGACGATGATGATGGTCAACCGGCTCGTCGAACCGACCTCGGGCCGGATCCTCGTCGACGGCGAGGACGTCGCGGGGGTCGACCCGGTGCGGCTGCGGCGGCGGATCGGCTATGTCATCCAGCAGGTGGGCCTGTTCCCGCACCGCACCGTCCTCGACAACACCGCGACCGTCCCGGCCCTGCTCGGCTGGAAACGGGCCAGGGCCCGGGCCCGCGCCGCCGAACTGCTCGACCTCGTCGGCCTGGACCCGAAGACGTACGGGCCGCGCTACCCGGACCAGCTCTCCGGCGGCCAGCGGCAGCGCGTCGGCGTGGCCCGGGCGCTCGCCGCCGATCCCCCGGTGCTGCTGATGGACGAGCCGTTCGGCGCGGTCGACCCGGTGGTGCGGGAGCAGTTGCAGGACGAGTTCCTCCGGATGCAGGCCGCGGTGCGCAAGACGGTGCTGCTGGTCACGCACGACATCGAGGAGGCGGTACGGCTGGGCGACCGGATCGCGGTGTACGGGCAGGGGCGGATCGAGCAGTTCGACACTCCGGGTGCCGTGCTGGGCAGGCCGGCCACGCCGTACGTCGCCGGGTTCGTGGGTGCGGACCGTGGGCTGAAGCGGCTGTCGGTGACCGACATCGAGCCGGACGACCTGGAGCAGCCGCCGGTCGCCCGCCTGGGCGAGTCCGCCGAGAGCGCCGCCGCGCGGTTGCGGGCCGAGGGCGCCCGGTGGGCGGTGGTCCTGGACACGCACGGCGACCTGCACGGCTGGGTGGGCCGGGACGAACTGGCGGCGGGCGGCACGATCGACGCGCTCGCCCACCGGATGACCGCGTGGGTACCGGTGGGCGCCCCGCTGAAGCAGGCGTTCGGTGTGATGCTCCAGTACGACGCCGGGTGGGTCGCGGTGCTGGACGGTTCGCGCTTCCTCGGCGTGCTCACCCCGGCCAGGCTGCACGAGGCGCTGCGCCGCTCGGTGGACGCGGAGGCGCGCGGCGTCTCGCGAGGCCAGGTGCCGTTCGACTCGGTCTCCGACGCCTGAGCCGCAGAGCCCGGTGTTCGTCAGCAGTACGTCATCGGGCAGCCGCGTCGCAGCGAGTGCTGGGCGGCCCGCAGGTACAGCGCGGCATAGAAGGCGGCGTCCAGGTCCTCGCCCCAGGGGCCGGGGCGGGCGGCGACCGCTTCCTCCGCCGCACCCTCCAGGAACCACATGGTCAGATCGAGGTTGTCGCAGGCCTCCGGTATCACGTCGAGGGGAAGCCCGATCGCCGTCGCCAGCCGTTGTGCCAGGGCCAGGACCTCGGGGGCGCCGGCGACCACCGTCTCGTCGTCGTAGGCGGAGCTCAGCGGCAGCCGGATCTCCTCGTCGAGGGAGAGCGGCACCAGCACCGACCAGCCCAGCAGCAGCTCCGTCTCGCGCGGCGCGAGATGCTCCCGGCACAGCGCGGCGAACCCGGCCATGGACGGCACCAGCTTCTCCTCGAACGACAGCCCCGAGCCGCGCACGAAGGCGGCCGCCTCGGGCACCGACTCGTACGGCGCCAGCCCGCGCCGTCGCAGCTCCTCGTCGAGGGCCGCGGCGAGGACGCCCCTGCCACCCTCGTCCTCGTCGCCGTCGAGCCACTCCTGCGCACCGACACTCACCAGATAGATCCCCATGCCCCGAACGTACCGCCCGCCACTGACAACGGGCCCTGCCGTCACTTCAGCAGGCCCTTGTCCCGCAGATAGGTCCGGGCAACGTCCTGGGGCAGCCGCCGCCAGCTGTCCACCTGTTGGTTCAGAGCGGCCAGATCGGCCGTGGTGAGGACGTCGTTGAGCCTCCCGAGCGCCTTCGTGACGCGCTCGCTGCCCGCCCGGGAGCGGTTGACGACCGGGACGACGTAGTCGGCGTTCTGCAGGTGCCTGTCGTCGGCGAGGAGTACCAGGCCGAACCGGTCGAGGGTCGCGTCGGTGGTCGTGGTCAGCACCATCTGGTCCTGGCCGTGCTGCACGGCCAGCTTGGCCTGGGTGGTCCCGACGCCCTTGGGGTCGACGCCGGTGATGTCGATGCCGTAGACCTCCTTCAGCCCCGGTTCGCAGTACGGCCGCTGTACGCACTCGTCGCCCGCCGCGAGCCGCACCTTCAGTCCCGAGGCGCCGAGGTCGCTGAGGGTCCTGAGGTGGTGTCGGCGGGCGTAGGCGGCGGTGACCGCGAAGGCGTTCTGGTCGACGGCCCGGCCGGGGTCGAGGACGGTCAGGCCGCGGGGTGTGGTGAGGCGGCGCAGTGCCTTCATCGTGGCGGCGAGGTCGGGCGAGCCCACGGGCGGCGCGTCGGTTCCGTTCGTCCGGGCGTTGAGCCAGTCGGCGAAGGTGGCCGCGTATTCGGGCACCACGTCGATCTGCCCGGACTCCAGGGCGGGTTCGTAGAGTTCGCGGTTGGCGACCGTGATGAGCGAGGTCTTGTAGCCGGCCTGGTTCAGCAGCTGCGCGTACAGCTGGGCGAGCAGGTCGCTCTCGGTGAAGCCGGCGGAGCCGATGGTCAGGTGCCTGCTGTCGCCCGGGGGTGCGGTGACCTCGCCGCGGGTCTCCAGGGAGGGGCCGGTGGTGCAGGCGGTGAGGGTGAGCAGTACGGCGACGGCTGCCGTACTGCGTCTCATCGCGAGCCCCGCGTCCATGTCGGGGCGAGCCGCTCCACGAGTTCGAAGACGCCCTCCACGAGCAGGGCGAACACGGCGACCAGGATCGCTCCGGCGACCACCATGGGCGTGCTGGCCAGGTTGAATCCGGCGGTGATGATCCGGCCGAGTCCGCCGCCGCCGGCGAGCGCGGCGATGGTGGCGGTGGCGACGAGCTGGACGGCGGCGATCCGTACCCCGGTGAGGACCATGGGGAGCGAAAGGGGCAGTTCCACGTGAAACAACATCTGTCGCCCGGTCATCCCCATCCCCCGCGCGGCCTGCACGATGCCTCGGTCGACCTCGCGCATGCCGACGTAGGCGTTGGTGAGCAGGGGCGGTACGGCGAAGAGCACCAGGGCGACCACGGTGGGGCCTTCGCCCCAGCTGCCGATCGGGGTGAGGAGGAGCAGCACCAGGACGGCGAAGGTGGGGACAGCCCGGCCGACGTTGGAGATGTTCACGGCGAGCGCGCCGCCCTTGCCGAGGTGGCCGAGGACCAGCGCGACCGGGAGTGCGATCAGGCAGCTGATGACGAGGCAGACGACGGTGAGGACGAGGTGCTGGAGCAGCCGGTGCCCGATGCCGTCGTCGCCGGCCCAGTGTGCGGAGTCGGTGAGCCAGGCCCAGGCGTCGGCGAGGGTGTTCACGCGCGGGCCGCCCGCATCCACGGGGTGAGCAGCCGCTGCACGCCGAGCAGCAGCAGGTCGGCGGCGACGGCGATCAGCACGCAGAGCACGGAGGCGGTGAGCACCTGGGCTTTGAAGTAGGTGTTCATGCCGGCGTAGATCAGGTTGCCGAGTCCGCCGAAGCCGACGATCGCGCCGACGGTGACCAGGGAGACCGCGGAGACGGTGGCGATGCGCAGGCCGGCCATCGCGGCGGGCAGGGCGAGGGGCAGTTCGACGGTGAGCAGGAGGCGGACCGGGCCGTAGCCCAGGCCGCGGGCGGCCTGCCGGGTCTCTTCGGGGACGGCGCGCAGTCCCGCGAGGATGTTGCGGACGAGCAGGGTGAGCGAGTAGAGCACCAGGCCGGCGACGACGAGGGTGCCCGAGAGGCCGTACACCGGCAGGAGCAGGGAGAACATCGCCAGGGACGGGATGGTGTAGAGGATGGTCGTGACGCCGAGGACCGGTCCGGCCGACCAGCGCCAGCGGCGGGCCAGCACGGCCAGGGGAACGGCGATGACGAGTCCGAGGAGCACCGAGACCGCGGTGAGCCGGAGGTGCTGGCCGACCGCGTCGAGGAGGATCTGGCGGCGGCTGGTCAGATAGGCGCCGCAGATCCACTCGTTGCGCGCGAGGCAGTCGTTCGGGGGCGCGGTCACGCCTCCATTGCATCGGGTGGGTGGCCGGCCCGGCGCGTTGTGGTGATCCGTCCGGGCGGCTACTTCATGCCGGCCGCGTCCAGCAGCGTGGTCACCGTCGCCGTGACCAGCCCGTCGTCGAGGTGCTCGATCCGGGCGCCGGCCCGCGCGCTGGCCCCGTCGAAGATCAGCATGAGCTGCCGGGCGAGCAGGGCCGGATCGGCCGCACCGCCCTGTTCGGCCTGCTCCTCGAAGTAGCCCTGCAGCAGTTCCTTGGCCGCCCGGGCCACCACGCTCGCGGGATGCTCGCTGTCCTTCAGCTCGACCAGGACGGCGAGGTACGGGCAGCCGCAGTAGCCGGGGGCCGCCGCGTTCGCCTCCACTCGCCGGAACACGTACCCGATCCGTTCGCGCGGGCCGGCCGCCTCGGCGTCCGAGGACCTGAGCTGGGCCTCGTACCAGGGCCTGCGCCGCTCCAGGCTGGCGGCCAGCACCTCGTCCTTGCTGTCGAAGAGCTGGTACATGGAGCGCTTGGAGACCCCTGCCGACCTGCACAGCGCCTCGACGCCGATGGAGACGCCGTCGCGGTAGAAGAGCTCGGCTGCGGCATCGAGGAGCCGGTCGCGGGGAGACGCCTTGTCTGTGGTGGCCATAGGGCCGAGGTTACCGCGCGGGACGCGGTGAGGAAACCGATCGGTATACAGGGTGGCCCAGGAGCTGAACAAGCGCTTAGATAGGTACCTGGACCTGTTCGCCCTGTGCGTTGCACGACCCTGATCAGCCGGAGGCCCCGTTGTTCACTTCCGTCGACGACGTCTCCGCGCGGCTCGCCGAGACCGGCTACCTCGCCTCCCCCGCCGTCGCCACCACCGTCTTCCTGGCCGACCGGCTGGGCAAACCGCTCCTCGTCGAGGGCCCCGCCGGGGTCGGCAAGACCGAGCTGGCGAAGGCCGTGGCCCAGGTCGCCGGGGCCCGGCTGGTGCGGCTGCAGTGCTACGAGGGCGTGGACGAGTCCCGGGCGCTGTACGAGTGGAACCACGCCAAGCAGCTGCTGCGGATCAGCGCCGGCCGGGACGAGACCTGGGACGAGGCCCGCACCGACATCTTCAGCGAGGAGTTCCTGCTCCCCCGCCCGCTGCTCACCGCTATCCGGGGCGACGACCCGAAGGTGCTGCTGATCGACGAGACCGACAAGGCCGACGTCGAGGTGGAGGGCCTGCTGCTGGAGGTGCTCAGCGACTTCCAGGTGACGGTGCCCGAGCTGGGCACGGTCACCGCGACCCGCCGCCCCTTCGTCGTGCTCACCTCCAACGCGAGCCGCGAGCTGTCCGAGGCGCTGCGCCGCCGCTGCCTGTTCCTGCACATCGGCTTCCCGGACGAGGAGCTGGAGCGCCGGATCGTACGGCTGAAGGTGCCGGGGCTCACCGAGGCGCTCACCGAGTCCGTGGTCCGGGTGGTCGGGGCCCTGCGGGCGATGGACCTGCGCAAGGTCCCCTCGGTCGCGGAGACCATCGACTGGGCGCGCACCCTGCTGGCCCTGGGCGCCGGCACGCTGGACGAGCAGGTGGTACGGGATTCCCTGGGCGTGATCCTCAAGCACCAGGACGACATCCAGAAGGCGGCCGCCAAGCTGGACCTGGACGCGCTGTGAGCACCCCGGCCGACGCACCTGCCGACTCGCCGCCCGGCACTCCGGCCGATCTCGCCGAGCGGCTGACGGGGCTGGTCGGCGCGCTGCGCGCGCACGGGGTGCGGATCGGCACCGGGGAGACCGTGGACGCGGGCCGGGCGGTGGCGGTGCTGGGCCTGGCGGACCGGGAGCTGCTGCGCGAGGGGCTGGCCGCGACGCTGCTGCACGGCACCGGGCAACGGACCGTGTTCGACCAGGTCTTCGACCTCTACTTCCCGCGCGCGGTGGGCGTCCCCGGCGGTTCCGGCGACCCGTCCGGCGACCGGGAGGAGCTGCGGGAGCGGCTCGCCGCCGCGCTCGCGGACGACGACGGCGCGCTGCTGCGGCAGTTGGCCGCCGAAGCCGTGGACGGCCTGGGCGGATACGGGAGTTCGCCGGGCTCGGACGGCTGGTCGTCGTACCAGACCCTGGACCGGCTGCGGCCGCAGACGCTGCTCGCGCGGGTGCGGGCGGACGTCCGGGCACGGGGCGTCGGCACGGGGTTCGCGGACCGGCTGCTCGACGACGAGATCCGGCGGCGGATCGAGGCCTTCCGGGGCATGGTCGCGGCGGAGGCCCGGCGCCGGGTGGCCGAGCGGCGCGGCCGGGATCAGATCGCCCGGCGCGCGGTGGCGCCGTCCGCCGACCGGGTGGACTTCCTGTCCGCCGGGCGGGAGCAGCTCACCGAGCTGCGCAGGACCGTGCAGCCGCTGGCGCGGAAGCTGGCCACCCGGCTGGCCGCACGCCGCCGCCGGGCCGCGCGCGGCACCATCGACCTGCGGCGCACCCTGCGCGGCTCGCTGTCGACGGGCGGGGTGCCGATGCGGCCGGTACTGCGCCGGCGTCGGCCGGTCCGCCCCGAGCTGGTGCTGCTGTGCGACGTCTCGGGCTCGGTGTCGGGGTTCTCCGACTTCACGATGCTGCTGGTACAGGCGCTGCACGACCAGTTCAGCAAGGTCCGGGTGTTCGCGTTCGTCAACCGGATCGACGAGGTGACCGGCCTCCTGGAGCACGGCCGGGCCGATCCGGAGGGACTGGGCGCCCGGATCCGTGCCGAGGCGACGCTCACCGGCTGGCACGGCAGCAGCGACTACGGCGTCGCGCTCGGCGAGTTCGCGGAGCGGTACGGAGCCGCGGTGGGCCCGCGGACCACGGTCTTCGTGCTCGGCGACGCCCGCACCAACAACCTCGACCCGAACCTCGCCGCCGTCCGCCGCATCGCCGGACAGGCGCGGCGTGTCTACTGGCTGAACCCCGAACCGCACTCCCTGTGGGGCACCGGCGACTCGGCCGCGCCGGACTATGCGGAGCTGGTGGAGATGCACGAGTGCCGCACCGCCCGCCAGCTCGGCGGGCTGATCGCGCGGCTGCTGCCGGTATGACACACCGGGTGCCGTCACCTACGGAAGGTGACGGCACCGTCGGCCGCTCTCAGCCCTCCTTGGCCTTCGCGTAGTCCGCTGCCATGCCGCCGGCGAAGTCGTACACGATGACCTGCTCGTCCCCCACGACCCAGGCGTCGTGTCCCGCCGGAAGGACGAAGACGTCCCCGGGGCCGATCTCGCCCTCGCCGCCGTCGTCCATGACGAGGTGCATCCTGCCCTGCACCACATAGCCGTTGTGGTGGACCATGCAGCTCTCGGTGCCCGCGATCGGCGCCACCGACTCCGACCAGCGCCAGCCCGGCTCGAAGGTGCCGATGGCGAAGTCGAGGCCGGTCAGGTGCACGGCCTCCAGGTGGCCGCGGGGGAAGTCACGCCGCTCGTCCGGCTTGTCGACCGTCTTGATCTCCAGCATGACGGTGTCCTCCCTTCGAACTCCCGTCCACCACTCCATCGTCTTCCTGTCAACTCGGGAGCGCCATTCGGGGTGCCGGTCAGCCCCGCAGGGCGGTCACCGGCGCCGGATCGCAGGTGCAACCGCCTTGGCAGGTACGGGAATTCGTCCCGCCCGTAGCGGACCGCCGTGTAGCCGACGGCGAGGTCGAAGGCGAACCGGGCCAGGTTGATCCGGCGGGCGTCCTGTCCGCCGGCGGTCTTCCCCCGCCCTGTGCCATGTGACATATTACTGCCGTGAGCATGCGACTGACCTGCGACGTCGTAGTGATCGGGGCTGGCATGGCGGGCGCCGCCTGTGCCCTGTACGCGGCCCGGGCGGGGCTGGACGTCATCGTGGTGGATCGTGGCCCGGTGGCCGGCGGGACCACCGGGGCGGGTGAGGGCAATCTGCTCGTCTCCGACAAGGAACCGGGGCCCGAGCTCGAACTCGCCCTGCTGTCCGGCCGGTTGTGGGCCGGTCTGGCCGGGGAGCTCGGTGACCGGATCGAGTACGAGCCCAAGGGCGGGGTGGTCGTAGCCGCGGAGCCCGAAGGGCTGGCCGCGCTGGCGGGGTTCGCTGCCGGGCAGCGGGCCGCCGGGGTGACGGCGGAGCACGTCGACGCGGATCAACTGCACGACCTCGAGCCGCACCTGGCACCCGGTCTGGCGGGCGGGGTGCACTACCCCCAGGACGCCCAGGTCATGCCGACCCTGGCCGCCGCACATCTCCTACGGGCCTCGGGCGCCCGTCTGTCGACCGGCCACACGGTGACGAAAATGCTGCGCGGTGCGGGGGGTGCCGTACGCGGTGTCCGTACCGACCGCGGCGACATCCACGCCCCGGCCGTGGTGAACGCGGCCGGGACCTGGGGCGGTGAGGTCGCCGCGCTCGCGGACGTGCACCTGCCCGTCCTTCCCCGGCGCGGCTTCGTCCTGGTCACCGAGCCGCTGCCGCGCCGGGTACGGCACAAGGTGTACGCCGCCGACTACGTGGCCGACGTGGCCAGCGACTCGGCCGCCCTGCAGACCTCGCCGGTGGTCGAGGGCACGGCGGCCGGGCCGGTCCTGATCGGCGCGACCCGGGAACGCGTCGGCTTCGACCGGTCGTTCTCGCTGCCGGCCGTACGGGCGCTGGCGGCCGGCGCCGTCCGGCTGTTCCCCTTCCTCTCCGGGATCCGGGCGATGCGCACCTACCTGGGTTTCCGCCCGTACCTGCCCGACCACCTCCCCGCCATCGGCCCCGACCCCCGGGCGCCCGGCCTCTTCCACGCCTGCGGGCACGAGGGCGCGGGCATCGGACTGGCCACCGGTACCGGGCAGTTGATCGCCCAGGTGCTGAGCGGCAAGGCACCCGAGCTCGACCTGACCCCGTTCCGCCCCGAGCGTTTCGGCGAGGAGAGCGCGTGAATCCCCTGGAGTTGGTGCAGGCCCGGCCGGGCCCGGCCTTCACCGTCACCTTCGACGGGCGCGAGATCGTGGCGCTGCCGGGCCAGACGGTCGCGGCCGCGCTCTGGGCGTCCGGCGTCACCTCCTGGCGGACCACCCGGGGCGAGGGCCGTCCGCGCGGGGTCTTCTGCGGGATCGGTGTCTGCTTCGACTGCCTGGTCACCGTCAACGGCCGCCCCAATCAGCGGGCTTGTCTGGTGCCCGCGCACCCGGGCGACGAGATCCGTACGCAAGAGGGGACAGGGCACGATGACTGACGCGCCTCAGGGGGAGTCGGCGCCCCGGCTCGCCGTGATCGGCGCGGGCCCCGCCGGGCTCGCCGCCACCCTGGCCGCCGCCCGGCGCGGCCTGCGGGTCACCCTGGTCGACGCGGCCCCCGAGGCGGGCGGCCAGTTCTACCGGCAGCCCGCCGCCGGGCTCGGCGCCCGCCGCCCGCAGGCGCTGCACCATCAGTGGCGCAGCTGGGAGCGGCTGCGGGCCGGCCTGGACGGGCTCATCGCGGCAGGGCTGGTGACGCATCTGCGGGACCATCACGTGTGGTGCGTGACGCGGCGCCGGTCCGGTTTCACCGTGCACGCCCTGCTCGGCCCCGAGCAGGAGCAGCCCGTCGAGGTACGCGCGGACGCCGTGCTGCTCGCCACCGGCGGCTACGAGAAGGTGCTGCCCTTCCCCGGCTGGACGCTCCCCGGTGTCGTCACGGCGGGCGGGGCACAGGCCATGCTGAAGGGCGGACTGGTACTGCCGGGGCGTACGGCGGTCGTCGCCGGCACCGGACCGCTGCTGCTGCCGGTCGCGACCGGCCTCGCGGCGGCGGGCGCACGGGTGGCGGCCCTGGTGGAGTCCGCGGACCCGCGGGCCTTCGTACGGCGCTCCCCCGCACTGGCCGCCCAGCCGGGCAAGCTCGCCGAAGGCGCCCACTACGCGGCCCGGCTGCTCCGGCACGGCGTCCGAACCCTGGTCCACCACACCGTGGTCGAGGCCCACGGCGACCGGCGCGACCAGCAGCTGGAAGCCGTCACCGTCGCCACGCTGGACGCCGCGGGCCGGGTACGGCCGGGCACCCGGCGGCGCATCGACTGCGACACCCTGGCCGTCGGGCACGGCATGCTCCCGCACACCGACCTCGCCGAGGGCCTGGGCTGCCGGATCGACGAGGTCGCGGTGCACGTGGACGACGAGCAGCGCACCGACGTACCGGGGGTGTGGGCGGCGGGCGAGGCCACCGGCGTCGGCGGCGCGGTCCTCGCCCTCGCGGAGGGGCACATCGCGGGCCGGTCGGCCGCCGCACGGCTGTACGGCCGGGAGCCGGACCCGCACGCCTTGGCGGGGGCCGCCCGGGCCCGTGCCGGGCTGCGGCGGTTCGCCACGGCGTTGGACGAGACGTACGCGCCGCCCGCGCACTGGACCGCGCAGGTCACGGACGACACGGTCGTCTGCCGCTGCGAGGAGGTCACCGGCGGAACGGTCCGGCGGGCCGTGACCGAGCTGGGCGCCGGGGACCTACGGACCGTCAAACTGCTCACGCGGGCCGGGATGGGCTGGTGCCAGGGCCGGATGTGCGGGCCGGCGGTCGCCGGGCTCGCCGGCTGCCCGGAGACGGCGGCCCGCAGGCCGTTCGCCCGGCCGGTGCCGCTCGGGGTGCTCGCGCGGGCGGGCGGCGCCGACGACGACGACGAACAGTGCCATGTCACATACCACCCGGATCACTCGGACTCCCCGGAGGAACCCTGATGTCCACCCCCCACCCCCGCCCCTGGCGCGGTGTCCTCGTAGCCACCGCACTCCCGCTCCGCGACGACCTCTCCGTCGACCACGACAAGTACGCCGAGCACTGCGCCTGGCTGGTCGAGAACGGCTGCGACGGCGTCGTACCGAACGGCTCTCTCGGTGAGTACCAGGTGCTCACCCCCGACGAGCGCGCGAAGGTCGTCGAGACCGCCGTGGCCGCGATCGGCGGTGCGCGGGTCATGCCCGGCGTCGCCGCCTACGGCTCGGCCGAGGCCCGTCGCTGGGCCGAGCAGGCCCGGGACGCCGGCTGCGCGGCCGTGATGCTGCTGCCGCCCAACGCCTACCGTGCCGACGAGCGGTCGGTACTGGCGCACTACGCCGAGGTCGCGAAGGCCGGGGTGCCGGTAGTGGCGTACAACAACCCCGTCGACACCAAGGTCGACCTGGTCCCGGAACTCCTCGCGAAGCTGCACGGCGAGGGGTGCATCCACGCCGTCAAGGAGTTCTCGGGGGATGTCCGGCGCGCCTACCAGCTGGCCGAACTCGCCCCGGACCTGGACCTGTTGATCGGCGCCGACGACGTCCTGCTGGAGCTGGCGATCGCGGGAGCCAAGGGCTGGGTGGCCGGCTACCCCAATGCGCTGCCGGCCGCGACCGTCGAGCTGTACCACGCGGCGGTGCGCGGGGACCTGGACACCGCCGGGCGGCTCTACGCGCAGCTGCATCCGCTGCTCCGCTGGGACTCCAGGGTCGAGTTCGTGCAGGCCATCAAGTTGTCCATGGACATCGTCGGCCGGCACGGCGGCGCCTGCCGACCGCCGCGCGTATCGCTGCTGCCCGGGCAGGAGGCCGTGGTCCGCGCGGCCACCGAGAAGGCCATGGCCGCCGGACTGGCGTGACCGACCCCGCCCCAGCCGACCCGACCGGCCCTGACTCACCACCAGGAGCGTCATGCGCAGCAAACTCGTCCTGCACGCCGTCGACTCGCACACCGAGGGCATGCCCACCCGCGTGATCACCGGCGGGATCGGCACCATTCCCGGCGCGACCATGAACGAGCGGCGGCTGTACTTCCGTGAACACCGCGACGACATCAAGCAGTTGCTGATGAACGAGCCGCGCGGGCACTCCGCGATGAGCGGGGCGGTCCTGCAGCCGCCGACCCGGCCCGACTGCGACTGGGGCGTGGTCTACATCGAGGTCTCCGGCTATCTGCCGATGTGCGGGCACGGCACGATCGGCGTGGCGACGGTGCTCGTGGAGACCGGGATGGTGGAGGTCGTGGAGCCGGTCACCACCATCCGGCTCGACACCCCGGCCGGCCTGGTCGTCGCCGAGGTGGCGGTGGAGGACGGCGCGGCGAAGAACGTCACGCTGCGGAACGTGCCGTCGTTCTCCGCCGCGCTGGACCGGAAGATCGTGCTGGCCGACGGGCGGTCAGTGACCTATGACATGGCATACGGAGGCAACTTCTACGCCATCCTCCCCCTCGACGAGTTCGACCTCCCCTTCGACCGCACCCGAAAGGACGACATCCTCCGGGCCGGCCTGTCGCTCATGGCGGCGATCAACGCCGAGGCGGAACCCGTCCACCCCGAGGACCCGTCCATCCGCGGCTGCCACCACGTCCACCTGATCGCCCCCGGTGCCACGGCCCGCCACTCCCGGCACGCGATGGCCATCCACCCCGGCTGGTTCGACCGCTCCCCCTGCGGCACCGGCACCAGCGCACGGATGGCCCAGCTGCACGCGCGCGGCGAACTCCCGCTGGACACCGAGTTCGTGAACGAGTCCTTCATCGGCACCCGGTTCACCGGCCGGCTCCTGGGCACCACCGAGGTCGCGGGTCTCCCCGCGGTCCTGCCCAGTTTCACCGGCCGGGCCTGGATCACCGGCACCGCCCAGTATCTGCTGGACCCGGACGACCCGTTCCCGGCCGGCTTCGTACTCTGATTCCCCCGACGACCCTCCAGGAGTTCCGCCATGGCCGACCGGCCCAGCAGCCCGCCCAGCGTCAAGCCCGCCATTCCGTCGCTCGGCGGCCGGAAGCCGAACTTCCGGGAGCGGGTCGTGGACGTGCTGCGTGCCGCGCTGATCGCCGGTGAGCTGCGCCCCGGCGAGGTGTACTCGGCGCCGGGGCTCGCTCCCCGCCTGGGCGTCTCCGCGACCCCGGTGCGCGAGGCCATGCTGGAACTGGCGAAGGAGGGCATGGTCGAGATCGTCCCGAACAAGGGGTTCCGGGTCACCGCCCTCTCCGAGCAGCAGCTCGACGAGTACACGCACGTCCGGTCCCTGATCGAGATCCCGACGACCGTCGCCCTCGCGGCCACCGCCGACCCCGACGACCTGGAGGCACTGCGCCCGGTCGCCCTGGAGATCGTCACCTCGGCCGTGAAGGGCGACCTGATCGCCTACGTAGAGGCCGACCTGGCCTTCCATCTGGGTCTCCTGGCCCTCGCGGGCAACGGCCATCTCGTCGAGGTGGTACGGGACCTGCGCCGCCGTTCGCGGCTGTACGGGCTGACGGCGCTGGTGGCGGCCGGACGTCTGAAGACCTCCGCCGAGGAGCACCTGGAGCTCCTCGACGCCCTGCTGGCCCGTGACGAGCGGGCCGTGCACGAGGTCATGACCCGCCACCTGGGCCACGTCCGCGGCCTGTGGGCGGCCCGTCAGCCCGAGCACGGCTGAGCGCTCCACCGGAAGTGCCGCCCCTCCCTTCGGGCACTGCCGAACCACAACTGCACGTCGCCGGACCCGCTGCGCAGCTTCCGCGCACTACGCCCCGGGATGGGCGAGTTCGATGTCGTGGTCGTGGACGTCGGCGCCGGAGACGGCCACCCCGGCGGCGTGCGGCGGGTAGCCGGTCGCGACGACCGTGTACTGGCCGCTGTCCAGGTCGGAGAAGGCGTACGCGCCGTCGTCACCGGTGGTGGTCGTGCCGACGACGTTGCCGGCGGCGTCGACCAGCGTGACCCGGGCGTCGCACAGCGGGCCCCCCGCTCCCCGGACCGTGCCCCGTACATGGGCGCCGGGCCGCAGCTCGACGTCGACCCGGGTGGTCCCGGTGCCGGCTATCTCGACGGGCAGGGCGAGCGGCCGGTGCTTGGGTGAGCTGACCGCGAGGGTCACCGTGGCCGGCACCAGGTCGCCGACCGTGAACTCGCCGAGCCCGTCGGTCTGCTGGGTGGCGAGCACGTCCCCGCGCACGTCGGTGACGATCACCGTCGCCCCGGCGACCGGCGCCCCGCTGTCCGCGGCCCGCACCACTCCGCCCAGGCCACTGCTGCCGGCGAGCAGCAGGTCGTGGGCGACCGGTCCGGAGCTCACGACGAGGGTGGTGGCCTGCGGCCGGCAGCCGTCGGCGGAGGCGATCAGGACGTACGTCCCCTCGCCGGGTGCCGCCACCGCGTAGGCGCCGTCGGCGTCCGCGACCGCGCGGCCGAGTTGGCGGCCGCCGGGGGAGATCAGGGTGACGGCGGCCCGGCCGACGCCGGTTCCGTCGGTGCCGCGCACCCGGCCGTGCACCTGGACGCCGTCGTCGACGACGGGGACGTTCGGCGGAGCCTCTTCCGTGCCCACCGGAGCCTCTTCCGTCGCCATCGGCGCCGCGGGGACCGGCTCCGGCGCGCCCTGAGCGGGGGTGGCCTGCGGCGCTCCGCCCGTCGCCGCGGCCGGCTTCCGGCGCGGGATGAACGCGGCCACGAGCAGCGCGAGGAGCGCCGCGCCCGAGCCCGCCGCCATGACCACCTTGAAGCCGTTCTCGGAGGGTACGGCCGTCGAGCCGAAGACGGTGGTCATCTGGGCCAGGATCACCCCGGCGACGGCGCTCGCGGTAGACGTGCCGATGGACCGCATCAGGGTGTTGAGGCTGTTCGCGGCGGCCGTCTCGTGCGGGTCGACGGCGCCCATGATGAGCGCGGGCATCGCGCCGTAGGCGAAGCCGATGCCGGCGCCGATGATGCAGGAGACCAGCACGAGCTGCCAGACGGCGTCCATCAGCACGATGTTGAGACCGTACCCGGCGGCCACGATCACCGCGCCGCACATCAGGGTGACCTTGGGACCGAAGTTCTTGGAGATGAGGGCGGACAGGGGCGCCATCGCCATCATCACCAGGCCGGTCGGGGCCATCACCAGACCGGCGTCGAGCAGCGACTTGCCCAGACCGTAGCCGGTCGCCTCAGGCAACTGCAGGAGCTGCGGAAGCACCAGGGACATCGCGAACATCGAGAACCCGAAGGCGATCGAGGCGAGGTTCGTGACGAGGACCTGTCGGCGGGCCGTGGTGCGCAGGTCGACCAGCGGCTCCCGGGTACGGAGTTCGTAGAAACCCCAGGCGAGCAGGATGACCACGGCGGCGCCGAACAGGCCGAGCGTGGTGCCGCTGGACCAGCCCCAGTCGGCGCCCTTGGAGATGCCGAGCAGCAGGCAGACCAGGCCGGCCGCCATACCGAGGGCGCCGGGCAGGTCGAAACGGCCGCCGGTGCGGACCTTCGACTCCGGGACGAGAAACAGCACGAGCAGGGCGGCGACGACGCCGAGCGCGGCCGAGGTCCAGAACAGCACGTGCCAGTCGAAGTGGTCGGCGATCAGCGCGGCGGCGGGCAGGCCGAGGGCGCCGCCGACGCCGAGTGAGGCGCTCATCAACGCCGTGGCGGAGCCGAGCCGTTCGGCGGGGAGTTCGTCGCGCATGATGCTGATGCCGAGCGGGATCACGCCGGACGCCAGCCCCTGCAGGGCCCGCCCGATGATCATCGGCACGAGGGTGTCGCTCAGCGCGGCGGTGACCGAACCGGCGACCAGCATGACCACGCTGGTCAGCAGCATCAGCCGCTTGCCGTACATGTCCCCGAGCCGCCCCATCACGGGGGTGGCGACGGCGGCCGCGAGGAGGGTGGCGGTGACGGCCCAGGCCGCGTTGGACGCCGAGGCGTTGAGCAGCTTCGGCAGTTCGGGCACGATGGGGATCACCAGGGTCTGCATCAGCGAGACCACGATCCCGCCGAAGGCCAGCACCGCGACGATGACGTTGGCCCGCGGCGCGGCGGAGTCCCCGGAGACTGCCGGCCGGGGGTGTGCATGGGACATGGTCGGGCCTCCGTAGGGCCGCTCGGGTCTGTACGACCCTCCCGAATGTAAGTCAATTGATTGACTTAAGCAACCAGGATGTGCGTGCGGGAAGTGAAGATTCACCGCACGTCCGGCCGCACGTCAGCTCGACTCGCGCACCACCAGCCGGCACGGCACCGTGTGCACCCCGGGCTCCGGCTCGGCGTCGATGGCCTGGAGCAGCCGCAGCGCGGCGATCCGGCCGATCTCGGCCAGGTTCATGTCCACGGTGGTGAGCGGCGGCCGGCAGGCGAGGGCCATGGTGTCCCAGTTGTCGTAGCCGACCACGGCGATGTCCCCCGGCACGTCCTTCCCCCGCTCGCGCAGGGCGTCCGCGACCCCCCGGGCGATCTGGTCGTTGCCGCAGAAGACGGCGTCCGTGCCGGGCGCCGTCCGCAGCACCGCGTCGGCCGCGCGCCGCCCCCAGGCCTCGCTCCACTCCCCGAAGTGCACCCGTCCGGTGGCGAGTCGGAGGTCGGCCCCGGCCAGGTGCTCGACGGTGTGCCGGGCGCGGTCGCGGGCGGCCTGGTGGTGTTCGGGCCCGGTGACATGGGCGATCCGGGTGCGACCGGTGGCCAGCAGGTGTTCCACGGCGAGATGGGCGCCGCCGCGGTCGTCGGTGACGACGGAGGTGTCGGCGGGGTCGGTGGACGGGGAGAGGGCGTAGACGACCGGGATCGACGGGTCGATGCCGGTGAGGGGCGGGCGGGGGTCGGTACGGCGGCCGGTGACGATGATGCCGTCCACCCGCCGGGCGGTGAGGTTGCGCAGATGGTGCTGCTCGCGGATGGCGTCGCCGCGGGTGTCGCAGAGCAGGACGGAGATCTTCCCGGCGCCGAGCGCGTCCTCGGCGCCCAGCAGGACCGGTGTGCTGAAGCGGCCGATGCCGTCCGTCGTCATCAGGCCGACCGTCCAGCTGCGGCCGCTGTGCAGGCTCTGTGCGTGCTGGTTGGGCCGGAACCCGAGCTCCTCCACCGCGTCCAGCACCCGTTGCCGGGTCTCCGGGCGCATCCGGCCGGCGCCGTTCAGCGCCTTGGACGCCGTGCCCACACTGACACCGGCGAGCGCGGCGACATCGGCGAGCCTGGCCCGGCCGGCGGGCGGAGAGTCTGGAGCAGAGGTCACGGGCAAACCTTTTCCTTGACGGTTCCTCGACCGCGTCGCCCATCGCACGGCGACAGAGCCGCCCGCCATCCTCGCAGCCGGTCGAGTGAAGCACCAGATCCAGCAGGCAACTTGAGAAATCTGCGCCGGGTGTCTTGACCCCTCCCTCCGACTGCCCTGTACTTCTCGGCGAGAAAACGGTTGCTCAAAGTGGTTCCACGCCTCGTCACGTCCGATGCTCCAGACGGCGTTCGACATACCGACAGCGCTGGCGTCAAGGCGCCCAGCCCCCTCCTCACCCCGGAGAGCCATGCCCCGCACCCGCTCCGCCCTGCCCTCCCCCTTCGGCCCGGTCCGTCTCACCCCCGACGCCCGTACCGCGCTGCGCCCGGCGGCCGCCACCATCGACGCGGGCTTCTGGCACGACCGTCGCACCACCAACGCCCGGGTCTCCCTCCCGCAGGGCCCGGACCTGCTGGAGTCCGCCGGGAACCTGCACAACCTGCGGCTTGCGGCCGGCACGGCCGAGGGCGGGTTCCGGGGCGCGTACCCGTTCGTCGACACCGACGTCTACAAGTGGCTGGAGGCGGCTGCCTGGCAACTCGCCGACGAGGACGACGAACTGCTGGCCGCCGAGGTGGAGCGGATCGTGGCCCTGGTGGCCGACGCCCAGCAGCCGGACGGCTATCTCAACACCTGGTTCCAGCTGGTCAAGGGCGGCGAGCGGTACCAGGACCTGCGCTGGGGCCATGAGTTGTACTGCGCGGGCCATCTGATCCAGGCCGCCGTGGCCCACCATCGCTCCACCGGTCGTCCCGAACTCCTCGACGTGGCACGCAAGTTCGCCGACCACATCGACTCTGTGTTCGGCCTCCCCGGCAGCGGCAAACCCCTCGACGGCATCGACGGCCATCCGGAGATCGAGACGGCTCTGGTGGAGCTGTACCGGGAGACCGGCGAGCGCCGCTATCTGGATCTGGCCGGTTACTTCGTGGACCGGCACGGCCATGGCCTGCTCGACGGCGACGCCTACTCCCAGGACCGGGTGTCGCTGCGCGAGGCGACGAACGTCGAGGGCCATGCCGTACGGCAGTTGTACCTGCTCGCGGCGGCCGCGGACCTGGCCACGGAGACCGGGGAGGCCGAACTCCGGTCTGCGGGCGAGCGGTTGTGGCACGCCATGACCACCACCAAGACCCACCTCACCGGCGGGCTCGGCGCGCACCACGACAAGGAGGACTTCGGCGACCCGTACGAACTCCCCAACGAGCGCGCCTACTGCGAGACCTGCGCCGCCATCGCATCGGTGCAGTGGAGCTGGCGGATGGCCCTGCTCACCGGCGAGGCCCGCTACTCCGACCTGATCGAACGCACCCTCTACAACGGCTTCCTGGCCGGGGTCTCGCTGGACGGCGAGCGGTGGCTGTACGTCAACCCGCTCCAGGTCCGCGACGGCCACACCGACACCGGCGGCGACCAGTCGGCCCGCCGCACCCGCTGGTTCCGCTGCGCCTGCTGCCCGCCCAACGTGATGCGGCTGCTGGCGAGCCTGCCGCACTACCTGGCGTCGGGCGACGAACAGGGCCTGCAGATCCACCAGTTCGTCACCGGAACGTACACGGCCGACCGGGTCCGGGTACGTGCCGAGACCGACTATCCCTGGCACGGCACCGTCGCCTTCACCGTCGAGGAGACCCCGGCCGACGCCCCCTGGACGCTGTCGCTGCGCATCCCGCAGTGGTGCCGGGAGTTCCGGGTGCGGTGCGGGGAGGAGACCTACGACTCGCCCGTGGACGACGGCTGGCTGCGGCTGTCACGCACCTGGGCGCCGGGCGACCGCGTGGTCCTGGAACTCGTTCTGGAGCCCCGGCTCACCGCGGCCGACCCGCGCGTGGACGCCGTACGCGGCTGCGTGGCGATCGAGCGCGGACCGCTCGTCCACTGCCTGGAACAGGCCGACCATCCGGGCGGCGGTCTGGACGACATCGTCCTCGACCCGTCCCGTCCGCTCGCCGTGAAGCACCGCCCGGACCTGCTCGGCGGGGTCACCACCGTGGTGGCCGCCGGCCGGCGGCGCCCGCTCCCCGACCGGGGCTGGTGGCCGTACGCCCCCGCGACCGGCCCCGCGGCCGAATCCGACGGCGAGCCGGTCGAGTTGACCGCGGTCCCGTACCACGTCTGGGCCAACCGCGAGGACGGCAGCATGCGCGTCTGGCTCCCCACTTCCTGAGACACCCCCCGTCCTACGACAACGAGGTCACCCCGTGATACCCACCCGCCGTACTCTCATGGCCCTCACCACGGCCGCCCTGCTCCCTCTCACCGCCTGCGGTGGCGGTTCCGGCTCCTCGGGATCGTCGTCCTCGGCCGGCGGGACCTACACCTTCTGGGACCCGTACCCGCAGTTCGACGCCTCCTCGGACTGGGGCAAGCGGGTGGCCTCGTGCGGCACCTCGGCCGGGGTGAAGCTCAAGCGGACCGCGTACGACACCACCGACCTGGGCAACAAGGCGCTGCTGGCCGCGCAGCAGGGCAACGCGCCGGACGTGATGCTGGTCGACAACCCGGTCGTCTCCACGCTGGTGGAGGCGGGGATCCTCAACAAGACGAGCGACCTCGGGCTCGACACCTCCTCGATCCAGAAGAACATCATCGGCGCCGGCACGATCGACGGCTCCTCCTACGGCGTCCCGATCGGCGCCAACACCCTCGCGCTCTACTACAACAAGAAGGTCCTCTCCGCGGCCGGTGTCGACCCGGCCTCCGTCAAGGACTGGGCGTCGCTCACGGCCGCGCTGAAGAAGGTCAAGGCGGCCGGGAAGAAGGGGATCACCTTCTCCGCGATCAACACCGAGGAGGGCAGCTTCCAGTTCCTGCCGTGGTTCTGGGGCGCGGGCGGCGACCTCACCAAGCTCGACTCCGGCAAGGGAGTTGCGGCCCTCTCGCTGTGGAAGCAGTGGGTGGACGCGGGGTACGCCCCGAAGGACGTGCTGCAGAACACCCAGACCACCAGCTGGCAGGAGTTCGCCACCGGCGACTACGCGTTCAGCGAGAACGGCACCTGGCAGCTCGGCAACGCCGACAAGGCCGGGTTCGGCTACGGCGTCATCAACATCCCCGCTCAGAACGGCGGTTCGGCGCCCGTCCCGACGGGCGGCGAGTTCGTCACCGTTCCCGTGCAGAAGGACACCTCGCGCTACGACCTCAGCAAGAAGATCGTCAGCTGTCTGACCAGCGACGCCAGCCTGCTGGCCACCGACACCACGCTCATGTACGTGGCGCCGACCTCCGCCGTGCAGACCGAACAGGTGGCGAAGAACGCGGAGTTGAAGCCGTGGGTGGCGGCCGTCGCGGCGGCGCGGGGCCGGACCAGCGGCGGTCTCGGCACCAAGTACCCGACGATCTCGCAGCCCCTGTGGACGGCCGTCCAGGCGGCGCTCTCCGGCAGCAAGTCCCCCGGGGACGCCCTGGCGACCGCCCAGTCCAGCGCGCAGAAGGGCTAGGACCGGCATGACCGTCGCCCGGATCGACCGGCCGCGGCGCACACCGGCCGCCGCGGCGCGGGCGAGCGGCACCGGCGCCCGCTCCCTGCGCCGCAGGCGGCGGCTGACCGCGCTCGCCTTCGTGGCCCCGCTGATCGCCTACCTCGCCGCCTTCTACGTCTATCCGCTCTACCGCAACCTCGACCTCAGCCTGCGCGACTACACCGTGCGCTCCTTCGTCGCGGGCGACGCACCGTTCTCCGGCTGGGCCAACTTCCGCACCGTGCTGGACGATCCGACGTTCGGTCCCGCGATGCGGCACACCATGGTCTTCACCTTCGTGTCGATCGCCTTCCAGTACGTCATCGGGCTCGCCCTCGCGGTCTTCTTCAACCGGCACTTCAGGCTCTCGACCATGCTGCGGGCGCTGTTCCTGATCCCCTGGCTGCTGCCGCTGATCGTGTCGGCGTCGACGTGGTCATGGATGTTCAACAGCGAGTCGGGGGTGGTGAACTACTTCCTGCACTTCCTCGGCGTCGGCCCCGTCGGCTGGCTGACCTCGCCGGACTGGGCGCTGGTCTCGGTGATCGTCGCCAACATCTGGATCGGCATCCCCTTCAACCTGGTCATCCTCTACAGCGGCCTGCAGAACATCCCCGGTGAGCTGTACGAGGCGGCGGCGCTCGACGGGGCGGGCGCCTGGCAGCAGTTCCGCCGGATCACCTTCCCGCTGCTGCGTCCGGTGTCGGCGATCACCCTGCTGCTGGGGCTCGTCTACACCCTCAAGGTGTTCGACCTGATCTGGATCATGACCAAGGGCGGTCCCGGCGACGCCTCCTCCACCCTGGCGACCTGGTCGTACCAGCTGGGCTTCGGCACGCTGCTGCCCAAGTTCGGCCCCGGTGCCGCAGTCGGCGACATCCTGATCCTGATCGCGCTGGTCTTCGGCCTCCTCCACATCCGCGTCCAGAGGAGGCAGGAGGCGTGAAGTCACGCGGCTACACCCTGATCGGTCTCTGCCTCACCGCACTGATGCTGTTCCCGGTGTACTGGATGCTCAACGTGTCCCTCACCCCGCAGCAGGACATGCGCAAGGACCCGCCGGACCTGCTCCCGCTGCACCCGACCTTCGCGGGCTACCGGGCCGTCCTCGACGACCAGCTCCCCTACCTCGGCACCAGCCTGCTGATCGGCATCGGCACGGTCGCCCTCACCCTCCTGATCGCCGCCCCGGCCGGCTACGCACTGGCGAAGCTCCGGCCGCACGGAGGCGGGGCCCTGAGCCTGGCCCTGCTGATCGCCCAGATGATCCCGGGCATCGTCATGGCGATGGGCTTCTACGGCATCTTCCTGGACCTCGGCCTGCTCAACTCCTGGTGGGGTCTGATCGTCGCGGACTCCACCATCGCCGTGCCCTTCGGCGTCATGATCTTCACCGCGTTCATGTCGGGCATCCCCGGCGAACTCGTCTCGGCCGCCCGGATCGACGGCGCCGGCACCTGGCGCACCTTCCGGTCGGTCGTCCTCCCGCTGAGCCGCAACGCGATCGTCACCGTCTCGCTGTTCGGCTTCCTGTGGGCCTGGTCCGACTTCGTCTTCGCCAACACCCTCGACGGCGGCGGCAGTTGGAAGCCGATCACGCTCGGCATCTACAAGTACATCGGCAACAACAACCAGGAGTGGAACGCGATCATGGCCACCGCCGTCGTCGCGTCGGTCCCCGCGGCCGTCCTCCTGGTCCTCGCCCAGCGCTATGTGGCCGCGGGCGTGACCGCGGGCGCGGTGAAGGACTGACACCCCCAACTCCTCGAGGAGACGCATGCCATGAGCCGCACACCCCTCAGAGCCACTCTCGGCGCCGTGATACTCACGGCCGCCGTCGGCACCGCGGCGCCCGCCCACGCGGCACCCACCTCGTCGACCACCCTCGTGGTGAACGCGAACCAGACCCTGCGCTCGGTCACGCACGTGGCCACGGGCAGCCTGTACGGCCTGGACACCGCGAGCGTCCCGGCCGACAGCCTGGTCGAGCCGCTCAAGCCGAACACCTTCGTGCAGATGGCGCCCGGCGGCAGCCAGCTGCCCAACGGCGAGTCCAGCCCCGGCGGTGACGCCCTGGTCGTCGCCCCCGAGGCGGCCAGGGCCGGTGCCAAGGTGGTCGTACGGATGCCGGACTGGTATCCCGACTTCCCCTACAAATGGGTGAGTTGGAGCGACTGGCTGTCGGCCGTGGACAAGCAGGTCGCATCGGTGAAGTCCTCCGGCGCCACCAACATCGCCGCCTACGAGCTGTGGAACGAACCCGACTGGACCTGGAACACCTCGTCGGCCGGCAGCTTCGACTCCGGATGGGCGACGACGTACAAGGAGGTCCGTGCCAAGGACTCCACCACCCCGATCCAGGGCCCGAGTTACTCGGCGTGGAACCAGAGCTGGATGACCACGTTTCTCACCGACGCCAAGGCGAGCGGCACCGTGCCCGACATCGTCTCCTGGCACGAGTTGCAGGGCTCGCAGAACATCGCCGCCCATGTCGCCGCCTACCGCGCCCTGGAGAGCAGCCTCGGCATCAGCGCCCGGCCGATCGCCATCGAGGAGTACGGCACCACGAGCGAGGTCGGCGTCCCCGGGCCGCTCGCGAGCTATGTCGCCAAGTTCGAGCGGGCCGGCGTGCACGACGCCGAACTGGCCTTCTGGAACCACTACGGCACCCTCGGCGACACCCTCACCGACACCGGCGGCTCGCCCAACGGTGCCTACTGGCTCTACAAGTGGTACGGCGACATGTCCGGGAACATGCTCGTCACGACGCCTCCGGCACAGACCGGCATCGACGGCTTCGCCTCGCGCAACGGCGCGGGCAACCAGATCAGCGTGGTCACCGGCGGCTGCACCGGTTCGTGTGCCGTCACCGTCAACGGGCTGTCGTCGCTCTCCGCCTTCGGCAGCACCGTGCACGTCAAGTTGGAGTACACCCCGTCCAAGGGCCGGACGACCGCCGTCTCCGGGCCGGTGACGATCTCGGACACCGACTACACGGTCAGCGGCGGCTCGATCACCGTGCCGGTGACGATGAACGCCTCCGACGGCTACCACCTGACCATCACCCCGAGCGGCACCGCCACCTCGCTGGCCGGCCGCTACCAGATCACCAACAAGAACAGCGGCCTCGCCCTGGACACCAGCGGCGCGGGCACGGCCCAGGGCACCCTCGTCGTCCAGGCCACCGCCACCACGGGCACCGACCAGAACTGGACCCTGGTGGCCGCAGGCAACGGCCTCTACAAGATCAAGCAGCAGGCGAGCGGCCTGCTCCTCGGCATCACCAACGCGGGTACCTCCGACGGCGGCACCGCCCTGATCTGGGGCGACAACGGCACCGCCGACCACCTCTGGCAGCTGATCCCGTCGGGCGACGGCTACTACAAGATCGCCAACTACAACAGCGGGCTGCTGCTCGGGGTGACCAACATGAGCACCTCCTCCGGTGCCCAGGTCCTCCAGTGGGACGACAACGGCACCGCCGACCACCTGTGGAAGCTGACCGCCCGCTGACGTGAGCCGCACGTGAACCCGAGCACACCCGCGCGGGGCGACGACCTGCATTCGTTGCCCCGCGCAGCCTTTTCCGACCGATTTGCAGTCGAAAACGCCAGCCAGTCCTCATCATCCCAGGAACACAGGTCGGGTAGCCGGCAGATCCGAACATGTGACCAGCTAAGCGCGGTTATCGTGTCGGAACTCATCGAAGGCGGACAGAGCTGGCGGAGGACGGGCGGTGTCGGACGAGGGGCGGCTGGTCGCCGGGCGGTACCGGCTGGCCGAGCGGATCGGACGCGGCGGCATGGGCACCGTATGGCGGGCCGAGGACGAGGTGCTGGCCCGGCAGGTCGCGCTCAAACAGCTGCACCCCCGTCCGCACCTGTCCGACGACGAGCTGGCCACCCTCTACGAGCGCACCCGTCGCGAGGCCCGCAGCGCCGCCCGGGTCGTCCACCCCAACGTGGTCGTCGTCCACGACGTCGTGGACGACGACGGCCGCCCCTGCATCGTCATGGAGTACGTCCCCGCGCCCACCCTCGCCGACCTCCTCGACGGCGGCCGGACCCTCCCGCCCGAGGAGGCCGCCCGGATCGGCCTCGGCATGGTCGCCGCCCTGCGTGCCGCACACACCGCCGGGGTCCTGCACCGGGACGTCAAACCCGGCAACGTACTGCTCGGCCCGGACGACCGGGTCGTCCTCACCGACTTCGGCGTCGCACTCACCGCCGGGTCCTCCACCCTCACCCAGACCGGTCAGATGGTCGGCTCGATCCCCTACATGGCCCCGGAGCGGCTGCGCGGGCTGACCCCCGGACCGGCCTCGGACCTGTGGTCACTGGGGGCCACGCTGTACCAGGCGGTGGAGGGCAGGCCGCCGTTCCGGCGCGACACGGCGATGGAGACGGCGTACGCCATCGTCACCGACCCCGTCGAGCCGCTGAAGCAGGCGGGCCCGCTGGAGCCGCTCGTCCAGCTGCTGCTCGCCAAGGACCCGGCGGACCGCTCCTCTGCCGAGCAGACCGAGCGGGCGCTGCTGTCGACCTGGTCGGGAGCGGTGACGGAGGCGACCCGGCGCCGGCCGATGCAGCCGCCACCGGCCACGGTCCGGGCGGCGGCCGCCGGTGCCGGACGCCGTCGGCGGCGCGCCCGGCGCGGCCGGCTCGCCCTGGCGGCCGGGGCCATCACCCTGGCGGCGGCCGCAGCGGTCACGGCCGCCCTCACGCTCCCGCGCGCCCCCGCCGACAAGCATCCGGCGTCATCGGCGACGACGACGGCGAGCTCGGCCCCCTCTCCCCTCCCCCAGGGCTACCACCTCGCCACCGACAAGGAGCTCGGAGTCTCCTTCCCGGTCCCCGACGGCTGGACGGCCGGCACCCGCGCCACCGACGAGATCACCTACAAGGACCCGACGGGCCTGGCCGGCGTCACCATCGGCATGGTGGAACCGGCCGGCGCGAACCCGATCACGCACTTCGCCGACATCGAGGCCAACACCAAGGTCAACTACCCGACCTACCGCAGGCTGCGGATGCAGCGGACCACCTTCCGCGGGCAGCCGGCCGCGGTCTGGGAGCTCACCTTCCAAGGCCGGGTCCGCGTCTTCCGCGCCATCGACCTCGGCTACGGCGGCGCGGGCGGCCGGGAGTACGACATCCACCTGTCCGCACCGGACGCCAGGTGGAACACCTACCGGCCGGTCTTCGACAACCTGAGGGACGGATTCCGTACGACCGGCTGACCGCTCGGCAACGGGGACCTTCGGCCGCTAAGTTGTCCGACATGAGCAACCTTGACCGCGCGCCCGTTCCGAGCGTGTGCGGCGGCCGCGGATTCGTCGTCGCCGAACCCGTCCGCGAGCTGCTGAGCCCCCGCCACGTACAGCTCGGCGAGTCGACCGAGGTGCGCCGGCTGCTGCCGAACCTCGGCCGCCGCATGATCGGTGCCTGGGCGTTCGTCGACCACTACGGCCCCGACGACATCGCCGACGAGCCGGGGATGCAGGTCCCGCCGCACCCGCACATCGGGCTGCAGACCGTCAGCTGGCTGCACCAGGGCGAGGTGCTGCACCGCGACTCGACCGGCAGCCTGCAGACGATCCGCCCGCGCGAGCTGGGGCTGATGACCTCGGGCCGGGCGATCAGCCACTCCGAGGAGAGCCCCAGGTCGCACGCCCGGTACCTGCACGGCGCCCAGCTCTGGGTCGCCCTGCCGGACTCCCACCGGCACACGGACCCGCGGTTCGAACACCACCCCGACCTGCCGACGGTCACGGCCCCCGGCCTGACCGCCACGGTCATCCTCGGCTCCCTCGACGGCGCGACGTCCCCCGGTACGACGTTCACCCCCATCGTCGGCGCGGACCTGGCCCTCGCCCAGGGCGCCGACCTCCGCCTGCCCCTCGACCCCGACTTCGAGTACGGCGTCCTGGCGATGTCCGGCGAGGTGCACGTCGACGGCGTACCGGTGCTCCCGGGCTCGATGCTCTACCTGGGCTGCGGCCGCACCGAACTCCCCCTGCGCGCGGAGTCCGACGCGGCTGTCATGCTCCTGGGCGGCGAGCCGTTCGAGGAGGAGCTGATCATGTGGTGGAACTTCATCGCCCGTTCCCAAGACGAGATCGTACAGGCCCGGGAGGACTGGGCAAAGGGCACCCGTTTCGGCGAGGTGAAGGGGTATGACGGGGCCCCACTGCCGGCGCCGGAGATGCCGCCGACCCCGCTCAAGCCACGCGGACGGGCGCGCTGACCTGCGCATACGCCAGCTATCCCCCCAAGAGCCGAAGACCGCGCAACCACCCTCCACCTAAGGATGATCATCGGAGGCAAGGGACCTCGGGAGGTGCCTCAGCGGCACCTCCTGGGACTTCCTCGATTCCAAGGTGTGGGCATCTGTGGGCGACTTTGCCAGAACCAATGCTGACCTAATGCTGACTTTCTTGACGCCACGTCAGCCTGACAGGGAGTCAGCTTGCCCAGCCTGCGCTGTCGGCACAGGCGGCGCCAGTTTGATGAGTTCGACGCCGGATCCCGCCCGGCGGGACGGCTGACACGGTCAGACAGGGGCGGTTAACGCCGCCGGAAGACGTTTGTCGGAACCCGCCACCTTCAGGGCCGGGGACAGGCCTCCTCCGGTGCACCCGGGAAGGTCGGACGCGCCGAGAAGAGCGGGTTCTCTTCGCTGGCACCGGTCGGAGCGCCAGCACCTCTCGGATCGACGTCGCCACTGCCGAGGACGGCGAACGCTCCCGCCTGGTACGAGGAGCGGCACGAACTACAGCGCAAGGCGCAATCCTCACGGCGTATCCGCGTCGAGCACGGCATTGCCCACCTGAAGAACTGGCGGGCTCTCGCCCGCCACCATGGCCGACGCGAACACATGAGTGACATCGTCCACGCCGTCGCCGGTCTGCTCTCACACCAGCGGACCGCCACCCTCGACCACGCCCTCCGAGCGTGAACACCAACAACGCCACACACCTCGATGTGCCACGGCCAACCGTGCACGAGGTCGTTAGTAACCGCGTAGACGGTCTTCGTCTCGACCTTGCTGGTCTTGCGGTGGGTGCGGCGGCGTTTGATCTCCATGGCCTGGACGGCGTGGGGGAAGAGCAGGCCCGGCTGGACGGTGCAGACCTTCAGGCGACGGACCTCTCGGCGGCCGTGCCCCGCCCCAGTGGTGCGGGCCTGGAGAGGGATTTCCCGCCAGGGCAGGCGCCGCAGTTGCCGACGCAGCTTCTTCTGGTTCCCTTTGACGACCAGGAGGTAGTGGCCGCCAGCCGTGATGACGTGCTCGGCGCGGGCGCGCTGGGTGTGCATCGCGTCGGCGGTGACGACGACGCCGCGCAGGTCGATCCGGTCCAACAGCGGGGCGAAAGCGGGGATTACGTTGCTCTTCGTGGCGACCTGGCGCTGGGCGATCACGGTCTGGCAGGAGTGCAGCGCGGCAGCCAGCAGGTGGACGCGCTGCTGTCGGTGCGGGATCCTCGCACGGTCTTGCCGTCGACGGCCAGGCCGACCAGCCTGTCGCCGAGTTCGTCGACCGGGTCGGCGGCGTACCGGGCGAGCCAAGCGCCCACGGCGTCGTCCAGGGCGTCGCCGTCCAGGCGGGACAGTCGTCCCAGCGTGGAGGCGTTCGGTGTGCTGGAGTCAAGTCCGAGTCGTTCGCGCAGACTGGAGTCGGCATCGACGGAAAGCGGGAGATGGCGGCCAGGGACGCGGCTCCGCCGAGGACGGCGACCAGACACAGCGCGAGCAGGGAGTCCAGGCGGTAGCGGCGGCCCCGGACCCGGCGGGGATCAGGTATCTGCTCCAAGACCTGGGCCAGGGAAGCGAACTGCGACGGTTCCGGATCCGGGCAGGCGGAGTCGATGCCCTCGTAGTGGCGCTGCAGGACACTGATCAGGGGGACAGCACGCGAACGCGACCCCTGTTCGTGATCAAAGGCTTCAGCAACCTTGATCATCGGGGGTCGCGTCTCTCGTTGCCGAACCGGGCGAACCGTCCCACGGGACCGCGCGTACGCAGGCGATCAGCTCATCTCGCCAACTGAGGTCAGAACGCATCAGCCCTGATCGTCCGACCTGAGTGCCGGCGCCACGCAAGGTCGCCACGCCGATCTGGCACGCCTCGTGCTGGGGAACCCGAAGGTGCCGGTGGACTGCGAACCGGCCGCCACACTGCCGGCGCTCACCTCATCGCACATCCGCAGGCTGGCCATATAGCCGGACGCCATCAGCTCGGCGGCCGGTTCGTCGACGCCATCCCTCTCGCCCACAGCGCGCACGACATGCCGGGCCGGCGCCGAGGTCCGAACGCAGTAGTGATCACTACCGCGAGGCCAGGACGTCGTCGGGTAGTTCACCCGGTTGGTCCATCGCTACACTGATCACGTCGCACCGACGGCCATCGCCACGAGCTCGCCCAACACCTCGCGCTCGATGTCGAGGAACGACCGCTCCTCACCCTCGGCGATCCACTTCCCGAAGGCTACGCCGAACACGGTCACCCCGGATTCCGCGGCGAGCGTGGCCGTCGCCTCGGGAACCTCCCGCGATCGGAGGGCGGCAGCGACCGCCGTGGCCAGCCCCGCCAACTTCAACAACTCCCGTTCCTGCAGCGCGGGATTCTCGGAGATGATCCTCTGCCGCCGCCTGGAGTGGTCGCGGCGCTCGGTCGAGAAGAACGGCGCCGCGGCCGACAGGGCGGACTCGACCATCTTGAGCGGTGACGCGTCCGGCGCAGCCGCAGCTACGCCGTCCAGGAACGCCTGCTCCAGCAGCTCCTGGCCGCTGAAAAGCACCTCACGCTTGTCGGCGAAGTGGCGGAAGAACGTTCGCTCCGTGAGACCGACGGCCTGGGCGATGTCGGCCGCGGTCGTCCTGTCGTAGCCGCGACTGATGTAGAGGTCCATCGCCGCTGCCTGTAGTCGTTCCCGCGCCCCGGGCTCCCATCGCACCATGCCCACCACTCTAGTGATGACAGCAGCTGACATGACAGCTACAGTGACGACAGTCACTGACGTCAGCAACTGACATCGCTTGCCTCGCTCACCAGGCTTGAGTATCGAAGGAGATCATTCACATGCGCGTCTTCGTCACCGGAGCATCCGGGTGGATCGGTTCGGCCACAGTCGACGAGTTGCTCGCCGCCGGCCACGAGGTGGTCGGGCTCGCCCGCTCCGATACCGCGGCCGAATCCCTCGACGCGAAGGGTGCCCAGGTCCGCCGCGGCGACCTCGACGACCTCGACAGCATCCGGGAGGGCGCCGCGACCGCTGACGCCGTCCTCCACCTCGCCAACAAGCACGACTTCAACAACCCTGCCGTCTCCAATCAGGCCGAACGGGCCGCCGTGCAGGCGATCGGCGACGTCCTGACCGGATCAGGCCGTCCGTTCCTGCTGGCGTCCGGCGTCGCCGGCCCGGCGCAGGGCCGGCTGGCGACCGAGGACGACAGGTCACCGTTCCACGGCCTGGAGTCCCCCCGAGGCGGCAGCGAGAACCTCGCGCTGGAGTACGTCGATCGCCGCGTGAACACGGTCAGCGTGCGGTTCGCCCCGACCGTGCACGGCGACGGCGACCACGGGTTCATCGCGACCCTGGTCGCGATTGCCCGTGAGAAAGGGGTCGCGGGCTACGTCGGCGACGGCACGAACCGCTGGCCGGCGGTCCACCGGTCAGATGCCGCGCAGATCACCCGCCTGGGACTGGAGAAGGCCCCGGCGGGAACGCTCCTGCACGCGGTGAGCGAGGAGGGAGTCCCCACACGGGAGATCGCACAGGCCATCGGACGAGGACTCGACGTTCCCGTGACCTCGATCGCACCGCAGGACGCACAGAAGCACTTCGGCTGGATCGGCCGCTTCTTCGCTATGGACATCCCCGCCTCCAGCACTCGCACACAGGAACTCCTCGGCTGGGCGCCAAGTGGGCCCAGCCTCATCCAGGACCTGGACGCCGGGTCCTACTTCCGCACCTGACGCACGACGCGCCAAGCGGTGTCGGTCTCGACAAGGACGACACGTGGCGGCGAGGACACGGAATCGACAGGGTTCGCCTGAACGGACGAAGGGCCAGCACGGTTCTGAGGGGAGGCCGGTGCAGTACTGCGCCGGGACTACCAGGCTGGCCTGCGGCTGCAGGAACGCAGGCGATCAGCTCATCTCGCCGACTGAGAACGCATCAGCCCTGACCCCTGTGCAAGCAAGCTTGTGACACCGACACCGACACCTGCCCGCCGGCTCAGCGCTGCCGAGCCCCACACTTCGCGCACGCGCCCCAACGATCCTTGCCCTCGCGCCGAGCGCCGCAGCTCGGGCACCCGTCCTTGACCGGCATGATGACCCCACTCTCAGGCGCCCTCGTTTACCCGCGCCCGGAGCCTACCCAGGAGGCCGGAGCAGGTGCGGAGCCCCGCGGGCAACCCCCTGGGAGTGAACGGTCAGCGCAGAGCCTCCGGGGCCGATATGGTCCGCGCATGAGCCGAGAAAATCAGGGCAAGCCGCGCAAGTCGGACAAGCAGGCGCCCTGAGTCGTGGACATGTCGAACGTCTCCGTGACGATGAAGAAGAACGTCATCCTCAGTCACATCATGTCGGCCGAGGATCCGAAGGGGCGAATGGTCCGGGAATTCGCGAAGCGTCAGTACGGGGAGTTCACCGTCGAGGAGCGTGATGTTCTCGACCTCCCTCTGGAGCTCCGGGATGCCGCCTTGAAAGAACTTGCGTTCTACGCAACAGCGCAGCTCCCCACCGAGGCGCCAGGGCAGTACAGGAAGCAGCGGCCCGGACCGCGGCGAACTGCAAGCAGGCACTCGCCCGACTCCTGCCGCTCACCCGCTAGCAGGACTGAGGACCGGGCTTCTGCGACACCGTTTCTCGGTTCGCCGACTTCACGGAACACCAGGAGTGATTCACAGCTTAGGCACGGTCGGGGGCGCAGAAGCCAGCCGCCGTCGCATAGCGGAGTGGCCTCACTCCCCAGCCGTGATGGTGGATCAGGAGTCCTCGTGGGCGAGGGCGCCGGCGATGTCGGCGCCGACGCTGTAGCCAGGGCTGTCGTCGAGGAGTTCCTTGCGCCGGTTGTAGCGCTGCGTGGTGCGGGAGTCCTTGTGGTCGGCCCAGCGCTGGATCTTGTCGGGGCGAGCGACCGGCTTGGCCAGGGCGTGGGTGATGGCGTCGCCCTTGGTGCCGTGTGGTCCGCGCGGGGGCAGTCCGGCGTTCTTGGCCAGGGACTGGAGCAGCCGCCACACCGATCTGTTCAACGTTCCCGATCGGCTCCCGCGGCTGCTCGCCAGCTTCGCCCGGGTGGCCTAGAAGGACGACACCTCGGTCTGGCTCGACACCGACGACAAGTCACCGGCGGAGCTGGCCGACTGGGTCACCGCCGATTTGGAGCGCCGCCTTGATTAACCCCATCGACACGGCCGCCGTCATCCGTGACGGCGGCGCAGTCGCGCAGTACCCAGGCCAGATCCACGAGGGCGTCGGGTGGTGGCTCGGCGCCTGCCTGGTGGTCACCGCCAAGGCCTCTCGCCTCGCTGTGGCCCACGACGGACACCCGGCCAGCGCCCGAATTCGCTGACCGCCTGCGCCAAGGCGCGATCAACGCCCAGCACTACGCCTGCACCGTTCGCTACCTCGGATGGCAGCCCGAGGAGGAACTCCTGGCCGAACTGAGCGCCATTGAGTCCCCAGGTGCGTGGCTGTCCTCGGAGACCGCCGGTGACGTCACCACCGTACGGATCAGCCTGTACACCCCGCGGGGCACGCTCCTGGATAACACCAGCGGGCTCGCGACCATCCGCGGCCTCATCGCCAAGGACCGCGTTCCTCGTCCCGTGAACTCCCAGGCCAAAGGCACGATCGCGCCGTGGACCCCCGTTCCGACCGCCGGAGGCCGCTCGTGATCGACGCAGCGCAGATCATCGACTCCGCCACCAACATCTTGTTCGTGACGTTCGACTCCCTGCGTCACGACGTCGCCCACACGCGGTGGAGAACGGCCGCACTCCCCGCCTCGCTGGACTGCTGCCCGGCGGGCAGTGGGAACGACACCAGACACCCGGGACGTTCACCCTGCCCGCGCACATGGCGTTCTTCTCCGGTTTCCTGCCCAAGCTGCCACAGCCGGAGCAGCCGAGCCGCCTGTGGGAATGCCGTCCGCCGGCCTTCAAGGAGGTTCACCCCGAGACGTTCGTGTTCGACGCCCCGAATCTCCTCGACGGACTCGCCATGCACGGGTACCGCACCGTGTGTGTGGGCGGAGTCACCTACTTCTCCCAGGAAACGCCACTCGGCTCGGTGCTGCCTGCGATGTTCCATGAGACGCGCTGGCGGCCCGAGTTCTGCTCCCCCGAGCCTGACTCCACCCGCTACCAGGCGGACCAGGCCCTCGGTGATGACGACCGAGCTGCTGGTCAGTGAGCTGATCGGCAATGTGGTCCGGCACGCGAAGGGCCCTGTCCGGCTCCGGTTGCTGCGCAGCCGGTCGCTGATCTGCGAGGTCTACGACGGCAGCCTCAGCACTCCCCGTATCCGCCACACCACGTACACCGACGAGGGCGGTCGTGGACTGCAACTCGTGGCTGCCCTCTCCCGACGCTGGGCGCCCGCTACCTCCACGACGGCAAGTGCATCTGGACCGAACAGGACATGCCGCGCCCCGGCACGTAGCCGCGTGCAGTCAGAGACCGGATCAGCACGATCAAGGATCGCTATCACCCAGGAAATAGGCACCGGAAGGGGTGTGTCCCATAGTCGGGCCTCTTCCTGAGGCCCGCTCGCGCAGGGGGCGTTCCCCTTCGGGTGCGGTGATGCCCCTCGGCGTGGCACGGCCACGGTGGCGGCGAGAAGCACACCGTCGCCGCCACCCTCGTGGAGATCCCGTATGCCCCCGTTCGACGCCCCGCCCATGCCTGCAGACAGCACCGCCGTCCAGCCACGGCGGCTCTCCCTTCTGCGGCTGACGGGGATCTGCCTGGTGACGGTCTTCGGGGCCGTGGTCTCTTACACCGTGCCGGTGGCTACGCCGATTCTGCTGAATGACATGGGCGTGACGTCCACGGCCTCATCGGCATGGTCATCGCGATCACCAGCGCCGCCAGGTGGCCGGATGCGTTGTCTTCGCCTCGCTGACAGGCAGTCCCCAGCGCAAGCTGCCTGCGGTTTTCGGCGTGTGCGGAGCAGGCTTCCTGCTGATGATCCTGGGCCACGACGCCGTGCTCCTGGTGCACGCGGGCGGGCTGCTCACCTGTGTCGGCACCGGCCCCCTGCTGCCCATCCTGCGCCAGGCTCGGAACGCGTAGGAGAATCCCGTCCTGACTTCGTCCGGCGTCCCCGATGTGTCAGCAGGCGGCGATGGCCGCGTCGATGTGCAGCGAGGCCTCGGTGCGGGCGGTGATGTCCTCGACGGTCACACCCGGGGCGGTCTCGACGAGGGCGAGGCCGTGCGGTGTGACATCGAGGACGCCCAGGTCGGTGACGATCCGATGCACGCACCGCTCACCGGTCAACGGCAGCGTGCACTCTTTGAGGATCTTCGGACTGCCGTCCTTGGCGGTGTGCTCCATGAGCACGATGACCCGGCGGGCGCCGTGGACGAGGTCCATCGCGCCGCCCATGCCCTTGACCATCTTCCCGGGGATCATCCAGTTGGCCAGGTCGCCGACGGCCGAGACCTGCATGGCACCCAGCACGGCGGTGTCGATGTGGCCGCCGCGGATCATGCCGAAGGAGAGCGCCGAGTCGAAGAAGGAGGCGCCCGGCAGGACGGTGACGGTCTCCTTCCCGGCGTTGATGAGGTCCGGGTCGACCTCGTCCTCGGTCGGATACGGGCCGGTGCCCAGGATCCCGTTCTCCGAGTGCAGGACGACATGCACGCCGGGCGGGAGATGGCCCGGGATCAGGGTGGGCAGGCCGATACCGAGATTGACGTAGGAGCCGTCGGTGAGTTCGACGGCGGCCCGGGCGGCCATCTGTTCGCGAGTCCAGCTCATGGTCATACCGTCCCTCGGGTCGAAGACGCGGAGATCGCAAGGCGTTCGATGTGCTTGTCGATGGCCTGGTCGGCTGTCAGATGGACCACCCGTTGGACGAAGACGCCCGGCAGGTGGACCTCGTCCGGGGCCAGCTCACCCGGCTCCACCAGCTCCTCGACCTCCGCGACCGTCACCCGGCCGGCCATCGCGGCCAACGGGTTGAAGTTGGCGGCGGCACGGCGGAAGACAAGGTTGCCGTGCCGGTCGCCGCGCCAGGCACGGACCAGGGCGAAGTCGGTGGTGATGCCGTGCTCCAGGACATACGAACGCCCCTTGAAGGCACGGACCTCCTTGGCCGGCGAGGCCACCGCGACAGTGCCGTCGGCCGCGTACCGCCACGGCAGGCCGCCGTCGGCGACCTGGGTGCCCACGCCCGCCGGGGTGTAGAAGGCGGGGATGCCGGCGCCTCCGGCGCGCAGCCGCTCGGCCAGCGTGCCCTGCGGAACCAGTTCCACCTCCAGCTCACCGGCCAGGTACTGGCGGGCGAACTCCTTGTTCTCGCCGACGTAGGAGCCGGTCACCCGCGCGATGCGGCCCACCTCGAGCAGTACGCCCAGACCGCGGCCGTCCACCCCGCAGTTGTTCGACACCACCTCCAGGCCGCTTGCGCCCTGGTCGTACAGGGCCTGGACGAGCACGGCGGGGATGCCGCTGAGTCCGAAGCCGCCGACGGCCAACGTCGCGCCGTCGGGGATGTCGGCGACCGCCTGCTCGGCGCTCGCGCAGACCTTGTCCATAACAGGTCCTTTCAACCGGGGAGTACGGTCGACCAGCCGCCGTCGACGACGAGGTTGGCGCCGGTGATGTAGGAGGCCTCGTCGGAGGCGAGGAAGACGGCCGCGTTTACCACCTCGTCGGGGAGGCCCACCCGGCCGAGTGGGATGTGGCGGGCGATGGTCCGCATGGGGTGGTCGGCGGCGAGCAGGTCGCCCCGCGAGCCCTCGGTGTCGATCATGCCGGGGCTGAGGCAGTTGGCGCGGAT
>NZ_JBVHTI010000005.1:483286-967993 GCF_055565975.1 Streptomyces sp. NPDC028289 | reverse complement strand
CTGGCGTTGACTTTTGGCACGCTGTTGAGTTCTCAAGGAACGGTCGCTTCCTTTGTACTCACCCTCTCGGGCTTTCCTCCGGGCTTCCCTTCGGTCTTGCGTTTCCGACTCTATCAGATCTTTTCTCGATCCGATTTCCTCGGTGCTTTCCAGGTTCTCGCTCTCGCGTTTCCCTTTCCGGCGGCTCCGACTCTATCAGATCCTTTCGGCGTCTGATTCCCAGTCAGCGGGAGTTGCCTTCCCGGCTGTTGGGCCGTTCCGACGAGTGAGACTTTAGCGGATTCCCGGCCTCCGAGCTAATCGGGGCCCGTCCTTTCGAACGTGGATTCCTCATTACACATATACGCATGCCAAAGCCCCCGACGACGTGTCGCCGATTGCTGGCAGGTACTTGCGGAATGGCTGTCCGGGGACCGACCGGGGTCGGCGCTCACGTCGGACAACTCGGAGAACAGTACGTATCCGGTTGGGGCGTGTCAACTTACGGCGGGACGGCACCCCGGCGGCGTATGGTGGACGGCATGACTACGCGTACGTGTACCCAGCAGTGGTGGCCCGCCTGACGGCGGCCGCGCTCACGTACGTATTCAACGGCCGCCGCCTCGGCGGCCGTTCGCGTATCTCCCTCCAGAACCACCGAGGGCCGGCCGCCGGGGACGGCGGCCTCGACCAGGAGGTGGAGAGGGAATGACACGGGTCTTCAGCGGGATCAAGCCGACCGGGCACCTGACACTGGGGAACTACCTGGGAGCGATGCGGCAGTGGGCCGCCGTGGACCAGCACCAGGCCGACGCGCTGTTCTGTGTCGTCGATCTGCACGGCATGACCGTGGACCACGATCCGGCCCGGCTGCGCAGGCTCACCCGGCAGGCGGCGACGCTGCTGCTCGCGGCGGGGCTGGATCCGGAGCTCTGCACCGTGTTCGTGCAGAGCCATGTCGACGAGCACACCCGGCTGTCGTACGTCATGGAGTGCGTGGCGACCGACGGTGAGATGCGGCGGATGATCCAGTACAAGGAGAAGGTCGCGAGCGAGGGGGCGCGGGGGCGGGGAGTGCGGCTGTCCCTGTTGACGTATCCGGCGCTGATGGCGGCGGACATCCTGGCGTACGGGGCGGACGAGGTGCCGGTCGGGGACGACCAGGCGCAGCACGTGGAGCTGACCCGGGATCTGGCGGTGCGGTTCAACCAGCGGTACGGGCATACGTTCGTGGTGCCGAAGGCGACCGTGCCGACGGTGGCGGCGCGGGTGATGAACCTGCAGGATCCGACCTCGAAGATGGGAAAGAGCGATGACTCCGGGCCGGGGATCGTCTATCTCCTCGACGAACCGGACGTGATCCGGAAGAAGGTCATGCGGGCCGTGACCGACAGCGGTCGGGAGGTCGTGTACGACCGGGAGGAGCAGCCGGGGGTCGCGAATCTGCTGGAGATTCTCGCTGCGTGCACGGGCGGGAACCCTGAGTCACTGGCAACCGTTCACGATTCGTACGGCGCTCTGAAGCAGGCCACCGCGGAGGCGGTGCTGGAGACGCTCAGGCCCGTGCAGGCCAGGCACAAGGAGTTGTGTGCCGATCCGGGATATGTGGAGGGGGTGCTGCGGCATGGGGCGGAGAAGGCTCGGGCGATCGCCCGGCCGATCGTCGATACGGCTTACCGGGCGATCGGGCTGTTGCCGCCGGGCACCGTCTCGGGCCCGGTGACGGCCGAGCCGGCGATGAACGCGGCGCGGTAGGCGCGGGGGCTGGTGGCGAGGCGCGATGCGAAGTGCCGGCGCATGGTGACCTCGCTGCCGAACCCGGCGCGGCGGGCGAGCTCGGGCATGGGCAGGTCGGTTCGTTCGAGGAGTCTCCGAGCCGCGGCGAGGCGCTGGTCGAGGAGCCAGTTGCCCGCACGGGGGTGGCTTGGCGCGGTGCCGGCCACGAAGGAGACCGTGGCCGCGGCGCGGTGACCACCCCCGTTGGACCGTCAGTCCTTCTTGCCGGAGGCGAGTTCGCGGCTGCGGTCGCGGGCAGCTTCGAGGGCGGCGATGAGGGCGGCGCGGACGCCGTGGTTCTCCAGTTCGCGGATGGCGTTGATGGTGGTGCCGGCGGGCGAGGTGACGTTCTCACGGAGTTTGACGGGGTGTTCGCCGCTGTCGCGGAGCATCACGGCGGCGCCGATCGCGGACTGGACGATGAGGTCGTGGGCCTTGTCGCGGGGCAGGCCGAGCAGGATGCCGGCGTCGGTCATGGCCTCGACCAGGTAGAAGAAGTACGCCGGGCCCGAGCCGGAGAGGGCCGTGCAGGCGTCCTGCTGGGACTCGGGTACCCGGAGGGTCTTGCCGACGGCGCCGAAGATCTCCTCGGCGTGCGTGACATGGGCCTCGGTGGCGTGGGTGCCGGCGGAGATGACGGACATCGCCTCGTCGACGAGGGCGGGGGTGTTGGTCATGACGCGGACGACCGGGGTACCGGTGGCGAGGCGCTCCTCGAAGAAGGAGGTGGGGATGCCCGCGGCGCCGCTGATGACGAGGCGGTCGGCGGGGAGGTGCGGGGCGAGTTCGTCGAGGAGGGTGCCCATGTCCTGGGGCTTGACCGTGAGGATCAGGGTGTCGGCGGTCTTCGCGGCCTCGGGGTTGGTGACCGGGGTGACTCCGTGGCGGGCGCGGAGTTCTTCGGCCCGTTCGGGGCGGCGGGCGGTGACCAGGAGGTCGGCAGGCGCCCAGCCGGCGCGGATCATTCCGCTGAGCAGGGCTTCGCCGATCTTGCCGGTGCCGAGGACTGCGACTTTCTGACTCATGCGGTTCAGTCTGGCACCGAGGGGCCGGGGCGGGGGTCGTCTGTCCGCTGGCCGGACTTCGCCGAAGGGCGTCGGTGGCCCTAGGCCGTGCGTCGCCTCAGGGTGGCCGCTCCGAGGGCCAGGACCAGCAGGGCGCAGCCGGCGACGATCAGGACGTCCCTGACGAAGGTGGCGGTCATGTCGGCGTGGTGGAGGACCTCGTTCATGCCGTCGACGGCGTAGGACATGGGGAGGACGTCGGATACGGCTTCGAGGGCGGGGTGCATCTCGGGGCGCGGGGTGAAGAGGCCGCAGAGGAGGAGTTGGGGGAAGATCACCGCGGGCATGAACTGGACCGCCTGGAATTCCGAGGCGGCGAAGGCCGAGACGAAGAGGCCCAGGGCCGTGCCGAGCAGGGCGTCGAGCAGGGCGACCAGGAGCAGGAGCCAGGGGGAGCCGGTGACGTCGAGGCCCAGGAGCCAGACGGCGAGGCCGGTGGCGAGGGCCGACTGGATGATCGCGAGGATGCCGAAGGCGAGGGCGTAGCCGGCGATGAGGTCGGCCTTGCCGAGGGGCATGGCGAGGAGGCGTTCGAGGGTGCCTGAGGTGCGTTCGCGGAGGGTGGCGATGGAGGTCACCAGGAACATCGTGATGAGCGGGAAGATGCCGAGGAGCGAGGCGCCGATGTTGTCGAAGGTGTGCGGGCTGCCGTCGAAGACGTAGCGGAGCAGGACCAGCATCAGGCAGGGGATGAGGAGCAGCAGCGCGATGGTGCGGGGGTCGTGGCGGAGCTGGCGCAGGACGCGGGCGGCGGTGGCGGTGGTGCGGGAGAGGTTCAGGGCGCTGACGGGGATGGTGGCCGGCTGAGAGGTCATCGTGCCGATTCCTTCGTGCGGGAGTTGGCGGCGGCTTCGTCGACGAGGTGGAGGAAGGCGGCCTCGACGGTGTCGGAGCCGGTGCGGGTGCGCAGGGCCTCGGGGGTGTCGTCGGCGAGGATCTCGCCCTCGCGCATGAGGAGGAGCCGGTGGCAGCGTTCGGCCTCGTCCATGACGTGGGAGGAGATGAGGAGGGTGGCGCCGCGGGTGGCGGCGATGGAGTGGAAGAGGTTCCAGAGGTCGCGGCGCAGGACGGGGTCGAGGCCGACGGTGGGTTCGTCGAGGACGAGGAGTTCGGGGCTGCCGAGCAGGGCGACGGCGAGGGAGACGCGGTTGCGCTGGCCGCCGGAGAGGTTGCCGGTGAGGGCGTCGGCGTGGCTGGTGAGGTCGACTTCGCCGAGAACGCGGTCGACGTCGGCGCGGCGGGCGGCGGTGGGGCGGGTGGGGTCGAGGATCGAGCCGAAGTAGTCGAGGTTCTGGCGGATGGTCAGGTCGTCGTAGACGGAGGCGGCCTGGGTGACGTAGCCGATGCGGGTGCGGAGGGAGGGGTGTCCGGCGGGCCGGCCGAGGACGTTCAGGGTGCCGGTGACCTTGGCCTGGGTGCCGACGACGGCGCGCATCAGGGTGGACTTGCCGCATCCGGAGGGACCGAGGAGGCCGGTGATCTGACCGCGCGGGACGGTGAAGTCGAGTCCGCGCAGGACGGTTCGGGGGCCGCGGACCGCGGTGAGTCCGGCGGCCTGGATGGCGGAGGGCAGGGCTGGGTTGCCGGGGGCCTCGGGCGGCTCCGGCGAGTAATTCACCATGTGATGAATAATGCGCGGGTGGAGGTGGGCCGTCAAGGGCCGGGTGGCCGGTGGGGGACGCTCACCGGCGCCGGCCGGGCGCCGCCCGCGCCCACCCGGCCACCCCAGCGGCACGACTGCCCGCGGCTATAGCGCCCCTGTAGGGGCGCTGGGGGTACCCCCGGCCGAAGGCTGGGGGAGGAACTGCGCGACCAGCCCCCACCGGCCCGCGGCCGAGTCGCTGCCGCGGGCCGGTCGCCGTCGGCAACGCTCAGGTGTTGAGGGCGACGAGCAGCAGGACGTCGTACGTCTCCTCGACGACCCCGTCGGGGAAGATCTCCAGGAGATGGGCGCGTTCCTCGGCGAGGAACGCGGTGCGGCGGTCCTCGGAGGTGACGAGGAAAGCCGAGTGGCTGCCGATGTTGGCGAGGTGGGTGTCGACCGGGACGCGGCGGCTCCAGCGGACCTCGCGGCGGGCGAAGCGGAGCCGGCCGCTGGGGTCGGCGAGATCGGTGCGGTCGGCGGACTTGCGCTGCTCCGCCCTGACGTCGATGCCGAAGAACCGGGCGATGCGGTCGGAGGCGTCGGCGATCCAGTCGACGTCGAGCGCGCTGGTGTTCCACCACAGCGCCAGCGCCCCGCCGGGACGCAGTACGCGGAGTGCCTCCGGCACGGAGCGGGCCGGGTCGGTCCAGTGCCAGGCCTGGGCGTAGGTGAGGAAGTCGGCGGTGGCGTCGGCGAGCGGAAGGGCGTTGCCGTTGCCGCGGACGATCGGGATGCCGGGGCTGGTGGCGTGGAACTGCGCCGCCATGCCCTCCCCCGGCTCCACCGCGACCACGTCGGCGCCGCGCGCGTGCAGGAGGGCGGTCGCGATGCCGGTGCCCGCGCCGACGTCGACCACCCGGGCCCCCTTGAGGGAACGGCCGGCTTCCTCCTCGACGGCGTCGAGGAGAGCGGGCGGGTAGGAGGGGCGGTTCGCGGCGTACTGGGCCGCGGCGGCGTTGAAGGAGCGCGCGCGTGCGGCGTGGGTGGGGGCGGGGTCCGGGGTCAGGTTTCGGGGTTGCGACTGCGACTGGCCTGTGGTCATACGGCCATCGTCCCGGCGGGCGGGGCGGGGACGACAGGGGTTTCCGGGGGTGGGCCGGATCCGGCGCGTCGGCTACCCCGCCCGTGCTCCCCCTTCTCGACCGCGCGTGGGTCTCAGGGCTTCCGCTTCTTCTTCGACGGGTTGCCCGAGCGGCGGGTGGTGCGGCGTTCGTGTTCCTGGACGGCGGTGTCGTACTCGGCGCGGTGGAGCTTCTCGCCGGGAGCTTCGGTGAGGGAGCGGAAGAAGTAGGCGAGGAGCGAACCGACGAAGCCGATGGCGAGGAGGCCGCGCAGGGAGGCCTGGCGTTCGGGGTCGGGGCGCTTGCCGAAGGACTCCCAGGTGTGGCGGAAGGCCAGGGCGCTGCAGATGGCGAACATCGCGACGACGAGGACGGTCACGAAGGCGCCGGTGTCGGCGAGCTGGACGCCCTCGTAGGCGAGGCGCAGGACCAGGCAGGAGACGGCGGCCGCGGCGAGCGAACCCACGGCCACGCCGATCCGGCGGGCGGTGTAGCCGTCGTCGTGGTTCACCCAGGACGTACCGAAGAAACGGAGGGGCTCGGGGCGGGGTCCGCCGGTGGAGCCCGCGGGGGTGTCCGGGGTGCCTGGTTCGTCGCTCACGGGACGATTATGGCGCCGGGGGCCCACGGGCTCCGGGTCGGGTCGGACCGGTCGGGTCAGGCGCAGCGGTCGGCCACGTAGCCGTCGCTGCCCGTGTGGACGTAGGCGTCCGAGACGAACTCACCGTTACTGATGTTGTCCCAGATGTTCGAGGTGCCGTAGTAGCCGGACACGGTCGAACCCGGGGTCTGGCAGTAGATCGGCACCTGCGCGCCCTCGGGCAGGACGCGGGTGATGCTGTAGCTGGTGCCCGGGCCGTCGTGGACGTTCAGGCGGACGCCCGGGGCGATGGCGTAGTAGCGGACGCTGGCGGCGGCGTTCGCGGTGGCGGCGGAGCCGATGAGCATGAGGAAGGCGCTGCCGGTGGCCGCTGCCAGGAAGAGGGTGGATCTGCGTCTGAGCGATGTCATACGAGTCCTCCGGAGTCCTAAGACCGGATCGCGAAATCGGATCAGGCGCAGCGGTCGGCCACGTAGCCGTCGCTGCCGGTGTGGACGTAGGCGTCCGAGACGTATTCGCCGTTGTCGATGTTGTCCCAGATGTTGGATGTGCCGTAGTAGCCGGCCACCGTCGTGCCGGGTGTCTGGCAGAAGATCGGGACGCGGGTGCCCTCGGGGAGGGTTCGCGTGATGCCGTAGCCGGTGCCCGGGCCGCTGCGGACGTTGAGGCGGACGCCCGGGGCGACCGCGTACGTCTTGACGGATGCGGCCAGCGTCGAGACAGCCTCCCCCTCGGCGCTGTTCTCGGCTTCCTGCGTGTGATCAACAGACATGTACTGCTCCCCCCACTGGACCCATGAGTTCCATGGAGTCCCGTTGATTCCCCTCATTCGAGCCACGAAACACATGTGCGTAACTCGCACGCGGAGGCTAGCAAGCCGCCTCTGTCTCGTACGAGTCATCGACTAGGCTCCGTGAGTCGCGCTCCGCGGAAACAGCACGGGGGTGGTCCCTTGACGCCACAGCGCAACACCGGAGCGGGCGCGGAAGCGGAACTTCCCGAGTACGCCGGGCACTACCGCCTGGAGTCCTGCCTCGGCTCCGGTGGGATGGGCGTGGTGCACCTGGCCCGCAGCACCTCGGGGCTGAAGCTCGCGGTGAAGGTCGTGCACGCCCAGTACGCCAAGGACCGTGAGTTCAGGGGCCGTTTCCGGCAGGAGGTGGCCGCCGCACGCAAGGTCAGCGGCGCCTTCACCGCACCCGTCGTGGACGCCGATCCCGAGGCCGAACGGCCCTGGATGGCCACCCTCTTCATTCCCGGCCCGACCCTTTCCGAGCACGTGAAGCGGAACGGGCCGATGCCTCCTGCCCAGTTGCGTCGGCTGATGGCCGGGCTGGCGGAGGCGTTGGGCGATATTCACAGGGTCGGCGTGGTGCACCGGGATCTCAAGCCGAGCAATGTGCTGCTCGCCGAAGACGGTCCCAAGGTCATCGACTTCGGTATCTCCCGGCCGAAAGACAGCGAACTGCGTACCGAGACAGGAAAGTTGATCGGTACGCCGCCGTTCATGGCACCGGAGCAGTTCCGGCGGCCGCGTGAAGTGGGGCCCGCCGCCGACATCTTCGCGCTCGGGTCGGTGCTGGTGCACGCGGCGACAGGGCAAGGGCCGTTCGACTCCGACAGCCCGTACGTCGTGGCCTACCAGGTCGTGCACGACGAGCCCGACCTCACCGGCGTACCGGAGGAGATCGCTCCGCTGGTGATGCGCTGCCTCGCCAAGGAGCCCGAGGACCGGCCGACGCCCGACGAACTGATGCGGGGCCTGCGGTCGTTGTCGGCGTCGTACGACACGCAGGCGTTCATACCGGCACAGCGGGTCATGGTCGGCGGCGAAGGCGACGGGCCTCCGCAGGAAAAGGAGCCTCCTGCCGCCGTACCGGAGCAGAAAGCGCTGAAGCCCAGGAAGGCGCGCAAGACATGGCGGCGCGTGGTGGTGGCCGCCGGGGCGGGTGTCCTGGTCCTGGGTGGGGTGCTCGCCTCGGCACTGTGGCTCGGGGGCGGCGATCCGACGCCGGTGGGCAGCACGGTGCACGGCTCCGCGGCCGCGTTCGCGGCGTGGCAGGCGGAGCCGGTGGCCAAGGGCGGTTCGGGGATGCCCCAGTGCGTCGCCGGTGCGGGGAAGTTGCTGTGCTTCCGGTCCGGCCTGGCCTTTGCCCTCGATCCGGCGGACGGCCGTCTGCTGTGGCGGCACAGGGTCGCGGACGAACGTACGAGCGGCTCGCCGTACCTGTCCGGCGGCCTCCTGCTGCTGCCGACGCACGGCGGCCGGAAGGTGGAGGCGCTCGACCCCACCTCGGGTGCGTCGCGCTGGAAGCAGGACATGCCCGCGAACCAGGTCATGGAGTTCACCAAGAGCATGCTGCTGGCCGTGGGGGCCAACGGGGTGATCACCGGTATGGACGGCAGGTCCGGTCACACCAGGTGGACCCTGCCCGTCTCGGGCGGCGGCACGCCGTCCCTGAGCTCGTTCGCCGGGGATCCCTTGGTGTACGCGGCCGGTACCGCCGCCGACGGGACGGGAACCCAGGTCACCGCGCTGGATCCGGTCACCGGTGCCAAGCGCTGGAGAGCCAGGCTGACGGGGGATCTGCGGCCGGTCGGGAGCGCGGGCGGGTCCCTCTTCCTGCTGTCCGTGGACACCACCGCCGGGGAGACGGACGCGGTGGTGCGCTACACACCCGACGCGAGGGCGACCCGCCGGGTGGCGCTGCCCGTTCCCCGGGTGGCTCCGGGTGCCACGGTGCGCGGCGATGTCGTCTATCTGCTGTCCGCCGGCGGCTCGCTGGAGGCCGTCGACCTGGAGAGCGGCAAGCAGCTCTGGGAGCTCCAGACGTCGGTGAGCCGGGGCTCGGCGCCCGTGACCGACGACCGGCACGTCTATTTCACCGCCGCCGACGGACGCCTGCTCGCCGTCGACAGACGCAGGGGAACCCTCGTCGGCCAGACTCCGGCGCGCCTCGGCACGAACTCGGGCCAGGTCACCGCCGCCCTGCCCGCCCCCCTGCTCCTCGACACCCACCTCTACGCCACCGCCCCCGACGGCACCGTCTTCGCCGTCGACGCGGCGGATCCCGGCGCCTGGTAGCAGCGCGAAAAGAAGGGGCCGCCCCTTGAGGAGGCGGCCCCTTCCGGGATTGCGGCGGGGCTCAGCCCAGCTTCGTCACGTCGCGGACCGCGCCCTTGTCGGCGCTGGTGGCCATCGCGGCGTAGGCGCGCAGGGCCGCCGAGACCTTGCGGTCGCGGTTCTTCGGGGCGTACACGCCGTTCAGGGCCTGCTCGCGGCGGGACAGCTCGGCCTCGTCGACGAGGAGCTCGATCGTGCGGTTCGGGATGTCGATGCGGATGCGGTCGCCGTCCTCGACGAGGGCGATGGTGCCGCCGGAGGCCGCTTCCGGGGAGGCGTGGCCAATGGAGAGGCCCGACGTGCCGCCGGAGAAGCGGCCGTCGGTGATCAGCGCGCAGGTCTTGCCGAGGCCGCGGCCCTTGAGGAAGGACGTCGGGTAGAGCATTTCCTGCATGCCGGGGCCGCCCTTGGGACCCTCGTAGCGGATCACGACCACGTCGCCGTCGGTGACCTGCTTGTTGAGGATCTTCTCGACGGCTTCCTCCTGCGACTCGCAGACGACCGCGGGGCCCTCGAAGGTCCAGATCGACTCGTCGACGCCGGCCGTCTTGACCACGCAGCCGTCGACGGCGAGGTTGCCCTTGAGGACCGCGAGGCCGCCGTCCTGGGAATACGCGTGCTCGACGCTGCGGATGCAACCCTCCGCGGCGTCCTCGTCCAGGGCCTCCCAGCGCTCGGACTGGGAGAACGCCTCGGCGGAGCGGACGCAGCCGGGGGCCGCGTGCCACAGCTCCACGGCCTCGGGGGACGGGGAGCCGCCGCGCACGTCCCACGTCTTCAGCCAGTCCGCGAGGGAGGGGCTGTGGACGGAGTGCACGTCCTCGTTGAGGAGGCCGCCGCGGTGCAGTTCGCCGAGGAGGGCGGGGATGCCGCCGGCGCGGTGCACGTCCTCCATGTAGTACGTGCGGGTCTTCGCGACGTTCGGAGCGACCTTGGCCAGGCAGGGGACCCGGCGCGAGACCTCGTTGATCTCCTCCAGGCCGAAGGGGACGCCCGCCTCCTGGGCGGCGGCCAGCAGGTGGAGGATCGTGTTGGTGGAGCCGCCCATCGCGATGTCCAGGGCCATCGCGTTCTCGAACGCGGCGAAGGTCGCGATGTTGAGCGGCAGGACCGTCTCGTCGTCCTGCTCGTAGTAGCGGCGGGTGAGGTCCATGACCGTGCGGGCCGCGTCGACGTACAGCTGCTTACGGGCGGTGTGGGTGGCCAGGACCGAGCCGTTGCCGGGGAGGGAGAGGCCGATCGCCTCCGTCAGGCAGTTCATCGAGTTGGCGGTGAACATGCCGGAGCAGGAACCGCAGGTCGGACAGGCGTTCTCCTCGATACGGAGGATGTCCTCGTCCGAGATCTTGTCGTTCACCGCGTCGGAGATCGCGTCGACCAGGTCGAGGGTGCGGACCGTGCCGTCCACGAGGGTCGCGCGGCCGGCCTCCATGGGGCCGCCGGAGACGAAGACCGTCGGGATGTTCAGGCGCAGGGCGGCCATGAGCATGCCCGGGGTGATCTTGTCGCAGTTGGAGATGCAGACCAGGGCGTCGGCGCAGTGCGCCTCGACCATGTACTCGACCGAGTCGGCGATCAGGTCGCGGGACGGGAGGGAGTACAGCATGCCGCCGTGGCCCATCGCGATGCCGTCGTCGACGGCGATCGTGTTGAACTCGCGCGGGATGCCGCCGGCTTCCTTGATCGCTTCGGAGACGATCCGGCCGACCGGCTGGAGGTGGGTGTGGCCCGGCACGAACTCCGTGAAGGAGTTCGCGACGGCGATGATCGGCTTGCGGCCGATGTCCGCACCCGGTACACCGGAGGCGCGCATAAGGGCGCGGGCGCCCGCCATGTTGCGGCCGTGGGTGACTGTGCGGGACCTCAGCTCGGGCATCGTCGCTCGCTCCTTCAGACAGATAGGGCTGCTAACGAGCGTACGCCCGTTGACCACGGCTCGGGACGAGGTGTCCGGAATGCGGGACACATGTCTCAGCGGGGCTGGTCACGGCCCGGTCAGATGCCCCTGCACCACCGGGGCGACCCTGGCCACGATCTGCTCCAGGTCCGCGGACGCCAGCGGCTCCACCTTGATCACGTAGCGCAGTATCGCGCACCCGATCAGCTGTGCCGCCGCCAGTTCGGCGCGCAGCTCGGCGTCCGGGAGGTCCAGCTGTCCGGCGATCCGGCGCAGCAGCTGGGAAGCGATCAGGCGGCGGAAGACGGCGGCGGCCGTTTCGTTGTTGACGGCGGAGCGGACGATCGCGAGGAGGGGCGTACGGGTGGTGGGGTTCTCCCAGATACCGAAGATGAACCGGGTCAGCCGCTCACCGACGCCGTCCAGCGGGCCGTCGGCGATCGCGACGGGCGCGTTGAGGGCGGGGGCGAAGGCGACCGCGATGGCGGCCTCGAAGATCTGTTCCTTGGTGCCGAAGTAGTGGTGCACCAGGGCGGAGTCGACCCCGGCGGCCTTGGCGATGGCGCGTACGGACGTCTTCTCGTAGCCGTGTTCGGAGAACTCCTCGCGGGCGGTGACGAGGATACGGTCCCGGGTGTCGGCCGACTCGGCGCGCGGGGGTCGGCCGCGGCGGCGGGCACCCGCGCCGTCGCCGGTCGGGGCATTGGTCACCGGCGGGGCACCTTCACCGCCGAGGCCAGGTGCAGGCGGGTGAAGGCCAGGGCCTCCGCGAGGTCCGCCTCGCGCTCGGCGCCGGACATCGCGCGCCGGGTGTTGACCTCGATGACGACATGCCCGTCGAAGCCGGTGACCGCGAGCCGCTCCAGCAGTTCGGCGCAGGGCTGGGTGCCGCGGCCCGGCACCAGGTGCTCGTCCTTGGCTGAGCCGCGGCCGTCGGCGAGGTGGACGTGGCCGAGCCGGCCGCCCATGCGGTCGAGCATGGCGAGCGCGTCGACACGGGAGGTCGCGGCGTGGCTGAGGTCGATCGTGAAGTGCCGGTAGTCGTCCTTGGTGACGTCCCAGTCGGGGGCGTACGCGAGCATCTCGCGGTCGCGGTAGCGCCACGGGTACATGTTCTCCACCGCGAACCGCACATCCGTCTCGTTCGCCATACGCCAGATCCCCTCGACGAAGTCGCGGGCGTACTGGCGCTGCCAGCGGAACGGGGGGTGGACGACGACCGTGCTCGCGCCCAGCTTCTCCGCGGCGGCCCGGGCCCGCTGGAGCTTGACCCAGGGGTCGGTGGACCAGACCCGCTGGGTGATCAGCAGGCAGGGGGCGTGGACGGCGAGGATCGGGATGCGGTGGTAGTCGCTCAGCCGGCGCAGGGCCTCGATGTCCTGGCTGACCGGGTCGGTCCACACCATGACCTCGACGCCGTCGTAACCGAGGCGTGCGGCGATCTCGAAGGCCGTCGCCGTCGACTCCGGGTAGACGGAGGCCGTGGAGAGCGCGACCTTCGCATCCGGGATGCGGACGACGTCCCTTGGGTTTGCCACGAGGGACAGGTTACGGGGTGGAGACGGGTGGACAGGGGGCGCCTGCTCTCCGGTGTGACCGGGGTCGCGCCGGCGAGCGCGGGTGGGAGGGGCCGGGCGCCCGGTCGCCGTGGCGGGTTGCGGTGCGTCGGCGAGTGCGGCGGCGTCGTGGTCGTTCGCGCCCGCGCGGCGGAGCCGCATGTCGAATACAGCCCCACGCCCCCAGGGGGCGCTTACGCGGAACCCATGTGGTCGAGGCGCCGCAGGATCACGCCCTCCCGCAACGCCCACGGGCAGACCTCCAGGTTCTCCACCTCGAACAGGTCCATCGCGGCCTCGGCCACCAGCGCGCCCGCCACCAGCTGGCCCGACCGTCCCTCCGACACCCCCGGGAGTGCGGAGCGCTGGGCCGTGGTCATGGCCCCGAGCCTCGGGACCCAGGCCTCCAGCGAGCCCCGCTTGAGTTCGCGCTGGACGTAGAGGCCGTCGGCGGAGCGGGCGGCGCCGGCGATGCGGGCCAGCTGCTTGAAGGTCTTGGACGTGGCGACCACGTGGTCGGGGGCGCCGAAGCGGGTGAACTCGCCGACCGTACGGGCGATCTCGGCGCGTACATGGCGGCGCAGGGCCCGTATGTCGTCGGCGGACGGCGGGTCGCCGGGGAGCCAGCCCGCGGTGAGCCGGCCGGCGCCGAGCGGCAGCGAGACGGCCGTGTCGGGCTCCTCGTCGATGCCGTACGCGATCTCCAGGGAGCCGCCGCCGATGTCCAGGACCAGCAGCTTTCCGGCGGACCAGCCGAACCAGCGGCGGACCGCGAGGAAGGTCAGCCGGGCCTCCTCGGCGCCGGTGAGGACCTGGAGCTCGACCCCGGTCTCGGCCTTCACGCGCGCGAGGACGTCGTCGGCGTTGGTGGCCTCGCGCACGGCGGAGGTGGCGAACGGCAGCAGGTCCTCGACTCCCTTGTCCTCCGCGGCCTGCAGGGCGTCCTGGACGACACCGACCAGTTTCTCGACGCCGTCGGGGCCGATCGCCCCGTTGCCGTCGAGAAGTTGGGCAAGGCGCAACTCCGCCTTGTGCGAGTGCGCTGGCAGCGGGCGCGCGCCGGGGTGCGCATCCACGACCAGCAGATGCACCGTGTTAGATCCCACGTCGAGGACACCGAGTCTCATGTACGGAACTGTACGGAACACTGCTGACGGCGGGCCCTGAGCAGTCCCCGGAGCGGCCTTCGGCGACTTACCCTGGACGGGTGCCAAAGACGAAAAAGACGAAGGACCACAAGGCCGCCAAATCAGCCGACGGTTCTTCGCGGGCGAAGCCACCGAAGCAGTCTTCTAAGACGCCGAAGAAGACCCTCGCAGCGGACGAGAAGGGTCTCGACTTCGCGCGGGCGTGGGTGGAGTTCCCGGATCCGGCCGACGACGAGCAGGTGTTCCGCTGTGACCTGACCTGGCTGACCTCCCGCTGGAACTGCATCTTCGGCAGCGGCTGCCAGGGCATCCAGGCGGGCCGCGCGGACGACGGCTGCTGCACGCTGGGCGCGCACTTCTCCGACGAGGACGACGAGAAGCGGGTCGCCGATCATGTGGCGAGGCTCACACCGGAGATCTGGCAGAACCACGCCGAGGGCACCGCGCACGGCTGGGTCTCCGAGGACGACGAGGGCTCCCGCCAGACCCGCCCGTACCAGGGCTCCTGCATCTTCCAGAACCGCCCCGGTTTCGCCGCCGGCGCCGGCTGCTCGCTGCACATCCTCGCGCTGCGGGAGGGCCGCGAGCCGCTGGAGACCAAGCCGGACGTCTGCTGGCAGCTCCCGATCCGCCGGACGTACGACTGGATCGACCGCCCCGACGACACGCGGGTCCTCCAGGTCTCGATCGGCGAGTACGACCGCAGGGGCTGGGGCCCCGGCGGCCACGACCTGCACTGGTGGTGCACCTCGGCGACCTCTGCGCACGGCGCGGGCGACCCGGTGTACGTCTCGTACCGCGCAGAACTGACCGAACTGATGGGCAAGGCAGGCTACGACCGCCTGGCAGAACTCTGCGAACAACGCCTCACTTCCCAGCTCCCCCTGCTGGCGCCCCATCCGGCGGACCCGGTCGAGTAGCGCGCGCTGCAACGCCCCGAAAGAGCGGCGGATCCGGTCGGCCAACGCTCACCGCAGCGCCCCGAAAGGGGCGCGGGGAACTGCGCGACCAGCCACGACGACACCGCACCCGCCAACGCGCCGCAACCCGCCGCCCATCCGGCGGATCCGGTCGGCCAACGCTCACCGCAGCGCCCCGAAAGGGGCGCGGGGAACTGCGCGACCAGCCACGACGACACCGCACCCGCCAACGCGCCGCAACCCGCCACGGCGGCTGTTACCCGGCCCGGCACCGCCGAACTCCACCGTCGTGGCCGAGCACCATCGCGGCGGAAAAGGAGACTGGCGGAGGCAAGAAACCGGCAGGGGAAGGAACCGCTCGGTCCAAGAGACCGGCCAGGGCAGGTATCCGGCCGAGGCAAGAAACCGCCCGAGGCAAAAAGCCGGCCGAGGAGACCGACTGGGCCAAGGAACCGGTCGAGCCTAGAGACCAGCCGAGCCAAGAGACCGGTCGAGGGAGCGGGCCCGTGGAAGAGGTCGGGCGGTGGTGGGGCTCACGGTGTCGGGGCGGGGCTCTCGCTGTCGGGCGCCGTCGGGGAAGGTGACCCCGTCGGGCCGGCGGTGGCCGAGTCGGTGGGTGTCGGGGTCGGATCGCTCGACGTCGGCGGATCGCTGACCGGCGGTGACGGCTGCGTCGGGTCGGATGCCGTCGGTGTCGGCGTCGGCCTCCCCGCAGGCGGCGGTTTCGGCCCCCGGCGCGCCGGCGGAGCCATCCCGTACCCGTCGATCGACACCACCGCCCCCGCCGGCGCCACCGCCACCCGCGCGCTCCAGTGCCCGGCCGGCTCCCGCAGATGATCGACGTACACCTTGATCGTGAACGACTCGCCCGGCCGGAGCGTCCCCGACGGCCGGGAGAAGTACAGCCAGGCCGCCGAGGTGGACACCGACCACCGCACCGCCGCGTCCCCGGACGCCGCGAGCGTGACCAGCGTCGTGTCCCCGTCGTTCGCGGCCGTCACCGCGAGGTGCCCCGCACCGGTCTTCCTACGGTCGGCTCCCGCGACGCCGATCACCTCCACCGACACGTCGGCCTTGCCGTCCTTGCCGATGCGCGGCCCGGGTCTGGTGCTGGCGTTGCCGGCGTTCTCGTAGCCCCCGCCCGTGTCGCCGTCGAGCGCGTCGGGGCCGGCGGCCTCCCGCGCGGTCGCGGACGGTCCCTCGTGGCCCTCCCCCGCCGGCGAGCCCCGGTACGCCGCCCACAGGGCCAGCACCGGCGCGGCCACCACCGTGGCGACGACGGTCGTCGTGACGGCACGCGCGCGTAGCCGGTCGCGGCGGGCCGCACGGTCCTTGGGGTCCATCGGGAAGCCGCGCCGGTCGAAGCGCGGGGCGGCGCCACGCGCGCGTGGCGGGTGCGCCATGGCCACGTGCAGGGCCGCGCGGGGCGCCTCCAGGACGGGCAGCTCGGCGGGCGTGGTCATCGCGCCGGGCCACCGGCCGGGGGCGGCGCGCTCGGCGGTACGGCGGCAGCGCGGACAGTCGTCGACGTGCCGGACCAGTTCGCGGCGCAGCGCGCTGCTGAGGACCAGCTGGCTGTCGCCGGTGAGGTGGGACACGCTCGGACAGCCGCCGGTCTCGACGACGGCGAGAGCCGCACGGGTGCGTTCGACCTCGCAGGCGGCGGAGGCGAGCAGTTCCCGGGCGCCGGCCAGGTCCATGCCGAGGACGGCGGCGACCTCGTGGGCGGCCAGGTGGTGGCGTACGGCGAGTTCGAGCGCCTCGCGCTGCTCGGGGGAGGTGCCCGCGGCTTCCGGCCAGGCGAGCAGGGCGAGTTCGCTGCGCCGCTGCTCCTGGGTGTCGGCGGGGACCACGGTCACGGGGTCGGGGGCGGGGTGCCGGCCCGCCGCGTGGGTGGCCTGACGTTTCTGCTTGGCCTGGGCGAGTCCGCGCAGACAGGCCCAGCGGGCCAGCGCGTACAGCCAGGCCCTGCGGTCCCCGGCGGCCTCCGGGACGCGCTGGCCGCGCCGCTCGGCGAGGGCGAGGACGTCGCCGAGCGCGGCGGTGGCCGCGTCGTGGTCGCAGAGCACCGAGAGGCAGTAGGTGAACAGCCCGTCCAGGTACGGCTCGTAGCGCGCCGGCGGTCGCTGCGCCAGCGCACGCGCCGCCGCACGATCACGCGCCGTCCGCACCTCCCGGTGTGCCCGGTGTGCGCCGGTTGTTCGGGCCGAGGTCTCCGCACTGCTGCTCATCACCCGTGCGACCGTAGGCGGCGCCGTATGCCCCCTTCTGGCGGCTTGAGCTCTTTTAATCCGTACGGGTGAAACGATCCCTCAATCGGGGACAGGAACCTGTTCTACCCTGGCTCGTTCCCGTCCCGGGGTGGCCGGGACCGGTCCACCCACACCTGTCACGCAGGCCACCGCGGCCCCACTGTCAGTGGTGGGGGCTACGGTTTCCGCATGGCTGCCCGTACCAAGACCTCGAAGGACCGTCCGTCCTACCGCTGCACCGAGTGCGGCTGGCAGACGGCCAAGTGGCTCGGCCGGTGTGCCGAGTGCCAGGCGTGGGGGACGATCGAGGAGTACGGCGCGCCCGCGGTGCGTACGACGGCACCCGGCCGGGTCACCACCTCCGCGGTGCCGATCGGCCAGGTCGACGGCCGGCAGGCCACCGCCCGCGCCACCGGCGTCCCGGAGCTGGACCGGGTCCTCGGCGGCGGCCTGGTCCCCGGCGCGGTGGTGCTGCTCGCCGGCGAGCCCGGCGTCGGCAAGTCCACCCTCCTGCTCGACGTGGCCGCCAAGTCGGCCAGCGACGAGCACCGCACGCTCTACGTCACCGGCGAGGAGTCGGCGAGCCAGGTCCGGCTGCGCGCCGACCGCATCGGCGCCATCGACGACCACCTCTACCTCGCCGCCGAGACCGACCTGGCCGCCGTCCTCGGCCACTTGGACGCGGTGAAGCCGTCGCTGCTGATCCTGGACTCCGTCCAGACGGTCGCCTCCCCGGAGATCGACGGCGCCCCGGGCGGCATGGCCCAGGTCCGCGAGGTGGCCGGCGCCCTCATCCGCGCGTCGAAGGAGCGGGGCATGTCCACCCTCCTCGTGGGCCATGTCACCAAGGACGGCGCGATCGCGGGACCGCGGCTCCTCGAACACCTGGTGGACGTCGTCCTGCACTTCGAGGGCGACCGGCACGCCCGCCTCCGCCTGGTCCGGGGCGTCAAGAACCGCTACGGCGCCACGGACGAGGTCGGCTGTTTCGAACTGCACGACGAGGGCATCACGGGCCTCGCCGACCCGAGCGGACTTTTCCTGACCCGGCGCGCCGAACCGGTCCCGGGCACCTGCCTGACCGTCACCCTGGAGGGCCGCCGCCCCCTGGTCGCCGAGGTGCAGGCGCTGACGGTCGACTCCCAGATCCCCTCCCCGCGCCGCACCACCTCCGGCCTGGAGACCTCCCGCGTCTCGATGATGCTGGCCGTCCTGGAGCAGCGCGGCCGGATCAGCGCGCTCGGCAAGCGGGACATCTACTCCGCGACGGTGGGTGGCGTGAAGCTCTCCGAGCCCGCCGCCGACCTGGCCATCGCCCTCGCCCTGGCCTCCGCGGCCAGCGACACCCCGCTCCCGAAGAACCTGGTCGCCATCGGCGAGGTCGGCCTCGCGGGCGAGGTCAGACGGGTCACGGGGGTCCAGCGCAGGCTCGCCGAGGCGCACCGGCTCGGCTTCACGCACGCGCTCGTGCCGGGCGATCCGGGCAAGATCCCGACGGGCATGAAGGTCCTGGAAGTAGCCGACATGGGGGACGCGCTGCGGGTGCTGCCGCGCTCCCGTCGGCGAGAGGCCCCACGGGAGGCTGAGGAGCGCCGGTAGACTTTGCCCTGGTCTCGCCCGTCCGTACGAACCGAGTGCGGGGACGGCAGCGCCTCAGAACCTGCGACCGGAGGAGTGCAGTGGCAGCCAACGACCGGGCAGGAGCTCCCGGAAAGTCCGGTGGGAGTGCCGGTTCCGATGGCCTGATGCGCGCCTCGCTGAGCGCCGTGGCTCCGGGCACGTCCATGCGGGACGGCCTGGAGCGGGTCCTCCGCGGCAACACGGGCGGACTCATCGTCCTCGGCTTCGACAAGACGGTCGAGGCGATGTGCACGGGCGGTTTTGTGCTGGATGTCGAGTTCACGGCGACCCGGCTGCGCGAGCTGTGCAAGCTCGACGGCGGCATCGTGATCTCCTCCGACCTGTCGAAGATCCTCCGGGCGGGCGTGCAGTTCGTACCCGACGCGACGATCCCCACGGAGGAGACGGGCACCCGTCACCGCACGGCGGACCGCGTCTCCAAGCAGGTCGGGTTCCCGGTGGTCTCGGTCTCCCAGTCGATGCGGCTGATCGCGCTGTACGTCGAGGGGCAGCGCCGCGTCCTGGAGGACTCGGCGGCGATCCTCTCCCGCGCGAACCAGGCGCTGGCCACCCTGGAGCGGTACAAGCTCCGCCTGGACGAGGTCGCGGGAACGTTGTCAGCGCTGGAGATCGAGGACCTGGTGACGGTCCGCGACGTGTCGGCGGTCGCCCAGCGCCTGGAGATGGTCCGCCGGATCGCCACCGAGATCGCCGAGTACGTGGTCGAACTGGGCACCGACGGGCGGCTTCTCGCCCTCCAGCTGGACGAGCTGATCGCCGGGGTGGAGCCGGAGCGCGAGCTGGTGGTCCGGGACTACGTCCCCGAGCCGACCGCGAAGCGCTCCCGCACGGTCGACGAGGCGCTGTCCGAGCTGGACGCTCTGAGCCACGCGGAGCTGCTGGAACTGCCGACGGTGGCGCGGGCGTTGGGGTACACCGGCTCACCGGAGACGCTGGACTCGGCGGTGTCGCCGCGCGGCTTCCGGCTGCTGGCGAAGGTGCCGCGGCTGCCGGGGGCGATCATCGACCGGCTGGTCGAGCACTTCGGTGGCCTGCAGAAGCTGCTCGCCGCGAGCGTCGACGACCTGCAGACCGTCGACGGCGTCGGTGAGGCCCGGGCGCGCAGCGTACGCGAGGGGCTGTCGCGGCTGGCGGAGTCGTCGATTCTCGAGCGGTATGTCTGATTTCGCCAACTAGCCGGGTGAGTTGGGTCGCACGGCGCCCGCGGGCCGGTGGGGGCCGATCGCGCAGTTCCCCGCGCCCCTGACGGGGCGCTCCGGCCGACGCTTCTACTCAGCCGCAGGCGGCAACCGGCAAGCGCCGGTGAGCGAAACCCTGCGCACGCCAGTCACTCGGCCGCGGTCCGGTGGGGGCCGATCGCGCAGTTCCCCGCGCCCCTGACGGGGCGCTCCGGCCGACGCTTCTACTCAGCCGCGGGCGGCAACCGGCAAGCGCCGGTGAGTGAAACCCCCGCCGCCCGCTAGTCCGCCGTCAGCACGAAGGATGCCTGGGCCTTGGCGTACCCCGGGGCCGTCGCCTCCAGGAGGTACGTGCCTGTGCCGGCCGAGCCCGCCGCAGGCGTTGCGCACTGGGCGGCGCTCGGCTTGCGGTCCCACCTCAGGGTGTAGGTGATGCTGCTCCCCGACGGCACCCGGTACCACCGGCCGGCCGCGGACTTCGGGCAGTCCGCCGAGGACCAGTAGGTGTCGTCCGCACTGGCCTGCGTGATGGTCAGCACCGCGTTCTTCGGCCCGAGGTCGATCTTGCAGTCACTGGACGACGTGTTCTTCGCGGTGAGCTCGAAGGTCGGCGTCTGCTCCGGCGAGTACGAGTTGTGCAGGCTCCGCAGGGTCAACGACACCGACCCGGCGGTGCAGTTGGGCAGCGTGGAAGTCCCCGGCAGCGAGGCGACCGTACCGCCGGAACCCGACGTCACGTCGTCCCCCGAGCCGGACGAGGAACCCGACGAGCCCGAGGAACCGCCCGAACCGGTCGAGCCGGCCGACGTGCCGCCGCCCGTGGCGCCCGAACTCCCTTCGCCGGAACCGGAGCTCGAACCCGAACTCGAACCGGAACCGCCCCCCGAACCGCTCCCGCTCGACCCGTCCCGGCCGCCGGGTGCCTGGCTGATCGCCGGCCCGCTTCCGGACGGCCCCGGCGTGATCGTGGACACGGGATTCTTGCCGTCCGACCCGTCGGCGTTCTTCTTGCCGCCCCCGCCGTTCGACGTCACGATCCACGCGATCAGCAGTGCCAGGACGACGAGCGCCGACAGCATGAAGACCCTCCGTCGCCAGTAGATGGAGGAGGGAAGCGGCCCGACCGGATTGCGCAGAGATCCCACGGCCCAAACTGTACGAGAGATCCGTGCAGTTCCTCGCCCCACCCGCCGCCCAAACCTCAACTTTTCCGGATCATCATTCCGGCAACTCCCGTCGGCATGGCCGCTCTTCGCCGCGAGTGGCGTCAACCGCGACCACGCCCCGCCCCCGCCGCGGACCACGTCCACCCCACCCGTCCCCGGACGTGGCAGGATCGGAAGGGCCATGACTGAGAAGCTGCACACCCCTGTGATCGCCTGGTTCGACGCCCACGCCCGTGACCTCCCCTGGCGCCGCCCGGAGGCGGGCCCGTGGGGTGTGATGGTCAGCGAGTTCATGCTGCAGCAGACGCCGGTCAGCCGCGTGCTGCCCGTGTACGAGCAGTGGCTGGCCCGCTGGCCGCGCCCCGCCGACCTCGCCGCCGAGGCGCCCGGCGAGGCGGTCCGCGCCTGGGGCCGGCTCGGCTACCCGCGCCGGGCCCTGCGGCTGCACGGCGCCGCCGTCGCCATAACGGAACGGCACGACGGGGACGTACCGACGGATCACGCGCAGCTGCTCGCGCTGCCGGGCATCGGCGAGTACACCGCCGCGGCCGTGGCGTCGTTCGCGTACGGGCAGCGGCACGCCGTGCTCGACACCAATGTGCGGCGGGTGTTCGCACGGGCGGTGACCGGTGTGCAGTACCCGCCGAACGCCACCACCGCCGCCGAGCGCAAGCTCGCCCGCGAACTGCTGCCCCCGGACGACAGGACCGCCGCCCGCTGGGCCGCCGCCTCGATGGAGCTGGGCGCGCTGGTCTGCACGGCGAAGAACGAGACGTGCCAGCGGTGTCCGATCGCCGGGGAGTGCGCCTGGCGGCTGGCCGGCAAGCCGGAGCACGAGGGGGCGCCCCGGCGCGGGCAGACGTACGCCGGCACCGACCGGCAGGTGCGCGGCAAGCTGCTCGCCGTCCTGCGGGAGGCGCACGCCCCGGTGCCGCAGACGGCGCTCGACCGGGTGTGGCACGAGCCGGTGCAGCGGGCCCGCGCACTGGACGGGCTGGTCTCGGACGGCCTGGTGGAGCCGCTCGCGGGCGGCCTGTACCGGCTTCCGCTGGGCTGACGTACAGCCACATCACAGGAGACGGGGCTCTGTTACGACACCGACCCCGCGGCACATCAGCACATAGCCGGGCATAAACCTGCGCCCGCTTACCCCGTACCTACTTCCGTTACACAACCGACGGACAGCCGATTGCTACCCGCAGGCTGCTCCGCACAGCCCCGTGACAACGGGTCCGTAGCTTCGTTTCTGTGCCCGCCAGGACCGCGGGACGGCAGGGACTCAGGCACAGGGCCGGGGAAGACGGGGATCGGGAGGCGGTTGATCATGGCGCAGGGCGAGGTGCTCGAATTCGAGGAGTACGTCCGCACTCGGCAGGACGCGCTGCTGCGCAGCGCCCGCCGGCTGGTCCCGGACCCGACGGACGCCCAGGACCTGCTGCAGACCGCGCTGGTCCGGACGTACGGCCGCTGGGAGACCATCGAGGACAAGAAGCTCGCCGACGCCTACCTGCGCCGGGTCATGATCAACACGCGGACCGAGTGGTGGCGGGCCCGGAAGCTGGAGGAGGTCCCGACCGAGCAGCTGCCCGACGCGCGCGTGGAGGACTCCACCGAGCAGCACGCGGACCGCGCTCTCCTCATGGACATCATGAAGGTGCTGGCTCCGAAGCAGCGCAGTGTCGTGGTGCTGCGACACTGGGAGCAGATGTCCACGGAGGAGACGGCCGCCGCCCTCGGCATGTCGGCCGGAACGGTCAAGAGCACGCTGCACCGGGCGCTCGCCCGGCTCCGCGAGGAGCTGGAGTCACGCGACCTCGACGCACGCGCGCTGGAGCGTGAGGAGCGGGAGCGTTGCGCGGCCTGACCGGCACGGGGTCCAGCAGAGGCCCGGCGAGTGCACAGGCGGTGATCACGGCGGCGGCCGTGCTCGCCGCCCTCGCCCTTTTCGCCGCGGCCTGCGGCACCGGCGGCACCGGAGCCCGTGACGAGGGGCCGGCGCACGCCGGCTCGGTCGCGCCCGCCCCGGCGGCCAAGGCCCCCTCGCCCAACCCGTCGCAGACGTACGAGAAGGTCGACGCGGTCGCCCTGGTGAAGGCCGACCCGGCGGTCTCGGCCACGGTGAAGCGGGACCTGAAACCGTGCTCGGGCGACGAGTACCCCGTCGACGTGACGTACGGCGAGCTGACCGGCGGCCCGGTCGAGGACATTGTCGTCAATGTCCTGACCTGCGGGGACGCGGTCGGGGTCGGGGCGTACGTGTACCGCAGGGAGAGCGGCGCGTACAAGAACGTCTTCAAGGCCGAGGAGTCCCCGGTCTACGCGGAGATAGACCGGGGCGACCTGAGCGTGACCAAGCAGGTGTACGAGAAGGGCGACCCGGTGTCGAGCCCTTCCGGCGAGAACGTGATCACCTACAGCTGGTCCGCGGGACGCTTCGTCCAGGAGGACTTCCACCACACCGACTACGGCAACGCGGCCGGCAGCGGCGACGACGGCGCCACGCCGGTGCCCTCCCCAGCCAACTGAACCCACTACCGAGAGAGCCGGGATGGCAGACCAGACCCACGTCCTCTTCGTCGAGGACGACGACGTCATCCGCGAGGCCACCCAGCTCGCCCTGGAGCGGGACGGCTTCGCGGTCACCGCCATGCCCGACGGCCTGTCGGGACTGGAGGCCTTCCGCGCCGACCGGCCCGACATCGCCCTGCTGGACGTGATGGTCCCGGGCCTGGACGGGGTGAGCCTGTGCCGGCGCATCCGCGACGAGTCGACCGTCCCGGTGATCATGCTGTCGGCGCGGGCCGACTCGATCGACGTGGTGCTGGGCCTGGAGGCGGGCGCCGACGACTACGTCACCAAGCCGTTCGACGGGGCCGTCCTGGTCGCCCGGATCCGGGCGGTGCTGCGCCGCTTCGGGCACGCGAGCGGTGGCGAGAAGCCGCACGAGGACGCGGCGGAGGTGACGGGTGGCATGCTCACCTTCGGCGACCTGGAGATCGACACCGAGGGCATGGAGGTGCGCCGGGCCGGGCAGCCGGTCGCGCTGACGCCCACCGAGATGCGGCTGCTCCTGGAGTTCTCCTCGGCGCCGGGGACCGTGCTCTCCCGCGACAAGCTGCTCGAACGCGTCTGGGACTACGGCTGGGGCGGGGACACCCGCGTCGTCGACGTCCATGTGCAACGGCTGCGGACCAAGATCGGCCAGGACCGCATCGAGACGGTCCGCGGTTTCGGCTACAAGTTGAAGGCCTGAGCGAGGCGGTCATGCGGGGGTTCTCCAACCGGTACCGGGGTCCGGGACTGCGCACCGGACTGAGATGGAAGCTGAGCGCGGCGATCGCCCTGGTCGGCGCGCTGGTCGCGATCGCGCTGAGCCTGGTGGTGCACAACGCCGCCCGGGTCTCGATGCTGGACAACGCGCGCGAGCTGGCCAACGAGCGGCTGCAGATCGGCCAGCGCAACTACGAGCTGTACGGGAGGGCGAACTTCCCGGACGTGAAGGTCGACGACCCCCGGCTGCCGCCGGCCCTGCGGGAGCGGGTCGACGCGGGCCGCCGGGCGACCGACGTCATCGACCACGGCAGCGGCGCGCCCGACATCTGGGCCGCGGTGCAGGCCAAGGACGGGCGGGTGCTGTCCCTGCACAGCACCTTCGCGAACCGCAGCAGCAATGTGCTGAAGGACCTCGACCAGGCCCTGGTCATCGGCTCCATCGCGGTCGTCCTCGGCGGCAGCGCGCTCGGCGTGCTGATCGGCGGGCAGCTCTCGGTCCGGCTGCGCAAGGCGGCGGCCGCGGCCAACCAGGTGGCCCAGGGCGAGCCGGACGTGCGGGTGCGGGAGGCGATCGGCGGGGTCGTACGGGACGAGACCGACGACCTGGCGCGGGCCGTGGACGCCATGGCGGACGCGCTGCAGCAGCGCCTGGAGGCCGAGCGGCGGGTGACGGCCGACATCGCGCACGAACTGCGTACGCCGGTGACCGGGCTGCTCACGGCGGCCGAGCTGCTGCCGCCCGGCCGTCCGACCGAGCTGGTCCTGGACCGGGCGAAGGCGATGCGCACCCTCGTCGAGGACGTGCTGGAGGTGGCCCGCCTCGACAGCGCCTCCGAGCGGGCCGAGTTGCAGGACATCATGCTGGGCGAGTTCGTCACCCGGCGGGTGGCCGCGAAGGACCCGGCGATCGAGGTGCGGGTGGTGCACGAGTCGGAGGTCACCACCGATCCGCGCCGCCTGGAACGGGTGCTGTTCAACCTGCTCGCCAACGCGGCCCGGCACGGCAAGCCGCCCGTCGAGGTGACCGTCGAGGGCCGGGTCATCCGGGTCCGCGACCACGGCCCCGGCTTCCCCGAGAAGCTCCTCGCCGAGGGGCCGAGCCGCTTCCGCACCGGCAGCGAGGACCGGGCCGGCCAGGGCCACGGGCTGGGCCTGACCATCGCGGCGGGCCAGGCGCGCGTCCTGGGCGCCCGCCTGACCTTCCGCAACATCCGCCCCGCGGGCGCGCCCGAGCACATCCCGGCGGAGGGCGCGGTGGCCGTCCTGTGGCTCCCGGAACACGCCCCGACGGCCACCGGCAGCTACCCGATGCTGCCGGGCCCGACCCAGGCGGGAAACCGGTGAGCCGGTGAGCCGCGCAGGCTGATGGATGCCCCTGACGGGGCACTCCAGGGTGTGGCGCCTTCAGGTGTGTTCAGGTGCGGGCCACGAGGAGTTCCTCGCCGCGGGAGGGGCGCAGGCCGTCGGTGCGGCCGGTGAAGTAGCGGTCGGCGAGTTCCTCCGCCGGGACGTGCCGGGTCTCCCGGAAGCCGGCCTCGCGGGCCAGGGCCGCCAGCCGCCCGGGTGCGTAGAAGCTCAGGAAGGGCGTGCCGGAGGCCCGCGCGCCCCGCTGCGCCACCCGCAGCTGCTCCTGCTGGTCCGGCTCGACGTCCTCGATCGGCCGCAGGAACGTCGTGACCAGCGTCGACCCTGGGGCGAGCCGCGCGATGTGCCGGAAGGTGGCGGCGACGGCGTCCTCCGTGAGGTACATCGTGACCCCGGCGGACGCGACCACGGCCGGCCGGCGCAGATCGAAGCCGGCGGCCACCAGCTGCCCCCACCAGTCGCCCTCGAAGTCCACCGGCACCAGCGTCAGCCAGTCCGGCACCCCGTACCCGAGCTCGGTCAGCCGCCGCCGCTTCCAGGCCACGGCCCCGGCCCGGTCCGCCTCGAACACCCGCAGCCCGGCGGCCACGGCGTCGGCGGCCCGGCGCTGCGCGAAGGTGTCGAGCCCGGCACCGAGAACGAGGTACTGGTCCACCCCGCGCCCGGCCTGGGCCACCACCAGGTCCTCGACGAAACGGGCCCGGGCCACGATGGACGCCCGGGTCCGCCGGGTGGCCTCGACGTCCATGTCCGGCCGGGCCCGCCAGCCGTCCGCGGTGTCCGCGGCGTCCGCGTCCGGTTCGGCGAGCCGCAGCCCGACCTCGTCCTCGATGACGTACGGCGGCGCGTCGGCGCGCAGGTGCAGCGCCCGCCACAGGGCGGTGCGGACGGCGGTGTGGTCGGGCCCGGTCTCCGTCGGCACGCTCAGAACTCCTTGGTGAAGTCGAGCTCTTCGCTGCGCTCGGTCAGCGAGTACCAGTTGCCGTTGTCGTCGCGGAAGATCGCCTCGGTGCCGTACGGCCGTTCCTTGGGCTCCTGGACGAACTCGACGCCCCGCGCGCTGAAGGTCTCGTAGTCGCCGCGGCAGTCGTCCGTACGGAACGCGCCGGCCCCCATGACCCCCTTGGCGACCAGCTTGCGCAGCGCCTCGGCGGACTCCGGGTCGAGGCCCGGTCCGTCCAGGCGCATCAGGGCGAGTTCGACACCGGGCTGGTCCTTGGCGCCGACGGTGATCCACCGCATGTCGCCCATCGCGATGTCGTCGCGCACCTCGAAGCCGAGCTTCTCGGTGAAGAAGGCCTTGGTGCGCTCCTGGTCGAAGGTCCACACGGTGGTGATGGCCAGGCCCTGGATCATGGGACCGCTCTCCTGCCTGCCCGGCTTCGGCCGCCGGACGGTCGCTGTTCCTGTCCGTCACCGTAGGCAGCCGGGTCCGGGCCGCGCTTCTCGGAAGTTGCGCTTCTGCCCGGGAACCCGCCGGCCCAGAGCATGGCGTAGCAGCCGGGGATGAGGGAGGCACCGCGGCCGACGTGCTCGGTCCGGTACTCGGTGGGGCTGAGCCCGGTGCGGGCCTTGAACCTCGCCGAGAAGGTGCCGAGGCTGCTGAAGCCGACCAGGTGGCAGATCTCGGTGACGGTGAGGTCCGCGCTGCGGAGCATCTCCTCGGCCCGCTCGATCCTGCGGTGCGTCAGGTACTGGCCGGGGGTCTCGCCGTACGCCGCCTTGAAGGCGCGCAGGAAGTGGTATCGCGAGTACCCGGCGTGCGCGGCGACCGCGTCGAGGTCCAGGGCCGGGTCGGCCCAGTCCCGGTCCATCGCGTCCTTGGCGAGGCGTAGCTGCCGCAACTTGTCCACGGGGCCAATGCTAGGAAACCAGCCCGTCCGGGGGTGCCCCCTGTGGGGGAGATCGAGGACGAGGCAGGAGGCCGATGATGCGGGGGCCTGGGGGCGGCAGCCCCCAGAACCACCCGCATCCAGTCTCAGACGGCCTCGACCGCCGGCATCGGCGCCGCCTCGTCCGCCTTCTGCGGCCCGCCCCGCAGCGGGACCTCCTTCACGAAGACCGCGGCCACCAGCACCAGCACGGCGATCACGGCACCGAGCAGGAAGGCCGAGTGGGTACCGGCCGACACCGCGTGCTGGTACGCCTCGCGCGCCGCCGCCGGCAGCTTGGCCAGGCTCTTCGCGTCCAGCTGCGCCGACTGCTCGGTGATCTTGGAGCCGAGCGAGCCGGCCCGCTCGGCCATGACGTCCTTGACCCGGGCGTTGAAGATCGCGCCCATGATGGCGACGCCGAAGGACGAGCCGAGCGTACGGAACAGGGTGGTGGACGAGGACGCGACGCCCATGTCCTTCATCTCCACGCTGTTCTGCGCGACCAGCATGGTGATCTGCATCAGGCAGCCCATGCCGAGGCCGACGACGGCCATGTACACGCCGGAGATGAACCGGGTGGTGTCCGTGTCCATGGTGGACAGCAGGTACAGGCCGATGGCGAGCAGCACGCCGCCCGCGAGGGGGAAGATCTTGTAGCGGCCGGTGCTGGTGGTGACCCGGCCGGCGACCATCGAGGTCACCAGCATCGCGCCGAGCATCGGGAGCAGCAGCAGACCGGAGTTGGTCGCGGACGCGCCCTGCACGGACTGCTGGTACAGCGGCAGGAACAGCGTGGCGCCGAACATCACGAAGCCGACGATGAAGCCGATGATCGACATCAGGGTGAAGTTGCGGCTGCGGAAGATGTGCAGCGGCAGGACCGGCTCGGCGGCCTTGGTCTGCCAGAAGACGAACCCGACCAGCGCGACGACGCCGATGGCGATCAGTTCCATGATCCGCGCGGACGTCCAGGCGTACTGGGAGCCGCCCCAGGTGGTGACCAGCACGATCGAGGTGATGCCGAGGGTCAGCAGAGCGGCGCCGAGGTAGTCGATGCGCGTCTTGTTCCGCTTCTTCGGCAGGTGCAGTACGGCGCTGATGGCGGCCAGCGCGACCACGCCGAGCGGCAGGTTGATGTAGAAGGCCCAGCGCCAGCCCCAGTTGTCGGTGATGGTGCCGCCGACCAGCGGGCCGCCGATCATGGCGAGCGCCATGACGCCGGCCATCATGCCCTGGTACTTGCCGCGTTCGCGGGGCGGCACGAGGTCGCCGATGATCGCCATGACGCCGACCATCAGGCCGCCGGCGCCGAGGCCCTGGACGGCCCGGAACCCGATCAGCTGGCCCATGTCCTGGGCCATGCCGCTGAGCGCGGAGCCGATCAGGAAGATGACTATGGAGGTCATGAAGGCGCCCTTGCGCCCGTACATGTCACCGAGCTTGCCCCAGAGCGGGGTGGCCGCGGCGGTCGCGAGGGTGTAGGCGGTCACGACCCACGACAGGTGCTCGAGACCGCCCAGTTCGCCCACGATCGTCGGCATCGCCGTGCCCACGATCATGTTGTCGAGCATCGCGAGCATCATCGCGACCATGAGCGCGAGCATCACGACCCGTACGCTCTTCGGCTCTTTCTCCGGTGGCGCGACCGCTTCCGGTGCCCCCGGTATCTGCTGGCCGGTCTCGGCCGCCTGGGTGTCCGCCATCTCTCCCACTCCCCCTGGCGACAGCTACTTACTTGTCGCCCGGCTAGTTCAGTACACTCGGAAGTTAGACCCGTTGCTAGCCGGGCGTCAAGTAAGTTTACTAGCCGGGCGGCAAGCAAGTTTTCGCGGGAGTGCGAGGAGTAAGAGGATGAGCGTCACCATGGACGGCACCAAGCAGCAGCGCCGCGGGAACACCCGCCAGCGCATCCAGGACGTGGCGCTCGAACTCTTCGCCGAGCAGGGGTACGAGAAGACCTCCCTGCGGGAGATCGCCGAGCACCTCGACGTGACCAAGGCGGCCCTGTACTACCACTTCAAGACCAAGGAAGAGATCCTGGTCAGCGTCTTCGAGGACCTGACGCGGCCGATCGAGGACCTGATCGAGTGGGGCAAGGGCCAGCCGCACACCCTGGAGACGAAGCAGGAGATCATACGGCGCTACCACCGGGCGCTGAGCGACGCCGAGCCGCTGTTCCGGTTCATGCAGGAGAACCAGGCGACGGTCCGGGAGCTGCGGATCGGCGACACCTTCAAGGACCGGATGCGCGGCCTGCGGAACATCATCATCGACCCGGACGCGGCCCTGACCGACCAGGTCCGCTGCATCAGCGCGCTCTTCACGCTGCACGCCGGCATGTTCGTGATGCAGGACGTCGAGGGCGACCCCCGGAAGAAGCGCGAGGCCGTCCTGGAGGTCGCCGTGGACCTGGTGACCCAGGCCCACCGGGGTTCACACCCGTCCTGACGAGTCCGGCGGGTCAGACGATGAGGCCCTTGGCGCGCAGGAAGGCGACGGGGTCGACCGCGGAGCCGTAGTTCGGGGTCGTACGGATCTCGAAGTGCAGGTGCGGCCCGGAGGAGTTGCCGGTGTTCCCGGAGCGGGCTATGTGCTGACCGGTCTTGACGATCTGGCCGACCCTGACGTCGATCCGGGACAGGTGCGCGTACTGCGAGTACTGGCCGTTGCCGTGCTTGACGACGATGGCGTTGCCGTACGCGGGACCGTCACCGGCGCCGTTGCCGCCGGCCTTGACGACGGTGCCGCCGTGCGCCGCGACGACCTCGGTGCCGCTCGGCACCGCGAAGTCCTGCCCGCTGTGCCGAGCGGTCCACATGCCGCCGGCCTGGTTGAAGGTCGCGGAGAGCGTGTACTTCTTCACCGGGTCGACCCAGGCGGCGGCACTGGAGGTGGCGGCCGACGCGACCCCCGAGCCCACCACGGCCGTGACCCCGACACCGGCGGCCAGAACGGCGGCCCGCTTGCGGAGCGAGGACGTACGGGGGGAACGGAGAGCGGCGCGCAGGGACATCGGAACCTCGTGGAGTAGACGACAGGGACCCCTTCCGGGCGCCGGCCCACAGGGGCGGCCACCGAACGGGGCATCCCTTGGTAACCCGAAGCCCGAAAACCGCTCAAGTCGCCCTTCTACGACGCTTCCTAGTAACCCGTCCCAAAATTGACCATTTCTTGACACGCGCCATGCCGGCAGGGCAAACCCGCCCCGACGCGGGCGCCTCGCCCGGAGCGCGGGAAAGTAGGCCCCTTTCGCCCCGGGTGGGCGAATCCACTATCTCCGCTAGTAACGGACATTTCACCCGTGCGGTATGTCACCCGCAGCCGCTCGAACGGCATATACCGATGTGACGCACGCCTCTAGCGCCCTACCGGCCAGTAACCCTACGGTTCCCCACGCGCCACCTGCCCCACTCATCATGCCCCTGACACCACTGGCCATGACGTGAGCCATGACGTGAGAGGACACCCCGCCCCGATGACCACAGGCACCTGGATCCGCCGCACATCCGTCACCGCCGTCTCCGTGGCCGCGCTCGCCGGGATGGCCGCGCCGGCCCAGGCCGCGACGGAGAGCAGCTCCGCCACGGTCGACTACGCCACCTGGCAGCAGGACTGCCAGTCCGTCATGGACCAGGCCCTGCCCTACCTGAAGCAGCGCATCGCCGCCGCCCAGCCGGGCGAGAAGCAGGCGATCGTCTTCGACATCGACAACACCACGCTGGAGACCGACTTCGGCTTCAGCTACCCCCAGCCGGCCAACAAGCCGGTCCTGAACGTCGCCAAGTACGCCCAGGAGCACGGCGTCTCGCTGTTCTTCGTCACAGCCCGCCCCGGCATCATCTACCTGCCGACCGAGTACAACCTCGAACACGACGGCTACCAGGTCTCCGGCCTCTACGTCCGCGGCTTCCTCGACCTCTTCAAGGACGTCGCCGCCTACAAGACCGCCCAGCGCGTCGACATCGAGAACAAGGGCTACGACATCATCGCGAACATCGGCAACAGCGCCACCGACCTCTCGGGCGGCCACGCCGACAAAACGTTCAAGCTGCCCGACTACAACGGCCAGTTGTCGTAGGTCGCCGATAGGCTCCATCCGCTGACGGGACTCACGGGGGTGGCGGATGGAGCCGACGGTACTGGGCGGGAAGCTGGCGTCGAGCCTGATGGGCCCGCTGCTGAAGAAGCTCTTCGTGGCGGACGGCCCGGGCGCGGGGCTGGTGGACAGGCCGGTGCGGCTGAAGAGCCTGGTGTCCTTCCGCGGCGAGAAGCGCGCCCTGGTCGAGAAGGACGTGCACAAGCTCGCCGAGCACCTGGTCCGGCAGGCGGTCGACTCACCCGGCGAGCCGCCCTTCCCGGCCAGGGAACAGATCGCGGTCGCCGACGCGCTGGCCCGCAGACTGCTCGCCCTCGGCGATCTCGACATGGACGACGTCCAGGCCGTACGGCTGGGCCACGTCGATCTGGCCGCGCGGCTGCAGTCCGCGGCGTCCGCGCCCGACGGCCTCTCCTCGGACGCCTGCTACTTCCTCGACTCCGCGACGGAGTGGGCCTGCCTCCAGATCCTGGAGTTCTTCACCCGCCGCTCCACCTTTGTCGCCCGCACCCTCGTGGAACAGACCCGCTCCCAGGCCGAACTGATCGCCAAGATCGACGAGCTGATCAGCCGCGTCCCGCGCCCCGACGCCCGCGACACCGCCTTCGAGCACCAGTACCGCTCCCATGTCGCCGAGCACCACAACCACATCACCATCTACGGCATCGACCTGCGCGACTCCCCGGACCGCTGGCCCCTCGAAGTGGCCTACCTGAGCCTGGAGGCGACGGCCGCCGAGAAGCCCGGCGACCGGCCGGAGGCCGACCGCCTCACGCCCGTCACCCTCCAGCTGCCGGCCGAGGAGGCCATGCGCGGCCATGACCGCGTGCTGCTGCGCGGCGATGCGGGTTCCGGCAAGACCACCCTGGTCCAGTGGCTCGCGGTGACCACCGCGCGCACCGGCGAGCGCATCCCGTACGTCCTCCCGCTGCGCACCCTGATCCGCGCGGGCGCACTGCCCGCCCCGGCCGCCTTCCTGACCGCCGTCAGCTGCCCGTTCACGCCCCCCGAGGGCTGGACGGAACGCGTCCTGGCGGCCGGCCGGGGCCTGGTGCTCGTCGACGGACTGGACGAGATCCCGGCGGCCGACCGCCACCGCACCCGCGACTGGCTGCTCGCCCTGATCCGCGCGTTCCCGGGCAACCGCTGGATGCTGACCTCCCGTCCCACCGCCGTACGCCCCGAGTGGCTCGCCGCCGAGGGCTTCCGCGAACTGACGCTGGCCCCCATGCGCCGCGCGGACGTGACGACCTTCCTGGACCGCTGGCACACGGCGGCCCAGGCCCCGCAGTTCAAGGGCCCCCTCCTCGACTCCCTCCACACCAAACGCGACCTGGCCCGCCTCGCCACCAACCCCCTGATGTGCGGCCTGATCTGCGCGCTGCACCGGGAGCGCCGCGGCTATCTCCCCACCGGGCGCAAGGAGTTGTACGACGCCGCCCTCGTGATGCTGCTGGCCCGCCGGGACCGGGAGCGGGGCATGGGGGCGGTGGACGAGGTCGAGTTGAGCGAGGAGGTCCAGCTGGAGCTGCTGCAACGCCTGGCCTACGCGCTGGTGTTGAGCGACCGCACGGAGATGGAGGTGGAGACGGCCGAGGGGATCGTGGAACGCTGCCTGCCCGCACTCGCGCTCAGCTCGGACGCACCGACCGTCCTGCGCACCCTCCTGCTGCGCAGCGGCCTGGTCCGCCAGCCGGCCGACGGGGTCATGGACTTCGTCCACCGCACCTTCCAGGACTACCTGGGCGCGCGGTACGCGGTGGAGGAGGGCCATCTGGACGTCCTGGCGAGCCACGCGGCCGACACCCAGTGGGAGGACGTGATCCGCATGGCGGTGGCCCACGCCCGGCCCCGCGAACGAGCCTCGCTGCTTCGGCGTTTGCTGACCCACGACACCCCTCGGCTGGCCCTGCTGGCACTGGCCTGCCTGGAGCACGCCACGGCGTTGGATCCGGGGGTGCGGGCGGAGGTGGAGCAGCGGGCGGCGGCCCTGATTCCGCCGCGTACGAGCGAGGACGCGAAGCTCCTGGCGGAGGCGGGCCCGCTGGTGCTGGAGCTGCTGCCGGGGCCGGAGGGGCTGACCGACGCGGAGGCACTGGGGGTGACGGTGACGGCTTCGCTGCTGGGCGGGGAGGAACCGACGGGAGCCCTGGGGGTGCTGCGGAGGTTCCGCGAGCATCCTGACCTGGATGTGCGACGACAGCTGGTCGGCACCTGGGGGCGCTTCGAGGCCTCGGAGTACGCGAAAGAGGTGCTGGATCACCTGGATCGCAAGCAGCTCGGCCTCACCTGCGAGTCCGCCGAACAGCGAGCGGAACTGGCGCGGATGCGGCCCTGGCCCTACCTGGACTTCCGCGGTGAGCAGTCGGTCGAAGAGATCTACGCCGCCATACCCGCGCCCGAGACGGTGACCATCCTCGACGTGCAGGACAACTCCCTGCTCACCGATTTGAGTGCGCTTCTGCGGTTCAGTTCCCTCGCAAGCCTGAGGCTGACCGATTGCGAGGCCGCGCACGGCCTGGACGGGCTCGCCGAGCTTCGCCTCCTCCAGCTCAGCTGCAACGGCATCGCGGATCTCACAGGTCTCGGAGCGTTGCACTCACTCAGATACTTCTACGTGGATCAGGAAATACCCGCCGAACGTCTCACGGACATCCTGCCCGTCGATGCTCCGCTGGAAGTCCTCTTCCTGGGAGCGAACTCCACGAACCGGAGCGGCCTTCGAGGGCTGCAGCAGTGGTCGACTCTCCGCCGACTCAGCTTCAGCCGACTCGGTGCCGGGCTGACGGCGGACGACTGGCGGGCCGTCGCCGAACTCCCCCGACTGACCGACCTCTACATCAACAGGTCGGTCCTCAGGAATTTCCCGGAATCCTTCGAGGCCATGCCCGAGTTGCCGGGCATCACCTCAATCAGAGTCTCCCCCCTGTCCGGCGGCGAGGACCTCTCCGTCCTGGCCTCCCGGTTGCCGGGACTTCGCCAGGTGGACCTGCGCGGCACCGCCAGCCATCTGACCGCGGACCACTACGCGGCCCTCTTCCCGAACGCCACCGTCACCATGGACCACGTCTGAGCAACGCGAAGGGGCCGGTGCTCCGAAAAGCACCGGCCCCTCCCTCGGCGTACCCCCGAAGGGCTACGCCTCCTTGCTCAGGTTCGGTCCGGCGCCGCCGGCCGCCTGCTCGATCGGCGGGACGTCGGGCAGGGCCGACTTCTCCTCGCCGCGGAAGGTGAAGGTCTTGGTTTCGCCCTCGCCCTCCGTGTCGACGACCACGATGTGACCGGGGCGCAGCTCGCCGAAGAGGATCTTCTCCGAGAGCGTGTCCTCGATCTCGCGCTGGATCGTGCGACGCAGCGGACGCGCGCCCAGCACCGGGTCGTAGCCCTTCTTGGACAGCAGCTCCTTGGCGGACTGGGAGAGCTCGATGCCCATGTCCCGGTCCTTGAGGCGCTCGTCCACCTTGCTGATCATCAGGTCGACGATCCGCAGGATGTCCTCCTGCGTGAGCTGCGGGAAGACGACCACGTCGTCGACGCGGTTGAGGAACTCGGGCCGGAAGTGCTGCTTGAGCTCGTCCTGGACCTTGTTCTTCATGCGCTCGTAGTTGGTCTTCGTGTCACCCGAGGCCGCGAAGCCCAGGTTGAAGCCCTTGGAGATGTCCCGGGTGCCGAGGTTGGTCGTCATGATGATGACCGTGTTCTTGAAGTCCACGACCCGGCCCTGGGAGTCGGTCAGGCGACCGTCCTCCAGGATCTGCAGCAGGCTGTTGAAGATGTCCGGGTGGGCCTTCTCCACCTCGTCGAAGAGGACGACGGAGAACGGCTTGCGGCGGACCTTCTCGGTCAGCTGGCCGCCCTCTTCGTAGCCCACGTAGCCGGGGGGCGAACCGAAGAGACGCGACACCGTGTGCTTCTCGCTGAACTCCGACATGTCGAGGGAGATCAGCGCGTCCTCGTCACCGAAGAGGAACTCGGCGAGCGCCTTGGACAGCTCGGTCTTACCGACACCGGACGGGCCGGCGAAGATGAACGAGCCACCGGGGCGCTTCGGGTCCTTCAGACCGGCACGCGTACGGCGGATCGCCTTCGACAGCGCCTTGACGGCGTCGACCTGGCCGATGACCCGCTTGTGGAGCTCGTCCTCCATGCGCAGCAGACGCGAGGACTCCTCCTCGGTCAGCTTGAAGACCGGGATGCCGGTGGCCGTGGCGAGGACCTCGGCGATCAGCTCGCCGTCGACCTCGGCGACGACGTCCATGTCGCCGGCCTTCCACTCCTTCTCCCGCTTGGCCTTGGCGGCCAGGAGCTGCTTCTCCTTGTCGCGGAGGGAGGCGGCCTTCTCGAAGTCCTGCGAGTCGATCGCGGACTCCTTGTCCCGGCGGACGGCGGCGATCTTCTCGTCGAACTCGCGCAGGTCCGGCGGAGCGGTCATCCGGCGGATGCGCATCCGGGAGCCGGCCTCGTCGATCAGGTCGATCGCCTTGTCCGGCAGAAAGCGGTCCGAGATGTACCGGTCGGCCAGGGTGGCGGCCTGGACCAGCGCCTCGTCCGTGATGGAGACCCGGTGGTGGGCCTCGTACCGGTCACGCAGACCCTTGAGGATCTCGATCGTGTGAGGCAGGGACGGCTCGGCGACCTGGATGGGCTGGAAGCGGCGCTCCAGGGCCGCGTCCTTCTCCAGGTGCTTGCGGTACTCGTCCAGGGTGGTGGCACCGATGGTCTGCAGCTCACCGCGGGCCAGCATCGGCTTCAGGATCGAAGCCGCGTCGATGGCGCCCTCGGCGGCACCCGCACCGACCAGCGTGTGCAGCTCGTCGATGAACAGGATGATGTCGCCGCGGGTGCGGATCTCCTTGAGCACCTTCTTCAGGCGCTCCTCGAAGTCACCGCGGTAGCGGGAGCCGGCGACCAGGGCGCCGAGGTCCAGGGTGTAGAGGTGCTTGTCCTTGAGGGTCTCGGGCACCTCGCCCTTGACGATGGCCTGGGCGAGGCCCTCGACGACGGCGGTCTTGCCGACGCCGGGCTCACCGATCAGGACCGGGTTGTTCTTGGTACGGCGGGACAGCACCTGCATGACCCGCTCGATCTCCTTCTCGCGCCCGATGACCGGGTCGAGCTTGGACTCACGAGCGGCCTGGGTGAGGTTCCGGCCGAACTGGTCGAGGACCAGGGACGTCGAGGGGGTGCCCTCGGCAGGGCCGCCGGCGGTGGCGGTCTCCTTGCCCTGGTAGCCGGAGAGCAGCTGGATGACCTGCTGCCGCACCCGGTTGAGATCAGCGCCCAGCTTGACCAGGACCTGGGCGGCGACGCCCTCGCCCTCACGGATCAGGCCGAGCAGGATGTGCTCCGTGCCGATGTAGTTGTGACCCAGCTGAAGGGCCTCGCGGAGCGACAGCTCCAGGACCTTCTTGGCACGGGGGGTGAAGGGGATGTGCCCGGACGGGGCCTGCTGGCCCTGGCCGATGATCTCCTCCACCTGCTGGCGGACCGCCTCGAGCGAAATCCCGAGGCTCTCAAGGGCCTTGGCGGCGACACCCTCACCCTCGTGGATCAGGCCCAGGAGGATGTGCTCGGTGCCGATGTAGTTGTGGTTGAGCATCCGGGCTTCTTCCTGAGCCAGGACGACAACCCGCCGCGCGCGGTCGGTGAACCTCTCGAACATCGTTAATCGCTCCTCAGAGCGGTCAGGCAGTGGGGGGAACTTCCCCTCTCTGTCCTTCCGCAGCTTAGTCCCGCAAGCGGGGACCGCTCATTCCAACTGCCGACACCGTCGATGGCCTCCTGACCCCGAACGCCGACATCTGCTCCAACCCGATGGTGCGAGACGATGTTCCCGCAGGCCAGGCAGTTACCCTTTCCGCCAGTACGCCGATGGCGAACGTGAGACGCCCTCGCCTGCGTGTCGCCCCCTCCCACTAGGGATGTCTTACCCGCAGCTACGGACAGTCCATGCCGTGGGCCCCCGGTCCCTCCGCTACGGGCGAACAACCTTGCGTCTCTCCGGACCCCCGCACGCCCCGTTTTCCGGAACTGTGCGCATCCACACGCGCACCCAGCGTAACTCGAATGGTGTCGGGGCGGTTTCAGTCGGTATGGCTGGCACAGCACCTCTGGCCGCTTCAACGGTCCCTCACCCCCGTCGTCCGTTCGATTCCGCTTCCGGTTCCGAGTGCGGCGCCGGTTCCGGCCCGGGCGGCGTCCGGCACTGGTACGAGAACGATCTGGGGTGGGCAACGGTGCCCGGAGCGCCCGGAGAGTCGCTAAGGCTGGTCACGGGCGTGCGCTTCGACGTGCTGGAGGTGCCGGCGCGGGCGGGTGCACGGGCGCTCAGGCACCTGGTGCCGGGCTCTCCGGTGGCCCTTCAGGGCGACCGGATGCGGCTGCTGGTGGCAGCGGGCAGTGCGGAGGAGCTGCCGGGGCTGCTGGCCTGGCTGGAGTGGGGCGCACCGGCCCTCGATCTCGATCTGCGGGCGCTGGGCGCCGGGGGCGCGATGGACGCACCGGTACGGCCCGGGCCGGCGGTCACCGGGATCCGGCCGCCTTCCGGATCCGCCGGGGCCCCGGCCGAGCCCGTGCAGGGGGCCGCCGTCTGGCTGCGGCCCCCCGAGTCCGGGTGCGAGGTCGAGGCCTCGCTGCCGACGCTGTCGGCCATGGGGGGCGTCGGAGGCGCCCCCGATCTCGTACGACTGGTGGACACTGTGGCCACCGAGTGCCACCGCGTCCGGCTGCGGCGCGTGGGCCGCGGGCCGGAGGACAGTCAGGCGTTCGCGTCCTCGTAGGCCTGGCGAATCGTCGCCGGAACACGGCCGCGGTCGTTGACGTCGTAACCGTTCTCCTTGGCCCACGCGCGAATCTGCGCGGTGTCCTGGCTGCCGCCGGAAGCCGCACGGGCCTTTCCGCGTCCGCCCGAGGCACGGCCACCGGTACGTCGGCCACCCTTGACATAGGGGTCGAGAAGGCCGCGCAGCTTGTCCGCATTGGCGGTCGTGAGGTCGATCTCGTACGTCTTGCCGTCCAACGCGAACGTCACGGTCTCGTCCGCCTCGCCGCCGTCGAGGTCGTCGACAAGAAGGACCTGAACCTTCTGTGCCACCGGATTTCCTTTCATCGATAACTTCAGGGCCGGGGTCGCGGCGCCCGCCGTTTCGCCGCCCCCTGTTATATGCAGTACTGCAGTACCTCGGAAAGCAAACCGCTTTTGCGGGAAAAACACAAACCCCTGGGAGAGGCCGAGGGGCCCGCTCCCACCCGGAAACATGCGCGTTTCGGACATAGGGCACCGGGGCAAGGGGGGATGCCCGGAATAGCAGGCCGATCTCCGGCCGATCTCCGGCCATCTCTGCCTCGATGGCCCTTGTACGCCGCGATCCCCGTGGATCCCTCTCGATGCCTCTCGGCGATCACAGATGCAGAAGCATCCGACTGTTGCCCAAGGTGTTCGGTTTCACTCGTTCGAGTCCGAGGAACTCCGCGACACCCTCGTCATAGGAACGCAGCAGCTCCGCGTAGACATCGGTGTCCACGGGTGTCTCACCGATCTCCACGAAGCCGTGCTTCCCGAAGAACTCGACTTCGAAGGTCAGACAGAAAACGCGGCGAACACCAAGCCAACGTGCGGTCTCCAGCAACTTCTCCAGCAACTGATGACCGACACCGGCGCCCTTGAGGCCCCGGTTCACCGCGAGAGTGCGCACTTCCGCGAGGTCTTCCCACATCACGTGCAGCGCGCCGCAGCCGACCACCTCGGCGTTGTCGTCGCGTTCCGCGACCCAGAACTCCTGGATGTCCTCGTAAAGCGTCACCGTGGCTTTGTCGAGCAGGATGCGGTCGCGAACGTACACGTCGAGCAGGCGGCGCACGGCCGGGACATCGCTGGTCCGGGCCCGCCGGACGGTGATGGCTTTTGCGGTGACTTCGGGGCGCGTCGCTGACATGAGCGGACGCTATCGCCCGCCGGCGTCCGCCACCGAGCCGGGGTTCTCCTCTTGCGGAGCCGCCCGGTCTTCCCTCTCGCTATCCGGACCCTGCACGATGCGTACCGCGTCCCGCAGGGCCCGCCGCTGTTCGTCGCTCATCATCCCGAAGAAGGCGACGAGTGCGGCGGCCGGGTTGTCACTCTGCGACCAGGCCTCGTTCATCAGGGCGGCGGCGTAGGCGGCCCGGGTGGAGACGGCCTCATATCGATAGGCGCGCCCTTCGGCCTCCCGCCGGACCCAGCCCTTCTGATGGAGATTGTCCAGGACGGTCATCACCGTGGTGTATGCGATGGACCGTTCCCGCTGAAGGTCTTCCAGGACTTCTCGAACGGTCACCGGGCGGTTCCACTTCCACACCCGCGTCATGACCGCGTCTTCGAGTTCTCCCAATGGGCGAGGCACAGCTCAGAACAATAGTGGGAGATCTCACCAATGGCGTGCCGGACGTGCACTTTCATCAACAAAGGCGAACAAAAAGGGCGTACGACCCGGAAAGTGCGGTACGCCGCGGCGGGCGCGGCCCGGCTCTCAGACTCCGTCGGTCTTGGTGACGGCGGCCTGGCGGGCGTTCTCCGCGAAGGCCGCGTCGACGGCGGCGTCCTCCTTGGCCTTGGCGGCCCCGCCCTGGGTCTTCACGATCACCCGGACCAGACCGATGAAGAAGACGGCCATGACGACCGGAGGCACAAGCGCGGAGACGTAGTCCATGGGTCCAGGGTAGCCACGGAGTATCGGGCGAAAGGGGCGGGGTGGGCGAACCACTCCGCAACCCCCCGCCAGCTGCCGTTTTCTCAGCCCGCGGCGAGTTGCTGCGGGGGCCCGGCGGGCGGCGTGGCGGGCCGGCGCCGCGGAAAGACCTCGCCCGGCGTGGGAATGGGCCGCTTCGGCACGGCGGGCTCGGGCGGCGCGGGCCGCTCCGCGGGCTTCTCCTTGGGCTTCTTCTCCGGCTCCTTGGCCACTCCGCCCGGCAGGGCCGTCAGCCGGGCCCTGGAGACCGGAACGGCCGGTGCCGGTACCTTCCGGGCACCCTGGGCGAGCCGGGCCCGCACATCGCGCTCGGCGAGGTCCTGGCAGCGTCCGAGCAGAGCGGCGGCACCAGCGTTCCCCCGCAGCGCCCGCAGCGCGGCGAGGTCGTCCGGGGTGGGCCGGTGCCCGGCCCCCAGCGCCTCCTCCAGGAGGGCGAGATAACCGACGACGGTCCCCGGCAGGGCGGCACGGTACCGGGCCAGATCGGCCACCAGGAAGGCCCGCAGCCGGGCCCCCTCGCCGATCGCCTCGTCGAGCGACTCGGCGAGCCGATGACAGTCCTTGACGTCCTCGGCGGAGACGGGACCGGGGTGAAGGGCGAGGGCGAGAGCACGGCGGAGCACACGCAGCTCCTCCGCACCGAACGCCATGCCGCCGCGGGATCCGTATGGCGTGGGCATGGACCGAAGATACGCGTAAATCAGACAAACTCGACATAGCGACCGGGTGTGGCGCGACAGGGCCACCCACCTGGACGGTGCTCATCCACATCTCAGCCCGCTCGGCGCTCATCTCAGCTCCGGCGCTTGTCTCAGCCCGTCCGGCGTTTGAGGACGAGGCCGTTCAGGCAGAAGCGGGGGTCCGGGGGCGGCAGCCCCCGAAACGGACGGCCGCAACCGGGGGCGAAGGGGGCCCACCCCCTGAAGGGACGGGACGGGTAGGGGCGGCGGGGGCGAAAGACCCCACGCCGCCCCCACCGACCGCTCACATCCGCGACACGTTCCGCTCGTACACCAGCCGCAACCCCACCAGCGTCAGCCACGGCTCATGCTCGTCGATCACCGACGACTCCCCCAGCACCATCGGCGCCAGCCCACCCGTCGCGATCACCGTCACATCGTCCGGATCATCCGCCAGCTCCCGCGCCATCCGCCCGACCACCCCGTCGACCTGCCCGGCGAACCCGTACACGATGCCTGCCTGCATGGCCTCCACCGTGTTCTTCCCGATCACGCTCCGCGGCCGGGCCACCTCGATCTTCCGCAGCTGCGCCCCCTTGACGCCCAGCGCCTCCACGGAGATCTCGATACCGGGCGCGATCACACCCCCGACGTACTCGCCGCGCGCGGACACCGCGTCGAAGGTCGTCGCCGTCCCGAAGTCGACGACGATCGCCGGCCCACCGAACAGCTCGACGGCGGCGACCGCGTTGATGATCCGGTCCGCGCCGACCTCCTTGGGGTTGTCGGTGAGGATCGGCACCCCGGTCTTCACCCCGGGCTCCACCAGCACCGCCGGCACATCGCCGTAGTACCGCCGCGTGACCTCGCGCAGCTCGTGCAGCACGCTCGGCACGGTCGCGCAGATCGAGATCCCGTCGATGCCGTCGCCCAGCTCGTCGCCGAGCAGCGGGTGCATGCCCATCAGGCCCTGGAGGAGCACCGCCAGCTCGTCCGCGGTACGGCGCGCGTCCGTGGAGATGCGCCAGTGCTCGACGATGTCCTCGCCGTCGAAGAGCCCGAGGACGGTGTGTGTGTTGCCGACGTCGATCGTGAGGAGCATGGGGTCACTCCGCCTCGCGCAGGTCCAGGCCGATGTCCAGGATCGGCGAGGAGTGGGTGAGGGCGCCGACGGCCAGGAAGTCCACGCCCGTCTCGGCGTACGCGCGCGCGTTGTCCAGCGTGAGCCGCCCGGACGCCTCCAGGAGCGCGCGCCCGTCGACGATCGCGACGGCCTCCTCGCACTCCATCGGCGTGAAGTTGTCCAGCAGGATCAGGTCGGCGCCCGCGTCGACGACCTCGCGCAGCTGGTGCAGGGTGTCGACCTCGACCTCGATCGCCAGCTCCGGGAACGCCTCCCGCACCGCCTTGAAGGCCGGGCCGACGCCGCCGGCGGCGACCACGTGGTTGTCCTTGACCAGGGCCGCGTCGGAGAGCGACATGCGGTGGTTGACGCCGCCGCCGCTGCGCACCGCGAACTTCTCCAGCGACCGGAGCCCCGGTGTGGTCTTCCGGGTGTCACGCACGCGTGCCTGCGTGCCGTCCAGAGCGTCCGCCCACGCGCGCGTGACGGTCGCGATGCCGGACAGCCGGCACAGGATGTTCAGCGCGCTGCGCTCGGCGGTGAGCAGGTCGCGGGTGCGGGTGGTGATCGACAGCAGCGGCTGGCCGGCCTCGACCCGGTCGCCGTCCTCGACGTGCCGCTCGACCTCGAACTCGTCGGTGCAGACCACGGAGACGACGGCCTCGGCCACCCTGAGGCCCGCCACGACACCGGCCTCGCGCGCGACGAAGTCGCCGGTCGCCACCGCCTCCTCGGGGATCGTCGCGACGGTCGTCACGTCCAGGCCGCCCGCCAGGTCCTCCTGGATGGCCACGTTCGCGATGTCCTCGACCTCGATGGGGTCGAGCCCGGCGGCGGCCAGCAGTTCGGCGAGCGCGGGATCGAGCCCGCACTCCAGGTACTCCTCGTCGCCCTCGGCGCCACAGGCACAGCCGTCGCCGCAGCCGCCGCCGTCGGCAAGGGGAAGGTCGTTGGTGCTCACGTCTGTCACTGCTCCTGGTGTGGCTGGTGCGGCCGGGTAGGGGGGAAGTCTGCGGTGTCGGTGGTGCCGACGGCCAGCGTCCGGTCCGGATTCAGCCGTACGACGATGTGGCGCCCCCATCGGGCGTCGTCGCGGTCGGCGTGGTCCTCGCGCCAGTGGCAGCCGCGGGTCTCCTCGCGGCGGCGGGCCGCCTCGACGAGCACGCGCGCGACGCACAGGAGGTTGGTGGCCTCCCAGGTGTCGACGCCGGGCTCGGCGGTCTTGCCGTTCTCGTCCAGGGCGTCACGGGCGTCCGTGTGCAGCCGCTGGAGCTGTGCGGCGGCCCTGGCCAGGGATTCCTCGGAGCGCAGCACGCCGGCGCCCTCGGTCATGATCCGCTGGATCGCGAAGCGGGCCTCGGGAGCGAGCAGCGGGTGCGCGGGCTTCTCGGGGTGCGGGACCGGTGCGGGCACGCGCGCGTGCAGGCCGTTGTCCGCGCGGGCCGCCGTGATGTCGGCGGCGATGCGCTCGGCGTAGACGAGGCCTTCGAGGAGGGAGTTGGAGGCGAGCCGGTTCGCGCCGTGCACGCCGGTGCACGCGACCTCGCCGCACGCGTAGAGCCCGGGAACGGTCGTGCGCCCCTGCGCGTCGGTGCGCACGCCCCCGGAGGCGTAGTGAGCGGCGGGCGCTATCGGGATGGGCTCGGTGACCGGGTCGATGCCGTTGGCCCGGCAGGCGGCCAGGATGGTCGGGAAGCGGTGCTCCCACATGTCGGCGCCGAAGTGCCGGGCGTCGAGGTACATGTGCTCGGCGCCCTTCGCCAGCATCCGGCGCAGGATGCCCTTGGCGACGATGTCCCGGGGTGCCAGTTCGGCGAGCTCGTGCTGCCCCACCATGAAGCGCACGCCGTCGGCGTCGACCAGGTGGGCGCCCTCGCCGCGCACCGCCTCGGAGACCAGCGGCTGCTGGCCCTCCGCTTCGGGGCCGAGGAAGAGCACGGTCGGGTGGAACTGCACGAATTCGAGGTCGCTGACCTCCGCGCCGGCCCGCAACGCCAGCGCCACGCCGTCGCCGGTCGACACCGACGGGTTGGTGGTCGCGGAGAACACCTGGCCCATGCCGCCGGTGGCGAGGACGACCGCGGGGGCGTGCACGGCGCCCACGCCGTCGTGCTGGCCCTCGCCCATGACGTGCAGGGTGACGCCGGCCGTACGGCCCTCGGCGTCGGTCAGCAGGTCGAGGACCAGGGCGTTCTCGAAGGTGCGCAGCCCACGCGCGCGTACCGCCTCCACCAGGGCCCGGGAGACCTCGGCGCCGGTGGCGTCGCCGCCCGCGTGCGCGATCCGGCGGCGGTGGTGGCCGCCCTCGCGGGTGAGGTCCAGGCCGCCCTCGGAGGACTCGTCGAAGATCGCGCCGGTGTCGATGAGCCGCCGTACCGCGTCCGGGCCCTCGGTGACGAGGAGCCGTACGGCGTCCTCGTCGCAGAGGCCGGCGCCGGCCACCAGGGTGTCCGCGAGGTGCTGTTCGGGGGTGTCGCCCTCGCCGAGGGCCGCTGCGATGCCGCCCTGCGCCCAGCGGGTGGAGCCGTCGTCCAGGCGGGCCTTGGTGACGACGACCGTGGTGAGGCCGGCGGCCTGGCAGCGCAGGGCCGCGGTCAGGCCGGCCACCCCGGACCCGACGACGACCACGTCCGCCGAGATGCTCCACCCGGGGGCGGGCGCGTGCAGTCGTATGCCGGTGCTGGTGCCTGTGCTGCTGGTGCCTGTGCTGGTCACGAGGCGGCTCCGAGGGTTCCGAAGGTGAGCGGAAGGTTGTCGATCAGCCGGGTCGTCCCGACCCGGGCGGCGACGGCGAGGACGGCCTCTCCGGTGAAGTCGTCGTCGATCTCGGTGAAGTCGGACGGATCGACCAGGGCGAGGTAGTCCAGTTCGAGCGGCGGGTCGTAGTGCACGGCCTCGTCCAGGACCTGGCGGGCGGCCGCGCGGACCGCCGCGGCGGCGTTCGGCACGGCCTTGGCGACGGCGTGTGCGTCGGCGGCCGCACGGGACTCGCCTATGGCGCTGAGCGCCTCGGCGCGCGCCCGCGTGGACGGCACCTCCAGCGCCCGCGCGCGCAGCGCCTCCTGTGCCGCGTGCCGGTCACGGCCGGCGAAGAGCGCGCGGGACAGCGTGAGCGCCGTGCGCCGGTCGTCGGCCGTCAGGTAGCGGTTGCGGCTGGACAGCGCGAGCCCGTCGGCCTCGCGCACGGTCGGTACGCCGACGATCTCGATGCCGAAGTTCAGGTCGCGCACCATGCGCCGGATCACGGCCAGCTGCTGGGCGTCCTTCTGCCCGAACAGGGCCGCGTCGGGCCGGGTGAGGTGGAGCAGCTTGGCGACGACGGTGAGGACGCCGTCGAAGTGCCCGGGGCGGGAGGCGCCCTCCAGGCGCGTGCCCATGGGACCGGCGGTGACCCGCACCTGGGGCTGCCCGCCCGGGTAGACCTCGTCGACGGAGGGGGCGAACACCACGTCCGCTCCGGCCTGTTCGGCGATCTTCAGGTCGGCGTCCAGGGTGCGCGGGTAGCGGTCGAGGTCCTCGCCGGCACCGAACTGGAGCGGGTTGACGAAGACCGTGACGACGACCTCGCCGTCCGGGCCGGCGATCTCGCGCGCGGCCCGGATCAGGGTGGCGTGGCCTTCGTGCAGGGCGCCCATGGTCATCACGACGGCGCGGCGGCCGTGCCGCACGCGCGCGTGCAGTTCGTCGGCGGTGCGCAGCAGCGCGGTGCTCATCGGGGGTTCCCCTCGGTGCCGTCGGTACCGGTCGTGCCGTTGCCGCCGTCGGCGCCGTCGGCACTGTGGGCGAGGACGCCGAGCAGGTCCTCGGCGAGCTCGGGCTTCAGCAGGCCGTGCGCGAGCGCGCGGTCGGCCGTCGCGCGGGCCATCGCCAGGTAGCCGTCGACGGCCTGCGGGGCGTGCCTGCGCAACTCCGTGACGTGCGCGGCGACGGTGCCCGCGTCCCCGCGCGCGACCGGCCCGGTCAGCGCCGCGTCACCGGATCGCAGGGCGTTGTCCAGGGCCGCGCCGAGCAGCGGGCCGAGCATCCGGTCGGGGGCCTCCACGCCTGCGGTGCGCAGCAGCTCCATGGCCTGGGCGACCAGGGTGACCAGGTGGTTGGCGCCGAGGGCGAGGGCCGCGTGGTAGAGCGGGCGGTTCTCCTCGAAGATCCACTCCGGTTCGCCGCCCATCTCGATGACCAGGGCCTCGGCGGCCAGCCGCAGCTCCTCGGGCGCGGTCACCCCGAACGAGCAGCCCGCCAGCCGCTGCACGTCCACCGGCGTCCCGGTGAAGGTCATCGCCGGGTGCAGGGCCAGCGGCAGCGCGCCCGCGCGCAGGGCCGGGTCCAGGACCTTCGCGCCGTACCGCCCGGAGGTGTGCACGAGCAGCTGGCCGGGGCGTACGGCACCGGTCTCGGCGAGGCCGGACACCAGGCCGGGCAGGGCGTCGTCGGGGACGGTCAGCAGGACCAGTTCGGCGCGCTGGAGGACCTCGGCGGGGGGTACCAGCGGGACGTCGGGCAGCATCGCCTCGGCACGCCGCCGGGAGGCGTCGGAGACCCCGGAGACGGCCACCGGGCGGTGCCCGGCGAGCTGCAGGGACGCGGCCAGCGCGGGGCCCACCCGGCCGGCGCCGACCACGCCGACGGTGAGCCGCGCGGGGCGGTCACTGGGGTCTGGCTGTTGGACTGTACTCACGCGAGGGTGGCCTTCCCGTTCCAGTCCGCTCTGGGTACCGGACGATTTCTCGTCATGTTAACGCTATCCGGTCCTGGGCCGATCGGTCGTCCACAGGCTGTGGGTGACGGGTCACACCGGTGGTACGGAAAAATGACGGGCCCCCGGGCGACGTGCCACGGCATCATCCACGGCATGAGTGATACGGCCACGGCCCAGGACGAGCAGCCGAAGGAACCCCTGTCGGCGGAGGACCGGATGCGGGAGCGGCGCTCCGCCGCCTACCGGGGGGCCACGCGCATCCTCGCGCGCATGGGCATGCGGGCTTCGCTCCGCGAACGGCTCGCGCGGCTCCAGGAGGCGGCCCCCGCGGTGTACGACCTGGACGAACCGTCGGACGTCTACGGCAACGGCGTCGTCGAGGCCCTGGAGCGGCGCGTGGCGACCGTGCTGGGCACGGAGGCCGCCGCGTTCTTCCCGACCGGCACGATGGCCCAGCAGGTCGCCCTGCGCTGCTGGGCGGCCCGCACCGGCAGTCCCACGGTCGCCGTGCACGCCCTCGCCCACCCCGAGGTGCACGAGCGCAACGCCTTCCGCGAGGTGGCCGGCCTGCGCACCGTGCGCGTCACCGGCGAGCCCCGGCTCCCCACCGCCCAGGAGATACGCGACTTCCCGGAGCCCTTCGGGGCGCTGATGCTGGAGCTGCCCCTCAGGGACGCCGGATTCGTCCTGCCCTCCTGGGAGGAGCTCACGGAGGTGGTGGAGGCGGCGCGCGAGCGCGACGCGGTGGTGCACTTCGACGGCGCGCGCCTGTGGGAGTCCACCGTCCACTTCGGGCGCCCCCTGCCCGAGATCGCGGACCTGGCGGACAGCGTCTACGTGTCGTTCTACAAGTCCCTCGAAGGTTTCGGCGGCGCCGCGCTGGCCGGCCCGAAGCCCCTGGTCGAGGAGGCGAAGACCTGGCGCCACCGCTACGGCGGGATGGTCTTCCAGCAGTTCCCGACCGCCCTGTCGGCCCTGGCCGGCCTGGACCGCGAGCTGCCCCGGCTCCCGGACTACGTCCGCCACGCGCGTGTGGTCGCCGCGGCCCTGCGGGACGGCTTCACCGAGGCGGGCGTCCCCTGGTCCCGCATCCACCCCGAGGAGCCGCACACCCACCAGTTCCAGGTCTGGCTGCCCTACGCCCCCGACGCGCTGGTGGAGGCGGCGGTACGCCAGGCCGAGGAGACCGGCACCTACCTCTTCTCCGGCTTCTGGGACCCGAAGGGCCCGGGCCTGTCGACGACCGAGGTCACGGTGACGGCCGAAGGTCTCAAATGGACACCGGAGGACGTGAAGGCGGCGGTCGCGGACTTTGTGGGGCGGCTGCCTGGAACGCCGTGAGCTGAAGCGCCCCTTCAGGGGCGCTGCCCGGCCGGCGTCAGCCGTGTCCGCCGCCCGCCCGCACCAGCCCGGTCTCGTAGGCCAGCACGACCACCTGCACGCGGTCACGGAGCCCGAGCTTGGTCAGGATGCGGCCCACATGGGTCTTCACGGTCGCCTCGGACAGCACCAGCCGGCTCGCGATCTCGCCGTTCGACAGGCCCTGCGCGACCAACACCATCACCTCGCGCTCGCGCTCGGTGAGCCGCTCCAGTTCCTGGTGCCGGGGCTCCTTGCCGACGGAGGGCAGCATCGGCGCGAAACGGTCGAGGAGGCGCCGGGTGGTGGAGGGCGCGACGACGGCGTCGCCGCTGTGCACGGAACGGATGGCGGCCAGCAGCTCGCCCGGGGGCACGTCCTTGAGCATGAAGCCGGAGGCGCCCGCCTTCAGCCCCGAGAAGGCGTACTCGTCGAGGTCGAAGGTGGTCAGGATGAGCACCTTCGGCGCGTCGGGCTGCTCGCAGATGCGGCGGGTGGCCTCCACGCCGTCCAGCTTGGGCATGCGCACATCCATCAGGACGACGTCCACTGCGGTGGACTTCAGCACCTGGAGGGCCTCGACGCCGTCGCCCGCCTCCGCGACGACCTCCATGTCCGGCTGGGCCGCGAGCACCATCCGGAACCCGGTGCGCAGCAGCACCTGGTCGTCGACGAGCATCACGCGGATCGTCATCGGGTCCTCTTCCGTTTCTTGTTCGGCCGCTCGGCCTGGGGGCGTGACAGGTGTCAACCGGGGGCGTGCGTATGCGTCAATGCGCTGGTTTGAGCGGCAGCAGGGCGCTGATGCGGAATCCTCCGCCAGGGCGGGGGCCCGCGTCGAGGGTGCCGCCCACCATGCCGACGCGTTCGCGCATGCCGATCAGGCCGTGCCCCTGGCCGTCGGCGCCGCCCTCCTCGTACATCTCGTGCGGTGCGCCCTTGCCGTCGTCCTCGACCAGCAGGCCGAGTCCGTCGTCGAAGTAGACCAGCCGCACGCTGGCGCCCGCGTTGGGGCCGCCGTGCTTGCGGGTGTTGGTGAGCGCCTCCTGCACGATCCGGTACGCCGTGAGCTCGACGCCGCTGGGCAGCGGGCGCGGGGTGCCCTCGACCTTGAAGTCGACGGGCAGGCCGGAGGTGCGGCACTGCTCGATGAGGTCGTCGATCTGCTCGACGTCGGGCTGCGGGACGTACTCGCCGACCTCCTTGTGCTCGCCGGTGCGCAGCACGCCCAGCAGGCGGCGCATCTCGGCGAGGGCCTGGCGGCCGGTGGAGGAGATCGTCTCCAGGGCCTTCTTCGCCTGGTCGGGGGCGGCGTCGAGGACGTAGGCGGCGCCGTCGGCCTGGACCACCATGACCGACACGTTGTGCGCGACCACGTCGTGCAGCTCGCGCGCGATCCGGGCGCGCTCGGCGGCGACCGCGACCTTGGCCTGCGCCTCGCGCTCCTTCTCCAGCCGGGCCGCGCGCTCCTCCAGCTGCGCGAAGTAGGCACGGCGGGTGCGCATGGAGTCGCCGAGCACCCAGGCGAGCACGAACGGCACCGTCTGGAACAGCACGATCGCGACGTGCCCCGGCAAGCTCGCCTCCCGCTGCGGCCACCGGATCTCCGCCAGGGGCGCGGCGCACAGCCCGGCGTAGAGGCCGAACCGGGACGCCCAGCGCGCGCCGACGGCGGCGTTCGTGCAGACGATCACCAGCATGGCGAAGTTGGCGACCGTCGTCTCCACGTCCAGCACCAGCTGGGCCAGGCCGGTGGCCGCGGCCAGCACCAGCATCGGCTCCGGGAAACGGCGGCGCAGCGCGACGACGACGCACATCACGACGGACACGGCCAGCATGGCGGCCCTGGATCCGTGGTGCTGCTGAGCCTCCCCGAGCTTCCAGGTGCTCGCGCCGGAGAGCCCGAGCAGGACGACGGCCCAGAAGCTGTCGACCCATGTCGGGTGCCTGCGGAGGAAGTCATAGAGGCGCTGCACGTAACCCAGAGTAGGGAAGCGTGATAGGTGCAGGGGTCAACCGGAGGGCCGATCCCTGTTCCGCACGTGTACTCCGCAAGGTGGAGAAGGTGATCACCTGTACGCCTAGTCTGGCCCGGTGACGGATGAGGCGACGCGAGAGACGGCCGACGACGCCCGGGGCTGGCGTGCGGCCACCGAGGCGGCCCTGTACGGCCCCGGCGGCTTCTACCGCCGCCCGGAGGGCCCGGCCGGGCACTTCCGTACGTCGGTGCACGCCTCGCCGCTGTTCGCCGAGGCCGTGGCCGAACTGCTGTGCCGGGTCGACGAGGCCCTGGGCCGCCCCGAGGCGCTGGACTTCGTGGACATGGGCGCCGGCCGGGGCGAACTGGTCACCGGCGTGCTCGCGGCCCTGCCCGCGGAGGTGGCGGCACGCACGCGTGCGTACGCCGTCGAACTCGCCGACCGCCCGCCGGGCCTGCCCGACCGGATCACCTGGCTGACCGAGCTCCCGCGCACGGTCCGGGGCCTGCTCTTCGCCAACGAATGGCTGGACAACGTGCCGGTCGAGGTGGCCGAGGTGGACCCGGCCGGGGTGCCTCGCCTGGTGCACGTCCGGCGGGACGGCACCGAACTGCTCGGCGAGCGGGTGTCGGGCGCGGACGCGCAGTGGCTCGCGCGGTGGTGGCCGCTGGGCGCCGAGCCGGGACTGCGCGCGGAGATCGGGCTGCCCCGGGACCGGGCGTGGGCGTCCGCCGTCACCAGCCTCCAGCGGGGGCTCGCGGTGGCCGTGGACTACGCGCACACCGTGGCCACGCGCCCCCCGTTCGGGACCCTCACCGGCTTCCGCGAGGGCCGTGCGACGGCACCCGTGCCGGACGGGGCGTGTGACATCACGGCGCATGTGGCGCTGGACGCGTGCACGGCGCTCGACCCGGCGCTCAGGCTGCCCGAGGCGCTCCTGTGCACGCAGCGCGACGCCCTGCGCGCCCTCGGCCTGGTCGGCGCACGCCCGCCGCTCACGCTCGCCTCCACGAACCCCGCCGGTTACGTGCGCGCCCTCGCGGCCGCGGGCGAGGCCGCCGAGCTGACCGCTCCCGGCGGCCTCGGCGACTTCCTCTGGCTGCTCCAGCCGGTGGGCATCGAGGACGCGCTGCTCTGAGCGCTCCGCTGGAAGGGCCGCGATCTGCCGCGATCTGCCGTCCGCCGACCGCGGCACCATCGTGGCTGGTCGCGCCCACGCGGCGGCAGCCGCATGTCGGACAAGGCCCCGCGCCCCTTACGGGGCGCTGTTTGCCCTTACTTGTCGATGTCCCCCACCACGAAGAACAGCGACCCCAGGATCGCGACCATGTCCGCCACCAGCGTGCCCGGCAGCAGTTCGGTCAGGGCCTGGATGTTGTTGTACGACGCCGAGCGCAGCTTCAGCCGGTACGGGGTCTTCTCGCCCTTGCTGACGAGGTAGTAGCCGTTGATGCCGAGGGGGTTCTCGGTCCAGGCGTACGTGTGGCCCTCGGGCGCCTTGAGGACCTTGGGGAGCCGCTGGTTGATCGGTCCCGGCGGCAGGTCCGCGAGCCGGTCCAGGCAGGCGTCGGCCAGGTCCAGGGCGTTGTGCGTCTGCTCCAGGAGGCACTCGAAGCGGGCCAGGCAGTCGCCCTCGGTGCGGGTCACCACCGTGAGGGTGTCCTGGAGCTCGCCGTAGGCCAGGTAGGGCTCGTCGCGGCGCAGGTCGAAGTCGACGCCCGAGGCGCGCGCGATGGGCCCGCTCACGCCGTAGGCGTGCACTGCCTCCGCCGCGAGGACGCCCACGCCCCGGGTACGGCCCCGGAAGATCTCGTTGCCGAGGACCAGGTCGTCGAAGACGTCCGTGCGGGAGCGCACGGCGGCCACGGCCGCACGCGCGCGTGCGGTCCAGCCGGCCGGCAGGTCCTCCTTGAGGCCGCCGACGCGGTTGAACATGTAGTGCATGCGCCCGCCGGAGACCTCCTCCATGACGTTCTGGAGCTCCTCGCGCTCGCGGAACGCGTAGAAGACCGGGGTGATGCCGCCCAGCTCCAGCGGATAGGAGCCGAGGAACATCAGGTGGTTGAGGACCCGGTTCAGCTCGGCGAGCAGGGTGCGGGTCCACACCGCGCGGACGGGCACCTCCATGCCGAGCATGCGCTCGACGGCGAGGACCACGCCCAGCTCGTTGGAGAAGGCCGACAGCCAGTCGTGGCGGTTGGCGAGCATGATGATCTGCCGGTAGTCGCGGGCCTCGAAGAGCTTCTCCGCGCCCCGGTGCATGTAGCCGATCACCGGCTCCGCCGAGACGATCCGCTCTCCGTCCAGCACCAGCCGCAGCCGCAGCACGCCGTGCGTGGAGGGGTGCTGGGGGCCGATGTTGAGCACCATGTCGGTGCTCTCCGCGGCGCCGCCGATCCCGACCGTGGTCTCCGTCGTAGGCGTCATGGATCCAGTCTCCCCTACGTACGCTGGCCCTATGGAGACGGGGAGCGCCGCCGGCGCCGAGACCACGGGGACCGAGCCGGTGTGGACGGGGCTGCCGCCCGGCCTGCTGCGGATGCGCCGGCTGCTGCTGGTGGTGTGGCTGGGGCTGCTCGCCCTGGCCCTGGGACTGCTGCCGGGCCTGCTCGCGGGCCCGGTGTGGGCGGCCTTCGCGCTGCTGCCGCTGGCCGCGCTGGCCTGGGGCTGGGCGCTGCTGGGCCGCAACTGGCGCTCCTGGCGGTACGCCGAGCGCGCCGACGACCTGCTGATCACCCGCGGGGTGCTGTGGCGCGAGGAGACCGTGGTGCCGTACGGGCGGATGCAGCTGGTGGAGGTGACCTCGGGGCCCGTGGAGCGGCACTTCGGGCTCGCCACCGTGCAGCTGCACACCGCGGCCGCGGCCACCGACGCGACGATCCCCGGGCTCGACCCGGCCGAGGCGGAACGGCTGCGCGACCGGCTCACCGAGCTCGGCGAGGCCCGATCGGCGGGGCTGTGACGGCGCCGGGCGTCGAGGGCGCCATAGGCGCGGGCAGGACCGTGGGTGAGCGGCGGCTGCACCCGGTGACGCCGTTCCGGCGGGCGTGGGCGCCGGTCGCGGTGCTCACGGGCTGGGCGGTGCACGACCCCAACCAGGCGCAGGAACAGCTGACGAAGCTGACCACGACCATGGTCCTGGGCGGGCTCGCCGCCCTGGTCACGGCGGGTGCCCTGTACGGCTTCCTCACCTGGTGGTTCACCTACTTCTCGGTGACCGACAGCGAACTGCGCATACGCACCGGCCTGTTGTTCCGGCGCACCGCGCACATCCGGCTGGAGCGGATCCAGGCCGTGGACGTCACCCAGCCGCTCCTCGCGCGCGTGGCGGGCGTCGCCAAGCTGCGGATAGACGTCGTCGGCACCGACAAGAAGGACGAACTCGCCTTCCTCGGCCAGGGCGAGGCGCGTGCGCTGCGCGCGGAACTGCTCGCGCGCGCCGCCGGGTTCGCACCGGAGACGGCGCACCAGATCGGCGAGGCTCCGGCGCACGAGCTGATGCGGGTTCCCCCGGCGAAGCTCGCGCTCTCGATCGTGCTGACGGGCGCCACCTGGGGCTCCCTGGCCGCCGCCCTGGTGGCCCCGCCGTTCCTCTGGCTGGCCACCCACAGCGTGTGGACGGTGCTCGCGACCGCCGTGCCGCTGCTCGGCGCGGCGGCCACGACCAGCGTGGGGCGGTTCGTCGGGGAGTACGACTGGACGGTCGGGGAGTCCCCGGACGGGCTGCGCATCGACCACGGTCTCCTCGACCGCACCCACGAGACCGTGCCGCCGGGACGGGTGCAGACCGTGCGGATCGTGGAGCCGCTGATGTGGCGGCCGCTGCGCTGGGTGCGGGTCGAGCTGGACGTGGCGGGTTCGGCGAACTCGGTGCTGGTCCCGGTCGCACCGCGCGCGGTCGCCGAGTCGGTCGTCGCGCGCGTGCTGCCCGGTGTGACCGTGCCCGGTGAGCTGCCGCGGCCGCCGGGGCGGGCCCGGTGGTGCGTGCCGATGTGGTGGCGCGGGTACGGGCTCGCGGTCACGGACGCGGTGTTCGCGGCGCGCCACGGGCTGCTGCGCCGGAAGCTGTCGCTCGTCCCGCACGCCAAGGTCCAGAGCGTACGGCTGACCCAGGGGCCCTGGGAGCGGCTGTGGCGGCTCGCGGACGTTCATGTGGACACGGGGGCCGACAAGACCGTCACGGCCCGGCTGCGGGGCGCCGAGGAGGCCGCGGCGCTGTTGCGGGAGCAGGCCGAGCGGTCGCGGACGGGGCGCCGGGCGGCGCGGCCGGACCGCTGGATGGCCTGACGGCCCGTCCGGTCGGTGGTCGGGTGCGGGTGCGTGGGGGCTGGTCGCGCAGTTCCCCGCGCCCCTAAAAGCAGGTCGGCGCGGTGAGCGCCCCTTCAGGGGCGCGGGGAACTGCGCGACCAGGCACGACGGCGCCGCACCCGACCACCGACCGTCCGTCCCGGCTCGGAACCGCCGCGTGTTCAGGACGCGGCGCTGCGCAGGCCCCCGAGGTTGATCTGCTCCGTCTCGTCGTGCGCGGTCAGGTCGATGACCTGGCCGACGCCGCGCGCCTGCGCGTCCGCGGGCTTGAACTCGGCCTCGGACTCGGCCTTGTGGAGCGCGAGCGCCTCCTGGCCGACGACGTCCGCGAGGTCCTCGTTGTGCATGGCCTCCAGGCCGCCCGCCGGCGTGCCCTTCTGGGTGCCGAAGAAGTCGAAGCCGCCGGTGACCAGCGGGCGCGGGATCGGCGCGGCCGGCAGGACCGCCACCGCGGTGGGCACCGTGAAGTGGCCCGAGGGCTGCACGGAGCGGGCGGACGGTGCCGTCGCGGGGTGGGCGTCCTGGTCCGCCGGTGCCGGGGTGGTGTCCTCCGCCTCCGGGCCGGCCGTGGTGGCGGCGGCCGCGCGGGCGTGCCCGTCGGCCGCCTCGGGCTGCCCCTGCGCCTCGTCCTCCGGCGCGGTCTCGCCCGTCGGGGCGGCCTCGGGCTCGGCGGCCGTCTCCGTCGCGCCCGCCGCCTCGGTGCCCGCGTCGGTCTCGCCCTTCGGGGCGTCCTTCTCGTCGAACCGGGCCAGTGCCACCTTGGCCCGCAGGAACAGCTTGGAACCCTCCGGCGAGAAGATCGCGGGAGCCGTCTCCTCGACCGTCAGCTCCTCGGCCTTCTCCTCGGCGGCCGCCACGGACTCCTCCGCCTCTTCCGCGCTGCGGGCGGGCGGCAGCGCGTTCGACGGCGCGGTGGCCTCGATCTCCAGCAGGCGGCGGCCCTCCAGGGCGCTCGCGCGCTCGGTCTCGGCCGTGGCATAGCGGCGCAGCAGGGACGCGTGCTCGTTGCGCAGTCCCGCCAGCTCCGACCGCTTCGCGCGCAGCCGCTGCTCCAGCTTGGCGCGCAGCTCCCGCGACTCCTCCAGGTCGGTCTCCAGCTCGGCGATCCGCTCCTCGTGGCGCCACTCGTCGCTCGCACGCGCGCGTGACAGGTCGGCCACCTGCTTGCCCGCCTCGCTGTCCCAGCGCCGCATGACGGCGGCGCCGACGGCGGCGGTGGCCGCGGCTATCGCGGCCAGGGTGCGCAGCACCGTCGGTTGGGAGAACAACCAGGGGCCCAGGGCGCAGACGAGGGAGACACCGGCGATCGCCGAGGGAGGCAACAGCCTGTGCAAGGGCGGGGAATGACGGTGACGTCCACGTGGCATGGCCAGAAACTTACCGCGCGTAGGCGAATCGTGGTGCCCCAGGCCGTAAAAACACAGCGACAACGAAGCCTTCACGCGGTACCGGCTGGGCCGGGACTCAGCGGTCGCTCAATCTGCCGCTGATCCACTGGAGGGTCGCAGGGATCTCGCGGCGCCAGGTGTTGAAGTTGTGGCCGCCGCTGTCGAGGATGATCGACGAGATCCGGGTCAGCTTGGTGGCCTCCACGCTCTTGATGAATTTCAGTGTGGCCTTGTAGTTGGTTTCTCCGACTTTGCTGCTGGTGACCAGCAGGGAAGTGTCCGGGGCGGGCTCGTGCTTCAGGAACCACCAGAGGTCGGCGCGGTTCTCGAGGTTCCGGTCGCCCTGGAAGAGGTCGCCGGTCGTGGCGTCGAGGGGCGCCTTGTACGACGGGGAGAGCCCGGCACCGGCCCCGTACACGCCGGGGTGGTGCACCGCGAGCTTGAGTGCGCAGTACCCGCCCGTCGAGTCGCCGACGATGCCCCAGCCGCCCGGCTTCACGGCGGCCCGGTAGTGCGCGCGCACGGCGTCGGGCAGGTCCCTGGCGAAGAAGGTCTCGGTCTGCGGGCCGTGCGGGACGTCCACGCACTCGGTGTCCCTGGGCGGTGCCACCGTGGGCCGCAGCATCACCAGGATCGTCGGCCGCATCTTCCCGTCCCGGACCAGGTGCTGCACCGTGCGCGGGTAGTGCAGCTTGTCGACCAGCGCCCGCGCGGTGCCGGGATAGCCGCTGAGGACGACCACCACCGGGAACGTCCGCGTGCGGTACTGCGGCTGGAAGTACTCCGGCGGCAGGTACACGTACGCGGGCGAGGTGATGTGGGTGGTCCGGCCGACTATGCCGACCTGCTGGATCTGACCGGCCGTCGTCGGCAGCGAGCCGCCCATGCCGTGCAGCTCCGACGTGGACAACACCTGGACCGGCCCGGACGCGTGGTTGACGACGACGCCCTGGTCGGTTTCCGTGCCGAGCAGGTCGGCCCAGCTCGCGTAGAAACCGAAGGCCTGGTTGACCGCTATCCCGACGCACGCGAAGAGCGCCAACTGGGTGGCCAGCAGAAGACCGACGCGGCCGCTGACGGCCCGCCAGTTCCGGCGGCCCAGCCGGGGCCACAGCCACACCGTGCCTACGAACAGCAGTACGGCGAACAAGATCGCCAATGCCAGCAGTTTATTGCTCGTGAGACCCATGAGGTGCTTCCTGCCTGCGCTTTCCCCCGTGACCACCGCCGCTTTCAGCGAGGCTTGCCCCGGGCTTTCCCTGGCCTTTGAACCGGCTTTCCGGTGGGGAGTGAACCTCTCCCCCCGAGACACCGTCCTAGAGGGCGCAATGTCGCCGGATGCCCGAATCGGGCCCGGATTCAAGGTCTCTCGCAGAACTACGGGATGCGATGTCTGTCAGGATAGATGGGGAAATGTCGGGCGAGGTTCCGAGCCGATCACGCCGGGCGCGGCGCATAGTCCGCGGCCCGCGCCCTGAGGCCGTCCCCGCTCTGGTCGGCAGGGCGTGCGCGGTCGTCGGCGTCCTGGACATTGCCGCGGGTGTGTTCCCGCGCTTCCGTCACAGCCGTATGCACGCCATGGCCGAGGTGCTGCCGGGCTCGCTCGGCCCGTTCGCCGCCGCGCTCTCGCTCAGCGTCGGCGTGCTGTTGCTGCTGCTCGCGCACGGGCTCAAGCGGCGCAAGCGACGGGCCTGGCGGGCCGCGGTCGCGCTGCTGCCGGCCGGTGCGGTCTCGCAGTTCGTGTACCGGCACTCGGTCATCGGCGTGCTGATCTCCCTGGCGCTGTTCGTGCCGCTCGTGATCCACCGCGACGAGTTCAAGGCGCTGCCCGACCCGCGCAGCAGGTGGCGCGCGCTCGCCAACTTCGTCCTGATGAGCGCCGGTTCGCTCGCGCTCGGCCTGGTCATCGTCAGCGCCCACCCCAAGCGCACGATCGGCGACCCCAGCCTGGCCGACCGCATCACCCACGTCCTGTACGGCCTGTTCGGTTTCGAGGGCCCCGTCGACTACGAGGGCTCCACCTCCTGGACGGTCGCCTTCTCCCTCGGCGCCCTCGGTCTGATCACCGCGGTCACCACCATCTACCTCGCCTTCCGCCCCGAACACCCCGCCGCACACCTCACCGAGGAGGACGAGACCCAGCTGCGCGCCCTCCTCGAGAAGCACGGCGCCCGCGACTCCCTCGGCCACTTCGCGCTCCGCCGTGACAAGGCGGTCGTCTTCTCGCCCAGCGGCAAGGCGGCGGTCACCTACCGCGTCGTCTCCGGCGTGATGCTCGCCAGCGGCGACCCCATCGGCGACGTCGAGGCCTGGCCCGGCGCCATCGAACGCTTCATGGACGAGGCCAAGGCCCACTCCTGGACCCCCGCCGTCATGGGCTGCTCGGAGACGGGCGGCGAGGTGTGGACCCGCGAGACCGGCCTGGACGCCCTCGAACTGGGCGACGAGGCGGTGGTGGACGTGGCGGATTTCTCGCTCGCCGGACGCGCGATGCGCAACGTGCGCCAGATGGTCAAGCGCATCGAGCGGGCCGGCTACGAAACCCGGGTACGGCGTGTCCGTGACGTCGGCGAGGCCGAACTCGACCGCATCCGCCGCGCGGCCGAGGACTGGCGCGGCACCGACACCGAGCGCGGTTTCTCGATGGCGCTCGGCCGCATCGGCGACCCCGCCGACGGCGACTGCCTGATCGCCACCGCCCACAAGGCCGACGAGACCCCCGGCCAGTACGGCGACCTCAAAGCGATCCTGCACTTCGTGCCCTGGGGCACCGACGGCGTCTCCCTCGACCTGATGCGCCGCGACCGCTCCGCCGACCCCGGGATGAACGAACTGCTCATCGTGGCCGCCCTCCAGGCGGCCCCGAAGCTGGGGATCACCAGGATCTCGCTGAACTTCGCGATGTTCCGTTCGGCGCTCGCCCGCGGCGAGAAGATCGGCGCCGGGCCGGTGCTGCGCGCCTGGCGCGGGCTGCTGGTGTTCCTCTCCCGCTGGTTCCAGATCGAGTCGCTGTACAAGTTCAACGCGAAGTTCCAGCCCCGCTGGGAGCCGCGCTTCGTGGTCTACCGGGCCTCCGGCGACCTCCCGCGCATCGGGCTCGCCGCCATGCAGGCCGAGGGCTTCGTCAGCCTCGCCCTGCCGCTGCCCCGCTTCCTGCGCCGCCAGACACCCGCCCCCCGCCCGTGCGCCCACAGCCTCGCCGAACAGGGCGTACGAGCGGCCTGACCCCATGACCGGCCCGAGCGGACACCCCTCCCCCTCCGGACCCGGGGGCGCCGCTCGGGCCACGGGGCTGCCCACGGGGCCCTGGGCCTACGCTGAACGTATGAGCAACCACAGCGGACGTGGCCAGGTGACAGGGCTTCCGGCATGGGACCGGTGCGCGGTCATGGGGGTCGTGAACGTCACCCCCGACTCCTTCTCCGACGGCGGCCGCTGGTTCGACACGACGGCCGCCGTCAAGCACGGCCTCGACCTCGGCGCCCAGGGCGCCGACCTGGTCGACGTCGGCGGCGAGTCCACCCGCCCGGGCGCCACCCGCGTCGACGAGGACGAGGAACTGCGCCGCGTCATCCCTGTCGTCCGCGGCCTCGCCTCCGAAGGCGTCGTCGTCTCCGTCGACACCGTGCGCGCCTCCGTCGCCCGGCAGGCCCTCGCCGCCGGCGCCGCCCTCGTCAACGACGTCAGCGGCGGCCTCGCCGACCCCGACATGATCCCCGTCGTCGCCGACTCCGGCGCCCCCTTCGTCGTCATGCACTGGCGCGGCTTCCTGGAGGGCGGCAACGTCAAGGGCGTGTACGCCGACGTCGTCGGCGAGGTCCTCGACGAACTGCACGCGCGCGTGGACGCCGTCCTGGCCGGCGGCATCTCCCCCGACCGGATCGTCGTCGACCCCGGCCTCGGCTTCTCCAAGAACTCCGAGCACGACCTGACCCTGCTCGCCCACCTCGACCGGCTGCACGCCCTGGGCCGCCCGCTGCTCGTCGCCGCCTCCCGCAAGCGGTTCCTCGGCCGGGTCCTGGCCGGACCCGAAGGAGCGCCCCCGCCGGCCCGGGAGCGCGACGCCGCGACGGCCGCCGTCTCCGCACTCGCCGCGCACGCCGGCGCATGGGCGGTGCGCGTGCACGAGGTACGCGCCACGGCGGACGCGGTACGGGTCGCGCGCGCAATAGAAGGAGCGCGCACGGGAACGGACGCGCCGGGCGAAGGAGCCCGGTGAGCGCCCCCCATACCGACGTCGAGCAGGTCGAGGCCGCCAACACCGCCTTCTACGAGGCACTGGAGAACGGCGACTTCGAGACCGTCTCCTCCCTCTGGCTCACCCCCGCCGACCTGGGCGTCGACGAGGAGTACCACGACCCCGCCGACAGCGGCGTGATCTCCTGCGTGCACCCGGGCTGGCCGGTGCTGACCGGCCGCGGCGAGGTCCTGCGGTCGTACGCGCTGATCATGGCGAACACCGACTACATCCAGTTCTTCCTCACCGACGTGCACGTCTCCGTCACCGGCGACACCGCCCTGGTGACCTGCACGGAGAACATCCTCAGCGGCGGCCCGGCCCCCGAGGGCAGCCAGGAACTCGGCCCGCTGGTCGGACAGCTGGTCGTCGCCACGAACGTGTTCCGGCGCACCCGGGACGGCTGGAAGCTCTGGTCCCACCACGCCTCCCCGGTGCTCTCCGAGACCGACGAGGACGAGGCGGACGACACGCCCTCCTGAGCCCGGGACACCCCCTGGCGGCCCAAGAAGTGGCTGGAATCACGAACTCGCGAGTAGGTACGGCCACCGGCCCATGAGCCGCCGGGTTCTCCGGGGGAAACAGCCGATGAACCCTGCCGCGTCCCGGTGAACCCCACGCCCCGTACCCCGGCGCCGTCGGTGCCCGCAGGTAGATTCGTGTGAGGCCGGTCCATCGCCCGCACGCGATGCGGCCCGGCCGCCACACCGACGATTGCAGGAGTGATTCGCGTGGATCGTGTCGCGCTGCGCGGCCTCAGGGCCCGCGGGCACCACGGTGTCTTCCCCAAGGAGCGCGAGGAGGGCCAGACCTTCATCGTGGACCTCTCCCTTGGCCTGGACACCCGTCCGGCGGCGGCCGACGACGACCTGACGAAGACCGTGCACTACGGCATCGTGGCCGAGGAGGTCGTCGCCGTGGTCGAGGGGGAGCCGGTGAACCTGATCGAGACGCTCGCCGAGCGGATCGCCCAGGTCTGCCTCAAACACGAGGGGGTAAGAGAGGTCGAGGTCCAGGTCCACAAGCCGGACGCGCCCATCACCGTCCCCTTCGACGACGTCACCGTCACCATCACCCGGAGCCGAGTATGACCGCATCCTCCCTGCGGGGTCCGAGCGACCCGACCGTCCAGCCGGTGCCCGCCTCCGTCGTCGAGCAGGTCGACGCCGCCGACACCACCCTGTCCAACCCCAAACGAGCCGTGGTCGCCCTCGGCTCCAACCTCGGCAACCGCCTGGAGACCCTGCAGGGAGCCATCGACGCCCTGGAGGACACCCCGGGCGTCCGCATCAAGGCCGTGTCGCCGGTCTACGAGACGGAGCCGTGGGGCGTCGCGCCCGGCAGCCAGCCGACGTACTACAACGCGATCGTGGTGCTGAAGACCACCCTCCCGCCGTCCTCCCTGCTGGAGCGGGCACACGCGGTCGAGGAGGCCTTCAACCGGGTGCGGGACGAGCACTGGGGCCCGCGCACCCTCGACGTCGACATCGTCGCCTACGCCGACGTCGTCTCCGACGACCCGCAGCTCACCCTCCCCCACCCGCGCGCCCACGAGCGCGCCTTCGTGCTCGCGCCCTGGTACGACATCGACCCGGAGGCCCTGCTGCCCGGCCGCGGCACGGTCGCGGACCTCCTGGCGGCCGTCACCCGGCACGGTGTGGAAGCGCGGGGGGACCTGGAACTCCGACTGCCCGAGTAGTCGTTAAGGTCGAGACGACCACATCGCTGCGGGGGAGCTGAAGGAAAACAGTGAAAGAGCTGCGGATCAGGGTGCTGGCCGGCGTCTTCGTCGTGGCCGGAGTGCTGTCCTGGGCGGCCGCCCGCCTCTGGAACGCGGTGGGGACGCTGCCCAGCGTGCCGGTGGCCGCCCCGATCGTCCTCGCCCTGATCGCCGTGGTCCTGCTCTCCACCGCACTCTCGCTGCGCGCCCGCCTCAAGGCCCAGCGCGAGCGCCGCCCCGGCGCCAAGGGAGTCGACCCCCTGATGGCGGCCCGCGCGGTCGTCTTCGGCCAGGCGAGCGCCCTCGTCGCCGCCCTCGTCGCCGGCATGTACGGCGGCACCGGCGTCTTTCTCCTGGAACTCCTCGACCTCCCCACCCGCCGCGACCAGGCCCTCTACGCGGCCTTCTCGGTCGTCGCCGGCATCGGCGTGATAGCGGCGGCCATCTTCCTGGAACGGGTGTGCAAGCTCCCGGAGGACGACGACAACGACCACAGCGGGGCCGAACCGGTGGCGTGACCCCTGGCGGGCGTCAGCGGGCCAGTATCAGGCTCATCGCCTCGGCGCGGGTCGTGGCGTCCCTGAGCTGACCGCGGACCGCCGACGTCGTCGTCTTGGCACCCGGCTTGCGGATCCCGCGTACCGACATGCACATGTGCTCTGCTTCGACGACGACGATCACACCCCGGGCCTCCAGAATCCGCATGAGGGAGTCCGCGATCTGCGTGGTGAGCCTCTCCTGCACCTGAAGACGGCGTGCGAACACCTCCACCAGGCGCGCCAGCTTCGACAGACCCGTGATCTTGCCGGTCTCCGCAGGGATGTAGCCGACATGGGCCACGCCGTGAAACGGCAGCATGTGGTGCTCGCACAGACTGACGATTTCGATGTCCTTCACCAGGACCATCTCGTCATGCCCGAGGTCGAACGTCGTCGTCAGGACCTCCTCGGGCGACTGCTGATTCCCCGCCAGAAGCTCGCGATACGCCCGCGCCACCCGCGCCGGAGTCTCCCGCAGGCCCTCGCGGTCCGGGTCCTCGCCGACCGCGATCAGAAGTTCGCGTACGGCGTTCTCGGCGCGCTTCTCGTCGAACTCGCCGATGGTGCCTTCGCCGTCCAGGGTCACGGGGTCGGTCATCTGGGATGCCTCGTTCCTCGGGGGTGGGCGCATGTGGATCACGCGCCTCATGTACAGGCATTACGGAAATGCCGCGCCCCCCAGGCTAGATCCTGGGGGGCGCGGCATCCATTCCGAGCCAGGTGAGGCCGGTGTGAGTCAGCTCTCGGGGCGGTCCTCGGGAGCCTTCTCGACCGCGGGGGCGGATTCGGCCGCCGTGGCCTTGGCGGTGCTGATCGCCGCGGTGGCGCCGTTGGTCCCGTTGGTCAGTGCGAGCTCCTTCGGGGAGAGCACCGGCGGGCGGGTGGACGGCGTACGGCGGGAGGATCCGGTCCAGGCGGGCCGCGCCGGGCGCTTGACGATGGCGGAGAAGATCTCGGCGATCTCCTCCTTGCCCAGGGTCTCCTTCTCCAGGAGCTGGAGAACGAGGTTGTCGAGGACGTCGCGGTTCTCGACCAGGATCTCCCAGGCCTCGTTATGAGCATTCTCGATGAGTTTCTTTACTTCCTCGTCCACCAGGGCGGCGACCTCTTCCGAGTAGTCGCGCTGGTGGGACATCTCACGGCCGAGGAAGGGCTCGGTGTTGTCGCCGCCGAACTTGATCGCGCCGAGACGCTCGGTCATGCCGTACTGCGTGACCATCGCGCGGGCGGTGGCCGTGGCCTTCTCGATGTCGTTCGCGGCGCCGGTGGTCGGGTCGTGGAAGACCAGTTCCTCGGCCGCGCGGCCGCCCAGCATGTAGGCGAGCTGGTCGAGCATCTCGTTGCGCGTGGTCGAGTACTTGTCCTCGTCAGGCAGGACCATCGTGTAGCCGAGGGCGCGGCCGCGGGACAGGATCGTGATCTTGTGGACCGGGTCGGAGTTCGGGGAGGCCGCCGCGACCAGGGCGTGGCCGCCCTCGTGGTACGCGGTGATCTTCTTCTCCTTGTCCGACATGATCCGGGTCCGCTTCTGCGGGCCCGCGACCACGCGGTCGATCGCCTCGTCGAGCATCTGGTTGTCGATGAGCTTGCGGTCGCTGCGGGCCGTGAGCAGGGCCGCCTCGTTCAGCACGTTCGACAGGTCCGCGCCGGTGAAGCCCGGCGTGCGGCGGGCGACCGCCGCGAGGTCGACGTCCGGCGCGACCGGCTTGCCCTTCTGGTGGACCTTGAGGATCTCCAGACGGCCCTGCAGGTCCGGCGGGTCGACCGCGATCTGGCGGTCGAAGCGGCCGGGGCGCAGCAGCGCCGGGTCGAGGATGTCGGGCCGGTTCGTCGCGGCGATGAGGATCACGCCGCCCTTGACGTCGAAGCCGTCCATCTCGACGAGCAGCTGGTTCAGCGTCTGCTCGCGCTCGTCGTGACCGCCGCCGAGGCCGGCGCCGCGGTGGCGGCCGACCGCGTCGATCTCGTCGACGAAGACGATCGCCGGGGCGTTCGCCTTGGCCTGCTCGAAGAGGTCACGGACTCGGGAGGCACCGACACCGACGAACATCTCGACGAAGTCGGAACCGGAGATCGAGTAGAAGGGGACGCCCGCCTCGCCGGCGACGGCGCGCGCGAGCAGCGTCTTGCCGGTGCCGGGGCGGCCGTAGAGGAGCACGCCCTTGGGGATCTTGGCGCCGACGGCCTGGAACTTGGCCGGCTCCTGCAGGAACTCCTTGATCTCGTGGAGTTCCTCGACGGCCTCGTCGCAGCCCGCGACGTCCGCGAAGGTCGTCTTCGGGGTGTCCTTGGTGATGAGCTTCGCCTTGGACTTGCCGAAGTTCATGACCCGGGAGCCGCCGCCCTGCATCTGGTTCATCAGGAACAGGAAGACGACCACGATGAGGACGAAGGGCAGCAGGGAGAGCAGGACGCTGACGAAGGCGTTCTGCTTGGTCGGCGCGACGGTGTAGCCGTCGGTGATCTGCTTGTCCTGGTACTTGGTCTGCAGCGTGTTGGCGAGGGCCACGCCCTGGTCGCCGATGTAGCTCGCCTGGATCTTCGAGCTGCCGTCGACCTTCTCGCCGTTCTTGAGCGTGACCTTGATGGTCTGCTCGTCACCGGTGGTCAGCTTGGCCGATTCCACCTTGTTGTCATTGATCGCCGCCACGACCTGGCCGGTGTCCACCGTCTTGTAGCCGCCGGACGAGCCGACGACCTGCATCAACACGACCACGGCAAGGACGGCCAGCACGATCCACATGACCGGCCCACGGAAGTATCGCTTCACGTCCATCCATACGGAGCGGTGTCGCCCCGTCCCTCCTGCCATAGTGAGTTTGATAAGACAGTTCTTCTGACGGTACCCCAGCATTGTGGCCCGAAGCCGCACGAAGCTGCGCGGACCACTGGTGAAACCCGTCTCTGCATGCTCCAACGGCGCGAAACCCGCTGGGGTTCCCGATCGTCTTACGTAAGTGGACCCTGCGGCGTATCAGCCGGGGTTCAGCCGCCGTAGACGTGAGGCGCGAGCGTACCCACGAACGGGAGATTGCGGTACTTCTCCGCGTAGTCGAGGCCGTAGCCGACGACGAACTCGTTGGGGATGTCGAAGCCGACCCACTCGACGTCGATGGCGACCTTGGCCGCGTCCGGCTTGCGCAGCAGGGTGCAGATCTTCAGGGTCTCGGGCTCGCGGGAGCCGAGGTTGTTGATCAGCCAGGACAGGGTCAGGCCCGAGTCGATGATGTCCTCGACGATCAGGACGTGCCGGCCCTTGATGTCGGTGTCGAGGTCCTTGAGGATCCGCACCACACCGGAGGACTGGGTGCCCGCGCCGTACGAGGACACGGCCATCCAGTCCATCGTGACGGGGGTGGACAGCGCCCGGGCGAGGTCCGCCATGACCATCACGGCGCCCTTGAGGACGCCGACGATGAGCAGGTCCTTGCCCGCGTACTCCGCGTCGATCTTCGCGGCCAGCTCGGCCAGCTTCGCGTCGATCTCTTCCTTGGTGATGAGCACCTGCTGGAGGTCGGCACCCATGTCTTTCGCGTCCACCCGCATCACTTTCGGTCGGTCGTCCCACCGGCCTACCCGGCCTTTCGGAGGAGCGCCGAGGAGCTCTCCGTGAGGTCGGGATTCAGCCTTGCCGAATCACCAGTCTGCCACCCTGGCGCTGGGCGACGACCTTGCCGGGGAGATTGATGGCCCCCTGGCCTCGCCAGCCGGTGATGAGGCGGTCGACTTCCTCGATGTGCCGGGCGAACAGGGAGCCGGCCGGTGCGCCCGCCTGGATGGCCGCGCGGCGCAGGATCCGGCGGCGCACCGCGGGGGGCAGGGCGTAGAGCTTGGCGCACTCCAGCAGGCCCGCGGCGTCCCGTACGGAGGCCTCGGCCTGACTGGCCCAGGTGTCGAGGGCGTCGGCGTCGTCCCGGGAGAGCTGGGCGGTGCGGGCGAGCGCCTCGACGACGCCCTTGCCGAGGGCCTTCTCCAGGGCGGGCAGGCCCTCGTGGCGGAGCCGGGAGCGGGTGTAGGCCGGGTCCGCGTTGTGAGGATCGTCCCAGACGGGCAGGGACTGGACCATGCAGGCCTTGCGGGCGGTCTGCCGGTCCAGCTGGAGGAACGGGCGGCGGTAACGGCCGCCGGCCCCCGAGACCGCGGCCATTCCGGACAGGGAGCGGATGCCGGAGCCGCGGGCGAGGCCGAGCAGGACGGTTTCGGCCTGGTCGTCCCTGGTGTGGCCGAGCAGGATCGCGGCGCCGCCGTGCCGTTCGAGCGCGGCGTCCAGGGCGGCGTAGCGGGCGTCGCGGGCGGCGGCTTCGGGTCCGCCGTCGCGGCCGACGGCCACAGTGATGGACTCGACCGGATCGAGGCCGAGTTCGCGCAGCCGCAGGACGACCTCCTCGGCGCGCAGGTCGGAGCCGGGCTGCAGGCCGTGGTCGACGGTGATGCCGCCCGCGCGGATGCCGAGCTTGGGGGCCTCGAAGGCGAGGGCGGAGGCGAGTGCCATGGAGTCGGCGCCGCCGGAGCACGCGACGAGGACGAGCGGGGAGGGGGGCCGCTCGTTCGGTGTCTGCTCCGGGATCTCCGGGGCCTCGGGGAGGCCGCCGGCATGGCGCGCGAGGCGCACGCCGATGCGCCCACCGGCGCGCTCGCCGGCGGTGCGGGCGTGGCGGCTGTCGTCGGTGAGGATGTCGTGGAGGACGCGGCGAACCGCCAGGCGTATCGCCGCGACCGCAGGATGGGGACCCATGTCCGGTTCCCTTCATGAAGTTGTCGGGGGGTGAACCCGAGATCGGTCACTCAGAGTGTGTAGATGGTGACAGAAACGGGCCGTTCCCCGAGCATCGCACGCCTACCCATCGCTCACGGTCCCTCGGACGGGTGATTGGAGGGGCGTTCGCCTGCCGTCGGCCGGTTTCCGTTCACCACACATCCGTCGGTTCACGACTCGGCCTTGCGGTGCACCCGCGCGACCCAGTCCGCCGGTTTGGCGATCTCCGCCTTGGTCGGCAGGGTGTTCGGCGAGGTCCACACCCGGTTGAAGCCGTCCATGCCGACCTGCTCGACGACGGCCCGCACGAACCGTTCGCCGTCCCGGTACTGACGGAGTTTGGCGTCCAGACCGAGCAGCTTGCGCAGGGTCATGTCGAGCCGGGAGGCGCCCTTGGCGCGCCGCTGCTGGAACTTCTCGCGGATCTCGGCGACGGTCGGCACCACCGCGGGTCCGACGCCGTCCATGACGAAGTCGGCGTGGCCCTCCAGGAGGGACATGACGGCGGTGAGCCGGCCGAGGATCTCGCGCTGGGCCGGGGTCTGCACGAGTTCGACGAACGACCGTCCGCCGTCGTCCTCCTCGGCCTCGGGGCGGCTCCCGGCGAGGGACTGGGCGGCGTCCCGGATGCGTTCGAGGACGGTCATCGGGTCGACGTCCGTCTCCGACAGGAACGACTGGATCTCGCCCTCCAGATGGGCGCGCAGCCAGGGCACCGCCGTGAACTGGGTGCGGTGCGTCTCCTCGTGCAGGCACACCCACAGGCGGAAGTCGTGGGGCCGGACGTCGAGTTCGCGCTCCACGTGGACGATGTTCGGGGCGACGAGCAGCAGCCGGCCGCCGCCGTTCTCGTCCGCCGGGAGGTCCCGGGAGGAGGGGGCGAAGGTCTCGTACTGGCCGAGGACCCGGGACGACAGGAACGACAGCAGCATGCCGAGTTCCACGCCGGTGACCTTGCCGCCGACCGCGCCGAGGACCGAGCCGCCGGGAGTGCCCGCGCGCCGTTCCTGCATCTTCTCGAGCAGCGGCTTGAGGAGTTCACGGAAACCGGCGACGTTCGCCTTCACCCAGCCGGGCCTGTCCACCACCAGAACGGGGGTGTCGTGGATGTCGTCGGTCCCCATACGAGTGAAGCCCCGGACGTGTTCCTCCGAGGCCTTCGCGTGCCGCCGCAGTTCCGCGACGATGCCCCGGGCCTCGTCGCGGCTCACCTCGGGCCCCGGCCGCACGAGCCGGGTCGCGGTCGCCACCGCGAGATTCCAGTCGACCATCCCAGAAGAAGCAGCGCCACCGATGCTCGTCATGCGTCAACCGTACGTTAGCGCTACCGCTTGGGGCAGGCCGTGGCGGTTGGTGAGGTTGGCGTGACTTGTGTGGTGGGGTCGGGTTGGGGGCTTGCGTGGGCAGGGGCGGTTGGTCACAGGCCCGCCAAGGCCGTTGCCGTCCTGTCCAGGGCCGCCTGGGCCGCCGGCGGGTTGGTCGTGTTCGAGGTGAGGAAGGCGAAGGCCAGGAGGCGGCCGTCCTTGTCGACGACCGTGCCGGCGAGGGTGTTGACGCCGGTGAGGGTGCCGGTCTTGGCGCGTACGACGCCTGCCGCGCCGTCCGTGTAGCGGCCGGCGAGGGTGCCCGTGAAGTGGGCGACGGGGAGGCCGGTGAGGACCGCGCGCAGGCCCGGCCGGTCGACGTCGGCGGCCTTGACGAGGAGAGCGGTGAGGAGGTTCGCCGTCACCCGGTCGTCTCGGTTCAGGCCGCTGCCGTCGTGGAAGGAGGCTCCGGCCATCGGCAGGCCCAGCTTGGTCAGCTGGGCGTCGATCGCGGCCGCTCCCCCGTCGAAACTGGCCACCTTGCCACTCGCGAGCGCCGTCTGGCGGGCGAGTGCCTCGGCGATGTCGTTGTCGCTGTTGGTCAGCATGCGTTCGACGATCGAGGAGAGCGGCGGCGAGGAGACGGTGGCGAGGGTCTCGGCCCGACTGCTCGCCTTGGAGGTGCCGGGCGACGAGGTCTTGATGCCGGCGTCCGCCAGGAAGCCCGCGAACTTCCGTGCCGCGTCGGCCGCCGGGTCGCCCACCCGGAGCACGGGTCCCTCGGTGGAGTCGTTGGTGCGGCCCTCGTCGGCCGTCAGGGGGCTCACGCGCGCGAGGTTGTCGTTGACGCCGATGGAGTGCAGGTCGGGGCCGGAGTAGAGCGTGGTGTCGTACGACAGCGTGATCTGTCCGATGCCCCGCGCGGTCAGCGATTTCGCCGTCTCGGTGGCGAGGGTGCGCAGGCTGGCCCAGCCGGCCGCGTCCTTGCGGGCGGTCAGGGTGGGGTCGCCGCCGCCGATCAGGACGACCTCCCTGGTGCCGGGTTCGAGGGCCACGCGCGTGGTGATGCGGTGGTCGGGGCCGAGGGCGGAGAGGGCGGCGACGGCGGTGGCGATCTTCGTGGTGGAGGCGGGGGTCATGGCGGTGTCGGCGCCGGAGCCGTACAGGCGGCTGCCGGTGGCCACGTCGACGACGACGGCGGCACGGGTGCTGCCGAGCGCCGGGGCCTTCAGGAGGGGCCCCAGGAGCTTCGTGACGGCCGTTCCGGAGATGCCGACGGACTTTCCGGCGGGCGCCGACTTCACGATGTTGGTGGCGCCGTCCAGCCCCGTCAGGACGGGCCCGGCGCTGGGTGCGGGGCTGGGCCTGCCGTCGGCTGTGACGGAGTCCGCACCGGAGCCGTGATCTGTGCCACCCGTCCGCTCCAGGGCGGCGGCCCGGTCCCGCTCGGCCGTACGCTGGCCGTCGGCGTCCCAGGGGCCCGCCGCGGTCACCGCACCGGCGGCCAGCGCGAGCCCGGCCGTGGCGGCGCCCGCGGTGTACTGCCAGGTCCTGAGGGTCCGGGACCGAGGTCGAGGGGGGCGGACCAGGGTGGCCAGCCGGGGTCCCGTCGCGCGCGTGACGCGTGCGAGCCACGGTCCCACTGCCTGCCGCAACCGCGCGACCTGCGGTTTCGTGGCGTTCACCAGGTGTACCAGCCGCGGTCGTACGGCGCCCACGATCTTCCGCACACGCGGTTTCGCGGACTGCCAAGGCCTCAGCTCTGGCACGACCACCAGCCCCTTTCGCGATCACACACCTGCGTGGGGGACACTTAACCATCAGAACTATGTGTTGATCATGGAGGAGCCACCGGTGGAGTTCGACGTCACGATCGAGATCCCGAAGGGTTCGCGGAACAAGTACGAGGTGGACCACGAGACCGGTCGGATCCGCCTCGACCGTCGTCTCTTCACCTCGACCGCCTACCCGACCGACTACGGCTTCGTCGAGAACACCCTCGGCGAGGACGGCGACCCGCTGGACGCGCTGGTCATCCTGGACGAGCCGACCTTCCCGGGCTGCCTGATCAAGTGCCGCGCCATCGGCATGTTCCGGATGACGGACGAGGCCGGCGGCGACGACAAGCTGCTCTGCGTCCCGGCGACCGACCCGCGCGTGGAGCACCTGCGCGACATCCACCACGTGTCGGAGTTCGACCGTCTGGAGATCCAGCACTTCTTCGAGGTCTACAAGGACCTGGAGCCCGGCAAGTCCGTCGAGGGCGCCAACTGGGTCGGCCGCACCGACGCCGAGGCGGAGATCGAGCGGTCGTACAAGCGCTTCAAGGAGACCGGCGGTCACTGAGACCACCCCGGTACACCAGCACCGGGAAACGGGCCGCACGCACGCGTGGGGCCCGTTTTTCGTGTCTGCGTGATCTCCCTCACGGCTGGTTTTCGTGTCCGCTGTGTGGTCACGCGCATACTGAGGCTGTCGTGAAGGTGTCGTTCAGGGAGCGTTACGACGGTGACGGAGGCGGAGGACCGCAAGCCCAGGTCGGACGAGGCGCGGTACGACCCGGAACTCACGTCCGAGTTCGCCGTCCCCCGGGGCATCGAGGTCCCCGAGGGCGGCGGCGGTGAGCCGGAGACGACGTCCGAGTTCGCGGTGCCGAAGGGACTCGCGGCACCGCAGCCGGCGGGTGCCGAACCGGAGGGGTCGGCGTTCAGCCCGCCGAGCACCTACAGCGCCCAGGACGCCCCGCCCGTCTTCACGCCCGCCTCCGGGTTCCCGGCCGTCAGCCTCGTCAAGGACGCGCCCTGGCAGGACCGGATGCGCACGATGCTGCGCATGCCGGTGGCGGAGCGGCCGGCCGTGGAGCCGGTGCAGAAGGCCGAGGAGGGCGCTCCCGCCGTCCCGCGCGTGCTCGACCTGACCCTGCGTATCGGGGAGTTGCTGCTGGCCGGCGGGGAGGGCGCGGAGGACGTGGAGGCCGCGATGTTCGCGGTCTGCCGGTCGTACGGGCTCGACCGGTGCGAGCCGGGCGTCACCTTCACGCTGCTGGCGATCTCGTACCAGCCCTCGCTCGTCGACGACCCCGTGACCGCCTCCCGGACGGTGCGGCGGCGCGGGACCGACTACACGCGCCTGTCCGCCGTCTTCCGGCTCGTGGACGACCTCACCGACCCCGAGACCCATGTCTCCCTGGAGGAGGCCTACCGGCGGCTCGCGGAGATCCGCCGCAACCGGCACCCGTACCCCGGCTGGGCGCTGACCGCCGCGAGCGGGCTGCTCGCCGGAGCCGCCTCCGTGCTGGTCGGCGGTGACCTGCTGGTGTTCGTGGCGGCCGCGATCGGCGCGATGCTCGGCGACCGGCTGGCGTGGCTGTGCGCGGGGCGGGGGCTGCCGGAGTTCTACCAGTTCATGATCGCCGCGATGCCGCCGGCCGCGATCGGGGTCGCCTTCTCGCTTGCACACGTCGACGTCGCGGCGTCCGCCGTCGTCACCGGTGGACTCTTCGCGCTGCTGCCCGGGCGGGCCCTCGTGGCGGGCGTCCAGGACGGGCTCACCGGTTTCTACATCACCGCCTCCGCGCGGCTGCTGGAGGTCATGTACTTCTTCGTCGGCATCGTCATCGGGGTGCTGACGGTCCTGTACTTCGGCGTGAAGCTGGGCGGTCGGCTCAACCCCGACGCGGCGCTGATCACCTCGGAGCGGCCGCTGCTGCAGATCGCCGCCTCGATGGTGCTGTCGCTGACCTTCGCCGTCCTGCTCCAGCAGGAACGATCCACCGTGCTGGCCGTCACCCTCAACGGAGGTGTGGCGTGGTGCGTCTACGGTGCGATGCGCTACGCCGGGGGGATCTCGCCGGTCGCCTCCACGGCGGTGGCGGCCGGGCTGGTGGGGCTGTTCGGGCAGCTGCTGTCGCGGTACCGGTTCGCGTCCGCGCTGCCGTACACGACGGCGGCGATCGGGCCGCTGCTGCCGGGGTCGGCGACCTACTTCGGGCTGCTGTCGATGGCTCAGAACGAGGTCGACAAGGGGCTGGTGTCGCTGGCCAAGGCGGCGTCGCTCGCCATGGCCATCGCCATCGGGGTCAATCTGGGGTCGGAGATCTCCCGGCTGACCCTGCGGGTGGGGTCGGCCGGGAAGCGTCGGGCCGCGAAGCGGACCAGGGGGTTCTGAGCGCCCACCGGGGTGGGGGTTCAGGTGCGACGGCGACTGCGGGTGCGTCGTGGCTGGTCGCGCAGTTCCTCCCCCAGCCCCTCAGGGGCGGTACTGCTGCTCCTGCTGCTCCTCGTTGTACGGGTACTGCTGCTGGCCGTAGCCGCCCTGGTCGTAGTACGGCTGCTGCTGGCCGTAGCCGTACTGCTGCTGGGGCTGGGGCTGCTGGCCGTACTGCTGCTGGGGCTGAGGCTGCTGGCCGTACTGCTGCTGGGGCTGAGGCTGCTGGCCGTACTGCTGCTGGGGCTGAGGCTGGGACGGCTGGCCGTACTGCTGCGGGGTGTACGTCGGCTCGATCCTGCGGAGCTGGGTCGTCGCGTCGTCCATCACCGGGGGTGCCGGGTACTGCGGCACCGGCCCCGGCTCCTGTGCCGCCGCCTTCTTGTCCTTCGCGCGGGCCCGCAGGAACTCGATGATGATCGGGACGACCGAGATCAGGACGATCAGGATCAGGATCGCCTCGATGTTGTTCTTGACGACGTCGATCTTGCCGAGCCAGGAGCCGAGCAGGGTGACGCCGGCGCCCCACAGGACGCCGCCGATGACGTTGAAGGTGAGGAACGAGCGGTAGGCCATGCCGCTGACGCCGGCGATGATCGGCGTGAACGTGCGGATCACCGGCACGAAGCGGGCCAGGATCAGGGACTTCGGGCCGTGCTTCTCGAAGAACTCGTGCGCCTTCGCCACGTTCTCCTGCTTGAAGAGGCGGGAGTCCGGGCGGTTGAAGAGCGTCGGGCCGACCTTCTTGCCGAACATGTAGCCCGCCTGGTCGCCGAGGATCGCGGCGAGGCAGATCAGGCCTATGGCGCCCCACAGCGGGAAGTCCAGCTGGTTCGAGGTGATCAGCAGGCCGCAGGTGAAGAGGAGGGAGTCGCCCGGGAGGAAGAAGCCGATCAGGAGGCCGGACTCGGCGAAGACCACCAGGAGCAGGCCCCAGATGCCGAACGAGTCGAGAAGTTGGTTCGGATCCAGCCAGCTCGGGCCGAGGGCGAGCGTCATCACGGTTCCGGGCTCCTGAAGGGGGAAGGCACGTCGGGTTCCTTGTGCGGGCGCACAAAGCTATCAACGTAATGTGTCCGCCCCAGGTTCCACCGGTGGAACCTGGATGGACTGTGCCCGGCCTGGGGAATGGCTGTGGACATGGGTATCGAAGAGTACGGCGGCGGTCAGGGACCGCAGGCCGATGTGCTGGTCGTCACCACGAACGACATCCCCGGACACCGGGTGCGGGAGGTCGTCGGCGAGGTCTTCGGGCTGACCGTGCGCTCCCGGCACCTGGGCAGTCAGATCGGCGCGGGTCTGAAGTCGATGATCGGCGGCGAGCTGAAGGGGCTGACGAAAACGCTCGTCCAGACCCGCAACCAGGCCATGGAACGGCTGATCGAGCAGGCACGCGCGCGTGGGGCCAACGCGGTGCTGGCCTTCCGGTTCGACGTGACCGAGGCGGCGGACGCGGGGACCGAGGTCTGCGCGTACGGCACCGCCGTCGTCATCGACAAGGAGTAGGTCCGAACCGACAGGGAGCAGGTCCGAGCCCGGGTCACGCGGTGTGCCGGGCCGCGTTCGCCTCGATCGCCTCCTTGAGGTGTTCCGCCAGGCCCGGGGCCATCGCATCGTAGAAGGCCTTGAAGCGCTCGTCGGAGACGTACATCGCGGCGAGGCAGCGGTGCATCTCGTGCGGGCAGTCGTAGAACCAGGCCGAGATGTGCCGCCGGTGTTCCTCCGCCATGTCCATGGCCCGTTCGCCGGCCGGCGGCTCGGCGGCGGTCACCAGGGCGGCGTAACGCTCGCTCCAGTCGTCGACCTCGTCCTTCATGCGTTGCCAGTCGGCCTTGGTGTAGCGGGCCGCGCGGCGCTGGGACTCGGCGTAGGCCTCGGTGCCGCCCCAGCGCTGCTCGGCCTCCTCGGCGTACTGCTCGGGGTCCTTGTCACCGAAGACCTCGAAGCGTTCCTCGGGGGTGAGGTTGATGCCCATCCTGCGTGCCTCCATGGCGTGCTCCACGGCCGCGGCCATCCTCTGCAGCTTCTCGATCCGGGCGGTCAGCAGTTCGTGCCGGCGGCGCAGGTGTGCGCGCGGGTCCGCGTCCGGGTCGTCGAGCAGGGCCGCGACCTCGTCGAGCGGGAAGCCGAGCTCCCGGTAGAACAGGATCTTCTGCAGCCGGTCGAGGTCGGCGTCGCCGTAACGCCGGTGCCCCGCGGTGCTGCGCTCGCCCGGCACCAGCAGGCCGATCTCGTCGTAGTGGTGCAGGGTGCGCACGGTGACGCCGGCGAACCCGGCGGCCTGTCCTACGGAGTAGTTCACTTCCGCTCCTTTCCGTGCTCCACCCTGGGGCCTCACGTCACGTGAGGTGCAAGCCCGTTCCTCACGGAGACCTTCGGACGCCTTTCGCCGCACAGTTCGGGATGTTGTGTCGGTTTTGCCCGCTTATCGTGAGCCCGTGGCCCAGGACACCGCGCAGCAGGCGCTCCCCATCCCGCCCTCGGCCCCCGCGCGCGCCCTGCTGCCGCTGATCCTGCCCGCCCTCGCCGTCGGGGTCGGCAGCAGCCTGCTGTTCCTGCTGGTGAGCTCGCTGGCCGAACGGCTGCAGCACGTGCTGTGGAACAACCTTCCGGACGCCCTGGGCGTCGGACGGTACTCGGTGCTGTGGATGCTGGTGATGCTGACGGCCACCGGGATCGCGGTGGGCCTGGTGGTGTGGAAGGTGCCCGGTCACGCGGGGCCCGATCCGGCCACCCTGGGCCTGGAGGCGGTGGCGCTGCCGCCCGTGGTGCTGCCGGGGCTGACGCTGGCGACCGTGCTGATGCTGGCGGGCGGCCCGAGCCTCGGACCGGAGAGCCCCCTCATCGCCGTCAACGTCGGGCTCGCACTGTGGCTCGGGCGGCTCGCGATGCCCCGGCTGCCGGGCTCGCTGTGGCCCGCGCTGGCCGACGCGGCCACACTCGGCGCGCTGTTCGGGACACCGGTGGCGGCGGCCCTCGTGATCTCCGAGGCGCTGGCCGGGAAGCCGCTGAAAGGGGCGCTGTGGGACAACCTCTTCGGGCCGCTGATGGCCGCGGGGGCGGGCGCGATGACGACCGCGCTGGTGGCCCACCCGACCCTGGACCTCGGGCTGCCCGCACTCGGCCACCCGCGCTGGCCCGACCTGGTGGCAGCCCTGGTGATCGCCCCTGCGGCGGCACTGCTGGGCATGTGCGCCGTCTGCGCCTTCCCGTACGTCCACGGCGCCTTCCGGCGCCTCGGACACCCCATGGTGGCCCTTCCGGTCGGCGGGCTGGTGCTGGGCCTCCTCGGGGCACTGGGCGGCCATCTGACGCTCTTCAAGGGGCTGGACGAGGTCGCGGAGTTCGCGAAGGATCCGGCGGGCTGGTCGGCGGGCCAGTACGCCGTGATGACGGTCGTCAAGCTGGTGGCCCTGACGGTGGCCTCCGCCTGCGGTTTCCGCGGCGGCCGGATCTTCCCGTCGGTGTTCATCGGCGCGGCCTTCGGGCTGTGCGCCCACGCTCTGGTGCCCGCGGTCCAGCCCTCGGTGGGCGTGGCGGCGGGGGTGCTGGGCATGCTGTTGGCGATCACCCGGCAGGGCTGGGTGAGCCTGTTCACGGCCGCGGTGCTCGTGGCGTCGACGAGCATCCTCGCGCTGCTGTGCATCGCGTCGCTGCCCGCGTGGCTACTGGTGACCGGGCGGCCGAGAATGCAGTTGCGGGCGGACGGTACGGCCCTGCGCTGATCCTTGTGAATTCCCTCGCGTCATCCATGTCGCACACATCGCCTATATCGTTCGCGTCGTCCAGGAGGCACTCCTCATGCCGCTGCACAAAGGTCCCCAGAAGCACCAAGAGCGACCCATGTCCGTCAACCCGTTCTTCGGCGAGGCGAACCCGGTCGCCGGCATGGCCGAGGCCCCGCCCACGCACCGGCTGCCGGACGGCCCGCTGCCGCCCTCGACCGCCTACCAACTGGTGCACGACGAGCTGATGCTGGACGGCAACGCCCGGCTGAATCTGGCCACTTTCGTCACCACCTGGATGGAGCCCCAGGCCGGGATCCTGATGGCGGAGTGCGACGACAAGAACATGATCGACAAGGATGAGTACCCGCGCACCGCCGAGCTGGAGCGGCGCTGTGTGGCCATGCTCGCGGACCTGTGGAACGCGCCGGATCCGGCGAACACCATCGGCTGTTCGACGACCGGCTCCAGCGAGGCCTGCATGCTGGCCGGGATGGCGCTCAAGCGGCGCTGGATGAAGCGCAACACCGACCGCTATCCGGGCACCGCCCGCCCGAACCTGATCATGGGCATCAACGTCCAGGTCTGCTGGGAGAAGTTCTGCAACTTCTGGGAGGTCGAGCCCCGGTTCGTGCCCATGGACGGCGACCGCTACCACCTGGACCCGCAGGCCGCCGCCGACCTCTGCGACGAGAACACCATCGGGGTCGTCGCCATCCTCGGCTCCACCTTCGACGGGTCCTACGAGCCGGTCGCCGACCTCTGTGCGGCCCTGGACGCCCTCCAGGAGCGCACCGGGGTCGACGTCCCGGTCCACGTGGACGGCGCGTCCGGCGGGATGGTCGCGCCCTTCCTCGACGAGGACCTGGTGTGGGACTTCCGGCTCCCGCGCGTGGCCTCGATCAACACCTCGGGGCACAAGTACGGGCTGGTCTACCCGGGCGTCGGCTGGGCGCTGTGGCGGGACAGGGAGGCGCTGCCCGAGGAACTGGTCTTCCGGGTCAACTACCTGGGCGGCGACATGCCCACCTTCGCCCTGAACTTCTCCCGCCCCGGCGCCCAGGTGGTCGCGCAGTACTACACGTTCCTGCGCCTGGGCCGGGACGGCTACCGCGCGGTGCAGCAGGCGTCCCGGGACGTGGCGACCGAGCTCGCCGAACGCATCGAGGCGCTCGGCGACTTCCGGCTCCTCACCCGGGGCGACGAGCTGCCCGTGTTCGCCTTCACCACCGCCGACCACGTGACCGCGTACGACGTCTTCGACGTCTCCCGGCGGCTGCGCGAGAACGGCTGGCTGGTGCCCGCCTACACCTTCCCGGCGAACCGGGAGGACCTGTCGGTGCTGCGGGTGGTGTGCCGCAACGGCTTCTCGAAGGACCTGGCGGACCTGTTCGTCGAGGACCTGTCCCGGCTGCTGCCCGGACTGCGCCGGCAGCCGCATCCGCTGACCCACGACAAGGACGCGGCCACCAGCTTCCATCACTGAGCGCTCCGCTGGGAGTGCCGCGATGTGGCGCCTGCCGTCTGCCCTCTGCAGCGTCGTCGTGGCCGGTCGCGCAGTTCCCCGCGCCCCTTTCGGGGCGCGGGGCGCGGGGCGCTCAAGGAGCTAGGAGCCCTGTTCCAGCGCCACGAGTTCGAAGGCGGTCTTCCCGTCCAGCGACTCGCGGATGATGTCCGCGTGGCCCGCGTGCCGGGCGGTCTCGCGGATGAGGTGGAGGCAGACCCAACGCATGGAGACCCGGCCCTCCGGCGGGAACCAGGGCTGCGGCGGGAGCGGGAAGGTGTCGTCGAGGCTGGGGACGGAGCGGATGAACTTCTCCGTCTCGGCGGCGACCTGCTCCCAGTGGGCGAGCTGGGAGGCCACCGTCTCGTCGCCGACCAGCTGGAAGGTCTCGTGCCAGTTCGACTGGTCGCGCTGGATCGCCGGCGGCTCCTGCTTGGCCCGCGCGATCCAGCTCTGCTCGACCTCGGCGCAGTGCTTGAGCAGGCCCGCCAGGGACAGCTCGCTCGCGCTCGGCCTGCTCGCGGCCTGCTCGTCGGTCAGGCCGAGCAGGGCCCGGCGGATGCCGCCGCGCTGCTCCTCGATGAAGGAGAGCAGTGCTCCGCGCTCGTCGCCCTGTGCTTCCGCGGGAACGTGAGTGACCATGTCCGGCCGCCTTTCCTCGGTCTGTGCTGCCCTGACCTGACCGAAGCTACGGGCCCTCTAGGACAGCTCGCGTCCTAAAGGGCCCGGGTGGCCGAACTCCCTCGGCTAGAACGGGAAGCCGCTCCGGCCGTGCTGTACCGAGATCCACTTCAGGGTGGTGAAGGACTCCACGGTCGTCTCGCCGTTCAGGCGGCCGATCCCGGAGTGCTTCTCGCCGCCGAAGGGGACGACGGGCTCGTCGTGGACGGTGCCGTCGTTGACGTGGAACATCCCGGTGTCGATCTGCTTGGCGAAGGCCACGCCCCGCTCGACGTTCCCGGTGTGGACCGCGCCGCTGAGGCCGTAGGGGGTGTCGTTGACGAGGCGTACGGCCTCCTCCTCGCCGTCGAACGGGATGAGGAAGGCGACCGGGCCGAAGACCTCCTGGCGGAGCAGGTCGGAGTCGGCGGGGACGCCGGTGAGGACCGAGGGTTCGACCAGGTTGTCGGTGGTCGTGCCGCGCAGCAGGGCGGTGGCGCCCTCGGCGACGGCCTGCTCGACGGTGGCCGAAATCGACTCGGCCTGCTGGGAGTTGATCAGCGGGCCGATCACGGTCTGCGGGTCGCTCGGGTCGCCGGCCTTGAGGGTCCGCACCTTGGCGACGAACTTCTCGGTGAACTCGTCCGCGATCGAGCGGTCGACCAGGACGCGGTTGGCGGCCATGCAGACCTGGCCCTGGTGGACGTACCGGCTGAAGACCGCGGCGTCGACCGCGTAGTCGATGTCGGCGTCGTCGAGGACCACGATCGCGCTGTTGCCGCCCAGTTCGAGCACCGAGCGCTTGAAGAGCGAGGCGCAGACGGTGGCCACGTGCCGGCCGACCTTGTCGGAGCCGGTGAAGGAGATGACCTTCGGGATCGGGTGCTCGATGAAGGCGTCGCCGATCTCCGCGATGTCGGTGACGACGACGTTGAGCAGGCCGCCGGGCAGGCCCGCGTCCTCGAAGATCTTCGCGACCAGGGTGCCGCCGACGATCGGGGTGTTCTGGTGCGGCTTGAGGACCACTCCGTTGCCGAGCGCGAGCGCCGGGGCAACCGACTTGATCGAGAGCAGGAAGGGGAAGTTGAAGGGGCTGATCACGCCCACCACACCGACCGGCACCCGGTAGACGCGGTTCTCCTTGCCGTCCACCGGGGAGGGCAGGATTCTGCCCTCGGGGCGCAACGCCCACTGGATCGACTCGCGCAGGAACTCCTTGGCGAGGTGAAGCTCGAAGGCGGCCTTCAGATGCGTGCCGCCGAGCTCGGCGATGATCGCCTCGGTGATCTCCGCGTCGCGCTCCTCGATGAGGCGCAGGGCCTTCTCGAAGACGGCGCGGCGGGCATAGGGATTGGTGGCGGCCCACTGCTTCTGGGCGCGCGCGGCGGCCTGGTAGGCCTGATCTATCTCCTCGACCGCGGCTATGGTGATCGACGCGAGCTTCTCACCGTCGTACGGGTTGAAGTCGATGATGTCCCAGGAACCGGTCCCCGGGCGCCACTCACCGTCGATGTACTGCTGGGCCAGGTCGGTGAAATAGGACGACATGTGATCCCTCGATCCCCTGCTGCGACGGCAGTCGATGCGGACACCCGGCCCACATCCACATCACGGTCTGATCACGCGTCATCGTACTTGCGTCACAGGGCAGTTGGGGCATCAGTTCGATGATCTAGGGGAATCCCCACGTGCATCGACATGTCTACGACAGCTGGAGCAGCCCGCGCAGCAGGTCCCGGCTCTCGTCCGGTCCCGGGCTGTCCTGCTGGAGCTCCTTGAGCGCCTGCTCGTACTGGGCGACGTCCTCGCGCTTGTCGAGGTAGAGCGCGCTGGTGAGCTGCTCCAGGTACACCACGTCGGACAGGTCCGACTCGGGGAAGCTCAGGATGGTGAACGAACCGCCCTCCCCGGAGTGCCCGCCGAAGCTGAACGGCATGATCTGCAACCGTACGTTGGGCCGCTCGGAGATCTCGACGAGGTGCTGGAGCTGGCCGCGCATCACCTCGCGGTCGCCGTAGGGACGGCGCAGGGCGGCCTCGTCCAGGACGATGTGGAAGTCGGGTGCGTTCTCGGCCACCAGGTACTTCTGCCGCTCCAGGCGCAGCGTGACGCGCCGTTCGATGTCGGCCTCGCCGGCCCCCTTCATACCGCGCCGCACCACCGCGCGCGCGTACTCCTCGGTCTGCAGCAGGCCGTGGATGAACTGCACCTCGTAGGCGCGGATCAGATGCGCCGCGCCCTCCAGGCCGACATAGGTGGGGAACCAGGTCGGCAGGACGTCGGAGTAACTGTGCCACCAGCCGGCCACGTTGGCCTCCCGGGCGAGGGAGAGCAGCTGTTCGCGCTCGGCCTCGTCGGTGATGCCGTACAGCGTCAGCAGGTCTTCCACGTCCCTGGTCTTGAAGCTCACCCGGCCCAGCTCCATGCGACTGATCTTCGACTCGGAGGCGCGGATCGAGTACCCCGCGGCCTCGCGGGTGATCCCCCGGGCCTCGCGCAGCCGCCTGAGTTGCGAGCCGAGCAGCATTCGCCGCACCACCGATCCGGGCTCTCCCGCGCTCACGTTCGCCAGCCTCCCCAACCGTCTTCAGGGCCCGCAGTCTGCCACTAAAACACTTCGAGCAGTACTCGTCCGGTTACGGAAACGGCAAGCGGCCAAAGTTTAAGCACAGGAACTTGCAAGCAGGTAGTAAGCCAAGGGCAGCAAGTTGGCGGAAAAAATGGCCAACAAGCGGTACGGGAGGGTCCAATTCGGTCGCGTGCACGTGCATCTGCCCTTGCATCTGCTCTGCGCATCCGAAACCATGGTCCCGCGCCACCGCTGCATCGCAACGACCGCGAATTCCCGGGAGTGCCTCGCATGGGGACGAATGGATCGACCATGCTCAAGCCATTACGGCAGGGCCTTCCGCCGCTTGATCCCGCGGCCGTGTCCAACGCCGCCTCCTGCGCCCTGCCCGCCCGCTACGAAGCGGTGCGCGAGGCCCGCCGGTTCACCCGGAGAACGCTCGGCCAGTGGGACGTCGGCGACCGCTTCGACGACATCTGTCTCGTCGTGTCGGAGCTCGTCACCAACGCCCTGCGGCACGCCGTGCCCGGTGAGACCGACTGCCTCGTGGCGCCCCAGGTGCCGGCGGTGCGGCTGCACCTGATGCGGTGGACCGGACGGCTGGTGTGCGCGGTGCGCGACCCCAGCCACGAGACGCCCGCCCCGCGCGACTCGGACGACTTCTCGGCGGAGTCGGGCCGCGGGCTGTTCCTGGTCGACTCGTTCAGCGACGGCTGGGGCTGGCACCCGCTGGCGGGCACCCTCAGCGGCAAGGTCGTGTGGGCGCTGTTCCGGCTGCAGGCCCCCGAGTGACGGACCCGGCGTCTTCGGACGCCGGGTTTCTACGCGCGTTACCCGGGCGTTGTGCACCGAACACACCGGGTTGCCCCGGATACGGCCGCCGTCAGCTCGTGATCAGGTGGTCGAACTCGCCGTCCTTGACGCCGAGGAGCATCGCCTCGATCTCGGCCCGCGTGTAGACGAGCGCCGGCCCGTCCGGGAAGCGCGAGTTGCGGACCGCCACGTCGCCGCCCGGCAGCCGGGCGAACTCCACGCAGGAGCCCTGCGAGTTGCTGTGCCTGCTCTTCTGCCAGGCCACTCCGTCCAGCTGCGTCGCAGCCATGCCGTTGTACACGTCAAACCCCCCGTACACGCCGTCAACGTCGAGGTCCACAGGTCGCTCCCCGGTGGTGCACTAACTGGCTGATGTGACCATTGATGCAGCGGTCAACTGACCCGGATCATAACCTTGTTCACGTGCAGATGCATGAGCAGATGCACGTGCACGCGGGGTGTTCCTGCGGTTACAGCTTTGACGTCCGCTTTACTCAACCCGTTCCAGCGTCTGCCCCAGACTCCGCAGGACATGCGACCGCCAGCCCCCGTCCATGATCACGCGCCATGATCTGCGCGGGATCGCCCGGATCGAATCCTTCATGCACAAAGAAAAGACGCTTACTTCGGCCCTGGTGTTCCATCGCTCGTGTGACGGTCCGGTGAGCGAGATTGGCCGGATCCGGATCGCACCTCCGGAGGGACGGCATCCGCTGCCTGTCGTAGGCGAGAACCTGCAGGTCGACGACGCCGAGCGAGAACCGGCACGTACGGCTCCGGCTGAGCGCGCGCCGTGAAGACCGTCGGCACGGTCGGAGTGGAGGCGGCCGTGGCACGCATCGCGCGCGGGGCGTGAAGGTCTGACGGGGGCGAAGCACCGAAATGGCGAAGAAGAGCAAGATCGCGAAGAACGAGCGGCGGCAGGCGGTCGTCGCGCGGTACGCCGCCCGCAGGGCCGAGCTGAAGGAGATCCTCCCGGCCGTCCTCGACCGGGGCGGAGCGCCTGGCCGCCGGGCGTGAGCTGCGCGGGCAGCCGCGCGACGCGAGCGCCACGCGCGTGCGCAACCGCGACCGGGTGGACGGCCGCCCGCGCGGTCGCTTCCGTACGTTCGGCCTGTCCCGGCTGAATCTGCGGGACCAGGCCCACAGCGGATACCTACCTGGCGTACGCCAGTCCTCCTGGTGAGTGCTGGTAGCTTGCGGCTGTCGTCCGGGCGGCCGGGCGGCCGACCCCTAGAGCTCGGGAGCGTTGCGGTGACCACGGCTACGGTGAGTACGGCTACGACGCGTATGGAGACGGCGGCGGTTTCGGTCACGCCCACGGCTGCGGGGCACGGTGCATCGGCCGCGCGGAAGGCTCTGCGGGTCGTGGCCGCCGCCGCGGGGCTGGCGGGCGCGCTCGCGCTGACCGCGTGCAGCGGGGGCGGCGGGTCCGGCAGCGGATCCTCGGCCACCCCGTCGGGCACGTCGTCCGCCGGCGCCGCCGCCACGGCCGGCTCGGAGGGCTCCACGGCCTCCTCCGACGCGCTGCAGGGCAGCTGGATCACCACGAGCGGCGGCAAGATCGTCGCCCTGGTCGTCACCGGCAAGCAGGCCGGGCTCTTCGAGACCGGTGGGGCCGTGTGCAGCGGGACCGCCGGCGAGGAGGCCGGGATGCGGATGATCCATCTCACCTGCACGGACGGCAGCAAGGACCGGGTCACCGGAATGGTGGACTCGGTCAGCAAGAGCGGCATGAAGGTCACCTGGTCCGGAAAATCGGGCGAGGAGACCTACACCAGGGCCGAGGGCGGCAAGCTGCCGTCGGGGCTGCCGACCGCGAGCCTGGGGCAGTAGGGTCGCGTCCGACCGCCGTGCGGCGTTCCCGACGGCCTGTGCGGGGCGGCGGGAACACGCCGTGCGGCCTCCGGAAGCGGGGGCGGGCGCGCGGGGCCCGGGCCGGGGCGTGATGATGCTGGGACACCGTCACAACCTCGATGGGGATCTGCACATGCGCGCCATTCCGCTCACCGTCACCGCCGTCGCCGCGGCCCTCGCCCTGACCGCCTGCAATGACGGCGGCTCGGGCTCCAGCGGCAAGAACAGCTCGGCCTGCGAGATCGGCAAGGTCTCGGTCCAGGTCGGCTCCGCGAGCGTGGCGCCGGCCGCGGGGGACACCGGCGAGGTGCCGGTCTCCCTCACCAACCAGAGCGCGCCGTGCACGCTGGACGGCTTCGCCGGCGTCACGCTGAAGGCGGGCGGTACGTCGGCGACGGTCGGCGCGCAGTCGGGTGCGAAGAGCCAGAAGCTCAAGCTCGCCAAGGGCGACTCCGCGACGTTCTCGATCAGCTATGTGCGCGGCAAGGACGGCGACCAGGCGAGCCTCGCGGCCACCTCGGTGACGGTGTCCCTGCCGGGGAGCGACGCGACGGAGAGCTTCCCGTGGAAGTACGGGGCGGTGGCGGGCAACGGGACGGCGGACAAGCCGAATGCCTCGGTGGGGGCGTTCCAGCAGGCGGGGGACTGATTCGGGGGCGGTGCGGTCGCCTTTCGGCCGACCCCCGGTGGGGGTCTCGCGCAGTTCCCCGCGCCCCTGAGAGGGGCGGTTCAGCGCCGTGGATCCGGGCCGCACCGTGGGGGTTCTCGCGCAGTTCCCCGCGCCCCTGAGAGGGGCGGTTCAGCGCCGTGGATCCGTGCCGCGGCGTCGGGGTTCTCGCGCAGTTCCCCGCGCCCCTGAGAGGGGCGGTTCAGCGCCGTGGATCCGTGCCGCGGCGTCGGGGTTCTCGCGCAGTTCCCCGCGTCTCTGACGGGGTGTGCTGCGGTTCAGGGGAGTGGGGTGTGTGAGGTGACGTGTGCCTGGTCGGCTGCTTTTGTGCCCTCTGTCCAGCCTGCCTCGTCGGTCACTCCGCGCAGGCGGGTCGTCGTGGTCTCCGGGAACATCTGCTCCATGCGGTCGGTCACGGCCAGCTCTCTCGTGGCCAGGACCGGGAGCAGGTCCCGGGGCGACCCGGTCTCGGCCACGGCCGACCGGGCCGCTGCTCGGAGGCGGTCGCCGACCCGGTGGGCGTAGGCCGCCAGGAAGGACTGGCGGAAGGTCTTCGTGCGCTTGCGGCCGCCCGCCCGCTGCGCCGCCTCCGCCTTCGTCATCGCGTGCGTGGCCTGCACCAGCAGCGAGGTGTGGAGCAGCTCGACCACCTCGAGGTCCGCCTCGAAGCCGACGACCGTGGAGAACGCCAGCGGCTCGTTCCACACCGCGCGGCAGTGGTTGGCCGTGGCGACCGCGTCCAGCAGCACCGCCTTGGCCTGTTCGTACGGCGGCTCGACGCCGATCCGGCAGGCACTCGGCGCGTCCGGCGCGGGCGCCCCCGCGGCGAGCAGCGCCTCGTCCACGCTGTGCCGGGCCATCAGCTCCTGTGCCTTCGCGCTGAGCGCCTCCGCCTCCTCCGGAAAGCCGGTCGCCTCGGCCTTGGCGAGCAGCGCGCGGATCCGGCCGAGCATGCGGGCGGACTCCGGGCGGTGCGCGGTCGCGGCGGGCCGGGGCTCGTCGAGGGGCTCCAGGGCGGGCAGCCGCACCAGCAGGCGGTAGAGCTCCAGGACGGCGGTGGCGTGCGAGAAACGGTCGCCCACGCGTGCGTGGCCGTCCGGCTGCGGCAGCGCGTCGAGCTGCGCCCGCCAGCGGGGGCCGCGCGGCCGGTCGTCCGGCGCCTGCGCCCGGATCAGCCCGGCGGCGAGCCGGACGTGCGGGTCGTCCAGCTCGCGGCGCACCAGTCGTACGACGTCGGCGGGCTGCCAGCCGCGCCGCCAGGCCGCCGCGACGAACTCCCGGCCCCGGTGCGCGAGTTCCGCGTCGGCGCCGGAGTCGGCCGCGAGGAGGGACGCGCCCGTGTCGAGGCCGGAGTCGGTGTCGTCGTACAGGGCGCTCTGGAAGGCTCGGTCGACGGTGCTGGGCTGGCTGCTGGTCACGTGTCGATCGTGCCACGCGGTGCCGACGGCGGTCGCCGGCCGTCCACACCCTGTGGACAACGCCCCGGCCCGCGGCCACGGGACTCACCCGGCGGGCGAAGTGTCAACCAACGGTTGACAGTCATGGAGTGTCAACCTACGGTTGACACATGGCTACCGACCCGAACATCACGGCATCCGTACGCCTCGACGACCTCATCGCGGCGATCAAGAAGGTGCACCCCGAACCCCTCGACCAGCTCCAGGACGCGGTGATCGCCGCCGACCACCTGGGCGACGTGGCCGACCACCTGATCGGCCACTTCGTCGACCAGGCCCGGCGCTCGGGCGCGTCCTGGACCGACATCGGCAAGAGCATGGGCGTGACCCGGCAGGCGGCACAGAAGCGCTTCGTGCCGAAGGAGTCCGCCACCCTCGACCCCGGCCAGGGCTTCGACCGCTACACCCCCCGCGCGCGGAACGTGGTGATGGCGGCCCACAACGAGGCACTCGCGGCCCGCAACCCCGAGGGCCGCCCCGAGCACCTGGTCCTCGGCCTGCTGGCCGAACCGGACGGCATCGCGGCGAAGGCGATCCTCGCGCAGGGCGTCCTGCTCGACACCGTGCGCCAGACGGCGACGGCCGCACTGCCGCCGGCCTCGGACGACGTCCCCGACCTCGTCCCCTACGGCCCGGAGGCCAAGAAGGCCCTCGAACTCACCTTCCGCGAGGCCCTCCGCCTCGGCCACAACTACGTCGGCACCGAACACCTGCTGCTGGCCCTCCTGGAACACGAGAACGGCGAAGGCGTCCTCAGCGGACTGGGCATCACCAAGCCGGCGAGCGAGGAGTACATCGCCAAGGTGCTCGGTCTGCTGCTGGAACAGAAGAAGGCCGCGGCGGAGGCGGCGACGGCGAGCCGAAGGGGGGACGAGGCGGGCTGAACGCCCCTCGGAGCGTTGAAACCGCAGGTCAGAGCGATTGTCAGTGGCGGGTGCCACACTCGCAGCATGACCGACCGGTGGGCTCTCGCTCCGACCGAGGACGGTGGCGTGGACGTCGCCCCCCTCGGTCCGGACGGGCTGCCCGCCGGGCCGGTGCGGCGGGAGCCCGATCTCGCCGGGGCGGTCAGGGGCCGCCCGGAGGTAACGCGCTGGGTGTGGCGGTCGACCGCCGAGGTCTACCCGCGTCTGCTCGCCACGGGGGTGCGAGTGGAGCGGTGCTACGACATCGAGGACGCCGAGACACTTCTGCTGGGCCACGAGGGACGGTCCGGCGAGCCGCACTCGGCCGCCGCCGCCCTGGCCCGCCTCCGCGGCGGCCCCGTACCCCCCGACCCGCCGCAGCGCGCGGCCGAACCGGGCGCGCAGTCCCCGCTGTTCGAGCCACAGGGCACCACCCGCCTGACGCTCGACGAGCTCCTCGCGGTCTACGCCGAGCAGCAGCGTCGGCACGACCGGGCCGAACACCCGGACCGGATGCGGCTGCTGACCGCCGCCGAGTCGGCGGGGATGCTGATCGCCGCCGAGATGAACCGCGCGGGCGTGCCCTGGAGCGCCGAGGTCCACCGCGAGGTGCTGCGCGAACTGCTCGGCGAGCGGTACGCGGGCGGTGGCGAGCCGCGCAGGCTGGCCGAGCTGGCCGACGAGGTGTCGGCCGCGTTCGGCAGGCGGGTGCGCCCGGATCTGCCCGCCGATGTGATCAAGGCCTTCGCCCAGGCCGGGATCAAGGTGAAGTCCACCCGCCGCTGGGAGCTCTCGGGCATCGATCATCCGGCCGTGAAACCACTCCTCGAATACAAGAAGCTGTACCGGATCTGGGTGGCGCACGGCTGGACGTGGCTCCAGGACTGGGTGCGCGACGGCCGCTTCCGGCCCGAGTTCCACGCGGGCGGTACGGTCACCGGGCGCTGGGTGACCAACGGCGGGGGCGCCCTGCAGATCCCCAAGGTGATCCGGCGGGCCGCGGTCGCCGACCGCGGCTGGCGGCTGGTCGTGGCCGACGCCGACCAGATGGAACCGCGCGTGCTGGCGGCGATCTCCCGCGACCCCGGGCTGATGGAGGTCGCCGGGCGGGAGACCGACCTCTACCAGTCCGTCTCCGACCGCGCCTTCTCCGGCGACCGCGCGCAGGCCAAGCTGGCCGTCCTCGGCGCGGTCTACGGCCAGACCTCGGGCGACGGGCTGAAGAACCTGGCCGCGCTCAGACGCCGTTTCCCCAAGGCGGTGGCCTACGTCGACGAGGCGGCGCGGGCGGGTGAGGAGGGCCGGCTGGTGCGCACCTGGCTGGGCCGGACCTGCCCGCCGGCGAGCGGCGCGGGCGACGGCACCGAGGAGGCGGGGATGCCCCAGGAGGAGCCGGAGGAGCAGGCCGCCGAGGGCTGGGTGCCGGGCTACGCCTCCACCAACTCCCGGGCCAGAGGCCGCTTCGCGCGCAACTTCGTGGTCCAGGGCAGCGCCGCCGACTGGGCCCTGCTGATGCTCGCGGCGCTGCGCCGGACCTGCGCGGACCTGGCGGCCGAGCTGGTCTTCTTCCAGCACGACGAGGTGATCGTGCACTGCCCCGAGGAGGAGACCGAGACGGTCGTGGCGGCGATCCGGGACGCGGCCGACCTGGCCGGACGGCTGACGTTCGGGCAGACACCGGTGCGGTTCCCGTTCACGACGGCGGTGGTGGAGTGCTATGCCGACGCGAAGTGACCGGTCTGGTCAGCCGCCGGGCGCCAACAGGTCGCGCAGCTCCGCGAGGACGTCGGACTCGTCCGTGCCGTCCAGGGCGGTGAGGGCCGCGCGCCAGGCGTCGTACGCCTCGTCGGTGCGCCCCTGCCCGCGCAGGAGCAGACCGAGTTGGTGGCGGGCGAGACCGCCGCTGTAGCGGTCGGCGCGGGCGTCGGCGCGGCGCAGGAGTTCGGCGCACTCGTGGTGGGCGCGGTCGGTCCGGCCGAGGGCGCGCAGCGCGCGGACCAGACCGAGCCGGGTCTGGGACTCGCCGTGCCAGTCGCCGTGGCCGCCGAGGATGCGCAGGCTCTCCCCGAAGTGCGCGGCGGCGGCCGCCGGTTCACCGAGGCGGAGCTGGGCGTAGCCGATGTTGCAGTGCGCCGAGTGCTGCAGGATCACGGCGCCGATCGCGTCCCCGATCGCGAGGGAGCGCCGGTGCTGCTCGATGGCGGCGCGCGGGTCGGTGTGCTCGTAGAGGTTGCCGAGATGGCTGTGGGTGACGGCCTCGCCGTAGGGGTCGTTCAGCTGCCGGGAGTAGTCCAGGCTCTGCCGCAGCGCCTCGCCCGACTCGTCGTACCGGCCGAGCCCCTCCAGCAGCAGCCCCCGGTTGTTCAGGCCGCGCCGGATCCAGGACACCATGCCCAGCCGTCGCCACAGGGCCAGTGCCCCGTCGGTCAGGGCGAGGGCCTCCCGCTGGCGGCCGGTGAGGAAGCGCAGGCCGGCGAGGTCGCCCAGGGCGTAGGCCTCGGCGGGCTCGTCACCGAGACGCCGGGCGACGGCCAGGGCGGCGGTGCCGAGCACCTCCATCTCGGCGACCCGGCCGCTGCGCAGGACGTAGGGGTAGAGCAGCCGGACGAGCGTGGAGAGACAGGCGCTGATCCGCGCGTCGGCGCTGTCGGCGTACCGCTCCACCAGGGCGACGATGTTCTCCAGCTCCATGTCGCCCCAGGCGAAGGCGTGCTCGGCACACTCGAAGGGCGGCAGGGCGGCGGCGTACGGCTGGTGCTCGGGTGGCTGCGCGGTGGTGGGCCGGCGGCGGTCGGCCTGGTCGCGCCCTGGTTCGAGGATCGCGAGGAGGGCGTGATCGGCGACGGCGGCGAACCAGCGCAGGGCGGCGAGCGCGGCCTCGGTGCGGTCGGTGCGGTCGGTGCGGTCGGTGCCGTCGGCCCCCTCGGCCAGCTCGCGGGCGAAGTCCCGTACCAGGTCGTGCGGGGTGTAGCGGCCGTACGCGGTCTCCTCCAGCAGGGCGACGTCGACCAGGCGGTCCAGGGCGGCCTCGGCGCGGCGCTCGTCGGTGCCGGTGAGCCGGGCGATCAGAGGGGCGCCATAGGTGGGCAGGTCGAGGGCGCCGAGGTGGCGCAGGACGAGGGCGGCGTCGCGGTCGGGGGCGCGGTCGGAGCCGGCGAGGGCGTCATGGGCCACGGCGAGGGAGCGCCGGACGCTGAGGTCGTCGTATTCGAGGTGGTGCAACCTGTCCTCGGTGGCGGCCAGTTGACCGGCCAGCACCTCGGGGGTGAGCGCGCGGCGCGCGGCCAGCCGGGCGGCCACGACGCGCAGGGCGAGCGGGAGCCGTCCGGTGAGGCCGACGAGCGGGTGACCGGCGTCGATCTCCGCACGCCCGCTGACCGCGCGCAGCAGCGCCGCGCTGTCCTCACCGGTCAGCGGCCCGAGCGGGAAGCGGCGGGCGCCGTCGAGCGCGGCGAGCGGCGAACGGCTGGTGACGATCACCGCGCAGCCGGGGCCGCCGGGGAGCAGCGGCCGCACCTGGGCGGCGTTCGCGGCGTCGTCGAGGAGCAGCAGGGTGCGGGTCGGCGCGAGCAGGGAGCGCAGCAACGCGGCGGCCGCGTCCGGGTGTTCGGGGATGTGCCGGGGGTCGGCGCCGAGGTCCCGCAGCAGCGCGGCGAGCGCCTGGCCGGGGGCGAGCGGGGGCATGCCGGGGGTGGCGCCGTGCAGGTTGACGTAGAGCTGGCCGTCGGGGAAACGTTCCCGCAGCTGATGCGCCACGTGCAGCGCGAGCGCGCTCTTGCCTACGCCCGCCATCCCGCTGAGGACGACGAGGGCGGGGGCGGCCGTGGCCTCGACTTCGCCTTCGGCCCTTACGTTCCCGTCGGCGGCTGCGGGCGGACGGGTGAGGGCGCGGGTCAGTTCTGCGCGGGTGGCGGTGCGCCCCGTGAAGTGGGCTGGAGGAGGGGGAAGTTGGGCGGGGCGGAGAAAGAGGGAGTCGTCGCGCCCAGAACCTGGGTCAAGGGGCTGGTCGGGATCAGCGCCCTCGGCTTTCTGCCGACGGTCGGGTGACGCGCCCCTCAGGGGCGCGGGGAACTGCGCGACCGGCCCCCACGCACCCGCATCCGCCCCACCACCCGAGGCACCCTCCCCCGGCACGCCCTCGTCCGACGCACCCTCGGGCGCGAGCGCCTCCCCCACCGCGCCGCTCCCCCGCAGCACCTCCACATGGGCCCGGCGCACCGCCGGGCCGGGCTCGACGCCGAGTTCCTCTCGCAGGCGGTTGCGCAGGTCACGGTGGACGGCGAGGGCCTCTGCCTGCCGGCCGCCGCGGTGGAGGGCGAGCATCAGCTGGCGGTGATAGGCCTCGCGGAGCGGGTACTCCGCGACGAGCGCGGCCAACTCCGGTACGACGCCGCCCAGCCGGGGTCCGCCGAGGGCGAGCTCCGCGTCGTAGCGCCACTCCAGGAGCAGCAGCCGGGCCTCCTCCAGGCGCTGCACGAAGGCGAAGCCGCCGAGTTCGGCGGGGAGGCCGCCGAGCGGGCTGCCACGCCAGAGCGCGAGCGCGTCGCCGCAGGCGTGCAGCACCGGCGCCCACTCCCGCCGCCCGTGCGCCGCGCGCGCCTGGGCCACCCGGGCGTCGAACACGTCGACGTCCAGCTCCCCTTCGTCGACACGGAGCAGGTACCCGGGCGGTACGGCCCGCAGCCGCTCCGGGTCGTCGAGGAGCCGGCGCAGCCGGGTGACGTGGTTGTGCAGCGAGGCGCGCGCCGACACCGGGGGCGCCCCGCCCCACAGTGCCTCCGTCAGCGACTCGACGGAGACGACCCGCCCGGCCTCCAGGAGCAGCGCGGCGAGCAGTGCCCGCACCTTGGGGCTGCCGATGGGGCGGACGTCGGCAGCCTCGTAGAGAACCGGAGGTCCCAGCAGTCCGAACCGCAGCTCGTACCGCCGCATCACTCCACCCCTCGCCTCCCCGCACGGCGGAGGTGCCCGCCGGCCCTGAATCCTGGGTCCTGGCGGAATCGCATCCCGTAGGGGATGAGTTCCCGCCACCTTCTCGGTGCCGGTCGGAGCCGGAATCCGCTGGGTTTCCGGCCTGTTCCCGGAGTCGTACGACGGCTTCGCGCCAACCGGTTCGCGACCTCCAGGAGAACCGCTGGCCACATGTTAGCGATCCGTTGGCGAGCCCTGATGTGATCTTCGTATCGGACCGGGTCCGACGGCGCACGCGTGGATCGCGTGACTCGGGGGAGTGCCGCCGCAGGCCTGGGTCCGGGGACGCGAGAGGGTTCCGGTCGTCGGAGGTGAACGACCGGGGCCCTCGTCCCGTCTCCCGAGCGGATCACACGCTCCCCCGCCCCTCAGACGACGGGCGGACGCCCGAGCCGCGTGAGCCGCCAGACCGTGCGCCAGCGCATCGGGCGGCGCTCCCCGGCCGGCTCGCGAAACCCCTCGGCGAAGCCCGCGAACCAGGCCCGCAGGCCGCCCGTCGAACGGGTGCGCAGGAGCGTGATGAGTATCCAGACGCCGAGGTGGACCGGGATGAGCGGCAGGGGCAGCCGACGACGGGTCAGCCAGACGCGGTTGCGGGCGGTGACCCGGAAGTAGACGGCGTGCCGGGCGGGCGAGGTGCGGGGGTGCTGGAGCAGCAGTTCGGGCGCGTAGAGGATCCGCCAGCCGGCGTCGGCGGCCCGCCAGGCGAGGTCGGTCTCCTCGTGCGCGAAGAAGAACTCGGCGGGCCAGTCGCCGGTCTCGGCGAGCATGGCCATCCGCAGGGCGTGCCCGCCACCGAGGAACCCGGTGACGTACCCCCCGCGCATGGGGTCGGCGTTGCCGACGCGCGGCACGTGCCGCCGCTGGGTCACGCCGCGTTCGTCCGCGATACGGAAGCCGACGATGCCGAGGCGGGGGTCGGCGGCGAACAGATCCCGTACCTGCCGGAACACCTCGACGTCGACGAGCAGGCCGTCGTCGTCCAGTTCGACGACGACGTCCACGTCGCCGAACGCGCGCAGGGCGGCCAGGGCGACGTTGCGGCCGCCGGGGCAGCCGAGGTTGTCCTCGAGGTCGACGGTGGTGACCTCGCCGGGCAGGTCGAGACGGCGGGCGAACTCGGGCAGCCGGCAGCCGTTGCCGACGATCACGATCCGGGCGGGGGCGAGGTCCTGCTTGGCGACGGACCTGAGCAGGGCGTCGACCTCGTCGGGACGGTTCCCCATGGTCACCACGGCGACCCCCAGCCTCGGCTCCGCCACGCCCCTCACCCCATCCGGCCGACGGCGGTGCTCGCGTCCTGACCGACCGACACTCGCCGTTCACCACGATGTTGCCTCAGGTGTGGCCGTAGTCCTGGCTTCGGTTTAGTTTGCAGGCCTTTTACGGTGTTTTTCCCTGGGTGGGACGAACCCCGGCTCCAGCGCCCCGCCGGGACGGCCCGTCACCGATGCGGCGAACGAACGCCCCGCGACCAGAGACGAACGAGAAAACCCCAGACCGGAGAAGTTCCGACCTGGGGTTCCGATGGAGCCGCTTTCGGGATTCGAACCCGAGACCTACGCATTACGAGTGCGTTGCTCTGGCCATCTGAGCTAAAGCGGCGCGTCGCCCGCACTATGGTGCGATCAGCGACGTCGGTAAGTCTACACAGTTTCCGGGGGTGCTCCGTACACGCCCCGGAGCGGGGGCTCCGGGGCCGGCCGCAGGGGCTATGAGCAGCGTTTTCCCTTCGCCGGTGGGGTGCCGTCGAGGAGGTAGGTGTCGATCTCGGAGTCGATGCAGGTGCTGCCCCGGCCGTAGGCGGTGTGGCCGTCGCCGACGTAGGTGAGGAGGCGGCCCGAGGAGAGCTGGCCGGCCAGGGACCGGGCCCAGGGGTAGGGGGTCGCCGGGTCGCGGGTGGTGCCGACCACCACGATGGGGGCGGCGCCCCTCGCCGCGATCCGGTGCGGCTCCCCGGTCGCCCCTACCGGCCAGTACGCGCAGTTCAGCGACGCCCACGCCAGGTTCGGGCCGAACACCGGGGACGCCTTCTCGAACTCGGGCAGCGCCTTCTCGACCCCCTCGGGTCCGGTGAAGGCGGGCGGCAGGTCCAGGCAGTTCACCGCGGCGTTGGCGAACATCAGGTTCGAGTAGCGGCCGTCGGAGTCCCGCTCGTAGTAGCTGTCGGAGAGGGCGAGCAGGCCCGCGCCGTCGTTGTCCTTCATCGCCGCGTGCAGGGCGTCGCGCAGTTGCTCCCACTCGGCCTGGTCGTACATCGCCGCGATCACGCCGGTGGTCGCGAGGGACTCGGTCAGCTTCCGGCCGTCGGGGTCACCGGTCGGGACGGGGTGCGCGTCCAGCTTCCGGAAGAAGGTCCCGAGGTTGTCGGCGATCTGCGCCGGCGTGTTGCCCTTGGCGCCGAGCGGGCAGTCGGTGCGCTTCGCGCAGTCCCTGGCGAAGGACTGGAACGCCGTCTCGAACCCCGCCGTCTGCTGGAGGTTCAGCTCGCGCGCGGACAGGGACGGGTTCATCGCGCCGTCCAGGACCATCCGGCCGACCCGTGACGGGAACAGGCCGGCATAGGTCGCGCCGAGGAAGGTGCCGTACGACGCCCCCACGTAGTTCAGCTTCTGGTCGCCGAGCACCGCCCGCAGGATGTCCATGTCCCGCGCCGAGTCGACGGTGGAGACATGGCGCAGCAGCTGCGCCGAATGTTTGCCGCAGGCCTCCGCGAACGTCTTGAACTCCGCGACCAGCCGGTCCGTCTCCTTCTGGTCGTCGGGGGTCATGTCGGTCTCGGTGAACGTGTCCATCTGCGGCCCGTCCAGGCACTCGACGGGCTCGCTGCGGGCGACTCCGCGCGGGTCCACGGCGACCATGTCGTAGCGCGCCCGCACCTCGGCGGGGTAGCCGATGCCCGCGTACTGCTGGAGGTAGTCCACCGCCGAGCCGCCCGGCCCACCCGGGTTGACCAGCAGTGATCCGAGCGGCTTCGCCTTGCCGGTCGCCTTCTTGCGGGCGACCGCCAGCCGGACGTCACCCGCGCCGGGCTCGGCGTAGTCCAGCGGGGCCTTCATCGTCGCGCACTGGAAACCCGGGACACCGCACTCGCGCCAGGTGAGCTTCTGGTCGTAGTACGGCGCCAGCGCGGACGGCGTCGAGCGGGGCAGCGCGGCCAGCTGGGCGGTGCCGTCCGACGTGGACGCCGACGTCGCCGTCGACGCGCTCCCCGCGGAGGAGCACGCGGAGGCGAGCAGCACGGCGGCCGAGAGCAGGGCGGCAGCCATCGTCCGGGTGTGAGCCCGGGGTCGAATTGGGGTTTGGCGGGTGATTCGCCTGATGTGCATCAATCGAGCGTAACGCCGGAAAATGATCTCCGTGCCGTGCGCGACGACTGTGGCTCGTACGGGTGACCCCGGTCAACGCCACGCACCCCGGGGCCCGGATGCGGTCGTCAGCCCGCTCTGAGCGCCATCGTCATCGCCTCCACCGCCAGCAGCGGTGCCACGTTCCGGTCGAGGGCCTCCCGGCAGGCGGCGACCGCCTCGATCCGGCGCAGCGTGGCCTCGGGCGAGCCACCGCGGGCCAGTCGCTCCAGGGAGTCCTCGGCGTCCGCGTTGGCGATCGCGACCCTGGAGCCCAGCTGGATCGCGAGGACGTCGCGGTAGAAGCCGGTCAGGTCGGTGAGGGCGACATCGAGGCTGTCGCGCTGGGTCCTGGTGCGGCGGCGCTTCTGCATGTCCTCCAGGTCCTTCATCACACCCGCCGTACCCCGCGGCAGGCGCCCGCCCTGGGCCGCGCCGAGCGCCGCCTTCAGCTCCTCGGTCTCCTTGCCGTCCATCTCCTCGGCGAGCTGCCTGGCGTCCTCCGCCGCCGCGTCCACCAGCTCCTGGGCGGCCTTCAGGCACGCGCCGATCTCGTCCAGCCGCAGCGGCAGCTTCAGTACGGCCGCGCGGCGCTCGCGGGCGGCCGGGTCGGTGGCCAGTCGGCGGGCCCGATCGACGTGTCCCTGGGTGGCGCGGGCGGCGGCCGCGGCCACCTGGGGCTCGATGCCCTCGCGCCGCACGAGCATGTCGGCGACCGCGTCCACCGAGGGCGTGCGCAGGTTCAGGTGGCGGCAGCGGGAGCGGATCGTGGGCAGCACGTCCTCCAGCGAGGGCGCGCAGAGCAGCCACACCGTGCGGGGGGCGGGCTCCTCCACGGCCTTGAGGACGGCGTTGGCCGACTTCTCGTTCAGCCGCTCGGCGTCCTCGACCAGGATGATCTGCCAGCGGCCGGTCGCCGGGGCCGTGTACGACTTGCGGACCGTGTCGCGCATGTCCTTGACCAGGATCTCGGCGCCGACGGCGGCGACCGTGGTGACGTCCGCGTGGGTGCCGACCAGCGCGGTGTGGCAGCCGTCGCAGAAGCCGCAGCCGGGGGCGCCGCCCAGGGCGCGGTCGGGACTCACGCACTGGAGGGCGGCGGCGAAGGCCCGCGCCGTCTGGTTGCGGCCGGCGCCGGGCGGGCCGGTGAACAGCCAGGCGTGCGTCATCTTCGACGACTCCGGCGGCGGCTGGTCGGTCGCGGCGGCGGTGACGAGGGCGTCGGCGTCCCGGGCGGCGGCGGTGAGCACCTCACTCACCCGCTCCTGCCCGACGAGGTCGTCCCACACGGTCATGGGTCACGCCGCCCTTTCGCCATACGTACCGGTTCGAGGATTCCGGTGGTCCGGACTGCGCCGGTTCCGTGGTCCGGTCTCCATTGTGCGGGTGCCCACTGACAACGGCGGGGGCGCACCGGCCGGACCCCGACCCGCACCACCCCCGCCGCACCCGAGCTTCCGGCCGAACTTCCGGCCGCGCTGTCAGCCGCGCCGACCGCGACCCCGGCGGCCCCGCTCGTCGTCGTACCCCGGCTCCTCGTAGGACCCCAGCAGTTCGTCCGCCAGCGAGGGCAGGTCGTCCAGCGGGGTCTCCTCGGCCCAGTCGGGCCGGGGGCGCCGGCGCCGGGCCGGGCCGTCGGCGCCGGCGTCCGCGTCCGCGTCGACCTGGGGCATCTCGCGGGTGCGGTCCTCGGAGCCGTCGGGGTTCCCGCCCGCCCGCTCGTCCCGGAAGAAGCCGGGCGGCATCCGGTCCGCCGGGGCGTCGGTGGGCGCCTCGGCGTCGTCACGCACGGGCGGCAGGACGGCGGTCTCGTCGGCCGCGCCCACGGGAGGCAGCACCGCTGTCTCGGCGGCGGCGCCCGGCGGCACCAGCGGCAGGACCGCCGTCTCGTCGGCCGCCCCCGCAGGCCGCACCGGCGGCTGCGGCAGCTCCGCGGTCACCTCGGCGTCGGACTCCTGGGCCGCGGGCGCCTGCTCGTCCCGCACCGGGCGGAGCACCTTCGTCTCGTCGTCACGGGCGGCCGGCTGCACCACCGGCGTCGGCATGGTCGTCGCCTCCGGTGTGACGCCGGGGGCCGTCGGCTGCCGTGCGGCGGACTGCTGGGCGGCCACGTCGGCCGCTGCCGCCGCCTCCGCCGCGGCGCGCCGGGCCTGCTCGGCCTTGAGCAGGGCCTCCTCGGCCTTGCGCTGCTTCTCCAGGCGTCGTTCCTCGGCCTCGGCGCGCAGCCGGGCCTCCTCCTCGGCCTGCCTGCGGCGCTGTTCCTCCTCGGCCTTGCGGCGGGCCTCGGCCTCCGCGCGGGCCTTCTCCTCGGCGAGCAGCCGGGCCTGCTCCTCCTCGGCCCGCTTACGCGCTTCCTCGGCCCGCAGCCGGGCCTCCTCCGCCTGCCGTTCGGCCTCGCGGCGCTGCGCCTCCTCCAGCTCGCGGCGCTTGCGCTCCTCCTCCTCGGCACGGAGCTTGGCGAGCTGTTCCTGGCGCTCGCGCTCCAGGCGCTCCTCCTCGGCCTTGCGCGCGGCCTCTTCCTCGGCCTTGCGGCGGGCTTCCTCCTCGGCCTTCTTGCGCGCCTCCTCGGCGGCCTTGATCTCGGCCTCGGACAGCGGCAGCACGGTGTCGAGCCGGGCCCGGATGACGGTGGTGACCGACTCGGGCTCCTGGCCGGCGTCGACCACCAGGTAACGGCCGGGGTCGGAGGCGGCGAGGGTGAGGAAACCGGCCCGTACGCGCGCGTGGAACTCGGCGGGCTCGGACTCCAGCCGGTCGGGCGCCTCGGTGAACCGCTCGCGGGCGGTCTCCGGGTCCACGTCCAGCAGGACGGTCAGGTGCGGGACGAGTCCGGCGGTCGCCCAGCGGTTGATGCGGGCGACCTCGGTCGGTGACAGGTCACGACCCGCGCCCTGGTAGGCGACGGAGGAGTCGATGTACCGGTCGGAGATGACGACCGCACCCCGCTCCAGGGCGGGACGGACGACGGTGTCGACGTGCTCCGCGCGATCGGCGGCGTAGAGCAGGGCCTCCGCGCGGTGCGACAGACCGGCGGACGAGACGTCGAGCAGGATCGAGCGGAGCCGCTTGCCGACCGGCGTGGCGCCCGGCTCGCGCGTGAGGACGACCTCGTGGCCCTTGGCGCGGATCCACTCGGCGAGAGCCTCGGCCTGGGTGGACTTGCCGGCGCCGTCGCCGCCCTCCAGGGCGATGAAGAAGCCGTTGGCCGTGGGTGCCTGCGCCGGGTCGTCGCCGCCGAGCAGCGCGTCCCGCAGGTCGTGGCGGAGCGGTACGCCCGCGCGGTCGTCGACCTTGGCGAGCACCAGGGCAGCGACCGGCAGCAGCAGCGCGCCGACCAGCATCAGCGTGAACGCGGCGCCGCCGTGCGCGAACACGAACTTGCCGTTCTCCAGGCGGTGCGGTCCGATCAGCGCGGCCACCAGGGGGGCGATCAGCGCGCCGAGCGCTATGGCGACCCGGACCACCGCGTGCAGGTGCTCGGTCGTCCGTGCCCGGCGGGAGTCCTCGGTCTCCTGGTCGAGCAGGGTGTGCCCGGTGTTGGCGGCCACACCCGCGCCGATGCCGGCCAGCGCGACGATCAGCAGCACGCTCGTGACGTCCGGAACCAGACCCGCGGCCAGCAGCGCGATGCCGGTGAAGGCGATGGCGAGCGACAGCAGCCGGCGGCGGGAGAGGGTCGGGAGCAGCGAGGGCGCCGTGCGGATGCCGACGGCGACCCCGCCGGTCAGGGCGAGCACCAGCAGGCCGTAGAGCACGGGGCCGCCGCCCAGGTCCTTGGCGTGCAGCACGGAGACGGCGACGGCGGCGGAGATCGCCCCGGCGACCGCGGCGCAGGCCAGCACCAGGAGCGGGATGGCGCCGGTGCGGCCCGTGTCGGTGCCGGTGGCGGTCCTGGGGCGGCGCAGGCCCTCCAGCGGCGACCGGGCGCGCGGGGTGCGGGTGCCGGGCACCTCCAGGTAGACCAGCACCGAGAGGGACGCGGCGAACAGGCCGGCGGCCACGTACGAGCCGAGAGCCGCCTGGTGCTGGGCGAACCAGGCGATGCCCGTGCCCAACAGGTTGTTGACCAGCGACGCGACGACCAGCGTGGCGGCCGCGAGCGGGACCGTGAGGAACGTCGTCCGCAGCGAGAGGCGGCGCAGGGCGTCCAGGTGGTCGGGCAGCGGTCGTACCGTGGCGCCCTCCAGAGGCGGGGCGGGCAGCAGCGCCGGGGCCGCGCTCTCCTTGCACACGGTCCAGAAACGCTCGGCGACTCCGGTGACGAAGGCCGTCACCAGGACGAGCGTCAGGGCGTTCGCCGGCGTCCAGTCGATCCACAGGGGCGCGATGATCAGCAGAACCGTGCGCAGGCCGTCGGCGCCGACCATGGTCCAGCGGCGGTCGAGCGGGCCGCCCTGCGCGGTCAGTGTGGTGAGCGGGCCCAGCAGGACCGCGCCGAAGAGCAGGGTGGCGAGAATGCGCGCCCCGAAGACGACCGACACCGCGAGCGCCGCACCGCGGTAGCCGCCGCCGAACGAACCCTGGGCCACGGCCGCCTGGAGCGTGAGCACGACAAGCACCAGCAACGCCAGGCTGTCGCCGATCCCGCTCACGAGCTGGGCGCTCCACAACCGCCTCAGTTCGGGGCGGCGCAGCAGCGAGCGGACGGCGCGCTCGCGGGAATCCGCTACCAGCGCGTCGTCCGGATCTGTCTGGGGGGCCGTTGGCTGCTCGGCTCGCGTCATGCTTTCAGCCTATCGGCAGCCGCCGACAGCCCGCGGCGGCCGTCCACAGGTACGCACGCCCCGACACCAAGTTGATGCCGGGGCGTGCACAATGCGAAGCCGATGTGAGGACCTGAGGGCGCCTCGGCCGTCTCCGGACGGCCGGCTCTCAGTCCTCCGTGGCCGGCTCTCAGTCCTCCGCGGCCGTCTTGGAGGCCGTCGCCTTCTTGGCGACCGTCTTCTTCGCGGCTGTCGTCGTCTTCGTGGCGGCGGTCTTCTTGGCCGCCGTCTTCTTCGCCGGCGCGGCCTTCTTGGCGGTCGCCGTCTTCTTCGCGGGCGCCTTCTTGGCCGTCTTCTTGGCGGGCGCCTTGGCCCGCTTCTCGGCGAGCAGCTCGTAGCCGCGCTCCGGGGTGATCGTCTCGACGCTGTCGCCGGAGCGCAACGTCGCGTTGGTCTCCCCGTCGGTGACGTACGGCCCGAAGCGGCCGTCCTTCACCACCACCGGCTTCTCGCTGACCGGGTCGGTGCCCAGCTCCTTCAGCGGCGGCTTGGCGGCGGCCCGGCCGCGCTGCTTGGGCTGGGAGTAGATCTGCAGCGCTTCTTCGAGGGTGATCGTGAAGAGCTGGTCCTCGGAGGTGAGCGAACGCGAGTCCGTGCCCTTCTTCAGGTACGGCCCGTAGCGCCCGTTCTGCGCGGTGATCTCCTGGCCCTCGGCGTCGGCGCCGACGACGCGCGGCAGCGACATCAGCTTGAGCGCGTCCGCCAGCGTGACCGTGTCCAGGGACATGGTCTTGAAGAGCGAGGCCGTGCGCGGCTTGACCGCGTTCTTCCCGGTCTTCGGGGTGCCCTCGGGGAGCACCTCGGTGACGTACGGGCCGTAACGGCCGTCCCGGGCGATGATCTGGTGGCCCGTCTCCGGGTCCGCGCCCAGCTCGAAGTCGCCGCTCGGCTTGGCGAGCAGCTCCTCCGCGAGCTCGACGGAGAGCTCGTCGGGGGCCAGGTCCTCCGGCACGTCGGCGCGCTGGTGGCCCTCGGAGTCCTTCTCGCCGCGCTCGATGTACGGGCCGTAGCGGCCGACCCGCAGCACGATGCCGTTGCCCACCGGGAACGACGACACCTCGCGCGCGTCGATCGCGCCCAGGTCGGTCACCAGCTCCTTGAGGCCGCCGAGGTGGTCCCCGTCGCCGTTGCCGGCGTCGGCCGCGCCGCCGGGGGCCGTGTCCTCGCCGCCCTCGCCGAAGTAGAAGCGCTTCAGCCACGGCACGGCCTGGGCCTGGCCGGCGGCGATGCGGTCGAGGTCGTCCTCCATCCGGGCGGTGAAGTCGTAGTCGACCAGCCGGCCGAAGTGCTTCTCCAGGAGGTTGACCACGGCGAAGCTCAGGAAGGAGGGCACCAGGGCCGTCCCCTTCTTGAAGACGTAGCCCCGGTCGAGGATGGTGCCGATGATCGACGCGTACGTCGACGGGCGGCCGATCTCGCGCTCTTCCAGCTCCTTGACCAGCGACGCCTCGGTGTAGCGGGCCGGGGGCTTGGTGGCGTGCCCGTCGACCGTGATCTCCTCGGCGCTGAGCGCGTCGCCCTCGCTGACCTGGGGCAGCCGGCGCTCGCGGTCGTCCAGCTCGGCGTTCGGGTCGTCGGCGCCCTCGACGTAGGCCTTGAGGAAGCCGTGGAAGGTGATCGTCTTGCCGGAGGCGCTGAACTCGACGTCCCGGCCGTCGGCGGCGGTGCCACCGATCTTCACCGTGACGCTGTTGCCGGTCGCGTCCTTCATCTGGGACGCGACGGTCCGCTTCCAGATCAGCTCGTAGAGCTTGAACTGGTCGCCGGTCAGGCCGGTCTCGGCGGGGGTGCGGAAACGATCACCCGAGGGGCGGATCGCCTCGTGCGCCTCCTGCGCGTTCTTGACCTTCGCGGCGTACGTCCGCGGGGCCGAGGGCAGGTAGTCGGCGCCGTACAGCTGCGTGACCTGGGCGCGGGCGGCCGCGATCGCGGTGTCGCTCAGCGTCGTGGAGTCCGTACGCATGTACGTGATGTAGCCGTTCTCGTACAGCTTCTGGGCCACCTGCATGGTGGCCTTCGCGCCGAAGCCGAGCTTGCGCGAGGCCTCCTGCTGGAGCGTGGTCGTACGGAACGGGGCGTAGGGCGAGCGGCGGTACGGCTTGGACTCGACCGAGCGGACCGCGAACCGGGTGTTCTCCAGGGCGGCGGCGAGCGCGCGGGCGTTCGCCTCGTCGAGGTGGAGGGTGTTCGCGGTCTTCAGCTGCCCGAGCGAGTCGAAGTCACGGCCCTGGGCCACGCGCTTGCCGTCGACGGCCTGGAGGCGGGCGACCAGGGACGACGGGTCGCTCGGGTCGCCTGCCCGGCCGGTCCCGAAGGTGCCGGTCAGGTCCCAGTACTCGGCGGACCGGAACGCGATGCGCTCGCGTTCCCGCTCCACCACGAGCCGGGTCGCGACGGACTGGACACGGCCGGCCGACAGGCGCGGCATGACCTTCTTCCACAGGACCGGCGAGACCTCGTAGCCGTAGAGGCGGTCGAGGATGCGGCGGGTCTCCTGGGCGTCGACGAGCTTCTGGTTGAGCTGGCGCGGGTTGGCGACGGCAGCCCGGATCGCGTCCTTGGTGATCTCGTGGAAGACCATCCGCTTGACGGGGATCTTCGGCTTGAGGACCTCCTGGAGGTGCCAGGCGATGGCCTCGCCCTCACGGTCCTCATCGGTGGCGAGGAAGAGCTCGTCGGACTCCTTGAGCAGGTCCTTGAGCTTCTTGACCTGCGCCCTCTTGTCGGCGTTGATCACATAGATGGGCTGGAAGTCGTGTTCGACGTCCACGCCGAGGCGCCGGACCTCGCCGGTGTACTGCTCGGGCACCTCCGCGGCGCCGTTGGGAAGGTCACGGATGTGCCCGACGCTCGCTTCGACGACGTATCCGGGGCCCAGATAGCCCTTGATCGTCTTCGCCTTGGCAGGGGACTCGACGATGACGAGTCGGCGGCCGCCCTGTGCGGTCTCGCTGGTCGGGGACAACTTCGCTCTTCTCTCCGGTCGACGCTGGGGCCTCCCCAGGCCTTGCTCCCGGGGTCGTGGCACGGGCACGGATGCCCGCTCACTTGGTGACGCTGCGGAGTGTGACGGTACATCCCGCCCCCGTGTCAAACGGGAAAAGCTCACAACGGCCACTCGAACGGTAACCCGACTACCGCCATTCCTGCCGCCCGGAGTCCCCGGTCGCCCTTCTGGGCCCTGTCCGGAGCGTGACGCTCCGATTACCGGAGGGGCATCCTCAGAGGCGGGTCAGGCAGTACGCACCGAGGCCCAGCGAGATCACTGCGGCGACGCTCGCGAGGGTCGCCGATGCGACCTGACTCACACCCTGGGCGACGGGTTCGCCACGCCGGAGCCGGACGCCGGTCCACACCAGCAGCGCGCCTCCGAACAGGGCGAACACCGCCCCCGCGAAGATCGCCGGTCCGCTCTCCATGGCCCGCGCGCCCCTTCCCTGCCGCCCGTGACTGCCCAGCGCCCGGAGAGTGGCACGCACGGGCGGCGGGCGGGAGGCCGACGGGCGAAATCGAGGTGAACGGGCGGCCGTAACCTCCTCGAACGTTCGATCGACGGACGAGCGGTGGACCAGTGGTCGACCGGCGATGGACCGCGGGGCGAACGTTCCGGCCAGATTTTTCCGGCCTTTTTCTTCTCCCGGCGTGTCCCGCGGGCCCGCCCATGGGTCCTCCCCCGGCCGGGCGTGCCTTCCGGTCCGTCAGACCGCCGGCTCCAGGAATCCCTGCTCCACCAGCAGCCGGATCTGCGCGGGCGTGCGGTCGCGCAGCAACACCGGGTCCTCGCCCGTCAGTTGTGCGATGGCGTCGAGAATCCGACCGGCGCTCAGCGTGCCGTCGCACACCCCTGCGAACCCGGCACCCACCGTGTCCACCTTGGTCGCGCGGCGCATCCCGCGGTGCTGACGCAGCACCACGTGCTCCGGGTCCTCCGCGCCGGGCAGCCCGACCTGCTCCTGGACCACCTCGACGGCGAGCCTGAAGTGACCTTCCAGAAGGTCCGCGTCGTCGTGGTCACGGAGGTAGTCGAGGCGGTCGAAGTGCGCGCGGATCGTCTCGCCGAGCGGCTGTTCGATCGGATGCGGCCACTCCTCGACGGTGACGGAGGGCACGGCGGCGCCCGTCCTGCGCAGCGTGATCCAGCCGAATCCCACCCCCTTCACCTTGCGCGCCTCGAACTCGTCGAGCCACGCGTCGTATCGCGCCTGGTACTCCGCCGGGTCTCCGCGGTGGTCGCCGGCGTCCCTGAGCCACAGCTCGGCGTACTGGTTGACGTCCTGCACCTCGCGCTGCACGATCCACGCGTCGCAGCCGCGCGGCACCCACGACCTGACCCTGTCCTGCCAGTCCTCCCCCGCGACGTGCTGCCAGTTGGCGAGGAACTGCGCGAACCCGCCCTCGTTCAGCCGCTCCCCGGCCTGTTGAACGAGCGACCGGCACAGATCGTCCCCGCTCATCCCGCCGTCCCGGTAGGTCAGCCGGGCCCCCGGAGAGATCACGAACGGCGGGTTGGACACGATCAGGTCGTACGTCTCCCCCTCCTTGACCGGCTCGAACAGCGAGCCCTCGCGCAGGTCGGCCGCCGGTGCGCCGGAGAGTGCCAGCGTGAGCGCCGTGATGTGCAGGGCGCGCGGGTTGAGGTCGGTCGCCGTCACGCGCGTGGCGTGCTGGGCGGCGTGCAGTGCCTGGATCCCGGAGCCGGTGCCGAGGTCCAGGGCGGCGGCGACGGGCGTGCGGACGGTGATGCCGGCGAGGGTCGTGGACGCGCCGCCGACCCCGAGGACGACTCCTTCGTGCCGCTGGCCGATGCCGCCCGCACCGCCGACGGCGCATCCGAGGTCGGAGACGATGAACCAGTCCTCACCATCGGGCCCGCCGTACGGCCGTACGTCCACGGTGGCCGCGACCTCGTCGCCGCCCACCCGGGTCAGCCAGCCGCTGTCCAGGAGGTCGTCGACGGGCAGGACGCCGGCCACGCGCGCGTGCGGCACGGGCTGCTGGAGGAGGAACAGCCGGACGAGCGTCTCCAGGGGCGTGTCCCCGCGGGTCGCCCGCAGCGCGGGCACCGTCTCGCTGCGGGCCAGCGCCGCGTAGGCGGGCGCGCCGAGCAGGTCGAGCAGGCCGTCGGCGGTGAAGGAGGAGCCCAGCAGGGCGGTGCGCAGCCGGGCGGCAACGTCGGGGCGGTCGGGGGCGGGCAGGGTGGCGAGGCCGGAGTCAGTCACGCCCTCCATTGTGGCCCGCGGCCGGGCCCGACCACGGGCTCAGCACACGGCCGCGGGCCACCGAACTCCGCCCGGCGCACGGCCACCGGCCACCGGCCACCGGCCACCGGAACCGGCATCGCCCCGGCCCCCGGGGCTCGGCCCCTGCCTCAGCCCGCGGTCGACGAGGCCGACGACGAAGCCGTCGACGCCGGAGCCGACGCCCCGGTCGACGTCGTCGAAGAGACCTTCTTGCAGCTGGCCTGCTCGGCGATCGCGTCCTTGACCTCGCCCTGCTCCAGGGCGTTCAGCGCCGCGGTGCCGCTCTTGCTCTGCGCCTCCAGCTGCGTCGTCTGGGAGGCGATGTCCTGCAGACCGGAGGCGAACTTCGCCTGGTTCTTGGTGTTGAGCGCGTCGACCTTCTTCTTCAGGTCGGCGTAGGACGCGGAGAGGCTGTTGAGGGTCGTGACGACGTTCTGCTGGCGCTTGGCGCCGTCGTCCACCCCGGGGGGCGCGCCGGCGCTGCTGATGGCCGCGGCGAGCGCCTTGTAGCCGTCGGACATGTCCTGGAAGGCCTGGGAGTCGGTCTTCTGGATGGTCGCGGCCGAACTCGTGGTGTCCGAGGCCGTCGTGGAGATCGCCTCGTTCGCCGCCTTGATCTTCGCGTCCTGCGCCGGCACCGCGTCGCACACGGTCTTGGCCCAGGCGATCAGCTTGGGGTCGGGGCCCTTGTCACCGCTGCTGCACCCGGACAGCGCCCCTGCCAGTACCGCACCGCCGGACAGTGCGGCCGCGAGCTTCTTGTTCACCGGATCGGTCCCTTCCATGGCTCTCGGCCCCCGGAATCTACACGGCGGACGGCCTCCACCCTCACGATCGGCACCTTTTAGTCCGCTTTTAGGATGTTTTGCTCAGGGGAGAGAAGGCTCACGACGAAACAGCGCACACGGGACGCTTACCCTACGAATCGGGCACCGGGTGCGAAGGGCGGGAGTCGTGCCCGGGCCCGAGAACACGAAACGGGCGGACGGCGCGTCAACACGCGCCATCCACCCGCTCGTTGTCCGGGACCTCTCGCGAGCGCCCCGGTGGGCGTCGTAAGACCGCCTACGAGACCACCGCGGGATCGGCAGGCTTGGCCACCCGTTCGGCGCTGTCCTCGTCGTCGCCGACGGCGATTCCGCGCCGCTTGGAGACGTACACCGCGCCGACGATCACGATCAGCGCGAAGACCGCGATCAGGATCCGGATGCCGATGCTCTTGTCATGCCCGTAGGAGAACTTGATCACCGCGGGGGCGATGAGCAGGGAGACCAGGTTCATGACCTTGAGCAGCGGGTTGATCGCGGGGCCCGCGGTGTCCTTGAAGGGGTCGCCGACCGTGTCGCCGATGACCGTGGCGGCGTGGGCCTCGCTGCCCTTGCCGCCGTGGTGGCCGTCCTCGACGAGCTTCTTGGCGTTGTCCCAGGCACCACCGGAGTTGGCCAGGAAGACGGCCATCAGGGTGCCCGCGCCGATCGCGCCCGCGAGGTAGGAACCGAGCGCGCCGACACCGAGCGTGAACCCGATGAAGATGGGCGCCATCACGGCGAGCAGTCCCGGCGTGGCCAGCTCGCGCAGGGCGTCCTTGGTGCAGATGTCGACGACCTTGCCGTACTCGGGCTGCTCCGTGTAGTCCATGATCCCGGGGTGCTCGCGGAACTGCCGCCGCACCTCGAAGACCACCGAACCCGCCGACCGCGACACGGCGTTGATGGCGAGTCCGGAGAAGAGGAAGACGACCGCCGCGCCGGCGATGAGGCCGACGAGGTTGTTGGGCTGCGAGATGTCCATGGACAGGGTCAACGGCGAGCCCGCACCGCTCAGTTTGACGCCCACGTCCTGCACGTTCGTGGTGATCGCGTCCCGGTACGACCCGAAGAGCGCCGACGCCGCGAGGACGGCGGTGGCGATCGCGATGCCCTTGGTGATGGCCTTGGTGGTGTTGCCGACGGCGTCCAGGTTGGTGAGCACCTGCGCGCCCGCCCCCTGGACGTCACCGGACATCTCGGCGATGCCCTGGGCGTTGTCGGAGACCGGCCCGAAGGTGTCCATGGCGACGATGACGCCGACGGTGGTGAGCAGGCCGGTGCCGGCCAGCGCCACCGCGAACAGCGCGAGCATGATCGACGTGCCGCCGAGCAGGAACGCGCCGTAGACGCCGAGGCCGATCAGCAGGGCGGTGTAGACGGCCGATTCGAGACCGACCGAGATACCGGCGAGGACCACGGTGGCCGGACCGGTCAGCGAGGTCTTGCCGATGTCCATGACGGGACGCCGGTTGGTCTCGGTGAAATAGCCGGTCAGCTGCTGGATGACGGCCGCGAGCAGGATGCCGATCGCCACCGCGACGAGCGCGAGGATCCGCGGGTCGCCGTCCTTGGCCCGGATGGCCGCATCGGTGATGCCGTTCAGATCGGAGTACTTCCCCGGCAGGTAGACGAAGACCGCGATCGCGACGAGCACGAGCGAGATCACCGCGGAGATGAAGAACCCGCGGTTGATGGCGCTCATGCCGCTGCGGTCGCTGCGGCGCGGGGCGACCGCGAAGATGCCGATCATCGCGGTGAGCACGCCGATGGCCGGTACCAGGAGCGGGAAGGCCAGTCCGGAGTCGCCGAAGGCCGCCTTGCCGAGGATCAGCGCGGCGACCAGGGTCACGGCGTACGACTCGAAGAGGTCGGCCGCCATGCCCGCGCAGTCGCCGACGTTGTCGCCCACGTTGTCGGCGATGGTCGCGGCATTGCGCGGGTCGTCCTCCGGAATGCCCTGCTCGACCTTGCCGACCAGGTCGGCGCCGACGTCGGCGGCCTTGGTGAAGATGCCGCCGCCGACACGCATGAACATGGCGATCAGGGCGGCACCGAGGCCGAATCCTTCGAGCACCTTCGGCGCGTCGGCCGCGTACACCAGCACCACACAGGAGGCGCCGAGCAGGCCGAGCCCCACCGTGAACATGCCGACGACGCCGCCCGTGCGGAAAGCGATCTTCATGGCTTTGTGCGAGACGGCGGTGAGATCCTTTTCCGGTTCGCCTTCCGCCGGGGTGGCCTCCCGGGCCGCCGCGGCGACCCGCACATTGCTGCGTACGGCGAGCCACATGCCGATATAACCGGTGGTCGCCGAGAAGGCCGCGCCGATCAGGAAGAAGATCGATCGGCCGGCGCGCTGATTCCAGTCGTCCGCGGGCAGCAGCAGGAGCAGGAAGAACACCACGACGGCGAATACGCCCAGGGTGCGCAACTGCCGGCCCAGATAGGCGTTGGCGCCTTCCTGGACCGCCGCCGCGATCTTCTTCATGCTGTCGGTGCCCTCGCCCGCCGCGAGTACCTGGCGCACCAGGATCCAGGCGACCACGAGCGCGGCCAGCGCCACGGCGGCGATGACCGCCACCAGGACCCGGTTGTCGTCGGTCAGGACTGCGGCTGCCAGGGTTGTGGGGTGGTGGCCCAACTGATGAGGGGTAGAAAGCCCCGCCATTCGTCCTCCTTGACGCTTGGGCTGAGCTCAAGATGTGGACGGATTCTAGGTACCCGCGAGTGATCTAAACAGGGGACGGTAAACGGAATTAGCCTTCTCGTGCTCTTCAGCAAATGATCGAGGTCACGCCGGGGAACCCGAAAGCGGTAACGCCCTAAAAGCGTTGACGACGGCGTTTACTTGATCGAATTACGGCCTGATTGATCGTGAATGAATTCACTAAACCCATAGCAATAGATCACTGTACGACCGGCCGTGGGCGATACGGGCGGCGGACGTGCGGACATGCCGAAGGGCCCCACTCAGGGGGCCCTTCGGCACACGTACAGGATGAGCGCGTGGGTGGCTCTCAGGTGAGCGCGACTCCGGGCGGGGTCGTCGGCCAGGTCATGCGGATCAGCCCGCCGTGCTCCCCTGCCGTGACCTCCACGTCGTCCACGAGGCCGCTGATGACCGCGAGGCCCATCTCGTCCTCCTCGGTCTCCACGTCCGCGTCCGCCGCGCCACCGGACGCCCGGTCGCCGGGAACGGAACGGGGTGCCTCGTCGCCGACCTCGATGGAGAACTGTTTCTCCTCCTCGACCAGCGCCACCCGCACCGGCTCGGTGATGCCGGCTGCCTGGTGCAGGCCCACGGCACGGGAACAGGCCTCGCCGACAGCCAGCCGGACCTCGTCCAGGACGGCCTCGTCCACTCCGGCCCTGCGCGCCACCGCCGCCGCCACCAGTCGGGCGGTGCGGACGTGCTCGGGCAGCGCGCTGAAGCGGAGTTCAACGGTGGCCATACGTCCCCCTCGGAACTACGGGCGTGCGGTGAGGGGCCGGGCCGCCGAAGAACCCGGAACCCCCCGATGAATTGCGTCCGCCGCGGGCACTGCGGCCCGTACACGGCTGCCGGAACGGGCACGCGGGCCCGAACGGGCGGGGGTTGGCACGGACGTCCGTACGGCGCATGACGCGTACGGGTCCGTGCCGAGGGCCGGCCGGACGGCACGGACCGATCGGCGGTCCGGGGTACGTCGGCCGGCCCGGGGTCAGTCGGTGGCCGCCACCGCTTCCTCGACCGAGGTGTGGATCGGGAACACCTTGGTGAGGCCGGTGATACGGAAGATCTTCAGAATGCGCTCCTGGTTGCAGACCAGGCGCAGCGAGCCCTCATGGGCACGCACCCGCTTCAGGCCGCCGACCAGCACGCCGAGCCCGGTGGAGTCGAGGAAGTCCACGCCCTCCATGTCGACGACGAGGTGGAAATTCCCGTCGTTCACCAGCTCGACCAGCTGCTCGCGCAGCTTGGGCGCGGTATATACGTCGATTTCGCCACCGACCTCGACGACCGTACGATCGCCGACTGTACGAGTCGACAGGGACAGGTCCACGGATCCTCCAGCACCTTGCTATCGAGCGGTCGCCCCTCGGGACACCTCGGCTTGCGGCCCCCGGGACGGTTCGCCAGCCGCGATGGCATTCAATCACTTACGGCAGGCGTGCACGACGCCTTGGCCCCATTGTCCGCCATGCCAGTGACACACTCGGTCCCGATGGCCATAAATCACCGATCCGATCGACCGCCGGTTCCGGCCGGGTCCGGATTCTCTCCGGGCACGGTCCTGGACCGGCTCGCCTCCGGGCCGAGCCGGGCTTCGCGCATCACTCATACGGAGCACTTGCCCCCGCGTGCGGGTCGGCATGCCGTCTGGCCTGACCGGATTCGTTCGGAGGTCGTCGCGGCCGTGCAGGAGTGCGGCATCGAGCATCCCTGGGAGCACCAGGCGCTGGCCGCCGAGCACGCCCTGGACGGCGACTCGGTGGTGGTGGCCACCGGCACCGCCTCCGGCAAGTCCCTGGCCTACCTCGTACCGGTCCTGTCCACCCTCCTGGAGGGCTCCGAGGCCGCCAACGGCCGCGGCGCCACCGCCCTCTACCTGGCGCCCACCAAGGCGCTCGCGGCCGACCAGTGCCGTGCCGTGAAGGAACTTTCACAACCGCTGGGAAACTCGGTGCGCCCCGCGGTGTACGACGGCGACACCCCGTACGAGGAACGGGAGTGGATCCGCCAGTACGCCAACTACGTGCTCACCAACCCCGACATGCTGCATCGCGGGATCCTGCCCGGGCACGCCCGCTGGTCCTCCTTCCTGAAGTCGCTGAAGTACGTCGTGGTCGACGAGTGCCACACCTACCGGGGCGTCTTCGGCTCGCACGTCGCCCAGGTGCTGCGCCGGCTGCGCCGCCTGTGCGCTCGCTACGGCGCCTCCCCGGTCTTCCTGCTCGCCTCCGCGACGGCCGCCGAGCCGGCCGTGGCCGCCGGCCGCCTCACCGGCCTGCCGGTCGTGGAGATCGCCGACGACGCCTCCCCGCGCGGCGAGCTGGTCTTCGCCCTCTGGGAGCCGCCGCTGACCGAGCTGCACGGCGAGAAGGGCGCCCCCGTCCGCCGTACGGCCACCGCCGAGACCGCCGACCTGCTGACCGACCTCGCCGTGCAGGGCGTGCGCTCGGTCGCCTTCGTGCGCTCCAGACGCGGCGCGGAGCTGATCTCCGTCATCACCCAGGAACGGCTGGCCGAGGTGGACCGTTCCCTCGCCCGGCGTGTCGCGGCCTACCGGGGCGGCTACCTCCCCGAGGAGCGGCGCGCCCTGGAGCGCGCGCTGCACTCCGGGGAACTCCTCGGACTTGCCGCCACAACGGCCCTGGAGCTGGGCGTGGACGTCTCCGGGCTGGACGCCGTACTGATCGCCGGGTACCCCGGTACGAGGGCCTCTGTGTGGCAGCAGGCGGGCCGGGCGGGCCGCGCCGGACAGGGTGCCCTCGCGGTCCTGGTCGCCCGCGACGACCCGCTGGACACCTTCCTCGTCCATCATCCCGAGGCCCTGTTCGACCAACCGGTGGAATCGACCGTCCTCGACCCCGACAACCCGTACGTCCTCGCGCCCCACCTGTGCGCCGCCGCGGCCGAGATCCCGCTCACCGACGACGACCTCGACCTCTTCGGCCCCGCCTGCAAGGAGCTGCTGCCGCAGCTGGAGGCCGCGAAGCTGCTGCGCCGCCGGACGAAGGCCTGGCACTGGACCCGCCGGGAGCGGGCCGCCGAGCTGACCGACATCCGCGGCGAGGGCGGCCGCCCGGTGCAGGTCGTCGAGGCGGGCACGGGACGCCTGCTGGGCACGGTGGACGCGAGCGCCGCGCACTCCACGGTCCACGAGGGCGCGGTCCACCTCCACCAGGGCCGCACCTACCTCGTACGCTCCCTCGACCTGGAGGACTCGGTGGCCCTGGTCGAGCAGGCCGAGCCGCCGTACTCCACGGTCGCCCGCGACACCACGGCCATCTCCGTCCTGGAGACCGACACCGAGATCCCCTGGGGCGACGGCCGCCTCTGCTACGGCTCCGTCGAGGTCACCAACCAGGTGGTCTCCTACCTGCGCCGCCGGCTCATCACCGGCGAAGTGCTGGGCGAGACGAAACTCGACCTCCCTCCTCGCACCCTGCGCACCCGTGCGGTGTGGTGGACCGTCACCGAGGACCAGCTCGACGAGGCCCGGATCAACCCTGAGATCCTCGGCGGCGCCCTGCACGCCGCCGAACACGCCTCCATCGGCCTGCTCCCGCTCTTCGCGACCTGCGACCGCTGGGACATCGGCGGCGTGTCGATCCCGCTGCACCCCGACACGCTCCTGCCGACCGTCTTCGTCTACGACGGCCACCCCGGCGGCGCCGGCTTCGCGGAACGCGCCTTCCACACCGCCCGCACCTGGCTGACGGCCACCCGGGAGGCGATCGCCGCGTGCGAGTGCGAGGCCGGATGCCCGTCCTGCATCCAGTCGCCCAAGTGCGGGAACGGGAACGAGCCGTTGCACAAGCGGGGGGCGGTGCGACTCCTCACGGTGCTGTTGAGGGGGGCGCCGGGGTAGGCGGGTGCGTCGGTGGGGGCCGGTCGCGCAGTTCCTCCCCCAGCCTTCGGCCGGGGGTGCGCCCAGCGCCCCTTCGGGGCGCGTTGCAGGCGTCGCTCGCCGGACAGGCCGCCGGGCCTGCTCTGGCCCTGACCTCCGCCGCGAGCGGCCCCGCACCCGACGCCGCCGACACATCGGCGACGTCCCCGAGGATCACACACCGCGTCAGCCGGGTGGCCTGTGCCCACGCCACCCGGTCGGCCTGGGCGCAGGCCGCCGCCTGTCCCTCGGCCCAATGGTCCGCCGCCGCGAGCGCCGCCAAGTCGGCACCACCGGCTGCACGATGCCGGACCACCACCGCCTGCCCCAGCCCGAGCACAACCCCGAACACCACGCACAACACGGCAATCGCACCGACACTCCAGACCGTGGCGGAGCCCTGATCACGCGCCCCGCCGAAGCGCGCCCCGAAGGGGCGCGGGGAACTGCGCGACCAGCCCCCGCGCACCGACGGCCGAATTACCAACCGTTGCCCCCTCACGGCCCCTCCGCCAAGGCGACCGCCGACTCCCGTACCTCGAACGGCAAGGCGCCCAGCACCGGCGGCCTCGCCACCACCGTCACCCGTACCTCGTCGCCCTCGCGGCCCACCGTCACCGCCGCCCCGTCCGGCGCCGTCTCCTTCGCCACCGCGATCACCGCGTCCTCGGCGTCCTGCCGCGCCGCGGCCCGGGCCCCGGTGCGGGCGGCGTCCACGCACCGGATCTGGGTGGCCACCACGAGCAGCCCCCACACCAGCGCCATCGTGAACGCCACCAGCACCGGCAGCACCACGGCCGCCTCCGCGGTCACGAACCCCCGGTCCGCCCCGCGCCCGCGCTCACATCCGCGCACTGAGGGCTCGTTTCACGATGGCCTGGAGCTCCGCGCTGACCTGCCCGCTCGTCACGACCGCGTAGAGGACCGCTGCGAACCCGACGGCGGCGATGATCCCCATTGCGTACTCGGAGGTGACCATTCCGGCGTCCCGGCGTACGAGCTTCCACATCTTCCAGTACATCTCGCGCATTTCTACTTCCTTTGATTCGCTTGGATTTGAGTTCGGTTCCTGTCCGCGGTCCGCTATCGCGCCTTTCATCCACCACCCCCTCTCAGGACCCCGCTCGCGAGTCCGATCACGACGGGCAGTACACCGACCGCGATGAACGCGGGCAGGAAGCACAGCCCCACCGGCGCCGAGATCAGCACCGCGGCCCGTCGTGCCCGCGCGGTCGTGCTCCTTGCCCACTCGGCCCGGGCGTCCGAGGCGAGGCGGGCGACGGGCGCGGCCGCCGGCATCCCCGACTCGTCCGCGCGTTCCAGCAGCCGGGCCAGGGCGGCGGCACCCGGCAGTCCGGCCAACCGCCGCCAGGCGGCTGCCGGTTCGCCGCCCAGCCGCACCTCCGCCGCGCCCCGCGCCAGCCCCTCGCCGACGGGTCCGCCGAGGGCCTCTCCGACGGCCTGGGCCGCGACCACCGGACCGGCCCCGGCAGCGATGCAGGCCGCCAGGAGGTCGGCGGCGAGCGGGAGTTGGCGCGTGGCCTCGGCCGCCTCCGCCTCGGCCGCCCGGTCTCCGTCGCCCGCCCGGCTCCGCCACCGCCACAGCCCCACCGCGACGCCCAGCCCCAGCAGCGCCCCGACGACCCCGCCGACCAGCACCCAGCCGCCGCACACCACCCCGACGAGCAGCAGCCACCTGCGGACGGCATCGCCGACGGCGGAGTGCCTCTCCGCTTGCTCCAGCCTCTCCAGCCCGAGCAGTTCGGCCACCTTCCGTCGGGCCCAGCGCCTGCGCCTGGCCCGCTCCAGCCGCCATGCCGACCAGCCCACGGCCGCCAGCACCACGACCGTCGCCCCCAGCCTGTGGACAACCTCCGCGCTCACGCCGCCTCAGCTCCCCGCACGATCCGGGCCGCCCACCACATCCCGGCTCCCTCGAACACCGCGCCGACGGCCAGGCAGCCCAGGCCGGCCCCGGTGTGCAGCAGCACCCGCAGCGGGTCGGCGCCCATGGCCGAGCCGAGCAGGAGGCCGAGGGCGGGCAGCGCGGCGAGCATCACCGCGGTGGCCCGGGCGCCCGACAACTGGGCCCGCAGGTCGGAGCGTTGGTCGCGTTCGGCGCGCAGGGCGGCGTCCAGGCGGTCGAGGCCGGCCGCGAGTCCGGCGCCCTGGTCGACCGCCACCCGCCAGCAGGCCGCGAGCCCCAGCAGGCCGTCGGCGCCGGGCTGTCGCGCCGCCAGCGCCAGCGCACCTGGCACGTCCCCGCCGAAGCGTGCCGCCGCGACCACGGCCGGCCGGGCCTCACCGAGCCCGCCGGAGTCCCGTGCGGCCCGCAGCAGCGCCTCACCCGGCTGCCGTCCCGCGCGGACCTCACCGGCGAGCGCCCCGCACAACGCGATCACCGCATCGGCGCGCGCCTGCCGGGTCCGCCGCGCCTGGCGGGCCAGCCGCACCCGGCGCAGCACCGGCACCCCGGCCGTTCCCGCGACGACCGGAAGGACCGAGGCGGCAAGGAGGGCGAGCGCGACGCCGGCGGCCAGGGCCCACCACTCCCCCCGCCAACGGCCGCGCAGCCGCCGTAGTTCGCCGAGCGCCTGCTCCCAGGAGGGTGGCCCGGTGGTCACCACCCCGCCGCAGGCCAGCAGTTGCCGCGTCCGCCGTACCTCACGCTGCCGCTCGGCCAGCAGCCAGGCCATCACCCCACCGCACACCACGGCCGCACCGATCGTCGTCTCACCCATCACACGCACCCCTTTCAAGTCATGGATCACTGTCGTCACTTCGGACCAGAGCTCACGGCTCACCCGCGTCACCGCGCAGCAGCTCCCGCAGCCGCTCCCACCCCTGCTCCCGCACGAACGCCGCCGCGTCCCAGCGCAGCGCCGGCACCGTCCGCACCAGCCCGGAGGAGTCCCGCTCCAGGACGTGCACCTCGGCGATCCGCCGCCGGCCCGCGCGGTCCCGTACGAGGTGCAACACCACCGACAGCGCGGCAGCGAGCTGGCTGTGCAGGGCGGCCCGGTCGAGCCCGGCGGCCGTACCGAGGGCCTCCAGGCGGGCGGGTACGTCCGCGGCCGCGTTGGCGTGCACGGTGCCGCAGCCGCCCTCGTGGCCGGTGTTGAGGGCGGCCAGCAAATGGACCACCTCGGGCCCGCGGACCTCGCCGACGACGAGCCGGTCGGGCCGCATCCGCAGGGCCTGCCGGACCAGGTCCTCCAGGGTGACGAGGCCGGCGCCCTCCTGGTTGGCGGGTCTGGTCTCCAGCCGTACGACGTGCGGGTGTTCGGGCCTGAGCTCCGCCGAGTCCTCGGCGAGCACGATCCGCTCGCCCGGGCCGACCAGACCGAGCAGGGCACTGAGGAGGGTCGTCTTTCCGGTGCCCGTGCCGCCGCTGACCAGGAAGGAGAGCCGGGCCGCGATGAGGGCCCGCAGGATCCGGTCGCCGCCCGGGGGCACGGTCCCGGCCGCGACCAGTTCGCCGAGGGTGAACGCCCGCGGACGGACCACCCGCAGGGACAGGCAGGTGCAGCCGACGGCCACCGGAGGCAGGACCGCGTGCAGGCGGGTGCCGTCGGGCAGCCGGGCGTCCGCCCAGGGACGCGCGTCGTCCAGGCGCCGGCCGGCCACCGCGGACAGCCGCTGGGCGAGGCGCCGTACCGCCGCCGCGTCCGGGAAGGCGACCCGGGTGAGTTCCAGGCCGCCGCCGCGGTCCACCCAGACCCGGTCCGGTGCGGTCACCAGGACGTCGGTGACGGTGGGGTCGGCGAGCAGCGGCTCCAGGGGGCCGCTGCCGACCAGTTCGGAGCGCAGTCGTTCGGCCGCGCCGAGGACTTCCGCGTCGCCCAGGACCCGCCCCTGGGCGCGCAGGGCCTGTGCCACCCGCGCGGGTGTCGGTTCGGCGCCGCTCTCGGCGAGCCAGCGCCGTACCCCGTCGAGCAGGGCCGGGCCGTCCGCGCCCGTGGTGCCGGGCCTCATTCGACACCGCCCGCCTCGACGAGCGTGCGCTCCCAGAAGCCCTTGCAGAAGCGGGCCAGCGGTCCGCGTGCGACGGACCCCGGCGGTTTCCGGTCGGGGCGGGACAGGCCTGGTTCGGCCGGCACCTCGCCGGCCAGCGGCAGGCCGAGCAGCCGGGCCACCTCGCGGTCGTCCAGTCCCGGCGGGTACGGCCCCCGTACCGCCACCCTGAGGTCGCGCACGACCATGCCGACGGTGGCCGCCACCCGTCCGGCCGCGGCGAGGGCGCGGAGTTCGGCGGGGACCACCAGGACGGCGAGGTCAAGCTGGGTGAGGACCTCGGCGACCTCGTCGTCCAGGCGGCGCGGCAGGTCGACGACGACCGTGCCGCCGCGCCGCCGGGCGGCGGCGAGCACCGCGCGGACGGCAGGTGGCGGGATCGCCACGCAGTCGCCGCGGTCCCAGCTGAGGATCCGTAGCGAGTGCAGCTCGGGCAGGGACTCCTCCAGGGCGCCGCTGCCGAGCCGGCCGCGCGAGGCGGCGAAGGCGGGCCAGCGCAGACCCTCGGCGGTCTCACCGCCGAGGAGTACGTCGATTCCGCCGCCCAGCGGATCCGCGTCCACGAGCAGGGTGCGCAGTCCCTCCCGCGCGGAGGTGACGGCGAGGGCGCAGGCCAGCGTGGAGGCGCCGGCCCCGCCCCGGCCGCCGATGACGCCGACGGTGAGGGCCGGGCGGCCCACGCCCTCGACGACGTCGGCGATCCGGTCCACGAGCCACTGCTCGCCGTCGGGCAGCATCAGGACGTGGTCCGCGCCGATCTCCACGGCCCGTTTCCACACGTCGGGGTCGTCCTGGTCGAGGCCCACCAGCACCACCCCGCGTCGGCGGGCGGCCCCGCGCACCCGTCGTGCGGCGTCGTCGCCGACCAGGACGAGCGGGGCGGACTCCCAGCCGCCGCCGCGTTCCGGCGGACCGTGGTGGACCTCAGGTTTGGCACCGGCCGCCGCGCACAGGCGCAACAGGTCGTCGAGGAGTTCGGCGTCCTCGGTGACGATCATCGGACGTCCGGGCCGTCCCGAGGCGGCGGACGGCGGGTCCTGGGTGACAGTTCCGGCCACGTGAGCTTCCCCCTTGGCTGCGTTCTCCCGCATGACCCCTGCGGCCACGCGATTCCCAAACGTGTGAAGAACCGGCAAGCGGCTCCATATGCACGGCCGGCAGAAACCGGCCCATGACGTCCGACAAACGGAACCGGCCATGAACTAGCCGCCGCCGGAGCGCGCTGGAATCACGGTGCAGCGAACCCGGAAATCGTGTGGATCTTGGTCCAAAACTGTGGACAACTCGATGGTTGTGAATATCGCCGTCACCCTTACCGGTGAGGCCCGTTCTGGGCTCTGTGCGACTTCCACAGCGCAGCGCTACGACTACCCGCAGTGACGGATCATGGGCATGCGAGAAGACGGGCGAAGCCGCCCGACCAAGGCCTCACGGCCCGCGAGAGAGGAGGAAAAACCCGTCCGGACATGCGACGACCCCCACCGGGGGGGAGAGTGGGGGTCGTCTCCACGGCCGACTCGGGGGGGGAGGAGCCGGACCGGGTTAGCACGGTCGCGAACGATCCGTGACTTCCATGGTGTACCCGAGAGCCCTCTCAGGCAAACCCACGCGCCCCACCTTACGCCGAATGGTGGGCGCCTATGCTCAGGGGCGTGGAAAGCCACTCCTTGCCCCGCACAGCAGCCTTCTTCGACCTGGACAAGACGGTCATTGCGAAGTCGAGCACGCTCACGTTCAGCAAGTCGTTCTACCAAGGCGGTCTGATCAACCGCAGGGCGGCGCTGCGCAACGCGTACTCCCAGTTCGTGTTCCTGGTCGGCGGTATGGACCACGACCAGATGGAGCGCACGCGCGCGTACCTGTCCGGTCTCGTCCGTGGCTGGAATGTCCAGCAGGTCAAGGAGATCGTCGCCGAGACCCTGCACGACCTGATCGACCCGATCATCTACGACGAGGCCGCCTCCCTCATCGAGGAACACCACAGGGCCGGCCGGGACGTCGTCATCGTCTCCACCTCGGGCGCCGAGGTGGTCGAGCCGATCGGCGCGCTCCTCGGCGCCGACCGGGTGGTGGCCACCCGCATGGTCGTCGGCGACGACGGCTGCTACACGGGCGAGGTGGAGTACTACGCGTACGGGCCGACCAAGGCCGAGGCCGTCCGGGAGCTGGCCGCCTCCGAGGGGTACGACCTCGACCGCAGCTACGCCTACAGCGACTCGGCGACCGACGTGCCGATGCTCCGGGCCGTCGGGCATCCGCACGCCGTGAACCCGGACCGCGCGCTGCGCCGCGAGGCCCTCGCCCGCGGGTGGCCGATCCTGAACTTCAACCGGCCGGTACGGCTCAAGCAGCGGATCTCCGCACCCCCGCGCCCGGCCCTGGTCGCCGCGGCGGCCATAGGCGCGGCGGCCGCCACCGCCGGCCTGGTCTGGTACGCGAGCCGGCGCCGGAGCACGGTCGCCTGAACCGGCCACCCCGGCCCCATTCACCCATTCACCCGTTCGGCCGGTAGGCGCCCCTTTGGTGCGTCTTTGAACCTAAAAGTAAAGAACTGTAGGCAGGACTTCCGCTTGCTCCGGGCTTGCAGTACAAAGGGGTTAGCGGCCCGCGAGACCGAAGGACATCCGCGAGGATCACCTTTAAAACGCATTTGGCCCCACGGACCCAGCATGGACACTGAGCACCCACGCGACGTCGACCCGTCGATTACGGGCCAGCCGCACCAGGTGACGGGCAAAGTACCCGACCTGATGGGCGACATATCGAGGACGCTTGGTAACCCGGTGAACATGCCAGCGGCGGTACGAGAACTCGTACCGCCGCAACCCTTTCCCCGGGACCTCCGCCGCTCCTCGCCCGGGCTCTACGCCGCCCCGCGCTGCAGCGCCTCGCAGACCGCCGTCGACTCGCGCACGCCGAGCTCGACCGCGCGCCCGCAGTGCGCGATCCAGGCCGCCATCCCTTCCGGAGTGCCGGAGACATAGCCGTCCAGCGCCGCCATGTAGGAGGCACGGCCCAGTTCGGCGTGGCCGACCTCCGCGGGGCAGATCGCCTTGGGGTCGAGGCCGCTGCCGATCAGCACGATCCGCTCGGCCGCGCGGGCGACCAGCCCGTTGCACGAGGTGAAGGGCCGCAGCGCGAGCAACTCGCCGTGCACCACGGCGGCCGTCACCAGCGCGGGCGCCTCGCTCCCCGCGACGATCAGTTCACAGAGCCCCTCCAGGCGCCCCGACACCTCGCCGGCGTCCGGCAGCTCCAGTTCCACCAGCGGCTCGTCGACGCCCTCGCCGGCCCGGCGCGGCCTGCCGACCTCGTCGCCGCCCGTCGCGGCCGCCACCAGGTGCAGCCGGGCCAGCACCCGCAGCGGCGACTGCCGCCAGATCGACAGCAGCTGGCCCGCCTCCGCGGTCAGCCGCAGGGCCGCGCCGACCACGCGCGCGTCGTCGTCCACACCGAAGTCGGAGCGCCGCCGCACCTCCTCCAGCGCCCAGTCGGCACCGGACAGCGCGGCGCTGCCCCGGGCGGCCCGCAGCGCGGCCTCCGAAGTGACGGCGTTGCTCCGGCGCCGCATGACCCGGTGCCCGTAGACCCGGTCCACGGCCTTGCGCACGGACTCCACGGACTCGGCCACCCCGGGCAGCGAGCCCAGGGCCGCGAGCGGATCGGCGGTCGCACCTGTCGTACTCATGAGTACGACAGTACGCACCCCGCCCCGGGGCTCCACGAAGGAGTGGTCTTCTTCACTCCATGTGCCACGCAAAGCTACCAACCGACTACTCTTCGTGAACATGAAAATTGCTTTCGTCGGAAAGGGCGGCAGCGGCAAGACCACGCTCTCCTCCCTGTTCATCCGCCACCTCGCGGCCGCCGGCGCACCGGTCGTCGCCGTCGACGCCGACATCAACCAGCATCTGGGCACCGCGCTCGGCCTCGACGAGACGGAGGCGGAGGCACTGCCCGCGATGGGCGAGCGGCTCTCCCTGATCAAGGACTACCTGCGCGGACACAACCCGCGCATCGCCTCCGCCGCGACCATGATCAAGACCACTCCGCCCGGCGAGGGGTCGCGGCTGGTCCGGGTGCGGGAGCCCAATCCGGTCTACGACGCCTGCGCGCGGCCGGTGGAACTCGACGGCGGCGCCGTCCGTTTGATGGTCACCGGGCCGTTCACGGACGCCGACCTGGGGGTCTCCTGCTACCACTCCAAGACGGGAGCGGTGGAGCTGTTCCTGAACCACCTCGCCGACGGCCCCGACGAGTACGTCGTGGTGGACATGACGGCGGGCTCGGACTCCTTCGCATCCGGCATGTTCACCCGCTTCGACATCACGTTCCTCGTCGCCGAGCCGACCCGGAAGGGGGTCTCCGTCTACCGCCAGTACAAGGAGTACGCCCGGGACTTCGGCGTCGTCCTCAAGGTCGTCGGCAACAAGGTGCAGGGGCAGGAGGACATGGACTTCCTGCGCTCGGAGGTCGGGGACGACCTGCTGGTCACGGTCGGGCACTCGGACTGGGTGCGCGCCATGGAGAAGGGCCGCCCGCCCCGGTTCGAGCTCCTGGAGAAAGCCAACTCCCGCGCCCTGCGCGCTCTCAAGGTGGCCACCGACGCGACGTACGAGCTGCGGGACTGGGAGCGCTACACCCGGCAGATGGTCCACTTCCACCTGAAGAACGCCCTGTCGTGGGGCAACGAGCGCACCGGGACCGACCTGGCGGCGCAGATCGACCCCGGCTTCGTGCTCGGCGAGGGAGTGGCCGCCCCCGCCTGAAGGGCGGCCGACTCCGGCCCTGCGCCTACGACTTGACGGCCGGCGCCCCGGGCACCCCCTTCGGTGCCGGGGCAGGACGGCCGGACAGGAAGGACTCCCAGCCCTGCCGCGGAGCCTCACCCACGTTCAGGGTCCGCAGCCTCGCCAGTACCTGCGGGTCCTGGGCGTCCAGCCAGTCGGCCAGCTGGTGGAAGGAGACGCAGCGCACGTCCGGCTTGTTGCAGACGTTCTGGACGACGTCGTCGAGGGCACGCATGTAGGTGCCGCCGTTCCAGGACTCGAAGTGGTTGCCGATCACGAGCGGTGCACGGTTGCCGTTGTAGGCCCGGTTGAAGCCCTGGAGCAGCCCGTCGCGCATCTGGTCGCCCCAGTAGTCGTACTTGTCGGGGTCACCCTGGGTCGACGTGCCGGACTGGTTGACCATGAAGTTGTAGTCCATGGTCAGCTGCTCGTAGGTGTGGCCGGGGAAGGGGACGAGCTGCATGGACAGGTCCCACAGCCCTTCTCTCTTCTTGGGCCAGATCTGGTCGTTGACACCGCTGGTGTCGTAGCGGAAGCCCAGCTGGCTCGCCGCCTTCACGAAGTTCTTCTGCCCCTCCAGGCAGGGGGTGCGGGCGCCGATGAGCTCCTTGTCGTAGTCGAAGGGCAGCGGTGCGGCGTTCTTCATGCCGGTGTTGGTCTTCCAGGTCTTCACGAACTGCTTGGCCTGGGCGATCTCGCTCTTCCACTCGGCCACCGACCACTCGCCGACCCCGCCGTCGGGGCCGCAGAAGTGCCCGTTGAAGTGGGTGCCGATCTCGTTGCCCTCCAGCCAGGCCAGCCGTAGCTGTCTGACCGTGTCGGTAATGCCCTGCTCGTCGTTGAAGCCGATCTCGGAGCTGCCGGGCGAGTGCTGCGGGGGCCGGTAGAGGTCGCGTTTCTCCTCGGGCAGCATGTAGACGCCACTGAGGAAGAACGTCATGTTCGCGTGGTTGTCCTTGGCGACCTTGCGGAAGTGCGAGAACAGCTTCTGGCTGTCCTCGCCCGCGCCGTCCCAGGAGAACACCACGAACTGCGGGGGCTTCTCACCGGCCTTGAGCCGCTCGGGCCGGGGCAGATGCGGCTGCGCCCCGGTGTAGGCGGTGGACCCGTCGCCGATCAGACGGACCACGCTCTGGGGCGCCGGCGCTCCCTTCTGCGGTCCGGACGCCCCTTGTTCGGAGTTGGTACCGGTCGCGCAACCGGCGACCGACGCGGCACAGGCCGCGGCGGCCACGGCACCGACCGCAATCCTCTGGGTGGCGGCCAATTCCGCTCACCTTCTTCCTTCTCTCGGCTAACGCCGATGACGGCGTTTCATGGCGATGTGCCGGGTATCTGCCGACAGCGCGGCCAAGATCGCATAGGACCGAGAGAGGGATTAATACGACAAGCCGATGAACTGCCCACTTCACCCATTGAGGTGAGCGCATGCCCCATTTGCGCAGTAAATCCATGTCTGATCTTTACTCTGCATTACGATTCGTTTACTGAACGTTGATTCATCCCGCCCAGATCCGCGACCGCGCTGCCCCGGAGGAGACGGGAAACATGTCGTCAGCCTGCGTACCCACCCACCCCGAGAGCCTCGGCCTCGCCCGAGCCACAACTCCCCCCGCCGTCACCGGCACTGACCGGCCGCACCACCCGCCCACATCCCCGCGTCGCCGCCTCCCCCTCGCGGGCGCCGACCTGTCCGCGTCCGTCGCGGTGTTCCTGATCGCCCTCCCGCTCTCCCTCGGCATCGCCCTCGCCACGGGCGCCCCGCTCCAGGCCGGCCTGGTGGCGGCGGCCGTCGGCGGACTGGTCGCCGGACGGCTCGGCGGCTGCCCGCTCCAGGTCAGCGGCCCTGCCGCCGGACTCACCGTGGTCACCGCCGACCTGATCCACCGGTACGGCTGGCGGGCCACCTGCGGCATCACCGTTCTCGCGGGGCTGGCCCAACTGGGCCTGGGCTGCCTGCGCGTGGCCCGCACGGCGCTCGCCGTGCGCCCGGCGGTGGTGCACGGCATGCTCGCCGGCATCGGCGTCACCATCGCCGTCGCCCAGCTGCACATCGTCCTCGGCGGCACCCCGCAGAGCTCGGTCCTCGCCAACGTCCGGGCGCTGCCCGCCCAGTTGGCGAACCTGCACCCGGCCGCCGTGGCGATGAGCACGCTGACCCTGGCCCTGCTGCTGGGCTGGCCCCGGATCCCGGGCAGAGCGGGCCGTCTGCTCGGCACGGTCCCGGCCGCCCTGGTCGCCGTCGCCGGTGCCACCGCGACCGCCTCGCTCACCGGTCTCGCCCTGCCCCGGGTCGACCTGCCGTCCTGGAGCAGCCATGCCCTGGCAGGACTGCCCGCGGGGCCGGTGCTGGGCATCGTCGCCGCCGTGCTCACCACCACGCTGGTGTGCAGCGTGCAGTCGCTGCTGGGCGCGGTCGCCGTGGACAAGCTGGTGGCAGGCCGCACCGGACCCCAGTCCCGGCTCGGCCGCTCCGACCTGGACCGGGAGCTGCTCGGTCAGGGTGCGGCCAACGTCGTGTCGGGGGCGCTCGGCGGACTGCCGGTCGCGGGGGTGGCGGTGCGCAGTTCGGCGAATGTGAAATCCGGTGCCGTGAGCCGGAACTCCACGATGCTGCACGGCGTTTTCGTAGTAGTCGCCGCGCTGCTGATGGTCCCGGTCCTGGATCTCATCCCGCTCGCCTCGCTCGCCGCCCTGGTGATGGCCGTCGGCATCCAGATGGTGTCCCTGCACCACATCCGCACGGTGACCCGCCACCGCGAAGTGCTGGTCTACGCCGTCACCACCCTCGGGGTGGTTCTCCTCGGCGTCCTGGAGGGCGTGGTCCTCGGGGTCTGCGTGGCTGTCGCCGTCGCCCTGCACCGCCTCGCCCGCACCCGCATCACCCACGAAGAAGAGGGAGGAGTCCATCACGTACACGTAAGAGGACAGCTGACGTTCCTCGCGGTGCCCCGGCTCAGCAGAGTCCTGCATCTCGTGCCCCGAGGCGCCCACGCCGTCGTGGAGTTGCACGGCTCGTTCATGGACCACGCGGCGTACGAGTCACTGCGGGACTGGCGCCGGGCCCACACCGCCCAGGGCGGCTCCGCCGAACTGACCGGCTGCCGCGCGGGCGTCCGCTCACCGGAGTACGGCCACGGGCCGGAGCACGGCCGCCCCGAGCCGCACCTGAGCCACCGTGATGGTCCCAGGCACCGGCTCGGGAGATCGGCCGGCGCGGGTCATGAACTCGCCCGCGGGATCAGCGCATTCCAGCGCGACACCGCGCCCCTGGTGCGGGAGGAGCTGGCCCGGCTGGCGCGCGAGGGGCAGCGGCCGTCGCAGCTCTTCCTCACCTGCGCCGACTCCCGGCTCGTCACCTCGATGATCACCTCCAGCGGTCCGGGTGACCTGTTCGTGGTCCGCAACGTCGGCAACCTGGTCCCTCTTCCGGGTGAGGAGAACGGCGACGACTCGGTGGCGGCCGCGATCGAGTACGCGGTGGACGTGCTGAAGGTGCGGTCCATCACGGTGTGCGGACACTCCGGGTGCGGGGCGATGCAGGCGCTGCTCGGCTCCGGGACCGGGGGTGCGGCGACCCCGCTCGGGCGGTGGCTGCGGCACGGGCTGCCGAGCCTGGCGCGGCTGGCCGACGAGGGCGGAGCGGGGACCCGGCTGGCCGGGCGTGCGGCGGCGGACACGGTGGAGCGGCTGTGCCTGACCAACGTCGTCCAGCAGTTGGAGCACCTGCGGGCGCACGACTCGGTGGCGCGGGCGCTGGCGGCGGGCGCGCTGGAGCTGCACGGGATGTACTTCCACGTGGGCGAGGCGCAGGCGTACCTGCTGAGCGTTGGCGGTGCGGACGGAGAGGGAGGGGTGTTCCAGGGGGTACCCGGTACGGAGGAGCTGCCCAGCCCGGCGTGAGCGAGAGGACCGCCGGGCCCGCCGGTGCCGCACGGGCCGGCACCGGCGGATCCGGCGTGCCACGGTGCACGGGAGACTGGCAGGCTCGGCACACCCGACCGCGGCACCCCCGCCGCACCCCGCCTCGCCGCACCCCGCCTCGCCGCACCCTGATAGGTCTAAACCAATTATCCGGCGGCCCTTGTCACCGGGGCCCCAGGTCTGATGAGCTGTGGCCTGGGACACAACGGACACCCTTCGAAAGGGAGATGTCGTGAGCAACGAAAGCCTGGCCAACCTCTTGAGGGAGGAGCGACGCTTCGCGCCGCCCGCTGACCTGGCCGAGAACGCCAATGTCACGGCCGAGGCGTACGAACAGGCCAAGGCTGACAGGCTCGGCTTCTGGGCCGAGCAGGCCCGGCGGCTGACCTGGGCCAAGGAGCCGACCGAGACGCTGGACTGGTCGAACCCGCCGTTCGCCAAGTGGTTCAAGGACGGCGAGCTCAACGTCGCGTACAACTGCGTGGACCGGCACGTGGAGGCCGGGCACGGCGACCGGGTCGCCATCCACTTCGAGGGTGAGCCCGGCGACAGCCGCGCGATCACCTACGCCGAGCTGAAGGACGAGGTCTCCAAGGCGGCCAACGCCCTGCTGGAGCTCGGAGTTCAGAAGGGCGACCGGGTCGCGGTCTACATGCCGATGATCCCGGAGACGGCGATCGCGATGCTCGCCTGCGCCCGGATCGGCGCCGCGCACTCCGTCGTCTTCGGCGGCTTCTCGGCGGACGCGCTGGCCACCCGTATCCAGGACGCGGACGCCAGGGTCGTCATCACCTCCGACGGCGGATACCGGCGCGGCAAGCCGTCCGCGCTCAAGCCGGCGGTGGACGAGGCGGTCGGCAAGGCGGGCAACGTCGAGCACGTGCTGGTCGTGCGCCGCACCGGGCAGGAAGTGGCCTGGGACGCCTCGCGGGACGTCTGGTGGGACGAGATCGTCGAGCGGCAGTCGGCCGAGCACACGCCGGAGGCGTTCGACGCCGAACACCCGCTCTTCATCCTCTACACGTCCGGCACGACGGGTAAGCCGAAGGGCATCCTGCACACCTCGGGCGGCTACCTCACCCAGGCGTCGTACACGCACTGGGCGGTGTTCGACCTCAAGCCGGAGACGGACGTGTACTGGTGCACGGCCGACGTCGGCTGGGTGACCGGCCACTCGTACATCGTGTACGGGCCGCTGGCCAACGGCGCGACGCAGGTGATGTACGAGGGCACCCCGGACACCCCGCACCAGGGCCGGTTCTGGGAGATCGTGCAGAAGTACGGGGTGACGATCCTGTACACGGCGCCCACCGCGATCCGCACGTTCATGAAGTGGGGCGACGACATCCCCGCGAAGTTCGACCTGAGCAGCCTGCGGGTGCTCGGTTCGGTGGGCGAGCCGATCAACCCCGAGGCGTGGATCTGGTACCGCAAGCACATCGGTGCCGACCGGACGCCGATCGTGGACACCTGGTGGCAGACCGAGACCGGCGCGATGATGATCTCGCCGCTGCCGGGCGTCACCGCGACCAAGCCCGGTTCGGCGCAGACCCCGCTGCCCGGCATCTCGGCGACGGTCGTCGACGACGAGGCGCACGAGGTACCGAACGGCGGTGGCGGCTACCTGGTGCTGACCGAGCCGTGGCCGTCGATGCTGCGCACGATCTGGGGCGACGACCAGCGGTTCCTGGACACGTACTGGTCGCGGTTCGAGGGCAAGTACTTCGCCGGTGACGGCGCGAAGAAGGACGACGACGGCGACATCTGGCTGCTCGGCCGGGTGGACGACGTCATGCTCGTCTCCGGGCACAACATCTCGACGACCGAGGTGGAGTCGGCTCTGGTGTCCCACCCGTCGGTCGCCGAGGCGGCCGTGGTCGGCGCGGCGGACGAGACGACCGGTCAGGCGATCGTCGCCTTCGTGATCCTGCGCGGCACGGCGAACGCCGAGGACGAGAACCTCATCGCCGACCTGCGCAACCACGTCGGCGCGACGCTCGGCCCGATCGCCAAGCCCAAGCGGGTCCTGCCGGTGGCGGAGCTGCCGAAGACCCGCTCCGGCAAGATCATGCGCCGGCTGCTGCGCGATGTCGCGGAGAACCGGCAGCTCGGCGATGTCACGACCCTGACCGACTCGACGGTCATGGACCTCATCCAGGCGAAGCTGCCCGCGGCGCCCAGCGAGGACTGACCCCGACCGGCACGACCCTCACAGGGCGCCCGGCGCGAAACGCGCCGGGCGCCCTTTTTGCACCTACCGTGAGACTCACCTGGCAACTCCCGTCACATCTTAGGTAAACTAAACAAAGTAGCGTGATCCAAAGGTGTGCCGGGAAGTCTGGTCGGCAAGTAGCCCTGTCCTGCCCACCGACCGGAGGTTCCCCGTGTCCGCGCCCCGCACCGCACCCGTCCGGAAGGTTCTCGGGCGGCTCTCGCTGCCCGAGCGGACCATCGTGGCGGACGCGCTGCGGACCGAGACCGTCGGCGGTGTACTGCTCCTCGTTGCCGCGATAGCCGCGCTGGTCTGGGCGAACATACCCGGGCTCCATCACAGCTACGAGAGCGTCGCCGACTTCCACTTCGGCCCCGGGGCCCTCGGCCTGAACCTCTCCGTCGCCCACTGGGCCGCCGACGGCCTGCTCGCCGTCTTCTTCTTCGTCGCCGGCATCGAACTCAAGCGGGAGCTGGTGGCGGGCGACCTGCGGGACCCGAAGGCGGCCGTCCTCCCGGTGATCGCCGCGCTGTGCGGTATGGCCGTACCGGCGCTCGTCTACACCCTCACCAACCTCACGGGCGGCGGCTCCACGCAGGGCTGGGCGGTGCCCACGGCCACCGACATCGCCTTCGCGCTCGCCGTGCTGGCGGTGATCGGCACCTCGCTGCCGGGCGCCCTGCGCGCCTTCCTGCTCACCCTCGCGGTCGTCGACGACCTGTTCGCCATCCTGATCATCGCGATCTTCTTCACCGAGCGGATCGACTTCGCCGCGCTCGGCGGCGCGGTCCTCGGCCTCGCCGTCTTCTGGCTGCTGCTGCGCCGGGGCGTGCGCGGCTGGTACGTGTACGTCCCGCTCGCGGTCGTGATCTGGGCGCTGATGTACAACAGCGGCGTGCACGCGACCATCGCCGGTGTCGCCATGGGCCTGATGCTGCGCTGCACCACCCGCGAGGGTGAGCAGCACTCCCCCGGCGAGCACGTCGAGCATCTGGTGCGGCCGTTGTCGGCGGGGCTGGCCGTGCCCCTGTTCGCGCTCTTCAGCGCCGGCGTGAAGGTGTCCGCAGGGGCGCTCGGCGACGTCTTCACCAAGCCGGAGACGCTCGGGGTCGTCCTCGGCCTGGTGGTCGGCAAGGCGGCGGGGATATTCGGCGGGACCTGGCTGACCGCCCGCTTCACCCGGGCCTCGCTCAGCGAGGACCTCGAATGGGCGGACGTCTTCGCGGTGGCCTCGCTGGCCGGCATCGGCTTCACGGTCTCGCTGCTCATCGGCGAACTCGCCTTCGCCGGCGACGCGGTGCTCACCGACGAGGTGAAGGCCGCCGTCCTCACCGGCTCGCTCATCGCGGCCCTGTGCGCCACGGTGCTGCTGAAGATACGCAACACCCGCTACCGCAGGCTGGTCGAGGCCGAGGAGCGGGACGACGACCTCGACGGCATCCCGGACGTGTACGAGCAGGACGACCCGGCGTACCACCTGCGGATGGCGGAGATCTACGAACGGAAGGCCGCCGAGCACCGCAGGATCGCGGAGGAGAAAGCCGCCTCCTAGGGGGTCGGCCGGCGGGACGCGGTTGCCGAAGTGCCGGGCGGGGCAGGCGGGCAGGGCGACCGTCCGGCATGATCTGACGAGACGGTACAAAAGGACCGGCGCAAAAAGGCCGGTGCACAGAGGCCGGTACCAAGAGACCGGTGCAGAAGACGACGACGAAGACGCAGAGGGAGACCGCGATGAGCGCACCCGACGGCAGCCCGGTCGGTGCCGAACGCAGCATCGGCCAGCTGTTCGCCTCGGCCACGGCCGAGATGTCGGCGCTGGTGCACGACGAGATCGCGCTGGCCAAGGCCCAGCTGAAGCAGGACGTCAAGCGGGGCGCGACGAGCGGCGGCGCGTTCTCGGCGGCCGGGGTGCTGCTGCTGTTCTCCCTGCCGATGCTCAACTTCGCGCTGGCGTACGGCATTCGGACCTGGAGCCACTGGAATCTCGCGATCTGCTTCCTGCTCTCCTTCGCGGCGAACGTCCTGGTGGCCGTCGTCCTCGCGCTGGTCGGCGTGGTCTTCGCGAAGAAGGCCAAGAAGGGTCAGGGCCCGCAGAAGGTGGCCGCGTCCATGAAGGAGACGGCGGGCGTGCTGCAGAACGCCAAGCCGCACCCGCGCCCGGAACTCCCCCGGGACGACGTACGCGCCATCGAGGCCGCTGTGGGACGCTCGTCGTCATGACGGACCCCGCTCCCTCGGCCGTACGGCTGGAGGGCCCCTGGACGCACCGGGACGTCGCCGCGAACGGCGCCCGCTTCCACATCGCCGAGCTCGGCGACGGACCGCTGGTCATGCTCGTGCACGGCTTCCCCCAGTTCTGGTGGGCCTGGCGGCACCAGCTGGTCGCGCTCGCCGACGCGGGCTTCCGGGCCGTCGCCATGGACCTGCGCGGCGTCGGCGGCAGCGACCGCACGCCGCGCGGCTACGACCCGGCGAACCTCGCCCTCGACATCACCGGCGTCATCCGCTCCCTCGGCGAGCCGGACGCCGCGCTGGTCGGCCACGACCTGGGCGGCTACCTGGCGTGGACCGCGGCCGCGATGCGCCCCAAGCTGGTACGGCGCCTCGCCGTCGTGTCGATGCCGCACCCGCGGCGCTGGCGCGCGGCGATGCTGCGGGACCGCCGGCAGACCGCCGCCGCCTCCTACATCTGGGGCTTCCAGCGGCCCTGGATCCCCGAGCGGCAGCTCACCGCCGACCACGGCGCGTTGGTCGGCCGGCTGATCCGGGACTGGTCCGGGCCGCGGCTGCCGGACGACAAGGCCGTGGAGACGTACCAGCGGGCCATGTGCATCCCGTCCACCGCGCACTGCTCGATCGAGCCGTACCGCTGGCTGGTGCGCTCGCTGGCGCGCCCGGACGGCATCCAGTTCAACCGCAGGATGAAGCGCCCGGTGCGCGTCCCGACCCTGCATCTGCACGGCTCCCTGGACCCCGTCACCCGCACCCGCAGCGCGGCCGGCTCCGGCGAGTACATCGAAGCGCCGTACCGCTGGCGGCTGTTCGACGGGCTCGGGCACTTCCCGCACGAGGAGGATCCGGTCGCGTTCTCCGCCGAGCTGGTCAACTGGCTGAAAGACCCCGAACCCGATCGGTGACCGCGCCGATGCGCCCGGTATCCGGATCTGTACACCTGTTCTACGAACGGCCACATGCCCGGCGCATAGGCCGATTGGGGGGCGTGCGGGCGGTTATCGACCTTGGGGCAGGGGCAGACGTCGGGGTATGGGCTGGACGCACGACTACAGTGACGCACCCCGCAACCGCCGTACGACAGGCGGCCCGAACCCTTACCGAGGGGGCGCCCCGCAGCTGCCGGGCACGGACCTCAGGGTGGGGATTCCGCACATCCTGCGCCGCCGGGCCCGCTGGGTCTCGGTACGTCTGCGCCACACCCGCGGCTGACCCCCTCAGGGCCCGCACGGGCCTCTAGAGGGCGCAGCTGTCGGTGCCCACCTGCTGGCTCGCGGCACGGCCCCGGGCGATGTCCGCCTGGATCTCGTGGGCCGTGAGGGCGTACCCGGTGTCGGCGTCGTCCAGCGACTTCGCGAAGACGACCCCGTACACCCTGCCCTGCGGCGTGAGCAGCGGGCCGCCGGAGTTGCCCTGGCGGACGGTCGCGTACAGCGAGTAGACGTCACGGCGGACGGTGCCGCGGTGGTAGATGTCCGGGCCGTTGGCCGTGATCCGGCCGCGCACCCGGGCGGGCCGGACGTCGTACGACCCGTTCTCCGGGAACCCGGCGACGATCGCGCTGTCGGTCGTCGCCGCGTCCTTGCCGGAGAACTTCAGCGCCTTGGCCCGCAGGTCCGGCACGTCCAGTACGGCGATGTCGCGCTGCCAGTCGTAGAGGACGACCCTGGCGTCGTACTTGCGGCCCTCGCCGCCGATCTGGACGGTGGGCTCGTCGACGCCGCCGACCACGTGGGCGTTGGTCATGACGCGGCGGTCGGCGAAGACGAAGCCGGTGCCCTCCAGGATCTTGCCGCAGCTCTGCGCGGTGCCCGTCACCTTGACGATGGACTGCTTGGCGCCGGTCGCCACCGCGCTGTTCGCGAGGGCCGGGTCGGGCGGCGAGACGTCGGTGATCGGTTCGTGGGCGAAGGGGCTGAAGACCTGCGGGAAGCCGTTCTGCGCGAGGACCGTGGAGAAGTCGGCGAACCAGGTGTTGGCCTGTTTGGGCAGCGCTCTGGACACCCCGAGCAGCACCTTGGAGTTGCGCACCTCCTTGCCGAGCGTCGGCAGGGTGGTGCCCGCGAGGGCGGAGCCGATCAGCCAGGCGACCAGCAGCATCGCCACCACGTTGACCAGCGCGCCGCCGGTGGCGTCCAGGGCGCGGGCCGGGGACCAGGTGATGTACCGGCGCAGCTTGTTGCCCAGGTGGGTGGTCAGGGCCTGGCCGACGGAGGCGCAGACGATGACGACGACCACGGCGACGACCGCGGCGGTGGTGCCCACCTCGGCGTTGCCGGTCACCGCGTCCCAGATCACCGGCAGGACGTAGACGGCGGCAAGTCCGCCGCCCAGGAAGCCGATCACCGACAGGATGCCGACGACGAACCCCTGGCGGTAGCCGACGATCGCGAACCACACGGCGGCGACCAGCAACAGGATGTCCAGCACATTCACGGTGGACACCCTGTCATGACCGCCAGTCGAGCGGGACCAGCTTCTCGCGGTCCCAGGAGCGCTCCCATCCCGCATAGTGCAGCAGTCGGTCGATCACCCCGGCCGTGAACCCCCACACCAGGGTCGATTCGACCAGGAATGCCGGACCTCGGTGGCCGCTGGGGTGCACGGTGGTGGCCCGGTTGCCCGGATTCGTGAGATCCGCCACGGGGACCGTGAAGACCCGCGCCGTCTCGTTCGGATCGACCACGCCCACCGGCGTCGGCTCGCGCCACCAGCCCAGCACCGGGGTGACCACGAACTTGCTCACCGGGATGTACAGCCTGGGCAGCACCCCGAACAGCTGGACACCGGCCGGATCCAGCCCGGTCTCCTCCTCGGCCTCGCGGAGAGCGGCCCGCAGCGGCCCGTCGGCCTTCGGATCGCCGTCCTCGGGGTCGAGGGCACCACCGGGGAAGGAGGGCTGCCCGGCGTGCGAGCGCAGCGAACCGGCCCGCTCCATCAGCAGCAGCTCGGGCCCCTGTTCTCCCGTGCCGAACAGGATCAGCACGGCCGACTGCCGCCCCGCCCCGTTCTCCGGCGGCAGGAAGCGGCTCAGCTGGAGCGGCTGGACCGTCTCGGCGGCCCGCACCACCGGGCCCAGCCACTCGGGCAGGCCGTCCTTGCTGAGCGCCACGTCCCCGCGCGGACCGCCCGTCTGTGCCCTGCTGCTGTGTGTCACGGCATCCCCCGTCCTGCCCTGCTCCCCCGTCCTGCCCGTTCCAACGCCCGAAGTCTCCTTGATCGTTCCGCTCTCCGTCCCTGAGAAGGCCCCTGGGTCATGTCCCTGATACGGCGCCCAGCGGCGGCGCCGGCCGGCCGCCCGCGTCCAGGTACGCCTGCGGCGGCTTGAGCCGCTGGCCGGGGAAGCCGCCCTTCTCGTACTTGAGCAGCTTCTTCGCCTTCTCCGGGTCGGTCTCGCCCTCGCCGTAGGCCGGGCAGAGCGGCGCGATGGGGCAGACCCCGCAGGCGGGCTTGCGGGCGTGGCACATCCGGCGGCCGTGCCAGATGACGTGGTGCGAGAGGTCGGTCCAGTCGCTCTTGGGGAACAGCGCGCCGACGGCCGCCTCGATCTTGTCGGGGTCGGTCTCCGCGGTCCACCGCCACCGCCGGACCAGGCGCTGGAAATGCGTGTCCACGGTGATGCCGGGGCGCCCGAAGGCGTTGCCGAGCACGACGAACGCGGTCTTGCGGCCGACGCCGGGCAGCTTGACGAGGTCTTCGAGCCGCCCCGGCACCTCACCGCCGAACTGCTCGACCAGCCCCTTGGAGAGCCCTATCACCGACCGGGTCTTGGCCCGGAAGAACCCGCACGGCCGCAGGATCTCCTCGACCTCCTCCGGGTTGGCGGCGGCCAGGTCCTCGGGGGTGGGGTACTTCGCGAAGAGCGTCGGGGTGGTCTGGTTGACCCTGAGGTCGGTGGTCTGGGCGGACAGCACCGTGGCGACCAGGAGCTGGAAGGGGTTCTCGAAGTCCAGCTCGGGGTGGGCGTACGGGTACACCTCGGCGAGCTCGCGGTTGATCCGGCGGGCCCGGCGGACGAGGGCGGTCGGCGACTCGGGCTTCCCGGCCGACTGCGGCTGCTCGACGGCGGCCTTCTCGACGGCGGCCTTCTCGACGGCCGTTTTCCTGGCCGCGGCCTTCTTGGCGGCGGCCTTCTTGGCGGCGGCCTTCTCGGGCGCGACGCGCTCGGCCGCGGTCTTCGCCGGCGCCGCCTTCTTCACCGCGGTCTTCTTCGCGGCGGTCTTCTTCACCGCCGCCTTCTTCACAGCTTTCGCCGCTCTTGTCGCCTTTTTCGGTTCACCGGAGGCGGTATCGGACCCTTGTTCGCCCACAGCGGAATCACCTCGTACAACCACCCGCCCAGCCCCCTTGGCCTGTGCTCTCACCGGCGTTTTGGACACCCGGCCAGCCTAAAGCCCGGCACCGACATCCGCCCTGGACCCGGAAGATCAGCCCCCGATTGGACCCCTGCCGCTTACCTCGGCACACCTGTGCGGCATCCTTGTGACAGATCACACTGTTTGGACGGTCCGGCAAAATGGGGAGCACGGTCCCCTGGTACCAAGGGGGAGCAAGATCCCCTGAGCAGGTCGACAAGGAGAGAACTCGTGGACGACGTTCTGCGGCGCAACCCGCTCTTCGCGGCGCTCGATGACGAGCAGTCCGCGGAGCTGCGTGCCTCCATGAGTGAGGTGACCCTCGCGCGTGGCGACTCCCTGTTCCACGAGGGCGACCCGGGCGACCGGCTCTACGTCGTCACCGAGGGCAAGGTCAAGCTCCACCGCACCTCCCCCGACGGCCGCGAGAACATGCTCGCCGTGGTCGGCCCCGGCGAGCTGATCGGCGAGCTGTCGCTGTTCGACCCGGGCCCGCGCACCGCGACCGCGACCGCGCTGACCGAGGTCAAGCTGCTGGGCCTCGGCCACGGCGACCTCCAGCCCTGGCTGAACGCGCGTCCCGAGGTGGCCACCGCCCTGCTGCGTGCCGTCGCCCGCCGGCTGCGCAAGACCAACGACGCCATGTCCGACCTGGTCTTCTCCGACGTGCCGGGCCGGGTCGCCCGCGCCCTGCTGGACCTCTCCCGCCGCTTCGGTGTGCAGTCCGAGGAGGGCATCCACGTCGTCCACGACCTCACCCAGGAGGAGCTGGCCCAGCTGGTCGGCGCGTCCCGCGAGACCGTGAACAAGGCGCTGGCGGACTTCGCCCAGCGCGGCTGGCTGCGCCTGGAGGCGCGGGCCGTCATCCTGCTGGACGTCGAGCGTCTGGCGAAGCGCTCCCGGTAAACACCGTCTCCGGGGGCGCTGCCCCCGGACCCCGTTTGTCGGCCTGCGGCCTCGTCCTCAGTCACCGGACAGGCTCAGATGTGGTTGGTCCATGCCCGAAACGGTCCCGTCCAGAGGTCTCGACCCCCTGGGCTTCATCGAGCGCGAGGGCACGCACGCGCGCGTGCCGCACCTCTTCCGCCCCGTCGTCGCCGCCGCCCGCGACCGGCTCCTGGACGCCTTCGGGGCGCGGCTGGACAGCGCCTACCTCTACGGCTCCATCCCGCGCGGCACCGCGCGGCCGGGCCACAGCGACCTGGACCTCGTGGCCGTCCTGCGCGAGGAGCCGGCCGACGCCGACCGGGACGCGGCTCGTGCCCTCGGCGAGGCCGTCGACAAGGAGTTCCCGCAGATCGACGGGGTCGGAACCCTGCTCTACTCCCGCGCGCGCGTGCTCAGCGAGGTGGAGCGCTACGACATCGGCTGGTTCGTCGCCTGCCAATGCACCCCGTTGCTCGGCGAGGACCTCGCCGAGTTCCTGCCCCGCTACCGCCCCGACTCGCTGCTCGCCCGCGAGACCAACGGCGACCTGGCCCGCTTGCTGCCGCGCTGGCGGGAGCGGATCGCGGCCGCGGGCGACACCGAGGAGGCCCTGCGGCCCCTGGTGCGCTTCATGTCACGGCACCTGGTCCGCACCGGCTTCACCCTTGTCATGCCCCGCTGGAACGGCTGGACCAGTGACCTGCGGGAGATGGCCGAGGCGTTCGCCGGCTACTACCCGGAGCGGGCCGGGCAGCTGCGCCGCGCCGCCGAGTCGGGGTACGAGCCGGTCGGCGACCGTGCGGTGCTGCGCTCGTACGTCGACGACCTGGGCCCGTGGCTCGCCGCCGAGTACGCGCGCGTGCACGGCGTGAAGGCGCCCCGGCCGGAGGGCTGGGACTAGCGGCCGACCGGCCCCTGGAGCGCGAACCAGATCCGGCGCTGGATCTCGAACCGGACCCGACGCTAGATCTCGGACTGGATCAGCCCGTGCTCGGTCAGGTAGTCCAGCTGGGCGCGTACCGACAGTTCCGCCGCCGGCCACAGGGAGCGGTCCACATCGGCGTAGACGTGGGCGACGACCTCGGCGGGGCTGCGGTGGCCGTTCTCCACGGCCGTCTCGACCTGCGCCAGCCGGTGGGCGCGGTGGGCCAGGTAGAACTCGACGGCGCCCTGGGCGTCCTCCAGGACCGGTCCGTGGCCCGGCAGGACGGTGTGGACGCCGTCGTCGACCGTCAGCGAGCGCAGCCGTCGCAGCGAGTCCAGGTAGTCGCCCAGACGGCCGTCCGGGTGCGCCACGACCGTCGTGCCGCGCCCCAGGATGGTGTCACCGGTCAGGACCGCGCGGTCGGCCGGCAGGTGGAAGCACAGGGAGTCCGCGGTGTGGCCCGGGGTCGGTACGACCCGCAGCTCAAGCCCGCCGGTCGTGATCACGTCACCGGCGGCCAGGCCCTCGTCGCCGAGCCGCAGCGCCGGATCGAGCGCACGCACGCGCGTGCCGGTCAGTTCCGCGAACCGTACGGCGCCCTCGGCGTGGTCCGGGTGGCCGTGGGTGAGCAGGGTGAGCGCGACGCGCTTGCCGGCCTTCTCGGCCGTGTCGACGACGTTCTGGAGGTGGCCGTCGTCCAGCGGGCCCGGGTCGATCACCACGGCCAGGTCGGAGTCGGGCTCGGCGACGATCCAGGTGTTGGTGCCGTCCAGGGTCATCACGGAGGCGTTGGGCGCCAGCACGTTGACGGCCCGCGCGGTGGCGGGCCCCGGGAGGACTCCGCCGCGCGGCTGGCCGGGCAGGGCTGCTGCGTCCGTCATGGTCAGGCTCCACCGGTCGTCAGGTCGGTCGGTATGTGCTTGGTGAACTCGTCGTGGCCCGGCCAGGTCAGGACGATCTCGCCGTCCGCCAGCCGGGCGCGGGCCAGCACCGGGGTCATGTCCCGCGCGGGCGCCGCGGCGAGCGTCTCGGCGGCCGTGGCGTACGGCAGGAGCTGGCGCAGGGTGGCGATGGTGGGCGGCATCATCAGGAGCTCGCCCTTGTCGTAGCCGTCGGCGGCCTCCGCCGGGCGGATCCACACCGTGCGGTCGGCCTCGGTGGAGGCGTTGCGGGTGCGCTGGCCCGCGGGCAGGGCGGCGACGAAGAACCAGGTGTCGTATCGGCGGCTCTCGAACTCCGGGGTGATCCAGCGCGTCCAGGCGCCCAGCAGGTCCGAGCGCAGCACCAGGCCCCGCCGGTCGAGGAACTCGGCGAAGGACAGGTCACGGGCGACCAGGGCCGCACGGTCGGCCTCCCAGTCGTCCCCGGTGGTGTCCCCGACGACGGCGTCCGGGGCCGGTCCGGCGAGCAGGACGCCCGCCTCCTCGTACGTCTCCCGGACGGCCGCGCAGACGATCGCCTGGGCGCCCGCCTCGTCGGCGCCGAGCCGGTCGGCCCACCACGCGCGCGTGGGGCCCGCCCAGCGGACCTGGTGGTCGTCGTCGCGCGGGTCGACACCGCCGCCCGGATACGCGTACGCGCCTCCGGCGAAGGCCATGGAGGCGCGTCTGCGCAGCATGTGGACGGCGGGACCGTCCGGTGTGTCCTTCAGGAGCAGCACGGTGGCCGCCCGCTTCGGGGCCACCGGCACGAGGGTGCCCTCCGCGTGTGCGCGGATGCGGTCCGGCCACTCGGGGGGATACCACTGTCCATCGGCCATTACCGGAGGCTATCCCGTAGGGAGCGAATGTTCGAGGGGGGCTTCGGCGGGCTACGGCTGCAGCTCGACCTGGACCTCGACCTCGACCGGCGCGTCCAGCGGCAGCACCGCGACGCCCACCGCGCTGCGCGCGTGCACGCCCTTGTCGCCGAGGACCTCGCCGAGCAGCTCGCTGGCGCCGTTGATCACGCCCGGCTGCCCGGTGAAGTCGGTCGCGGAGGCGACGAAGCCGACGACCTTCACCACGCGCGCGATCCGGTCCAGGTCACCGGCGACGGACTTCACGGCGGCCAGGGCGTTCAGCGCGCAGGTGCGGGCCAGCTCCTTGGCCTCCTCGGCGGTGACCTCGGCGCCGACCTTGCCGGTGACCGGGAGCTTGCCGTCCACCATCGGCAGCTGGCCTGAGGTGTAGACGTACGCACCGGACCGCACGGCCGGCTGGTAGGCGGCGAGCGGAGGGACGACCGCCGGCAGCGCGAGACCGAGTTCGGCCAGCTTGGCCTCCACGGCGCTCATCAGGGCTTCTCCCGCTTCAGGTAGGCCACGAGCTGCTCGGGGTTGGGCCCGGGCACCACCTGGACGAGCTCCCAGCCGTCCTCGCCCCAGGTGTCCAGAATCTGCTTCGTGGCATGGACGAGCAGCGGCACGGTTGCGTATTCCCACTTGGTCATGTGGCCGACTGTATCCGCTGTGACGGACGGGACACGTGGCCCACCGCACGCACGGTTATCCACAGCCTCCCGCGTGAGTGTCCGGCCGACTGGTTAGTCTCGAAGATGTGAGCAGGCTCCAGGTCGTCAGCGGCAAGGGCGGGACCGGAAAGACGACGGTCGCCGCCGCACTCGCGCTGGCCCTCGCGACCGAGGGGAAGCGGACGCTTCTCGTGGAGGTCGAGGGCCGGCAGGGCATCGCCCAGCTCTTCGAGACGGAGGCGTTGCCCTACGAAGAGCGGAAGATCGCCGTAGCGCCGGGGGGCGGTGAGGTCTACGCGCTCGCCATCGATCCCGAACTGGCCCTTCTGGACTACCTCCAGATGTTCTACAAGCTCGGCGGGGCGGGCCGGGCGCTGAAGAAGCTCGGCGCGATCGACTTCGCCACCACCGTCGCGCCCGGCCTCAGGGACGTGCTCCTGACCGGCAAGGCGTGCGAGGCGGTGCGCAGGAAGGACAAGGCCGGGCGGTTCACCTACGACTACGTCGTCATGGACGCCCCGCCGACCGGCCGCATCACCCGCTTCCTCAACGTCAACGACGAGGTGGCCGGGCTCGCCAAGATCGGCCCGATACACAATCAGGCGCAGGCCGTGATGCGGGTGCTGAAGTCCAAGGAGACGGCCGTGCACATGGTCACGCTGTTGGAGGAGATGCCGGTCCAGGAGACCGCCGACGGCATCGCCGAACTGCGGGCCGCGCGGCTGCCGGTGGGCCGGGTCATCGTGAACATGGTCCGGCCGGAGGTGTTGGACGCCGCCGATCTGGAACTCGTACGGACCGTGCCGCGCAGCGCCGTGGCACAGACGCTGTCGGCGGCCGGGCTCGGCGGGGCACGGCGCGGCGGGAAGGCCGAGCAGCTGGTGGACCCGCTGCTCGCGCAGGCCGCCGAGTACGCCGAGCGGTACGCGCTGGAGCACGAGCAGCGCGCGGTCCTCGCCGAGCTGGACCTGGAGCGGCACGAGCTGCCGTTGCTCGCCGAGGGGATGGACCTGGCGGGCCTGTACGAACTCGCCCGCGAACTGCGGAAACAGGGGATGTCATGACTCCGGACCCGGCCGAGGCGCAGGACGACGCCCGTCGCCTGTCGCCCGCGCCCGCGCTCGACGTCGATCCGCTGCTCGACGACCCGGCCACCCGGATCGTGGTGTGCTGCGGCTCGGGCGGCGTCGGGAAGACCACCACCGCGGCGGCCCTGGGCCTGCGGGCGGCCGAGCGCGGCCGCAAGGTGGTGGTGCTGACCATCGACCCGGCCAAGCGGCTCGCCCAGTCCATGGGCATCGACTCGCTGGACAACGTGCCGCGGAGGGTGAAGGGCACCGAGGGCCCCGGCGAACTGCACGCCATGATGCTCGACATGAAGCGCACCTTCGACGAGGTCGTGGAGGCGCACGCGGACGCCGAGCGGGCGGCCGCCATCCTGGCCAACCCCTTCTACCAGTCGCTCTCGGCCGGCTTCGCGGGCACGCAGGAGTACATGGCGATGGAGAAGCTGGGCCAGCTGCGGGCCCGGGACGAGTGGGACCTGATCGTGGTCGACACCCCGCCCTCCCGCTCCGCCCTGGACTTCCTGGACGCGCCGAAGCGGCTCGGCTCCTTCCTGGACGGCCGGCTGATCCGCCTGCTGACGGCCCCCGCGAAGCTCGGCGGCCGCGCGGGCATGGCCTTCCTGAACGTCGGCATGTCGATGATGACCGGCACGCTCGGCAAGCTGCTCGGCGGGCAGCTCCTGAAGGACGTACAGACGTTCGTGGCGGCGATGGACACGACGTTCGGCGGGTTCCGCACGCGCGCGGACGCGACGTACAAGCTGCTTCAGGCGCCCGGTACGGCGTTCCTGGTGGTGGCGGCTCCGGAGCGGGACGCGCTGCGCGAGGCCGCGTACTTCGTGGAGCGGCTGGCCGCGGAGGACATGCCGCTGGTCGGTCTGGTCCTCAACCGGGTCCATGGCAGCGGCGCCGCCCGGCTGTCGGCCGAGCGTGCGCTCGCCGCCGCGGAAAATCTTGAGGAGCCCCGCATTGTGGATCAGGGGGGCGGGAAAGCTGGACTTCGTAACTCTCCCGACACGTACGGCAGTTCTGAATCACCCGCGCCCGCGCCGTCCGAGTCCCGGCCCGACGAATCCCCCTCGTCAGGGCCCGCGGACAGGACTGCAGACACGACTGCGGACACCATCGCGGACACGACTGACGAATCCCCCTCGTCAGAGAGTCCGGACCGCACCGTCGACCAGCTCACCGCAGGCCTGCTGAGGCTGCACGCCGAGCGCATGCAGCTGCTCTCCCGCGAGCAGCGCACACGTGACCGCTTCACCGCGCGCCACCCCGAGGTGGCCGTGGTGGAGGTGGCCGCGTTGCCCGGCGACGTGCACGACCTCACGGGGCTGCGGGACATCGGTGACCGGCTCGCGGCCGGCCGGCCGGAGTTGCCGTAGACCTGTCGTAGACCTGTCCGGTCTAGCTCACGGCCGCGTAGTTCTCGTACACCTCGTCGCTGTCGAGGGGGACGATTCCGGTCCCCCGCTCGTACTCCGAGCGCGCTGTCTCCAGGAGCCTGCGCCAGGAGGTCACGGTGGGCCGCCTGCGCAGCAGTGCGCGACGCTCCCGTTCCGTCATGCCTCCCCACACGCCGAACTCGACGCGATTGTCCAGCGCATCGGCCAGGCATTCGGTGCGTACCGGACATCCGGTGCACACCGCCTTGGCCCTGTTCTGCGCTGCTCCTTGAACGAACAGTTCATCCGGATCGGTAGTGCGGCAGGCAGCCTGCGCACTCCAGTCGGTTACCCAGCCCATACCGGCGCCGTCCTCTCCCGAATCGAGGCTCCCCCACGGCGGCAGCGGCATATTCACCGCCGCCAGTTGAGGACGTTACGGAAGGTGGGCACAGCGCAACACCCCCTTCGGGCCCAATCTTGAATGGCCCGAACGGACTATGGGTAAGCGGCAGATCACCCGCGGGAGTGAGCTGACGACATGCGTGATGATCGCGGCAAACCCGGACAGCCGTGGTGCGTCACAACGGACGCCGAGTGACACACGAGGCGGATTCGGACACGCCATCAACACCTCACCCGGAAAAAAGTGGGCAGGTTCCGAAACGATTCGGGGTCGCCGGACGTATTGATACGTGGCCGCACTGCTGTGACAGTTGAGAGCAGCTTAGGCCAAGGCCTGTACGCGTGTCCGGCGAATGGCAAGGTAGACCGTTCATGTCGTCGTGCCGTCGGCCAGGGTGATCCGGGCTGCCCTCTATGTCACGATCCGGCACTTGAACATCCCGAGAGCAGCCCGCTCTCCCGGAATGCTCATCCCTACGGATTAGGCTGCCCCCATGCCAAAGAAGCGCTCGGGCGGTGGTCTGTCGACCACGCAGCAGGCCGCCAAGTTCCTCGGTGTCAGTGTGCTCGCGGGAGCCGTGATGGCGGGCATCGCGCTGCCCGCGGCCGGGGCCCTGGGGCTCGCGGCCAAGGGGTCGGTACAGGGCTTCGACGAGATCCCGGCCAACCTGAAGAGCCCGCAGCTCAGCCAGCGCACCACGATCCTCGACAGCAAGGGCAACCAGATCGCCCAGGTCTACTCCCGTGACCGTACGGTGGTGGACCTCAAGGACATCTCGCCCTACATGCAGAAGGCGATCGTCGCGATCGAGGACTCGCGCTACTACCAGCACGGCGCCATCGACCTGAAGGGCGTGCTGCGCGCGCTGAACAAGAACGCGCAGAGCGGCGGGGTCGCCCAGGGCGCGTCCACGCTCACCCAGCAGCTGGTGAAGAACTACTTCATCGAGGAGGCCGGCGACGACCCGACGAAGGTCGCCGAGGCCACCCAGCAGACCCTCGGCCGCAAGGTCAAGGAGCTGAAGTACGCGATCCAGCTGGAGGAGAAGCTCGGCAAGAAGAAGATCCTCGAGAACTACCTGAACATCACCTTCTTCGGCGAGCAGGCCTACGGCGTCGAGGCCGCCTCCCAGCGCTACTTCTCCAAGCACGCCAAGGACCTGAGCCTCCCGCAGGCCGCGCTGCTGGCCGGCATCGTCCAGTCGCCGAGCCGCTACGACCCGGTCAACGACGAGGCCGAGGCCACCAAGCGGCGCAACGTCGTGCTGGAGCGCATGGCCCAACTGGGCGACATCTCCCAGGCAGAGGCCGACAAGGCCAAGGAGGCGCCGCTCGGCCTGCACGTCACCCAGCCGAAGAACGGCTGCATCACCGCCGTCAAGGGCGCCGGGTTCTTCTGCAAGTACGTCGAGAACGTCTTCCTGACCGACCCGACCTTCGGCAAGACCCGCGAGGCGCGCGCCAAGCTCTGGAACCAGGGCGGCCTGACCATCCGTACGACGCTGGACCCGCAGGCCCAGGACTCGGTGCAGGCCTCGATCAAGGACCACGTCTACAAGTCCGACTCGGTCGCGGCCGCCGCCACCCTCGTGGAGCCCGGCAGCGGCAAGATCCTGGCGATGGGCCAGTCGAAGCCGTACGGCTACAACAAGAACGAGACCGAGTACAACTTCTCGGTCGACCGGGACTACGGCGGCTCCAACTACGGCTTCCCGACGGGTTCGACGTTCAAGCCGTTCGTGGCCGCGGCCGCCATCGAGGGCGGCAAGTCGGCGACGCAGGAGTACTCGTCGCCGTACAAGATGAACTACCCGAGCCCCGTGCAGCAGTGCGACGGCAAGCAGTGGGTCAACACGACGGGTGAGGAGGTCGAGAACGAGAACGAGTCCGAGGTCGGGCCGTACCAGATGAAGAAGGCGATGGCGAAGTCCATCAACACCTACTTCGTCCAGCTGATCTCCGACATCGGCCTGTGCCCGGTGGTCAAGATGACCGACTCGCTCCACGTCCACCAGGGCGACGGCTCGAAGCTCCCGCAGACGCCGGCCATCGCCCTCGGAGCGATCGGCCTCTCCCCGCTGACCATGGCGAGCGCGTACGCCGCCTTCGCCGACCGGGGCATGTACTGCACGCCGGTCGCGATCGAGTCGATCACCCAGAAGGTCGGCAACGAGCAGAAGTCCATCCCCGTCCCCAAGTCGACCTGCTCGCGCGCGATGAGCGAGAAGACCGCGGACACGATCAACACCCTGCTGCGCGGTGTGATCGACTCCGGTACCGGTCAGCAGGCCGGCCTTGACGACCGGGAGAGCGCGGGCAAGACGGGTACGACGGACTCCCGCAAGAACGCCTGGTTCGTCGGCTACACGCCCAACCTCGCGGGCGCGGTCTGGGTCGGCAGCGCCAAGCAGAACATCGAGATGACCAACATCACCATCGGCGGCGTCTACCACTCCGAGGTCTTCGGCGCCGACACCCCGGGCCCGATCTGGAAGGACGCCATGACGGGCGCCCTGGAGGGCAAGCAGTCCGAGAACTTCAACCTCGTCGACATCCCGGACGAGAAAGACAACAACCGGGGCCACGGGAACGACAACGGAAACGACAACGGCGGCAACGACAACGGCGGCCTGATCGGCGGTCTCATCGGCGGCACCGACGGCGGCACGACGGACGGCGGCACCACCCCGACCCCGACCTTCTCCTTCCCCGACGGCTTCATCCAGGGGAACACGAACGGGGGCCGCAACGGGAACGGCGGCAACCGGGGCTGATCTTCTCCCGGTCCGATCCGGCTCCGACCAGGTACGACGGTGGGGCCCCACCTCTCGGAAGAGGTGGGGCCCCACCGTCGTACCGACTGGCGCTCTCTCAGCCCTGGAGCCGCTTCTTCACCGCGGCGGCGACGCGGCCGCCCTCGGCCAGGCCGGCCACCTTCGGGTTCACGATCTTCATCACGGCGCCCATGGCCCGCGGCCCCTCGGCACCCGCCGCCTTCGCCTCCTCGACGGCCTGGGCGACGATCCCCTCCAGCTCCTCGTCGCTGAGCTGCTTCGGCAGGTAACCGGCGAGGACCTCGCCCTCCGCCTTCTCACGCTCGGCGCTCTCGGCACGGCCGCCCTGGGTGAAGGCCTCGGCCGCCTCGCGGCGCTTCTTCGCCTCCTTGGCGATCACCTTGAGCACCTCGTCGTCGGAGAGCTCACGCTTCTCCTTGCCCGCGACCTCTTCGTTGGTGATCGCGGCGAGCGTCATCCGGAGCGTGGCCGAGCGGAGCTCGTCGCGTCCCTTGATCGCGGCGTTGAGGTCGTCCTGCAGCTTCGACTTGAGCGTGGTGGTCATGGCACCGATTGTCGCAGGTGCCGCACGCCCGACGCCCGCCGATTTACCCACTCACGTACCGCCCGGTCTCTGAGCGCTCGCTCGGTCTGACACGATGGTCGTATGCGCGCTCGATACGGAGTACCCCTGGGAATCGCGGCGTTCGGCGCCGCGGGTGTGTTGTACGCGGCCGGCTTCGAGGCCCGTTCCTTCCGCCTGCGCCGGGTGACGGTCCCGGTCCTCCCGCCGGGGATGCGCCCGCTGCGCGTGCTCCAGGTCTCCGACATCCACATGGTGAGCGGCCAGCGCAAGAAGCAGCGCTGGCTGCAGTCGCTGGCGGGCCTGCGCCCGGACTTCGTGATCAACACGGGCGACAACCTGTCCGACCCGGAGGGCATCCCCGAGGTCCTGGACGCGCTGGGCCCCCTGATGGAGTTCCCGGGTGCGTACGTCTTCGGCTCCAACGACTACTACGGCCCCAAGCCCCGCAACCCCGCCCGCTACCTGCTGGAGAAGGTGAGCGGCAAGCACGGCCTGAACGGCAACCCGCCGGTCGTCGGCGCGATCCACCTGGACTGGGAGGAGCTGCGGGACGGCTTCGACGGGGCGGGCTGGCTGAACCTGACGAACACGAGGGGCACCCTGAAGATCGAGGGCGTCTCGGTGGAGCTGACGGGACTGGACGACCCGCACATCAAGCGCGACCGCTATCCGCAGGTGGCGGGCGGTCCGTCCGGTACGGCGGACTTCTCGATGGGCGTCGTGCACGCCCCGTACCTGCGGGTCCTGGACTCCTTCACGGCGGACAACTACCCCCTGGTCCTGGCCGGCCACACCCACGGCGGCCAGCTCTGCGTCCCCTTCTACGGTGCACTGGTCACCAACTGCGACCTGGACGCGGACCGCGTGAAGGGCCTGTCCACGCACACGGCCGAGGGCCGGACGTCCTACCTGCACGTCTCCGCGGGCTGCGGCACGAACCGCTACACCCCGGTCCGCTTCGCCTGCCCGCCGGAGGCGACGCTGCTGACTCTGGTGGGGCGGGAGTAGAAGAGGACTCGACCACGGGTCCCCGCCCGTGCCGGGACCCGATGGCCGGAATAACCCACCCGGCCTAGACCGACATGCCGGACATGCCCCTTTCTCCCTAATTTGAGGGCATGACGACTCCTCCGATACCCAGGGACATCCCCGACCTTCCCGCGGTCCCGGGCACGCCCGTACTCATGCCCGGGTACGTTCCGGCGACGGCGGTGGTCGCCCCCGTCCCCCGCCCCGTGACCGCGGTGTTCCGGCTCCTGACTGCCGTGCTGGCGTCGGCGGGCGTGGCGCTGGAGCTGCTGCTGGGCAGCCCGGACCGGATCCTGAGCTACTTCGGAGTCCAGGCGGCGGTACTCCTGACCCTGGTGAGCCTCGCCTCGGCCCGCCGGGCCTGGCAGGCGGCCCGCCCCCTGCCCTCGTTCCTCACCGGCGCGGCACTCCTCTACGCCGTGATCTCGTCCCTGGTCTACCACCTGCTCCTGGGCCACACGACTCCCCCGTTCTCGATGACGGGCTCGACGCACCTTCCGGTGGCCTGGCACGGCCAGTGGCTGGCCCTGCAGCTCCTCTACACGGCGGCCCCCGCGGCAGCACTCGTGGACTGGCTCGTCCTCACACCCCCGGCCCGCCTCCGCCTCCGCCATACGCCGGCGTGGATGCTGTACCCGCTGGCCTACCTGACCTTCACCCTCGTCCGGGCGGAGCTGGTCCTCCCCGGCACGCCGGGCCGCTACCTCTATCCTTTCCTGGACGCCGAGCAGCACAGCTACCGCGCCACCCTCGCCAACGCCCTCCTCCTGGGCCTCGCCTGCTACGCCCTGGCAGTCCTCCTGGTAGCCCTGGACCACACCCGCCCGAACCCCGTCGGACGACGCCCCTAAACCGGATTTCGTCTCCAGCCACCAGTGGGCTAAAGTAAACGACGTCGCCGCGACAAGCAGCACAGCAGCGACATCGGGGTGTAGCGCAGCTTGGCAGCGCGCTTCGTTCGGGACGAAGAGGTCGTGGGTTCAAATCCCGCCACCCCGACAGCCGAAACAGCAGATCAGCCACCTACTCACGTGAGTAGGTGGCTGATCTGTTTGGGGTTGCGTGTCTATCTGCGTGACTATCGATTCCCGAGTGTCTACGACCGCTGCGGATCAGCGCCGAAGATCCCGTCCATGACCACCGCGCCAGTCTGGATCACGGGCCGGATCTGCTTCCGACAGACCTCCTCGGTCACGGCCGTACCCGAATGGCCGACAAGCCGGGAGATCTCCTCCAGCGGGACGCCCCGGTCGGAGAGCAGCGACACGAAGCTGTGCCGGAGCTCCCGGGGCGTCGTCCACTCGTCGGCGCTGATCCCGTCGACGTCCTTGAGTGCCTGGCGGAAGGCGCGGCGGACGTTCGCAGCGTCGAGCGGCTTGCCGACGGCCGAGGAGAAGACGAGCCCGTGTTCCTCCCAGGTGTCGTCGGCGGCGAGCCGGTCCCAGCCCTGATCTTCGAACTGCTGCCAGAGAGCCTCGACGCAGCGCGCCGGCAGGGCAAGGGCGCGCCGGGACTTCCAGGTCCTGGTGTCTCCGCTCCGCCGAACGGAGCGCCACACGGCGATGTGCGGAGGCTGCGGCGATCCATTTCGGGACGCCCCTTCAGGAAGACGTGGTCCCAGGTGAGGGCCCGCAGTTCCTCGGTGCGGGCCCCGGTCAGGAGCGCGAAAACGATGTAGGCGTACATCGAGGTTCCTTCGGCCCCCTTGAGCACGGCTTCGGCCTGGGCGAACGTGAGCGCCTTGGACGGCCGTCCTGCCTGCCCCTGGGGCACAGAGCACAGCTCGACGACGTTGCGCTTCACCTTGTCCCGCGCCATGGCCCGCTTGACCGCGCGGTTCAGGCAGGACTGGAGGGTGCGGGTGCTGAGCGCCTTCGCCTTGATGGCCATCCAGCGGTCTACGTCCTCCGCGCTGAGGTCGCGGAGCTTGCGAGCGCCGAGTGACGGGATGACGTGCTTCTCACTCAGAAGGGTCGTGGTCTCGACGGTGCTGGGGTCGAGGCCGGCCAGGCCGTAGGCAAGCCAGTCCTTCACCGCGTCCTTGACTGTGCAGTTGGTCGGGGCGATGGCGGGGCTCGTCGGCGAAGTGCCGAGAGAGCCGCAGCGAGGCGGCAGGCGGTCCTCCGCCCGGTGCACGCCGGCGACCGGTTTGCAGCCGGAACCGATGTCCCCCCAACCCTCCGCGCATGAACTGCGCTACTCCGGTGGCCGGCCGGGGGGCAGACCACCCCGCCGTCCACGAGCCCTGCCCAACCGTCCCTCGTCGACTCCGCCGTGACACAACTCGGGTACCGGGCCTCGGAGACGTGCCTACTTGCTGACGGCGAAACGCATCAGAGCGTGTTCGTCCCCCTGCTTGATCTTTCCCGTCACGTTGATCACCTCGAGTTTCCAACTGGCGCCGACCCGCTGTGCCTTGGCCACGGCGCATCCGTTGTCCTGGGTGAGCAGGCTCGGCCAGATGTCGGCGACCTGCTGGGAACTGCCCCCCGTCGCGTCGTAGACCTTGAAGCTGATGTTGCGCGCCTTCTGGAAGGAACTGCCCTTCTTGTACGCGGCGGCCACGAACACTATCGACGTGATGTTGGGCGGGATCCGGGCGAACTCGACGGTCACCGTCTCGTCGTCGCCGTCCCCGCGCCCGGTCTGGTTGTCGCCGCTGTGGACCAACGAGCCGTTGCCCATGGGGTCGAGTGAGTCGAGACCCGCCAGGCGCACCGGGTCACCGCCCTGCATGGCGATGGCGATCAGATCGAGGTCGGTGCCGCTCCGGCGGCGCAGCCTGCCCAGCACCCCGCCACTGCTGCCGGCGGTGGGATCCCACGAGACCCCGATGGACAGGTGCGTCACCCCGTCCAGGTCCGCCGGGCCGTCTTCCTTGGTGAGCGTGATCACGTGTGGCTCATTCCTTGCGTCAAAGGGACTTCAACACGCAAAGTGTGCCCGGCACCTTGGTGGTTCCACGTGACGGGTCCATGAGACGCCTCGACACCGGTCAGAAGGGAACAGAGGGAAGGCCGACGGCCCAGCCGCCCGCTCGTCTCCCCGTCCTGGGCACCCGCGATCAGTCCAGTAGAGGGAAGCTCCGCGCTCTCGCCGTCCTGGCGGATCTCCCCTCAGTCACACCCGCATCGCCACGAGTGCGGTGAGGCCGAGCAGCAGGAACAGGAAGGGAGCCAGCGGCCGACCGTGGTCGTCCGGTCGGCTGGGTTCGACGGGCCGCAGCTCCGGATGGCTGCGCAGGGCAGCGACCTCCTCGGCCATGCGGAGGTACGACGGCCGTATACGCAGCCGCCGCTCTCCGGCCGGCCAGCCGAGCACGGTCAACTGCCGGATGGTCCCGTCCGACAGCCGGATCTCGACGTTCCCTTCATCCGTGTACTCGACTGATCGCAGCCGCTCCCACGACACGTGCCGCACTCTCCAGGCCCTGGCCAGCCACAGACCTGTGCTGTCGGCGGTGACCCTCCAGTTGAGCAACGTGGCTGCCGGACCGGTCAGCGACAGCAGTCCGAGCAGAGGGACGAGGGACCAGCTGAACCCCTCCGTCAGCAGCAACCTGACGAGGAACCAGACGCCGACCGCGGCGCCCGCCGTGAACACCAGGCCGAGGACCCGGGCCGCCGCACTCGGTCCCCAGCGCATCGGCAGCCCGGTGGGATCGAGGGTCTTGGCAACCCTGTCCGCACGGTCGATGCGGTCGTGGAGCCGAGACTCCGCCCGGTCGGATGATGCACTCCTGATCGCAGCGGCCTTCGGTACCGGGTCCTCGTCCGGCTGTGGCAGACGGACCGGCGCGACCGTTCGTATCACCAGCGGATTCGCGTCCTCGTCCGTCGTGACGAGGACCAGCTCGCCCCCTTCGTACGGGGCGCCGAACATCACCGCTTCCCGCAATCGCTCGTCCTCGACGAGGAACTCCTCGTCTTCGACCACCCCGCCGTCCACTCCGTCGGGCGGTGCCGAGCCCGCAAGCACCGGCACGCAGTAGCACTCCAGCAGTGGGGTACGGCCCGACGTGTCGTCGGCCGCATAGACCCAGGTACCGACATCACGGACCGAGCGCTCCAGGACGCGCAGGACCGGCACCGGTGAGCGACGCAGCGCCCCGGCACGTCGACGGGCCAGAGCACCTGCGGTGAGCAGCGAAAGGCCCGGCAGCGCGGCGGCCAGGGTCAGCACCTGCCAGCCGAAGGCGTCGTACGGCTCGGCGGCGAGCCGTCGCCACGTTCCGTCCTCCAGGACGGTCACCGTGCTGCCCGTGCCGTAATCCTCCGGGTAGACCGAGCTGATGGTGATGCGGCGGGCGTCGGCCGTGCGGAGACGTAGGGATTCGTCTCCGTGGCCGATCACTCGGCCGGTGACACGTACGGCGCGGGCTGCGTGGTCTTCGTCCTCGTGGATGCCGCTGAGCCCCAGGGCTGTGAACCCTGCGGCTGCGGCGCCCAGGATCAGCGCAGCAACGAGGGGGACCGTCCCTCGTACCAGCGGGCCGACGGGTTCCGGCAGCCGGTGCGGCCTGCCCGAGCTCCGCTCGACGAGTCGCCGCTGCTCGCGCCGCACGGCCAGCCGTGCCCAGGCGGCGGCCCAGCCGAAGGTCAGGGCCGCGATCACGGCGAGATTCGCAACCCGGGAAACCCAGTCGGCGCCCGGCAGCTCCACCCACGCCACGACGACCGCCAGGACGGGCGCGGTGATCAGGACCAGTTCCGGCAGTTTGGCCGGCCAGAACAGCAGGCCGAGGGCGAGGCCCATCTGGATCATGCCCGCCCAGTCCGGGCCGCACGGGGCCACCGCACTGCACGGCGGCTCCGGCTCCACCGCGATCGCCCAGGCCACGGTCACGATCAGGGCCAGGACAGACCACGTCGGACGCGCCCAGGACCCGGGCCGGAGCCTCGCCCACGGCTCGGCGTCGGCGGACAGCCAGGCAGGCACACCTGCGGGCACGGATCCCGAAGGTATCGGGACAGGGGTCTCGGACACGCGAGGATTATGCGGCAGGCCCCATTACTCCGGTCGGCCAGGCTGCGGAGTCCTGGTCGCGGCTGACCGCCGTCGGCCCGCCAGTAGAGTGTGGAAGCTGCGGCATCCCCACAACACCCGCTCTGCCAGAGGGACATGGCCGACAGCGGTCATGTCGTCTCACTGTGTGAGGATGAAGGAACAGGTGCTGATTGCGGGCCGGTACCGGCTGGAGACCGTCATCGGGCGAGGCGCGATGGGAGAGGTCTGGCAGGCGTACGACGAGATGCTCGGGAGTCCGGTGGCGGTCAAGCTGCTGCTCGCCCAGAACACCGATCCCACCGCCGCCGCCCGCTTCCGTCTGGAGGCCCAGACCGCGGGCCGGCTCCGGCACCCGCACGTGGTCGGCGTCGTCGACTTCGGCGAGCAGGAGGGCCGTCTGTTCCTGGTGATGGAGCTGGTCCAGGGCCACAGTCTGCACCGCGTGCTCGCCCAGGCGGGATCCCTGCCGGCCGAGGAGGTCGCCCGCATCGCCGCCCAGGCGGCCGCCGGGCTCGCCGTCGCGCACGAACAGGGTGTCGTGCACCGGGACATCAAGCCCGGCAACCTTCTGCTCGACGCCGTCGGATCCGTAAAAATCGGCGACTTCGGCATCGCCCGCTTCATGGACGACCCGGGCGGCGGACTCACCGCGACCGGCCAGATCGTCGGGACCAGCCTGTACATCGCCCCCGAGCGCGCCCTGGGTCAACCCGCCGGACCGCCCTCCGACGTCTACTCGCTCGGCTGCGTGCTCTACCAACTCCTCGCCGGACGGGTGCCGTTCAACGCCGACAGCGCCATCGCCGTCCTCCACCACCACCTCGACACGCCCCCCGTACCGCCGCGGGAGCTGGGCATCGGACTGCCGCCCGCCTTCGAGAACTACCTGCTCGGTCTCCTTGCCAAGCGGCCCGAGGACCGCCCCACGGCACGCCAGACGGCCGAGTGGTTCGCCGCGGGCTCCTGGAGAGGGCGTCCCGAGCCCCTCCCGGCCGTCGCACCGCCCCCCGAGCCGGAGCCGCATCCGAGCACCCTGGGGTCGCTCCCGGGGCCCCGGTCCGGAACGAACGTGCCCCCCGGCTCCGTCACCACCTATGCCTTCCCGTCCGCCACCGGCACCGCTCCGGCCCACCGGGCCCGGCGCAGTCAGCGTGCGGGAGGCCGCACACTCTCCGCAAGCCGGTCGAGGACGGTGAGCGCCCTCGCCGCAGTGGTGATCTTCCTCGGGGCCCTGCTGCTCGGCATCGCGTGGTTCTCCCCCGACCACAGCTCGGCCGACACACCACCGGCGGACCAGCCGCACAGCACGGGCCCGGCCTCGCCCTCGTTGAGCCCGCCGGGGCCGAAACAGGGTGCGTCGGCACCGACGGCGAACAGGGCCGCCGTTGCGGCCAGTCCGCCGGTCAGCCACACCCAGCCGGTGCACGCGGCGAACCGTTCGAGCCAGTTGCGACGCTCCATGAGACCACAAGCCCCGTCGCCGACGCGCGGGAGGCTCTGCGACGAGCCGGCTGACCTGGCGCCAATTCCGAGTCCAGGCAACGGTGGTGATGGCCGCTGTAGCCCTGCTCGCGCTGCCTCTCGCGGCCACCGGCCACAACCTGTCCGACCTCAATCGCATCTTCAAGCCGCGCTGGTCAAAGGGCTGGCGTACGTGCCGCGGCGACGGCCGGTTCCAGTCGGCGTCCGCGGAGCCGGGTGCGTCGCAGCAGGGGCCGTTCGATGAGGGCGTACGAGGCGAGAGCCGCGCAGAGTGTCACCGCAAGGCCGGCCGGGAGCAGCCAGCCGTCGTGCACACCGAGGCCGGCGAGCAGCCGGATGAGGGGGTAGTGCCACAGGTACATCCCGTAGCTGAGGTTGCGCCCGACCCACACCGGCACGGCCAGCGACAGCAGACGGGAGGGCCATGAACGCGGGCACAGCTCCAGTGCGGCCACCACACATGCCGACAGAACGGCGGCGGCCAGGAATCCCACCGTGTACCAGACTGGATTCCACCCGCTTGACCCGGTGATCGGGATCTGCCAGACGATCAGTCCCAACAGCGCGAGCGCGGGCCAGCACAGTCGTCCCGCCCAGCGGCGGAGCAGCGCCAGCCGGGGGTCTTCGGCACGCAGCCGGGCCAGGACGAGGGCCAGCAGAGCACCGACGAGGAGCTGGTCGGCGCGGGTGTCGGGCCCGTTGTAGATGCGATGTGCCGCCGCGGGATCCCAGAGCACCGTCCGCCAGAGCACCGGCAGGACGCACAGCACCGCCACCCAGCCCAGCACCATCCGTGCCCTCGCGTGCCGCAGCAGCACCAGCAACAGAAGCGGCCAGGCCAGATAGAACTGCTCCTCCACACCCAGGGACCAGGTGTGGCCGAACGGCGCGGTGACACCCGAGTACGCCCCGGGCTCCCCGGCCCGTACGACATTGACCGCCGAACCCACGGCCAGCGCCACCGCCAGCCACACCCCGCGGAACAACGGCAGCGTAAACGCCACGGCCAGCAGGGCGGTGACCGCGCACATCACCAGCAAGGCCGGCATCAGCCGCAGCCACCGCCGCCGGTAGAACGACCACAGCCCGATCCGACCGGTACGGGAGTGCTCGGCGACCAGCAGCCGGGTGATGACGAAACCGCTGATCGTGAAGAACACATCCACGCCCACCGAGCCGCCGGGCAACAGGTCCGGCTCCACGTGGTAGACAATCACCACGGCCACCGCAACCGTGCGCAATCCGTCCAGCCCTGACACCCGCCCACCACCACGCAGCGCCGACGAAAAGCCCCGCCCGCCGCGTCTACCGCGTTCCGCCGACGAAGGGACGGGACGTGGAGTCGCCCGCACATCCAGGCCCTGCTCCGCGGCCTCGTCCGCCGTGCTCCGATAGAGGGTGCTCATGACGGTTGCGCCTGCCCAGGGCCTGCGGAATCACTCAAATTCTCATCTTCCCCACAGACCTGCGCCGCTTTCCGGCTGCCTGGCCGGTCGCTGAGCCGAGCGTCAGCCCGGCAGCTCGTCACTGCAACCGCGCGCAAACCTGCCAAAGCAACGGAGCCCGAAGAAACCGACAGGCGCCGCGAGTGACCACCCTTGGGAGAAATCTGGGAGGAGATCTTCTCCCAAAGCCCTCGTGACACCTCGCCACACCGACCGAGACCAACATCCTGACCTGCATAAACATCAATCTCGGCGGTGACGATCTTGACCGGACCTCATTCGGGACGAAGAGGTCGTGGGCCATGCTCGGGGGGCCAAACAGAGTTGATCAGAGTCTCGGACGTCAGGACGGCGGGTTCGCCCACAGGGGTCCTCGTCCACTGGCCGGCGCAGTTCCAGCTCACGCTTCCCGTCCGCTCCGACCACCGCGTATCGCCCAGCCGACGCGCCATAGCGTCTCATCAAGACGTCAGGCGGCGGCAGGCAGCCGACTGAGTTTGGCGCGTCCACTGACGATCTCCGGTTCGAGCGACGAGCCCGGCGCCGAGCAGGACGCCGATGAGCGCAAGGGCGCTGCTGGGCAATGCTGAGATCACTTGGGCGACGCTCCGATCCACGCCCCTACCGGACCACGTGCGTTCCATGCCGACTCACGAGATCACTTTGTGCCTACGATTGGCGGGTACCGTGGCCGCCTTCATCGAGGCCTACCCCGCCACCCGCTACCTGGTCCGCTACTTCGAGAACCGGACCCTCATCCCCGTCGTCGTCTACCGCAACCTGGCCGGGCCGGGCAGCCTGGCCTTCTTCACCAGCGGCTGACCGGACACTTGCGCGCAGGCCGGAGCGTCACCCGGGAACGCTCCCGGACCCCCGGCTCTGGCAGCCGCCGATTCCCTCACTCACCGAGTGACGTCCAGCTCCGTGTACATCCCGGCCGCGTAGTGGCCCCGGACATTGCACAGCAACTCATAGCGGCCCGGCCGCAGCGTCACCGTGGTCCAGGCTGCCGCGCCGGGGGCGATGCCGTCTCCGGCACCGCTGCCGCACGTGCGCGACGCCTCGCCGAGGCTGCCTGTCTCCGATACCCGGCCGTCGGAGCCGATGGCACGTTCTCCTGCGGCCCGGCCGGTCGGCAGCGGCAACACGACCACCTCGTGCGTGAGGGTTCCCGCATTGACCACCCGCACGGTCACTGTGCCCTCCGGGATCGCCACGGGGTGGGCCGTCAGGCGCATCATGCCCATGCCGTGCCAACCAGGACGGCTGTTGTTCGGGGCGGGCCCGTTCGGACCCCCCATCATGCGCCCCATGTCCCACACGGTCACGTCGACGGCACTACCTTTCGCGGCCGGTGCGCTGCATCGGGCGCTCTGCGCCCGCCAGGAGGCCGGTCCCGTCCTGTGGAAGGAGCCGGACGTGGCCATCAGACCGGTCGTGGCGACACCCAGCACCAAGGCCGCGGCGGCAATGGCGATCACCGACCACACTCCTCGGCGGCGGCGCGCGTTCATCGGTGCTCCCGAAGCAGCGCATGCCGACGTTTGTACTCGTCCTCGTCGATCTCCCCGCGCGCGAACCGCTCGGCGAGCAGGTTCTCGGCCCGTCGGTCCTGCCACCCGCCGTCACCGGACGGTGGAGGAGAGCCCAGTTGCTGCTGCCGCGCACCGGTGAGGTAGCGCACAAGTGCGACGAACCCGACGATCAGGACGGCCCAGAAAAGCACCATGAACACCGCCATGACGATCCAGCCGCTCCAGCCCCATCCGTCGCCGTACCACATCATGCCGATCACTTCCCTCGGCTGATTGCTCCAGTGCCACCAGGATGGATCAGTGAGACCTCAGTCGATCTGGGCCACAGTTCCCAGAAGTAGGGCCGGAGGACCCAACGCCCCACCCGCCTCCGCCGTCCATGGCTGTGCGGAAGACCTTCGCAGAGCACGACGTTCCGCCCAGGCCGTTCACCACCCTGGATTTGACCGTCGCCTTCACCCACTCCGCAACCACCGTCGCCGACGGCCGACTCTCATGACCGGCACGACCGCCGCATACGCGAGGAACGCGTGGCGGTGCTCACTCCTTGCCGCGGACCACCGCCACGGAGCACTGCGCGTGATGCAGCAGGGCCTGGCTGACCGAGCCGAGCAGCAGGCCGGTGAAGCCACTGCGGCCACGGGCACCGGCCACGACCAGCTGCGCGTCATGACTCGCCTCGATCAGAGCCGGGCGGATCCGGGAACGCACCAGGCACCGTCCGCATGGCCCTGAATCAGGGCCGGACGACCCCTGCCGTGGACACCCAGCGGCGCATTGTGATGGAGAGGAACCGGTTTCAGGATCGCCGCGCCGGACGGACCGAGGTACGCCATGACCCACCGCACGTTCACAGCGCAGCTGCGCCGCTTGACCTCGGCAATCGGGTCGCCACGGCTCGAACCCGTCCTCCTGGCCGTCACCGCGGCGGCGCTGACAGCCGGCGGCATCGCCTGGCTCACGGGAGCAGGCGACCTCGCCGACCTCTTCTGGGGGCTGGGCACCCTCTCCGCCGTCGTCCCCGCCGTGGCATGGGTGCTCGTCGCCCTGCGGCACGGGCACGCGGGCGTGGACCTCATCGCCGTGCTCGCGCTCGGCGGCACCCTGGCCGTCCACGAATACCTCGCCGGTGCACTGATCGCGCTGATGCTGGCCACCGGCCGCACCCTGGAAGCCGCCGCCCAGCGGCGCGCCTCCCACGACCTGCGGGCCCTGCTGGAGCACGCACCGCGCTCCGCGCGCCGCCGCACCGACGCCGGTGTGGCCTCGGTGCCGCTGGCCGAGGTCGCCGTCGGTGACCTGCTCATCGTCGGCCCCGGCGAGGTCGTTCCCGTCGACGGCCGGCTGGAGAGCGACGCCGCCGTCCTCGACGAGTCGGTTCTCACCGGTGAGGCCCTCCAGGTCGAGCGGGCCCGCGACGAGACGGTGCGCAGCGGCGTCGTCAACGCCGGTGGCGCTTTCGAACTGCGCGCCACGGCCACCGAGCAGGACAGCACCTATGCCGGGATCGTACGACTGGCCCGGCAGGCGGGCGCCGAGTCCGCGCCCGTCGTACGGCTGGCCGACCGGTACGCGGCCTGGTTCCTGCCGCTGTCCCTGGCGGTGGCGGGCCTGGCCTGGCTGATCAGCGGCTCCGCGGTACGGGCTGTCGCCGTTCTAGTGGTCGCCACCCCCTGCCCTTTGCTGCTGGCCGCCCCGGTCGCGATCGTTTCGGGCCTCTCGCGCGCCTCCCGTCTCGGCGTCGTCATCCGGGACGGCGGCGCACTGGAGAACCTCGGCCGAGCCCGCACCCTCCTGCTGGACAAGACCGGCACCCTCACCCGCGGCCGCCCCCGCGTCCTCGACGTGATCGCCGCGCCCGACGTCAAAGCCGCAGAAGTGCTGCGCCTCGCTGCCTCCCTCGACCAGTACTCGCCGCACGTCCTCGCCCATGCCATCGTCGACACAGCCCGCGAACGCGGACTGGCGCTCTCGGTCCCGACGGACGTCACCGAGGAACCCGGCCGGGGCGCCACCGGAAGCGTGGAGGGGCACCAGGTCTCCGTAGGCCGTATGGGCGCGGCGACCGCCCGGCCGGGCTGGGCGAATGCGGTCGACAACCGCGCGCTCCTCGACGGTGCGGCTGTCGCCTGGCTCACCGTCGACGGACAGCCGGCCGGCGCAGTCCTGCTGCGCGACCCTCTCCGCCACGACGCGCCCCGCACCCTGCGCCACCTGCGAGCGGCGGGCATCGAACGGCTGCTGATGCTCACCGGCGACCGCGCCGCACCCGCCCATGAGGTCGCCGCCGTCCTCGGCCTGGACGACGTGCGCGCCGAACTCGGCCCGGCCGACAAGGTCGCCGCCGTACGCGCCGAACGCGAACGTGCGGTCACCGTCATGGTCGGCGACGGCGTCAACGACGCCCCCGCCCTCGCCGCCGCCGACATAGGCGTCGCCATGGGCGCACGCGGGTCCACCGCCTCCTCCGAAGCGGCCGACATCGTCCTGACCACCGACCGCGTCGACCGCCTCGCCGACGCCGTCACCATCGCCCAACGGGCCCGCCACATCGCCGTACAGAGCGCCCTCGGCGGCATGCTGATGTCCCTGGCCGCCATGGCCGCAGCCGCGGCCGGACTCCTTCCGCCCGCCGCCGGCGCCCTGCTCCAAGAGGGCATCGACGCCGCTGTCATCCTCAACGCCCTGCGCGCACTGCGCGTCGGCCGAGCCGCGCACCCGGCCCTCACCCCCGCTGCCGAAGCCCTCATCCACCGCTTCGCCGCCGAACACGACGACCTCCAGGACGTCCTGGAATCGGTGCGCGACGCAGCCGACCGCCTGTCCGACAGCTCCGGCCCAACGGCCCTGGCCGCGGTGGAGGAGACCCACCGTCTGCTCACCGAACGGCTGCTGCCGCACGAGTACGCGGAGGAGCACGAGCTCTACCCCGCCCTCGCCCCCACCCTCGGCGGCCCCGAGGCCACCGCCACCATGAGCCGCGCCCACACCGAGATCGAACGCCTCTCCCGCCGCATCGCCACCCACCTGCAACTGGCCCACGCGGACGGGGGCCTCTCCGCCGAGCAACTCGACGACCTCCGCTCCTGCCTCTACGGCCTCAACACCGTCCTGCGCCTGCACTTCACCCAGGAGGAGGAGAACTACTTCTCCCTCGCCCCGTGAACGACCGCGAAAGGCGGGTGGGGAGGCCGAGCAGCGCTGTCCCCCGCAGGGACATGAAGGCCCAGCCGCCATTCCCAGGGGGTTGTCATCGGCGTGGTGGAACCACTCCGTGCGCGCATTCCACGCGAGGCGGTGGTTTCGGCTCCCTGGCCGCCTTTGTGCTCGGCGGAAGTACGAAGCCGGTCCGGGCGACGCCATGATGATGGCGGCCCGTCGGCCGATCGGCACGAGGATCGCGCCTGCGTTGCCGATGCCGACGCCGCGCCGGCTCGGCGCCCCCGGGGCGGATATCAGGGTCACCGGGTGATCCGGGATCGGGAGCGTACACGCGGGGAATCGGCGCAGGCCCCATGACCGCCCCATGAACACCTCGTAGGCCGTCTTCATGGACCGGGCCATCGACACCAGGTGGTCGTCGACCGACATCTCGGCGTAGTAGCCGTCGAAGTCCGTCATCTCCTCGCAGACCAGATGCGTCCGGCAGCTGTCCAGGTCGATTGCGGGCAGGTGCGACGAGCCAGGGCTGAACGACGCGTGCAGGAGAGCCAGAAGGGCCAGAAGCGCAACGGCACCCAGGTTGCGGGCTGCGGGCTGCCGCGGGGCTGGCCGTGCGAGGGGTGCGCCGCATCGGGACCTCCTGGTGTCCTCCCGGCGGGGAACCCCTGGACGCCGGCCGGCGGGTCCGGCTGCGGCCGATTGGAGTCCGGCTTCATCCGATGCAGTGATCGACGGCAACGGGATTTGCCCGCACGGGTGTCTGCCAGAGGCGCGTACGGACACCGGCCGCGGCGGGATATCGGCCTCTGTGCGCTGCTGGACGCCGGGTGGCGACCCCGAGGTTTGACAAGAACCTTATGCACCCAATTGATTACTCTTTGTGTTCATGAGGGCTGGCTCGGTCTTTGGCGGCAGCCGCTCCGTGGCACGGACCGGAGCGGTGCTCCTGCTGTTGCTGGCCGCGCTCCTGCACGTCCTGGACTGCGCGCACGGACCGAACGGCGACCCGTCGGGGCGAGCCGACACCCTGCTGCTGACCTCGTCGGCGAGCTGCACACCGGCGCCCGGGCAGGCGCATCGGACGACCGCTCGGCAGACAGCTCCCGGGCAGGAGGGGACGGCGCACTGCTGCGGCTCGGACGAGCCGACGCTTCAGCCGCCGCGCGACGTGGCCCTGGCCCTCCCTGACACGGTCCACGGCGACCCGCCCGCCCAGCATCACGGCGCGCCGCTGCCGCTCGCACGCCCGGCCCCTCGGCATGCGCGCCCTGCCCCCGACGCGGCCTCCCCGGGAGAGACGCGGGCCCGTCTCGGCGTGTGGCGGACCTGACCGGCCCCGCCGCCGCGCTCCGACTCACGACCGCGGCGTGCAGCCGAGCACCTCCGCCTCTTCCCCCGACACACGGCCGGCCCGCATTCTCTGCGCCGGCCGCAGGAGAAGCACGCCATGAACCACACCACCCGCATCACCGTGCCCACGTCCCCAGCCCAGCTACTGGCCCACGCCAAACGCCCGATGCACACCCCCGCCGGCCTGGTCGGCGACACCCCCGTCCTGTGGATCGGCGCCCCCTTCACCGCTGCGGGCCGCGGCTTCTGGGCCAAGCTCGAAGGCCACAACCCCGGTGGCATCAAGGACCGCACCGCCCTGCACATGGTCCGCGCCGCCCGCGAACGCGGACAGCTCACCCCGGGCGCCCGCATCGTCGAGTCCACCTCCGGCACCCTCGGCCTCGGACTGGCCCTCGCCGCCGCCATCCACGGACACCCCGTCACCGTGGTCACCGACCCCGGCATGGAACCCCTGATGACCGGGCTGCTCACCGCGTACGGCGCCGAGGTCGACCTCGTCGGCACCCCGCACCCCACCGGGGGCTGGCAGGAAGCACGCCGCAGGCGCGTCGCGGAACTCCTCGCCGCACAACCGGACGCCTGGTGCCCCGACCAGTACAACAACCCCGACAACATCGCCGCCTACGCCCCGCTCGCCCACGAACTCGTCGCCCAGCTCGGCCGCATCGACACCCTCGTCGTCTCCGTCGGCACCGGCGGCCACTCCGCCGGCACCGCCTCCGTGCTGCGCGGCTACTTCCCCCGCCTGCGCGTCGTCGGCGTGGACACCACCGGTTCGACCATCTTCGGCCAGCCCGCCGCACCCCGCCTGATGCGCGGCCTGGGCAGCAGCATCTACCCCGGCAACGTCGCCTACGACCTCTTCGACGAGGTCCACTGGATCGCCGCGCCGGAGGCGGTGTGGGCCGCCCGCCGCCTGGCCCGCGACCACTACGCCACCGGCGGCTGGAGCGTCGGCGCGGTCGCGGTCGTCGCCCGCTGGCTGGCCCGCACACTGCCCGCCGAAGACCGGATCGTCGCCGTCTTCCCCGACGGCCCCCAGCGCTACGTCGGCACCGTCTTCGACGACGCCTACTGCCGAGAGCACCAGTTGCTCGGCCATCCGCCCACCGACGACCCCGACGAGATCGCCCACCCCGACGACCGGGTCGTCACCCGCTGGACCCGCTGCACCCAGATCACCAGCCCGCTCTCCACCGCCGGGCGGCGCGCCCTCGCCGGAGCCGCCCGATGAAGACCCTCTGGCACCAGACGCACTCCTTCCCACCCGCCGCACGCCTGCTGATGGCCAACCAGTTCGCCATCAACCTCGGTTTCTACATGCTCATGCCCTACCTGGCCGCCCACCTGTCCGGCGGCCTCGGCCTGGCCGCCTGGGCGGTCGGCCTCGTCCTGGGCGTACGCAACTTCTCCCAGCAGGGCATGTTCCTCATCGGCGGAACCATCGCCGACCGCTTCGGCTACAAGACACCGATCATGATCGGCTGCCTGCTGCGCACCGTCGGCTTCGGCCTCCTCGGCTGGGTCGACAACCTCCCCGCCCTCATCGCCGCGTCCGCCGCCACCGGCTTCGCCGGCGCCCTCTTCAACCCGGCCGTGCGCGCCTACCTCGCCGCGGAGGCGGGCGAGCGGCGCGTGGACGCCTTCGCCACCTTCAACGTCTACTACCAGGCCGGCATGCTCCTCGGCCCCCTGGTCGGACTCGCCCTCCTGGCCGCCGACTTCCGCCTCGTCTGCACGGTCGCCGCGGCCATCTTCGCCGCACTCACGCTCCTGCAACGGCGCGCGCTTCCCGGCCATCAGAGCCGCACGACCACCACCAACCGGGAAAACGTCCTCACCCAGTGGCGAACGGTCACCGCCAACCGTCCCTTCCTCCTTTTCTCCGCCGCGATGATCGGCTCGTACGTCCTGACCTTCCAGGTCTACCTCGCCCTGCCGCTCGCGGCGACGGACGCCCTCGGGGCGAACGGCACGACGGTCACCAGCGGCCTGTTCGTCGTCTCCGCTGCCATCGCCGTCGCCGGCCAACTACGGCTCACCGGCTGGGCCAGGCAACGCTGGCAGCCGAGCGAGGCTCTGGTACGCGGGTTGGCGGCGATGGGGCTCGCGTTCGTCCCACTCGCCCTCAGCCCGCGCGGCTCCGCCACAGCCGTACTCACCTCGCTGATCGTGGCCGTGGTCCTGCTGGCGGCCGGATCCGCGGTGGTCTACCCCTTCGAAATGGACACGGTCGTCGCCCTGTCCGGTGACCGCCTCGTCGCCACCCACTACGGCCTCTACCACACCGTCTCGGGCCTCGGCATCACCCTGGGCAACCTCGCCACCGGCGCCCTCTGGGACTTCGCCCGACAGCACGACGCGCTCTGGCTGCCCTGGACGGCCCTCACCGCGACCGGGCTGGGGTGCGCGGCCGCGGTCGCCGCTCTGGCCCGCACCGGATGCCTGACCGCACAAACGCCGAAACTCGTGACGGCGTAGCGGGGGCCGTCGGCTGCACCGACTCCTTCGAGGAGCGGTGGCGAACGGAGCCGCCGTTGTCCACCGCTTCCGAAGGAGTGAGCGTGGCAGCAACACATGGGGAGGCGAGCCGCCCAAGCTCGCCGTCGACGGCGTTTTCAGCCGGTGTCCGTTCGTCTGTCCGGACCTCATCCCGATGCCGGAACAAAACCCCCGGATCAGGTCGAACCAGTACGCCACTTCCCTGGACGCAACCGAAAACCGGTGTCCGCCTGCCCGGATGCGGACTTGCCAGACCGTCTTCAAGGCAGCATAGATTGAGTCCAGTTGACCGTCAGGGGGAACGGTGGCAGGGCAGGACCTTCGGACTCTGTTCAGCTCGAACGACCGCAGCATCGCCGCCAGCGAGGCGTTCACGAACCGGCAGGGTCAGTGGCAAGCGGTGACGGCCGGCCTCGCCGAGCATGTACGGCACGTGAGCCGCGCGGACTTCGACGTGGAGGATCTGGAGGCTCCCCGCCGCAACATCCTCGTGTTCCACGGCGTGGGCGGGATCGGCAAGTCGACGCTCTCCCGCAAGATCGAGGCATCGCTCTCCAGCAGCGAGCACCGTCCCACGCAGTGGGAATCGCCGTCCCACCCCGAGGAGCGGACGCTGCCGGTCCGCATCGACCTGGCGCGCGCCGCGGGCATGGACTTCGAACGCGTCATCCTGACCATCCGCCTTGCCATCGCCTCACTCGGCCGGCCGATGCCCGCCTTCGACCTCGCTCTTCGCCGTTACTGGGAGCACAGCCACCCGGGCGAACCGATCGAGGACTACCTGCGCCGGGGCGGGCTGCTGAGCCGCTTCAGCGCCGCTGCCGCTCTACCGGAGCAGATGCAGTCGGCCCTGGGCGACGTCGCCCAGGCCCTGCTCCTGCCCGGCACCGTCGGGAGCGTGCTCGGGCACGGGGCCGGAGCGCTCATCAAGGCACTCCGAGAGCGGCGCCAGGCGGTCCGCGCTCTCGCAGGCTGCTCTCGCCTGGCCGATCTCCTGGAGGCCGAGCCCGACCTGGAAGCCCTGAGCTTCTACCCGCACCTCCTCGCCTGGGACCTGGCCCAACTCCCGGCCGACAAGCGCGCACTACCTGTGATCCTGCTGGACACCTTCGAGGACACCGGCGACCGCACCCACCGTGACGTCGAGCGCCTGCTCCAGCGCCTCGTGTGGCTGATGCCCAACGCGTTCTTCGTCGTCACCGGACGCAACCGCCTTCAGTGGGCGAAGACGAGCCTCGAAGGGCAACTCGACTGGTCCGGGCCGGATGCCTGGCCCGGCCTCGACTCCGAGACGTCACCTGCCGGTGCAGGTGCATCCGGCCACCAGATCCTGATCGGCGACTTCTCCCCCGATGACTGCGAGGACTACCTGGCCCGCAGGCTGAGCCGCGACGGACAGCCACTCATCGACGAACCGGTCCGCCGGATCATCACCGAACGCTCCCACGGGCTACCTCTGCACCTGGACCTCTCGGTCATGCGCTTCCTGGAACTCCGGCGCGGCGGCAGGCGCCCGCAGGTCACCGACTTCGACCACGATTTCCCGGCCCTGATCGCCCGTACCCTCCGCGACCTGACCGTAGAGGAACGCCACGTACTGCGCTCGGTCAGCCTGCTCAGCGCATTCTCCGTGCCCCTGGCCACCCAGGTCGCCGGCATGGACCACGACGCCCCCGCCCTACGGCTGATCGAACGCCCCTTCATCCGGGAGTCCCCCTCCCGCCTGTGGCCCTTCCACGTCCACGACCTGATCCGCGCCGCCATTCGCAACGCGGACGACGGCAGTGACGACCGCTGGTCGGACCAGGACTGGCAACGCGCGGCCCAGCGTGCCTTCGACGCCCTGGAGTCACAGTGGCGCCAGGACCCTCGTCGCGACCGCGATGTACTGGTCCGTTGCCTTCAGCAAGGTCTCCTCCTTGCCCGGGACTTTCGTCTCGGTCTCGGCTGGCTCTCCGATGCCGCGTTCCAGTACGTGGGAGATTCCGTCTGGGAACCGCTCGCGCTCCCCGTTGCGGGTGGCCCCTCATCGGGCGGCGGCCTGCAGACCGCCGCCGATGCCCTGGTGGAAACGCTCAGCGCCATCGCTCGGCGCCAGCACGAGCACCGCGAGCGTACGGTCAGTCGGCTCTCGGCCGTCCTGGCGTCGGGGCTGCTCCCCGATGACCTCGTCGAACTGGCCACGTACTACCTGGCGAAGGCCCAGCGGGACCTCGGCCTGACCGACGATTCACGCCGGGGCATGCAGCGTGTCGCGTCCGCCGACGGGCGGCTCGCTTCCGCCGCTCGACGGGGCCTGGCCCACCTGAGCCGACTGTCCGGAGACTTCCCTGCGGCAGTGGAGGCCGCCGGGAGGCTGGGCTGGGAAGGGCGGCACCACCGGGTCCTGGGAGACGTGTGGTGGGTGCAGGCGGACATGGAGCGGGCGAACGCCGCCTACCTGGCAGCCAGGACCGAAGCCGAAGAACACGGTGCGGTCGGCGAGACCGCCATGGCGCAGGCGCATCTCGTCTTCGCCCTCTCCATCGCCGACCCACTCCGCGCCGACGACGAACTCGACCTGGCGAACCGGCTGCTGTCCCAGCTCAGCCTGCGCTCCAGCGAGATGACCGTTCGCATCGCCGCGCTCGTCCGCGACGCCGGGTTCACCGCAGACGTGCCCGACCGAGCAGCCGTACTGCGCGCCGAGATCGACGTTTCCGGCATTTCCTATGCCGCAGCCAAACTGCAGTTGGTCCTGTGCTTCCATCACGCCGTCCTCGACGCGCAGGACGACCTCGCCACCGCGATCACCCACCTGCGCGAACTCACGTTGGGCGGCGACTACGCCTACTACGTCGAGATCGCGCACTTCATGGGCGGACTTCCGCTTCCCGAACAGGCCGCGCGAGCACGGTGGATCGACGGAGAGCGACAGACTCGCGAACGATGGCGCCACTTGGTCGAGACACGCCGCAATCACTTCAGTACGGCTCACAGGCCGGCCTGAACATCTCCTCCTCGCGCCCTGTCTGGAGACGAAACCCCACCGGCAGTTCGCTTCACGGAGAGTGAACCAGGTGAACAGCCTGAAGGAGTTCTTCCATGCCACCGCTACGGAGGTACAGGACGCACTGCAGTGTTTCGCCGGCTGGCATCTGATCGAATTCGTCGAGGAACCGCTGGCGTTGGAGTGGCGGTCCTGCCGACGCAGGGGAGATGCCGGTGCGCTCGCGGCGAGCACAGGAGGCGCTCCGCCCCAGACACCCTGATGGACGGCGAGGCGTCACTACGATCAGCGGCATGGACTGGCTGGAGCGCGCCGCAAGGCTGAGGCAGTGGAGTCGGGACGGCGTGCGAGCGCCGCACAAACCGTTGCTGCTGCTGTATGCCCTGGGCCGCTTTCAGGCAGACGCCGAAGACCAGTTGCTGTACAGCGCGGTGGAAGCGGATCTGAAGCAGCTGCTGGCCGAGTACGGCCCGGCACGTGAGACGACACCCGCGTACCCCTTTCACCATCTGGTCAGCGACGGAGTATGGGAGGTACGGACCGACCGAGGTGAAGGCAGTCCCGGCCCCGGCGTGCGGAACCTGCGCACCAGCCGGGCCACCGGGCAGCTGGCCCCGGACCTGCGGTGGGCCCTCCGGCGGGAGCCGTCGCTGCTGGGCCGCATGGCGAGGGTCCTGCTGGATCTGCACTTTCCACCGTCGCTGCACCAGGACCTGTGCGACGCCGTGGGCCTGGAACTGGAGCTGGCGGAGACCGACGCTCTGGCGGTGCCCGAGAGGCGGCAGCGGGACCGGCGGATGCGGGACATGGTGCTGACCGCCTACGAATACCGGTGCGCCTTCTGCGGATACGACGGCATGATCGGCGCGGTACCCGTCGGGCTGGAGGCCGCGCATGTCCGTTGGTGGGCGTTGGACGGCCCGGACGACATCGACAACGGGCTGTGCCTGTGCTCGCTGCACCACAAGCTCTTCGACAAGGGCGTCCTCGGCATAGGCGACGGCCACCGCATCCTGGTCTCGCAGCGCTTCGTCGGCCGCAGCCCCGCCGCCCGCGACCACGTCATCGCCCTAGCCGGCCGCCCGCTCATCGGCCCGCAACCCGGGATCCGGCCCGTCGCGGAGAGCTACCGTTCCTGGCACACCAGCCAGGTCTTCCGAGGTTCCCCTCGCCCCGCCGAGCCCGGGCTCGAAAGCGGGGTCGACGGTCAGGGCGGGCCGCCGCCGGCGAGGAGTTCGTCACTGTAGAGCGGGCGCGGGTGCCGTCGGCGATCCGAACCGCTGGTCGACCCAGTGGACAGCACTCGTTGGTCGAAAGGCGCTACCCGTGCGGACTCCCCTGAGGGGGATATTTGAATCTCCCCACACCTTGCTCGGGGTGGTCTCGGAGTTGCTCGGCTTGATTCCCCACGTGGACCCACGCTGACCTGCGATCGGGCGCCACGGGGGGAGGGGCGCCCAATAGCCCGACAGCACCAGGGCCGTGGCCGCATTCCGCGATCTCGCGATCGCCCGGGGCACTTTGGCCGGCTGGCCAACCTGGCCGACATCGTCGACCGCCGACGGTCACACAAGGGTCACGCGCTCGACCTGATCAAGCCTCGGCGCCGAGCAGGCTCACCCCCTGGGGGACTGTGGCCCGCAGTTCCCTCACCAAGGCGCGCACGACGGTGGATCTGGCCAGTTCGGAGGTGGTGACATAGCCGACCTGGCGTGTCGGGCGGTTGGGACCGAGATCAGTGACACGGACCGAAGCCGGTGCTCCGGCCAGGGAGAGCGCGGGCATGATCGCCATTCCGTGGCCTGCGCTCACCAAGGAGAGCACCGCTCCGTCGTCCTCGGCCTCGACAGTGGCCTTCGGGATCCAGTCCTGGGCGGCCCACCAGTCGCGGGTGTACGAGCCACAGTTTTCGGCCCAGTCGACCAGCGGCAGCGAGCGCGGTACGGCGTGACCGGGCGCGTGCACCAGGGCATACGGCTCCTCGAAGAGTCCGCTCGCGACCAGTCCCGGTGGAAGCGGCGCGGAGCCGCCCAGCGTGGCGATGGCTAGGTCGGCTTTCCCGTCGGCCACTTCGCCGGCGGTGCCACGCCCGACCTCGCGTACGATCCGCACCCGCGGCTCGATCGTGGGATGCCGGGCGCGCAGCCGCTGTAGCACGGGCGGCAGCAGGTGCAGAGCCGCGCTGCGGAAGGCCGAGATCCGTAGCGGCCCCTGCGCCGCGTCGGACCGGGCCGCACCGCGCGCCTCAGCGGTCAGGACGTCCAGCAGGCGCAGGATGCGGCGGGCGTGCGCGGCGGCCTTCTTTCCCGCGGGGGTGGGGCGGGCGCCGGTGCGGCCGCGTTCGAAGAGGACGACACCGATCTTGCGCTCGCTGCCGCGCACTGAGTGAGAGACCGCGGACTGCGTCAGACCGAGTTTCTCGGCCGCGGCCGAGAAGCCGCCGGTGTCCGCGACCGCCACCAGCACGCGCAGCTCGTGCGGGGCGAGATCGGAGTCGGTCGTGCGGGCCACGGGGCGCTCACCTCAGCATATGAGAACTGCTCATGGAACGGGGTGTCGCATGAGCCCAACCGGCTGCCTACCAGACGCATTCCCGCCCTACGGTCCGGTCATGAACGAGACCGCGATCACCGTGCACCAGACCTCTCGCCCCCACCGTTTCCCCACCGCCGAGCACTTCGCCTTCGTCGAGTCCGCGCTTCCCGAACCCGCAGCCGGCAGCGCGCTCGTGGAAAACCTCTACTGGTCCGTCGACCCCTACCACCGCGAAATGATGGACGACGTACCCGGCGGCTTCGCGCTCGGCGCACCGCTGGAGGGCCGCGCCATCGGGCGGGTCATCGCCTCACGCGCACCTGGGTTGTCCGAGGGCGAGATCGTGCTCCACCGGCAGGGCTGGCGCACGCACGCAGTGGTCACGCCCGAGGAGATCCGGCAGCTGCCCCGCTTCGACAGGGTGCCCCTGACCGCATACCTGAGCATCCTGGGTGGCACCGGTCTGACCGCCTATGTGGGCCTGACCCGGATCGCCCGGCTCCAGGAGGGCGAGGACCTGTTCGTGTCGGCCGCCGCGGGCGGGGTCGGCACCGCGACCGGGCGGTTCGCCCGGCTGCTCGGTGCCGGACGGCTCGTGGGCAGTGCGGGTTCGGCGGCGAAGGCCGGTCGTCTCACGCGGGAGCTCGGCTATGACGCTGTCTTCGACTACCACGAGGGGCTCGCCGCCGATCTGCTCGGCAAGGCCGCACCGGACGGCATCGACGTGTTCGTCGACAACGTCGGCGGCCAGCAACTGGCTGCGGCGGTAGGAGCGTTGCGCGAGTTCGGACGCATCGTCCGCATCGGCACGATCAGCCAGTACAACACCCCCGACGCGCCGCCGCCACGATTCAACTACGCGGACCTCGTGGAAAAGAGCATCCGCATGGAAGGCTTCTTGGTCAGCAACTACCGCGATATGCAGGAGGAATTGTACGAGTTTGCGGTACCGCATCTGCAGAGCGGCCGGCTCGCTCTGGACGAGACGGTTGTTGACGGGTTCGAGCACATCGTGGACGCGTTCCTGGGGATGTTGCACGGCCAGAACACCGGAAAGATCATCGTGCGAGACCACACGCAAAACTCGTCCGTAAACTGACACTAAAATCGGTATTGCGGAGCAGCGCCCTCACGCGCTCTTCCCGCCCCGCAGGCAGACACCTTGATCATCAAGGGGTCGTGTCATGCAGCCTCGGGATCCGCCCAGGTCGCCAAACCAGGATGATCACAACTCGTCGTCCATCGCACCTCGCGAGAATACTTCCGGCGTGGGTGCTCACCGCACTTTCCCACTCGCTTGAGGACATGACCGAGTGACGCGAGAAGCAGCCCTGGCCGTTTCAAAGAATTCCCATCACCCCTTCGCCGGTCGCGTCTCTGCCCAGGCGTCGAGCGGGAGGCGCACCGGTCGGCACCGTGCCGTGGGGGCACCGGCTCCAGGTGGCGCATGCCACAGGCGGACATGCCCGTGGGAGAAGCGGGAAGACGTGGTGGGGCACAACCGCGGCAGAGCGGCATGTGGGTGGTGGGGGCAGATCAAGAGGTGAGTTGCTCATATGACTGAGAATTCCGGTACGCCTGCGCTCCGTCCGGGAGAGCGTGGGTCCCAGGACGCCGAGCAGCAGGCGATCGACGCGCGGAACAGGAAACTGGCGCGTGCGGGTGTCGCCCGGGCCGAACGGCTCCTCGTCTCCTCGTACCGGCTCTCCTCGGAGCAGGAGGCGTTCGACTTGCTGCGCCGTGCCTCCCAGCGGTTCAACGTCAAACTGCACACCCTCGCCGAGACCGCCGTCCACCTGCCCGCCCCGCTACCGGGCGCCTCCAGCTGGGTGCCGAGCCGACCGCTCCCGGCCGCTCCGCCGCTGCCCGCCCTGCGCAGCGACGAGCGCCGGCTGGCCGACGACAGTGCCGTCCTCAAGACCGCCCTGGACCGTACCCTGCGCATCACCGGTGCCGAGATGGGCAACGTGCAACTGGTGCAGAACGGCATGCTGCGCATGGAACACCACACCGGGCTGAACGGGCGCTTCACCGACTACTTCACCTTCGTCGACACCTCCACCACCTCCTGCGCGCAGGCCGCGGAGGAGAACCGGCAGGTCACCGTCGAGGACGTCGCCGCCTCCGACGCCTTCGACGAAGCCTCCCGGCGCGCGATCCTGCAGACGGGCAGCCGTGCCTGCCACAGCGCACCTCTGCTCAGCCCCAGGGGCACCGTCATCGGCATGGTCTCCTCCCACCACGACCAGCCCCTGCACCACCTCACCCCCGCCCAGTCGGCGGCACTCGACCAGCTCGGCAGGCAGGTCGGCCGCTGGCTGGTCTGGCACCGCAGCACCACCGTGATCTCCGCCCTCAACCACCTCCACACCACGGCGACCCGCTGACCCTCCTCACTGACAGCCAGGCCGCTGGACAGGACGCCCGGCCGGCTGCGGATCTGCGCGACGGGGGGCCTCGGGAATAGCCTGAAGAGGAGAGCGGTACCGGATGGAACGGGCCCTCCAGCGGCATTCCCTTCGCCGAAGGGGAGGTAGAGACATGCCCTGGAATCTGAACGGCACGTATCTGGAGAGTTGCAACTGCGACGTGGTCTGTCCCTGCACCACCTCGGGCCTGACCGCGCCGGCCGACCACGAGCGCTGCCGGGTGACCTTCGCGTTCCACGTGGACAGCGGGAGCGTGGACGGCGTGGACGTCTCCGACCGCAGCGTCGCCGTCTTCATCGACGCCCCCCGGGTGATGGCCGACGGCGGCTGGCAGGTGGCGCTGTACCTCGACGCCTCGGCCGACGACGGCCAGGCGGAGGCCCTGGGCAGGGTCTTCTCCGGTGAGGCCGGCGGGCCGATGGCGGCTCTCGCGCCGCTCATCGGCAAGGTGCTCGGCGTGGAGCGCGTTCCCATCGAGTACCTCGACGACGGGCGCCGCCACACCGCTCGGGTGGGCGAGGTCATCGACATCGAGATCGAGGACCAGGTCGCCCCGCAGTTCGGCGAGGACGGTCCGGTGATGCACCTGACCGGCATGTTCCACCCGGCGAACAGCACGCTGTCCGTCGCCCGGTCCATCCGGGCGAGGGGCGGTGGCGTGTACGGCCGGTCCTGGGACTTCTCCGGTGGCAACGGCCACTCGGCGCCCTTCGCGTGGTCCGCGTGACCGGTCGGCCGGTCACCGTCCGTGGTGGGACGGCCCCCGCAGGACTGCTCCTGGTCGTGGCGGCCGCCGCCTGGGTCTGGGTGGTGACGCGCTGGGGCGGCACCCGGGCGATGCCGGGCACGATGGGCCTGGGCCTGCCCGCCTTCCTCGCGGTGTGGACCCTGATGATGGCCGCGATGATGCTGCCCGGCACGGCGCCCGTCGCCGCGCTGTACGCACGCACCATCACGGTGCACCGGACACCGCGCATGATCGTCTTCACGGTCGCCTACCTGCTCGTCTGGGCCGCGGCCGGGCTGCCGGCGTACGCGCTGGCCACCGGCCTGGGCCGGGTGGGGGGCCTCCCCGTCGCCACGGGGACCGCGGTGGCCGCGGCCGTTTTCGTCGTCGGCGGCGTCTACCAGCTCACGCCCCTCAAGGACCGCTGCCTGGCGAAGTGCCGCTCGCCGGTGGGGCAGATGCTGCGCTATGCCGCGTACCCGGGGCGCTCCCGCGATCTGCGTGCCGGGACCCACCACGGGGCCTTCTGCCTGGGCTGCTGCTGGTCGCTGATGGTGCTGCTGACCGCGTTCGGCGTGATGAACCTGTGGGCCATGGTGGTCCTGACCGCCGTGATCACCGCCGAGAAGCTGGCTCCGGCCGGCCACCTGGTGGCCCGTGCCGTGGGGATCACCTCGATCGCCCTGGCCGTCGCCGTGTTCTGGTTCCCGGGGCTGGCTCCGGGGCTCACCGGCGGCGGTACGGCGACGATGTGAGGGCCGGGGAGCGCCCGACCTGGAGTTCACGGTCGGCGCCAACGTCTTCGACGGCAACACCACCCGCGTCGACGCCTTCGGCCTGAAGTCGGCCGTGCGGCTGCACACCAGGGACGGTTACGACACCGAGGTCGGCGAGAACCGGCAGACCTTCGCCGGCCTTCATCTCGCACGCCGACCCGCAGTGGCTCCTGGTGGCCGTCGGCTGGTAGGCCCGAGGCAGCCGTCTCGGGCCATGGCCTGAACTCGGCCGCCTTGGCCAGAACCAGTACCGTTTCCGCTGCGTCGTACGGCATGTGTGCCGATGGCCGGACCTGTGGGGGGACCACATGAGCGCCGAGATCTACTTCAGCAACAACTACCGGGACCTGTGCGAGCGGAACGGGACGGGTGCCGGGTTCCAGTTCGAGTTCTCCTGCTCGCGCTGCTACGACACCTGGCGCTCACCGTTCGAGCCGTACACCGGGGAACGGGCCGCCACCTGGCTCCGCAAGGGCGTCGACGTGGCATGGGGACTGCTCGGCCGGACCGGCACCGGGCTGACGTCGGCGGCCGACGGGCTGGCGGGGGCCGGCTACGGGCGCTCCCGCGACGAGGCGTTCCAGCGGGCGATCAACAACGCGCAGGGGCACTTCAACCGCTGCGCGCGCTGCACCGACTACGTGTGCGGCCGCTGCTGGAACGCGGCTCAGGGCCTGTGCCTGCGCTGCGCTCCGGACACGGCAGCCGAGGCGATGGCGGCCCAGCAGCGCGGCCTCAACGACATGGCCTCGCAGCGGGCGTACGCGGCCGGGCAGCAGGCCGGGCAGGGCTACGACCCCAGCACGCCCCGCCAGTTGGTCTGCCCGCAGTGCCGCACCGAGACGCACGGTGCCGCGTTCTGCCCGGGGTGCGGGCATCAACTGGCCCAATCCGAGCGGTGTTCATCCTGTTCCACGGTGCTGCCCCCCGGGGCAGCCTTCTGCCCGGGGTGCGGCTCGCGCAGTTGACGCCCTCTCCTGCCCGAGGGCAGAAGATTCCGGTCCGTACCGCCACGCGGTACCCCCGTGGGTTCCTGTTTCACAGGCCACCGCCGACTGGTGAGAGTCGGTCTTACACGGCCTCCGCAGGCCTGACTTTCCGCCCGTCCGGCGGTAGGTCCCACAACTTCCTTGTCGGACACGGCGGTCCTACCCATACCGCTGCGCCCCTCCGGGGCACTACGGGCACGATGCCCATACCTCCGCCCTGAAGGGTTGAGCACTGGGCACGTGTCCGACGGCAGGGCGGCGCCCTGACAGCGAGTGGGCGGGGCCGGCGTCGTGTACTGCAGCCGCCCGGCGCCGAGTTCGCGGTGTTCGCCGGTGCACGGTCCCGCCCGCAGCGTCTCCGGCCCCAGGTGGGCATGGCCAGCAGGCGCCCGGCCGTCCTGGACCCTCGTAGCGCGCGGGTGTCACCGGGGCGCAGCCGGAGCAGGTCCTTGCGGTGGCGCGGGCCGACGATGTCGCGCACGCCCCAGCCGAGCCATCGCTGCGCCTGCGGGTCCGAGGCGGCGGCCGCCGCGGCGAGGAGGTCCAGCATCGTCTCCGGGGAGTAGAGCAGGAGGCGCTCCGTCCGCAGGGTGTGCCGCCGGTGCCCGCACGGGCCGGGCAGCGGGAGCGGCGGCGCCGCCCGCCCACGACGCGACCACGGCCAGACCATGTGGGCTCCCCCCGAAGACCGCCGAAGACTCCCGAAGCCCCACTCAGCCGAGGCAGCCGGAACGGCAGCCGGAGTCTACTGCCGCCGGCACGGACGGGAGCCATGCGTACCACCCGGATTCCGTGACCCCCTTGGCCTCATACCCTGGGGGGGTATATACAGATGGTCTCGGTCATCTGCGAAGGGCGGACACCATGCATGCGGTCGGGCACGCGCTCTCCATCGCCGGGTCGATGACCTGGGAGATCACCTGGGCGCTGATCCTCGGCTTCACACTCTCCGCGGTCGTGCAGGCGGTGGTGCGCCGCGAGACGGTCGTACGGCTGCTCGGAGACGACCGGCCCCGTACGCTCGCGATCTCCGCGGGATTCGGCGCCGCTTCCTCGTCCTGTTCCTACGCCGCCGTCGCGCTCGCCCGCTCCCTGTTCCGCAAGGGCGCCGACTTCACCGCGGCCATGGCCTTCGAGATCGCCTCCACCAACCTCGTGATCGAACTGGGCGTGATCCTGGCCCTGCTGATGGGGTGGCAGTTCACCGCCGCGGAGTTCGTCGGCGGCCCGGTCATGATCGTCGTCCTCGCCGTGCTCTTCCGCGTGCTGCTGCGCGAACGGCTGCTGCGACAGGCGCGGGAGCAGGCCGAGCGAGGGCTGGCGGGCTCGATGGAGGGGCACGCGGCGATGGACATGTCCGTGGGCGGCGAGGGCGGTTTCGTCCGCCGGCTGTTCTCCCGGGACGGGTTCACGTCCGTCTCGCACATCTTCGTGATGGAGTGGGCGGCGATCCTGCGCGACCTGGTGGCGGGGCTGCTGATCGCCGGGGCGATCGCCGCCTGGGTGCCGGACGACTTCTGGCAGAGCTTCTTCCTGGCCGGCCATCCGCTCGCGGCCAAGGTGACGGGACCGCTGATCGGTCCCGTGGTGGCCATCGTGTCGTTCGTCTGCTCCATCGGCAACGTGCCGCTGGCCGTGGTGCTCTGGAAAGGGGGCATCAGCTTCGGCGGTGTCATCGCCTTCATCTACGCCGACCTGCTGATCCTGCCGATCCTCAACATCTACCGGAAGTACTACGGCGCCCGGACCGCCGCGTTCCTGCTGGGCACCTTCTACGCCTCGATCGTGGTGGCCGGCTATGTGGTGGAACTCGTCTTCGGGAGCCTCGGGCTGATCCCCGACCAGGCCGACGCGAAGATCCCCGACGAGGGAATCAGCTGGAACTACACCACGTACCTCAACATCGTCTTCCTGCTGCTGGCCGCCGCGCTGGTCGTACGGTTCCTGCGCACCGGCGGCCGGGCGATGCTGCGGATGATGGGGGGTTCGCCGGACGGACACCGCGGGGAGCATCAGGAGGGGCACGAGCATCCGCACAGCGAACACCATCCGTGACCGTGGAGAACGCGATCGTGCAGAAGGAGATCACGTGGACCGCAGCCGCGACCTCGCCGTCGCGCCCGCCGTGCGTGCCGTCTACGGGCCGCAGGACCTCAGCTCCGCACCGGCGTTCGCGGGCGGGTTCATCAACTTCGGGCACTGGGCCGGGATCCCGCTCGACCGTCCGCTGACCGCCGAGGACCGGGTACGCAGCCAGCGCGACCTCTACCGTCTCGTGTTCGGGGCCCTCGACGGGGCGGACGCCCGTGCCGTCGAGGTCGGCTGCGGGCTGGGGGTCGGCGCCGCGCTCGCGCTGGAGGAGTTCGGCTTCGCCGCCGTGACCGGTCTGGACATCCACCCCGAGCAACTGGAACGGGCCCGCCGGACCAACGCCGGGCTGCTCGCCCGGGCGCCGGAACGCCTCGGTTTCGCGCACGGGGCGGCGGAGCGGATGCCGTTCGAGGACGGCGGCTTCGACCGGCTGTACTCGGTGGAGGCCGCCCAGCACTTCCGCGACCTGACCGCGTTCGCCCGCGAGGCCGCCCGCGTGCTGCGGCCCGGCGGCCGGCTGGCCGTCACCAGCTTCTTCCTGCCGGCCGGCGCCGAGGACGCGGGCGGGGAACTGGCCGCGCGGCTGGAGAGCTTCGCGTCCGGCCTGGACGTGGCCCACCCGCTGGGGTCCCTGCTCGACGCCCTCGGCAGCGCCGGCCTGACCGGCGTACGGGCCCAGTCGATCGGCGACCACGTCTGGCCGGGCCTGGACCGCTTCCTCGCCGGCATCGACCTGCCCGTGCAGTGGCCGCGCAACTTCCTGCCGGCCTACCGCGACGGCCTGCTGGACTACTACGTCGTCACGGCGGACCGCCCGCTCGCCGGCCGCTGACCCGCACCGCGGCCACCGGACGGTGCTACGCCCGCCCGGGTGGCTCTGCGGTGTGCGCCGCGTGGCTGTCCGGCCGTGACCGGGCCGACTTGATGATCATCGGTCCGTGACGACCTACGACGGCGCTCGCCCCGCCGGCCACCCACGCCGCACGGCGCCCGCCGTCGCAGCCGCCGCCCCGCACCCGGGCCCCGCCCGCACCCCCGCCCGCGCCCTCGCCGCGGCCCTGACCCTGCTCTGCTGCTGCCTCCTGGCCTGCCTGTCGGCCGCACCACCCGCAGCCGCGCTCCCCCGGCCGCCCCGAGAACCCCACGCCGGCCCACGCTCCCTGACGGATGCCGAGGCCCGCACGGACGCGTACCTGGCATCGCTGCGGGCGCAGGCCCGGGACCCCCGGGCCCTGCGCAGGTTCTTCCTGAAGCTGCCCAAGGGCGGCGACCTGCACAACCACCTCTTCGGCGCGGTCAGGACGGAGTACCTGATCGCGCTCGCCGCCGGGGACGGGCTGTGCATCGACACGGCGACGCTGACCGCCGTCGTACCGCCCTGCGGCCCCGGCACCCGGCCGGCCGCCGACGCCCGCGGCGACCGTGACTTCCGCGAGGCGATCCTGCGGGCCTGGTCCATGTACGGCTTCCCGCCGGACCGAAGCGGCCACGACCACTTCTTCGCCACGTTCGACACGTTCGGGCTGGTGCCCGCGCGCCACCCGGGCAAGGTGCTCGCCGAGGTCGCCGACTCGGTGGCGGCGCAGCACCAGTTCTACCTGGAGACCATGGTCAACCCGGCCTCCGACCGCGCCGAGCAGCTGGCCGACGAGGTCGGCTGGGACCCCGACCTCCCCGAGACGTACGCGAGGCTCGTGGCGGACGGCCGCCTCGACGAGGTGGTCGCCGAGGCGCGCCGGGCGACGGACGAGGCCGAAGCCGGGTTCCGGGCCGCCGCCCGCTGCGGCACCGACCGGCCCCGCCCCGGCTGCCGGCTCACCGTGCGCTACGTCTACCAGGCCTTCCGCGGCGAGTCCCGCGAACGTGTCTTCACCGAGCTGGCCCTCGGCATGCGGCTCGCCGAGACCGACCCCCGCTTCCTCGCCGTCAACCTCGTCCAGCCCGAGGACGGGCCCGTCGCGCTGGCCGACTACACCGTGCAGATGCGCATGGTGAGGTTCCTGCACACGGTCTACCCGAGCGCCCATGTCACCCTGCACGCGGGCGAGTTGCGGCCCGGCCTGGTCGACCCCGAGGACCTCCGGTTCCACGTCCGGGAGGCCGTGGACATCGCCGGCGCCGAGCGCGTCGGGCACGGCGTCGACCTCCGCCACGAGGACGACTGGCAGCGGACGGCCCGCACGATGGCCGCCCGGCGGATCGCCGTCGAGGTGCCCTTCACCAGCAACGCCCAGATCCTCGGCGTGCGGGGGGCCGCACACCCCTTCGACACCTACCGGTCCTACGGGGTGCCGGTCGTCCTGGCCACCGACGACCCCGGTGTCTCCCGCACCGACATCAGCCACGAGTACCAGTACGCCGCGGAGACCTACGGCCTGACGTACCCGGAGCTCAAGGACCTGGCCCGGGCCTCGCTGGAGTACGCCTTCCTCCCGGGCGACAGCCTGTGGCGGGGCAACCCCACCCGCGACGGCTACCGGCCGGCCGCCGCCTGCGCCGGGCAGCTTCCCGGCAGCGGGCGGGCGCCGGGCGCGGAGTGCCGGGCCCTGCTCGACGCGAGCGCGAAGGCTGCGCTGCAGTGGCGCGAGGAGGCCGCGTCGGCGTCCTTCGAGCGGACCTTCGGGCGGGCCTCGACCGCGAAAGCAGGGGCGCGATAGGCCGTGTGTCCGGTGCGGCACCGTGGGGGCTGGTCGCGCAGTTCCTCCCCCAGCCTTCGGCTGGGGGTACCCCCAGCGCCCCTTACGGGGCGCTGCAGAACCGGAGCGGACTTCGCCGGACCCGCCTAGTCTGCACGGGTGACCGAGACCCCCGAGTTGACCCTGCTGCCCCGAGTCGCGTGCCGGGGGCGGGAGATCACCGCGCCGCGGCTGCGCGGGCTGCTGGCACTGCTCGCCGCGGACCTGCGCACCGGCTGCAGCACCGGGCGGCTGGTGGAGGGGCTGTGGCCGGACGAGCTGCCGGAGCGGCCGGGCAAGGCGGTGCAGATCCTGGTGTCCCGGCTCAGGTCGCAGCTGGGTGCCGAGCTGGTCGTGAGCACGCCGACGGGGTACCGGCTGGGGCTGGACGAGACCCAGGTCGACAGTTCCGCGCTGCTCGTGCACGAGGCGGCCGCCGCCGAGCGGGCGCGGGCCGGGGACCACGAGGGCGCCCTGGCGCGGGCCGAGGCGGGGCTGGCGCTGTGGGACGGGAGCGTGGGCGCCGGGGCGGACGAGGAACTGCACGACCCGGTGGCGGCGTTGCGGGCCGAGCGGCTGCGGGCGTACCGGGCGCTGGTGCGCTCGCACGCCCTCGCGCTCGCCCGGCTGGGCCGGCGGGCGGAGGCCACCGCACCGCTGACCGAGCTGAACCGGGAGCTGCCCCGGGACGAGGAGGTGCTGGCGGAGCTGCTGCGCTGCGAGGCCGCCGGCGCGGGGCGGGCCGCGGCGCTGACCCGGTACGACGGCTACCGGCGCCGGCTCCGGGACGAGCTGGGCAGTGATCCGGGGGCCCGGCTCCGGGCCGTGCACCAGGAGTTGCTGAGCGCGGAGGCGGCGCCGGTCCGGCACGGGGTGCCGCACGAGCCGAACCCGCTGCTGGGGCGGGACGCCGACATCGCCGCCGTGGCCGGGCTGCTGCGCGGCGCCCGGGTGGTCACCGTGGTCGGCCCCGGCGGGCTCGGCAAGACCCGTCTCTCGCACGCGGTGAGCCGGGCGGCCGAACAGTCCGTCGTCCACTTCGTGACCCTGGCCGGGGTCACCGACGACGACGTGGCGGACGAGGTCGCCTCGGCCGTCGGCGGCGGCGAGGGCGGCCGGCTCCCGGGCGGCGGCAAGGACGCGGTGAGCGGGATCGTCGCCGCGCTGGGTCCGGGCCCCGCGCTGCTGGTCCTCGACAACTGCGAGCACGTGGTGGCCGGCGCCTCCGCCCTCGTACAGGGGCTGGTGTCACGGTCGAAGGAGCTGCGCGTCCTGGCCACCAGCCGGGCCCCGCTCGGGCTGACCTCGGAGTCCGTGTACGCCCTGCCGGAGCTGTCCCTGGCGACCTCCGTCGAGCTCTTCGGGCAGCGGGCGCGGGCCGCCCGGCCCGGGGTGGAGCTGCCCGCCGACCGCGTCGCCGAGATCTGCCGGCACCTGGACGGGCTGCCGCTGGCGGTGGAGCTGGCCGCGGCCCGGGTGCGGGTGCTCTCCGTGGCCGACATCGCGCACCGGCTGCGGGACCGTTTCGCGCTGCTGCGCGGCGGTGCCCGGGACGCCCCCGAACGGCACCGCACGCTGCGGGCCGTGGTCGAGTGGAGCTGGAACCTGCTGGAGCCGCAGGGACGGGCGGCCCTGCGCGCGCTGTCGGTGTTCCCCGGGGGCTTCGACGTGACGGCGGCGGAGTACGTGCTCGGCTCCGGCGGGGCCGCCGACGGGGACGGCGACGCGATGGACCTGCTGGAGCAGCTGGCCGGCCAGTCCCTGGTCAAGGTCGGCGAGAGCGCCGCCGGGGTGCGGTTCCACATGCTGGAGACGCTGCGGGAGTTCGGCGCCGCCCGGCGGGCGGAGGCGGGTGAGGACGAGGCCGTCACGGGCCGGTTCCTCGCCTGGGCCCGGGACTTCGGCCGGGCCCACCACGCCGGGATGTACGGCACCGAGGCGCCGGACTCCTTCGACCGGGTCCGGGCCGAGCAGGACAACCTGGTCCTCGCGCTGCGGCACGCCCTGGCCCGCGCCGACGGTCCCGCCACCGCCGCCGTCACCGCCGTCCTGGCCTCCCTGTGGTCGGTCGGCAACAGCTACACCCGGTTCGTCACCCTCGCCGCCGAGACCGGCGTTCCGCTGTCCCACTTCCGCCCGGGAGCCGAGCACCCCGAGGACGTGGAGACGGCCCGGAGCGCGGCGGCGGTGTGCGCGGCCGGTCTCTTCATGGGCTACGGCCCGCACGCCGTACGCCAACTCGTCACGCTGCGCCGCCTGCCGCCCGCCCCGGCGGACACCGTGCCGCGGGCCCTGGCCGTCGTGCTGTGCGCGGTCCCGGACATGCGCCCGCCCGGGTACGCGCAGCTTGAGGAGCTGTGCGACGCCGACGAGCCCCTGCTGGCGGGCCTCGCGGCGGGTGTCGCCAGCTACCTGTGGGAGTCCGCGTACGAGACGGAACGCGCGCTCCGCTACGCGCGCCGGATGCTCGCGGCGGTGGGGCCGCTCGGCAATCCGGTCATGACGCTGCTCAGCCACGGCCGGATCGGCGAGCTGTGCCTCAAGACGGAGCGCGGCGCGGAGGCGTACGACCATCTCCGGGCCGCCGACGCGCTCGGTGAGGCCGGTACCTGGTCGGACGCGATCGGCGTCCGCTACGGGCTGGTCTCCGCCTGCCTGCAGCGCGGGGAGGTCGAGGAGGCGGAGTACTGGCTGGGCCGGGCCGCCCCGGACCGGCAGCCGGAGGCCGCCCAGGCCTTCAGCCCCGAACTGCTGCAGGCCCGGGCGGAGATCGCGCTGGCCCGGGGGCTGACCGAGGTCGGCCTCGGCCTGTGGCGGCAGGCGGCGGCCGGGATCCGGGAGGCCGGTGCGCTGACCCCGGACGATCCCTTCCTGGACTCGTGGTCGCTCCAGGTGCAGGCGGCCGCGCTCGCCGCGCACGCCCAGCACGGCCGGCTCGAGCCGGTGGCCGAGCTCGCCCGGCACCTGCGGGACCGCCTGCTCGGGATGCTGTCCGACGACGCTTCCGGCGCCGGGGACCTGCTGGAACTGCCGGTCTACGGCTCGGTGCTGCTCGCGCTCGGCCATGCCGGGCTGGCCCGGGGCGACACGGCGGCGGTACGGCTGCTGGCGCTGGCGGAGGTGCTGCCGGTGATGCGGGACCTGCCCACCCTCTCCTCGGCCAGGTCCCGGCAGGCGGCCGAGAACGCGGACGGGGCCGCGTACACCGACGCGAGGTCGGGGTACGCGGCCCTGGGGCGGGATCAGTTGCGGGCGGCGGCCCGGCAGGCGCTGCACGAGGTCACTGCCGGGGCTCGCGGCTGAACCGGGCCTTGGACCACAGGTAGCCGAGCACGGTCAGCCCGAGGCCCCAGCCGACGGCGAGCAGCGCGTTCCTCGTGCCGATCCCGCTGCCCAGCAGCAGACCGCGCAGGGTCTCGATGAAGGGCGAGAACGGCTGGTACTCGGCGAACCAGCGGAACCAGCCCGGCATGGCGTCCACCGGGACGAACGCGCTGGACAGGAACGGCAGCATCACCAGCGGCGTCCCGATGTTGCTGGCGCCCTCGGCGTTGGGGCTGATCAGGCCGATGCCGACCGCGAGCCAGGTCAGCGCGAGGCTGACCAGGGCCATCAGCCCGGCCGCGGCGAGCCACTCCACCGGCGACGCGTCGGGCCGGAACCCGATCGCGAGTCCGATGCCCAGGACCAGGACCAGGGCCATCATCGTCTGGATCACACTGCCGACCACGTGTCCGATCAGCACCGAGGCGCGGGAGATCGCCATGGTGCGGAACCGGGCCATGATGCCCTCGGTCATGTCGGTGGCCACGGACACGGCGGTGCCGAGCGAGGTCATGGCGGCGGTCAGGAAGAGGATGCCGGGGACGAGGTAGGCGACGTACTCGGACCGGTCGGCGTGGCCGCCGGTGATGCCGGCGCTCATCACGTTGCCGAAGACGTAGACGAACAGGAGCAGCAGGATGACCGGGGTGAGCAGGAGGTTGAGGGTGAGGGAGGGGTAGCGGCGGGCGTGCAGGAGGTTGCGCCGCAGCATGGTGAGGTTGTCGCGGAGGGCGTGGGAAGCGGTGCTCATCGGACGGTCTCCTTGTCGGTCGAAGCCACGGGGTTGCCCGTCAGGGCGAAGAACACGTCGTCCAGGTCGGGGGTGTGCACGGAGAGTTCGTCGGCCTCGATGCCGGCGGCGTCGAGCCAGTCGAGGATGGCGCGCAGCTCGCGCTGGGTGCCGCCGCTGGGGATCTGCAGGGCGAGGGCCTCGTCGTCCCGGGTGGTCTCGCGCAGTTCGGTCGCCGCCCGCTCGTAGGCCGCCGGGTCGGAGAACCGCAGCCGTACGTGACCGCCGGGCACCAGCCGCTTCAGCTCCCCGGCGCTGCCCTCGGCGACGAGCCGGCCGCCGTTGAGCACCGCGATGCGGTCGGCGAGCTGGTCGGCCTCGTCCAGGTACTGGGTGGTGAGGAAGACGGTGGTGCCGCCGGAGACCAGCTCGCGGATGATCTGCCACATGGTGTGGCGGGAGCGCGGGTCGAGTCCGGTGGTCGGCTCGTCGAGGAAGATGATGCGCGGGCGGCCGACCAGGGTCATGGCGATGTCGAGGCGGCGCTTCATGCCGCCGGAGTAGGTGGAGGCGGGCTTCCTCGCGGCCTCGGTGAGGTCGAAGCGCTCCAGCAGGTCGGCGGTGACCTGCCGTCCCTCCGGCTTGGAGAGGTGGTGCAGGTCGGCCATGAGGAGCATGTTCTCCTCGCCGGTGATCAGTCCGTCCACGGCGGAGAACTGGCCGGTGACCCCGATGGCGGCCCGTACCTTCTGGGCCTCGGCAGTGAGGTCGTGCCCGGCGATCCGGGCGGTGCCGGCGTCGGCGGAGATCAGGGTGGACAGGATGTTGACCGCGGTGGTCTTGCCCGCGCCGTTCGGCCCGAGGAGCGAGAAGACCGTGCCGGCCGGCACCCGGATGTCGATGCCGTCGAGGACGGTCTTGTCCCCGTAGGCCTTGCGCAGCCCGGTGGCCGCGATCGCGAGTTCGCGTTCGTCCCGTCGTTCGTGTTCGTTCGTCGTCATGCCGCAGAGCGTGCGGCCACGGCGGTTCAGCCTGGCTTCAGCCCGGTTTCAGCGGGGACAGGACGCGGTTCCATACATTTCCCATAGGAAAGGTGTCTAAGGTCCCCCACCATGGATTCCACCGTTCCGATCGTCATCGCGGGAGCCATGGTCGGCTTCGCCGTGGGGCTCACCGGCATGGGCGGCGGAGCGCTCATGACGCCGATCATGGTCATGGTGTTCGGGGTGAATCCCACCGCGGCCATCGGCAGCGACCTGGCCGCGTCCGTGTTCATGAAGCCGTTCGGCGCGCTGGTCCACCAGCGGGCCGGGACCGTCCGCTGGGACATCGTGCGCTGGCTGCTGCCGACCGCCGTCCCGGCCGCCTTCGGCGGGGTGTTCCTGCTCCGGGCGCTCGGCGACGGCGACGACCTTCAGCAGCGCGTCAAGTACGTCGTCGGTACGGCGCTGATGCTCGCCGTCGCCGGCATGCTCGCCCGGATGTGGCTCGACCACCGCCGCACCACCGCCGACGGCCCGGACGGTTCGGCCGGCGAGGACGCGCACGTTCCCGTACGGCCCGTGGCCACGCTGCTCATCGGGCTGGTGGGCGGCGTGATCGTCGGGATGACCTCGGTCGGCTCGGGCTCCCTGATCATCGTGATGCTGATGCTGGCCCATCCGCGGCTCAGGGCCAACCATCTCGTCGGCACGGACCTGGTGCAGGCCATCCCCATGGTGGCCGCGGCCGCCCTCGGCCACCTGCTCGTCGGCGACGCCGACCTGGGGCTCGCGGCGACGCTCCTGATCGGTGCCGTTCCCGGGGTGCTGCTCGGCTCCCTCGTCTCCAGCCGGGTCGCCGGATCCACGGTGCGCTGGGCCCTGGTCGTGCTGCTCACCGGGTCCGGGCTTGCGATGCTGAAGGCGTCGTCCACCGTCGTCCTGCTCGGCTGCCTGGCCATGACGCTGCTCGGCGCGCTCACCGCCGTACGCGACCGGCGCTCGGCCCGCCGCGGGGCCGCGGATACGGCGGAAGCACCGGAGACGGCGGGCGTCCCCGGCTCCAGGTGACCGCCGGCTCCCGACTCGCGGAGGTCACCGCCCGCGCGCGACCATGGTCGGAAGTCGAGTCGGCCCTGAGGAGCGGGCATGAGACGGAACCGACTGCTCACTTCGGCCGCGCTGCTGGGCGCGGCCGTCGCCCTGGGCCCCGCGCTGCCCCACACCGCGGCGGCCGCCTCCGGCCCGGCATGTTCCTACGTGGCGGCGGACTACCGGCCGACGCTCGGATACGGCGCCACCGGAGCCGCGGTCAGGCAGGCGCAGTGCCTCAGCAACGCGTGGGGCGGGCAGCCGCCCAGGCTCACCACCGACGGGGTCTACGGCACGGTCATGCAGAAGAAGATCGAGTGGATCCAGACCTGCCACGGCCTGCCGGCGAGCGGGGTCGTCGAGGGCCGCACCTGGCACGTGCTGTACCACCCGGCCCTGGACTGCTACGTCCCCTACCCGTCCTGACCGCTCTCCTGACCGCTCCCCCTGCCCGGCCCGTCCCCCCGTCTCCTCCGCCTCCCCGTTAGGGTGTTGTTAAAGAAAGGACAAAGAACCAGCGGGACGAGACGACGAGACAGGGGAGACAGCCTTGGGGGCTCCACGCCTGAGCAGGACGCCGTTGCCGGGAATCGGGGTGCGTTACGACCTCGCCACGCGCGAGCAGGGCCGGGTGTCCGTGGTCGCGCACCGGGACGGTTCACGGATCCTGAGCGCCTACCACCGGGACGACCCCGACGCCTGCGCCCTGTCGCTGCGGCTGTCCTCGGGGGAGACGGCGGCGCTCATCGACGCGCTGATGCCGACGCACCACAGCCCGAACCTGCTCTCCACCACCGACCTGGGGCTGGTGGCCGAGCGGATCGAACTCCCCGCCACCTCGTACTGGAACGGCCGGCTGCTCGGCGAGACACGGATGCGGACCGAGACGGGGGTGTCCATCGTCGCCGTGCTGCGCCGCGCCGAGGCGGTCCCCTCCCCCACGCCCGGTTTCCGCCTGGCGGGCGGCGACACGCTCATCGTCATCGGCACCCGTGAGGGCGTCGACGCGGCCGCCTCCATACTCGGGCGGGAGTGAGGCCGCCGTGCACGACTCCGCCGTGTTCCTGATCGAGTTCGGTGCGATCATCCTCGGCCTCGGCCTGCTGGGCCGGCTCGCCGGGCGCCTCCGCTTCTCGCCCATCCCCCTCTACCTGCTGGCCGGGCTCGCCTTCGGCGAGGGCGGGCTCTACCCGCTCGGCACCAGCGAGGAGTTCGTCGCGATCGGCGCCGAGATCGGCGTCGTACTGCTGCTCCTCATGCTGGGCCTGGAGTACACCGCCAGCGACCTCGTCTCCAACCTCAGGACGCAGTACCCGGCGGGCCTGGTCGACGCCGCGCTGAACGCGCTGCCCGGCGCCGCGATGGCCCTGCTGCTCGGCTGGGGCCCGGTGGCGGCCGTAGTGCTGGCCGGCGTCACCTGGATCTCCTCGTCCGGGGTGATCGCGAAGGTGCTCGGGGACCTGGGACGGCTCGGCAACCGGGAGACCCCGGTGATCCTGAGCATCCTGGTCCTGGAGGACCTCTCCATGGCCGTCTACCTGCCGATCCTCACCGCGCTGCTGGCGGGCGCCGGCCTGGCGGCGGGCAGCCTGACGCTGGCGGTCGCCCTCGGGGTCGCCGGGCTGGTCCTGCTGATCGCCGTCCGGTACGGCAGGCACATCTCCCGGTTCGTCTCCAGCGACGACTCGGAGAAGCTGCTCCTGGTGGTGCTGGGCCTGACCCTGCTGGTCGCGGGCATCGCGCAGAAGCTGCAGGTCTCCGCCGCGGTGGGCGCCTTCCTGGTCGGCATCGCCCTCTCCGGCGAGGTGGCCGAGGGCGCCCACCACCTCCTCGCGCCCCTCCGCGACCTGTTCGCCGCCGTCTTCTTCGTCTTCTTCGGCCTGCACACCGACCCGTCGAGCATCCCGCCGGTCCTGCTGCCCGCGCTCGCCCTGGCGGCCGTCACCACGCTGACGAAGATCGCCACCGGCTACTGGGCCGCGAAACGCGCCGGGATCTCGGCCAAGGGCCGCTGGCGGGCGGGCGGCACCCTGGTCGCCCGCGGCGAGTTCTCCATCGTCATCGCGGGCCTCGCCGTCACCGCCGGCATCGAACCCTCCCTGGGCCCCCTGGCCACCGCCTACGTCCTCATCCTCGTCGTCCTCGGCCCCCTCACCGCCCGCTACACCGAACCCCTGGCCCGCCGCCTCACCCGCCGGACGGACGCCGAGCAGCCCCTCCCCCTGCCGGCCCCGGCCACCCCGGTCGACGACCAGGACACGGTCGGCCGGACGTGACCGGGGGCCCGCGGCGGCCCGCGCCCGAGCCGACCCGCTAGGTCGACGCCCCGGTCACTATCCCCAGCAGGGTGAGCGTGAAGAAGGCCGTGCCCCAGGCCAGAGCCAGGCGTATGCAGCGGTACTTGGTCCAGGTGATCCGGGACAGTGCGGCCAGCTGGGTCAGGTCCCGGGACAGGGGGTCGGTGCGGCGGACGGTGTGTTCCAGCTGCGCCGCCGACCTCGCCAGCCGCACGTCACCGAAGTAGTGCGTGCGGGCGGGGCGGGGGCTTCCCAGCCGTGGGGCCACGGCCAGGCCCAGCAGCACGAGTGCCGGTACGCAGGCGGCGGAGCCCACCCAGATGAGCAGCTGGGGGACGACCGGGTAGAGGCGGGGGGCGATGATGCCGCTGCCGACGGCGCCCAGCAGGGCGGTCAGGGCCGCGCCCAGGGACGCCAGGAGCAGACCCGCCTTGTTGTCGGCCCGTACGAGTTCCTCACGTGCCTCGGACAGCAGGACTCTGGCGAGTGCCGCGCCGCCGTCGGTGGTCGCGGTGCCGGTGCCCGGGTCCGGGCCCGTACCGCCTCCGGATGTGGTCATGGTCCCCCTTCTGTTCCGTCGTTCCTGTTGCGTCGTTCCTGTTCCGTCGTTCCTGTTGCGTCGGTGTACGTCGGTGCCGGACGGCCGCCCCGGGGTCCGGGGCGGCCGTGGTGCCGGGTGTCCGATGCGGGTGCGTCAGACCGTCGACGAGCGGCGGATCTCGTCCTCCAGCGCGTTCACCGCCTGGCGGACCCGGATGTTCATCGCCGCCGTGTGCTCCCGGAAGGCCGCCTCCGACTCGGCACGGTGGCGCCGGACCTCCTGCTCGATGGCGTCCTGGGCCATCTCCAGGTCCGCGAGTGCCCGGCGCTCGGCGAGCCGCACCTGTTCGCCGTGGATTTTGACCGCGCTGTTGCTCTCGCCGGTGAGCATCAGGTCGTACGCGGTCTCGCCGGTCAGGTACTTCACCAGCACGGGAAGCACGTCGAGGAGGACGAACAGCAGGCGGACCAGCCAGATGCCCACGAACAGCACCGGGTTCCCGCTCGCCAGCTCGTCGAGTGCCCGGATGCGTTCGAGGACCCCGATCTCCTTCTGTTTGGCACGCTCCTCGGCCACCCGCCGCACGATGCCGTCGTCCCGGGCCTTGAGGAACGCGCTCCGGGACGAGGTCAGTTCACCCTCGATCTTCGAGATGCGGGTGTTCATGCCGGCGAGCCGCCGCTCGTTCTGGGCGGTGCGGTGGGTGGTCCGGTAGTCCTGTGCCTTGTCGCGCAGCCGCAGGCATTCGGACGTCCGCTGGTACAGGCCGGTCGCGGCGATCCGGACCAGCCGGCGGCACTCGTCCCGCACCTCGGAGTCGATGGCCTCCAGCCTGGTGGTGTCCTGGTCGACCCGCTTCTGCAGGGTGGCGGCGTCCGAGCGCAGGGCGTTCAGTTCGTCGACCCGGTCGCCGGGCGTCGCGCCGAAGGAGAGGACGTACCTCGTGCCGCAGCCCGCGGGAGCGACCGTCCGCGTCGTGGCCGGCACGGGGTTGCAGCGCACCAGGTTCGTGCGCAACTCGTCGACGGTGTCGGTGCGTTCGTCCTGGACGCGTTCCTCGATGGCCGTCTGGAAGATGCGCAGCACCAGCGGTTCGGCGATCACCGCGCCGAGCATCAGGGCGACCAGCAGCCGGGTGAGGAGGGGGCCGAGCCGACGCCGTGCGTTCGGCTGCGGTGTGACCAGCCAGCGGTCCAGGTTGAGCACGAACAGCATCCAGATGGCCGTCGGCAGCAGGGCCACGACGGAGATCCTGCCGAGCGCCTCGGTCGCGAAGTTCCACATGGAGAACGCCGCGATGACGGAGGTGCCGAGCACCACCCCGCCCAGCGACGTGTACTTGCTCCGCTCGTACCGGACCCTGGACAGCAGCTCCTCGTCGACGCCGGTCAGGGTACGCAGCCCGCGTGCGGCGCCGGGGCCGATGCGGTGTCTCGGGAAGTCAGTCAACGAGGTCGTCCTCGTCCTTGACGAAACCCCCCTGCGGGTCGTGCTCCCGGCCCGCTGCCGCCCGGCCGGGGCGGCCCTGGCCCGACTCGACCATGCGGGCGGTGTCCGCGGCGGCCCCGATGCCGGGTGCGGCCTGGCCGCCCATCTCCCGCAGGACCTGGTCCAGCATCTGGTGGTAGTCGACGTACTCGCTGCCGGCCGCCTGCCGCAGCAGGGTCAGCAGCATCTCGCGGCGGAGCTGCGCGTCCGTGGTCTCCAGCAAGCGGGCGTGGGCCCGCTCCTCCGCCTCGGCCTGGTGACGGCGGGCCGCCTCCTCCCCGGTGGCCCGGTGGATGCGGGCCGCCACCTCCGTGACGTCGATCTCCTGGCGGGCGATGCCGAAGGCGTCCACGTGGTCGGATCCCTGGGAGAGCAGTTCCGCGATCCGGCGTGCGTCCTGCGTCTCGAAGTCCCGCTGTCCCTTGCGCAGTTCCCAGGAGCGCCGCTCGTCGCGGAGCTTCTGCTCCCAGTCGCGCAGGTCGTCCGAGGCGTACACCTCGGCGTTGACGAACTCGACGCTCATGCCCGCGACCCGCGGCGGCACGATCGCGCTGTAGGCGGTCATCCGGTGGCCGGCCTCGGTGCGCACCGCGTTGATCTCCTCCACGCGGTGCCCGGCGCTCACTCGCGGCAGGTCGCTGTCGCCCAGCAGATAGGCGCGCAGCGGCACGGTGACGTCGATGATGCCCTGCCGGGCGATGACGGTCGGGTCGGTCACCTGGCAGGTGAAGGACGCCCGCATCGTGAAGTTGTCCGCCTCGCTGACCGAGGGCAGCGGGCGCTCCACGTCGACCAGGCGGGCCCTGGTGTCGACGATGCTGACGGAGGAGGCGTCGAGCACGTCCGGGTGGGACGGGTCGAAGACCATGCCCTCGGGGAAGGTGCGGTAGTTCCCGCCGACCCTGAAGACGTGCACCGCGCCCGGCGGCAGCGGCGGTACGTCGTCGCGGCGGCGGCGCCGAGACCACCAGGTGCCCTGGACCGTGGCCAGGATGTGCTCGGCTATGACCGGGTAGTTCACTTGCTTCGGCCTCCTTGAGCGGAAGTGAAGGGACGGGTGGACGTGAGGGGCGCGGTGGCGCGCCGGTGGTCGGCCGGTGTCCGGCCGCGCAGGGAGCCGATGAGCACCTGCGCCAGCTGCTGGGCACCGGGGATCGCGTGGTCGGGGTGGCGCAGCGCGATGGACAGGTGGCGGCCGAGTGCCGCCCACTGCCGCTCGGTCATGGCGTTCCGCATGACGTCGCCGAGTTCGCGTACGGCGCCGGTGACGGACGGGTCGTCCCGCAGCTGCACCAGGGTCCGGCACAGCGCGGTGACCGCCCGGCTCCGGTTGCTGCTGTGCAGGACGTCGGCCCACAGGGATCCGAGATGCCGGACGCTGTCCGGAACGGTGCGCAGCAGTGCCGCGGTGACGGGTTCGGCGGCGGCGTCCAGCCGGCTCGCCTCCAGGAGCTGGACGGCGGCCCTGAGGGCGATCGACCGCTCCCGGGAGCCCGGCGCGGACTTCACGACGACGGTGCGTACGAACCGGAGGATCAGCAGGGCCCGCGCCGGGTCGGCTTCGGCGGTCTGCAGCAGCAGGACCAGGGAGCGGCGGGCCGAGAACGCGACCCGTTCGCCGCGGTTGGCCAGGAACCACAGCGTCTTGAGCGCCTCCAGGCGGTAGAGCGAGCCCAGCCTGCCGGTCAGCGCCATGGCCGCCGTCACCGCACGGCCGGGGCCCCGGTTGTCCACCCAGCTGATGACGGTGCTCAGGGCCTGCGGGGCGAGATGCTCGACGTCGCACATGAACTGGAGGGTCAGCGCGGCGGTCACCCGCTGGCTGGTGATGCCGTCGGACCACACCGTCAGCAGGTTCTCGTCGACCTCGACCAGCGCGTACCGGGCCAGGAGCGCCACGCCCCGGGCCACCTCGGTCCGGGTGTCCAGGTCGCCGTGCAGGGCCAGTTCGCCCAGCCACCGGCGCAGCGGGTACCAGAGTTCGTAGCCGTAGAGGTCGTACAGCTCCGCGATGACGAGTTCGCGGATCCGCGGCGAGGTGAAGACGACGCACCGCTCGCTGCGGCCCGCGCCCCGGCTCGGTCTGAGCCGGAACTCGGTCGTCACGAGCTCCACCGCGCGTTCCCGCCACCGGGCCCGGGACTGCCGGGCCACGGCGCCGGTCAGCGGCGCGGCGGCCGGGCCGGCCGGCTCCGCGGCCGGCGTCTCGCCGCTCTGCTCCCAGTTGCGCACCTGAGCCGCGAGGGCAGCGCACTCCTTCTCCAGCGTGCGCTCCGGGATGCCCTCCAGGAACGCCAGGGCCGCGAGCGCGAGCAGGTCGTCCGCGTCCGGCCGCCTGCCGAACCATTCCCGGACCTGCTCGCGGTGCCGGTCCCGCAGGATGTCCAGCGCCGCCTCGGCGCCCGACCGGGACAGGGCCACGGCCGCCGCGACCACGTCCGCCGGGCGGCGCTGTTCGCCGACCCGCTCCAGCAGTTCCCTCTCGGTCTCCGGCGCGAGGCCGGCGTGCGGCAGCCGCGCCCTGCAGTGCTCGAACAGCTCCCCGGGGTCGGGGGCCTGCCACGGCACGCAGTAATCCCGCAGCGCCAGCCGCCGGCTGGCCGCGTCGTCGGCCGTGATCACGAGGTACGACCCCTTGCGGCCGAGTTCCTCGCCGAGCCGCCCGATCTCGTACGTCTGCACGGCCTCGGGGCGCAGCTCGCCCACGTAGTCGAGGATGACGTACCCCTGCCCCGGCCTGAGCTCGCGTGAACCGGCCAGTTCGGCGAGGGCGTTGGCGGGCGACAGGCTGCGCAGCCCGGCCTCCTCGCCGAGGACCGTCCTGAGCAGGGCGAGGGCGCCCGCGCCGCGGCCGCAGTTGTCCTGGCCGGTCAGCACGACGAGGGCGTTCTCGCGCAACGTGCCGAGCGCGTCGTCGAAGCAGGGCCGCGGCGGGACGTAGAACCGCAGGGCCCGGTCCGTCTCCCCGGGCTCGATGGTGCCGGGCGAGAGGCCGGGAGCCGAGGCGGCGCCGAAGCCGAACGCGGCCCCCGAGGCGTCGACGACGCCGTAGAAGTTGTTGTTGACGAGCTGCTGGACGCGGCGCAGATCGTCGTAGCCGCGGTCGTCCTCCTCCCGCTCGTCCTGCTCCCTGCGCCGCTCGGCGGCCCTCTCGTCCGCGCCGAGGTCCGAACGGAGCGGCTCCCCAGGCACCTCGGGCACCTCTTGCGCACCGCCGCTCGCACCGCCCGCGCCGTCCGGCAGGGGCGGCACACCGTCCTCGCCGACGGGCGGTACGGCGGGCACGTCGTCCGGGTCGGAGAGGTCAGCCACCGGAGCTCCCGAAGCCGAAGACGGCGCCCCGGGCGTCCACGGAGCCGGTCACGTGGGTGACGTTGACCTGGTGCGCCCGGTACTCGTGGGTGGCGCCGGTGCCCGCTGTGCCCGCGGCGGCCGGACCGGGCCGGTCCGCCGCGGGCTCCCCCGACACCGGAGCCGCGGGTTTCCCCGATCCCGCGGTTCCGGGTTCCTGTGAGGCGGTGGCGGCCGTGGTGCCGAGCGTGGGCACGCGCAGCCAGGCCGAGGCCTCGTACTCCTTCACCCGGACGGTGACCTGGGTGAAGTCCGCCGTGGTCAGGGTGGTGTGACCGCCCGCCACCAGCGACCGGTAGACGTCGTCGGAGAGCAGCAGCGCCAGGTCCGCGTCCGGGTGTGCGGCCAGGGCGTCGTAGAGCGGGCGCGCGGTCAGCAGACGGGCCGTGGCCACCACGGCCGAACCCGCGAAGCCGTTTTCGGCCAGCTCCACCAGCCCCTGGTGGATCGCGGCGCGCAGCCGCATCCGGGCCTCGGGCACCCGCTGGGCGTTGTGGTGGCGCAGCTCGGCGACGAGGTGGCGGACGTAGTCGTCGACCAGCCGCGGCTCGCCGCCGTCCTGCCGGATCACCGCGAGCTGTTCGTCGCCCGTGCGCTGGATCTGCCACGCGGAGCGGTCCAGGCCCGCGCCCTTCGCGGCGCGGTCCAGGAGCCGTGGCAGGTCATGCTGGAACTCGGACTGGTTGCGATCGTTCTTGCTGCCGTAGGCCTGTGCGTCCACGGCTATGCAGGTACAGGGACAGAACCCGGGCCACTCAGCCACCCGATCATTTCCTCTCTCGGCAGGACATGGGCGGACACCGCCCACGAAGTGCTGTCCGAGAGGCTAGGAGAGAGCGCGCGAGGTGATCCCGTACCACTACGGGTTGTCGGCAACGACTTTGGCGAATTCAAGCAGTTTCGGAACGTCACAGATGGTTATGTTGCGGTAACTGCGCTCCACCAGTCCCATGGCCGTCAGAGTTGCCAGATTCTTTTCGGCCGTGGTGAGACGGAGGCCTGCCAGTGACGCGAGTTCCGTCTGGGTGAGCGTCACCCCGAGGACGCACCGCTTTCCGTCGCCGTCCGGCGTGGGCTGCGCGTAGGCCCGGCTCAGCTCGGCCAGCACCCGGGCCAGCCGGGTCAGGGAGTCGTAGGCCTGGAAGTCGATCCGGCGCCCGTTGGCCCAGCGCAGCCGGGCGCAGAGCATGTGCAGGATGGCCCGCATGGCGTCCGGGTGCCGGGTGAGGAAGGTCTCCAGCGTCCGCACCTGGACGATGTGCGCGGTCACGTCACTGCAGGCGATCACGGTGCCGGAGCGGGGGCGCTCCTCGAAGGCCGCCATCTCGCCGACCAGGTCGCCCGCTATGCGGACGGCGAGCAGCATGTCGTATCCGCTCTCCGCGCTGGCGACGACCTTCACGACACCGCTCGTGATCAGCAGGACGTGCCGGCTCTCGTCGCCCTGCTGCAGCAGGGTGCGGTGTGCCGGATAGCTGATGGGAGTGGACTGCGCGAGCAGTTCCGCACATGTCGTGTTCCGTAACCGGCCGAGAAAAGTGGACGGCGCCCACCCGTGATTCACCAGCAACCCCCGACGATCCCGCTCCGTGACGCGGCGCCCCGTTCAAGCGCCCGACCATGCTGCCGTCGAGGGGGGTCGCGGCCGACAGGCATGACAGCATGTGGCCTGTTTTTCGCGCTTCACAGCCGGAATTGACCGAATGGGTATTACTTAAAGACGAGATGTGGTCGACCACTGCAGCAGACGGCTCCGGGTGTCAGTTGTTCCAGGTCTCGTCGTACGGGTCGGCCGGGGTCGGGATCGGCTTGGCGTCGGTGACCTGGAGGTACGGGATCGGGCCGTTGTTCACCGGGTCGCGGGTCTCGCGGGCGGTGTACGTGCCCGTCACCTGGAGCCAGGCGTCCGGCTGGAGGACCGGGGGGATCTTCCCGGTCAGGGCCACCTTCACCGGCTGGGCGTCCGCCGCGCAGCAGTTCAGCGCCATGCGGACGAGATACGGGGTGCCGGCCGAGTCGACGGCCACGAAGCCGGCGATCCGGACCTGGTGGCCGGCCACCGAACGCCCGTGGTCGTACACGGCGCGGCCCGCGTAGTCGACCAGGTTGAGCGGTATCGGGTCGGACTTCGTCAACTTGTTGTAGCCGTACGGCTGTTGCAGGGCCGTACCGGTGCGCATCGCGCTGTAGGAGCCGAGTGCGGGCGGCGCGATGAGGATCAGGGCGAGGAGCGGGAGGACCAGCAGCCAGGAGATGCGGGGTTCGCGGTGCACGTGCCCCTCGGGCGCGGCCTCCGTCACGGATTCCTGCACTGCCTCCCGCGCGGCCTCCTTCCGGCTGCGGGCGCGCTTCCACTCGTACCACGCCGTCGCCAGCGCCGAGACGATCAGGACCGCGCCCGCCGCCAGCAGCAACGGCTGCAGACCCGCCTTGACGTAACGGAGATACAGGTCGGTCATGCCCGCGTGCAGCAGGGCCGCCCCCACCAGGAACATCACCGCCGCCTGCGCCTGCCGGTTCACAGCAGCACCGCCCCGGTCAGGACCGCGCCCGCGATCGCCGCCGCGAAGGTGGCCGGGGCGAAGCGCAGGGCGAAGCCGCGGCCGAAGGTGCCGGCCTGCATCGCGAAGAGCTTGAGGTCGATCATCGGGCCCACGATCAGGAAGGCCAGCTTCGCGGTGAGCGAGAACTGGGTGAGGGAAGCCGCCACGAACGCGTCCGCCTCCGAGCAGATGGACAGGAGTACGGCCAGCACCGACAGGGCGAGGATCGCGACCACCGGGTTGGCGGCCGCCGTGCGCAGCCACTCCGCCGGGGCCACCGCCTTCAGCGTCGCCGCCGCCATCGCGCCGAGCACCAGGAAGCCGCCCGCCTGCATGGTGTCGTGCCGGACCGAGGACCAGAACGCCTCCCCCTTGGTCTCGCCCTCGTGGTGCGCGTGCGCCGGCAGCCGCAGCCAGTCGGTGCGGCCGAGCCGCTGCCACAGCCAGCCCATCGCGCACGCCACCAGCAGGCTGCCGGCGAACCGGCCCACCACCATCTCCGGGTTGCGCGGGAACGCGACCGCCGTCGCCGTCAGCACGATCGGGTTGATCGCGGGCGCGGAGAGCAGGAACGCGATGGCCGCGGCCGGGGTGACACCCCGCCGGACCAGGGCGCCGGCCACCGGGACCGACGCACACTCGCAGCCCGGCAGGACCACCCCGGCCAGGCCCGCGACCGGTACCGCGAGGGCGGGATGGCCGGGCAGGGCACGGGCGAAGAAGGAGGGCGGGACGAAGACCGCGATCGCCGCGGAGAGCAGCACGCCGAGGACGAGGAACGGGAGCGCCTGGACGACCACCGCCACGAACACGGTCATCCAGCTCTGCATCACCGGCTTCGACAGCGCGCCGCGCACCGGGCCCTGGAACACCACGACCAGGAGGAGGAGCAGGGTGAGGGCCAGCGGGGAGTTGAGGTGCCAGCCCTCCCGGTCGGGCGGGGTGTCGGCGCCGGGGGCCCCGTCCGCGGGCGCGGCGCCGGGCGGGGCGGCTTTCTCGGTGATGGCCACGGGTCGGATACCTCCGGCACTTCGGTCAGATCCGGGATTATGCTCCCTCCCCCTCCCTACGGTCGGTCGGGGGCGGCTGTTCACTTCGTTGTTGGAACCATGCGTTGCGTTGGGGCAGTCTTTTCCCTCGTGGCGAGCGTTCCGTATCAGGGTGGTGGGGCCCCGGCGTCCATGGTGGTGTGCGGGGACGACGGACTCGCGCACCGGCTGGCCGCCGAGTTGCGCACGGTCTACGGCGAACAGGTCACCCTCGTCGTACCGCCGAACGTGCGCATCGCCCGGCCGCCGGTCGTCGGACGCGCCCGGGCCGCCTCGGCCGCGCTGTTCGACCGGGTGGTCAGTGCGACCGTGGGCCGGACGGGCGGGAACGGCGGCAGCGGCGGTGGCGGTACCGGTGCCGGTGCGGTCTCCGGTGGCGGTGAAGGGCCGCGCGGGGAACGGGTGCTGGAGGCCGACGAGGCCAGTGAGGCGGTGCTCGCCGAGGCGGGGGTGGAGCGGGCCGCCGCGCTCGCGCTCGTGTACGACGACGACGAGACCAACATCCGGGCCGCCCTCACCGCCCGCCGGCTGAATCCGCGGCTGCGGCTGGTGCTGCGGCTGTACAACCGGCGGTTGGGGGCGCACATCGAGGAACTCCTCGACCAGGCGGCCGCGTTGGCGATCGGGGACGCGGACGGCAGCGGAAGCGGCGCGGTGGGGGACGCCTCCACGATCGTGCTGTCCGACGCCGACACCGCCGCGCCGGCGCTCGCCGCCACCGCGCTCGCCGGGCGCGGCAAGGTCATCCATACGGACGGTCTGGTGCTGCGGGCGGTGGATCTGCCGCCGGGTGCCGGTGCGGGGCAGGACGCCGTCGAGCGGGGGCTGTTCCCGCTGGCGCTGCTCTCGCCGAACGGCACCGGGCCCGAACCGGCCGAGGGCGGCCGGGAGGAGCGGGGGCCGCGGCTGCTGCCGGACGACGAGCAGGTACGGGCCGCGGGCGAGCGTGGCGTGATGGTGCTGGAGCACGTGTCGTCGTCGGCGGGGGCGGCGGAGCCGGCCGGGCGCGGGGTGGGGGTCGTACCCCCGCTCGCCTCGCTGTTCTCGCGGCGGCTCAGGTGGTCGCTGTTCGGGAGCGTGGGGTGCGTGGTCGCGCTCGCGGTCGCGTTGTCGGTGGTGACGCACATGCATCCGGTGCGGGCCTTCTACTACACGCTCCTCGACCTGTTCGCCATCGACGACCCCGCGATCGGGGCGCCGGTCGGCCGGCAGATCCTGCAGCTGCTGTCGGGGCTGGTCGGGTTGCTGCTGCTGCCGGTGCTGCTGGCGGCGGTGCTGGAGGCGCTCGGGACCTTCCGCACCGCGTCCGCGCTGCGCAAGCCGCCGCGGGGGCTGGGTGGGCATGTGGTGCTCCTCGGGCTGGGGAAGATCGGCACGCGGGTGCTGACGCGGTTGCGCGAGCTGCACGTGCCCGTGGTGTGCGTCGAGGCCGATCCCGAGGCGCGCGGGCTGGCGGTGGCGCGGCGGCTCCGGGTGCCGGTGGTGCTCGGGGACGTGACCCAGGAAGGGGTCCTGGAGGCCGCCAAGATCCATCGGGCGCAGGCGCTGCTCGCGGTGACCAGCGCGGACACGACGAACCTGGAGGCCGTGCTGTACGCGCGGTCCGTGCGGCCCGATCTGACGGCGGTGCTGCGGCTGTACGACGACGACTTCGCGACCGCCGTGTACCGGACGCTGCGGGCGGCGCATCCGCATGCGATCACCCGGAGCCGGAGTGTCTCGTACCTGGCGGCGCCGTCCTTCGCGGGGGCGATGCTGGGGCGGCAGATCCTCGGGGCGATCCCGGTGGAGCGGAAGGTGCTGCTGGTGGCGGTGGTGGAGGTGGGCGGACATCCGCAGTTGGAGGGGCGGACGGTGGCGGGGGCGTTTCGGGCGGGGGCGTGGCGGGTGCTGGCGCTCGAGGGCCGACAGGGGGTTGCGGCGGGGGAGTACGTGTTGCGGGGTGGGGACCGGGCGGTGGTGGTCGCCACCCGGAGGGGGCTGGCGGAGCTGTCCGGCCGCCGGGTGCCGCCCACCCACCCACCCGACTCGCTCGGTTGAGAGGTGGGGTGGATGGGCTGGGGTGGAGCACCCACGTGCGGCCGGGCGGGGGCTGAGCGCGCAGTTCCTCCCCCAGCCTTCGGCCGGGGGTACCCCCAGCGCCCCTGACGGGGCGCCTGAGTGCCGCGTGCTCAGCAGTGCCCTGCGCCCCTTACGGGGCGCTTCGGTGCCGCTTGCTCTGCACTCCCCCTTGGCGGAGCGCACGAGTGCGGGCCTCACTTCTCGATGAACCGAGTCGGGCGGGTGGGTGGGCAGACTCCCGTCAGTCCGTCGGCGCTGTCGCCGTAGGCGCGAGGTGGCGTTCCGCGAACTCCATTTCCAGGCGGAGTTGCTTGATGCGTTCGTCGACCACCAGGGAGCCGTGGCCCGCGTCGTAGCGGTAGACCTCGTGGATGGCCGAGCGGGCGGCCAGGCGGTTGACGTAGTTGTCGATCTGGCGGATGGGGCAGCGGGGGTCGTTGAGGCCGGCCGAGATGTAGACCGGGGCCTTGACGTCGTCCACGTAGGTGAGGGGGGAGGACGCGGCGAAGCGGTCCGGGACCTCTTCCGGCGTGCCGCCCAGCAGCGTGCGGTCCATCGCCTTCAGGGACTCCATCTCGTCGTGGTACGCCGTGACGTAGTCGGCGACCGGGACGACCGCGATGCCCACCGCCCAGGAGGCCGGCTGGGTGCCCAGGCCGAGGAGCGTGAGGTAGCCGCCCCAGGAGCCGCCGGTCAGGACGAGACGGTCGGGGTCGGCGAGGCCGGACTCGACCGCCCAGTCCCGGACCGCCGCCACGTCCTCCAGCTCGATCAGGCCCACCCGGTGCTTCAGCGCATCCGTCCAGGCCCGGCCGTAACCCGTGGAGCCGCGGTAGTTGATGCGGACCACCGCGTACCCGTGGTCGACCCAGGCCGCCGGGCCGGCCGCGAAGCTGTCGCTGTCGTGCCAGGTCGGGCCGCCGTGCAGGTCGAAGACGGTGGGGAGGGGGCCCGTCGCTCCGGCCGGCTTCTGGATCAGGGCGTGGATCAGGCCGCCGGGGCCCTCCACCCAGGCGTCCGAGACCGGAACCGACGGCGGGCACTTCATGCCGGGCGGGTCCAGCACCACCTCGCCGGTCGTCGAGCGGACCACCGGCGGCTCGGCGGCCGACGACCACAGGTACTCGACGGTGCCGTCGGGGCGGGCCGTGGCCCCGGAGACGGAGCCCGGCGGGGTCGGGATGCGGACCAGCTCGCGCGTGGCCAGGTCGTAGCGGAACAGGTCGCTGCGGGCCTTGTGGCTGTGCGCGATGAGCAGCGCGCCACCGTCCGGGTACCACTCCGCGCTCACGTCGCCCGGCAGGTCGAGGGTCAGGTCCGTCTGCGCGCCGGAGACGACGTCCCAGACCAGGGGCTCCCAGCGGCCCCGCCGCTGGTGGCCGATGAGCAGGCGCGGGTCGCCGTCGACGGGGGCGAAGCCCAGCACCTCCAGGCCCAGTTCCTCCGTGCCGCCGTCGGTGTCGTCGAGCTCGGCGACCGTCGTGCCGTCCGGGCGGACCACGCGCAGCGCCGAGTGCATCGCGTCGCCGTGCTCGGTGTGCTCGATCGCGATCAGCGAGCCGTCGTGGGAGAGGTCGCCGACACCGGCCGACTCCGCGTGCCGGTAGATCTCCAGGGGCTCCTCCCCCACTCTGACCAGGTAGATCGTCGTACCCTCGTCGTCCGTGGAGCGGCCCACGACCGCCGTGCGGCCGTCCCGGCCCAGTGCCAGACCCGAGGGGTACGACGGCTCCAGGCCCGGCGTCGCCTCCTCGTCCGCGCCGCCGCCGAAGGGCTGGCGGCGCCAGACGCCGAACTCGTCGCCGTCCTTGTCGTCGAACCACCAGATCCACGCGCCGTCCGGGGAGAGCAGCCCGTCCGTCGTGCCGTTCGGCCGGTTCGTCGCCTGGCGCTGCTCCCCGCTCGCTCGGTCCCAGGCGTACAGCTCGTACGTCCCCGTCGCGTTCGACACGAACAGGGAACGGTCGGGGGCGTCCTCCGCCCAGTCCGGCAGGGAGACCCGAGGGGCGCGGAAGCGCTTCTCCCAGTCCGGCATGTCGCTCTCACTCATGGCCGCAGTCATGGCCCCATAGTGCCTGCACCCGCCCACAACGCGCTGGCGCGTGTCCGCAGCCTGTGGATAACTTTGCGAGGCCCCGAGTCAGACCCGTACAAGGCGCCCCGTACCGTGGACGGTGTGTACCGCTTTCTGCTGACACCCCGCTGGTGGGGCATCAACGTCTTCGTGCTGCTCGCCATCCCGTTCTGCATCTTCATGGGGTCGTGGCAGCTGAGCCGCTTCGAGGCGCGGGTCGCCGCGCACCGCAGCGCCGACGAGCAGGTGGAGACGGCGAAGACGGAGGCGGCCCGCCCGCTGGCCGACCTGCTGCCCGTCGACCAGTCGACCTCCGGCAAGCGGGCCACCGTCACCGGCCGGTACGCCAAGCAGCTGCTCGTGCCCGACCGCCAGGTCGACGGCAAGAACGGCTTCTACGTCCTGACCCTGCTGCGCACCGACTCCGGCAAGGCCCTGCCCGTCGTACGCGGCTGGCTGCCCGGCAGGGCGGACGCCGCCAAGGTGCCCGCCGCGCCCACCGGCGAGGTCACTGTGACCGGCGCGCTGCAGGCCTCCGAGACGCCGGGGGACAACGGCGTCAGCAACCAGGGCGGGCTGCCGTCCGGGCAGACGGCGGCGATCAGCGCGGCCTCGCTGGTGAACCTGGTGCCGTACCCGGTGTACGACGCGTGGATCACCCTGGACAAGGCCGACTCGGGGATGACGGCCGTACCGGCGACCGCGCCGGACAACTCGGGGCTCGACCTGAAGGCGTTCCAGAACCTCGGCTACACCGGTGAGTGGTTCGTGTTCGCGGGGTTCGTGGTGTTCATGTGGTTCCGGCTGCTGCGCCGCGAGGTGGAGTTCGCCCGGGACGCGGCGCTCGGCCTGGTCCCGGACCCGGAAGAGGAAGCCCAGCAGCCGACCGCCGTATGACGGCCCCCGCCGGTCCCGCCGGTCACTGGGCCGCCAGGACCCCGGTCCAGTAGACCGTCCCGGCGCACGCGTTCGTCACCGTCGCCGAGCCGGTCGGGGACCCGGCCTGCGGGGTGTAGGAGACCGCGACGCTCCCGTCGGCCGTGCCGCCGTCCTCGGTGAGCAGCTGGGTGGTGGTGCCGTCCGACCCGGAAGTGGTCGTACCGGCGCTGCTGCTGGCGCCCTCGGAGGGGCTCGGGGAAGGCGTGGAACCGCCGGTGGAGCCGGTGGAGCCGGTGCCGGTGGAGCCGCCGGTGCTGGAGCCGCTGGTCGGGCAGGTCTCCGAGGGGACGAACCCGAACTTCTCCTCGTAGGCCGCGCCGGGCGCCAGGACCAGGCCGGTGAGCTCGGTGGTCGGGTCGGGCAGCCCGGCCGCCGCGTCGCCGGAGGTGTGCCGGGCCGTGAGGACCTTGGTGGCGTCGGCCGCGCCCTGCGCGAGGACGCCCACGCTGCCGGGGCCGCCGACGGTACAGCTCGTCGTCGAGACGTTGACGACGCGGAAGGTGCCGTAGACGGCGCCCGTCGAGTCGGGGGCGCCGACGGTGGAGGTCGGGGTGGCGAGCTGTGCCGAGGTGCAGACGGGGGCGCTGCTGGCGGCGCTGGCGGTGGGGACGACCTTGGTGCCGGAGGCGGCTCCGGTGCTCTCGCTCTTGCCGCCGTCCTTCGCGCCGCCGGGGCTCTGGTCGGCGGCCTGGCCGCCACTGCCGCCCGCGGTGCCGGCACCGCCGTCGGGGTTCTTGCCGCCGGTGGACCCGCCCTGCGCCTCGGAGGCCTGGCCGGCCATGGAGGTGTTGGGGTCGGCGCCGCCGGAGTTGGAGACGTGCACCAGGGCGGGGATCGCGGTGCCGATGAACAGGGCCGCCGCCGCCATGCCGACGGCGGCCTGCCGCTTGCGGGCCCGGCGGGCGGGCACCGCGCGGCGCAGGTGGTCGAGGCTGCCGTCACGCGGCGCGAGGTCGTCGACCGCGGAGTGCAGCAGCCGGCGCAGGGCCAGCTCGTCCGTGTCGAGCCCGTCCAGGGGTTCGGGGCCGTCGGCACCGGCTCCGAAGCCGGCGCCGAGCCCGCTCCGGAGCCCTTCAGGGCCCTCTTCCAGGCCGTCGGGGCCCTTGTCGTCGGGGCCGTGGTTCACAGTTCCGTTCCCAGCGTGCGATTGCGTGTGCTCGTGCTCGTGGTGCTGTTCCGGCATCGGCTCGTGCCAGGCGTAGGGTTCGTGGCGATCATGCGAGTCGCCTCCCTCGGGGCTGTCCGTCATGCCGCCGACTCCATCGCCACCCGTAGTGCCGCGATGCCGCGCGAGCCGTAGGCCTTCACCGAGCCCAGCGAGATGCCGAGCGTCTCGGCGACCTGGGCCTCGGTCATGTCGGCGAAGTAGCGCAGGACGAGGACCTCGCGCTGGCGGCGCTGGAGGCCCTTCATCGCCTTGATCAGGTCGCGCCGCTCCAGCTGGTCGTAGGCGCCTTCCTCGGCGCTGGCCGCGTCCGGCATCGGCTTGGAGAGGAGCTTGAGGCCGAGGATACGGCGGCGCAGCGCGGAGCGGGAGAGGTTGACGACCGTCTGGCGCAGGTAGGCCAGGGTCTTCTCCGGGTCGCGGACGCGTTTGCGGGCGGAGTGGACGCGGATGAACGCTTCCTGGACGACGTCCTCGCAGGAGGCGGTGTCGTCGAGGAGGAGCGCGGCGAGGCCGAGGAGCGAGCGGTAGTGCGCCCGGTAGGTCTCGGTGAGGTGGTCGACGGTGGTACCGGCCGCCGTCGCCGTCTCCTCCGCGCCGTCGCGCTGGCTGGGTATGCGGGTGGGCCGCGCTGCGGGCATGGGCGCGATCACCGGCATGCCGCCGGGCGCGCCGGGCATGCGGGGGCGCAGGCCGGCGCGGGGCGGCCGCAGGGCCGTCGCGCCGCGGGGCGCACTGAGTTCGAGTACCTCTGCCACGCAAGTTGGACACGTCTACCCCCGCCGGGGTTGTACGTGCCGGGCATCACTTTTGCGTCGGGTCTGCCGGACGGGCGCGTACCGAGCCCGCCGGACGGGCGCACGTCGGCTCTGCCGGGCGCGCGCAGCGCGGTCGGCACCGTTCTGTGCGCGTCCGGCAGCACACCCGACGGTGCGTCAATTGCCGCCATGCGTCCCGCTCTTCCCTTATATCCCATTATGAACGGGCGTCCCCACGCCCCGATCACGGCGTCCCCACGCCAGGATCATGCGTCCCCGCGCCCCCAAGGCCCGGTTGCATAAGCGCCCGGTAAGTGGGCGACCGCAAAGACGCTCCCCGCCGTCCGCATGGTTGCGGAGGACGGGGAGCAAAATCTTCGAACGCGGACCGGCCCCGGTTCAAGAGGTTTGGACCATGCTCCGGGACACATTTCTTACGTGGACCCTACCTGTGGGCCCGCTCCCACTCAGGGCGCATCCGGGGCATTTGCCGTGGTCACCGGGTGTTCACACGAAATCCGCCATACCTGAACGGCCGGTCAGTTCCACCGCCACCAGCTCGGCGATCTGAGCGGTGTTCAGGGCGGCCCCTTTGCGAAGGTTGTCCCCGCACACGAAGAGCTCCAGCGCGGTCGGGTCGTCGAGCGCCCGCCGCACCCGCCCGACCCAGGTCGGGTCGGTGCCCACCACGTCGGCGGGCGTCGGGAACTCCCCGGCGGCCGGGTTGTCGAAGAGGACGACGCCCGGAGCCGTGTCGAGGATCTCCCGGGCCTTGTCGACGGTGACCTCGCCCTGGAAGCGGGCGTGCACCGTCAGGGAGTGCGTGGTGACCACCGGCACCCGCACGCACGTCACCGCGACCGGCAGCTTCGGCAGCCCGAGGATCTTGCGGGACTCGTCCCGCACCTTCATCTCCTCCGACGACCAGCCGTCCTCCCGCAGCGACCCGGCCCACGGTACGACGTTCAGCGCGACCGGCTCCGGGAACGGCCCGGTCAGGTCGCCGACCGCCCGCCGTACGTCACCGGGCTTCGTGCCCAGCTCCGTACCGGCGACCATCGACAGCTGGGCCCGCAGTGTCTCCACGCCGGCCCGCCCGGCCCCGCTCACCGCCTGGTACGACGACACCACCAGCTCGCGCAGCCCGAACTCGGCGTGCAGCGCGCCCAGGGCGACGATCATCGACAGGGTGGTGCAGTTGGGGTTGGCGATGATCCCGCGCGGCCGGTTGCGGGCGCAGTGCGGGTTGACCTCGGGGACGACCAGCGGCACCTCCGGGTCCATCCGGAAGGCGCCGGAGTTGTCCACCACGACGACGCCCTTGGCGGCCGCGACCGGCGCCCAGCGCGCGGACACCTCGTCGGGGACGTCGAACATCGCGACGTCGATGCCGTCGAAGGCCTCCTCCGACAGCGCGACGACCTCGACCTCCTCCCCGCGCACGGTCAGCTTGCGGCCGGCCGAGCGCGCGGAGGCGATCAGGCGGATCTCGCCCCAGACGTCCGCCCGCTGGGACAGGATCTGGAGCATCACCGTGCCGACGGCCCCGGTCGCACCCACGACCGCGAGCGCCGGCTTGGCAGTCATCGGCCGGTGCCTCCGTAGACGACGGCCTCGTCGGTGTCGGAGTCGAGACCGAAGGCGGTGTGCACGGCGCGCACGGCCTCCGGCACGTCGTCGGCCCGGGTGACGACCGAGATACGGATCTCCGAGGTCGAGATCAGCTCGATGTTGACCCCGGCGTCGCTGAGCGCCTCGAAGAACGACGCCGTGACCCCCGGGTTGGTCTTCATGCCCGCGCCGACCAGCGAGATCTTGCCGATCTGGTCGTCGTAGCGCAGCGAGTCGAAGCCGATGCCGGACCGGTTGCGCTCCAGCGCGTCGATGGCCTTGCGGCCCTCGGTCTTGGGGAGCGTGAAGGAGATGTCCGTCAGGCCGGTGGCGGCGGCGGACACGTTCTGCACGACCATGTCGATGTTGATCTCGGCGTCGGCGATGGTCCGGAAGATGGCGGCGGCCTCGCCCGGCTTGTCGGGCACCCCGACGACCGTGACCTTGGCCTCGGAGGTGTCGTGCGCGACACCGGAGATGATGGCCTGTTCCACCTTCTTGTCCCCAATCGGCTTGCTGCTGACCCACGTGCCCTGCAGTCCGCTGAAGCTGGACCGGACGTGGATCGGGATGTTGTATCGGCGCGCGTACTCCACACAGCGGTGGAGCAGCACCTTGGAACCGGAGGCGGCGAGCTCCAGCATGTCCTCGAAGGAGATCCAGTCGATCTTCCGCGCCTTCGTCACCACGCGCGGGTCGGCGGTGAACACACCGTCGACGTCGGTGTAGATCTCGCAGACCTCGGCGTCCAGCGCGGCGGCGAGGGCCACGGCGGTCGTGTCGGACCCGCCGCGCCCCAGCGTGGTGATGTCCTTCTTGTCCTGGCTCACGCCCTGGAACCCGGCCACGATCGCGATGTTGCCCTCGTCCAGCGCCGTCCTGATCCGCCCCGGCGTGACGTCGATGATCCGGGCTTTGTTGTGGACCGAGTCGGTGATGACGCCTGCCTGGCTGCCGGTGAACGACTGGGCCTCGTGGCCCAGGTTTTTGATCGCCATGGCCAGCAGTGCCATGGAGATACGCTCTCCGGCGGTCAGCAGCATGTCGAACTCACGCCCGGCAGGCATCGGCGATACCTGCTCGGCGAGATCGATCAGCTCGTCCGTCGTGTCGCCCATCGCGGAAACGACGACAACCACCTGGTTGCCGTTCTTCTTCGCTTCCACGATTCGCTTGGCGACGCGCTTGATGCCCTCGGCATCGGCAACGGAGGAGCCTCCGTACTTCTGCACGACAAGGCCCACGTGCGCTCCTCGCTCGGTTTGTTGTGTCGGCTCAGTTTAACGAGCGTCCGAATTCCACCAGCCTGCTCCCGCATGGTGAGACCGGCGGGCCCTCGCCGCTCGCGACCGGAACCTGCCCAGCGAACCGCACCCCACGCGGAAAGTGCCCTGCCTCACAGTGACGGCTGTGAATTAAGTTTCAAGAATTAAGGTACGGGACGACGGCGCCGCGTACTTCTGTTGACATCCTCCCCCTCTTGGAAGAGGGGGATCCCAACCCGGGTGGGTTGAGGTTCACGGGCGCTCGAACGGCTGGTGGCCGCTGTCGCCCCTCCGGCACCGGCTGTCCGCCCGGCCCGGCTTCCTCAGCTGCGCAGGAGACTGACGCCGGCACCGAGCGACACGACTCCCATCCCGACGGCCGTCAGCACACCCTGCGTGCCGTCGACGACGAAGGGCGCGACGGCGGCGACGACGAGGTTGAAGAGGAAGAGGAACCACAGGACGGGACGGGAGGAGAGCAGCGGCTTCACGGCGGGATCCTTGTTTCTCGGCTTGGCTGACCTGGCGAGATCAACGATCCCGTCTCCCTGCGGCCGCAACGAGGAAGCGCACTCCCGAACCGTTGGTGTAGGCAGGTACACCATGACGGCGCTGATCCTTCTCTCCGGCGTCGTGGTGCTGGGCGCGAGCGTGCAGTGGCTGACCGGCATGGGCTTCGCGCTCGTCGCCGTCCCCGCCCTGATCCTCCTCCTCGGCCCGGCCGAGGGCGTCGCGCTCGCCAACTGCGCGGCGGGCGCGATCAGTGTGGTGGGCCTGGCGGGCGGCTGGCGCCGGGTCCGCCCGGCCGCGATGGTCCCGCTGTGCGCGGCGGCGGCCTGCACGGTCCCGGCGGGCGCCTGGCTGACCCGCCGACTCCCCCCGCCCTTCCTCCTCCTGACCATGGGAGCCCTGGTCACCTTGGCCGTGCTCCTCGTGATGCGGGGCGCCCGTCTCCCGGCCCTCGGCGGCCGGGGCGGCGCGCTGACGGCCGGCGCGGTGGGCGGCTTCATGAACTCGGCGGCGGGCGTGGGCGGCCCGCCGATCTCCCTCTACGCCCTCAACGCGGGCTGGACGGTACGGGAGTTCGTCCCCAACGCCCAGTTCTACGGCGTCGTCGTCAACGCCTTCTCGGTGACGGCGAACGGGGTGCCGGGGCTGAGCGCGGCACAGTGGACGGCGGTGGGCGGCGCCATGCTGACGGGCGGCCTGGCAGGCCGCGCGGTGGCCGACCGCACCCCCGAACACCACGCCCTGCCGCCTGGTCCTCCTCCTGGCCCTGACGGGCGGGGTCACCGCGGTGGCGAAGGGGGTGTGGGCACTGTGACCCGCCCGCCGACGAGACTCAGTCCACGAACTCTTCTGGTCGGTTGGGTCGGTTCAAACCACCCCAGATACCCATGGGAAGAGCTCGAAGCCCGGGGCTCGAGCCCCGGGACGAACTACGGCTGACGGTCAGAACCAAGGATCAGCCGGTCGACTTCACGGGCGGGCTGCTGCGCCCCCGGCCGCGGCCGCTGAGTTCGACGTCGAGGGTCTCCTGGGCCACGCGCATGGCATCGGCGTACACCGGGTCCTGGAGCCGGGTCCACATCTCGTCCTCGGGGACGTCCTCGACGTGGGCGACCACCCACCAGATGTTGCCGAAGGGGTCCTTGACACGTCCTCCGCGCTGACCGAAGGCGTTGTCGGCCAGGGGGGTGACGACCGTCGCCCCGGCCGCTACGGCACGCGTGAACGAGTCGTCGGCGGCGGCGACGAACACCCGGAGCAGGCTCGGCATGGCGGGCCAGTCCGCGCGCCGGTCGAAGGCCAGGACGACGGTGTCGCCGACCCTGATCTCGGCGTGCCCGATCAGACCGTCCTCGGTCTGTACGCGCCCCAGTTCCTCACCCCCGAACGCCTGGCTGACGAAGTCCAGGAACGCCCCGGTGTCGTCGGTGACGACCCAGGGCGCGACTGTGGTGTACCCCTCCGGTGAAGCGCTGGCCTGCTCGGTCATTGCGGTCCCCTCGCTGGTGTCGGTGCCATCGACGACCGTAGGCACGACTTAGGACCACCCCTGTCCTATATGACTGTTGTGGCCTCAACTCATCAACAGAGCAGCGAAGTTGCTCTACGCTGATGGGTCCCGCACGCGCATGAACTCGGGGGACGAGCTTTGATCGTGCAGTGGTGTGTGAAGGGGATGGCGCTCCCCGGCGACGACGTCGCCAGAAAAGTGATCGACGACAGGTTCGGGATCGCCTGCCGCTGGTGGCAGCGGATCGATCCCCTGCCGCACGGCGACGTCGCCTCGAAACTGACCGCGCAGAACCTCAATCTCCACGTGAACCATTTCGAGAGCACCGACCCGGCCACGGGGCTGCCTTTCTGCGAGGAGACCCCTTTCATCTCCCTGTCGTGCGGGACGGTCGAGCGGGACACGGCGGCGAAGACCAACTTCGTGCACACCGCCCGGCACACGGCCCTGTGGTTCGGCACCCGCTTCGGCCAGGAGCCGGTCGCCTATCTCTACTTCTGCTGGGTCATCCTGGCCCCCCGCTCCGCGGTGGCCGTACAGGGCGTCGCCGAAGAGGTCCGGGACCTGAACACCTACCGCAGATACTCTGCGTACCAGGTCGAGGGCGAGGTGGCCGCGAAGATCCTCGTGCCCGCGAACCAGATCAGCCGGTGCGAGCGATGGGAGTGGAACCGCGAGAGCAGGACGATCCGGCAGACGTGGACTCACTCCAACCCCCATTTCGTGCGGCCCGAAGCGCTGAGCAACGTCAGGGAGATGCTCTGAGATGACCTCTCGCTCACTGGACCTCCTGGGGCTCCGCGCCGAGCAGGCGGGGACCGCCGCGGACTTCCACGAGGCATACGGGCGCCTCGTGGAACCCGACCAGGAGAACGTCGACTTCAAGGCCCTCGTCGAGGCCGCGTCGGCGTACCGCCTCGCGGGCCAGTGGCGGTGGCTGGTCGAACAGGACGCCGGAGTCGAACTGCTGCTCCACGCCGCCTCACTGTTCACCCGGGCCGGACTCACCTACGGCGCCTACCTCAGCGCCTCGCTGGCACCTGTCAGCCATGGCGACCAGCTCGATTCCTGGGTGGAACGGCTCCTGCGCACCGCCGGGCAGCGACACCGCGAGAACGAACCACTCGTCGAGCTCGGGCTGGAGGACCACCGGCCGGACGACATCCTCGGACATGTCCAGCAGCAGGCCTATCTGCTCCTGGCCTGCGCCCTGCTCACCACGCCCGGGAGCCCGCAGGCGACAGAGCTCAGGTCCTTCGCGACCGAGTCACCGCACCGGGACGGCGTCGTTCCCATGGGGTCGATGGCCATGCCGGTGCGGACCTTCTGGGGATTGGCGGTGGACATGCTCTCTCCCGAGGACAGCGAGGCCGCCCGACGGTACGCCGACACGCTCGCCGAACTGTCCCGCGCCTATGCCAGGACGGTCGACCTCGCCATGGCCAACACCCTGACCTGGTCCAACGGCGCGGCCCCGATCGACGTGGCGGACCTGGACGTGATCGGCACGACGGCGATGGGCACACGGCACTTCGGCCGGCGCCGGATGCGAGTCCTGCTGGCCACCGCAGAACTGCCCGACCTCGCGCTGGTGCCGCTGGACCTCGGCCTGGAGGTGGTGGACGTACCGGACCCACCTGACCCAGATCCGTCTGGTCTACGTCGAGACCGACTGGAAGTGGATGATCTCGCCCCGGACGGTCTCGACCCGGACCTCACCTGGGGCCGTCGCAACTGGGGCCATCTCGACCCGGATCGAACGGAGCTGGGCGACCCGGACGACGGATTGGACCCGGACGGCCCGGACGGGGGGCTGGATCTGTGATGAAGGACGCGACGGAACTGATCAGGGCGCTGACCGGGCTGGCCTGGCCGCTGTTCGCCGCCTGGGTGGTGTGGAAGCTGCTTCCGGAGATCCGGGGCATCGTCAGGCACCGGGCCTTCAGCATCAAGGTCGGCAACAACGAACTGACGGTTCAGGAGTTCACGAACCAGGTCGTCGAGACCACCGCGGAGCTCCAGCAGCAACTCACGGTCCGGACGGATCGGAGCCGGCTCCGGCAGGAGCCGTCGCCACCGCCGCAACGCGTCCTGCACAGGGTTCTGTGGGTCGATGACAACCCCTCCAACAACGCCTACCAGACCGCCCAGTTACAGGCGATGGGCGTGGAGGTCGTACAGGCCGAGTCCACGGACGAGGGCCTGCGGGCCCTGCGGAGGGCATCGCGGCCCTTCGACGCCGTGATCTCCGACATGGGCCGCGCCGAGGCCGGCGGGTTCGACCCCGAAGCCGGGCTCACGCTGATCCGGAAGATCCGCGAGACCGATGCCACGACCCCGGTGTTCGTCTACGGCGGCACCGGCGCGACGGCCCGCCGGGAGCAGGTGGCCGCCGCCCGGGGCAACGGCGTAACGCAGTCCCCGAGCGAGCTGTTCGACCTGCTGGGGCGGGTGGGCCGGTTCCCGAGGACGGCTACTTGACCGGCCGCACCCCCACCGGCCCGCCGATCTCCTGCTGCATGACCTGGCCCGCCTCGAACTCCAGGGTCTCGTCGCCCATGGTGGCCTGGTCGGTGTCGAGGCCGTCCAGTTCTTCGAGGGGCTGGTTGAGGCGGACGTGGATGAGGACGGACTGGAGGGCGCGGAGGACGGCGGAGGCGGTGGGGCCCCAGTTGGAGAAGTAGGAGAACTGCCACCACCACAGGGCCTCCGTGGTGCGGCCCGCGCGGTAGTGGGCCATGCCGTGGCGGAGGTCGGTGATGATGTCGGCCAGGTCGTCCGAGATCCGGGCCGGGACGGGCGCCTTGCGGGGCTCGTACGGGTCGAAGACCTCGGAGTAGACGTCGATGGGGTCGAGGAGGCGTCCGAAGTTCTCGCGGAGCTGGTCGACGTCCGGCTCCGGGCCCAGGTCCGGCTCGTAACGCTCGTCGGGGACGATGTCCTCGTGCGCGCCGAGGCGGCCGCCGGCCAGCAGCAGCTGGGAGACCTCCAGGAGGAGGAAGGGGACCGCCGAGTCCGGCTCGTCGCCCTTCGACACCTCCGTGACGGCCACCAGGAAACTCTCCACCTGGTCGGCGATCTGGACCGCGAAGTCGTCGGGGTTCTGCGCGGTCGCGTGCAGCGTGGCGTCAGACATCTAGGAGTCGTCTCCCCTCGAAGGCGCGGCCGAGCGTGACCTCGTCCGCGTATTCCAGGTCGCCACCCACCGGGAGGCCGCTGGCCAGGCGGGTGACCTTCAGGCCCATGGGTTTGATCATGCGGGCGAGGTAGGTGGCAGTCGCCTCGCCCTCCAGGTTCGGGTCCGTGGCGAGGATCAGCTCGGTGACCGTGCCGTCCGCGAGGCGGGCGAGCAGCTCCCTTATGCGGAGGTCGTCGGGGCCGACGCCCTCGATCGGGCTGATCGCGCCGCCGAGGACGTGGTAACGGCCGCGGAACTCACGCGTGCGCTCGATCGCGACGACGTCCTTCGGCTCCTCCACGACACAGATCACCGTCGGGTCGCGGCGGGTGTCGCGGCAGATGTTGCACAGTTCCTCCTGTGCCACGTTGCCGCAGGTCGCGCAGAAGCGGACCTTCGCCTTCACCTCCAGGAGAGCCTGCGCGAGGCGCCGTACGTCCGTCGGCTCCGCCTGCAGGATGTGGAAGGCGATCCGCTGCGCGCTCTTCGGACCGACGCCGGGCAGCCGCCCCAGCTCGTCGATGAGGTCCTGGACCACGCCTTCGTACAACGGACTGCCCTTCCTGGAGTCTTTCGGTACGTACGGTAGTTGGCTGCCGCCTGTCCTAGGAAGGCGGTGCGGGTGTCGTGCGGGCGACGAACATCAGAACGGCAGGCCGGGGATGCCGCTGCCGCCGCCCAGACCCTGCGCCAGCGGGCCGAGCTTCTGCTGCTGAAGCGCCTGGGCGTTCTCGTTGGCCGCCTGCACCGCCGCGACGATCAGGTCGGCGAGGGTCTCGGTGTCCTCCGGGTCCACCGCCTTCGGATCGATCTTCAGCGCGCGCAGCTCGCCGGAACCGGTCACGGTGGCCCGCACCAGGCCGCCGCCCGCCTGTCCCTCGACCTCCGTGCCCGCCAGTTCCTCCTGGGCCCGTGCCAGGTCCTGCTGCATCTTCTGGGCCTGCTGGAGCAGCTGCTGCATGTTGGGCTGGCCACCACCGGGGATCACGATCAGCTCCTGGGTCGGGTCCGGATTTTCTCTGTTGTGCATGAGCCTACGTGGTCGACGCAGCCATCGCCCCGCCACTCTTTCGAGTGAGATTCCCGGCCGCCCTATACCTGATCAAGACCCCCTTCCGGGCGGAAAAGAGACGAAAGCACAGCCTTCGCCACCCATTGGGCGGTAGGAAGGGTTCCCGTCGTCAGCATCCATTGTCAGGTCCAGTGCCGGGGCCAGTGTCAGGCCCGACGTCAGTCCGATGTCAGGTCCGATGTCACGGAACGTGACCGGTCGGGATCAGTAAGGGAGTGCCGGGTGGGTCAGCCGGAGATGCAGCCCGAGGGGCCGCCTCAGGACGGGCGGGGCGGCGAGGGCGCGGCCGGACTGCGGCCGGGTGATCTGACCGGGCGGGCGTTCCCGCTCGGGGACTGGGGCGAGCCGGCCGAGCGGCTCGACGAGCTGTACCGGTGGGTGGAGCGCGGGGCGCTGGAGACGGCCGGGTGGTATCTGGCGGACCGGGTCTGGAAGCGGCGGGGGGCGAGGGCGCTGCGGTGCGGGGCGGCCGTGGGGGCGGTGCTGGGGGCCGCGCTGCCGCTCCTCGACCTCACCGGGGTGGTGGGCGGGGTCGCGCCCTGGGGATATCTCGCGCTGCTGCTGGCGGTGTCCTGCGTCGGCATCGACCGGTTCTTCGGGGTGACGTCCGGCTGGATAAGGGACATGGCGACCGCACAGGCCGTGCAGCGGCGGCTGCAGGTGCTGCAGTTCGACTGGGCGTCGGAGAGTGTGCGGGAGGTGCTGGGGCCGGCCGAGGGTACGGCGAGTGAGGCGGCCGAGCGGTGCCTGGGGGTGCTGCGGAGGTTCTCCGAGGACGTGACCGAGCTGGTCCGTACGGAGACGGCCGACTGGATGGTGGAGTTCCGGACGGGGCCGGCGCCGCTGGGCATGCAGGCGACGGTGACGGCGGGGCCGCGGGCGGATGCGGGGCATCTGAACGGACGGTTCCCGCTACCGCCGGGGCCGAACGGGGCTCGCCCGAACATGCCGAGGCAGCGGCCGCCGGAGCCGCGGTGAGAGGGGGTGCGCGTCGTCGGTTCGGTGCCGCGCCGCGGGGGTGTTCGCGCAGTTCCCCGCGCCCCTAGAAGGTGGGTGCATCGCGCCGTGGCTCAGTGCCGCGCCGCGGGGGTGTTCGCGCAGTTCCCCGCGCCCCTAGGGGGTGGGGCTTCGCGCCGTGGTTCGGTGCCGCGCCGTGGGGGGCTGGTCGCGCAGTTGCCCGCGCGCCTGACGGGGGGCTGTAGCGGGCGGGGCCGCGGAGGCGCCCCTGAGGGGCGCGGGGAACTGCGCGGGCAACCACGACGGCGGTGCACACGGCCTTGTCCAGACGCCCGAATGTCTTGACATCTTTGGAAGCGGCGCCCCATCGTGAGCACGCAGGCTCTGGACGGTCCAAGGAGGGGCAGCCCCATGGTGCGTACGCTCGGCGTCGCCGTCGTCGGATTCGGGTGGATGGGGCGGGTGCACTCGCAGGCCTACCAGCGGGTGGGGCACCACTTCCCGCAGCTGGGCGTGCGGCCCGAGCTCGTGGCCGTTGCCGAGGAGGTGCCGGGGCGGGCGGAGGAGGCCGCCGCGCAGTTCGGGTTCACGTCCACCGCCCGGGACTGGCGCGAGGTCGCCGCAGACCCGCGGGTGCACGCCGTCAGCATCACCGCACCGAACTTCCTGCACCGCGAGATCGGCGTCGCCATGGCGGAGGCCGGCAAGCACATCTGGATCGAGAAGCCGGTCGGGCTGACCGCCGAGGACGCCCGCGCGGTGGCGGAGGCGGTGGCCAAGGCCGGGGTGCGCGGGACGGTCGGCTTCAACTACCGCAACGCGCCCGCCGTCGCCCACGCCCGTGAGCTGATCGCCTCCGGTGAGCTGGGAACCGTGACACACGTCCGCGTCCGGCTCTTCAGCGACTACGCGGCCCACCCGGACGGCGCCCTGACCTGGCGGTACGAGCGGGCCCGGGGCGGCGGCGGGGTGCTGGGCGACCTCGCCTCGCACGGCGTCGACCTGGCCCGCTTCCTGCTCGGCGACATCGAGTCGCTCGCCGCCGACACGGCGGTGTTCATCCCGGAGCGCGCCCGGCCCACCGGCGCCACCGCCGGCCACACCCTCGCCACCGGCGGCGAACTCGGCCCGGTCGAGAACGAGGACTACGTCAACTGCCTGCTGCGCTTCGCCTCGGGCGCCCGCGGTGTCCTGGAGGCCTGCCGGGTCTCGGTCGGCGAGCAGAACAACTACGGCTTCGAGGTGCACGGCACCAAGGGCGCCGTCTTCTGGGACTACCGGCGGATGGGCGAGCTGGGCGTCAGCCTCGGCACCTCCTACCAGGACCAGCCCGTCTCCACCGTCTTCGTCGGCCCCGGCCACGGCGAGTACGGCGCCTTCCAGCCCGGCGCCGCCAACGCCATGGGTTACGACGACCTCAAGGTGATCGAGGCCCGCAACTTCCTGCGGTCCGTCGCCGAGGGCACCTCCTACGGCCCGACCCTGGAGGACGCCGTGCGCAGCGCGACGGCCCTGGACGCGATGAGCCGCTCGGCCGCGCAGGGGAGCTGGGTGAGCCTCGGCTGACCGGGGCGGGCGGCGGGCGTCACGCGCAGAGTTTCATGCCCACCGGCGTGTAGCAGGCCACATGCCCGTACGAGCGGATCACGTCCTGGCCGTTGCCCTTCTCGACGTACGACAGGAAGCTCGACGCCAGCGAGGTGGCGGCCGGCTGACCGTAGGTGTACGCGTACTCGATCTCGCGGTACGGGTACGGGCTGACGCCGCGCTCGATCGCGTCCACCGACGGGGCCTCGGCGTCCAGCGAGAGGATGTGCAGACCCTTCGCGCCCTCCGCCCTGTTCAGCTCGGCGTAGCCGACCGCGCCCTTCAGCTGGGCCACCTCCGACAGCACCTGGTCGGTGGAGTCCAGCTCGCAGCGGATCACCTTCGCCGTCGGGTCGTCCTTGTGCAGGCAGTCCACGGAGGAGTTGGCGATCTCGCCGCGCTTCAGGACCCGCCGTTGGAACACCTGCCGGGTGCCGGAGTTGGCGTCCCGGCTGACCAGCACCACCGGCAGGTCGGGGCCGCCCAGCTGCTTCCAGTCGGTGATCTCGCCCCGGTACAGCCGTCGCACGTCGGACGTGGTGAGGTTGCGCAGCGGCACGTCGTCGTTCACGACGAGCGCGAAGACCACCAGGGCGACCCGGTTCTCCTTCAACTGGGGCATGTCGGTGGGCTTGGGACCGTCGGAGAGGGCCAGGACCGGCGGGGAGCCGTTCTTCGCGTCCTTCCCGGCGCCGTCCAGCTCCCTGATCCCGGCGGTCGAGCCGTGCGCGTCCACCGTGATCGACGCGCCCTCGCACTGTTTCTCGTACTTCTTCGCCGCGTCCTGCATCACCGGGGCGAAGGCGGTCGAGCCGATGACCCGCAGCGAGCCCTTCGAGCAGCCGATCGGCGGCGGGGTGTCGTCACGGGCCACGACGATCGCGGCGAGGGTGAGGACACTGAGCGTCAGCATGATGGTGATCAGCCGGGAGGCGCGGCTGAACAGGGGCGTGGCGTCGTCCGGGGTGGCGCTGCGGTTGGGGTGCACCTCGCCGTCGTGGAGACCGCCGACGATCCTGATCTCCCGGCCGACGTCACCGCCGGAGAGCAGCACGAGCAGCTTGAAGTGCTCGCCGTGGTTGAGCGGGACCCGCGGGATGCGCAGGGTGTTGCCCGAATAGCCGAAGCCGCGGTCCGGCGTGAAGTGCGGCATGAGGTGGTCGCTGTCGGTCGGCTGGGTGACCGAGACGCCGCGGATGATGCGGTCGGTGAAGACCGCGGTGAGACCGTGCAGTTCGGGACTGGTGTAGTCGTCGCGCCCGATGCCCTGGGAGCCGTCGTTCTCGATGCGCAGCAGGACCAGGGTGGCGTCGGTCATGTCCGGGGCCTCGTCGAAGAGGCCCAGGCGTCTGCCGATACGGCCCGAACGGACGTCGTCGCCGATCGGGTTGTCCATCTGCACCCGGTAGCCGATGCGCTTACGGCGCGGGACCCGGCGCTCGTACCAGAAGATGCCCGCAGACGCGACGATGCCGAGCACCGCGGTCCCCACGGCGACGATGTTCTCCGCGCTCAGCCACTCCATGTGGGTGCCCCCGCCACTCCCCGGAGTCGGATGGTGGGGTCACCGTAAGGGGCCGGATGCGGCCGTGAAGGGACATATCGGTCGCCCGCACTGTTGTTCGCCGAACGTTCAACTACCCCGGGTCCGGCGGCAGTTCACTCCTTGCTGTAGGTCAGGCTCTCGTCGCCGCCCTTCGTCACGCGCTTCAGCTTGCCGCCCGGGAGCAGGGTCACCTCGGTGGCCTCTCCGGCGGTGCACGACGAACGGGGCTTGCCCGCCGTGACCGTGGACGGGCCGATCTCCAACGGACCGTCCGAGCCCGGCTTTTCGGCCAGCTTCGCCGCGAACTCGCAGTGGTAGCCCGGGCCGTCCGCGACCAGGGTGAGGACCGTGTCGCCCACGGCACCCTGGCGGATGGCCAGTTCGCGGGTGTTGTGACCGGTGTCGTTGTCTATCGAGGTGACCCAGGTGCCGAGGAAGCCGCTCGGAACGGTGCCCTTGGGAGCGGCCGAGGAGGAGGGCGGCTCGGTGGGCGACGGCTCCGCGGCGGTGGTCGGGGCGGTGGCCGAGGGAGCGGCGGCGGTCCGGCCGCCCGCCTTGGCGTCCGTGCCGTCGCCGCCGCCGCTGTTCATGAGCGCGTAGACGGAGCCGCCCGCGGCCAGCAGCACGATCAGGGCGACGGTGACGAGGAGGGCGGTGGAGCGGGCGGTGCGGCGGGGCTCGTCGGCGGGGAGGGGGTCGTACAGCGGGGGCGGCGGGACGGGCGGGTAGATCTGGGTGGGGTCGGGGGCGGGCTCGGGTGCGGTCGCGGTGTACGGGTTGTACGGGTTCGGCGACGACTGCGGGTGCTGGTGGGGTTGGTTCGGGTAGCCGTAGGCCGGGTGGGCGGGGGCGTGTTCGGGGGACGAGGCGTTGTGGGGCGGCTGCGGGTCGGTGGGGGCTGATCGCGCCCCCGCGGCGGCAGCCGCAGATTCGACACCGCCCCGCGCCCCTCGGGGAGTTGGCCCCTGCGCCCATTGATTCGTCGCCGCGGCCGCGGTTGCCGGGGCCTCGTTCAAGGCCCCGTAGACCGTCGGGTCCTCCACCTCCAGCAGCTCCACCGCGTGGCGGCCCAGTTGCGCCACCAGTGCCCCCGGCAGCCACGGGTCTCTCGACCGGCCCTCCCAGACCGTGTCGCCCGCTCCCGTCCGGGACAGGATCGCGTCCAGTGACGGACGGGCCGCGGGGTCCTTGCGCAGGCAGTCGCGGACCACGTCGGCGATGTCCTCGGGGAGGCCGGAGAGGTCGGGGTCCTCCTGGGCGATCCGGAACATCAGGGCGTGTGCGCCGCCCTCCGTGGAGCCGAAGGGAACCCGGCCGGTGGCCGCGTAGGCGAGCACCGAGCCGAGGCAGAAGATGTCGCAGGCCGGGGTGATCCGGTCGCCGCGCACCTGCTCGGGGGCCATGAAGCCGGGCGAGCCGAGGAGCGAGCCGGTCTGCGTGAGCCGCTCGCCGGGCAGTGTCTCCAGCGCCCGCGCGATGCCGAAGTCGATGACCCGGGGCCCCTCTATGGTGAGCATCACGTTGGACGGCTTGAGGTCCCGGTGGACGATCCCGGCCGCGTGGATGTTGCCCAGCGCGTGCGCAAGCCCGGCGGCGAGGATGCGCACCGACCGCTCGGGCAGCGGCCCGTGGTCGTGCTCGACGACCCGCTGGAGGCTCGGCCCGGCCACATAGCCGGTGGCCACCCAGGGCACGGCGGCCTCGGTGTCGGCGTCGAGCACCGGCGCGGTCCAGAACCCGCCGACCCGCTGGGCGTTGCGGACCTCCTGCCGGAAGCGCGCCCGGAACTCCTCCTGCGCGGCCAGCTCCGCCCGCACCAGCTTCACGGCGACGGTACGACCGCGCTCCGACCGGGCGAGATACACGTGCCCCATGCCGCCCGCGCCCAGCCGCGCCAGCAGCCGGTAGCTCCCGATGTGCTGCGGATCCCCCGGCCCCAGCTTCTCCATGGCAGATCCGCCCCTCGCTCACACTTGTGATCGAGCCGAGAATAATGCGGCCCTTCCGGGGATCGCGCAGTGCCATGTCTACGGTTACGTAACAGGGACCGACCGCGGGCCATGTCCCCAGGCTGTGGACAATCTGTCGCGGAATCCCCCTGGCCACGGAACAGGTCGCCGATACCGCTCCGGTGCCGGCCGCTCCTACGCTCCCCCGCATGACCCCTCAGCCCAATCACCAGGCCGGAGCCGCCGTGAAGGCGGCCGATCGTGCGCATGTCTTCCACTCCTGGTCCGCGCAGGACCTCATCGACCCGCTTGCCGTGGCCGGCGCCGAGGGGTCGTACTTCTGGGACTACGACGGCCGGCGCTACCTGGACTTCACCAGCGGGCTCGTCTTCACCAACGTCGGGTACCAGCACCCGAAGGTCGTCGCCGCCATCCAGGAGCAGGCCGCGAAGATGACGACCTTCGCTCCCGCCTTCGCCGTCGAGGCGCGGTCGGAGGCGGCACGGCTGATCGCCGAGCGGACGCCCGGGGACCTCGACAAGATCTTCTTCACCAACGGGGGCGCGGACGCCGTCGAGCACGCCGTGCGGATGGCCCGGCTGCACACCGGGCGCCCGAAGGTGCTGTCCGCCTACCGCTCGTACCACGGCGGCACCCAGCAGGCGATCAACATCACCGGCGACCCGCGCCGCTGGGCCTCCGACGGCGCCGCCGCCGGGGTCGTGCACTTCTGGGCGCCCTTCCTCTACCGCTCCCGTTTCTACGCGGAGACCGAGGAGCAGGAGACCGCGCGGGCGCTGGAGCACCTGGAGACGACCATCGCCTTCGAGGGGCCGGGGACGGTCGCGGCCATCGTGCTGGAGACCATCCCCGGCACCGCGGGGATCATGGTGCCGCCGGCCGGGTACCTCGCCGGTGTCCGGGAGATCTGCGACAAGTACGGGATCGTCTTCGTCCTGGACGAGGTGATGGCCGGGTTCGGGCGGACCGGTGAGTGGTTCGCCGCCGACCTGTTCGGGGTCGTACCCGATCTGATGACCTTCGCCAAGGGCGTGAACAGCGGGTACGTGCCGCTCGGCGGTGTGGCCATCGGCGAGAAGATCGCCGAGACCTTCGGCAGGCGGCCCTACCCGGGTGGGCTGACGTACTCCGGGCATCCGCTGGCCTGCGCCGCGGCCGTCGCCACCATCAACGTGATGGCGGAGGAGGGGGTCGTCGAGAACGCGAAGCGGCTGGGGGCCGAGGTGGTCGGACCCGCGCTCGCCTCGCTCGCCGAGCGGCACCCGAGCGTCGGCGAGGTCCGCGGGGTCGGCATGTTCTGGGCGCTCGACCTGGTGAAGAACCGGGAGACCCGGGAGCCGCTGGTGCCGTACAACGCGGCCGGGGAGGCGAACGCGGCGATGGCCGCGTTCGGGGCCGCCGCGAAGAAGCACGGGCTGTGGCCGTTCGTGAACATGAACCGGACGCATGTCGTGCCGCCGTGCAACGTGAGTGAGGCGGAGCTGAAGGAAGGGTTCGCTGCGCTGGACGCGGCGCTGAGTGTGGCCGACGAGTACACGGTGGGTTGAGGCCGGGTTTTGGCTGCGGGTGCGTGGGGGCTGGTCGCGCAGTTCCTCCCCCAGCCTTCGGCCGGGGGTACCCCCAGCACCCCTTGCGGGGCGCTACAGCACAGGACGCTCACAGGATCCGTAGAAACGACCCACGGGTAGCTTCGCGGACACGGAAGGAGTACACGCGGAACCCGAACGCGTAAGGTGGCGTGCTCGTACATGTACGTGTAAGCGAGCACGTCACCCGAACGCGTGAGGAGAGGGACCCCACGATGCCCGGCAACGGCGCTGTGACCCGCAGTACCCTGCGCCAGCAGATCGCGGACGCGCTCCGTGACGAAGTGCTCGCCGGGCGGCTCCAGCCGGGCCGGGAGTTCACGGTCAAGGAGATCGCCGAACAGTACGGGGTCTCCGCCACCCCGGTCCGCGAGGCGCTGGTCGACCTGTCGGCGCAGGGCATCCTCGACGCCGACCAGCACCGAGGGTTCCGGGTTCCGGAGTACACGCTCGCCGACTACCGGGGCATGATCGAGGCCCGCAGCCTGGTCACCGACGGCATGTTCCAGGCCCTCACCGACGGGCTGCACCCCGCCTTCAAGGACCCCGAGGAGCCCCGGGTCTCGGCCGCCCTGGCGGCGGTCCGGCGGCGTGGCGAGGAGGCGCAGCGCGCCGCGGCCGCCGGTGACCTGACCGTCCTCATCGGCTACGACCTCCGGTTCTGGCGGGAGCTGTCCGCCCTGTTCGGCAACCCCTACCTCGCCGACTTCCTGCACCGGCTGCGCGTGCAGTCCTGGGTGTGCGCGGTGCGGCATCTTCGCCGGCTGCCCGATCTACGCGGGTATCTGTGGTCCCGGCACACCGAGTTGGTCGACGCGCTGTCGCGCCGGGACACGGAGGCCGCCCGGGGGATCGTCGCCGCGTACAACACGCACTCCCTCGCCCTGATCGAGCGACTGGCGGAGAAGGACGGATGACCGCGCCCACCACCGTCGACCTTTCCGTCGTCATCCCGGCGTACAACGAGGAGGAGCGGCTCGGCCCGACCCTCGACGCCGTCACCCGCTACCTCGCCGACAACGAGAGCCGCTTCGGTTCCTGGGAAGTGATCGTCTCCGACGACGGCTCGACGGACGGGACCCGCGAGGTCGCGGCCTTACAGCACCCGCACGTCCGGCTGGTCACCGCCGACCGCAACCGGGGCAAGGGCAACGCCCTGCGGCTCGGCGTCGCCGCCACCTCCGGCGGCCGTGTGCTGGTCACCGACGCCGACCTCGCGGCGCCGATCGAGGAGCTGGAGCGGCTGGACAAGGCGCTCAGCGAGGGCGGCGCCGCGGCGATCGGCTCGCGTGCGGTGCCGGGCGCGGAGATAGCCGCCCACCAGCACCGGCTGCGCGAACTGCTCGGCCGCGCCGGGAACCTGCTGATACGCGCCACCGCCGTGCCGGGTCTCAGGGACACCCAGTGCGGGTTCAAGCTCTTCGACGGCGACCTGGCCCGCGAGGCCTTCGCCGGCTCCCGGCTCGACGGCTGGGGCATCGACGTGGAGGTCCTCCAGCACCTGCACCGCGCCGGCCACCCCGTCACCGAGGTCCCGGTCCGCTGGAGCCACCAGCCCGGCTCGAAGGTGGGCCCGCTGGACTACCCGAAGGTCCTCGCAGACCTGGCCCGGCTGCGGCTGCGCCGGCTGCGCCCGGCGGACCTGCTGGTCCCCGTCCTCTTCCTCGCCCTCTCCGTCGCCCTCTACTCGGGCCGCTTCTTCGACCCGGACCACCGCTACCTCACCGACTCCCTCCAGGACCAGAACCAGTGGGAGTGGTTCTTCGCGGTGACCGCGGACAACCTCGCGCACTTCCGCAACCCGCTCTTCTCCGACTTCCAGAACTTCCCCGACGGCGTCAACCTCATGGCCAACACGGTCATGCTGGGCCTGTCGGTCCCCTTCGCCCCGCTGACCCTCATGGCCGGTCCGGCCGTCTCGCTCTCCGTCTGCATGGCGCTGGGCCTCGCCGCGACCGCCGTCGCCTGGTACTGGCTGATCGTCAGGCGGGTGGTACGGCACCGGGCCGCCGCCTTCGTCGGCGCGGCCCTCGCGGCCTTCGCGCCGCCGATGGTCAGCCACGCCAACGCGCACCCCAACTTCGTGATCCTGTTCATGATCCCGCTGGTCATCGACCGCGCCCTGCGCCTCGCCACCGGCGCCCGGGTCCGGCGGGACGGGATCGTGCTCGGCCTGATGGCGGCGTACCAGGTCTTCCTGGGCGAGGAGCCGTTCCTGCTGGCGGCACTGGGGATGACCTTGTTCGCCCTCGCCTACGCGGCCGTACGCCCGCAGGTGGCGAAGGAGGCATGGCGCCCGCTGGGCAAGGGCCTGCTGATCGCCGGGGCGGTCTGCCTGCCCCTCGTCGCCCTCCCGCTCCACTGGCAGTTCTCGGGCCCGCAGAGCTACCACAGCGTCCTGCACGGCGACAACGCCGGAAACAGCCCCCTCTCCCTCCTCGCCTTCGCCGAACGCTCGATGCTCTACGGCGACGCCGGCCGCGCCAACGAGCTCTCCCTCAACCCCACCGAGCAGAACGCCTTCTACGGCTGGCCGCTGGTCCTGGTCGCCTTCGGGATCGTCGTACGGCTCTGGGAACGGCCGCTGGTCAAGGCGCTGGCGTTCACCTCGGTGGCCGCGGCCGTGCTGTCCATGGGCCCGGAGATCCGCATCCCGCTCACGGAGACGGTGTATCCGGGGCCCTGGGCGCTGGTGCGGAAGTTCCCGCTCTTCGAGTCCGTCATCGAGGGCCGGGTGGCGATGATCTGCGCCCCGGCACTGGGCATCCTGCTCGCGCTCGCGGTCGAAAAGGCGCTGGCCACCCGCCGCCCCGGCGCCCAGTACTTCGGTCTGCTGGCGGTCGCCCTCGCCCTGCTCCCGATCGTCCCCGCCCCGCTGAAGTCCGAACAGCGGGAAGCGGTCCCGTCGTTCATCAGCAGCGGGATGTGGAAGTCGTACGTGGGCAAGGGCGAGTCCCTCGTCCCCCTCCCGCTCCCGGATCCCGGCTACGCCGAGGCCCTGCACTGGCAGACCAGCGCGGGGCTCGGCTTCAAGCTCCCCGGCGGGTACTTCAACGGCCCCTACGGCGCGGACCGCACCGGCATCTACGGCGCCGTCCCGCGCTACACCTCCAGCATGCTGCGGGACGTCCGCTACTCCGGCAAGGTGCCGGTGATCGGCAAGAACTGGCGGGCGCAGGCGAAGAAGGACTTCGCGTACTGGAAGGCGGGGGCCCTGGTGGTCGCCCCGCAACCCAATGACGAGAAACTACGACAGGCGGTGGAGGCCCTGACCGGAAAACCCGGTAAGTGGACCGGTGGGGTCTGGGTATGGGACCTGCACGAGGGGAGCTGACCGGCGCCGCACGGACTACTCTTCCCTGACCACCTAGCTGAGCACCTGCTGTGAACGCGCTGATATGAGGAGCCCTCTTTGGCCTGTGACCTCTGGCTGGTACCGCTCGTCGACGTGTTGTGCCACACCCCCGACAATCCCTTCGCCGAGGAACTCGCGCAATACAACAAGGTGCTCGCCGAGGCCGGGCTGCCCCCGGTGCCGGTGTACCAGTACATGCCGGGCCTGTCCGGCGAGGTCGCCCCGGTGGCCGGCTTCGACTACGACGCGCTCCACTTCCTCCGCCGCGCCTACCTCCTCCAGGTCTGCGGCCTGCCCGTCTCCCCCGTGGACGACCTCGGCGGCGACTACGAGCAGCTCCTGGAGATGTTCGAGTCGACGGCCCAGCAGTCGCACCTGGTCTGGCACTACGACCACGCGGGCGCCTACGTCCCGGTCGACTTCCCGCGCCCGCTCTCCAGTGACGAACTCCTCGCCAGCGGCGGCCCGCTGGGCTCCTCCCACGCCCTGCTGCGCGAGCTGGAGTACGTCGCCCCGTCGATCGGCATCGACCCGGCGAACCCCCCGGCGCCGCCCCAACCCCCGGCCGCACCCACCGACTTGGAGGAACCGGCGGTCCCGGCGCCCTACGACCCGAGCCCGTTCGCGCGGGAACGGCACGTGTGGCTGGGCCTGCACGCGGCGGCGACCCGCAGCCTGGCCCAGGGTTCGATGATCGTCTTCAGCTGACGCCAGGTCACGCTGATGACAGGTCACGCTGACGGCTGGTCACCCGGATGACCGTCACACCCCATATGGCTCCTCCGAAGAGCGCGGCGAGCGATGTCGATCTAGCCTCCGAATTGAGCGCTTATCAGTTCATATGACCGCGCGCTCTCATCAGCTCGAGGAGGAACATGCGCAAGCTTCACAAGGCAGCTGTCACGATCGCCATCGTCGGTGGCGTCGGCTTCATGGGCACCGTCCCGGCCACCGCCCTCACGGCGCAGCAGCACGCGTACGGCGGTCACGGCGGTGGCTGCCGGTCCCACGACTTCAACCTCGACATCCTCGGCAACGTGGGCATCGCCAACGGGCTCGCCGGCAACCTCCTCAACGGCGAGGGCAGCCCGGGCGCGCAGTTCACCGACCTCGGTTCCGACTGCGGCCGCGGCGACTGGTAGGCCGTCACGCACCACTGAAGCGGCCGTGAGCCGCGTATTCATCTCTGTGTGAGTGAAAAGGCTCCGGACCGTTTGCCGGTCCGGAGCCTTGGGGTGTGTCTTCGGGACCGCGGTCAGCCCTGCTCGACGATCCACGGTCGCCGGGCCCGCACCGTCCCGAGCACGACCGTGACCGCCGCCGCGGCCAGCGCGACCGCCGGCCCGAACGTCGCCACGAGAATCCATCCGCCGGAGTCGTCGCGGAACCGGGCTGTTCCGGCCGAGGTGCCACAGCTGTCACCGGCGAACGCCATGCCGAGGAACAGCGGCCCGTTGACGGCGACGGCGACCGCGAGCAGCAGTACGGCCACGACGGCGAAGACCACCCTGAGGGGACCGCCCTGCGAGGGGCACGACGGTGGAAGGCTCATGCTCCCCGTCTCGTCCCCGACCGCGCGTTCCCGCCCGAGTAGAGCTACTCAGCAGGGGTGAGCCCGTGCCCCGGGGTGAGTCACCAGGGCACCTCCCCGTCGTCGTCGAAGAAGCGGCCGGTCGGGCCGTCGTCGGGCAGGGTGGCGAGGCGGATCGCGGTCGCCGCGCCCTGTTGCGGGGTGCGGTGGCCCTGGAAGCCGTTGAGGTCGGTGGCGCAGTAGCCGGGGCAGGCGAGGTTGATCAGGATGTTCGTGTCCTGGAGTTCCCTGGCGTACTGGACGGTGACGCCGTTGAGGAACGTCTTGGACGGCGAGTAGGCGACGGCGATCGGACCCATTTCGGCGCCGGGCGCGGTCTGCCGGGTGAGGGAACCGACACTGCTGGAGACGTTGACGATCCGCGGGGACGGCGAGCGCCGCAGCAGCGGCAGCATCGCGTTGGTGACGCGGATGACGCCGATGACGTTGGTCTCGACGGCCTCCCGTACCGTCGCGAGGTCGGCGGTGGTCGGCGTCTGTGCCATGCCGCCGGTGACACCGGCGTTGTTGACGAGGGCGTCGAGGTGTCCGGCGAGGTCCTCGACCAGCGCTGCGGCCGCGGTCACGCTCGCGTCGTCGGTGACGTCGAGCGGCACGCCGAACGCGTCGACGCCGGCCGCCCGCAGCTTGGCCACGGCGGTCTCCCGGCGCTCCGGGTCGCGCGCGCCGACGCCGACGCGCCAGCCGAGGGCGCCGAGGCCGGCCGCGATCTCGTGTCCGATGCCCTTGTTCGCGCCGGTGACCAGCGCGGTCTTCTGCTGTTCGGTCATGCTTCGATCCTGTCCGGGGCCGGGGCGTATGGGCCAGGACCGATCGGGTGGGCAGCGATACCGCAGGGGTATCGATCCCGGCCGGATCGGTAGCATGGAGGTGTGGAGACGCGGGAGTTGCGGTACTTCGTGGCTGTTGCCGAGGAGCTGCACTTCGGGCGGGCGGCCCAGCGGCTCGGGATGGCGCAGCCCCCGCTGTCGCGGGCGATCAGCCGGCTGGAACGGCGGCTCGGGGCGACCCTGCTGGAACGCACCAGCCGCGCGGTCACCCTGACCGAGGCGGGGTCGGTGCTGCTGCGGGAGGCCCGGGCGGCGCTGGACGCGGTGGCGGCCGCCGAGCAGCGCACCCGGCGCGCGGCGCTCGCCGCGTCCGGCCGGCCGGGCGTGGTGCTGGCCACGAAGGCGGGCGCGTCCGGCGAACTGCTGGCGAAGCTGCTCGACGCCTACGCCGCCGAACCGGACGCGGTCGCCGTCGATCTGCTGCTGTGCGGGGTCGGCGAGCAGGAGCGGATGCTGCGTGACGGACGGGCCGACGTGGCGCTGCTGCACCTGCCGTTCGATTCCGCGGCGGGCTTCGACACCGAGGAACTGCTGACGGAGGGCCAGGTACTGGTGGTGCCGGCCGGGCATCCCTTCGCCGTCCGCGAGCAGGTGCGGACGGCCGAGGTCGCCGAACCGGCCGGGCTGCCCCTGGCGCGCTGGCGAGGCCGCGACGGCAGGTACCCGGAGGGGCCCGGTCCGGAGGTCCGGGACCAGGCCCAGCTGTACCAGCTGATCGCGCTGGGCCGCGCCTGCTGTGTCGTGCCGGAGTCCGTCCGGTCCCAGCTGCGCGAGGACCTCGCCGCGGTACCGGTGGTGGACGCACCGCCGGTCACCACCGTGATCGCGTGGCCGCCGCACAGCCGCTCCCGGGCCGTCGCCGGACTGGTCCGCGCCGCCATGCAGCTCTGAGCCGGGGGGCGTCAGGCGCGGTGGGCCGACGCCGTGATGGTCGCGGTGCCGATCACGTGGCGCCGTCACCCCGGCGGACCCGGCGGCCGAGGACGGCTTCCGCAGGCTCATGAACGGTCCGGGGCTGCACGCCATCGGGGCGGCCTGAGTTCGCCCTGCGGTGCGTTGCGCATGCGGGCGGCCAGGGCCCACCCGGTGCTGGCGAGCGCGGTCAGCGCGAGGGTGACCAGCAGCAGAGTGGTGTGGGAGCCCGCGCTGTCGGCCGCGCGGGCGACCGGGTTGGGCAGGCCGAGGCGGTCGACCAGCCAGCCGAGGGCCGCCACGCCGGTGAGCGCCGCGCCGGTGAGGCGGAGTACGGGCTGGACGCGGAGGCGGGCCAGGACCAGGAGCGAGGGCAGGGCGAGGCAGACCAGCAGCAGCTGGACCAGTTCGATGCCGAGGTTGAAGCCGAGGAGGCTGGTGGCCAACTGGCCGGTGGAGAGGTGCATTTCGGCGAGCACGAACGAGAACGCCATGCCGTGGCCCAGGCCGAAGACGCCGGCCACGAGCGCTTCCCGCCCGGGGAAGAGGGGGCGGATCGCGTGGATCGCGCCGACCAGGATGCTCGCGGCGATGAACGCCTCCACCGGCCAGGACGAGATGTCGAGCCGGCCCAGGGAGCCGGCGGCCAGGGCGACCGAGTGGCCGGCGGTGAAGGCGAGGGTGATGCCGCCGATACGGGCGAGTGCCTTGCGGGGGCCCACCAGGCCGGACCAGCGGCCGCCGGTCGCGGCGAGGGGGGCCGGCAGGAGCAGGATCAGCAGGAAGAGCAGGTGGTCGGTGCCGGTGAGGATGTGGTTACCGCCGAGTCCGACCATGGCGACGAAGCCGCGCCAGGCGCTGCCGGAGCCGAGGTCGACCTCGAGGGCCGGGACCTTCATGTGCCGGACGTCGAGCTCGATGGTGCCGACCTGGGTGGCGCCCTCGCCGTCGACCTGGCCGTTCGCCCAGTCCTGGCGGACCGTCACGAGGGTCACGTGGGTGACGACCTGGTGCACGATCACGTCGTAGTCGAAGGTGAAGCGGCGTACGTCGGCGCCGGCGGGCGGGGTGAGGACCGCGGCGACGGTCAGTTCGCGGTAGGGGCCGGTGGACGTCTGCCGGGTGGCGCTCAGGTGTATGGAACCGATGGCGACCCGCCAGGCCGTGCCCCGGGCGGTGGTCGGGTGGATGTGCTTCAGCAGGTAGGTGCGGATGGCGGCGGCCCGGGACGGCAGTTGGGCCTTGGTCGTCCCGGTGAGGTCGATCCCGCTGGCCCGGGAGAAGTCGCTGACCGGCAGTTCCAGGCGGGCGGCGACCGACGACCGGTACACGTCCAGCTGCACCACCGAGTGCGGCATCGGATGCGCGGCGGCCGGCGGCGCCCCGAGCAGGAGCGCCGCCGGTACCACGATCGCGATCCCGGCCACCAGGCGTGTCAGGGCGGTGGTGAGCCAGTTTCGCGGTCCGGTCATGAGAAGGAGAACTCGCTGCCGTAGTCGCGGGTGTGGTCCCGGTACACGGTGTGGTAGTGGACCTGGTTCTGGAACACGACACCGTTCTGGCAGACGAACTCGATCCAGACGCTGGGGCCGTCGATGCGGACGTAGTCGCCCTGCGTGTCCAGGCCCGTGCCTCCCGAGTAGGAGATGTAGGTCTGGTCGAGCTCCTTGGTGTACGTCCTCATGAGCTTCGCGGCGGTGGCCTCGTCCGCGTCCGCCACCCAGGGGCGCATCGCGGCGATGACCAGCTTCTTCTGCTTCGCCGACAGCTCGCTGACCTTGATGCCTTCCTTGGTCTCCGGGAAGTCGCCGTCCTTGTTCGGGCCGAGCAGCACGTCGCTGAACGACTCGGACAGCTTGGCCTTGGCCAGCTCCGCCGCGCTCAGGCCGGCGGTCAGCTTGAGCATGCCGTCGCGGAACCTGTTCAGCGGCGCGACCGTGGTGCCGTCGGTCGTGGTCCAGCTGGAGGGCTCGACGCCGGTGAAGTACGGGCTGGCTCCGACGACCTTGCCGTTCTTGTACGTGATGTTCACGGCGAGGTGGTGACCGCCGAAGTGCAGCTGCCAGGTGCCGGTCGCCGACGGGGTGCCGAGGAACGCCAGGAAGTACTGGCTGCTGCCGTACCCGCCACCGCCGCCACCGCCGCCACCGGTGCCGCCGGAGGGCGGGGCGCCCGTGGGGGCGTCGGTGGGAACGGCGGTGTCGGTGGAGGTCGCGCTCGGGTCCGCCGAGGCGGAGTCGGTGGGCGCGGCCGAGGGCGCGTCCGTGGGTGCGCCGGCGCTGCTGGTGGCCTGGGCGGAGGCGAGCACGTCGTCGGCCGCGAGGGTCTGCAGGACGTGCTGGTAGCCCGTGTCCTTGCCGGTGCCCAGGGCCTCCTTCAGCACGGCCTCGGCGGCGGCGATCTGGTCGGTGGTCAGCGAGCTGAACTCGATGCCGACGCGGCAGGAGGAGCCGCACGGCAGGTTCGACCAGGCGGTCGCGTTCGCCTGGGTGAAGTCCAGCAGCGTCGCCGACTGCTCGTCGGAGGTGAGGGTGTTGAGGAACGCGTTGGCGGCGCTGACCACGCCCGCGACGCCCGTGGCCTTCTTGTTCACCGGGCGCTGGACACCCGCGTCGGATTTCTGGGCCCCTTCGGTCGAGGCGTTCGCCACGGCGAATCCGCCGCCGACCAGGACTATGGCCGTGGCAGCTCCGGCCACACCCCGCCACGTCCGCCGTGTACGCACCTGGCGGGTTCTTTCTCTGCTCACGAACCTCTCCTTTGAAGACAGGGGGAGAAAGGCATGAAAAAACGCAACAGCCTTACGGGAGACACCCATTGGCCTGCTGTGACGCCACGGACAGTACCAACAACACCGTCGACACTCAATGCGTGAAAGACGACTGAAGAACAGCTTCGAATCGCCTCCGAAATCCTTCAGAATTCACAGCCTTAAGATTTCACAGATTGGGTTGAATTCGCTATGGAAATTGACAGGTTCCGCTTATCGAGCAAACAAAAAATGGCGGCCCCACACGAGGTGGGACCGCCACAGAACCGCGGCAGACGAACGCTAGAAGACGGGCGTGCCGCCCTGCGTCAGCTTCCAGTTGGTGGCCGCGAAGGCCGACGGGTCGATGGTGCCCTTGGCCGTGGCGTAGGCGATCAGCAGGTCGCGGACCTGGTTGGTGGAGCTGTAGGCGGTCTCCGCGGCGGCGATGTGCGGGTAGCCCGAACCGCCGTTGGCCCGGTAGTTGTTGACGGCGACGACGAAGACCTGGTCGTCGGCGACCGCGGTGCCGTTGTAGGTCAGGTTCTTGATGCGCGAGCCCTCGGCCGCCGCGATGTCGATCTCGTAGTCGACGCCGGCCGCCATGTCGTACATGTAGTCCCAGAAGCTGTTGGCGTTGGTGAGGGTGGCGGTGTCCACCGCCGTGCCCGCCGGGACCTGGTGGTAGTACTTCGCCGCGTACTCCAGGTAGTCCTTGAGCTGGGCGCCGGTGAGCTTCTTGCCGTACAGGGTGTTCTCGTAGACGTACAGGCCCGCCACGTCACGGATCGTCACGTCACCGGCCGGGATGGTGGCCGTACGGCTGAAGCACGCGGCCACCGAGATCAGCGGGAGCGCGGCGTCCGCCGCCGACAGGCCCGCCTTCACCGCGTCCATCTGGACCTGCTGGATGAAGTCGATGGCGGGGACGTCCTTCCAGCAGGCCTCCGCCGTCGTCATCGCCGCGGTGCAGGTGCCGATCGCGGTGTTGACGTACTTGACGACCAACTGGTGGTCCGCGGTGAGGAGTTCGGTGATCCGCGGGTCCTCGGCCACCGTGTTGCTGTTCAGGGTGGTGGCGGTCTTCTTGGTGATCTTCCAGGAGCCGCGCACGTGCTCCAGCTCGAAGTCGAAGCGGGAGAGGCGGTAGCCGTAGCAGTACGGCTCGGACAGCAGGACGTCCTCGCCCGTCTCCGCGTTCTTCACCGTGTACGACGGGACGTCGACGTGGGTGTGGCCGACGAGGATCGCGTCGATGCCGGGGACCTGCTCGGCGACCAGGTTCGACGCGTTCTCCACGTAGGGGAGTTCGTCGCCCCACGAGGTCGAGCCGTCCAGGCCGGAGTGGTCGGTGAGGAAGACGACGTCACAGCCGAGGGCGCGCAGCCGCGGCACGTACTTCTTCGCCTGCTCGACCAGGCCGGTGAAGGCCATCTTCCCGGAGACGTTGTCCTTGTCCCACAGGGCGATGCCCGGGTTGGTGAGGCCGAGGATGCCGACCTTGATGTCCGGGCCGTGCGGGACCTTGATGTGCTTGACGGTGTAGGGCCGGAAGGCGGGCTGCAGCGTCTTGGCGTCCAGGGCGTTGGCACCGAGCAGCGGGAAGTCGCACTGCTTCTCGAAGGTGCGGACCGTCTCGATGCCGTAGTTGAACTCGTGGTTGCCGAGGGCCGCCGCGTCGTAGCGCATCTCGTTCATGGCGATCGCCATGGGGTGCTTGGGGCCGCGCTTGCCGTTCTTGCCGGTGATGGGGTCGACGCTCGCGAAGTAGGAGGCGAGGGACGTGCCCTGGATGATGTCGCCGGCGTCGACGAGGAGGACCCGGTCCGCGCCCTTCTCCTTGCGGATGTTCTTCACCAGGGTCGCGATGCGGGCGATGCCGTAGGTGTTGCCCTTGGAGTCCACGGGCGCCGCGTTGGTGTAGTAGTCCCAGTTGAAGACGTGGCTGTGCAGGTCGGTGGTGCCCAGGATGGAGAAGCTCCAGGTCTTGGGCGCCTTCGGCGGCTTGGCGTGGCCGGCCTCGGCGGCCTCGGCGCTGCCGGTACCGACCGTTCCCGCGACGGCCACGGCAGCGCCGGTGACGGCCGACTTCTGCACGAACTCACGGCGGTTCATGGGATTGACGGGCATTCAGGGCTCCTGAAAGGCGGAGAGGACGGGTGGGGCATGCGGGAGGCGGCGGGCTACCCGCGTAGATGCTGACCGTCGCCCGTTACCGGCGTAACCACGGAAAGCCCAAGGGCCGGTCAAGGATTACCAAGACCGGCCCAAGTGCGTCGCCCAACCGCAGCCCTACAGGAACGAGTTGATCTCGATCGTCTCGTCCCGGCCCGGGCCCACGCCGATCGCGGAGATCGGGGCGCCGGACATCTCCTCCAGCGCCTTCACGTAGTTCTGCGCGTTCTTCGGCAGGTCCGCGAAGGACTTGGCCTTGGTGATGTCCTCGGACCAGCCCGGCAGCGTCTCGTAGACCGGCTTCGCGTGGTGGAAGTCGGTCTGGGAGTACGGGAGTTCCTCGACGCGCTTGCCGTCGATCTCGTACGCGACGCAGACCGGGATCTGCTCCCAGCCCGTCAGCACGTCGAGCTTGGTGAGGAAGAAGTCCGTCAGGCCGTTCACGCGGGTCGCGTAGCGGGCGATGACCGCGTCGAACCAGCCGCAGCGGCGGTCCCGGCCGGTCGTCACACCGCGCTCGCCGCCGATCCGGCGCAGCGCCTCGCCGTCCGCGTCGAAGAGCTCGGTCGGGAACGGGCCGGCGCCGACGCGGGTCGTGTACGCCTTGAGGATGCCGATGACCCGGCTGATCTTCGTCGGGCCGACGCCGGAGCCGGTGCAGGCACCGCCCGCGGTCGGGTTCGAGGACGTCACGAACGGATACGTGCCGTGGTCGATGTCGAGGAGCGTGCCCTGCCCGCCCTCGAAGAGGACGACCTTGTCGTCCTCCAGGGCCTGGTTGAGGACCAGGACCGTGTCGGCGACGAACGGAGCGAGCTTCTCCGCGTAGCCCAGCAGCTCCTCCACGACCTGCTCGACGGCGATGGCCCGCCGGTTGTAGAGCTTGGTGAGCATCTGGTTCTTGACGTCGAGGGCCGCCTCGACCTTCTGGGTCAGGATCGACTCGTCGTAGAGGTCCTGGACCCGGATGCCGACCCGGTTGATCTTGTCGGCGTAGGTCGGCCCGATGCCGCGCCCCGTCGTACCGATCTTCCGCTTCCCGAGGAAGCGCTCCGTCACCTTGTCGACGGTCACGTTGTACGGCGTGATGATGTGCGCGTTACCGCTGATGAGGAGCTTGGACGTGTCGACGCCACGCTCGTTCAGACCGCTCAGCTCGGAGAGCAGGACCGACGGGTCGACGACGACGCCGTTGCCGATGACCGGGACACACGTGGGCGAGAGGATTCCGGAAGGGAGGAGGTGGAGCGCGTACTTCTGGTCGCCGACGACGACCGTGTGACCGGCGTTGTTGCCGCCCTGGTAACGCACCACATAGTCGACGGAGCCGCCTAGCAGGTCCGTCGCCTTTCCCTTGCCTTCGTCACCCCACTGAGCACCGAGCAGCACAAGTGCGGGCACGCGCGTACACCCCTTCCGGGCGGGGCATGTCCAAGGTCAGGGGCGTACGCGTAAGGTTCGTCGCCGCGTACCACCGCGACCGTCGTTGGCCGCACAACCGTCGGACCGGATGCCCCGGAATAGACGAAGCCCCTGGCGCAATAGCGCAAGGGGCTCTTGCACAGTGATGCTACCCGAGGAAGCGAGGCAGGACCGAGGTGGCGACTTTCGCGAGGTCCGATCAGCTGCTGGTGATCATCGATCCGGCGGCGAGGGAAACGGACGGTGAATCCGTCCGGATCGCGAAAGACGTGCTCAGCGCGGGTGCGGCCGCGAAGGTGTGCATGCCGGAGGGGCCCGAGGAATTCGCCCGTGTGCTGTCCCGCAGGGGCTCGCGGCGGCCGGTGGTCGTCGGGGACGACGGCGCCCTGGTCCGTGCGGTGACCTTTCTGCACCGGAGGCGGGAGCTGGCCGACTGCGTGCTGGCCATGGTCCCGGTCGGGGGCGCGCTGGGCGTCGCGCACGCGCTGGGGGTGCCCGCCGGTGCGGTGGCGGCGGCGCGGGCGGTCCTGGACGGGGTGGAGCGCCGGATGGACCTCCTCGTCGACGACAGCGACGGGGTGGTGCTGGGCGCGCTGCGGATCCCGCCGGTGACGGCCGCGGCCCAGGCCGCGGAGACGGTGCCGGCGCGCGGGTGGCTGCGGCCGTACCAGCACCTCGTGCGCTCCCTGTCCGCGCGCCCGGCCCCGGCCCTGGCCGTGCCCGGCCCGCCGGCACGGCTGCGGGTGGAGGTCGACGGCGAGACGGTCGTCGACCTGGACCAGCCGGTCGAGGGGATCTCGGTGACCCCGGGCGGCCACGACGGCCTCGCCGAGGTGGAGGTACGCCCGCTGTCGGTGGGCGCGGAGGCGACCCCGGTACTGGCCACGGGCCGCACGGTGACGGTGGTGGGCGCGGACTTCCGCTACCGGGCGGACGGCGGCCTGGCGGGGCCGGTACGGCGGCGGACCTGGCGGGTGGTGGAGGGGGGATGGGGGCTTACGGTGCCGGGGGCGGGGTGAGCCCGTCAGGCTTCGCCCTCTTCAACGGGGGCCTCGAAGCCGGCGGTGTCGATGATGCAGTCGAAGGGAGCCGGAATGGAGAGCCTCTCTCCAAACGGCCTCGTGTCCCGTGACTCGTACCCCTTCGGCGAGGGGTTCCAGAACACGGTGGCCAGCTCCTCCTGCATGTCGAGGAGCAGATAAACCGGAACTCCGGCCCTTCCATAGACCGTGACCTTCTCCGTCAGGTCATCGTCTCGGGTGGAGCTGGAGGTCAGCTCCACGGCGAGAGACAGGGCCTCTCCATCGAGCCGATTGCTGACTGTCCGAAAGCTTCGTCGGGGCGCTACGTGAATATCCGGTCCGTACGCACGTTCGTCCCCAGGAAAGACGTAGAGGAACGGGGCAGCGCTGATGCGGTACCCCTCAGGCAGATGCGGCCGTAGCTGATCACAGACCAGCTCCATGGCGTCCTGGTAATACCCTTTCGACCACGGCGACAAGACGATGCTCCCCCTGATGATCTCGGCCTGGAGGCCGACAGGCACGATCAGCTCGTCGAGGTAGTCCAGCAACGCCTCGAAGCTGCGGGGCTCGGTGCCGCTTATCGTCGGTCGCTCAGTCATCAACGTCATGATGCGCCCTCCCCGTGTCGCAGACCAGCCACCACTCAGAGTATCCGACCGATCACATCTCCGTGATCGCTTTCGTCCTTCAGCTCCACCCCCGTCCGCCCCAGCTCCCGCGCCCTCCCCATCAGCGCCGCCAGCTTCCCCGCCGCCGCGTCGTAGCCGAGGCCCCGCGGCGGCCGGATGTTGCTCAGGCAGTTGCGGTCGGCGTCCGTCGTCACGCCCGGCACCGGCCGGTACGTCAGGTAGGCGCCCAGGGAGTCCGCCGCCGACATGCCGGGCCGTTCGCCGATGAGGACGACCGCCAGGGCGGTACCCATCGCGTGCGCGATGTCGTCGCCGAGGGCCACCCGGGCCTGTTCGGCGAGCACCACCGGGGCGACGCGCCAGTCCGGGAGGCGGGCCGCCGTCGCCCGGACCACCGCCGCCGCGTGCTCGTGCACCGCCCGGCTGGACAGCCCGTCGGCGACGACGAAGACGAGGTCCCAGTCACCGGCCGGCAGGTGCGCCCGGTCCATGGGGTGCAGGCGGCGGCCCAGGTCGGGCCGCTGGAGATACGTCAGCCGGTCACCGGCCGCGCTGCGGACCCGTACCGTCGGCATCCCCGGCAGCCCGGCCGTCACGGTGTCCGGCTCGAACGGCGAGTGCACCGCGTCCCGGGCCGCCGCGTGCGCCGACTGGAGGCCCAGGCGGTGCCGGGTGGGCAGGGCGGAGCCGGAGCGGCCGAGGCCGATCCGGGCCTGGGTGTGGCGGCGCAGCAGCGGCCAGAGTTCGTCGAGTCCGGTGGTCGTCGTCACCTCGGTCATGCGGCCAGTTCCCTTCCGATCGCCGCCAGCGGGTGGCCGCCGACCTCGCGTACGCCGCCGTCCTCGGCCAGCAGCCCGACCGACTCCAGCCACGCCTCGAACTCCGGGGCCGGGCGCAGGCCCAGCACCTCGCGCAGGTACAACGCGTCGTGATAGGAGGCCGACTGGTAGTTGAGCATGATGTCGTCGCCGCCCGGCGTGCAGATCACGAAGGAGGCGCCCGCGACGGCGAGCATGGTCAGCATGGTGGCGATGTCGTCGTCATCGGCGTCGGCGTGGTTGGTGTAGCAGATGTCCAGGCCCATGGGCAGGCCGAGGAGCTTGCCGCAGAAGTGGTCCTCCAGGGCGGCCCGGAGGATCTGCCGGCCGTCGTAGAGGTACTCGGGGCCGATGAAGCCGACGACGGTGTTCACCAGGAGCGGGCGGTAGCGACGGGCCACCGCGTACGCCCGTGCCTCCACCGTCTGCTGGTCCACCCCGTGGTGCGCGTCCGCGGACAGGGCGCTGCCCTGGCCGGTCTCGAAGTACATGACGTTGTCGCCGACGGTTCCGCGGCCGAGCGCGAGCGCCGCCTCGTAGGCCTCGTCGAGCAGGCCGAGGGTCACGCCGAAGGAGGCGTTCGCGGCCTGGGTGCCGGCGATGGACTGGAACACCAGGTCGACCGGGGCGCCGCGCTCCATGAGGTCCACGCTGGTGGTGACGTGGCAGAGCACGCAGGACTGGGTGGGGATGGCGTAGCGGGTGATCACGCCGTCCAGGAGGTCCAGCAGGTCGCGGACCGCCCTGGGGCTGTCGGTCGCCGGGTTGATGCCGATGACCGCGTCGCCGGAGCCGAGGAGGAGGCCGTCGAGGAGGGCGGCCGCCACGCCCGCCGGGTCGTCGGTGGGGTGGTTGGGCTGCAACCGCGTCGCGAGCCGCCCCGGCAGACCGATCGTCGAGCGGAACGCGGTGACCACCCGGACCTTGCGGGCGACGGCGACCAGGTCCGCGTTCCCCATCAGCTTGGACACGGCGGCGGCCATCTCCGGTGTGATCCCCGGCGCCACCGCGGCCAGCGCCCCGGTGTCCGCGGCCAGCAGCCACTCGCGGAACTCGCCGACGGTCAGCCCGGCGACGGGGGCGAAGGCGGCGGTGTCGTGCGTGTCCAGGATCAGCCGGGTCACGTCGTCGTCCTCGTACGGGATCACCGGCTCGGTCAGGAAGGTGGCGAGCGGCACTTCCGCCAGCGCCCAGCGGGCCGCGACCCGTTCCCGCGCGCTCGCGGCGGCGAGGCCGGCCAGCCGGTCGCCGGAGCGTTCGGGGCTCGCGGCGGCCAGCAGGCGGGCCAGGGAGCCGAAGCGGTGGCGTTCGCCACCGAGGGTGGCCGTGTACGTGCTCATGGCGGCGACCGTACGAGCCGGGTGTTGCCGACAGATTGCGTCAGATTTCTAAAGGTCTGGTTGACAAACATTTAACGCACCGAGACCCTCGACGGACTCATTCGGCCTACAGAGTTCCGGTTCGGTACAGCCAGCGAACAGCAGGAGAGGGGCCACCCCGATGGCAGTGGACGAGGGAGTCGCCCCGGCGACGGAGACAGGCGGCGAGGGCACGGTTCACCGGCTCAAGCCCAACGCGATCGGTCTGCTCGGGGTGGTCTTCATGGCCGTCGCGACCGCCGCACCGATCACCGCGATGACCGGCAACGTGCCCTTCATGGTCTCGTCCGGCAACGGCATAGGCGCGCCGGCGAGCTACCTCGTCGCAATGGTCGTCCTGGCAATCTTTTCCGTCGGCTTCACGTCGATGGCGAAGCACATCACCTCGACGGGCGCCTTCTACGGCTTCATCTCCTACGGTCTCGGCCGCACCGCGGGCCTGGCCTCGGGGCTGCTCGCCACCTTCGCGTACGTCGTCTTCGAACCGGCGCTGATCGGCATCTTCTCGGTCTTCGCCAACACGACGCTCAAGGACCAGACCGGCCTCGACGTCCCGTGGTGGGCGTTCGCGATCCTGATGCTCGCCATCAACGCGACCGGCACCTGGTTCGGCGTCAGCGTCGCCGAGAAGCTCCTCGTGGTCCTCCTCGGCACCGAGGTGACCGTGCTCGCGGCGATGGCGATCTCGGTCGCCCTGCACGGCGGCGGCCCGCACGGCTTCACCTTCGCCCCGGTCAACCCGGTCAACGCCTTCAAGGGGACCAGCGCCGGCCTCGGCCTCTTCTTCGCCTTCTGGTCCTGGGTCGGCTTCGAGTCGACGGCGATGTACGGCGAGGAGTCCCGCGACCCGAAGAAGATCATCCCCAAGGCGACGATGATCTCGGTCCTCGGCGTCGGCGTCTTCTACGTCTTCGTCTCCTGGATGGCCATCACCGGCAACGGCGAGACGGAGGCCGTGAAGGCCGCCTCCTCCGCGAACCCGCTCGCCCTCTTCTTCAACCCGACCGAGCACTACGTCGGCCACTGGGCGGTCGTCCTCATGCAGTGGCTGATGATCACCGGCTCGCTGGCCTGCGGCATGGCCTTCCACAACTGCGCCGCCCGCTACATGTACGCGCTGGGCCGGGAGGGCGTCCTGCCGAAGCTCCAGAAGACCGTCGGCCGCACCCACCACAGGCACGGCTCCCCGCACATCGCGGGCCTGGTCCAGACGGTGATCTCCGCCGTCCTGATCGCCGCGTTCTGGATCGCGGGCAAGGACCCGTACAACGCCCTCTACGTCCTGCTCGCCATCCTCGGCACCATGGCGATCCTGGTCGTGCAGGCGGTCTGCTCGTTCGCGGTGCTGGTCTACTTCCGCAAGAACCACCCCGAGAGCCGGCACTGGTTCAAGACCTTCGCCGCCCCGCTCATCGGCGGCGTCGCGATGCTCGCCGTGGTCGTCCTGCTGGTGTCCAACATGGGCGTCGCGGCCGGCACCGAGTCCGGCTCACTGCTGCTGAAGGCGACGCCGTGGCTGGTGGCACTGATGGCGGCGACGGGCATCGGCTACGCGCAGTACCTCAAGCACCGGGCACCGGAGCGGTACGCGCTGCTGGGGCGGACGGTGCTGGAGGAGACGCGGGAGCGGTAGGCGTGGGGGGCCGGTGACCGGTGCGGCCGGTGGGCTGCCGGACCGAAAGGTGAACTCCCGGACAACCATCGGCATTCGCCGGGTGTCTCAGTGGTGTGGCAGGGGCGAGGGGCGCCCCGCCGGGAGGAGCCACCATGACCCACCGCCGGCACCGATTCGGGGCCGCGCTGGCAGTCTTCGCGGCCGCGGTCGCCGCATGGCTGCCCGTGACGTCCGCCCAGGCCGCCGACGGCCCGGTCGTACACATCTGGCTCCAGGACGACCACCTGGGCCTGCCGATGCCGCCGAACACGGGCGACCCGACGATGGTGAACTGGGGCCTGCGCAACGACGGCCCCGGCACCGCCAAGGACGTCACCATCAGCGCGGACCTGAGCAACGTCATCGACTGGGTCACCACGGACGCGCCCGTACCCGCCGACCACGTCTACACCTGGCCCGCCCGGGACGTCCCCGAGGGCGAGGCGGCCGGCTCGCTCATCGGCCTGAGCGCCAAGCCCGGCACCCCGCTCGGCACCACCGGCACGGTGACCCTCAGCGGTACGTCCGCCAACGGCACCGTGGTCTCCACCACCGCGAAGGTGACCGTGGGCACCACCGACCTGAAGGTCAACAAACTGGCGGCCCGCAAGGGCGACAAGCCCGGGTCCACGATCGACACCCCGATCACGATCAGCAACGTCGGCACCCTGGCCGCCGACGGGGTCCAGCTGAAGATGCGCACCACCATCGGGCTCTCGTACGCGAAGCACTACTCCAACTGCGTGTACTCCAAGGCGGACGACTACGTCCTGACGGAGCAGGCGCTGTGCACGTTCGACACGGTCGTCGAGCCCGGCAAGAGCTACCGGGTGGACCAGCCGGTCGGGCTGGACGTGACGGACCAGGCCCTGTTCGAGTACTTCAGCCACGAGGCCCTGCCCCTGTCCGGTAGCGCACCGAAGCCGGGGGACGGTCCCGTGCTCTCCCTCGTCGCCGCCGGGGACGCCGCGACCGGCGGCACGGCGATCGACCGGCAGCACATCGACGCCGACAACACCGCCGACATGGTCGCGGGCGGCGCCACCGCGAAGGGCGCACCGGGCGACCTGGTGCACGTGACCGTCTCCCTGAGCAACGAGGGTCCGGGCTGGGTCGGCTACAACGCCAGCGACGACCAGCCCGCGCTCCTGGTGACCGTCCCCACCGGCACCAAGGCGGAGGAGATCCCCGCGCACTGCAGCCCGTGGAACGACGAGGCAAAGTCCGGTACAGGGGAGCAGACGCCGGGCGCGGCGCAGTACCTCTGCCAGTCGAGTCCGAACCAGTTCACCGTCGGGGACTCCCGCTCCTTCGACTTCGGTCTGCGGATCCGCGCGAACGCCGCGACCACCACCGGTGAGGCCCTGGCGACCACGGCCTACGGCAACACCATGACGTTCGACCACACGCACGGCAACGACACCGCGGCCGTCAGGGTCGAGGTCGAGGGCGGCACCACCGCGACGCCGAGCGCCTCCGCGTCGCCTTCGACGACGGCGACGGCCGGTACCGGCGGCAACACCCCCGGCACGCAGACGGTCTCCACCACCGGCGACAGCGGTTCCCTCGCCTCCACCGGCAGCAGCGGCGCCGTACCCGTGGCCGTTGCCGCCGGCGCGGCAGCGCTGCTGCTCGGCGGCGGGCTGGTCTTCCTGGTCAGGCGCCGGAACCGGACGTGATGTAGGCAGGTTCAGCGGTCTTCGGCGAGGGGTCGCCCCTCGCCGAAGAGCTGATCGCGGTGGACGCGCCAGCGCTCCATCATCTTGCCGATCTCGTCGTCGACGAACTCGAAGAACGCGAGCGTCTCGGCCATCCGGCGCCCCGCCGGGGTGTCGGGGCCGAGGCTGCTCACGCCCTCCCGCAACGCCCCCTCCCACCGCCTGATCACGGCCTCCCGGTTGGTGAGGGCCTCGTACCACTGGTTGCTGTGCACCCGGTACCGCTCCCGCCGGGAGCCCGGCTCCCGCTCGCGCGCGACCATGTGCTGCTGGGCCAGATAGCGCACCCCGCCGGACACCGCCGCCGGGCTGACCTGCAACTGCTCCCCCAGTTCGGCCGAGGTCAGGGCGCCGGAGTCGGACGACAGCAGGGCCGCGAAGATCCGGGCCGGCATGCGCTGCATCCCGGCCTCGACGAGCTGTGCCGCGAAACTCTCGACGAACTTCGAGACGGCCTCCTGATCGCGCCCCATCGCATCCGTAGTCATGGTCACCAGCCTAGCGGGGGTTTCCACACTTCCTTAACTTCACAAATTTCTGAAGACAGCGTACGTTCTGAGCCATGACGAAGGCCATCACGGTCGCGGGGCTCCACAAGTCCTTCGGCCGCACCCACGCCCTGGACGGCCTCGACCTGGCCGTCGAGGCCGGCGAGGTGCACGGTTTCCTCGGCCCCAACGGCGCCGGGAAGTCGACCACGATCCGGGTCCTGCTCGGCCTGCTGCGCGCCGACTCGGGCGCCGCGCAGATCCTCGGCCGTGACCCCTGGAAGGACGCCGTGGAGGTGCACCGCCGGATCGCCTACGTCCCCGGCGACGTGACCCTCTGGCGCAACCTCTCCGGCGGCGAGGTCATCGACCTCTACGGCCGCCTGCACGGAGGCCTGGACAGGGCCCGCCGCGCCGACCTGCTCGACCGCTTCGAACTCGACCCGACGAAAAAGGGCCGGACGTACTCCAAGGGCAACCGGCAGAAGGTCGCCCTGGTGGCCGCCTTCGCCTCCGACGTCGACCTGCTGATCCTCGACGAACCGACCTCCGGCCTCGACCCCCTGATGGAGGAGGTCTTCCAGCGCTGCGTGGAGGAGGAACGGGACCGGGGCCGTACGGTCCTGCTCTCCTCGCACATCCTCAGCGAGGTCGAGGAACTCTGCGACCGCGTCAGCATCATCCGGGCCGGCCGGACCGTCGAGTCCGGCTCCCTCGCCGACCTGCGCCACCTCACCCGCACCAGCGTGACCGCCGAACTCGCCGGTCCCCCCAACGGGTTGGCGCACCTCCCCGGCGTCCACGACCTCGACGTCCAGGGCCACCGGATCCGCCTCCAGGTGGACACCGCGCACCTCACCGCCGTACTCCGCTCGCTGTCCGAGACCGGTGTCCGCTCCCTCACCTCCACGCCCCCGACCCTGGAGGAACTCTTCCTGCGCCACTACCAGGACGAGGCGGCCGCCCGATGAGCACGCTCGCCGGCACCGGCACCCTGCTGCGCCTCGCGCTCCGCCGCGACCGCGTGACCACCCCGGTGTGGATCGCGGTGAACGCGCTGATGGTCCTCTCCATGCCGAACACCCTGAAGAGCCTGTACGGCACGGACGCCGAACGCACCGACCTGGTCCGCCAGTTGCAGACCAACGCCTCCTACCGCGCCCTGATCGGCCCGCTCCACGACACCTCGCTCGGCGGCCTGACGGCGTGGCGGGTGGGCGTGTACGCCGGGCTCCTCGCGGCCGTGACCAGCCTGCTCGTCGTCGTACGGCACACCCGTGACGAGGAGGAGAGCGGCCGCGCGGAACTCGTGGCGTCCGGCGCGGTGGGCCGCCGGGCGTCGCTGACCGCGGCCCTGCTGGCGGCGGCGGTCGCAAACGCCGTGCTCGCCCTGCTCGTCACCGCGGGCCTGGCGGGTCAGGGCACGGCGGGTGCGCTCTCCTTCGGCCTCGGCCTGGCCGCGACCGGCATGGTCTTCGCCACGACGGCGGCGGTCGTCGCCCAGCTCACGGAGAGCGCCCGCCTGGCGAGGGGCCTGACGTCGGCGGTCCTGGGCGCGGCCTTCGTGCTCCGCGCGGCGGGCGACGCGGCGACGAGCGACGGCTCCTCGCCGTGGACGTGGCTCTCCCCGCTCGGCTGGCTGGAGAACCTGCGCCCGTTCGCCGCCGAACGCTGGTGGGTGCTCCTGCTCTTCGCGGCGGCGGTGCTGCTCCAGGGCTCCGCGGCCTATGTCCTTGCCGGGCGCCGGGACCTCGGCATGAGCTTCTTCCCCGCCCGCCCCGGCCCGGCCGCCGGCCGCCTCGGCTCCGCCGCCGCGCTCGCCTGGCGGCTCCAGCGGGGCGGCGTGCTCGGCTGGTCGCTCGGCTTCTTCCTGGCCGGCGTGGTCTACGGCGGCCTGACGGAGGGCGCGGCCGACCTGGTCGGCGACAACAAGAGCGCCCGCGAGATCTTCGAGCGGATGGGCGGCCAGAGCGGGCTGACGGACGCGTTCCTCGCCTCGATGGTCGGGATGCTGGGCCTGGTCGCCGCGCTGTACGTCGTCGCGTCGGTCCTCCGCCTCCACGGCGAGGAGACGTCGGGCCGCGCGGAACCCGTCCTCGCCGGTCCGGTGGGCCGCCTGCGCTGGGCGGCCGGCCACCTCACCGTCGCCTTCGGCGGCGCGGCCCTGATCATGCTCCTCGCGGGCCTGGGCTTCGCCGTCGGCTACGGCAAGGAGGTGGGCCCGATCCTGGGCGCCTGTCTGGTCCAGCTCCCGGCGGTGTGGGTGATCGGCGGGGTGGCGGTGCTGCTGTTCGGGGTTGCGCCTCGGTTCGCCCCCGCCGCCTGGGGCGTGGCCGTCGCGGTCCTCCTGATCGGCTGGGTGGGCCCGGCCCTGAACGCCCCGAGACTCGTCCTGGACCTCTCCCCCTTCGGTCACCTGCCGAAGCTGCCGGGCGGGGGCATGGAGTGGGAGCCGGTGGTGACCCTCACCGGGCTGGCGGTGGTGCTGGCGGGCATGGGGCTCACGGGGCTGAGGCGCCGGGACGTGACCGGCTGAGGGCTGTCTCTCAGCCGACGTACTGCTTGAGCTCCTCGGTGTCGAGTTCGATGCCGACGGGGTCGGGGAGAACGACCTTGCCCCCGAGCTTCACCACGTGGATGTCCCGGTATCCGTCCTCCAGATCGGGGTTGCTGTGCACGAGAACCGTGAGGTTGGCGCGGTCAATGAGCAAGTAGACCGGGATACCTGCCTCGGCGTAGGCGCGGGGTTTCTCGACCCGGTCCCGGTTGTGGGTGTCCGAGTCATAGGACGTAACCTCGACGACCATCAACACCCCACGGGTTTCGGCCCAGTCACCCTGCCCTGCGAAGTGACCCACGGGTGCGAGGGCACCATCGGGGCGGGCCCGGCCTCGGCGGTATGCCTCCACTTTCAGACCCTGCGTCGGGTTGAGGTCAAGCTCCGGCCGAGCCTGCATGCACTGGCGGATCAACCACATGATGATCGAGCCGTGGTCGCCGTTCGTCACCTTCTTGACCCCGATCCGTCCGTCGATGAATTCGAGCCTGACGGTGTCGTCCACACGCTCGGCGAATTCCGCGATTCGATCGAACACGTCTACCGACATCTGAGACGAGGTGCGCTCTGCCATAACCGTCATGGTGCCTCCCTTCGCGGGCAGGCACCAGCTTGACCCGTCACTCACGACCGACCACGGGAATCGGTCAGTGATCAGCCGAACGGGTGATCACTCCACGCCGACACTCAACCCCTCCAGCCCCCGGATCACGAAGTTCGGCTTCCGCTTCGGCTCGGCGTACAGGGTCAGGGTCGGGGCCCGCTCCAGCAGCGCCGTCATGGAAGCCGCCAGTTCGATGCGGGCCAGCGGGGCGCCGATGCAGTAGTGGATGCCGGCGCTGAAGGAGATGTGCGGGTTGTCGCGGCGGGTCAGGTCGAGGTGTTCGGGGTCGCTGAAGACGGCCGGGTCGTGGTTGGCGGAGCCGTAGAGCATGGCGATCTCCGCGCCGCGGGGGACGGTCGTGCCGTCGATCTCGATCTCGTCGAGCACCCAGCGTTCGAAGAGCTGGAGCGGGGTGTCGTAGCGCATCAGCTCCTCGACCGCGGTGGGGACCAGGGAGTGGTCGGCGCGCAGGGCGGCGAGCTGGGCGGGGTTGCGGAAGAGGGCGTACCAACCGTTGACCGTGGCGTTGACGGTCGCCTCGTGACCGGCGTTGAGGAGCAGCACGGCGGTGGAGATCATCTCCTGCTCGGTGAGCCGGTCGCCCTCGTCGTGCGCCTCGATGAGCCCGGAGATCAGGTCGTCGCCGGGCTCCTTGCGCCGCTCGGCGATGAGCACCCGCAGATACTCGGAGAACTCGACCGAGGCCCGCACCGCCTTCTCGGCCGTGTCCTCCGACGGGTTCAGCTCGTACATCCCGCAGATGTCCGCCGACCAGGGCCGCAGCGGGGCGCGGTCCGCCTCGGGGATGCCCAGCATCTCGGCGATGACTGCGACGGGGAGCGGTTCGGCGACGTCGGCGAGCAGGTCGCCGCCGCCGCCCTGCACCAGCCCGTCGACGAGCTCTCCGGCGAGCCGGGCCACGTACGGCTTGAGCCGCTCGACCGTGCGCGGCGTGAACGCCTTCGACACCAGGCGGCGGATGCGGGTGTGGTCCGGCGGTTCCAGGTCGAGCATGCCGTGGTCGTTGAGCGTGTGGAACGGCTCGTGCTCCGGCGCGGGCGCACTCCGCCCGAACTCCTCGTGCGTGAACCGGTGCTGGTACGTCCGCCCCAGCCGCCGGTCCCGCAGCAGCGCCGAGACGTCGGCGTGGTGCGGAACCAGCCACTGGTTCGTCGGCTCGAAGTACTGCACCCGGCCCCGGGCACGGAGCTCGGCGTACGCGGGGTACGGGTCGGCCAGAAAGTCCGGGTCCCAGGGGTCGAAGGCTGCCATGGACGGACGTTAGACCGCCGGTCCCCTTCCTGACCAGGGGGGTCTCAGCGTTCAGGCGCTGGGATCCTCAGGCACCGGACCCGGGGTGATCGACGGAGCGTGTTTCTGCTCCAGCAGCTTTCCGCGGGGGCAGTAGCTTGCCGACTCCGAACCCGGAACCTGTCCGGGACCACGGAACGGAGGCCGCCGATGTCCCGGGAAGCGCCGTATCTGACCACGGCGGAATCGCTGCGCGCGCGGCTCGCCGCGGGTGAGTGGCGGCTCGGCGAGCGGCTGCCGTCCCGGGCACGGCTCGCCGAGGAGTACGGCGTCGGGCGCAACGTCGTGCAGCGGGCGGTGGACCTGCTGATCGCCGAGGGGTTCCTGGAAGGCCGGGCGGGCTCGGGGACGTACGTCCGCCCGCCGCGTGAGCGGCTGCGGATGGTCCGCTCCCGGCGCCGCGAACGCTCGCTCGCCGCCCGCACGGAGCGGGGCCGGGCGGGTGCCTGGGACGCGCACAGCGAGGTGCGGGTCCCGGCCCCCGAGCACATCGCCGGGCGGCTGGCCATCGCCCCCGGTGATCCCTGTGTCCGCACGCGCTACGAGTTCCTCGCCGACGGCCGGCCCGTCCAGCTCTCCGAGTCCTGGGAGCCGTTGGCCCTCACGGGCGGCACCCCGGTCGTACTGCCCGAGCGGGGGCCGCTGGCGGGACAGGGGGTGGTCGCGCGGATGCGGTCCATCGGTGTGGACGTCGAGACGGTGGTCGAACTTCCCCGCCCCGCCCGCGCCACCCGGGCACAGGCGAACCTGCTCGGCATCGGCGCCGGCGATCTGGTCCTCCGGATCGAGCGAACCATCTACGACACCGGCGGCCGTCCGGTGGAGACCGCCGACATGGTCGTTCCGGACGTCCGCCGTGAGGTCGTCTACGAGTTCGAAGTGGACCGCTAGTGTCCTCCCGGCCCGGGCTGCTGCACGACCCGGACTTCCGCCGCCTCCTCACCGCCACCGCCCTCGGCCAACTGGGCGACCGTGTCCTCTTCCTGGCGTTGCCGCTGGTCGCGATCACGGCCCTGGACGCCTCCGCGTTCCGGGTCGGGCTGCTGACCGCGGCGACCACGGCCGGCTCGCTCCTGGTCGGGCTGCCGGCGGGCGCCTGGGTGGACCGCGTGCGGAAACGGCCGGTGCTCATCGCCGCCGACCTCGCCCGGGCGCTGGTCCTGCTGACGGTGCCGGTGGCCTGGTGGGCGGGCCGCCTCACCTTCTGGTGGCTCTGCGCCGTCGCCCTGGTCCACGGCGTGCTGACCGTCTTCTTCGACGTCGCCCACGTCAGCTATCTGCCCCACCTGGTGGGCCGCGCCCGTCTCGTCGAGGGCAACGCGCGGCTCTCGGCGGTCCGCTCGGTGACCGGCATCAGCGGGCCGACGCTGGCGGGACCGCTGGTCGGGCTGGCCGGCGCCCCCGTGACGCTGCTGGCGAGTTCGCTGGGGATGGCCCTGTCGGGTCTGCTCGCGACCGGCATCCGCAGGCCGGAGGAGCGGCCCTCGGCGGGCGAACACCCGCGGCTGGGGCGGGACATCAAGGAGGGCCTGCGGTTCGTCCTCGGGCATCCCGCCCTGCGTGCCATCGTTGTCGGGGACGCGGTTTTCAATCTCTTCCTGGTCATGTACCAGGCCATGCTGCTGGTCTACCTGGAGCGGGTGATCGGGCTGTCGTCGTTCGGCATCGGCCTGGTCCTGTCGGGGATGGGGTGCGGTGCCCTGCTGGGCGCGCTGCTGGCGGCCGGGGCCGCGCGACGGCTCGGCCCCGGCCCGGTCATCCGGCTCGCCCCGCTGACCACGTGCCCGCTGACCGCGCTGATGCCGCTGGCCCGGCCGGGCTGGAGCGTGACCGTGGCCGCGCTCGGGCTGGCGGCGCTCTCCCTGGGCGGGGTGGTGCGCGTGGTGGCCCAGTCGAGCGTGCAGCAGACGCTGACACCGGACCGGCTCCTGGGCCGCATGAGCGCGACCGCCCGCTTCGTTTCCTGGGGCGGCATCCCGCTGGGCGGCTTACTGGGCGGTGCGTCGGGTTCCGCGTTCGGCCCGGCGGCCACGCTGTGGATCGGCGCCACCGGAATGACCCTGAGCGCCCTGCCGAACCTGCTCACTCGTCCGAGGCGGCCTTGAGGTGCTCGATGAGGGCGGCGAAGGCGGGGGCGGGGAAGGTGAGGGGGGTGCGGGTGGGGGATTTGGAGTCGCGGACGGCTATGCGAGAGGGGAGCGGGGCGATTTCCACGCAGGTGTCGCCGTCACCTCCGCTGGAGTACGTCGACTTCCGCCAGTGCATTCACAGTTCCTTCGCCACCCGGTGAATGAGGTCCCGTGACGCCGCTGGATCCAGGGACGCGCTCTTCACCTGGCGAAACAGGGTGCGCAGCTTTTCCAACTGCGCTTCCGCATCGCAGAAGCCGGCGCCGGTGGGCGAGTCACGCAGCCCGGTGTCCAACTTGGGCACAGGACCGCCCAAGTACATCATCGAAGCTCCGGCTCCGGCGAAACCCTCGTACGCGACGGGGATGACACGCACGGCGGCATGGCCGGCATCGATCTGCTCCAGGACATACCGGAGTTGAGCAAGGGACGCCCGGCGGTCCGATACATGGACCCGCAGGGCGAACTCGTGGATGACCGTCTCGTACGGGGTGGGGTCCTCCCCTTCGATGACGACCCGCCGCTTCAGCCGATGCTCCACGCGGGAGGCCACCTCGCTCGCGGGCAGCTCGGGACGCATGTACGTGTAGACCGCGCGGGCGTAGTCGGCGGTCTGCAGCAGGCCGGGGATGAGCATGATGACGACCTCGCGCAGGAACGTCGCGTGGTGCTCGGCTTCGGCGGTGTCGAGGAACACCGGAGGAAGCACGTTCCGGTACTCCTCCCACCAGCCGTGTGTACGGTCGGTCGCCATCGCCACCAGCGCGTCGATCAGCGCCTCGTCCATACATGCGTAGTGCGCAGCGAGGCGACGCACCCGTTCCTCGCTGACACCCGCGAAGCCCAGTTCCATCTGGCTGATCTGGGCCGAAGTCGAATTCAGCGCCCCTGCCACCTCACGCGCCTTCAGTCCGGCAGCCTCACGCAGTCGCCGTAGCTCCGTGCCCAGGCGCACCTGCCGTGCGGTGGCATGGCCCCTCAGCGGCATCCGCCCTCCTGCCCTCAACGCCCGTGTCAGAGCACGTCCACGGCCCGCTGGGCGGCGCAGCCTATCCGGCTCGGGCTGCCCGGGTGGCACTCGCTCACCGTGAGGCCGCTCGTGCTGGGTCCGGAGAACGTCCCGCTGATCACCGACGAGGCGGAGGCCTCGCGGGACGTGTTCCTCACGGCGTTCTCGGCGATGACGCATGGTAAGGGCCCCGGCGCCGCTGCCATACTGAAGCCGCTGGCGGCAGCCTTGGAGACCACTGACACCGAGAGCGCGGGAATGCTCGCGCAGCTCGTCGAATCGTGCCTGGTCGATGCGGAGGCCAGGCGGACGTGGAAGGAGCTGATGATGGCGGTCCACTACTTCTTCCGGCATGAGGTCGCCGAGAAGGTTCGGGAAGAGGGGCGGGAGGAAGGTCGGGAGGAAGGCCGAGCCCAGGCCAAGGCGGAGATGGTCCTGCAGATCCTGGACTGGCGGGGCCTCGTGGTGCCGGATGCCCTGCGGGCGCATGTGCTGGCCTGCACCGACGCGGAGCAGCTCGAGAGCTGGGCGCAGCGGGCGGTCCGCGCACACGAGGCGGAGGACCTGCTCGCCGAAGACGCCGGCTGACCTTCCCGCCGGCACCCGGGGTGCTCGGGGTCAGGGCATGTAGCGCCGGTCCGCCAGGGACTGCGGGCTGCCGGTAGGGGGCCAGGGCTGCGCGGGCGTGGCGGGGGTGAGCTGGTCCGGGGCGGTCCAGTCGCGTCGGCCGCCCACGACCTCGGGGTCGAACATGACGATCGCCGCCGCCAGGATCAGGGCCGCCACCGGGCCGGCCAGCATGACCAGGAGGAAGGCGAGCAGGCTTGTCGAGGACTGGCCGCCCGCCTGCGCCTGGGCGACGTGGACGCTCACCGCTGCCATGCCGGTGTAGTGCATGGTCGCGACGGCCGCGCCCATCACCAGGCTGGCGCCGACCGTCGCCCAGACCGCGCTGATCGACACCGCCGCCCAGAGCGCGGCGGTCGCGGCGACCACGGCGATCACCACGGAGAGGACGACGACCGTGGTGTCGTAGTGCACGGTGCCGCCGGTGTTCATCGCGGTCATGCCGAGGTAGTGCATCGCCGCCACGCCGAGGCCGGTGAGGACACCCGCGGTGCCGAGGGTGACGGGGCCCGCACCCCGGTAGCCGACCAGGAACACGCCGGCGGCGACCACCGCGATGCAGACGACCAGACTCAGCACCGTCCGGCCCGCGTCGTAGCTGACCAGGGCGCCGTCCACGCTGAAGCCGATCATCGCGATGAAGTGCATGGTCCAGATGCCGCAGCCGAGGGACACCGCGCCCAGGGCCAGCCAGCCGAAACGTTTCTCTCCACGGCCGCGGCCGATCGAGCGGGTTGTGCAGCGCAGGGCCAGCACGGCGCCCAGGCAGGCCATCAGGTAGGCGGCTATCGGGGTGACCAGGCCGTAGTGGAACTCGGACACGTCAGCAGTCATCGCGGCAACTTTCTTCACGCGAAACGGGACGGCGGGGGTGAGAAACGGATGGAACCAGCCACCTGGCCGATTTCTTCACCATTCAAACACAACTTGAGCACTCCGTGTCCACACCTGTACCGCCCGCGATCGAATCGCAACAACGACTGTGCGCATGGCATGTGCTAGCCCGGCGTCACCAGCCGTGCCTCGTAGGCGAACACCGCCGCCTGGGTACGGTCCCTGAGGCCCAGCTTCACCAGGATCCGGCTGACGTGTGTCTTCACGGTCGACTCGGCCACCACCAGTCGCTCGGCCATCTCCGCGTTGGACAGGCCCTGGGCGATGAGGACCAGGACCTCGGTCTCGCGGTCGGTGAGGTCGCCGTAGGCGGCGTGGGCCGCGGGCATCAGGCGCGGGGGATCGGAGAGTTTGGAGAACTCGGTGATCAGGCGTTTGGTGACCGAGGGGGCGAGGAGGGCCTCGCCCGACGCCACCACCCGCACGCCTTCGGCCAGTTGGCGGGCCGAGGCGTCCTTGAGGAGGAAGCCGGAGGCTCCGGCGCGCAGGGCCTGGTAGACGTACTCGTCGAGGTCGAAGGTGGTCAGGACGAGGACCTTGGCCGTGGTGTCGGCGGCGACGATCTCGCGGGTCGCCTCGATGCCGTTCAGCTCGGGCATGCGGATGTCCATCAGGACTACGTCCGGGGTGAGTTCGGCGACCTTGGCCACCGCCTCGCGGCCGTTGACCGCCTCGCCTACGACCTCGATGTCCGGCATCGCGTTCAGCAGGACCGAGAAGCCCTCGCGCACCATCATCTGGTCGTCGGCGATCAGTACACGGATGGTGCGGTCGGTCATGCGTCACCTTCACGGGTGGTGGCGACGGGGAGGAAGACCGTCACCTCGTAGCCTCCCTCGGACGTCGGGGCCGCCGTCATCTCGCCGTTCAGCATGGAGACCCGCTCCCGCATGCCGGTGATGCCGTGGCCGGCGCCCGGGGACGGTTTGACGAGGGCGGGCTGCGGCGGCGGCCCGTTGACTATGCGCAGGCCCAGGCCTCCGATGACATAGCCGATCTCGACGCGTGCGCCCGCTCCCGGCGCATGGCGCAGGGTGTTGCTCAGCGCCTCCTGGACGATCCGGTACGCCGACAGCTCCACGCCCTGCGGGAGTTCACGCACCGCGCCGGTCACGCCCTTGTCGACGGCCAGTCCCGCCTCCCGCACGTTGTCGAGCAGCGCGTCCAGGTCGGCGAGGGTGGGCTGCGGGGCGTCCGGCACCTCGTAGTCCTCGGCGCGGACCACGCCCAGCACCCGGCGCAGTTCGGTGAGGGCCGCCACCGCGTTCTCCCGGATCGTGACGAACGCCTTCTCCAGCTCCGGCGGCGGGTTCTCCACCCGGTAGGGGGCGGCTTCCGCCTGGATGGCGACGACGGACATGTGGTGGGCGACCACGTCGTGCAGTTCGCGGGCGATCGTGGTGCGCTCTTCGAGGAGCGTGCGCCGGGAACGCTCGTGTGCCGTCTGCGTCTGCTGCGCGGTCACCGTCTGCTCGGCCTCCCTGCGGATCTGCCGGACGGTGACGGCCAGCAGGACTATCGCGGAGACGACCAGCATCGAGCCGACGTCGTTGTCGTAGTGGCCCCCGCCCAGGGCCGAGACGCACACGAAACCGTAGAACGCGGTGATCGCCCACATCCAGGCCGCCGTGCGTGGACGGGTACGGATCGCGACGACCGTGAGCACCACCAGGTGGGAGAGGAAGTTGGCCGGCTGCCACGGCCATTCGTCCCACGCGTTGGACAGCACGGCGCCGATCCAGGTCACGACGAGGGACAGCCAGAAGGCGGCGACCGGACGCGCCAGCGTGAGCAGCACCGGCGCCAGGACGAGCAGCCCGGACAGCAGGGCCATGGCGGGCCCCAGCGACTGCCGGTCCACGAGGGACACCAGCAGCGCCAGCACGCCGGCCGCGGCCACCGCCAGATGCGTGGTCCATTGCGCGTACTCGCGCAGCGGGCCGGGCAGCCGGCGGGCGAACGTCCGCTCGGTGCTCAGCGGCGGCAACGGCCGGTAGGCGAAGGCGTCCTTGAACAGGTCCTGCCGCAACCTGCCCAGGGCGTCCAGCACCGCCCGGACCTCCGGGCTGCGTGGCTTGTACGGTTCGAACGCGCCGTCCGGCGGCTGTGGCGGCATCGGCTGCGAAGGGGTCGTCTCGGTCACGTACACGACCGTAGGCGGAGGCGGGGGTAGCCGTCGTCACCAGTGAGGCGGGTTCTCGGGCGTCCCTCTCAGGTACTACGGGTACGGCGAGGAGCAGCCGGAGGCCGGTCAGTAACCGGAGGGCCGTACCAGCCCGGACTCGTACGCGAAGACCGCCGCCTGGGTGCGGTCCCTGAGCCCCAGCTTCACCAGGATGCGGCCCACGTGCGTCTTCACGGTCTGCTCGGCGACGACCAGCCGCTCGGCGATCTCCGCGTTCGACAGGCCCTGCGCGATCAGCGTGAGGACCTCCGTCTCGCGCTCGGTCAGATCGGCGACCCGCGCCTTCAGCGGGGCGCGTACCCCGCCCCCGTCCAGCTGGGAGAACTGGGTGATCAGCCGCCGGGTGATGCCGGGCGCCAGCAGCGCGTCGCCGGCCGCCACCACCCGCACCGCCTCCGCAAGTTTGTCCGCGGACGCGTCCTTGAGCAGGAACCCGGACGCGCCGGAGCGCAACGCCTCGTACACGTACTCGTCCAGGTCGAAGGTGGTGAGCACCAGCACCTTGATGTGCGGGCGTTCGCCGACGATCCGGCGGGTGGCCTCGATGCCGCCCAGTTCGGGCATGCGGATGTCCATGAGGACGACGTCCGGAGCGAGTTCGGCGACCTTGGCCACCGCGTCCAGACCGTCCACCGCCTGGCCGACCACCTCGATGCCGGGCTGGGCGTTCAGCAGCACGGTGAAGCCCTGCCGGACCATCTGCTGGTCGTCGGCGATGACCACCCGGATGGGGCTGCCGGTGCTGCTCGTCATGCGCGGTCGTCCTTCGGGTCGAGGGCACGGATGGTACCCGTGGTGGATTCCGCGGTGGGTCCCGCGGTGCGGCCGGGTACCAGTCCGGCGCCGGGAGCGGTGGCCGGGAGCTCCGCGAAGATCCGGTAGCCGCCGCCCTCCCGGGGGCCCGCCGTCAGCGACCCGCCAAGCATCACGGCCCGCTCCCGCATGCCGAGCAGTCCGTGCCCGGCGCCCGGCGACGGCGGCGCGGGCCGGGTCGGCCGGGAGTTCGCGACGGACAGCAGGAGTCCGTAGGCCATGTACTCGATCTCGACATGGGCGCTCGCCCCGGGCGCGTGCCGCAGCACGTTGCTCAGCGCCTCCTGCACGATCCGGTACGCCGACAGCTCCACGCCCGACTGCATCGGGCGCCGCTCGCCGGTGATCCGGGTGGTGACGGTCAGACCGGCCGCCCTGGTGTTCTCGACCAGCGCGTCCAGCCGGTCCAGGGTGGGCTGCGGGCTGTGCGGGCCGGTGCCGGGGTCCTCGGGCGCGTCCTCGTCGGGGCTCTCCGAGCGCAGGACGCCCAGCACCCGGCGCAGTTCGGCCAGCGCCTCCAGCGCGTTGTGCCGGATGCCTTCGAGGTTCTCGCGCAGCTCGTCCGGCGGGTTCTCCACCAGGTGCGGGGCGACCTGCGCCTGGATGGAGATGACCGACATGTGGTGGGCGACCACGTCGTGCAGCTCGCGCGCGATCCGGCTGCGCTCCTCCAGCAGGGTGCGCCGGGACCGCTCCTCCTCGGTGAGCGAGGCCTGCCGCCCGAGCTCCGCGCGCGCCTCGCGGCGGCCGCGCAGCGCCGTGCCGAGCGCCACGACGATCACGGACAGGACGACGGTCACCACCGAGGTGGACTGGTGCGGCGGCGCACCCCAGACGCCGTCGAGGAGCCAGGTGACCAGCACGGTCACGGCCAGCGCCTCGACCGTCACCCGCACCCGGACCCGCAGTGCGAGCAGCAGCAGGACCAGCAGCTGTGCGATCATCCCGGCCACGGTCCAGGGCCACGTGAACAGGACCACCGGTGTCGTGCCCAGCCTGCCGTGCAGCGTGAGAGCGGCCACCAGCATGGACCCTGTCGACAGCCACCAGGCCAGGACGGGCCGCCACATCGCGAGGAGCACGGCGCCGCCCGCGGCGAACCCCAGCAGCGAGGCGAGACCGGCACCCAGATGCCCGTTGTGCTGGAACTGCGCCACGCCACCGATCGTGATGCCGATCGCCGCCACACACAGCACGCCGTGCGGCAGCCAGCGCAACCACACGGAAGGGGGCAGCGGGTCCGGTCGGACGGTGCACAGGTCGTCGCGGAGTATCCGCAGCCAGCGCAGCACGCGCCCGATCCCGATCCACTCCGGCCGCCGGGTCCCCGTCTCCGTCACGGCGATCAGCCTAGACATGACGGGCTCCCGTCGGGGTCGCCCGATCGGAGGCGGGGTGGGCCCGGACGAGGCGCGAGCGGGTCCGGGGGCGGCCGCGCTCGTACACGTGGAACGCCGCCCAGCACAGACCGAGGGCCAGGGCGAAGGCCGGGAGCCAGAGCAGGCGGGCCGCGACCCAGCCGAGGTGGTCGGGGGGTGTGTGGAGTCCGGGGAGGGGGCCGGACAGCAGGCCGACGGCCGTGGTCGCCATCATGGCCGTCTGGTGCCAGAGGAAGATCGTCATCGCGGACAGGTTCACGAAGGCCACCGCCGCCCAGGCGAGGGGGCGGCGCATCGCGTGACGCAACCGCTCGCGCAGCAGCAGGGCCAGGCCGCACTGGGCCAGGCCGAAGGTGACGGCGGCCAGGGTGGGCGGGTCGAGGTTGGAGACGGCGGCGCCGGGGACGCCGACCATCGACGCCGGGTAGTGCGCCCACGCGACGAGGCCGGCCGTCGCCGCCGTACCGCCGACGAGCAGGACCCAGCCGGCGCGCGGACGGTCCAGTTCGCCGCGGGTCCAGGCGGCGCCCAGGGAGTACGGCACCAGCCAGCCGGCCGCCAGGTTCACCCAGCCGACGGCGGGCGGGGCGCCGAGGCCGAAGCGGAGAAGGTCCACATGGAGGACGACGGCCAGCGGCCACAGGGGGTTGAGCCGGGCGACGAGCGGAGTCGCCGCCGTCAGCGCCGCGAACACCAGCAGGAACCAGAGCGGGGACAGGGCCAGTTTGGCGAGCGTGCGGACGGTGGTGAGGTCGGTGCCGGACAGGAGCAGGGCGGTGGTCGCGATCGTCCAGAGGGTGAGGAGCGCGGCGACCGGCTTGAAGAGCCTGGACAGACGGGACGTCAGCCAGCGGTGGTAGGGGGTGCCCTGAGCCTGGGCCGTGGCGTGGCTGCGCGTGGCGACGTGGCCGCCGACCAGGAAGAACACGGCGAGGGTCTGGAAGAGCCAGGAGACCGGAGCAAGCCACGGCAGGTGCTGGAGGGGGCTGCTGGTGTGCAGCTCGCCGCCGTCCGCCACCAGCGCCGTGACCAGCCAGTGGCCCAGGACCACACCGAGCACGGCGAACGCGCGCAGGGCGTCCACGGAGCGGTCCCGGCCGGGTGGGGTGGCGATGTCGATGCGGTGGGCGAGGTGGCGTACGCGGTCTCGTATGCGGTCGGGGAGGCGGGGTGTCGGCGGCTTACGCACGGGTGACCTCCGTTGTCTCGCCGAGGACGATCCAGGTGAGGTTGGCCAGGGAGGCCGAGCCCGGGGTGAAGTAGTCGCTGTGGCCGCCGGGGCCCGCCGCGAAGACGCGGGCGCCGAAGGCCGGGGAGACGGGGTCGGTGCCGAAGCCGACGGTCGTGCCGAAGAGGTCGGCGCTGACGTGCGGGACCTCGGCTATCCAGTCGTCCGCTCCCCGGGCCGCCCAGACGCGGGCGGAGGTGCGCAGGGCCGCGGCCGAGTCGGCGCCGGTGCCGGGGCTGCCGACCAGGGCGATGTCGGTGACGCCGAGGCCGGTGAGGCCGGGGGCGGCGCGGGCGCAGACCACCGTGCCGTAGGAGTGGCACAGGAGGGCCACGGCCGCCGGCTCGGGAGCGGTGAGGGTGCGCAGTTCGCGGAGGAACGCGCGCAGGTGCGGGGCCGCTTGGCCGGCCCGCGCCGTGGTGAGGACCGTGGTGCTGATCGTGGCCGGGGCCCGGTAGCCGAGCCAGGCGACGACCGCGGTGCGGGTGCCGGCGGGTGCCTCGCGGGCCAGGCGCCGGTACAGGGACTCGGCGGCCGCGTGGAAGCGGGCGAAGGTGTCGAGGGTGGTGTCCGAGCCGGGGACCAGGACGGCGACGTGCGTCGCGTGCGGCAGGTCACCGAGGACCTCGGTGACCTGGCCGTCGCCTCGGGCGTCGAAGCGGAGCAGGTGCCGGGCGGGGGAGGCGAGGACGCGGTCGGCGGCGGCGCGGGAGGGGTCGCCGTGGGCGGCGGCCATACGGGCGGCCTCGGCGGCGTTCTCACGGTTGGCGTCGTAGGCGGTGGCGAGGCCCGCCGGAGTGAGGCGGGCGGGGAGCGCGGCGGGCGGCGGGGCGGGGATCCGGGGCCGGACGGCCGCGGAGAGGGGGAGGACCACGGCGACCGTGAGGAGGGTGGCGAGCAGGGTGCGGCGCAGCCTCCCCCGCCAGTGCCCGCGCCGGTGCCCGCGCCGGTGCCCCCGCCCCGGCCTCTGCCGCTCCCCCGTCACCGCCGTCATGGTCGGCCCCCCCGTTCAGTCGCCCGGCCACCGGGCTGCTCTGATCGGGAAATTACGGAACGGACCGTGTCGTTCGCGTCCCGCCCGGGAGCTCACCTGGGAGGTAGCTCTCAGGTACTACGGGTATGTGGGGGAAACCTCAGGGACGCACTCTCACCAGGCCAGTTGGGCGATCTCCTCCGCCACCACCGCGCAGGCGTCCGCCGCCGGGTCGATGAGGGGGAAGTGGCCGACCTCCTCCAGGAGCGTCAGGCCCACCACCTCGCCCGCCTTGGCCGCCGCGTCCGCGTAGGACTCGGCGACCGCCTGCGGGACGACCACGTCCGTGCGGCCCTGGACCAGGGTGGTCGCGATGCCGGTCGGGAGCAGGAGCGCGGGGTCCGCGTACGGCTGACGGTCGGCGAACTTCTCGTCGCCGCCGAGGAGTTGCAGGGCCGCGTTGCCGCAGACGTCCAGCTTCTCGGCCATCGCGAAGTCCGCGATCGGGGCCAGGGCCACCACACCCCGCAGCGGCGCCGGGCCGGAGGTGCGCCACGCGGCGTCCGCCGGGAGGACGTGCCGTGCCGCCGCCCACAGCGCCAGGTGGCCGCCCGCCGAGTGGCCGGTGAGGACCGTACGGCGCAGGTCCGCCCGCGGTACCGCCTCGCGGACCAGGGCCGGCAGGGCGTCCAGTGCCGCCGCCACGTCGTCGAAGGTGTCCGGCCAGCGGCCCGCCACCGGGGCCGTGCCGCCCTGCGCGGGGAGCGTCGCGCCGCGCCGGTACTCGACGTTGGCCACCGCGAAACCGCGCCGGGCCAGGTAGTCGGCGAACGGGGTGATGTGGCCGCGGTCGTACGGCGCACGCCACGCGCCCCCGTGCAGGACCACCACCAGCGGGGCCAGCGGCTCCTCGGTGCGCGGGGCGTAGAAGTCGATCACCTGGTCGGGATGGTCGCCGTAGGCGGCCGTGGCGTCGGGCGCGACGTGCGGGTGCGAGAAGGCCGACTCCTCCTCGGCGGCGGCCCGGGCTGCTGCGTCGTCGTCCGGCATGCTCCAACCTCTCAGCGGCGTAATGATGTTGGCGGACCAGGGGGGATGTCGGCCGTTGGCCGGGACGGTATCAGGCCCGTGACGTGCGGGGACACGCGGATGTCACGCACGGTGAGGATTGCTCGGTTCTGTACCGTCCCGGTCCCTGGCCGGGGATGACTATGTCGCCATGTCGCTAGGCGACGGCCGTTCCCGACGCCTCCCCCAGCACCTCCGCCAGCACCCGAGCCGCCCGCTCCGTGTCCGCGAAGCCGACGTACAGCGGGGTGAAGCCGAAGCGGAGCACGTCGGGGTGCCGGAAGTCGCCGACCACGCCCCGCTCGATCAGCCGTTTCATCACGTCTTCGGCGTCGGGACAGCGCAGCGCGATCTGGCTGCCGCGCTCCTCGTGGGCCAGTGGGGTCACGCACTCGACGCGGCCCGCCGGGACGTACGCCTCGACGCACTCCAGGAAGAAGTCCGTCAGTGCAAGGGACTTGGCCCGTACGGCCGCCACCGGCACCCCCTCCCACACCTCCAGCGCCGCCTCCAGCGCGAGCATGGAGAGGATGTCCGGGGTGCCGACGCGACCGCGTACCGCCCCCGCCGCCGGTTCGTACGCCGGGCGCATCCCGAAGGGCTCGGCGTGCGAGGTCCAGCCGGGAAGCGGCGAGTCGAAGCGGTCCTGCACCTCCCTTCGTACATACAGGTACGCCGGGGAGCCCGGGCCGCCGTTCAGGTACTTGTAGGTGCAGCCGACGGCCAGGTCGACGCCGTGCTCGTCGAGGCCCACCGGCAGCGCGCCCGCGCTGTGGCACAGGTCCCAGACGGACACGGCCCCGGCCGCGTGGATCGCGGCGGTGAGGGAGGGCAGGTCGTGGAGGCGCCCGGTGCGGTAGTCGACGTGGTTGAGCAGTACCGCGGCGGTACGGTCGCCGACCGCCGCCGGGACCTCGGCGGGGGTGAGCGGGCGCAGGGTGCAGCCCGTCAGCCGGGCCGCCGACTCGGCGATGTAGCCGTCCGTGGGGAAGGTCGTCGCGTCGACCAGGATCTCGTCGCGGCCCTTCCCCGCCAGCCGTACCGCGCCCACAAGTGCCTTGAAGACGTTGACACTCGTCGAGTCGCCGACCACGATCTGGCCGGCCGCCGCGCCGACCAGCGGGGCGATCCGGTCGCCGATCCGCTCCGGCGCCGTCCACCAGCCGCTCTCGTCCCAGGACCGGATCCGCAGCTCGCCCCACTGTCGCCGGACGACGTCCTCGACGCGGCCGGGGACGTGCGCGGGCAGGGCGCCCAGCGAATTGCCGTCCAGGTAGACGCCCGCGGCGTCAGCCGCATGATCGGACACCGTGTCCAGGACGAAACGCGCGCGCACCCCGGCCAGCTCGTCCTCGGCGTCCAGCTTCTCCGCCCTCAGGGCCCGCTCAGACATGGGACCTCGCCGTCCACAGCTCCGGGAACACGTTCTTGCGGGCGCGCTTCTCCAGCCAGGCGACCCCGGCCGAGCCGCCGGTGCCGGCCTTGGCGCCCATCGCGCGGCGGGTGGCGACCAGGTGGTCGTTGCGCCAGCGCCAGACGAGCTCGGCCACGTCGGTCAGCGCCTCACCCAGGCGGGCGAGGTCGGCGTCCTCGGCGCCGGAGTAGACGGCGGTCCAGGCGGCCTCGACGGCGGGGGAAGGTGCATAGGGCAGTGATATGTCACGTTCCACCAGTACCGCCTCCGGGATCGGATACCCCCGCCGCCCCAGCAGCCGCACCACCTCGTCGTACAGACTCGGCTCGTGCAGCGCCTTCTCCAGTTCCGCGTGCACACGCGGGGCGCCGCGGTGCGGGACGAGCATGGACGCGGACTTCTCGCCGAGCAGGAACTCCATCCGCCGGTACATCGCCGACTGGAAGCCGGAGCCCTCGCCGAGGGCGGAGCGGTAGGAGTTGAACTGCGCCGGGGTGAGCTGGCCGAGCGGCTTCCAGGAGGCGTTCAGCGCCTCCAGCTCGCGGGTGGAACGCTTCAGCGCGGCGATCACGGTGGGGATGTCGTCACCGCGCAGCGCCGCCGCGGCCGTCTCCCACTCGTGGACGATGACGGTGAACCACAGCTCCATCACCTGGGTCGTGACCAGGAAGACCATCTCTCCGGGATCGTCGGAGAGGGTGTGCTGGAGGTGGGTGAGCACGTCCGCCTTGACGTAGTCCTCGTACGGCGTCGTGCCGGCGAAGTCGAGATGCGGGGTCTCGGGCTCGTTCGTTTCGAGAGCCTCATGGGACATCGCTGTCTCCTGTTGTACTCCGGGTAGCGGTCCGCCCCTGCCGATGCCGACACGGGGGCCCCGGTCCCCACCGGCATCTTCCGCAACGTAACCCGGATACGGCAAGGCCCGCCCGTCGGGAACGCCCGTCCGGCGGCGACGGGACGCCGGGTGAGGTTGTCGGCGGTGGCAGACTTGCGCCATGACGACGCACACGAACCTGCTCGGCGGCCCGGAGCCGACGTATCTGCCGGAGAACGAAGAGGCGTACCGCCTGCTGGGTGAGGAGTCGCTGGCTCCCGTCGAGGTGGCGGCGAAGTTCCCGACCTTCTCGCTGGCCTGGGCGCTGCTCGCCGACGAGGCGTTCGAGCGCGGCGCGGTCGTCGAGTCGTACGCCTACGCGCGCACCGGCTACCACCGCGGGCTGGACGCCCTGCGCCGCGCCGGGTGGAAGGGGCACGGCCCCGTGCCCTGGGAGCACCGGGCCAACCGGGGCTTCCTGCGCTGCCTCGCCGCGCTCGCCCGCGCCGCCGGTGAGATCGGCGAGAAGGACGAGAACGAGCGCTGCTGGCAGTTCCTGAAGGACAGCAGCGCGGAGGCGTACGCCGAGCTGCACGGATAGCAGGGCGGTTCAGCTTCCGGGGCACCCGGCGGCCGTCCAGGCGGCGTACTCCTGGCGGACGTAGAGCCGGCGTCTGCGGGCGAGCGTGATCGTGTCGGGACGGTACGGGCCTGCCACCAGGTCGGGATGACGGCGGTCGTACCGGACGAGTCGCTCGGCGGTCTCCGCGGCGGCCGCGGCCGGGCCGGGGGCGCCGCCCAGGGCCATCCGGTCCATGAGGGCCGCCCTGCGCAGCAGCCAGGCCCGTTCGGCGGCCGTCGGGTCGACCGGGGGGCCGGTGACCGGCCCGGCCCGGCGGCCGTCGCGTTCGGCCCCGAGCGCGAGCAGCCGGTGCATCTCGCGGCGCAGATCCGGCGCGTCCGCGTAGGCGCGGGGGCGGGTGCCGCAGCGTCGGCACGGCGCGGTGTCGTGGCCGGGGGCGTCGGGGACGCCGGGCTCGCCGTGGTCGAGGGCCGATGGAGGCGCCGCGGACCGTGCGGGAACGCCGGCCGGTCGCGGGCAGCCGTCGACGGGGCACGGCTTGTGGGTCGCGAGGGCCCACTCGCGGGGTCGTACGGCGACCCGGTGCCGCGGCTCGCCCGGAGCACCCGGGCCGGTCATGCCGGACACCTCAGGCAGGCGCGGACCTCGCGGCCGCCGCCGGTCTGGTGGACCTCGGTCGACTGGGCGAGGTACTGGACGATGCCGGTGCCGCGGCCGTGTTCGTCGGGGGCCGCGTCGCGGCGACGGCGCTCCACCGTCGTGCCGGAGTCGGTGACGACGATGTGCAGCGTGCCGTGGTCGAGGGCGAGCGACAGGGTCATGTGCTCGCGGCCGTACTGGGCGGCGTTGGCGGCGAGTTCGTCGACGATGAGAACGGCGGAGTCCCGCTCGCTCGCGGGCACGCTCCAGGTCTCCAGCAGATCGGCCGCGAAGTGACGGGCGGCGGAGACGTGCGCCTCCTGCGCGGGCAGGGTGAGCAGCGCCTGGTAGCGGCAGGGCTGGCCGGGCAGTGCACCCGGGCGGGGCGAATCGGTCACGAACATGGTCTTCTGGCTCTTCCGTGGAGGTGCGGAGACCGGAACGGGGGGGGAGAGACCGCCGACACTGCCGGGGGTCCGGGTACCGGTCCTGCGTTGGATGCGCTCATTCAGTTCCACGGATGGCAGGTGCCCGATGGTTCGAGCCGTTCGAACCTTTTGTCGGGATTCTCGCGAGTCGCGTTGTGGCCGACGGCAAGTCACCTACGGAACGGGCTGGTTGGCGGTACGCCGTACCGGCATCGGTCTCAGCACCTCACGCCCGGATGGTGACCAGCTTCTGGCCGTCGCCCGCGAGGATCTCAAAGTGCTGGATGTCCCCCGGGGACATGGCGACCGCCCCTGGGACCGTGGTGCCGGGAGGGTATTCGCCCGCCCGCCAGGTGGCGCCGTCCGCCCTGGCGCCGCCGGGCCCAACGGCCTGGAGCCGGCAGGTGATTCCGGCCGGCGCCCCCTTGGCGTGGACCTGTAGGACACTCCCCCATGCGGAGGGGTAGACCCGCACCGAGGCGGTGACACCGGTGGCGGGGTCGCTTCCGGAGAACGTGCGCCAGGCGGTCGGCGCGGTCGCCCCGGGCGGCGTCGCCTGACTGGTCACGGATCCGACCGTCGCCAGCCACGTGCCGCCGACCGCTGCCGCGATGAACGTCAGGGAGGCGGCGGCACCGGCCAGTTGCAGCCGCCAGGTCCTGCGCCGCCGGACCGCGGCCCGCTGCAGCAGGCTCTCCAGCACACCCGCCTGTGGTGGTGCCGCCACCACCGGCGGCGCGGGCGAGGAGACCTGCGCGCTCTCGGCCGCCTGGGCCACCAGCCGGTCGGCCAGGTCGCCGTCGGCCGCCGGAATCGTCCGGCCCGCGGCTTCGGCCTCGGCCTCGGTCACCGTCGCCAGCAGCGCGGGCAGTCCCGCCAGCCGGACGTGTTCGGTCCGGCACTCGTCGCACTCCGCGAGGTGGACCCGCATCCGTTCCATCTCCGCCGAGGGCAGCGCGCCCAGGACGTATCCACCCAGCGCCAGCCGGAGGGCCTCGTGCTCCGCGCTCACGGTCGCCACCTCCCGCACATCACGGTCACGGCTCGATCCCCCGCTCCTGGAGCGCCAGCCGCAGGGCGTGCAGGGCGTAGTACGTCCGCGACTTCACGGTGCCCAGCGGGATGCCCAGCACCTGTGCGGCCTCCGCCATGGTCCGCCCCCGGTAGTAGGTCTCCAGCAGCACCGCGCGGTGGTCCGGGGACAGCGCCCGGAGGGCGTCGGCGACCGCCCAGCTCTGCAGCGCCTGCTCGATCTCGTCCTCGCCCGGGGTCTGCTCGGCGGCCCGCTCCAGCGCCTCGCCGCCGGCCTCGGCCGGCCTGGCCTGCCGGGCCCGGTGGGCGTCGATGACCACATGCCGGGCGACCGTGCACAGCCACGCCCGGGCCGGGCCGCGTGCGGGCTCGAAGGCGGCGGGGTGCTGCCACGCCCGCAGCAGCGTCTCCTGCACCACGTCCTCCGCCCATTGCCGGTCTCCTGAGGTCAGTCGCAGCACGTAGTGGAACAGGGGCCCTGCGTGCTCCGCGTACAGAGTGCGCAGCAGCTCCTCATCCGCGGTCGAAAGCGTTCCTCTACCGGATACACGGCGCGCGGAGCGATCCGGATCAACCCTTTGCTCACGCTTTCGGAAACTCCGGGGCATAAGTCGATGATCGCGCACATGTACTTCTTTGTCCTGTAACGCAGGGCGCGGTACAGGTAGCGCTCCGCATCACGGTGAAGAAATCCCAGAAAAGCGTATATATGCCGAACCGTATGGCCGTCGCCGTCCGTGGAGCCGGACAAGAACCCCCATACGGCAAGGGATCAGACGTGACCGAGACACACCACCCCCCGAACCCCCACACGCCGGGCCGACGCTCGCGCACTGCGGCCGGGCTGGCCCTCGCCACCCTCGCCACCGCCGGCGCGCTGGGGCTCCTCAGCGCATGCGGCCAGTCCTCGCACTCCTCGTCCACCGGAGCCGGCGCCATCACGCCCGGTCCGGGCCGGCACGGGGCGGGCTTCTCTCCCGGCGCCTCGCCGATGCCCGGCATGAGCATGCCCGCGAGTCACTCGACCACGGGCACGCAGGCCGCGCCGGTGACCGGGGACGCCGTCGCGATCCAGAACTTCGCCTTCTCTCCGGCCACGCTGAAGGTGAAGGCGGGTACGACGGTGACCTGGACCAACCAGGACACCGACGCCCACACCGTCACCAGCACCGGATCGGGCGGCCCGCTGCGTTCCGCCGCCCTGGCCACGCACGGGACCTACAGCTACACGTTCACCGAACCCGGCACCTATGCCTACCTCTGCACCATCCATCCGTTCATGACCGCCACCGTGGAGGTGACCCGATGACCGCCTACGACGCCTACGACCCCTACCGCGAACCCGCTGAGCCCGCTGCCGAACACGGCATGACGCGTCGTCAACTCATGAGGCACGCAGGGTGGTTCGGCGGTGCGGTGGTGCTGACCGTGGCGAGCGGAGAGGTGATCAGCCACATCGCCGACTCCCGGGGCACCGACGCCGAGGCCGCCGCTGCCACCACCACGGCGGGAACCGGCACGCTGCGGTTCGTGCAGGTCTCCGACAGCCACATCGGGTTCCAGGGCCCGGCGAACACGGACGTGGCCGGCTCCTTCACCGAAGCGGTCAACCAGGTCAACTCGCTCGGATTCAGGCCCGACTTCGTCATGCACAGCGGCGACCTGACCCACCTGTCCACGGCCGGGCAGTTCGACCAGGTCAAGCAGATGATGTCCGGGCTGAAGACGGACCGGGTCTTCACCGTGCCGGGCGAGCACGACTCCATCGGCGACGCGGGCCGCGCCTACCGGCGCGCCTTCGGCACGGGCACGCTCGGCGACGGCTGGTACAGCTTCGACACCCACGGCGTGCACTTCATCGCCCTGGTCAACACCCTGAGCCTGGAGAAGCTCGGCCACCTCGGCAACGACCAGATCGACTTCGTCCGCAAGGACCTCGCCGGCCTGCCCTCGGACACCCCCGTCGTGGTCTTCAGTCACATCCCGCTGTTCGCCATGTACCCGAAGTGGGGCTGGAGCACCGACGACGCCCTCAAGGTCATCGCCCTGCTGCGCCGCTTCTCCTCCGTCACCTGCCTCAACGGGCACGTCCACCAGCTCTTCACCAAGACCGAGGGCAACATCACCTTCCACTCCGCCACCACCACCGCCTACCCCCTGCCGAAACCGGGCCGTGCCCCCGCCCCCACCCCGCAGGTCGTCCCCGCCCGGCAGCTCAAGGACGCACTCGGCATCCGCAGCGTCGGCTACCGCCAGGGCGACCGCGAGCTGGCCGTCAAGGATCAGAGGCTGGCATGAACGGCCGAAGACTCCTCGTCCTCGCCCTGCGGTGGGCGACTGCCGCAACCCTCGCCGCCGGCGGTTACGTCCACGCCCTGCTGTACGTCGACGGGTACCGCTTCGTCCACGTCATCGGCCCTCTGTTCCTCCTCCAGGCCGGCGCGGCCTTCGCCCTCGCCGTCCTGCTGGCAGCAGGGACGCCGCCCCTGCTGCTGAGGGCCGCCGCGGCCGGCGTCGCGCTCGGCGCCCTCGGCGGCTTCGCGGCCTCGCGCACGGTCGGCGTGTTCGGGTTCACCGAACACGGTCTGCAGCCCGCGCCGCAGGCCGCCCTCAGCCTCCTCGCCGAGACCGGCACGCTGCTGTTCCTCGCGGCCTGGCAGCTGGCCCTGGCCTCGGCCGGACGACCGGAGGCACCTCCCGGGCGCCTGGAACCACGCCCGGGAAGCGCCTGGCCGAGCCCGCGGCTGCGCGAACTGAGGGACACCGTGCGCGTCCTGCTCGGTCTGGACGACGACACCGCGGTCGTGATCCGCCAGCTCAGGTGCGACGCACGCGGCCGCCCACCACTGGAAACCGTCGTCGAGGTACTGCCGATGGACGGCGGCGAGGCGCACCGCTGGACCCTCCACCGCCCCGCCGACCAGATCACCGAACACGACCTGCGGACCACCCTGCTCCGCCGTCGGCAGTAGCCTCCACTCCCGCGCCCTGAAGGGGCGCCGGGGGTACCCCCGGCCGAAGGCTGGGGGAGGAACTGCGCGACCAGCCACGACGGCGCCGCAGTCGGCAGACGGCCTCTGCGGCACTTCCCGCGGAGCGTCTAGTGGGCCTTCGCCTCGATCGGCGGCGACGTCACGTTCCCGTGGGTACGGCATTCCGGGCGTACGCAGCCCGGTGCCGGCCTGCGGACCAGGGCGAAGGCCAGGGCCGCGCCGACCACCAGGACACCGGCGCAGATGGGCATGGCCCGGTCGAACGCCGCGTCGAACGCCGAGGGCGACCGGTACGCCTCCGGGCTCATCCCGGCGAGCAGCGGCAGCGCCGCCACCGCGATCAGGCTGGCGGCGCGGGCCGCCGCGTTGTTGATGCCGCTGGCGATGCCCGCCCGGGCCGTGTCCACGGAGGCGAGGACGGAGGCGGTGAGGGGGGCCACCAGGGTGACCATGCCGACGCCCTGCACCAGGACCGCCGGGAGGACGTCGGTCAGGTAGTTCGCGTGCTCGCCGACGCGCAGCATCAGGAGCATCGCGGCGGCGCAGAGCAGCGGGCCCACCGTGAGGGGGATGCGGGGGCCGATGCGGTCGGCCAGGGCACCCGAGCGGGCCGAGAAGAGCAGCATCAGGGCGGTCGTCGGCAGCAGCGCCGTGCCGGCGGCCAGCGCCGAGTAGCCCGCCACCACCTGGAGTTGGAGCGCGGTGAGGAAGAAATAGCCGCCGAACGCGCCGTACACGCACAGGGTGACGATGTTGAGCGCCGTGAACTGGCGGGAGCCGAAGATGTCCAGCGGGAGCATCGGGTCCTGGCGGCGCTTCTCGACGTACACGAAGGCCACGCCGGCCGCGACGCCCGCCACGGCGAGCAGGGCCACGGTCCCGGCCTCGATCAGCGCGTACGTCACCAGGCCGAGGGCGACGGCGCCGAGGACCGCGCCGAGGACGTCGAAACGGCCGTGGCTGCGCTCTCCCCCACTCCCGGCTTCTCCCCCACTCCCGGCTTCGCTCGAGCGGGGGGACCCCCATGAGCGGGAGGTGCCCCCAGAGGACTCCGGGACGTGGCGCAGGGCGACCGGGACGCAGAGCAGCGCCAGCGGGACGTTGAGGAGGAAGACCCAGCGCCAGCCCGGGCCGTCCACCAGCCAGCCGCCGAGGAAGGGCCCCACAGCCGCGCCGATGCCGCCGAAGCCGGACCACAGGCCGACCGCGCGGGCCCGGTCGTCGGGGTGGAAGGAGGCCTGGATGAGGGCGAGGGAGCCCGGGGTGAGGAGGGCGCCGCCGATGCCCTGGAGGGCGCGGGCGCCGATCAGTACGGCGTCGGTCGGGGCCAGGCCGCACATCAGGGACGCGGCCGCGAACCAGACGACCCCGATCACGAAGATCTTCCGGCGGCCGTACTGGTCGCCCAGCGAGCCGCCGAGCAGGATCAGGCCGGCCAGCGTCAGCATGTACGCGTTGACCGTCCACTGGAGCGCGGACAGGCTCGCGTCCAGGTCCTCCCCGATGCGGGGCAGGGCGACGTTGACGACCGTCGAGTCCAGCATCGCCATGCTGGAGCCGAGGACGGTGGTGAGCAGGATCCACTTGCCCTGTGAGGAGGCCAGCCGGACGTCGGGCATGGGTCCAGATATACAGCGGACCCGGCGCTGTCGACAGAGGAAGACAGCCGCCGGGTCCGGACCGTGATACGGACTACTTGATCTTGTTGCCCGCCGAGCGCAGGTTCTGCGTGGCCTCGACGACGCGCGCGGCCATGCCGGCCTCGGCCAGCTTGCCCCAGGTGCGCGGGTCGTAGGTCTTCTTGGAGCCGACCTCGCCGTCGACCTTCAGGACGCCGTCGTAGTTCTTGAACATGTGATCGGCGACCGGACGAGTGAAGGCGTACTGGGTGTCCGTGTCCAGGTTCATCTTCACGACGCCGTTCTCCAGCGCGGTCAGGATCTCCTGCTCGGTGGAGCCGGAGCCGCCGTGGAAGACGAAGTCGAACGGCGACTGCTTGCCGAACTTGGCGGCCACGCCGTCGCTCAGCTCCTTCAGCAGGTCGGGGCGGAGCACGACGTTGCCCGGCTTGTACACGCCGTGCACGTTGCCGAAGGAGGCGGCGAGCAGGTAGCGGCCCTTCTCGCCCAGGCCCAGGGCCTCGGCGGTGCGGATCGCGTCGTCGACCGTGGTGTAGAGGGAGTCGTTGATCTCGTGGGAGACGCCGTCCTCCTCGCCACCGGTCGGGGTGATCTCGACCTCGAGGATGATGTTGGCGCGGCGGGCCTGCTCCAGGAGCTCCTGGGCGATGGCCAGGTTGTCGGCGAGGGTCTCGGCGGAGCCGTCCCACATGTGCGACTGGAAGAGCGGGTTGCGGCCGTTCTTCACCCGCTCCTCGGAGATCGCGAGCAGCGGGCGTACGTACCCGTCGAGCTTGTCCTTCGGGCAGTGGTCCGTGTGCAGCGCAATGTTCACCGGGTACTTCTCGGCGACGATGTGCGCGAACTCGGCGAGCGCGACCGAGCCGGTGACCATGTCCTTCTTGTACTGACCGCCCAGGAACTCGGCGCCGCCGGTCGAGATCTGGACGATGCCGTCGCTCTCCGCCTCCGCGAAGCCGCGCAGCGCCGCGTGCAGGGTCTGGCTCGAGGTGACGTTGATGGCCGGGTAGGCGAACTTGCCTGCCTTCGCCCGGTCGAGCATCTCGTTGTAGACCTCGGGGGTTGCGATGGGCATCTGTCCGCTCCTTGAGTGTGCGGGTCGGCGTACTGCTTTTTTCTTACGGCCCTGACCTAGACCTTGGGGGCGACGTCATCGTCGTCCCCATCTTTCCAGACATGAACCGATGCTCCGGGCGTCGGTCAAATCCGGGTCAATCCCACTCGTCAACCGGGGTGTCAGTCCAGCCCCAGTTCATCCTTCGAGAAGGCGAACAGGTACGGCACGCCGGCCTGCTCCGCGATCGCCTCGGCCGCGCCCGTCGCCCGGTCCACGATCGTCGCGACGGCGACGACCTCGGCGCCGGCCTCGCGCAGCGCCTCCACGGCGGTCAGCACAGAGCCGCCGGTGGTGGAGGTGTCCTCGACGGCGAGGACGCGGCGGCCCTTGACCTCCGCGCCCTCGATACGGCGCTGCAGGCCGTGCGCCTTGCCTGCCTTGCGCACCACGAAGGCGTCCAGCGTCCTTCCGCGCGCGTGGGAGGCGTGCAGCATCGCGGTGGCCACCGGGTCGGCGCCCAGGGTGAGCCCGCCGACGGCCTCGAAGTCCAGCTCGGCGGTCAGGTCGAGCATGACCTGACCGACCAGCGGGGCGGCCTGGCCGTCCAGCGTGATCCGGCGAAGGTCGATGTAGTAGTCGGCCTCCTTGCCCGACGACAGGGTCACCCTGCCGTGCACCACGGCCTTGTCCTTGATCTGTTGCAGCAGCTCAGCGCGTACGTCCGTCATGCCGACCAGCTTAGAGGCGCGTCCACGTCCAGGTGGTCGCGGCTTCCAGCGGCTCCAGGGGCGTGACGAGCCGGGGGAGCGTGTTCAGCCCGTTGGGCGGTCCGGTCTGCGGCTCCACGCAGACGGCCTCCGCCTGCTCGTCGTAGACGACGACCCACTGCTCGCGGCTGGTGACCTGCAACTGCAGCTGCCCCGGCCAGGTCAGGGTGACGTCGACGCCGTCGGGCATGCCGAAGCAGTCGTCCCAGGGGCCGGGCTTCGGGTCGATGCGGTTGCCGGTGGGCAGGTGGTCCGCGCCGCGCTCCTCCTGCCAGGCGGGGGCGAAGTCCACCTGGGCGTCCTGGCCGCCGAGGTTCCGGTTGAACCAGGGGTGCCAGCCGATCTGCGCCGGGAAGGAGTCGTCGTACGTCTCCACGGACATCGTCAGCGTCAGCGAGTCCTCGGCGAGCTGTACGACGTGGGTGACGCGGGCGGGGTGCGGCCAGGGGGAGCCGAGTTCGCACGTGATGACGGCCTCGGTCGCCGAGACCCGCGCGGTGCGCCAGGCACCGTCGCGGGCGGTGCCGTGGATGGCGTGCGGCGGGGAGTTGAGGGGCATCTGGACGACGGTCGCGCCGTCGAGGAAGCGGCCGTCGCGGATCCGGCCGCACCACGGCACCATCGGGAAGCAGCCGAAGCGGTCGCCCTGGCGGAGGAGTTCGAGGGACCCGACTTCGAGGCCGGCGATCCGGCCGCCGTTGCCGGGGTGCAGGCGGAGGGTGGCGTCGCCTGCGGTCAGCGTGATGTCTTCGTTACTCACGGGATGAGAGTAGTGGGGGGGCGCGCCTTGCGCTTCGGCTGCGGGTGCGTGGGGGTTGCTCGCGCAGTTCCTCCCCCAGCCTTCGGCTGGGGGTACCCCCAGCGCCCCTGACAGGGCGCTGTTCAGCCACGTCCTGCATACCCATCTGCGGGCAGCTTCGCCAGGTGCCCCCAGGGCGGCACGGGTGGGTGCGGGCGGCACTCTGCCGGCGCCGGTGAGTGTCCCCACCCCCGGGCCCCGTCAACGGCGGCGCCGCAGCGCTCTCGTCACCACGATCGCCGATGCGAGCGCCAGTGCCGCTGCCGGGGCGGCCCAGCGGAGGGCGGAGGCTCCTGCCACCGTCTGGGGTGCCGGGACCGGCGCGTAGCGGCCCCGGGGCGGCGCGTGGTCGACCTCCTCCGCGCTGCGGCCGATCATCGTCCGGCGCGCGTGCGCCGCCTCGGCGAAGATCTCGGGGAGCGGCTCCACCACCGGCTCCGGCTCCGGTGCGAGGGACGGGGGCGGGACCTCCGTCTCGAAGACCGAGGGCGGTTCGGCGGCAGGCGCCGCCGCCTCCCCCAGCCCCTCCGCGAAGCGGCCCAGCAGCCTCGTCGCCGCCGCCTGGACCGCCTCCGCCGACAACTCGGCGACCCGCCCGTCCGCGGAGGCCGTACCGGTCACCGTGACCGTGCACCCCTCGCCCGTCTCCGCGAGGCGGAACGTCAGCGCCAGCTTCACCGTGCCGGTGCCGCGGGCCTCGGTGGCGTCACCGTCGACCGCGTAGGAACCGTCGTCGTGGGCGCTCACGCGCAGGGAGCCCCGGTAGGTGATCGAGTGGCTGCCGATGCGGACCTTGAGGCGGCCGGTGCCGGGGTCGGCGCCCGCGTCCTGCTGGAGGCCGGGGACCGCCCGGGCGACCCGCGCGGGGTCGGCCAGCGCCTCCCTGAGCCGCGAGGCCGGGGCCGGGACGTACACCTGGTGCTCCATGCCGACTGAGCCTACCCAGGAGTCCGTCCGGCACACCCTCCCCGGCGCACCGGCCGGGTCCGTTCAGTACCGCGGGTGCACAAGCGTCGACGGAGGCAGCCCGGCCGCCGGCGTCTGCAGCGCGTCCCGCTCCAGTCCCCCTTCCGTGAGCGTCCGCAGCCGTGGACCGTCGGCCGGGAGGCGCAACGGCGGCCCGTGGGAACCCGCCGTCGCGAGGAGGAAGCCCCAGTCGTGCGGGGCCCTGGACTCGCCCGCCGAGCGGTCGGGGCCCGGGGTGAAGCCAGCGTCCTGGCCGAGGACCCGGTAGGGCGTCGTGGCGAGGCCCGCCGCCCGCAGGGTCGCGGCGACCGTCCAGAACGCGCGGGGGCGGGCCTGGACCGGTCCGGCGTGGACGACCAGGCGGCCGCCCGGGGCGAGGACGCGGCGGACGAGGCCGTAGAACTCCTGGGAGTACAGCTTGGTGCTGGCGGTGATACCGGGATCGGGCAGGTCGGCGATGACGACGTCGTAACCGGAGTGACCGGAGTGACCGGAGTGACCGGAGTGACCGGAGTGACCGGAGCGGGGCGCCTCGCGCAGCCAGTGGAAGGCGTCGGCGGTGACCACGTGCACGTGCGGGTCGTCGTAGGCGTGGCCGTTGAGCGCGGCGAGGGCGGGGTCGTGGCGGGCGAGGCGGACCAGGCCCGCGTCGAGTTCGACGATGTCGACGCGGTCGACGCCGCGGTGCCGCAGCACCTCGCGCGCGGCCATGCCGTCGCCGCCGCCGAGGATCAGCACGCGCGCGTGCGGGCCGGTCATCGCGGGGTGGACGAGGGCTTCGTGGTACCGGCGTTCGTCGCGGCCGCCGACCCGCAGCCGGCCGTCCAGGAAGAGGTCGAGGGGGCGGCCGTGGGTGCCGCCGGTGAGGACGATCTCCTGGACGTCTGTCTGCAGGGCGACCCGGACGTCGGCGCCGTAGACGGCGTGCCGTGCGGCCCGTTCGAAGTCGCCGACGAGGACGGCCGCGGAGGCGAGGAGGCCGAGGACGGTGACGCCCGCGACGAGGAGGGTCCAGCGGGCCCGGCGGGAGAGGTCGCGGCGGAACAGGCCGAGGACCAGGGCGCCCCCGGCGACGACGTTGACGGTGCCGGTGAGCAGGGTGCCCGTCAGCTGTCCGAGGAAGGGCAGCAGGAGGAACGGGAAGGCCAGGCCGCCGACCAGCGCGCCCACGTAGTCGGCGGCGAACAGGTCGGCCACCGCGCCGCCCGCGTCCTGGCGGCGGATGCGCTGGATGAGCTCCATCAGCAGCGGCACCTCGGCGCCGATCAGCAGACCGATGGCGAGGGAGAAGGCGACCAGCAGGCAGCGCGGGCCGGCGGCCCACAGTCCGCCCCAGCCGCCGGTCCAGGCGAAGACGGCGTACAACGCCATGGCGCTGCAGCCGCCGACCAGCGCCAGCGCGGCCTCCACCGCGGCGAACCCGGCCGCCGCGTGCCGGCGCAGCCGCTTCGCGGCGAGTGAGCCGACGCCCATCGCGAAGACCATCACGGACAGCACGACGGAGGCCTGGGTGACCGAGTCGCCGATCAGGTACGAGGCGAGGGCGACGAGTTCGAGTTCGTACACCAATCCGCAGGCCGCGCAGACGAACACGCATGCCAGCACCAGGAAGCGGCCCGTCCCCGGCCGCACGGGCAGCGGCGCGGGGGCGGCCCAGGACGGCGGTGCGCCGGGAGGGGCCGGTGCGTGCGGATCGATCACTCTGCGACGTTACGTCACTCGCTCGGTACGCTTCGTCACCCACACGTGTGGAACTCGCGGCCTTTTGACGCCCCGTTGGTTTATGTCATCCGGCCACGGGGCGGGACGCCGTCACCCGTACGCCGACCCTCGTCCGGGTCGCCACCAGCTGGCCGTCCTGCGGGTAGGCGTGCCAGGTCCGCCAGTGCACCTGGCCCTCGTGGCGCTGGGCCAGCATCGCCGTGAACGCGTGCGGGCTGCCCGGGAAGACCCCGGCGAGGCCGTGAGGATGCTCGGAGACGAGGGCCAGCAACTCCTGGGCACGGCCCGCGAAGGAGCCCGGTGACAGCACCTCGACGCGGGCCGCGAACTCGTACTCCCAGTCGCCGTTGCGCTTGGCGACCCCGAGCGGCAGGGGGGTGCTGGACCCCGGGATGCACGCCACCGTCTCCGAACAGCCGCCGCGCTCCTCCTCCAGGAGCACCTGGTGGGACGCGCCGAGCAGTCTCAACTGCAGCTTCGCCCCGGTCAGTTCCAGGTCGAGGGTGGCCAGGGCGGGCAGTGGCTCGCGTCCCAGGGCCCAGGCGAGGTCGGCCGCGCGCGTATCGGTGTAGGTGGTGTTCAGGGTCGTGAGCATGGATCGGCTCCGCTAACACGCAAAAGGGGAGGAGTGTGGTCCGGCGCACCTCGGTCGACACCGGGAGATCGGCCCGGCCGGCCCAGCCGGGGGAGGGTGTCGTCAGGACGTCCGAGGCGCTGCTTTGGTGATTTAGAGGGAATCATGAACTGTGGCGCCGCCACAGCGTTTTTACCCAACTTCGTGGGGTTTCCATCCCTCAGGGGGCTCCACAGCTCAACTGTTCAACCACGTGGTGCGCCCCACCGCTCCTGGCGTACGCCGGGGCGCCCGGCGAGAGCTCCCCCGCTCTCCGCCCGGACGCCCCGGTCCCCCGCCGCCTGCGCGGCCGCTCAGTTGCCCCCGCCGCAGCCCCCACCGCCGCACGACGAGCCACCGCCGCAGGAGGACCCGCCGCCGCACGAGGAGTGCCCGCCACCGCAGGAGTGGCCACCGCCGTGGTGCCCCCCGTGATGACCCCCGTGCGAGGACGACGACCCCGAGTCCCCGGCCCACCAGCTGCCGGAGCTGTCGTAGGAGGAGGACCCGCCCCCGCGGTACGCCCCCTTGCCCCGTGCGCCCCTGCGGACCGCCGACGCGACGATCGCGAGGCAGATGACCGCGGCCACCACCACGATGAAGACGGTGCCCATGGCGTCACCTTCTTTCCGTTCCCCCGAAGGCGACCCCCCGTGGGCGCCCCGGCCGCCGCGAGAACGCGGCGTGCCCGGGGGATGCCCGGCCGCCTCACCAGCCAAAGCAGAGTTGAGGAACTCCAGAGCTTGGGCGCAGGATGACTTGCATGACCTCCAGCGCACGCCCGCTCCTGAACCGCCGGCTGGCCGAGTTCGGCACCACGATCTTCGCCGAGATGTCCGCCCTCGCCCTGCGCACCGGCTCCATCAACCTGGGGCAGGGCTTCCCGGACACCGACGGTCCCGAGGAGGTCAGGGAGGCCGCCGTGCGCGCCCTGCGCGAGGGGCACGGCAACCAGTACCCGCCGGGGCCGGGCGTCCCCGAGCTGCGCACCGCGATCGCGGCACACCAGCAGCGCCGGTACGGGCTGTCGTACGACCCGGACGCCGAGGTGCTGGTGACGGCGGGCGCCACGGAGGCGATCGCCGCCGCCCTGCTCGCGCTGGTGGAGCCAGGGGACGAGGTGGTCGCCCTGGAGCCGTACTACGACTCCTACGCGGCGAGCATCGCGATGGCGGGCGGCACCCGGGTCCCGGTCACCCTGCGCCCCGACGCCGGCGCCTTCCGCCTCGATCTCGACGAGCTGCGCGCCGCCGTGACCCCACGCACCCGCCTCCTGCTGGTCAACACTCCGCACAACCCGACCGGCACGGTCCTCACCCGCGCCGAGCTCACCGCGATCGCGGAGCTGGCGGTGGAGCGGGACCTGCTGGTGGTGACCGACGAGGTGTACGAGCACCTGGTCTACGACGCGGCGGAACACGTGCCCCTCGCCACCCTCCCCGGCATGCGCGGACGCACGGTCACCATCGGCTCGGCCGGCAAGACCTTCTCCTTCACCGGCTGGAAGGTCGGCTGGGTTACGGCCACCCCGAATCTGGTGGCCGCGGTCCGCTCGGCCAAGCAGTTCCTGACGTACGTCGCCTCCGGGCCCTTCCAGTACGCCGTGGCCGAGGCCCTGCGCCTGCCCGACTCATACTTCGCGGACTTCCGCGCGGACATGCTGGCCAAGCGGGACCTGCTCGCGGGCGGCCTGGAGCGGGCGGGCTTCAAGGTCTTCCGCCCGGCGGGTACGTACTTCATCACCACCGACATCCGGCCCCTCGGTGAGAGCGACGGTTTCACCTTCTGCCGTGCACTGCCGGAGCGCTGCGGGGTGGTCGCGATCCCCAACGCGGTCTTCTACGACCACCGCGAGCAGGGTGCGCCATTCGTACGGTTCGCCTTCTGCAAGCGCACGGAGGTGCTGGAGGAGGCCGCCACCCGGCTCAAGACGCTGGCCGGGTAACGGCCGACAGCCGTACCAGCAGGGGTCCCGGCCTGACTCACGCCGCAGCGCGTAGATGACGCAGGCCATGGAGCGGCGCGGTGGACGGACGAGCACGACTGCTGACGCGGAGCTGCACGACCGGGTGGAGCGACTGCCGGTCCACCGACCTCGCCGGCCTCCCTCGGCTGGGCCTGCCGCGCGGCACGCGAGCGGGTGCGTGAACACGGTTCCGGCTGGGTCACGGCCAACGGCCCGCTCGGCTCCGCCGTCCCGACGGCGGAGCAGTACCTGACGTACGTCGGCGCCGGCCTCCGCCGCAAGCGCGACCTGCTCGGCAACGACCTGCCGGCAGCCGGGTTCGAGGCCGACCAGCCCCGTGGCGCGTTTTCGTCACCGCTCAGAAGATCCCCTTGTACCCCCGCCACCCGGTGGCGATCTTCGTGCGGGCGCCGAACGCCCCCTTGCCGTTGCCGTTGTTGCGCCACAGGTTGCCGGAGGTGTCGCGGGACAGGAGGTCGGCCTTGCCGTCGCCGGTGAGGTCGCCGACGCCGATGACGGTGTCGTACGAGCCGCCCCAGGCGGAGTACAGCTTCACGCGTGCGGAGAAGGTGCCCTTGCCCGTGCCGAGACAGCGGTACAGGTTGTTGGACTTGTCCTGGGCGACCAGGTCGCCGATGCCGTCGCCGTTGAGGTCGCCGACGCCCACGATCTTCTTGTACGTCTTCCAGTCGGCGTAGAGCTTCACGCGCGCGGAGAGCTTTCCGGTGCTCGTCCCCTTGTAGAGGTAGACCGCGCCGGTGGCGGAGTTGCGGGCGATGAGGTCGGGACGGCCGTCGCCGCTGATGTCGCCGGGCGAGGTCAGGACGTCGTACTGGTTCCAGCCCTTGCCCAGCGAGGTGTGCGGGGTGCTGGTGAGGAACGCCTGACCGAGCATGGTCCGGTACACCCGCAGTTCGCCGCTGCTGAACCGGACGAGGATGTCGTTGCGCCGGTCGCCGTCGAGGTCGCCGAACGGGACGAGCTTCACGGAGGTGGGCCAGCCGGAGGCGGACATGGCCTTGCCCAGGGTGCCCGTGCCGGTGCCCGGCCGGTAGCTGATGGTGCCGGAGGAGTTGAGGGTCAGGACGTCGCCGGTTCCGTCGGGCGCCCAGGAACCGCCGCCGGTGAAGTCGTGGCGTACGGCGGCTCCGTCGGACACCTTCACCGTCTGCGACACGGTCAGCGCGCGTCCCGAGCCGTCGGCGGGCGGGATCGTCACCGTGAGGGCGTAGGTGCCGTTGGGGACGAACGCGCCCCTGGCGTCGCGGATGTCCCACCGGACGGTCAGGTCGCCCTGCACCGCCCCGCCGGACAGGGTGCGGACGACGGCACCGGTGGCCTTGCTGGTGAGGGTGGCCGTCCAGGAGGCGGCGGGCTTGGAGAGGAGTCCGCGCCACTGCCACCACGGGGCGCCGGCCGCGCTGCTCTCTCCGGCGTTGCCGGTCGTCTCGGACTCGACGGCGGAGAGCGGCTGGGTGGCGACCCCGCTGGGCACCAGGTGGATCCGGTGGTCCGCGTCGACGTAGGCGACGGGCCCGCCGAACTTGTCCACGGTCCAGGTCGTCCCGCGGCCGCCGGACGTGGCCGCCGGGAGGTCGGCTATCTCACGGGTGGCCGCGGTGCCGTCGGCGAAGTCGGTGAGGAGGAGCGTCCCGGTCGTCGTGTCCTGCCGGACGAGGTATCCGTCGCCGAGTTGGACCTGGCCGGAGGGGACGGGGATGTTCTTCTTCGCCGTACGGTCCCAGACGCCGGCCGTCCCGCCCGTCCCGCAGGACCAGTAGATCCAGCGGCCCACCACCTGGAGCTCCTTGGGGACGCACGGCGCGCCGGTGCTGACGGTGGTGGCGGTCGCGCCGGTCTTCAGGTTCCTGGCGGTGACGACACCGTTGCCGGAACCCGGCGTCCACAGGCTGGTCCCCCAGACGGAGGCGGCTGTGACGGAGCGGGTGAGGACGGGCTGCAGGTCGGTGTAGACACCGAGGTCGCCGACGTACTGCTTGCTGGGGGAGGAACCGTTGACGACCGCGTAGCGGCCGGTGACGTCGAGGACGGTGCCGGAGGCCGACGGCAGGTAGAAGAAGCCGGCCTGGTCGTCGCTGTCGACGGACTGGACGTACGAGCCGACCGGGTCCGAGTCGGCGGTGAACGTCACAGCGCGGCCGTCCCCGGTGGCGTACGGCCCCGAACCGAGGCCGTCCCACTTCCGCCAGGTCCGGGTACCGGGTGTTCCGTCCGCGGCGACCGGCCGGGTGTAGTACGCGCCCATGAAGCTGCTGTCGGCCTCGTCGGTGGCCAGGGTGCCGTTCTCCAGCGACAACCGCGTGATCTTCGCCGCCATCGGCGGTACGGCGGTCAGTTCGGCCGGTACCGGGATGTCCGCGCCTGTGCCGGTGACCCGGCGTACCGCCCAGTGCCCGGCGTCGGTGCCGCCGACGACCAGCAGGCTGCCGTCGGGGGCGGGTACGACGGAGCTGTTCGCGTGCCGGAGCAGCGTGACCGGGGCGCCGCCCGTGACGGGGACGGCCATGAGCTGCTCGCCGGACTCGTCGGCCAGATTGGAGGGGTCCGACGGCACGGTACGGGCCACCACCAGCCAGCCCCCGGTGATGCCGACCGACGGGGTGCCCTCGGTGCCGGGCAGAGTCACCGTCGTCCAGGGGGAGGTGAGGTCACCGCGGTCCAGGACGTGTGCCGTCGGCGTGGTACCGGACGGGTACCAGACCAACCGGTCCGCGCTCAGCGCGACGCCTGCCGGAGCGGCGGACAGGGTCACGTCGCCGGTGACCTTCGCCGCAGCCAGGTCCACCAGCGCCAGATGCTGCACGCCTCCCAGCCCGTAGCCGACGACGGCGGTGCCGCTGTCGCCGCCCAGCACCCGGAAGTTCGACGTGATCCCGGCCGGCCACCCGTCGACGAGGGTGCCGTCGGCGGGGGCGCCGTCGCCGTAGAGCCACAGCCTGCGGCTGCCGTCCGTGTCCTGGGCCTGGGTCAGCACATGGGCGCCGTAGGTGGCCACGTATGTGCCGTGGGTGAGGGTGACGTCGGCGCTGGTGGCGGCGGAGAGGTCACGGAGGACGACCTTCTGGGTGGGCGAGACGACATCGGTCACGATGTCGGACGACGAGCCCAGGTAGCCGGCGAGTTCGAGTCGCGACAGTTCGCCCAGTTCGGTCGTCGCCCCGGTGGCGTACGACGTCCACAGATAGCCGGAGCGCCCCTCCTGGGCGTGCAGGTAGCCGTCGGCACCGGCGCTGTAGAGCCGGTCGGCGCGGGGCTGGTAACGGTCGGCCTGGAAGACCTTCTCGGTCGCGAGTGGGGTGCTCCCGGTGCCGTCGCCCGCATCGGCCGTGCCGACGAGCGGACCGGGACCGGCGACAACGGTGAGGACTGCCAGCGCGGCGACGACGCCGCGGGCGGTGGTACGACGAGCCATCGTCGCCTCCTGAGGGCTTCCGGCGTAAAGAGGCGTGACGGAGGTCGGCGGTCGGGAAGGCGTGTGTTGATACTGCCGCGACATATCCGCCCCCCGAACTTCCCCCCCACGCGCGGCGAGTTGAGGATAACAGTGGCCACAGGTTTCTCTGAGGCACGGTAGGACGAGATCCTGATCGTCTTCGCGACGGCCACCGCGTCGGCCCCCCAGGCCCCTTCTCGGCGCACCTGCCGTTGTCGGTGACGTCGATGCCGTCGCCGCACGCCGGACAAAATGCCCCCTTCCGCAGCGGGCGCCCCCTGCGTCCGGCTCGCATTCCCCGTCGCCCGCCCCGCCCCACCCGCCCGGAACGTCCGCACCGGAGGCCGCATGCTCCCGGCCGTGGTACCGGCGCTTGCCGCACCACAGAGCGAGACGTACAATTTCTTGTACGTCGAAGGAGGGTTGATCGTGAAGACCATGACGTATTCCGAGTCCCGCGCGCGGTACGCCGAGGTGCTCAACTCCGTCACCGACGACCGCGAGGAGGTCGTCATCACCCGGGCCGGACATGAGCCGGTCGTCATCGTCTCCCTTGAGGACTACGAGTCCCTGAAGGAGACCGCGTACCTGCTGCGAAGCCCGGCGAACGCCCGGCGCCTGCTCGCCTCCATCGACGAGCTGGAGAACGGCGGCGGCACCGTACGCGAGCTGGCGACCGACGGATGACGGCCCCGAGTTGAAGATCACCTTCTCCTCCCGCGCCTGGGAGGACTACCTGTGGTGGCAGCTTCAGGACCGGAAGATCCTGAAGCGCATCAACACGCTCATCGCGGACATCGCCCGGAACGGCAACGAGGGGATCGGCAAACCGGAACCGCTCAAGCACGGATTCCAGGGCTACTGGTCGCGCCGCATCAACGACGAGCACAGACTGATCTACAAGGCCACCGGAGACGCCGTCCTGATCGCACAGTGCCGCTACCACTACGAGAGCTGACCGGTGAACCGCGGCGATCCGCCGGTCCCGTCCCATCCGCACGGCGCGTTCAGTCGTACGGCGGAGAGCGGCGGACTTCTCGGCCCGCGCCTCGGCCGGCGACGGCTGACCCTCGTGGGCCCGGTGCGCCACGCGTGAATGGGGGCACGAAGGAGGCGTGGCCCGGGTGACGTCGACGCCGGAGCCGGTCACGGCGGTGCGGTCGGCGAAGCAGTTCCTGACGTACGTCGCCTCGGGCCCCTTCCAGTGCGCGGTCGCGGAGGCCCTCGCACGTCCCGACGCGTACTTCGAGGCGTTCCGCCGGGACATGCAGACCAAGCGGGACACCCTCGCGGCGGGGCCGGCGGAGGCGGGCTTCGAGGTCCACGACACCGCCGGCACGTACTTCATCAGCACGGACAGCCGCCCGAACGCGGTCTTCTACGACCACCGGGAGGCGGGGGCGCCATTCGTCCGCTTTGCGTTCTGCAAGCGGGCGGAGGTTCCCAAGGAGGCGGCGGAGCGGCTGCGCCGGCTCGCCCAGCCGCCGTGGCGCCGCGCGTGGCACACCCCCGGCTTTACTTCAGCAGAGCCGGGGATGGGAAACTCTTTACCGAACTCCTGTTTCCTGTGTACCTTCTGTGAGGCCCTGAGGGAGAGGGCGCGGGGGACGTGTGCCTGACCAGTACACGCGATACTCGACCAGCTGACCGCTTCTCTCGACGAGGCTGTGTCCGCAATCCGACCAAGGCTGTCGCACAGCCATGCCCGCCTGCTCTCTTCCTGGGCCGAACCAATCGTCCAGAAGACAGGCGACAACATGCGAAGAGCCTTGCGCTCAAGGGGGATGGCGGGCACCGCACTGGTGGCGGCTTCCGCGGTACTGACGGGACTGGTGTACGCGGCGCCCGCCCGGGCCGACGATCCGCCGCCGCAGGATCCGGACACCGGCCGGTTCCGGATCAGCCTCGGCGAACAGCCCCGTGTCAACCGGTGCACGGCCGGCGTGGCCCTGCACATCGGCGGCCCCGCCCTGAAGTCGGCGGCCGCGAAGGCGCTGAACGGCACCGATGCCGATCTCGCCACCGCTCTCGACGGCGTTCTCTGGGGCCTGGGCCCCCTCGGTGACGCCCTGTCCAAGGACAAGGACGGCGTCACCGAGTACCTGAACCAGTCCAGGGCCCGCAAGGAGCGCTGGGAAGGCGCGAACAAGATCTACGCCCAGACCGGGTGGGACTCGGGCACCAGCTACCACGCCCCCGAGTTCGACACCGACGTCGTGGCGTTCACCCTCGGCCCGCAGCAGGACCTGTACGGCCGGCTGGGGCAGGACGGCCGGAGCGTACCCACGCCGGCCTCGGTCGAGCAGGCGAAGAAGATCGCCGCCGCGATCGAGGGCCAGGACAGCTGGAACGATTTCGCGGCCGGCTCCATGTTCCGGGACGGCGACGTCAAGGGGCCCTACAACTCGACCACCGCGAGCGACGTCGCCTCCTTCCTGCGCCACGGTGGCTTCGTCACCAAGCCGCTGGAGGAGGGCTCCGCCGAGTACCGCATGGAGGTGGAGGCCCTCAAGGTCGCCTGGGGCGACTGCGACAGCTTCAACCCCGTCGACGCCCGGCGGATCCTCACCCCCGTGGTCGCGACGGCCGACCAGGAGTGGGAGCAGGAGTACGCCGCCCAGGCCAAGCCCCGTGCCACCATCATGACCGCGGAGGCGAACGCGTCCGCGGAGGCCCGCAAGGCCACCGAGACGATGATCGAGTCCATCGGGCAGGCATGGCTGGCCGAGCAGATCCTCCTCTGGCAGAAGTACTGGGCCGCCCAGCCCAAGGACGACATCCACCGGCCCAAGCCCGCGGTCTTCACCCAGGCCAAGGCGGACCTGGCCACCGCCCAGAAGAAGGCCGCCGATCAACTGGCGCTGGCCAACAAGGCGGTGACTGCCGCCAAGACGGCCGCGGAGCAGGCCGCCACCGCGCAGAACGACGCGTACGTCATCGCCGACGCGGCCAGGACACCACGCGGTCGCGGGCTGTTGTACGCGCAGCAGTCGGTGCAGGTCGCCAAGGCCTCGTACGCGGCGGCCCAGGCGGCGGCGAAGGCCACGCAGACCGCGGTGAACGCCGCCAAGGCGACGGTGGCCGACAGCAAGGCGCTGTTCGCGCTGTCGCAGAGCCAGGCCCACGCCGTCAACACGGAGTTCCGGCGGATCGCCGCGCAGGAGGCGGCGGCGCAGGCGAAGGCGGCAGCCGCGTCCGCGGACGCGCTGGCCAAGGAGGCCGCCGCCAACGCCACCAAGGCGAAGAACGCGCAGGCCACCGCCGAGCGGGCACAGGAGACGGCCCGCGCCGCCGCAGAGACCGCCAAGGCACAGCGGGCCAAGGCCGAGCAGGAGAAGGGCCTCGCCGCGACGGAGCGCCGGAACGCGGCCGACGAACGGGCCAAGGCGAAGGCGGCCGAGCAGCGGGCGGCCGACGAGCGCGAGACGGCCGGCGCCGCCCGTAACCGGGCGGAGGACGCCGCGAGGACGGCCGACGAGCAGCTCACCACGGCACTCCTGGCCGAGGGCCAGGCCTCCGCCGCACGGGAGAAGGCCGAGGAGGCGGAGCGCACCAAGAAGGCCACCGCCGCCCGGGCCGCCGCCCTGGAGTCGGCCGCCGCCGCGGCCGTCGGCACCAGCGCCGCCGGCGAGACCCGGGAGGCGGCCACCGCCGCCCGAACCGCCGCCGACGACGCGGCCGGCGCGGCCGGCCGGGCGCACGCCGCCGCCGGCGAGGCGAGCACCGCGGCGCAGAACGCCCGCGCCGCCGCCACCCGGTCCGATGCCGCCGCGCAGCGCTCCCGCGCGGCCGCCGACAAGGCGTGGTCGGCCTACCAGACGGCCGTCGCCGCGGGCGCGGTCGCGCACGCCGCGGCAGCCGAGGCCATCGACGCCTCCGAAGCCGCGGCGGCGAACGCCGCCGAGGCCGAGAAGGAGGCCAAGAAGGCCCAGGCCGCCTCTCTCAAGGCGAGCCAGGAGGCCCAGGCGGCCCGCGACGAGGCCGCCAAGACCAGGGCCTGGGCGGCGGAGGCCGCCGGACACGCGTACGCGGCCGGCCAGGCGGCCGCCGCGGCCCGTGACTCGGCGACCGAGGTGATCAAGCCCGCCAACACCGCCATCGCGGCGGGCACCCCGTACCGGGAGTCGGACACCGCGGCCGCCTTCGCCGTGCTGATCGGCCAGACCTCCATGTCGCTGTCCGAGCAGCAGGCAGCCGCGGCCGCCGCCAAGGCCAAGGAAGCGGCCAAGGCCGCCGCCGACGCCAAGGCGCTGGCCGACAAGGCCGCCGGCGACGCCAAGCTCGCCGCGCAGGCGGCAGCGGCAGCGGCGGCCGACGCGGCGGCCGCGCTCAAGTCCGTGGCCGAGGCCCGGGCCTCGGCAGCGGAGGCGGCCAAGGCCGCCGAGGCGGCGAAGAAGGCCGACGCCAGGACCAGCGAGTACGTCGCACAGGCGGGCACCGACTGGTTCTACGCCGACAGCGCCGCTCGCGACGCCTCCAGCGAGGCCGCCGCGGCGGACAACGAGGCCACCGAGGCCGAGAGGAGCGCCACGAACGCCCGCGCCTCCGCCGACGCCGCCACCCGCGACTCCGGCGCCGCGGACTCGGCGGCCACCCGGGCGGAGAAGGACGCCGACGCCGCGGAGAAGTCCGCGGCCAACGCAGGCGAGGACGCGAAGGCGGCCGACGGGGCGGCCGACCGCGCCGAGCAGGAGTTCCTCAAGGAGCAGGAGGAAGCCCGCAAGGCCGCGCTGGAGGGCCCCAAGCCCGACACGGGAGCGGACCTCTCCCAGAGCGAGGAGGCGCTGCTCCTCGCCCAGTGCGGCCAGTCCTGCGTGGACGACTTCCGAGCGGCCAGGCAGCTGCTGGCCATGGACGTCATGGACTGGGTGGTCGACAACGGCGGCCAGATCCTCCTCGACGAGCTGGGCTACACGGACGCCAAGAAGTGCTTCACCCAGGGCGACGTCGAGGGCTGCCTGTGGACGCTGGTCAACGTCATCCTCGTGGGCGCGGCCGTCACCAAGGTTCCGGCCGTGGGCAAGGCGATCTACCGGGTCAGCAACGGCATCTACTCCTTCTGGGAGAAACTGGACAAGGCCAAGGACACCCTGGACCGGCTCCGTACGGTCCTGGACCGGGTCAAGAAGGGCCAGAGCGCCGTATCGTGCCTCCTCGCGGCAGGCACCGCCGCCGCCCGGCCGGCCGCGTTCCACGCGGCCACCACGAAGACCGCGGCACTGGCCGCCGCCGGCAAGCCGAAGATCTGCGTGACCTCGGCGCTCGGCAAGAACAGCAGGCTCGCCAAGCTCGCCGAGAAGTCCACGAAGAACGAGGACGTGCAGCGCGAGATGAACCAGCTGATCAACAAGCTGATGGACGGCAACGACCAGCCGGGCAGGGGCTCCAAGGCCCTCTCGCACGGCATCCGGTACCTTCGGAGCGACAAGGGCGCACGGCTCTTCTTCCGCGAGGTCGAAGGCGGCTTCGAGATCATCGGCAAGTCCGACAAGCCGAACGAGCCGAACGTCATCAAGGAGTTGCTGAAGATCTATGGCTCATGAGCCGCTCGTGACCGTGGAGACGGCCGACTTCTCCGTCACGTACGTACTCGGCCTGGAGGACGACGCCGACACCGTCGAGGACGTCGACGCGGTCATCCGCGCCCGTGACGGCAAGGGGTGGACCGCCAGCTTCATGACTCCTCGGAAGATCGCCGAGGTGATGGACCGCTGGTCCACCACCGGCGAGTGCGCCGACGGCCTGTATCTCCAGATCCCCGACCTCGTGATCGTCCGCGAAGCCGGCCTGGACGCCATGACCAGGGCCCTGGTCGACCTCTTCGGCACATACGGCATGGACACCGACGTCCTGCCGCGTTTCGAGGCCGACGAGGACGAGGACGACTGACCTCACGTACCCGCCCGTGCCCCGCCAGGTCGATCCTGGCGGGGCACGGTCCTTTCGCGGCTCACCCCAGGGGGCGCAGCGGCTCGTGCCTCTCCAGGGCGCTTCCCCCATCGGGCGTACATTTCTCGCACGCGCCCCGATCGCCCGGCACTGTGCGAATGTGAGCCACGCCAGCACCACCGCCCTCGCCCCGCCCGTCGCGCAGCAGCCCCGCGCCCGGCTGTCCGTCGTCACCGCCGGCGGGGTCGCCGTGGGGCTGTTCGCGGCGGCCCGGCTCACCGGCATGGCCGTGCTGGCGCTGGCCGCCTGGGCGGGCGGCCGGCATCCGCTGACGCTGCTCGGGAGGTCGTGGGACGCGGCCTGGTACCTGGGGATCGCGGCGCACGGCTACGGCCGCACCCTGTACTTCGGTCCCGGCATCGTCCACAGCGACCTGGCGTTCTTCCCGCTCTACCCGGCGCTCATCCGGACCCTGACGGCCGTGACCCCGCTCAGCGGGGCCGGCGCGGGGCTGCTGGTGTCGTGGACGGCCGCCGCCGTCGCCGCGGGCGGGATCTACGCGGTGGGCGCCCGGCTGCACGGCCGCGCGGTGGGCACCGCCCTGGTGCTGCTCTGGGGGCTGCTTCCGCACTCCGTGGTGCTGTCCATGGCGTACACGGAACCGGTCCTGACCGCCTTCGCCGCCTGGTCGCTGTACGCCGTGCTGGCCGGGAACTGGCTGTGGGCGGGCACCCTGGCCGCCCTGGCCGGTCTGGCCCGGCCGAACGGCTTCGCGGTCGCGGTGGCCGTCCTGCTGGCCGCCGGCCGCGAGCTGCACCGCGCCCGCGGCCGGGTTACCCACAGGCTGTGGACGGGCGCGGCGCTCGCCCCGCTGGGCTGGACGGCGTACGTCCTGTGGGTCGGCCGCCGCACCGGCGACGCGCTGGGCGGCTACTTCGGCGTACAGCGGCTGTGGGGTTCGCGCTTCGACTTCGGCCGGGGCTCGCTGGCGTTCGTCCGCACGCTGCTGCTGCGCGGTGACCGGTTCGTCTTCCCGATGGCGCTGGTGATCGTGGCGGCGGCGGTGGTCCTGTTCGCCCTGCTGGCACTGGACCGCGCCCCGTTCCCGCTGCTCGCCTACACCGCCGTGCTCCTGCTGATCGCGCTCGGCGGCTCGGGCTTCTTCGAGTCGAAGCCGCGCTTCCTGCTCCCGGCCTTCCCGCTGCTCCTCCCGCTGGCCCGGGCGCTGGTCCGCACAGCGAGAGCCCGGCCCTGGCACGCGACGGTGGTGGTCACGGCCCTGGCCGGGCTCTCGTTCGGCTACGGCACGTACCTCGTCGTGTACGCGCACACACCGCTGTAGGTCTGCTGCTTACTCGTCGCCGTCTTCCGGCTCGTCGGCCTCGTTGACGGCCTCCTCCAGGCCGAGCTGCTCGACGAGCCACTTGTCGAACTCGATCGCGGCCCGCACCCAGCTGACCGTGGACGAGACGAAGTGGTTGATGTCGACACCCGTGCCGATCAGCATCTGGGCCTCACCGATGAGACGGACGGTGCCGTCGTCGTGGGTGTGGGTGTAGACCTTGGGCCACAGGGTCCGCCGGTTCCAGTCGTCGATGGACTCGAGGAGCTGCGGCTTCTCGTCAATCTTGTGGGGGCGGTCGTAGAACGTCCGCACCGAGAAGACGGCCTGCTCGTCCTCGCCGCGGAACATGAAGTACGTACGGAACTGCTCCCACGGCGCCGCGAGGTCGCCCTCGTCGTCGACGACGTACTTGAGCTCCATCTGGTCGAGGAGCTGCTTCACAAGATCCTGATCCGGGACGACGGGGCCCGCCGGTCCTTGGGGCTGCGGCTCGGGCTGGCCCCCGAAGTTCGGAATCGAGGACGGGTCGATGGTCACCGTGTTTTTCCCTTCATGCGGATTCCGTCATCCTCCCCCATCCGGGGAGGGGGGTGGCAACCCCCGCCCCGGCGGGTTCATCTCGCGTTGGCGGAATTCCGCTCAGAGCGTTTTTCCGGACTCCTGACCGGGGCTTTCCACGGCCTCCTCCGCCGTCGCCGGCCCCACGATCAGCCCCTCCCCGAAGGCGTCCACGCGGATCGTGTCGCCGTCCTTGACCTCGCCGGCCAGGATCTCCTTGGCCAGCCGGTCGCCGATGGCGGTCTGGACCAGGCGGCGCAGCGGGCGGGCGCCGTAGGCGGGGTCGTTGCCCTCCTCGGCGAGCCAGGCCAGGGCCTCGGGGGTGATCTCCAGGGCGAGCCGGCGGTCGGCGAGGCGCTGGGCCAGCCGGTCGATCTGGAGCCTGGCGATCCGGGCCAGTTCGTCCTTGGCCAGGGCGGAGAAGACCACCAGGTCGTCGAGGCGGTTCAGGAACTCCGGCTTGAAGGACTGCCGGACCGTCTCCAGGACCTGCCGCTTCTTCTCCTCCTCGCCGAGGACCGGGTCGACCAGGTACTGGCTGCCCAGGTTGGACGTCAGCACCAGGATGGTGTTGCGGAAGTCGACCGTGCGGCCCTGACCGTCGGTGAGGCGGCCGTCGTCGAGCACCTGGAGGAGGATGTCGAAGACCTCGGGGTGGGCCTTCTCCACCTCGTCCAGGAGGACCACGGTGTAGGGCCTGCGGCGGACCGCCTCCGTGAGCTGGCCGCCCTCCTCGTAGCCGACGTAGCCGGGCGGGGCGCCGACCAGCCGGGCCACGCTGTGCTTCTCGCCGTACTCCGACATGTCGATGCGGACCATCGCCCGCTCGTCGTCGAAGAGGAAGTCGGCGAGGGCCTTGGCGAGTTCGGTCTTGCCGACGCCGGTCGGGCCGAGGAAGAGGAAGGAGCCGGTGGGGCGGTCGGGGTCGGCGATGCCCGCGCGGGAGCGGCGGACGGCGTCGGAGACCGCGCGTACGGCCTCGGTCTGGCCGATCAGGCGGCGGCCCAGCTCGTCCTCCATGCGGAGCAGCTTCTGGGTCTCGCCCTCCAGCAGACGGCCGGCCGGGATGCCGGTCCAGGCGGCCACGACGTCGGCGATGTCGTCGGAGCCCACCTCGTCCTTGACCATGGTGTCCCGGGAGGTCTCCTCCTCGGCCTCGGACGCGGCCTCCAGCTCCTTCTCCAGCTGCGGGATCTCGCCGTACAGCAGCTTGGAGGCGGTGTCGAAGTCGCCGTCACGCTGGGCGCGTTCGGCGGTGCCGCGCAGGGCGTCGAGCTTCTCCTTCAGCTCGCCGACCCGGTTCAGGGACTGCTTCTCGCGCTCCCAGCGGGCGTTGAGGCCGCGCAGGTCCTCCTCCTTGTCGGCCAGGTCGCGGCGCAGCTTCTCCAGGCGCTCCCGGGAGGCCGGGTCGGTCTCCTTCTCCAGCGCCAGCTCCTCCATCTTCAACCGGTCGACGGAGCGCTGGAGTTCGTCGATCTCGACGGGCGAGGAGTCGATCTCCATGCGGAGCCGGGAGGCGGCCTCGTCGACGAGGTCGATGGCCTTGTCGGGCAGGAAGCGGGAGGTGATGTAGCGGTCGGAGAGGGTCGCGGAGGCGACCAGTGCCGAGTCCGCGATCTGGACCTTGTGGTGGGCCTCGTAACGGCCCTTCAGGCCACGGAGGATGGCGATGGTGTCCTCCACCGTGGGCTCCGCCACCAGTACTTGCTGGAAGCGGCGCTCGAGCGCCGGGTCCTTCTCGATGCGTTCGCGGTACTCGTCGAGGGTGGTGGCGCCGACCATGCGCAGTTCGCCGCGGGCCAGCATCGGCTTCAGCATGTTCCCTGCGTCCATCGCGGAGTCGCCGCCGGCGCCCGCGCCGACGACCGTGTGCAGCTCGTCGATGAAGGTGATGATCTGCCCGTCGGAGTCCTTGATCTCGGCGAGGACGGTCTTCAGCCGCTCCTCGAACTCGCCGCGGTACTTCGCACCCGCGACCATCGCGCCGAGGTCCAGCGCCACCAGCCGCTTGTCCTTCAGCGACTCGGGGACGTCGCCCTTCACGATCCGCTGGGCGAGCCCCTCGACGACGGCGGTCTTGCCGACGCCGGGCTCGCCGATCAGGACCGGGTTGTTCTTGGTCCGGCGGGACAGCACCTGCACGACCCGGCGGATCTCCTGGTCGCGGCCGATGACGGGGTCGAGCTTGCCGTCCCGGGCGGCGGCCGTGAAGTCGGTGCCGAACTTCTCCAGCGCCTTGTACTGGCCCTCGGGGTCGGCGGTGGTCACCCGGCGCCCGCCGCGCGCCTTCCGGAAGGCCTCCGCCAGCTTCTTCGCACTGGCGCCCTGCCGGTCGAGCACCTCGCCGGCCGCGCCACCCTTCGCGGCGATGCCGATGAGCAGGTGCTCGGTGGAGAGGTAGTCATCGCCGAGGTCGCCGGCGCGTTCGCCGGCGTCGGCGATGACCGCGAGCAGGTCGCGGTTGGGCTGCGGGGGCGCGACCGTGGAACCGGTCACGCTGGGCAGCGCGGCCAGCACGCGCTCGGCGCCCTGGCGCACGGCGGCCTGGTCGGCGTCGACCGCCGCGAGCAGGTCGGTGATGTTCTCGTTGTCCTGCCCGGCCAGCAGAGCCAGCAGCAGGTGGGCAGGGGTGAGGTCCGCGTGCCCCTCGGTCACGGCCCGGCTGCTGGCCGCGTTGATCGCGTCCCGGCTCCTGTTGGTCAGCTCGGCGTCCACGTTCGCGTTCTCCTCCTCGGCGTCGTACGGCTGACTCAGCCAACGTACACAAAGTTGAGTCTATTCCACTCAAGGTGCAAGCGGGAGCCCTTCCCGGGACTACCTTCCGAGCCATGAGTACCTACCGCGTGAACCCTGCCGCACCGGACGAGGCGTACCTGCGCTTCTGGCTGGAACGCCACCTGTGCACCCTCACGACCCTGCGGCCCGACGGCAGCCCGCACGTCGTGCCGGTCGGGGTGACCTACGACCCGGAGGCGGGCCTCGCCCGGGTGATCACGAACAGGGCGAGCGTGAAGGTGTCCCACGTACTGGCCGCGGGACCGGACGGGGCGCGGGTGGCGGTGTGCCAGGTGGCGGGGCGGCGGTGGGCGACGCTGGAGGGCCGGGCGTCCGTCCGGACCGAGTCGGCGAGGATCACGGAGGCGGAGCGCCGGTACGCCGAGCGGTACGGGAGGACGCCCGGCGAGAATCCGTCGAGGGTGGTGATCGAGATCGCGGTGGAGCGGGCACTGGGGCGCGGCTGAGGGCCGGACAGGGGCGGGGCGGCCGACCGGTTCTGGCGATCGGTTTCAGCCACCGTGAGGCAGGACCGAAACCGGCCGAAACATCGAAATATCCCCCAAAACTGCAGCGGCGTCACCGTGTTCAGGTCACGGTGACGCCGCTGCGGGGGGAAGCACCTGAGCGATCTTTTACGACGGGGGAATCGCGTCAGGCACTGCGGGGGGTGGCCGAGATGGTCCTCACGTCCGGGACGTCCGGCTCAGCCAGCCGGTGGTCCCGTTGGTCCAGATTCACAAAGATCATTCCGTACCGGATCGCGCACCGCACGGGCTGCGGCGCACCCCGGGGCTTGCGCAGGCACCGGTACGCCCGTACGTCCTCATCCTCGTCGCGCGTGACGACGACCGGCTCACCGAAGACGGTCACCATCAGCGAGTCACCGGAGTGGGGGATCGCGGTGACAAGGTCGATGAAGTGCCAGCCCGAGCGGTAGGCCGTGGCCATTTCGCGGCGGAAGGAGCGGTCGTCGGGTGGGGTGGTCATGACGAGACGGCCCAGCTGCTGTCGTCGGCCGGGGCGACCCAGGAACTGTCCCCGGGAACGTCGGACGCCACGATCACCCAACTGCTGTCACCGGGAACGGCGGCGGTGGTGCTCCAGCTGCTGTCCCCCGCGATGTCACTCTTCGTCGCCGAGAGGCCGCCCAGCGCTCCGAAGGCCACAACGGCGGAGAAGGCGGCGACAAGCGCCGAGCGAAGCATTCTCTTATGCATAGTCGGCTTCGTCCTCATTTGAAGGTCACCTCTCCCCCGTCCGAATACGACGATGGCCCATTCCGGCACGTCGTGGCCACACAATCGATGCATCATGTTCCTGCACGTTCAGGACCCTGGGGGGTGGAGATTTGACAATAAATGAGACTAAGCGGACACATCCCCACGGGCTGACCGACCTGTGCGAGGACGGGCGCCGTCTCTACGGGAACGCTCTCCGGACGGGACGCGTCGCCCGTGCGGATGTGGAACCGGCGCCATGTCTGATGGAGTTCGCCCTCCTTCATGCCGATCCGGACGACCCGAACTGGCTGCGCCCGGTCCCCCCTTCGATCGCCCTCGCCCAGCGGCTGAACCCGATCGAGAACGAGATCACCCAACGCAGGCGGATGTCGATCGAACTCGCCGACGCTTTCGAGCCGTTCATGACTCTCAGCGCCCAGTCCACGACGACCACGCACTCCATCACGGTGCTGGAGGGACTGGACCGGATCAACGCGGCCCTCGACCTGGCCACCGCTCAGTGCCAGACCGAGATGCTCACCGTCCAGCCCAGCCGCCGGCGACTGGAACACACCCTCACCAAGGCCCTGGAACGCGACCGGCCGCTGATCGAACGCGGCTGTCGCATCCGCACCCTCTACCAGCATCCGGCCCGCTACAGTCCCGAGACGCTCGCCTACGTCGCCCAGTTCACCGACGGCAAGGTGGAGTACCGGACGATCGACGAACTCGTCGAGCGGCTGATCATCTGCGACGAGACCGTGGCCTTCATCCCGACCCGCGACGACGGGGAGATCGCCCTCGAACTCCGTCACCCGGGACTCGTCCGCTACCTGATCAAGGTCTTCGAGTTCATGTGGACCCGCGCGGTCCCGCTGAGCGCCGGCGCGCCCTACGAGACCGCCCCCGACGGCATCACCGAGATCCAGCACTCCATCGCCAAGCTCCTCATCGAGGGCCATGTCGACGAGGCCATAGCCCGGCGCCTGGGCATGAACGTCCGCACCTGCCGGGCCCACATCGCCAAACTGGCCCAGCTCCTGGGCAGCGGCAGCCGCGCCCAGCTCGGCTACCTGATCGCCCAGTCCGGAATCCTGGACGAGACGCCTCCCGAGGAGGCCGCCCGGCCGTGACCCCCGACCCGCATGCCGAGCACGGCGTCGAGGACCTGTGCGCCGCGGGCGCGGAACTCTACGAGCGTGCCCTCGGCCACGGGCACGTCTCCGCCCAGGACGCCACGGGGGTGCCCTGCCTCCTCGCCCTCGGCCTGCTGCGCCCGGCGCCGGGCGACCCCGGCCGGCTGGAGCCCGTGGCCCCGGCCGTCGCCCTCGACCGGCTGCTGCGCGGTGCCCGGGTCGGCATCGCCGACGAGTGGCGGCGGCAGGAGCGGCTGGCCGAGCTCTTCGCACCGCTGATGCACCTCGCACCGGACACCGGCACGGTGCCGTCCTCCCCGGCCCTGCGGCTGCTCAGCGGCACCCGGCGGATCAACCAGGCCATCGGCGAGGCGATGGCACAGGCCCGCGAGGAGATCCTCTGCATCCAGCCGCACGCCGGCATGGTCGGCGAGCGCGGCACCGCCGCGGGATCCGTCGCCTACGAACGCGACAAGGCGTTCCTCGACCGCGGCGGCCGGTTCCGCACGCTCTACCAGCACACCCTGTTCCACGTGCAGGCGGTCTACGCCTACGCCGAATCCCTGCAGGGCGACACCGTGGCCCGCGGCCTCGACGAGGTGCCCGACCGGCTGATCGTCATGGACCGCACCGTCGCCTTCCTCCCCGCCGACGACGACGGCCGCATCGCCCTCGAAGTCCGCCACCCCGCACTCATCGGTTACTTGGCCACCGCCTTCGACCGCCTCTGGCACCTGGCCACCCCGATGTTCCCCAAAGCCGAGCACCGCCCCTCCGTCAACGGCATCACCCCCCGCCAGCAGGCCATCGCCGCCCTCCTCGTCGAGGGCCACACCGACGCCGTCATCGCCGCCCGCCTCGGCATGAACATCCGCACCGCCCGCGTCCACATCGCCAAGCTCGCCGCCACCCTGGGCAGCGAGAGCCGCGCCCAGCTCGGCTACCTCATCGGACGCTCGGGGATCCTCAAGGACCGCGAGGGCCGACCGTGACCCACTGCGAGCACGGCGTCGAGGAGCTGTGCCCGGCCGGCGCGAAGCTGTACGAACGCGCCCTGCGCACCGGGCACATCAGCGCGGAGGACACCGCCGAGGCCCCCTGCCTCACCGACTTCGGCCTGCTCCACCCGGCCCTCGACGACCTGGGCCGGCTGGAGCCGGTGGCCCCCGCCGCGGCCCTGCACCGGCTGCTGCGCTCCTCCGCCGCCCGGATCGCCGACGAACGGCGGCGCGAGGAACGGCTGCTGGCGCAGTTCGAACCGCTGCTGCGGGCCGGCGAACCGGGCCCGGACGGCGAGACCCCCACGCTCCGCCTGCACAGCGGCACCAACCCCATCAACCAGGCCATCACCGACGCCATGGCCGAGGCGGGCCGTGAGGTGCTCTGCATCCAGTCGCACGCCGGGCTGACCGGCCCCCGCGCCCGCGCCGCCGTCGCGGCCGCCCGCGAGCGCGACCAGGCGATCCTCGACCGCGGCGCCCGCATCCGCGCCCTCTACCAGCACACCCTGCGCCATGTCCCGGCCGTGTACGGCGGCTTCGAGCAGCTGCGCGGCGACATCGAGGTGCGCGGCCTCGACGAACTGCCCGACCGGCTGATCGTGATCGACCGCGAGGTCGCCTTCCTCCCGGCCGACGGCGACGGCGCCCTCGCCCTCGAAGCCCGGCACCCCGCGCTGATCAAGTACTTCGTCACCATCTTCGACCGCCTGTGGCGCCTGGCCAGCCCCCTCTACCCGGTCCTCGAGCACCGCCCCACCGTCAACGGCATCACCCCCCGTCAGCAGGCCATCGCCGCCCTCCTCGTGGAGGGGCACACGGACGCCGTGGTCGCCGAACGCCTCGGCATGAACATCCGCACGGCCCGCGTCCACATCGCCAAACTGGCCGCCACCCTGGGCAGCGAGAGCCGCGCCCAGCTCGGCTACCTCATCTCACACTCGGGGATCCTTGATCAGGAAGACTGACCGCGTCCGAGGCCGCGTCGGAAGCCGCGCTCGTGCCGCCCGGCGGCCGGTCCAGTCCCACCTGCGCTATGCGCACGCCCAGTTGGGTACGGCTGGCCGCGCCGAGGGTCTCGGAGAGGCGGGCGATGTGGGCCCGGCAGGTGCGCACGCTGATGCCGAGGCGTTCGGCGATGACCGCGTCCTGGTGGCCCTCCGCGAGCAGCGCCGCGATGGACTGCTCGCGGTGCGAGATGCCCTCGATGCCGGTGTCGGGGAGCGGGGCGGTGAGCGGGATCGCGAGACGCCAGAGGCGTTCGAAGACCGTGACGAGGTACTCGACGAGGGCGGGGTGGCGCAGCTCCAGGGCCATCGTGCGGTCGGAGTTCGCGGGGATGAACGCCACGGTGCGGTCGAAGAGGATGAGGCGGTCGATGACCTCGTCGAGCGTGCGGGCCTCGACCGCGTCGCCCATCAGCTCCAGGTAGTTGAGCAGGCCCTGGCCGTGCCGGGCGACGTGCGTGTACAGGTCGCGCATCCGCACGCCCCGCCCGCGCAGGGCGACGGCCCGGTGCAGCCCCTCGGTCAGCTCCGACTCACGTCGGATACCGCCCGGCTGCACCGTCAGCACCTCCTGCGTACAGGCCTCCGTCGCCTCGTCCATGGCCGCCTGGATCCGGGCCAGCCCGTCGAGCACCCGGATGGCGGCCGTGCCCTCCGCGGAGGCCGACACCGCCTGCAACTGCCGTCCCAGACCGGCGTACCACTCGAACGCCTCGACCGCCGACCCCACCCGCCGCTGGCTGTCCGTCACCTCGTCGTACACCCCGCGCAGCAGCCGGGTCATGACCTCCTGCGGGGCGGTCGGCACCAGCCAGTCCATGTCGTCGGGGTCGGGGTGCAGCAGCGCCAGCTCAAGCAGGCAGGGCACCGTGTCGGCGTCCGTACGCGGCACCCGGCCCCGGCGCACGGCGCGGGAGTACACACGGTCCCCGACGGCGCACAGCCGGTCGGCACCGTGTGGATGCTCCTCCGTCCCGTGCCCGGCCATCGACCGTTTCACCCCCGGTTTGCTGCCTCTTCCGCAGCGCAACTATGAGCGGTCCGGACCGGGTCCGCAACACGGCTCCCCTCGCCCGGGGCGTCGTAATGCCCGGATGCGACCGGATATCGCACCGCCTCCGCCGGTCACGTTGCAACAAGATGACGGTGGTGGCAGGGGGGTGCGGGCGGCATCGTGGGAGCCGCTTCCCACGGGTGTCGCCGGACACCCGGCGGGGCCCCGGGCCATCCTCCCCCGATCGGGCCGGGGCCCTGTGCAACGCACCCACGGGGGAGGTGCGTTGCAGGGAGGGTCGCTCGCGGACGCGTGACGCGGCGGTCCCGGCGAATCCCCGAAATCCGCCAGTGATCGCCGCGTTACGTGCCCGCTCTAACGTCCCTTCATGGCGGACATATTTGACGCGTACGCGTTGGCCGACGCGTGGGACGAGATGTTTGTGCGGCCGGGTGAGGTCAGGACCGCCTATGAGCCGGTACTGGCGGCGCTCCAGCCGATCGAACCGAGTGAACTGCGGTTCCGGGCCGACCAGATGGCCCGGGCCTTCACCGACCGGGGGGTGACCTACGCCTTCGCGGGTGAGGAACGGCCCTGGCCGCTCGACCTGGTGCCGAGGATCCTCGACGCCCTGGAGTGGGATCTCGTACGAAGAGGCGTGGCCCAGCGGGTCCGGGCGCTGGAGGCCTATCTGGCCGACGCCTACGGACACGCCCGGGCCTTCGAGGACGGGGTGGTGCCCTGGCGGCTGCTGCTGGGCTCGCCGCACTTCCACCGGGCGGCGCACGCGGTGGAGCCGCCGGGCGGGGTGCGCATCCACGTGGCCGGAATCGACCTGGTCCGGGACGAGGCGGGGGCTTTCCGCGTCCTCGAGGACAACGTGCGGGTGCCGAGCGGGGTGTCGTACGTCATCGAGAACCGGCGGGCGATGACCCGGATCTTCCCGTCCCTCTTCGCCGAGCAGCACGTGCTCCCGGTGGACGGGTACGCGGGGCGGCTGCTCGCCGCCCTCCGGGCCGCCGCGCCGGGCGGGGCGGCGAGCGATCCCCGGGTCGTCGTCCTCACCCCCGGGCCCAGCAACGCGGCCTACTTCGAACACGCCCTGCTGGCCCGGCTGATGGGCGTGCAGCTGGTGGAGGGGCACGACCTGGTGTGCCGGAGCAACCGGGTGTGGATGCGGACGACCCGCGGCGAGGTGCCCGTGCACGTCGTGTACCGGCGCCTCGACGACGACTTCCTGGACCCGCTCCACTTCCGCCCCGACTCGGTGATCGGCTGCCCCGGCATCCTGAGCGCCGCCATCGCGGGAAACGTCACACTCGCGAACGCCGTGGGCAACGGCATCGCGGACGACAAACTCCTGTACACCTACGTCCCGGACCTGATCCGCTACTACCTCGGCGAGGAACCGGTCCTCCCCAACGTGGAGTCCTACCGACCGGACGAACCAGGACAGTTGGAGGCCGTCCTCGACCAGCTCGACCAGCTGGTCGTCAAGCCGGTCGACGGCGCCGGCGGGCAGGGCATCGTGATCGGCCCGAAGGCCGACCGGGAGACCCTGGAACGCACTCGCAAAGCCGTCGCCGCCGACCCGCGCGGCTTCATCGCACAACGCCCGGTCGCCCTCTCCACCTCCCCCACCCTCTCGGGTGAACGGATGGCACCGCGCCACATTGACCTGCGGCCGTTCGCCGTGAACGACGGCGACGGCATCTGGGTACTGCCCGGCGGCCTCACCCGGGTCGCCCTCCAGGAGGGCAACCTGATCGTCAATTCCAGCCAGGGCGGCGGCTCCAAGGACACCTGGGTGCTCGCCGAGGGCCCGGCGGAGCGACCCGAGCCGGCAGGGGCGGGCCCGATCCCCGCCGTCGCCCCGCGCCGCCTCGGCCCCGACGGCACCCGTGCGGTCGTACCGGAAGGAGCGCAGCAGCAATGAACGACGTGATCCTCTCCCGTATCGCCGAGTCGCTGACCTGGACCGGGCGGTACGTCGAACGGGCCGACGCCACCGGCCGGATCCTCGACGCCTACCTGCACCGGATGCTGGAGGACCCCTGGCGCGACGAGGACGCCGCCTGCCGGTCGCTGTACGCGATCCTCGGCGTGGACGCCGGCGCGGAACGGGTCGACATGCAGCAGGTCCTGGACCAGCTCGCCTTCGACGCCCGCTCCACCTGCTCCATCGAGGGCGCGCTCGGCGCCGCCCGGCTGAACGCGCGCAGTGCCCGTGAGGCCATCTCCTCGGAGATGTGGGAGTGCCTCAACTCCACCTGGCACGCGCTCGGCGACCGGCGCCGCGCGGCCCGCCGCACCGGCCCCTACGCCTACCTGGAGCTGGTCCGCAGCCGGGCCGCGCTCTTCTTCGGGCTGGCCGACTCGACCATGAGCCGGGACGACAGCTGGCGGTTCGTCGTCCTCGGGCGGAGCCTGGAGCGGGTGGACATGACCGTACGGCTGCTGTCGGTACGGGTGCTCGACGCGGCGCATGCGCCGGACTGGCCGACGCTGCTCAGCGCCAGCGGCGCCGACGAGGCGTACGCACGCGTGCACACCGGCTTCGGGGACACCCCGCGAGTGGCCGAGTTCCTGCTGCTGGACCGGGACTTCCCGCGCTCGGCGCTGCACGCGCTGACCACGGCGGAGGAGTGCCTGGCCGCGCTCGGCCGGCCGCGCCAGGACCCGGCCCGCTCCCCGATCGGCCGGGCCCGCACCCGCCTCGAATACCTGGACACCGCGTCCCTGGAGGAGCAGCTGCCCGTCCTGCTGCGCGACCTCCAGCAGGCCTGCATGGCGTCCGCCGACGCGGTGGCGGAGCGGTTCTTCCCGTACCAGGGGCTCGTGCAGTGGGCCCAGGAAGGAGCCTGAGATGGCTCGTCGCCTCCGGATCCGGCACACCACCCGGGTCTCCTACGCGCAGCCCGCGGCCTCCTCGCACAACGAGGTCCGGATGACCCCGCTGACCCTGCCGGGGCAGACCACGCTGGACGCGCGGGTCACGGTGCAGCCGGCGACCGCCGTCTGGTCGTACTGGGACTACTGGGGCACCCAGGTCACCGGCTTCGACCTCCTGGAGCCCCACGAGGACCTGACGATCACCGCGTCCAGCCTGGTGGAGACGGCGGCGCCGGGCCCGCTGCCGGCCGCACCGGAGTGGGCGGAGCTGGCCGAACGGGCGGCGGGGTCGCGGCTGCTGGAGTTCGTGAACCCGACGGGACGTACGTCGGTGCCGAAGAAGCTGGTGCGGAAGGCGCTGGGCGCCGCGGAGGGGCTGGGCCCGCACGAGGCCGCGATGGCCGTCTCGGGGCTGGTCGCGGACCGCGTGACCTACCTGCCGGGCGCGACCGGCGTGAACACCTCCCCCGCGGAGGCGTGGGCCCAGCGCGCGGGTGTCTGCCAGGACATCACCCACCTCACCATCGCCCTGCTGCGGGGGCTGGGGCTGCCGGCCCGGTACGTCTCCGGGTACCTGCACCCGGAGCGGGAGGCCGAGCTGAACCGGCCCGTCGCCGGGCAGAGCCACGCGTGGATCGAGTACTGGGCCGGCGACTGGTGCGGGTACGACCCGACGAACCGGGTGCGGGCCGGGGAGGACCACGTGGTGGTGGGGCGGGGTCGGGACTACGACGACGTCACGCCGCACAAGGGGATCTACCGGGGGGTGCCGGGAGGGACGCCGGAGGTGACGGTGGAGTTCACGAGGGTCGCGTAGTCGTCTGCGGGCGCGCGGGGGCTGGTCGCAGGGTGCCTCCCCCAGCCTTCGGCTGGGGGAGGCACCCTGCCGGCGCCGGTAAGCGCCCCACCCCCGCCCGCCCCTTGGGCAGGGCTTACTTGAGGCCCGCCTCCGCGCAAGCGGTCTTGTACGCGGCCGTGCAGATCTGCGAGATCTTGTAGATGCCGTCGGCGACGACGGTGTCCTTGATCTTGCTCTTGGTCACGGCGCTGACCTGCACCAGCTGGGACGGGATGTCCTTGTTGGTCGGGCTGTCGACGGTGTCCTGGGTGAGCGCGTCGAACTGGATGTCCTTGCCCTGCACCTTGTAGACGGCCATCTGGGCGGCAGCCTCGGCCTCGTCCGGGTACGGCTTGTAGACCGTCATGTACTGCTCGCCGTTGAGGATCCGCTGGATGGCGTCGAGGTCCGCGTCCTGGCCGGTGATCGGCGGCATGGTGGTGACGCCCGCCGCCTTGAGGGCCTTGACGACGCCGCCCGCCATCGCGTCGTTGGCGGAGTAGACCGCGGCGACGTTGTCCTTGCCGAGCAGGTCGATCGCCTTGGTGACCTCCTTCTCGGCGATGTCCGGGTTCCAGTCCTTGGTGTCGTACGAGTAGCCCGCGGTCGTCACCTTGCCGTTCAGCTCGGACATGGCGCCCGTCTTGAACTGCTTGGCGTTCGGGTCGGTCGGCGAGCCGTTGATCATGATGACCTTGTCGGAGGTGTCGACGTTGCTGCCGAGCGCCTCCAGGAGGGTGCGGGCCTGGACCTCGCCCACCAGCTCGTTGTCGAAGGAGACGTAGGCGTCGATCGGGCCCTCGGCGAGGCGGTCGTAGGCGATGACCGGGATACCCGCGGCCTTGGCCTTCTTCACCGTGCCCGCGATGGCGTGCGCGTCGACGGCGTCCAGGATGATCACGTCGACCTTGTCGTCGATCATCTTCTGCATCTGCGTCGCCTGCGTGGAGGCGGACGACGCGGCGTTCTGGTAGTCGACCTTGCCCTGCTTGTTGGTGAGCTCGGCGATCTTCGCCGCCATGATCGGTTCGTCGAAGTTGGCGTACCGGGTGTTGATCTTGTCCGGCATCAGCACGCCCACCGTGATGTCGTTGCCCTTCGTCGGGGTCGCGGACGTCGACGATCCTGTCGCGTTGAGCACGCCGCAGCCGGCAAGCGAAAGGGTCATCGTGGACGCGGCCACAAACATGGCTATACGACGCATACGGGGGCTCACTTCAGGTGCGTTCCGGACGTGGGCTGCTTTGCGACCCAGATGTCTGAAAAGCCAACGCGTACGCCACACCCGACGTCAAGCGGAACTACTTAACGAGTGCGCAACAGCACGCTCCGCTGCAACTGTGAAGGCTCCGCGGAATCACCTCCAAACACCCTTTACGGACCCTCCATCCAAAGGGAGTTCATGGGCAGGCAAAGATCAGTACAACCAAGTCGTTTCCTCATGAGTCGACATCGGCAACGGCCGTCCCCGCCGTGTCGATCCGATCAGAGGAACGAATGAACCCAGCCAGAAGCGCCGCGGTCGCCGCCGTGGTGCTCGCCACCGCCGGCACCCTGCTCGGCGGCGCCGTCGTGACCGCCTCGGCCGCGACGAGCTGTGCCTCTCCCGTCTTCAAACGGCAGTTCTTCGCGAACACCACCTTCAAGGGCACCCCGAAGAGGACGGACTGCGACTCCGCGATCAGCGAGAGCTGGAGCGGCGCCCCCGCGTCCGGGCTCCCGAAGGACAACTTCGGCGTCCGCTGGAGCGTGACCCGCGACTTCGGCTCCGGCGGACCCTTCGCCCTCACCGCCTCCGGCCTCGACGGGATCCGGGTCTACCTCGACGGCGTCCGCAAGGTCGACCTCTGGAAGAACACGACGAAGACGGTGAGCAAGACCGTCAACGTCACCGTCCCCAAGGGCAAGCACACCCTGCGGATCGACTACGCCAACTGGACCGGCGCCGCCAAGGTCAAGTTCACCTACACACCCCGCACTTCCGCCGGCGTCGACAAGGTCAAGCCGCTCGCGCCGACCGGTGCCTCGGCCGACTACATCCCCGACGGGGAGACGGCGTACGCCGAGCTCACCTGGTCCGCCAACAAGGAGATGGACCTCGCCGGATACCGCGTCTACCGGCGGCTGAAGGGGTCCGGCAGCTGGACCCGGGTGGCCGCCACCACGCCCGCCCGGCGCACTGCCGGCGACCAGCCGCCGCCCACCGGGCAGTCGTACTACTACGAAGTACGCGCCTACGACAAGGCGGGCAACGAGTCGGCCGGTTCCGAAGACCAGCTGGTCACCTCCTACGACTGGACCGCCCCCGCCGCCCCGGTCCTCACCGCCTCCGCCGTCGAGGCCTCCAACGACCTCTCCTGGACGGCCCCCGCGGACGCCGCGACCTACAAGGTCTTCCGCAAGTCGGCGTCGGAGACCTCGTACACCGAGATCGCCGAGACCGCCGGCACGAGCTACTCGGACACCAGGGCGTCCTACGGCCGGGCCTACGACTACAAGGTCAGCGCCCTCGACGCGGCCAGGAACGCCCGCGCCTCCAACGTGGTGCGCAGCACCCGGTCCATCCTGCCGCCGCAGAACGTGACGGCGACCGTGCCCAGCTACGGCGTGACGTTCACCTGGACCGAGGCGGCGGGCGGCGACACCGCCGACTACGACGTCTACCGCTCCACGACCTCCCCGGTGGAGCTCACCAACGACAACCTCACCGACTGCCGCAGCCGCAAGAAGAGCACGGACGCGGCCGGCAACACGGTCCGCTCCTGCGTCGACTACGACGGCGACCAGGGCACCACGTACCACTACGTGATGATCCGGCAGAACACCGCCGGCCGCTGGTCCACCGGCTCCGCCGACATGACCGTCACCCGCCCGGGAGACGAGATCGCGCCGCCTCCGGTGGCCAACCTGACCGCGCAGCCCCTGGAGTACGGCTTCAAGCTGGACTGGGACGACAGCACGGCGGCGGACCTGAAGGAGTACCAGGTCTGGGAGTACTTCTCCTGCTGCACGCCCGACTACCTGGGCACGGTGCCCGCCGGCACCTCCGAGTTCGTGGTCGGTCCGGAGGCGGCCGACGGCGAGTCGCACGAGTACGTCGTCATCCCGGCGGATATCTACGGCAATTACCCCGATTTCACCGGCGCCTACTGGGACGGCGCCGTCTCCCGGGTCACGGCCACCGAACTCGACCTCAGGCCCACCACCGTCCCCGAGGACACCGCGGACTGCTCGCTGACCACCTACACCGCCCTCGGCTACGAGGGCGGCATGTACATCGACTGCGCGGACTCGGTGGCCACGGAGGCCGCCGGCATCAACGTGTACCGCTGGGACCCCGCGACGAGCGCCTACGTCCGGGTGACGGACGTACCGCTGGCTCCCACCGCCACCCACTACACCGACACCACCGTGCCGCACGGCACCACCGTCTACTACCTGCTCTCGGTCGTCGCTCCCGACGGCTCGGAGACCTTCAGCAACGTGGACGCCAGTGTGTCCCTGCCGAGCGGAGCCTGACCACCTGATGAAGACCACCCTGCAGGCGACGGCCGCGGTGCTGGCCATCACGGCCGGCCTTCTCACCACCGTCGCCGTGTCCACCGCCTCGGCGGCCACGAGCTGTGCCTCTCCCGTCTTCAAACGGCAGTTCTTCGCGAACACCACCTTCAAGGGCACCCCGAAGAGGACGGACTGCGACTCCGCGATCAGCGAGAGCTGGAGCGGCGCCCCCGCGTCCGGGCTCCCGAAGGACAACTTCGGCGTCCGCTGGAGCGTGACCCGCGACTTCGGCTCCGGCGGACCCTTCGCCCTCACCGCCTCCGGCCTCGACGGGATCCGGGTCTACCTCGACGGCGTCCGCAAGGTCGACCTCTGGAAGAACACGACGAAGACGGTGAGCAAGACCGTCAACGTCACCGTCCCCAAGGGCAAGCACACCCTGCGGATCGACTACGCCAACTGGACCGGCGCCGCCAAGGTCAAGTTCACCTACACACCCCGCACTTCCGCCGGCGTCGACAAGGTCAAGCCCCTCACCCCGCTGGATCCGCTGGTGTCCTACGACGGCAACGCCAACACGACGAAGCTGAGCTGGACGAAGAACCGGGAGATGGACCTCGCCGGATACCGCGTCTACCGGCGGCTGCGCTCCAGCACCAGCTGGACGAAGGCGGGGACGACGACGTCGACGTCCCTGACCGACGCTCCGCCCGCGACCGGCGACCTCTACTACTACGAGATCCGCGCCTACGACAGGGCCGGCAACGAGTCGACCGGCACGGCCGACGCCCTGGTCACCAGCACCGTGCTGCAGACGCCCGCCCGGTTCACCGCCTCGGCCACCGGCACGGGCGCCGAACTGAGCTGGTCGGGGGTGCACGCCGCGGTGAAGTACCGGGTGGAGCGGACCGACTTCTACGGCGTCGTCACCAAGTCCTGGGACCTCGCCTACACGGTGAGCCTCACCGACGACACGCTCACCCGGGGCGAGACCGTCAAGTACCGGGTCGCGGCCGTGGACGGCTCGGGCCACCTGTCGCCGTTCACCGACCTCAAGGCGGTGACCCGCCCGCTGGCCGCACCCCGCGGACTCACGGCGACCGCGGGCATCGGCAGCGCGACCCTCCAGTGGACGATGAAGGCCGAGGACACCCCGTACGGCGAGTTCCGCGTCTACCGCTCGACGACGCTGCCCGTGGACACCTCGACGGCGCAGTGGGTGACCTGTACGACCAGCTACACCACCCTCTCCGACGGGTCCCGCCGGTACAGCTGCGGCGACTTCTCGGCCGAGGAGGGCACGACGTACCACTACGCGGTGGCGAACGTGCAGTGGCCGCAGGTGTCCCCGCTCTCCGACACCGCGACCGTCACCACGCTGGAGTCGGACAAGCCGCCCGCCCAGGTGACCGGCCTGACCGCGACGGCCACCGAGTACGGCATCGAGCTGGACTGGGCCGACAACACCGAGCCCGACCTGAAGCGGTACGCGGTCTACCGGGGCACGGTCCTCGGCGAGGAGGGCGAGGAGCAGGTCTGCTCCGGCTCGGAGTGGGCCTGGCTGTCCCCGTCCACCTCGCACTACCGGGACGTGCGGCTGCCGGACGGGGATCACGCCTGCTACTGGGTGGACGCGATCGACACCGCGGGCAACTCCAGCCGGTGGCTGGGGCCGGTGAGCGCGGTCGCCGTCGACGAGCTGGACCTGACCCCGTCGGTGGCCACCCCGGAGGGCTCCCCGCTGACCCTGACGGCGGACACCCCCGACTCGGGCGGCGTCCACCTCGCGTGGAACGCGGTCGACGCGGCGACCGGCTACCAGGTCTACCGCTGGAACCCGGCGACGCAGAGGTACGAGAAGCTGGCGGCCACGGCCGACCGCTCGTACGACGACGCCACGGCCGCCCGCGGCACCACCCACTACTACTGGGTGACCGCGCTGTACGCCGACGGCACGGAGTCGGCGCCCGGCGCGGACTGGGCGATCCTGGAGCCGTAGCCACGAGAAGGGCCCCGGCCTGCGGCCGGGGCCCTTCTTCGCACAACTGCCGCTAGTCCTTGGCCTTCTTCGGCCGCCACACCACCAGCGCGCTGGTCTGCTGCACCTCCTGGTACGGCACCAGGTCGCGGCGGTACGACGCGTGGACCGCCGCTTCCCGCTGCTGCATCGCGGCCGCCGCGCCGTCGACCGCCGCCTGGAGTTCGGCGACGCGCTGCTGGAGCGCTATGACCTGGTTCTCCAGTTCGATGATGCGCTTGATGCCGGCCAGGTTGATGCCCTCGTCCTGCGACAGCGCCTGCACCTGGCGGAGCAGTTCGATGTCGCGGGCCGAGTAGCGGCGGCCGCGCCCGGCCGTGCGGTCGGGGGAGACCAGACCGAGGCGGTCGTACTGGCGCAGCGTCTGCGGGTGCAGGCCGGAGAGCTGGGCCGCCACCGAGATGACGTAGACCGGGGTCTCCTCGGTCAGTTCATACGGGTTACGTCGACGGCCGTCCATCTCTGTCATGCTCCCTTCGCGGCCTCGAACAGCTCGGCACGCGGGTCCTCGCCCGCGGTCGCCTCGCGATACGCCTCCAGTGCGTCACGAGCATTCCCCGACAGGTCCTTCGGGACACTCACCTCGACGGTGACCAGGAGGTCGCCGCGGGTGCCGTCCTTGCGGACCGCGCCCTTGCCACGGGCGCGCATGGTGCGGCCGTTGGGCGTGCCCGGGGGCAGCTTGAGGGTGACCGGCGGGCCGCCCAGGGTCGGGACCCTGACCTCGCCGCCGAGCGCCGCCTCGGTGAAGGTCACCGGCACGGTCACCGTGAGGTTGTCGTCCTTGCGGCCGAACACCGGGTGGGTGTCCACGTGCACCATGACGTACAGGTCGCCCGCGGGGCCGCCGCGTTCGCCCGGTGCGCCCTTGCCGCGCAGCCGGATGCGCTGGCCGTCGGTCACCCCGGCGGGGATGCGGACCTGCATGGTCCGGGACGACTTGGCGCGCCCGCTGCCCTTGCAGTCGGGGCAGGGGTTCTCCGCGATCAGGCCGCGGCCCTTGCAGTCCGGGCAGGGGTCGGTCAGCGAGAAGCCGCCGCCGGATCCCCGTGCCACCTGGCCGGTGCCGACACAGGTCGGGCACACCCGCGGGGTGCCGTTCGCGTCGCCGGTGCCCGAACAGGCCTTGCAGGGGGCCTGCGAGGACATCCGCAGCGGGACCGTGGCGCCCTCGATGGCCTCCGTGAAACTGAGCGTGACCTCGGACTCGATGTCCTGGCCGCGCCTGGGCTGGGTGCGCGCGCCGGCGCCCCCACCCCGGTTGAACAGGCCCCCCAGGACGTCACTGAAGCCGCCGCCGCCCCCGCCGAAGCCGCCGCCCTGGGCGCCGCCTCCGAAGAGGTCGCCCAGGTCGAAGTTGAAGTTGCCGCCGCCCGCGCCCGGCCCGGGGCGGAAGCCGCCGTTGCCGAAGAGGGCGCGTGCCTCGTCGTACTCCTTGCGCTTCTTGGGGTCGCCGAGTATGTCGTTCGCCTCGGAGATCTCCTTGAAGCGCTCCTCGGCCTTGGCGTTGCCCTTGTTGGCGTCCGGGTGGAACTCGCGGGCGAGCTTCCGGTACGCCTTCTTGATCTCGGCCTCGGTGGCGTCCTTGGGGACGCCGAGGACCTTGTAGTAGTCCTTCTCGATGAAGTCCTTGGTGCTCATCCCCGACGCCCCTCCTTCCACGTGTTACCTACGACGTCAGCCCTCCTCAGGGCCGTTGTCCTTCTCGTCCCCGGCCGCCGGGGCCTCGTCGGTCCCCTCGGCCTTCACCGCCGTCGCTCCCGGCTGCGGTTCGGCGACCGCCACCCGCGCGGGGCGGATGGTGCGCTCGCCGATGCGATACCCGGGCTGCAGGATGGCCACGCACGTCGTCTCGGTGACGTCCGGCGCGTAGCTGTGCATCAGCGCCTCGTGGATCGTCGGGTCGAAGGGCTCGCCCTCCTTGCCGAACTGCTGCAGGCCCATCTTCGCCGCGACCGTCTCCAGCGACTCGGCCACCGACTTGAAACCGCCGACCAGTTCGCCGTGTTCCCGGGCGCGGCCGATGTCGTCGAGCACGGGCAGGAGTTCGGTCAGGAGGTTCGCGATGGCGATCTCCCGGACCGTGATCCGGTCGCGCTCCACCCGGCGGCGGTAGTTCTGGTACTCGGCCTGGAGGCGCTGGAGGTCCGCGGTGCGCTCGCCGAGCGCGGTGCGTACCTGGTCCAGCTGCGCGGTCAGACCGGCCAGCTGTGCGCTTGAGTCCCCGGCCGGGGCCGCCCCCTGTGCGGGAGCGGCCTTCGGCTCGGCGTCGTCGGGGGTGGCGCCGGAGGGGACGTCGGGCTTCTCCTCGAAGCCCGGGGTCTCCTCCGTCACGCGGCACCGTCCTTGCGCTCGTCGTCGACGATCTCGGCGTCCACCACGTCGTCGGCGTCACCGGCGGGGGCACCGCCGGCCGCGGCCTGCGAGGCCTGGGCGTCGGCGTACATGGCCTGGCCCAGCTTCTGGGAGACGGCCGCGACCTTCTCCGTGGCGGTGCGGATCTCGGCGGTGTCCTCGCCCTTGAGCTTCTCCTTGAGCTCCTCGACCGCGGCCTCGACCTCGGTCTTGATCTCGCCCGGGACCTTGTCCTCGTTGTCCTTGAGGAACTTCTCGGTCTGGTAGACGAGCTGCTCGCCCTGGTTGCGGGTCTCGGCGGCCTCGCGGCGGCGGTGGTCCTCCTCCGCGTACTGCTCGGCCTCCTGGCGCATGCGGTCGACCTCGTCCTTCGGCAGCGAGGAGCCGCCGGTGACGGTCATCTTCTGCTCCTTGCCCGTGCCCAGGTCCTTCGCGGTCACGTGCATGATGCCGTTGGCGTCGATGTCGAAGGAGACCTCGATCTGCGGGACACCGCGCGGGGCCGGCGGCAGACCGGTCAGCTCGAACATGCCGAGCTTCTTGTTGTACGCCGCGATCTCGCGCTCGCCCTGGTAGACCTGGATCTGGACGGAGGGCTGGTTGTCCTCGGCGGTGGTGAAGATCTCGGACCGCTTGGTCGGGATCGTCGTGTTCCGCTCGATGAGCTTGGTCATGATGCCGCCCTTGGTCTCGATACCGAGGGACAGCGGGGTCACGTCGAGGAGCAGGACGTCCTTGACCTCACCCTTGAGCACACCGGCCTGGAGCGAGGCGCCGATGGCGACGACCTCGTCCGGGTTCACACCCTTGTTGGCCTCCTTGCCGCCGGTCAGCTCCTTGACGAGCTCGGCGACGGCGGGCATACGGGTGGAGCCGCCGACGAGGACGACGTGGTCGATCTCGCCGAGCTGGATGCCGGCGTCCTTGATGACGTTGTGGAACGGCGTCTTGCAGCGCTCCAGCAGGTCCGCGGTCAGCTGCTGGAACTGGGCGCGGGTGAGCTTCTCGTCGAGGTGCAGGGGGCCCTCGGCGGAGGCGGTGATGTAGGGCAGGTTGATCGAGGTCTCCGTGGAGGAGGACAGCTCGATCTTGGCCTTCTCGGCGGCCTCGCGGAGGCGCTGGAGGGCCATCTTGTCCTTGCCGAGGTCCACGCCGTGGCCGGACGCGAACTGCTTGACCAGGTAGTCGACGACGCGCTGGTCCCAGTCGTCACCACCGAGGTGGTTGTCGCCGTTGGTGGCCTTCACCTCGACGACGCCGTCGCCGATCTCCAGGAGGGACACGTCGAAGGTGCCGCCACCGAGGTCGAAGACGAGGATCGTCTGGTCGTCCTTGTCGAGGCCGTACGCCAGCGCCGCCGCGGTGGGCTCGTTCACGATGCGCAGGACGTTCAGACCGGCGATCTCGCCGGCCTCCTTCGTCGCCTGGCGCTCGGAGTCGTTGAAGTAGGCCGGGACGGTGATGACCGCGTCGGTCACCTTCTCGCCCAGGTAGGCCTCGGCGTCCCGCTTGAGCTTCTGCAGGATGAACGCGGAGATCTGCTGGGGGTTGAAGTCCTTCCCGTCCAGCTGGATCTTCCAGTCGGTGCCCATGTGGCGCTTCACGGACCGGATGGTCCGGTCCACGTTGGTGACCGCCTGTCGCTTGGCGACCTCGCCGACCAGAACCTCGCCGTTCTTCGCGAAGGCGACGACGGACGGCGTGGTCCGGGCACCCTCGGCGTTGGTGATGACGGTGGGCTCGCCGCCTTCAAGAACGCTGACGACGGAGTTAGTCGTGCCCAGGTCGATGCCGACCGCACGTGCCATGGTGATTTCCTCCAGCTGACTTGAGTGGAACGGACTCAAGTGTGCATGAAGCCTCGCCCTGGGTCAACAGACCTGAGTGGAGCGGACTCAAGTCTTATCCGTTCCTTACACGCAAGTGCCCGCTGACCTGCGTCGATACGGCGTTACGGGGCCCGTACACCGGCACCCGAAGGAGTAGCAGCACGATGCTGAAGGTGACGCAGGCGACGCAGGTGGCGCCGGTCCGGCCGACCCAGCCGCCGTGCACGAGCACCGCGACGAGCACCCCGGCGAAGGACGCGGCACCGAGGACCACGGTTGCCCGCTGCGAGGTGAGCCCGAGCCGCCGCAGCCGGTGCGCGAGATGGTCGGGCCCGCGCCGCAGCACCGGGCGTCCGGCGAGGAGCCGTGACAGCACGACGAGCAGGACGTCGGCGCTCGCCACGGCGGTGAGCGCGAACAGCACGCCCGCGCTGGCCGCCGGGTCGTACCCGGACCGCGTGACCAGCGCGGCCGCGGCCAGCACGAACCCGGTGAACAGCGAGCCGGTGGCGCCGAGGGCGATCCGCGCGGGAGCCCAGTTGTGGAGCAGGAACCCGGTGAGCGCGGCCGCGAGCACGCTCAGCAGTACGGCGAGCCCGTCCATCACCTCGGCGGCGGCACAGGCCCCGACCCCGAAGGCGGTCACCACCCCGACGGTCCCGGCCAGCCCGTCCGCGTGGTCGAGCCCCTTGAAGGCGACGGCGACGAAGGCGATCCAGCCCGCGCCGAGCACCCCGCCGACGATCCCGAACTCGCCGTACGGCACCACGCACGCGGCCGCCACCGCCGTGCCGAACAGCAGGAACCGCGTCTTCAGCCGCCACACGTCGGCTACCACCCCGAGCAGCGCCACGGCTCCCCCGGCGGCCACCAGCTCCCCGACGCCGGTGCCGAGCGGGGCGACGCCGGTCCAGTCGCCGGCGAACGCGACCAGGCAGGTGGCGCCGACCACGGCGAGGCCGCCCAGCGCGGGCACCCGCCGGGCCCGCCGCCGGTCGACGAGCCCGAGCCGCAGGGCACACGGGCGGATCAGCGCGGCGAGGAAGGCGGCGAGCAGGAAGGCGGTGGTGGCGGCGGCGATCCCGTAGAGCACGGGTCCAAATTAGACCTACATGTAACAATTCTGTACGAATAACACGATCGGGTTGGGGCGTACCGCCCAGGCAGACCTCAGCGATCCAGATCACCCCGCACCTGGCTACAGTGCGAGTAAAGATGCGGGTAGTCTCGAACGGACTGCATAAGTTACCGCTTAGTAATTTCGGGAACCCTCTGAGAAGAGACCCGAAGAGACCACCCCTCGCAGGCCCGAGGAGCCCCCATGCAACTCGCCGCGATCATCGTGTCGCTGGTTCTGATCGTGGTTGGCGTGGCGTTGTTCGCCCGCGCCGTCCTGCAGATCTACAACTTCATGCGGCTCGGCCAGAACGTGCCCGCCGGCACCCGTACCGACGAGCCCGTCCAGCGGACCGTCACGGTGGTCAGGGAGTTCCTCGGCCACACCCGGATGAACCGCTGGGGCATCGTCGGCGTGGCGCACTGGTTCGTCGCGGTCGGCTTCTTCTCCCTCCTGCTGACGATCGTCAACGCCGTCGGCCAGCTGTTCCAGGCCGACTGGATCCTGCCGGTCATCGGCGACTGGGCGCCGTACAACGTCTTCGTCGAGTTCATCGGCACCATGACGGTGCTCGGCATCCTGGTGCTGATCGCGATCCGCCAGCTGAGCAAGCCGAACCGGCCCGGCCGCAAGTCCCGGTTCGCCGGCTCCAACTTCGGCCAGGCGTACTTCGTCGAGACGGTCATCCTGATCGTCGGCGTCTGCATCTTCACGCTGCACGCGCTGGAGGGCGCCCAGCACCACGTGGACTCCTACGAGGCGTCGTTCTTCATCTCGTACCCGGTGGTGTCCTGGTTCCGGGGCATGGACCTCTCCACGCTCCAGAACCTCACCTACTTCTTCGCCGGCCTGAAGATCGCGACCTCCTTCATCTGGATGATCGTGGTCGCCCTCAAGACCGACATGGGCGTCGCCTGGCACCGCTTCCTCGCCTTCCCGAACATCTGGTTCAAGCGGAACGCGACGGGTGAGACCTCGCTGGGCGCGCTGCTCCCGATGACCTCGGGCGGCAAGCCGATCGACTTCACCGACCCGGGCGAGGACGACGTCTTCGGCGTCTCCCAGGTGGAGCAGTTCTCCTGGAAGGGCCTGCTCGACTTCTCGACCTGCACCGAGTGCGGTCGCTGCCAGTCGCAGTGCCCGGCCTGGAACACCGGCAAGCCGCTCTCCCCGAAGCTGCTGATCATGTCCCTGCGGGACAACGCGCACGCCAAGGCGCCCTACCTGCTGGCCGGCGGCGGCAAGACCGCCGAGGGCGAGGAGAAGGGCTCCGAGGAGCAGCTCGCCCAGGTGCCCGCCGCGGCTCTCGCCGAGGCCGAGCGGCCGCTGATCGGCACCGCCGAGGAGAACGGCGTCATCGACCCGGACGTGCTGTGGTCCTGCACCACCTGCGGCGCCTGCGTCGAGCAGTGCCCCGTCGACATCGAGCACGTCGACCACATCGTCGACATGCGCCGCTACCAGGTGATGATCGAGTCCGCGTTCCCGTCCGAGGCGGGCACGATGCTCAAGAACCTGGAGAAGAAGGGCAACCCCTGGGGCCTGGCCAAGAAGCAGCGCCTGGAGTGGCTCAAGGAGGTCGACTTCGAGGTCCCGGTCGTCGGCAAGGACATCGAGGACCTCACCGAGGTCGAGTACCTGTACTGGGTCGGCTGCGCGGGCTCCCTGGAGGACCGCGCCAAGAAGACCACCAAGGCCTTCGCCGAGCTGCTGCACATCGCGGGCGTCAAGTTCGCGATCATGGGCGGCGACGAGAAGTGCACCGGCGACTCCGCCCGCCGCCTGGGCAACGAGCCCCTCTTCCAGGAGCTCGGCATGGAGAACGTCGCCGCGCTGAACATGGCGTTCGGCGAGGATGACGAGGACGAGTCGACGAAGAAGCCGAAATCGGCCAAGAAGATCGTCGCCACCTGCCCGCACTGCCTCAACACCATCGGCAACGAGTACCCGCAGCTCGGCGGCGACTACGAGGTCATCCACCACACCCAGCTGCTCCAGCACCTGGTGGACGAGGGCAAGCTGGTCCCGGTCACCCCGGTCGAGGGCATCATCACCTACCACGACCCCTGCTACCTGGGCCGCCACAACAAGATCTACACGCCCCCGCGCGAGATCATCGCCAACGTCCCGGGCCTCAGGAACGAGGAGATGCACCGCCACAAGGAGCGCGGCTTCTGCTGCGGCGCCGGCGGCGCGCGGATGTGGATGGAGGAGCGGATCGGCAAGCGCATCAACAACGAGCGCGTCGACGAAGCTCTTTCGTTGAACCCGGACATCGTCTCCACCGCCTGCCCGTTCTGCCTGGTCATGCTCACCGACTCGGTCAACGGCAAGAAGAACGAAGGCAAGGCCAAGGAGTCCATCACCGTCGTCGACGTGGCCCAGCTGCTCCTCGACTCGGTGAAGACCCCGGTCGACCCGGCGGGCGCCGCGGAGCAGGAGAGCGAGCCGGAGCCGGAGCCGGTGAAGTAGCCCCTTCGGACGCGGAACGCCCCCCGAGCCCCCTGTGGCTCGGGGGGCGTTCTGGTTTCCCCGGGGGCCGGTCGGCCGCCTGCGTCCCCCGGACGGCCCTCTCCTGCTCGCGTGCGCGCGCCGCGGCGGTTCGGCTGACAGAAGGGCCGGATCGAGCGGGAGGTACGGGTGGCGGAGGACAACGCGCACGACGGCGGTGCCGGGGACCGGTCCGACGACGTGCGGGAGCTGCGGGCCCGGGTCGCGGCCCTGGAGAGCGAACGGGCCCGGCCGCCCCGGCACCACGTCAGGTCCCTGCTCGCCGTCGTCCTGATCGTCCTCGGCTGCCTGCTCGCCCCGCTCGCCGTGGTCGCCTCGTGGGCGGCCGACCAGGTGGGCGACACCGACCGTTACGTCAGCACGGTCGCCCCGCTCGCCTCGAACGCCGACGTGCAGAACGCCGTGGCCAACCGGGCCACCGACGCCCTCATGTCCCGCCTCGACCTGCCCGCCCTGCTAGCCGACGTGGCCCCCGCGGACCGGCCCCGTCTGCAGCAGGCGCTGGGCGGCAGACTCGGCGACGCGCTCGAAGGGGCCGTCCGCAGCTTCGTCCACGACAAGGCCCGCGAGGTCGCCGCGTCCGACGCGTTCCGGACCGTCTGGACCGACGCCAACCGCCGGATCCACAGCAGCCTCGACAAGGCCCTCACCGGCAGCGGCGGCGGCGCGGTGCAGCTGACGGACGACAGCGTCACCCTCGACATCGGCCCCATCGTGGACCAGGTCAAGCAGCGCCTCGTCGACGCCGGGCTGACCCCCGCCGAGCACATCCCCGCCGTGCACACCGACTTCACCCTCGTCAGGTCCGACCAGGTCGGCAAGGTCAAGACCTACGTGCGGCTGCTGCAGCTCGCCGGGGACTGGCTGCCCGTGCTGGCCGTACTGCTGGTCGCCGCCGGGGTACTGCTCGCGGTCCGGCGGCGCCGGGCGCTGGTGGCGGGCTGCCTCGCGGTCGCCGTCACCACCGGGCTGCTCGGCATCGGGCTGCGCGTGTTCCGCGTGTTCTACCTGGACCGGCTGCCCGCGGGCGTCTCCCCGGGCGCGGCGGCCGCCGTCTACGACGCGCTGACCCACTTCCTGCGCACCGGCGTGCGCATGGTGGTGGCCCTGGCCGTCGTCGTCGCCCTGGCCGCCTGGCTCTCCGGCCCCGGCCGGTACGCCGGGCTGGTCCGGGGCCTGTGGACGTCCGGGATCGGCGCGGTACGGGGCACCGCCGACCACGCCGGGCTGCGCACCGGGCCGGTCGGCCCCTTCGTCCACCGCTACCGCGCCTGGATCACCTGGGTCCTGGTCGCCGTGGCGGTGCTGGTCTACCTGCTGTGGCCCTTCCCCACCGGCTGGGTGGTGGTCGGCACGGCCCTGTGCCTGCTGTTCGTCCTGGCCGTGGTGGAGTTCCTGGCGGCGGCCCCATAGCGGCCGAGCGGCGTCGTTCGTCCGCGGCGCCGTCGTGGCTGATCGCGCGGTTCCCCACGCCCGTCATGGGGCGCTGTCACGCCTTCAGCCCGATCGCCGCACACGCCGACCGGTACTTCGGGGTGCAGATCTGGGCGACGGTGTAGACGCCGTCCGCGATCACCGTGTCCTCGATGTTGCTCTTCGTGAGGGCGACCACCGGCACGAGCGTCGCGGGGACGTCCTTCTCGGTCGGGCTGTCGACCTTGTCCTGGGCCAGCGCGTCGTACTGGATGTCGCGCCCCTGCACCTTGTACACCGCCATCTGCGCGGCGTCGGTGGCCTCGTCCAGGAACGACTTGTACACGGTCATGTACTGCTCGCCCGAGACGACCCGCTGCACCGCGTCCAGGTTCGCGTCCTGCCCGGTCACCGGGGGAATCGTGGTGGCGCCCGCCGCCTTGAGCGCGTCGATGACGGCGCCGGCCATCCCGTCGTTGGCCGAGTAGACGGCGGCGATGTTCTTCAGGCCGACGGCCCGGATCGCCTTCTTCATGTTCGCCCCGGCGTCCGCGGGCGACCACTTGTCGGTGTCGTACTCCTCGGCGATGCGGACCTTGTTCTTCAGCTCGCCGAGGGCGCCCTTCTTGAAACTCGCCGTGTTCGGGTCCGCGGGGTCGCCGTTCATCATGACGACCTCGCTGGTCGCCGCCCTGTCGCCGAGCGCACCGAGGATGGCGCGGCCCTGGACCTCGCCGACGAGTTCGTTGTCGTGCGAGACGTACGCGTCGATCGGGCCCTGTGCGAGCCGGTCGTAGGCGATGACGGGGATGCCGGCGGCCTTCGCCTTCCGGACGTCCGGTGCGATGGCCTTGGCGTCCACCGCGTCGACCAGGATGACGTCGGCCTTCCGGTCCACCATCTGCCGGAGCTGCCGGCTCTGGGTGGCCGGGCTCGCCTCGGCGTTGGCGTAGTCGACCTTGCCCTTGCCGTGGGTGAGGGAGGCGACCTCCTTCTCGATGATGGGGCGGTCGAAGTTCTCGAACCGTGCGGTGTCCTTGTCGGGCAGGAGCAGCCCGACCGTGATGTCGTCGCCCTTCTTCACGGACGCGGAGTCGCCGCTCCCGCCGATGCCGTCGACGACGCCGCACGCGCTGAGCGCGAGGGCGGACGCGGAGGCGGCCAGGGTGATCGCGAGGCGGGGCAGGGGGATCCCGCGGAGGATGGGAACGCTCACATCAGGCGCCTTCCGGGTGGGGGGAGCGTCATGCGCAACCGATGGTGTGAACGAAGCAAACGCGTAGCGGCCGGATACGTCAAGACGTATGGACAACGCGTCAGTTGGGGGCCGTTCCGCACACTGCCCGGCGACGCCCGGCGAGTGACCGTTCTACCAGGTCAGGCCAGCAGGGCGGGAGTTGGGGGGCGACCGGCCGGGGGCGACGCGCCGGGGTCGCGGAGAGACGGAAGCGGGGAGTGGACAACGGGCGCCCCACGGCCGGGACTTCACCAGATCTTCGCAGTTGCTACCGTGCCTCCACAGGCGCGAGCCGGGCACCGTCGTCCCGGCGGGCGTCACCGGTCGGCGCGCCCCCGACGGGAGGACGTCGCCACCCGTGTCGGTCCGTCGACGGCCTCGGTCCCCTGGTGCTGCGGGGCGTGCCCGGTCCCGGCGAGCGCACCCGGCAGCGGGTCCTCAAGGCGACCGCCGAGCTCGGCCACCGGCTCGACCGCACCGCCCTGGAGAAGACCTGTGTCCTGCGCCGGCTCCGCTTCCGCGACGGCCGGGTCGTCCTGGGCGCCCGGGGCGAGGACGGCGTCGGCGAGTGGAACCTCGTCGCGGAGGGCTATGCCCCTTACCGCCCGGTCGAGTTGACGGTCGGACGTCGCGGGCGCGGCCAAGGCACGGGGTGTCGCCTCCCCGGCGGAGGTCCCGCTTTCTCAACGTCCCGGCGTTGGTTCCCGGCGCCCCCGACTGCCGCCCCCGGAACGGAGATGGCCCGGGTGCGGGACCCGGGCCGTCGTCCGTGTGGTGCCGGTGGGATCAGGGCTTCTGCTTGACGAGGGCCGGGACGAAGCGCAGGGCGTCCACGGTGCCGACGCCGGTGGCGAGGTCGTAGCCGTTGACCGCCTTGTAGCCGGTCACGCCCTGGTAGCTGTTGTCCGTGCCGTCGTTGACGTCCACGATGCCGGTGATCTTGGAACGGTAGGAGGAGAGGTCGTACAGCCGCTTCTGGATGTTGCCCAGCCGGTGGCCGGCGGCCTGGTCGGCGAGGGCGACGATGCCCGCGAAGAGCGGGGTGGCCTCGCTGGTGCCGCCGCTGACGTCCCAGCCGGTGGCGGTCGGGTCGAAGCTGGAGTAGATCCAGGCGCCGCCGTTGACCGCGGCGGACATCGAGATGTCCGGGGTGCCGCGGCGGGTGCCGACCACCTTCTTCACGCCGTTCTGGAAGGACGGGCGGGTGAACACGTGGGACTGGCCGCCGCCGCCGGAACCGTAGTCGTTGTATACGCTGTCCGGCTTGACGCGGTTGCCCTTGTCGTCCAGGTGGAGCTGGGTGCCGCCGACGGAGGTGACCAACGGGTCGGACGAGGGCCAGGAGTTGACGCGCTTCTTGTAGTACGTCTTGCCGTCCGCCTGGAGGTCGGTGGCGCCGCCGTCGCCGGAGGCGGCGAGCACGGTGACGTGCTTGCGGTTGGCGTCCTGGAAGGCGTACCGCAGCTTCTTGATGCTGGAGAAGTCGCCCTTGGCGAAGCCGGGGAAGGTGTTCTCGGTGGCGCCGAAGCTCTGGCTGATGACGTCGCCGACACCGTGGTCGATCATGTACTTCTCGGCGTCCATCATCTCCGGCAGACCGGTGGTGCCCTCGGTCTCGGAGACGGCCGTCTCGACGACGACGATCTTCGCGGCGGGCGCCACCGCGTGCGCCATCTCCACGTCCAGGGTGGTCTCGCCGGCCCAGCCGGTCATGTCGGAGTTCTTGGGGTCGAAGGCGGGGACGTGCCCCCACTTGACGACCTTCACCTTGGTGCTGGGCAGCCCGAACTGCCTGCTGTAGACGTCGAGGTCGTGCTGGACGGTAGGCGAACCGTACGAGTCGACGATGACGATGGTGCGCCCCTTGCCCGTGACGCCCTTGCGGTAGAGGGCGTTCAGGTCGTACGCGGTGCGGTACTGGAGCGGGGTGTAGCAGTTGATCTGCCACTTGGCCTGGCACTGCGCGTCGGAGAGCGGGCTGCTCACGCGGTGCGCCAGGGTGTGCCCGACGACGGCCGGTACCGCGAGGGTGTGCGGTGCGGCGACGGGCGCGGCGGCCGTGAGCGCGGTGGCCGCGAGGGCGGCGACCGACGTGGCAGCCGCGACGCCCCGCCCGGTGCGGGCTATCTGCATGGATCCCCCTGTGGTTCGGAGTCTCACGAAGTGATCTCGGAGTGGTCTTCGCGCATCACACCGGAGAGGTCATGCACAGATCAAGTACGTTGAACCGACAATGCCGAACCCTTTACCCTGCGTTATCCCGCCATTAGCCTTCCAGCGGTCGGGAACAGAACTGGAACCCCGGTAGCGGTCTTTCCGTCTTCCCTCGTCGAACAGGACCTCCCCCTTCCCCCAACCTCTAGCAAATCGGCCGGGACTTGAGACACACACCACTGAGACCCTGGGCCGTGGCGGCTGCCACGGCCTTCGCGTTCCTCGTCGCACTCGAGGTCGCCGCACGCCACTACGGTCTGCCGGGACCGCTCACCAACCAGGCCCGCGAGGTGATATGCGCCCCCAAGTCCGGCTTCCTGCTCTACGCCGGGCTGGCGTTGACGATCGTGGTGCTCACCTGGCGGCAGCGGTTCGCCGCCCTCGGCGCCGCGATCGGCATCGACCTCGCCTTCGCCGCGGTCCGGTGGGCGACCGGTGCCGAGGTGACCCGCGGCCAGCCGTTCGGCAACGGCGCCCTGTGGGTGCTGCTCGGCTGCGCGGTCGTCGCCGTGACCCGCCGCACCGGCCCGGAACGCGTCCTGCTGCTCAAGGGCGTCGGTCTCGGCCTGCTGCTGGTGACCGGCCGCAAGACCGGCGACACCTGGCTGCTCATCACCTCCAAGACCCGCCCGGCGGTGCTCGACCAGTACGTGGCCACCGCCGACCACGCCCTGGGCAACCCGTCGTGGCTGGTGGGCCGGGTCGTCACCGCAAGCGGCCCGGTCGGCTTCAACCTCCTCGACGTCGTCTACGGCCAGCTCGCCGTGGCCGCGGTCGCCGTCGCGCTGTACCAGCTGCGCGGCGTGGCGGCCGACCGCCGCTTCCCGCGCCACCACCTGGTCCGCACCTTCCTGGTGATAGGCCTGCTCGGGCCGGCCGTCTACATGATCTTCCCGGTGGTCGGACCGGTCTTCGCCTACGGCACCGGCGCCGACCACTGGGCGTCGGTCAGCCTCTGGCCGGAGCGGCCGCCGCACGGCGGCCACTGGCCGGTGCCCGACCTGTGGCCGCGCACGGTGCCGCGGATCAGCGCCCCGCGCCCCGTGTCGTACGACGGGTTCACGCCGCGCAACTGCATGCCCAGCCTGCACACGGCGTGGGCCACCGCGATCTTCGTGCACTCCCGGCGGGGCCCCCGGGCGCTGCGCTGGGCGGGCACGTTCTGGCTGGCCGCCACGGTCACCGCGACGCTGGGCTTCGGCTACCACTACGGCGCGGACCTCCTCGCCGGCGCGGTGTTCGCGCTCACGGTCGAGGCGGCCCTGCGCACGTTCGACCGCGGCTGGGACCCGTCCGGCATCCGGCTGGTCGCCCACGGTACGACGGTCTTCGTCGCGCTCCTGGCGTCCTACCGCTGGCTGCCGCTGGAGATGGCCACGCACCGCTGGGCAGCAGGCCCGCTGCTCGTGCTGGCGACGGCCTCGGTGGTCCACCACTACGTGCGGACCGTCAACCGCTGGGATCCCCGGCCCGAGACGGCGGCGCGACCCGGGGTCCCGCAGCCCGAACTGGTCTGAAGCGGTGTGCTGGCACGAGGCCATGGCGGGCGCCCCGGCCACCGGTAACACGCGGGCCGGGTGTGCCGCCGTCGACCACCATCTGGGGTGGACGCTACTGGCAGGCCCGCTCTGGGGGGGAACGAGAAGGCAGCGCAGCTCGCCGAAGAAGGGTGGCGTCGGCGGTGGCAGGCCGGGCGCCGGTTCCTCCAGGCCGATGGGGAGTCCGGCAAGCGGTACGGCAGTGAGACCATCCGCGTCACCCCCGACGGCGAAGTCTCGATCAAGCTGCCCTCGCCGCTGGCACACCTGTTCTGGTCGACCGCGTTCGCTCCGCGTCCGGGCAGTACCTACTCACTCCCGCTCAGTCTCTAGGAACGATAGGTGATCACCAGCATGGTGACGCCGTCCGGGGCGGTCCAGGGGCCGTGCGGCATGCCGGGCGGGCGGCAGGCGTACATGCCGGCGGTGAAGGTCCGCTCCAGCGTCAGGTCGTACAGAGCTCCCTCGACGAGGTAGACCTCCTCCCAGAAGTCGTGGCGGGTCACCCCGTCCGCCGAGGTGTCCGTGCCCGGGGCCCAGCGGACCAGCGCGGTACGGGACCCGCGCTCGGGGTCCTCGGCCAGGACACGCTCCTCGACCCCCGGACCGGCGCCGGCCGGGGCCCGCCACGGTCCGTCGGGGACATGGAACTCCAGCTCGGGCTTGCTCACCGCGCCGCCTCCGGTCTCGATCACGGGACATCGACGCTGGGCATACTTCTTGCCTCCGGACCGCGTGCGCAACCTCCGTGCGGGACCGGTCCGCCGACGGCGCCGTGCCGGTTCACGGCCCGGTGCCGAGCCACTGCTCGGTCCAGATGACCTTTCCGTCGGGCGTGTAGCGCGTCCCCCAGCGGTCGGCGAACTGGGCCACCAGGAAGAGCCCGCGGCCGCCCTCGTCCAGGGTGGCGGCCCGACGCAGGTGCGGGGAGACGCTGCTGCCGTCGGAGACCTCGCAGATGAGGCAGCGGTCGTGGATCAGGCGTACCCCGACGGGGCCCGTCGCGTGCCGGATGGCGTTGGTGACCAGCTCGCTCAGGATCAGCTCCAGGGTGAACGCCTCCTCCTTCAGGCCCCAGTCCCGCAACAGCTCGGTGGCCGCGGCCCGGACCCCGGCGACCGCCGCGGGATCGGACGGCACGGTCCAGAACGCGGTGTGCTCGTCGTCCAGCGCCCGGGTGCGGGCGACGATCAGGGCCACGTCGTCCCGGGACGCCCCGGGCAGCATGGCGTCCATGGCCGCCTGGCACATCTGGTCCGGCGTGCGCCCCGCCACCGCCAGGGCCCGGCGCAGGCGCTCGATGCCCTCGTCGATGTCCTCGCGCCGGTCCTCGATCAGGCCGTCGGTGTAGAGCACGATGCCGCTGCCCTCGGGCAGCAGCACCTCGCCCGCCTCGTAGGGCAGGCCGCCCAGCCCCAGCGGCGGCCCCGCCGGTACGCCGGGCAGGCGGGCGTCGCCGTCCGGGAGCACGATGACGGGTTCCAGGTGGCCCGCCCTGGCCATGGTGCACACCCGGGAGACCGGGTCGTAGATCGCGTACAGGCAGGTGGCGCCCGTGAGGGTGCTGGTGCCGTGCTCGCCGTCCCGGTCCTGGTCGATGCGGGTGACCAACTCGTCGAGATGCCAGAGGAGTTCGTCGGGCGGCAGGTCGAGCGTCGAGAAGTTGAGCACGGCGGTGCGCAGTTGGCCCATGGTGGCGGCCGCGTGCAGTCCGTGCCCCACGACGTCGCCCACCACGACGGCGACGCGCGCCCCGGGCAGCGGTATCACGTCGAACCAGTCGCCTCCCACGCCGCCGAGCCCCGCCCCTGCCGGCAGGTAGCGGTACGCCACGTCGACCGCGTTCTGCTCCGGCAGGGCGTGCGGCAGGAGGCTGCGCTGCAGCGTGACCGCCATCGTGCGCTCCCGGGTGAAGCGGCGCGCGTTGTCGATGCTGGTGGCCGCGCGGGCCACCAGCTCCTCGGCGAGCGAGAGGTCCTCCCTGGTGAAGGGGGTCGGCTCCTTGGAACGCCAGAAGGTCGCCACGCCGAGGATCACGCCGCGGGCCCGCAGCGGAGCGGAAATCATGGAGTGGATGCCGTAGGCCACCAGTTGGCGTGCCCGGTCGGGGTCCTGGGCCTGCCAGCCGGAGAAGGCCGCCATGTCGGACTCCAGCACCATCCGCCCGGAACCGAAGCCCTCGCCCTGCGGAGAGAAGGGGGCGAAGTGGATGAGCGCGCCGGGCGGGCAGAGCGGCACCCCCTGCCGGATGCCGTGCAGGGCGACCCGGCGCAGCTCGGCCAGGCCCGCCTCGTCGGGTTCCTCGCCGCCCAGCACGGTGTCGGCCAGGTCGACGGTGACGTAGTCGGCGAACCCCGGCACGGCGAACTCCGCCAGCTCCTCGGCGGTGCGTGTCACGTCGAGGGTGGTGCCGATGCGCAGTCCGGCGTCGTACAGCAGCGTGAGCCGTTCCTGGACCAGCTCGATCCGGCCGGTCAGCGCGATGAGTTCGGTGGTGTCCCGCAGGGTGGCGACCGTGCCGCCCGGTCCGGACGCCACGTCCATGGGGCGCTGGCTGACGGCCAGCAGCCGGTCACCGACCTCGATCACCTCGTCCGTGGCAGCCCTGCCGGACGCGAGGAGCTCTTCGGCCCTGGGAGCGATCCCCAGCTCGGTGACGGGCCGGCCGTCCCCGTCGGCCGCGAGGCCCAGCAGGCGCCGCGCCTCGTCGTTGGCCAGCAGCAGCCGGCCCCGCGGGTCGATGATCAGGACGCCTTCGCGCACCGAGTGCAGGACGGCGTCGTGGTGCTCGTACATGCGCGTGATCTGTACCGGCCCCAGACCGCGCGTCTGGCGGCGCAGGCGCCTGCCGACGAGTGCCGTGCCGCCGGTGGCGGCCGCGAGCGCCAGCCCCGTGCCCCCCACGACGAGCGGCACCTGGCGGGCGGCCGCCAGGCTCACCCGGTGGACGGTGATGCCCGCGGAGACCAGTCCGACGACCTTGCCCGCGGTGGTGGTCACGGGCACGACGGTCCGGACAGAGGGGCCGAGCGTCCCCGTCGTCGTCTCGGTGACGGTGCCGCCGCGCTGTGCCGCCCCGATGCTGCCGATGTAGCGGTGGCCGATCTCGGCGGGGTTCGGATGGGTGTACCGGATGCCCTCGGGGCTCATCACGACGACGAAGTCCACATGTGCCCGCCGGCGGGTCTCCTCGGCCAACTGCTGGAGCACGGCGGCCGGATGGGCGCCGGTCAGTGCCTGCCGCACGGTGGGGTCCGCGGCGACGGAGGCGGCCACGGCCTGGGTGCGGTTGCGGGCCTCCCGCTCGGCGTCGGTCCGCGACTGCAGCAGGAGGGCGGTGACGGCCGTCGCCACGAGAACCAGGACGACCGCGACCTGCAGGAGGAACATCTGACCGGCAACGCTGCGTATCCCGTACCGGGACCGCACCTGCCGGAGCATATGGTGCATACGGCTCATATAACACCAAACTCATGCGGCTCCATCACCCCTGAGCCGCATCCGCCCCCGACGCCGACGCGCTCCGCGCCCGGGCGCGCACGACACGTGAGCGCCCGGCGCCGCGGCCGTCAGCCGCCCTCCCGCGGGATCCACTCGCTGCCGCCCAGCGGGTAGTCGTAGCCCGGGCGCCCGGCGTCGGCGCTGGTACGGAAGGAGGTACCGGCGTTGTCGACGTGGACGGTGCCGTGGCGGCTGCCGCTGGACCAGTCCAGGGTGAGGTCCCAGCGGACGTCGTGGGCCTTGGTCCGGGCGAAGACGTAGAAGACCTCCGGGTCGGACTCGCTGACCTTGTACGGGAAGTCGCGCTGACCGTTCTTGGCGGTGACCGTGGGGCTGCCGTTGTCGAGGTCGATGTCGAACGACTTGGTCCCGACGCCACCGCCGCAGCCGACGCCCATCGAGTAGTCGTTCCAGGCGAGCGGTGCACCCTTGCTGAGCACGCGCACGTGCAGCGCCTCCAGGACGACGGTCTCCGAGCCGGTGCCCTGGACGGTGAGGGCGACCTCCTGTTCGCCCGAGGACACCGCCCCGTACGCCGCGGCCCAGCGCGGGGCGTCCTGCTCGCTCGCCGGCGGGCCGACCTGCGCGGGTTCGCTGTCGACGAGGAAGTGCTGGCTGCACGGGTCGTCGTAGACATAGGGACGCGTGTTGACGGTGAGCGGGACCGCGGTGCCGGTGGTGCCGCCGTCGGTGCCCTGGGCCCCGCTGCCCTGCTTGCCGTTGTCGGCCGAACCACGGGACCCGGTCCCCGCGGACCCGGTGGGGGTGGCGGAGGGCGATACGGAGGGCTTGCGTCCGCTCGCGCTCGGGGACGGGGAGCGGGACGGCGTCCTCCCGGCGTCCGGCGCGCCGGTGACCGCGGCGGCGTCACCGGCCGCCTGCCCGTCGTCCGCGCCGCCCTTTCCGCCGCCCGGCGACGGACTCAGGGCGAACACGACGGCCCCCAGCACGGCGGCCACCGCGACGGAGGCGATCAGGGCGGTACGACGCCGGCGCGGCGCCACGGGCTCCCGCGACAGGTCGACCACGACCGGCTCACCGTCGTCGGCGCCGTTCGACGCGCCGGAGTCAGCTCCGTGCGAAGCGGCGGTGTCGGCGCCGTGCGATGCGCCGGAGTCAGCTCCGTGCGACGCGCCGGGGCCGGCGACGACCGGCTGCTCACCGCCGTCGTCGGCGCCGTGCGGCGCGCCGGTGCCTGCCTGCTGCGGCGCGGCCGTCGCCGTGGCCTGGTCCGCCCTGCTCCCCCGTGCCGCGTCCGCCAGGATCCAGCGCCGGTGCAGTTCCACCAGCTCCTGGGGGGTCGCCCGGCAGACCCGTGCGAGGCGCTCCACCGGCGCGTACTCGACGGGCACCGCCGTGCCGTTGCAGTACCGGTGCAGCGTCGACGTGCTCATGTGCAGCCGCTTGGCCAGCACGCCGTAGCTGAGTCCCGAGCGGTCCTTGAGCTCCCGCAGCAGCAGCGCGAACGCCTCCGTCGCGTCGGCCCCTGTTGCCCCTGACACCCGTTCCCCCATCCCCTCGCGTTCCAGTCCCGCGTTCCAGGGCGACGGTGTTCGCCCTGGTCGGAGCCCGTTTCCGCGTTCCAGTGTCCCCAACTGCCCGCCGTGCCTGGCGGTTGGGACAGATCGCCTCGCAGGCTTCGGTCATCCAATCACCACCGCCACCCGAAAACCGAAGGGGCACGTCCACATGTCCAGCCTCCGCACCTCCCGCACCCGTCTCGTCGGCGCCGCCACCACCGTCGTACTCGCCGCGCTGTCCCTGACGGCGTGCAGCGACGGCACGGGCGTGCACGCCGAGAGCGTCGCGGCCACCACCCCGACCGCGCACGCCTCCTCCCCCGCGCCGGCCTCCTCCCCCGCGCCGGCCTCCGGCCCCGCTTCCGCGACCGCCGCCTCCGCCCCGACGGCCAGGGCCGCCACCGGCACGCCGAAGTCCGCCGCGGACGCCGCCGCCTCGAAGGCCCCCGCCGCGGCCGGCAAGCCGGTCACCTGCGAGGGGTCCAACACCAGGACGGTCGCGGCCCCGCTGAACCGCCCGGTGAACCACATGCTGCTCACGGTGACCAACACCGGCAGCAGGACCTGCTACCTCTACTCCTACCCGGCCGTCCGCTTCGGCGAGGCCCAGTCCGTCCCCCCGGTGATCGAGGAGTCGCAGCCGCAGGCGGTCGTCACGCTCCAGCCCGGCGAGTCCGGCTACGCCTCGGTGAACCTGTCCGCCACCGACGGCAGCGGCACCGACGGCCACACCGTGAACTCCCTGGACGTCTACTTCCACGGCCGCTCCGGCAACGAGAGCGTCGGCACGGGCGCCCACCCGCCGCTGCCCGCGAAGGGCGTCTACGTCGACGACTCGCTCAAGGTCACGTACTGGCAGCAGTCGATGGACGACGCCGTCAACTGGTGACGCCCAGCCCCCGTTCGCAGCACCGGCCCTCGGACCACCCACGGCGGAAAGGTCACCCCACCATGCGCAGCACCCGCAGAATCGCCCGCTTCGTGACGGCCTACCTCGGCGCCGCCTTCCAGGTCCTCGTCCTGGGCGGCACCGGCCACCTGCCGGAGGCCGCGGCAGTCCGCCGACGCGGGTAGGCCGGAGACGCGGCCCCTCCCGACGGAGGGTCACCGCAGCGCGTCAGGGCGTGATGTGTGCCTAAGGTGGGCGGGTGACGGGCGTTTCCCCGGCCGCGCGGGCGGGCCGCAGGCTCCGGGCGCAGGGGCCGGCGGCGGCCCGGATCCTGGTGATCGCGGTGCTCTGCTGGCAGACCGCGCTGTGGGCCGGTGCCGACCAGCCACCGGTGTTCGCCGCCATCGTTCCGCTGCTGTGCCTGCGCGGTGATTCCGCCTCCTCCCTGGCGGCGCTGCTGCTGAGGATCCTGGGCGTGCTGGCGGGCGTGGCCCTGGGCGTCACCGTGGTCAGCCTCTTCCGGCCGAGCACGCTCGTCCTCGCCGTCGTGATCGGGCTGGCCCTGCTGTGCGGGACCGTCATCAGTTCCGGGACGACCCTGAACGTGCAGGTCGCGGTGACCTCGCTGCTGGTCTTCGCCAACCCCTCGCCGGAGTCGTACGGCTTCGCCCGGCTGTGGGAGAACGCGCTGGGAGGTGCCGTCACCGCCGTTCTCGCTCCGGTGCTCTGGCCGCGGAACCCCCGCAGCGAGATGGCGGCGCTGGCCCGGGAGTGCGCGGACGGTCTCAGGGAGGGCCTGGTGCGCACCACGCGCGCGATCGGGTCCCCGGACGCGGCGCGCGCGAACCGGATGTCCGCGCAGGCGACGGCGGACCGGCTGCGCGGCTACGGGGCACAGGCCCGGGAGGCGGAGAAGGCCCTGCGGTTCAATCCGCTGCGGCGCCGCCACCGCGACGAGGTGGCCGAACTGGGCGACCGGATCGACCTCGCCGTCCGTGCGGTGCCCCAGCTCCTCTCCCTGGCCGCCGAGGCCGAGTTCTTCAGCGTGCGCGACGGCCCCGCCCCGGCGCTCTCCCGGGCCCGGACCTTCCTCCTCCCGGTTGCCGAGGCCACCGGACGCGCCCTGGAGGCGGTCCTCGCGGGGCGGGATCCGCGCGCCGACACGGACGCCGCCCGCGCCGGACTGGCCCGGTACGCCGAGAACGACAGGGAGCCGCCGGCCGTGGTGCTCCGCAGGCCGTTCACCAGGATCCTCGGCCTCTGCGACGGCTCCCGGAGCTGACCTTCACGACGTACGGCCCGGGCGCGCGGCAGGCTCCCGAGGACAGATCGGGCCGGGGGCGTGAGGATGGAGAGGATGGGGAGCGCCGAGTACGTCGGAGGCAACCATGGGCGCAGTTCTCGGTGACGTACTGGGTTTCGCCGCCGCCGTCGCGGTCAGCCCCCTCCCGATCATCGCCGTCATCCTGATCCTCGCCACGCCCCGGGGGCGTCTCAACGGCGTCCTCTTCACCGTCGGCTGGATCCTGGGACTCGCGGTACTGGGCGCCGTGATGCTGGCCATCGCCTCCCCCGCGCACGCCTCCGCCCACAAACACCCGGCCACCTGGGTCGGAGCCCTCAAACTCGCCCTCGGCCTGTTCCTCGTCCTCTTCGGCGCCCGGATGTGGCACCGACGGCCGCGGGACCCCTCACAGGCCCGGCTCCCCAAATGGATGAGCGCGATCGACAGCCTCACCCCCCTCAAGATCTTCGCCCTGGGAGTGGGCCTGGCCGCGCTCAACGCCAAGAACGCCCCGCTGACCATCGCCGCGGGGGCCGCGATCGGCTCCGCCGGCCTGCCGGTGGGGCAGCAGATCGGGGCCCTGGCGATCTTCGTCGTGATCGCCACCCTCGGTCTGCTGGCCCCGCTGTGCGTCTTCCTGGTCGGCGGAGAGCGAGCCAGGACCACCCTCGGCAACTGGAAGGAGTGGGCGGCTCAGCACAACGTCGCCGTGATGGCCGTCCTGTTCTTCGTCCTTGGACTGAAACTCCTCGGCGACGGCATCTCCGTCCTCACCTCCTGACAGCGAGGTGGCGGAACGCTGTCACGTTCACCAATAGTGACGTCGACCGGCGACCGCGTGACCCATCGATCCCATGATCCAGAAGACGGCGCCGACGACGACCAGAATGATGCCCAGCGTCCACAGGATCGATATGCCCGTGAGGAATCCGACGATGAGCAGGATGATGCCCAGAGCGATCATGACCCGTACCTCCTAGCGCGTTCCACGGCCTCTGTCGGTTTGCCGGGTTCCCCGAAGCGGGGAGGTCATACCGGAGCCGTTCGACCAGGTGACGGGGAAATCGAAATAGGTGTCCGGATACGGCTCGCCCTTCAGCGTGTAGTGCCACCACTCGCACTCGTACGAGCCGAAACCGGAGGCCGCCATGACGTCGCGCAGATACTGCCGGTTCGCCGCCTCCGCCGGCGTGATCCCCTGCGCTCCGTGATGTGAGACGGCGTCCATCAGATCGTGGTCGCCGCCCATGGGAGCGAGTTCACCGGTGGCCAGGTGGTACAGCGTCAGGTCGACGGTGCTTCCCCGGCTGTGACCCGACCTGGCCGCGACGTATCCCATGTCGAACATCTGGGCCCGGTCGATGTTCGGATAGTGCCGCGGCTTGGTCCGGCCGTCCTCGGGCTGCTGTGCCCAGCGCAGGAAGCAGTCCACGGCGCGCTGCGGGCGGTAACCGTCCCAGAGCAGGAGCCCGAATCCGAGGGACGCGGCCTTCCCGCGCGCCTTTTCCAGGGCCGCGCACAGAGCCGTCGTACCGACGATGCGATTGGCCAGGTAGCCGTCCACCGGTCTGCCGGTGAAGTTGTCCCAGGTGGCGTACTTGGCATCCCAGCGTATTCCGGGGACCAGCTCGTCCACGAAGACGAAACCGTCCTTCACCGGCCGTTCCCCGTCAGCGCCAGCGCCACCGTCCGGTCGATCACGTCGGCGAGCGGCAGCCCCGCGGCCGCCATCATCCTCGGATAACGGCTGTACGAGGTCAGGCCGGGCAGCGTGTTGACCTCGTTGAGGACCACTTCCCCGTCCTGAGTGAGGAACATGTCCACCCGCGCGAGCCCCCTGCACCCCAGGGCGCGGTACACGGCCTTCGCCGTCTCCTGGACGCGGGCCCGGGCCGCCGCCGGGATGTCGGCGGGGACGACCGCCGTCGAGTTCTCGGAGCCGCTCTCCGGCTCGGTCTCCTGGTGGATCCTGAAGAAACCGTGCGAGAGGGCGATACGGTCCACCTCGCCCGTGACCAGGTCCCGGCCGTTCCCCAGGACGGCGCAGCCGATCTCGCTGCCGGCGACGGCGTCTTCGACCAGCACCTTGGAGTCGTACCGGCGTGCGGTCGCCACCGCATCCGGCAGGTCCTCCGCCCGGGACACCTTGCTGACACCGAAGGACGACCCGGAGCGGGCCGGCTTCACGAAGACGGGATAGGTGGGCCGGCCGGGATCGACGTCGTCGTCCGCCGTCACGGTCCGGAACTCCGGCGTGGCGATTCCCGCGCTCCGGGCGACGAGGTAGGCGAGGGACTTGTCCATGCACAGCGCGGAGCTCTGGACGTCGCAGCCCACGTAGGGGATGCCGGAGAGCTCCAGCAGGCCCTGGATCGCACCGTCCTCACCGAGTCTGCCGTGCAGCACGGGCAGCACGACGTCCAGGCGGACCGTCCCGTACCGCCCCTGCTCGAGAACGAGCAGTCCGCGGACGTCGCGGTCGGGAGAGAGCACCACCGGGCGGCCGCCGCCGTTCTCCCAGTCCGGTCCGGGGCCGTCGCAGAGCTTCCATGCCCCGTCCTTCGTGATCCCGACGTAGAACGGTTCGTACTTCCCGGTGTCGAGGTTCCGCGCGATCTCCCGCGCGGACTTGACGGAGACGGGGTGTTCCTCGGAGCGGCCCCCGAATATGACGCCGACCTTCAGCTTAGTCATGCTCATTCCGTTCGTTCCTGCTCTCGAATTCCAGACACTTGGCGAGGGAGTTCTCGACCGTGTCGATCAGGGCGTGGTCCGTGTAATAGGCGGTGTGCGGAGTGATGAGCACGTTCGGCATTTCCTGCAGCCGCACCAGCGGTTTGCTCTCGACGGGCCTGTTTCTGCGGTCGGCGTAGAAGATGCCTTCCTCCCCTTCGACCACATCCAGTGCCGCACCCCCCAGCCGGCCGCTTTCCAGTGCCGCGACCAGGGCCTCGGTGTCCACCAGCGGACCGCGTCCGGTGTTGACGACGAACGCGCCGGGTTTCATCCGCTCGATACGCCGACGGTCGAGGAGTCGGTGGGTGTCCGCGGTGAGCGGTGCGTGGAGCGTCACGACGTCGCTCAGCCGCAGCAGCTCGTCGAGCGGAACGTAGTCGGCAGCGGTCTTGGGGCGTCTGTCGTGGGCCAGCACCCGACAGCCGAAACCCCGCAGTCTGGCCACGACGGCGGTGCCGATGCGTCCCGTTCCGACCACCCCGACGGTCAGGTCACGCAGTTCCCTTCCGCGCACGTCGTGCAGCCGGTAGTCGTGCAGGTCCGCGCGGCGGAGCGTGGATTTCGCGTTCCGCAGCACCATCAGCATCAACATCAACGTGTAGTCGGCCACGCTGTCGGGCGAATAGGAGACGTTCTCGACGGTGATGCCAAGACCCGTCGCACAGTCCACGTCGATGTGGTTGCAGCCGATGCTCCGCGTGGAGATGTACGTGACGCCGGCCCGGCCGAGTGCGCGGAGGGTGGAGCCGGTGATCCGGGTCTTGTGACCCACGCTGATGCACCGGTTCCCGGCAGCCAGCCGGACATTGGCCTCGGACACCGCCGCCTCCGTGACGGTCGCCACCACGCCGAAGCGGGGAGCCAGCTCCCGGAAGAGGACGGCCTCGTCCTGCCCGCATCCGTAGACGGTGATCCCCGTGCCACGCCCCGTCATCGCCCGCGCCGCTTCATGTAGAGGTCGAAGGCCCGGTAGACCATCGGCCGCAGCGGCAGGTCCCATTCGCCGACGTACCGCACCGCCCGGCCGCCGGTACCGGCCTTGAACCGGACCAGCCCGGCGTGCGGGTCGCCGGCGTCCAGGGTGGGGGTGATGCCGCGCAGGTCGTAGACGTCGCAGCCGGCCGCCAGCGAGTCGCGGATCATCGCCCACTGGCAGGCGTTGGAGCCGCGCACCTCGCGCTTCTCGGTGGCGGAGGCGCCGTAGGAGTAGCAGGCGTGGGCGCCGACGCGGACCAGGACGGCGGCGGCGACCAGGTCGCCCCGGTGACGGGCCAGGTAGAGCCGGATCCGCCCGGGATCCTCGGCGGCCAGCGCCGCGAACATGGTCTCGAAGTAGTGCAGCGGCCGGGGCGTGAAACGGTCGCGCCCGGCGGTGTGGACGTAGAGGTCGTGGAACGCCTTCAGGTCCGTGCCGACCGTGACCTCCACGCCCTCCCTGGCCGCCTTCCCGATGTTGCGGCGCCAGAGCTGGTTCATGCCCTTGAACAGGTCGTCCTCGGTCCGGCCGGTCAGCGGGAGCTCGTACTTGAACTGCGGATGCCCGACCCCGAAGCCGTCCTCGGGGCTCCGCGGCAGCCAGCCGGCGGCCCGGAGCCCGCCGGTCACCTGGGCGCCGACCGGGTCGGCGGGCCCGCCGGACAGGTCGGTGAGCCGCCCGGTGCCCGGGTCGGCGATGCCCTCCTTGACCTGTTCGGCGCTCCAGGTGTGCGTGCGCACCGGCGGCCCGAGCCGAATCGCGAACGCGCCGTGGGCCCTGAGCCGGGCCGCCAGCGGGTCGAGCCACGCGCCGAGCTCGCCGGTCCAGTCGATGACCGGGCCCTCGGGCAGGTAGGCCAGCGTGTAGCGCTCCAGCCGCGGCACCGGGCGGTGCAGGACGAGCCCGGCACCGACCAGCCGCCGGCCGTCGTACCAGCCGAGGGACTCGCTGCGCCACTCGGTCTTGACCCGGCCCCACGCCGGGGTCTGCAGGAAGCTGACCGACCGCTGTGCCCGCACGAACGCCAGGTGCTCGGCGGCGCTGATCGGCCGGACGCTCAGCGGCCGGTCCGCGGCCCCTCGGTGGTGCGCGGTCCGGCCCACCGGTCCGACGGCCGCGCCGCCCGCTGTTCGTGCTGGTTCGCTGTAGGACATGCCTCCAGCCAAGGCGGTGCGGTGTTGCCCGCGCGTATGCGGATTTCGATACGCCGGCCATAGGTGCCGGCTCGTAGCCTCGATGACATGCGTGTGCTGATCGTCGAGGACGAGCCCTATCTGGCGGAGGCCATCCGCGACGGCCTGCGCCTGGAGGCGATCGCCGCCGACATCGCGGGGGACGGCGGTACGGCCCTGGAGCTGCTGGGCGTCAACAGCTACGACATCGCCGTCCTCGACCGCGACATCCCCGGACCGTCGGGGGACGAGATCGCCCGGCGCATCGTCGCCTCCGGCAGCGGTATGCCGATCCTCATGCTCACCGCGGCCGACCGCCTCGACGACAAGGCGTCCGGCTTCGAGCTCGGCGCCGACGACTACCTCACGAAACCCTTCGAGCTCCAGGAACTCGCCCTCCGGCTCCGGGCACTCGACCGCAGACGCGCCCACAGCAGGCCTCCCGTACGGGAGATCGCGGGGCTGCGGCTGGACCCGTTCCGCAGGGAGGTCTACCGGGACGGGCAGTATGTCGCGCTGACCAGGAAGCAGTTCGCCGTGCTGGAGGTACTCGTCGGCGCCGAAGGCGGTGTCGTCAGCGCCGAGGAACTCCTGGAACGCGCGTGGGACGCGAACGCCGACCCGTTCACCAACGCCGTGCGCATCACCGTCTCGGCGCTGCGCAAGCGGCTCGGCGAGCCCTGGATCATCGCCACGGTCCCCGGCGCCGGGTACCGCATCGACACGCAACCGGGCACCGGGCCCGGGGGAAAGTGAGGGAAGCCGGTCGCAGCGGCGGGACCGTCTGGTTCACCATGGGGTGTGCGATTCGATTCCGTTCCCATGCCGGCGACCGTCGAGGCCAGGCCTCGGGACAGCCGTGGCTATCCGGTGCCCGCCATCACGCCGTGGGAGGGCGACGAGCCGCAGTTCGCGCTCACCGACTACGGGCGCAGCGCCGAGTGCGCGCGACAGCGGCTGTGTTCGGTCTGCAACACGCTGATGCCCAGGGGCCCGGTGTGGCGGGTGGTCGGGGCCGCGGAGAGCGCCGCCATCCGCGAGGCGCTCGCCGCCGGGCGTCCGTACCGCAACATGGCGGCGACCCTGGAGGGTCCGGGGCACCGCGCGTGCATGCTCTACGCCTCGATGGTCTGCCCGTACCTGGCGCGCCCCAACGCGCGGCGGGGGCTGACGGCACAGAGCCCGGACGACATGACCGCGCATGTCGTCCGGGGCGCCGTCCGTGGGGAGATGGGTGCCGTGGTGGGGTACGGCGACTACGAGTTCGCCGTCACCAGCACCAAGGTCCTGTTCCGCTTCCTCGACGTGGTCGAGTACCTGCCGCACGACACGGCCGACCAGCACCTGCCGGAGCTGGAGGCCGAACTCGCCCGTTCCGGCGGCAGGTTGGGCGGCGGTCAGCCGCGGTAGGCGGGCAGGCCGGTGTGCGTGGAGACCTTGACGGGCTTGCCGAAGCCGTGGGCGGTCTTCGTGAGGGTGTACGTCCCGGTCGGGGCGCGGAAGGCGATCGTCTTGCCGTTCGGCGACCAGGTGGGCTCGGTGTAGTCGGTGGTGGCGTTGGGGGTGACGTCCTTGACGACGTTGGTGGAGCCGCCGAAGTCCTCGACGAAGAGGTGGTCGTGCCCGTGGACGGAGCGGACGAAGACGACTTCCTCGTCGTCGGGGGAGAGGGCGGGCTCGGAACCCTTGGTCAGCGCGCCGCCCTGCTGCCGCAGGTAGTCGTCGCGGATGTAGACCTCGCCGGTGCGGGTGTTCTCGTAGACGGCCGAGCCGTAGTCCCCGCCGACGTTGGGCCAGGTGTTGTCGGTCTGGGGGACGGCGCCGTCGCCCGGGTCGCCGTTGAGGCTGATCTTCGCCGGCTTGCCGTGGTTGCTGGTGGCCTTGACGCCCTCCAGGACGGTGTGGCCGTGGATCTTGGCCGAGAAGATGAGGTTGTTCTTCGCGGGGATGTGGTTCGCCCGGTCGGCGGCGGTCACCTGCCAGGTGGGGTGGGACCAGGTCTGCCCGCCCGGGTTGACGGCGACGGTGACGCGGTGGCTGCCGTCGGGGTCGGAGACGACGAGGTTTCCGTGCCCGTCGACGAAGGCGGCCTTGCTGCCGCTGGGGTTCCAGGCCAGGTCGCGGACGATGGTGCCGAAGTCGATCGACTTGCCGCCGACCACGACGTACCGGGTGCCGTTGCTGATGCTGAGCCCCCGGGGCACGGTGACCGAGGCGGCACTGCCGGAGGACGGAACGGCCGTCGCGGTGGCGGCCGCGGCGCACAGGGTGAGCAGTGCGGCGGCACTGGCGGTGGTGACGGCGGCGGTGCTCCGACGGTGACGAGCGGACATCGAGGTTCCCCCAGGCATGTGAACGACGCTGCGATGAGAGAAGTCTTCCGCCGGGGGGTGACGGAGCTGTGCGCCCGCCGTCACAGCTGTGCAATAGCCCGCGCTAACCGCCGTTCTGTTCGACCTGCAGATGGATCGGCCCGCGCAGCACGGGGCTGCGCCGGTACGGGGGCGGGTCGGCGACCAGGGTGGGGCCGTCGAGGCGGCGTACCAGCTCGGTGAGCGCGATCTGGGCCTCGCGGCGGGCCAGCGGGCCGCCGAAGCAGAGGTGGATGCCGCTGCCGAAGCCGAGGTGCTGGTTGTCGCTCCGGTCCGGGTCGAAGCGGTCGGGATCGTGGAAGCGGTCCGGATCGCGGCTGCCCGAGGCCAGCATCAGCATGATCTGCGAGCCCTGCGGGATGACGGTGTCTCCGACGGTGATCTCGCTGTACGCCGCCCGCCAGGGAATGATGTGCACGGGCGGCTCGTAGCGCAGCAGTTCCTCGACCAGGGGTACGGCCAGATCCGGTTCGTCGCGCAGCCGTTGCAGCACCTGCGGGTGGCGCAGCAGCGTCAGCATGCCGTTGGTGATGAGGTTGACGGTGGTCTCGTGGCCGGCGATCAGCAGCAGGTTGGCGGTACTGATGATCTCCTCGTCGGTCATCTGCCCGTCCGGCCCGTCGTCGTTGGCCAGCCGTGACAACAGGTCCTCGCCGGGGTGGCCGTGGCGCTGTTCCACCAGCCCGCCGAGGTACCCGCGCAGGTCCTTGCGGGCCTGCACACCGTTGTCGAGTTTCTCCTTCGGGTCGGTCCTGGGGTCGTAGTCGATCGAGTTGATGATGTCGTTCACCCACAGGCGGAACCTCGGCTCGTCCTCGCGCGGCACGCCGAGCAGGTGACAGATCACCGTGACGGGGAACGGGTAGGCGAGGTCGTCGACGATGTCGATCCGCTCCTTGCCCGCGAAGTCGTCGATCAGGCCGCTGACGGTGGCGGACAGGTCGGGTTCCAGGCCGGTCACCAGCCCCGGGGTGTGCGGGGGCCCGAAGTGGCGCATCGCCATGCGTCGCAGGCGGTCGTGTTCGGGCGGGTCCATGTTGATGAACGCCGGCGTGTCCCCTCCCGGGGCCGCGGGCATCGGATGCGACAGATTGCGCACGTCGGAGCTCAGGTGCGGATTGTGCAGGATGTCGGCGAGCTCGCGATACGTGCTGATGACGTAGCTGCCGTCCTCCTGCCGGGCCACCGGTGTCCTGCGCAACTCCGCGTAGAGCGGGTACGGGTCGGCCCGGGAGGCGTAGTCGAGGATCCGGTGCAGCGTGTCGGGCATCTCGGTCGCGGTCATGGCGCTCCCTCCTACCGGTGGTGCTGGTACGCAGCCGTGACGCGTCGCTCACTCGGGTTGTGTCCGGTGACGACCACGGTGGCGCCCTGCGCGAGCAGGACCGGGCCGGGGAAGTCGACGGGCACCGGTTTCGAGTCGACGGGCTGGTCGGGGGTGGGGCAGGACGGCGGGAAGGTCGCGGCCGTCTCGATGAGACGCCGATAGTGGTCCAGCCACTTCGCGTTGTTGAAGCTCACCGCGGCGGTGACCCGGCCCTGGTAGCCGTAGGCGGCGACGAAGCGGTGGTCGGACACCGATCCCTGGCTGACGACGACCTCGTCGGCGAAGGTCGGCACACCGACGGTCTTGATGTTGACGCCGAACTGGATCGACCAGAACGTCGGGATGGACAGGTGGGGCCAGCGGTCCGCCTGGCCGTTGACCATGTTGTGCGCCGCCACCTCGGCCTGCTCCACGGCGTTGGCCCAGTGCTCCAGGGAGATGAGCCGGTACTCGTAGACCGGGTTGGGGCAGCGCGCCACGTCACCGGCGACGAAGACGTCGTCGGTGACCAGGCCGTTGAGGTCGAGGGCGCGGCAGCCCGTGTCGCAGGCGATGCCCCAGACACCCGCCGCCAGTCCGGAGCCCTGCAGCCACTCGGTGTTGCGGATGCCCCCGAGCGCGACCACCGCCACGTCGGCGTCGACGGAGCTGCCGTCGTCGAAGTGGGCACGGCGAAGCCGCCCCTGCGCGTCGCCCTCCAGCCGGGTGACCTTGACACCGCACCGCAGGTCGACACCGTGCGCGCGCTGCATGTCCGAGGCCACCTCGCCGATCATGGCACCGAGCGCCCCGACCAGCGGAGCCGGCGCAAGTTCGGCCACCGTCACCGGGATGTCCCGCTCACGGCAGATGGAGGCGATCTCCGAGCCGGTGAACCCCGCACCGATGACCAGCACGCGCGAGGGCCCGGCGGCGAGAGCCTGCTGCAGGCTCTCGGCATGCTCGCGGGTCCGGACGACGAACACCCCGTCCAGCGCGGCCTCGGACTCGACGAACCACGGCCGGGCCCGTACCCCGGTGGCGATCAGCACCCGGTCGAAGGGGATCTCGCGCCCGTCGGCCAGACGCACGTTGTTGGTGGCCAGATCCAGCCCGCCGGCAGGCACACCCAGCAGCCACTCCGCATCGATCTCACGACGGCGCGGCAGCCTGGTGCCGTACGCGGGCACCCATCCCGTCAGTACCTGCTTGGACAGGGGAGGCCGGTCGTAGGGCTCGCCCACCTCGTCACCGATCATCGTCAACGACCCGGTGAAACCCTCGTCCCGCAGGAACTCCGCGGCCCGCAGCCCCGCCAGTGACGCCCCGACGATCACGATGCGGCCGTCGCGCTTGAACGCACGCAGGTTGTCGGCACTGGTCATGACCTCGCCGCCTCCACCGGTGCCGGCCGGCCCTCCAGCCGGTCGACGAGAATCGCCTGGACCGGGCAGGCCGCCGCCGCCCGCAGCACCCGCTCGCGCTGGGCGTCGTCGGGCTCCGGGTCGTACATCAGCGCTTCCTCCCCGTGCATCCGGAACGCGTCCGGAGCCAGGAACGCGCACTGCGCATAGCCTTGACATCGGGAGAGATCAACGACGACTCGCATCCCGGCCTCCACAGGGGCTGAGGCTGCGGATCCGTACCGGGAGGCGGCGCTCCGCGCTCGTCGGGTCTCCGCAGAAGGATTGTGTGATCGCGAGAAAGCACGCGGGCGGGGATCAGTGGTCGCGCAGACCGTCGGACGGCGGTGAGACCGCCTGGAGATCCTGCGACTTCACCCGATCAGCGTATGCCGCGCCCACATCGCCCGCACGCGGGGAAGCGGTTGTCCGGGGCCCGGAGGCGGCCGCACCGGGAGCGTCCGCCGCCCGCGTCCGGCGGGTGCTCCGGCCGCCCGGGTGGTTCGGTGTCAGCAGGAGTGCCGACCGGAACAAGAGCCGGAGCAGGACCGGAGCAGGAGGTGTCCCGATGGCCTCGGACCAGCCCGCGCCCTCCGCGCCCGTGCCCCCGCGGGCCCTCTCCGAAGCGGCCTTCCGCGATCTGTACCGCAGGCTGCGGGACCGGGCCCGGGACGGCGGGCCGCAACGGCGTGGCGCGCTGGACCGGCTGACGCCGGAGCGGGTCGCGGCGGCCGCCGCCGAGGTCCGGTGCGGGCGCACCGTGTCGTTGGCCGCGGCCGTCGAGACGCGGCGCGGGCCGGACAGCCCGGAGCCCGCGACCCACCGGATGACGGCTCCCGCACCCGGCGAGACCGGCGCACCCGGGCTCGTCTTCGCCCGCGACCGGTTCGCCATGAACGTGCACAACGACGTCGACAGCCACCTCGACGCGCTCTGCCACGTGATCTTCGACGGCGAGCTGTACGGCGGTGTCCCGGCGAGCACCGTGACACCGGACGGTGCCCAGGCGCTCTCCCTCGACCTGGCCCGGGACGGAATCGCGGGCCGGGGTGTCCTCCTCGACATCCCGCGCCTGCGCGGGGTGCGCTGGCTGGAGCCCGGCGACCAGGTGACCGCCGAGGACCTCGTCGCCGCCGAGGCCTCCCAGGGGACCACGGTCGGACCGGGCGACCTGCTGTTCGTACGGGTGGGGCACCGGCTGCGGCGCCGGACCCTCGGCCCCTGGGACGTGACGCGGTCCCGCGCGGGTCTGCACCCGACGGCCATGGACTTCCCCGCCGAGCGGGGCGTGTCGGTCCTCGGCTCGGACGGCAACAGCGACGCCGCGCCCGGCGCGGTCCCCGGAGTCGGGTTTCCCGTGCATGTGCTGGCCGTCAACGCCCTGGGCCTGCACCTGCTGGACTGGCTGGACTTCGAGGAGCTGGTACCGGTGTGCGAGCAGTGGGGACGCTGGCACTTCCTGTGCGTGATCGCCCCGTTACGGCTCCCGGCGGCGACCGGCTCACCGGTGAACCCGATCGCCCTGCTGTGACCGTTCCGCGGCGGGCTCCGCCCGGATGCCGCACCCCCGTACGGCGCGTACGTTCGAATGAGGGATACCCGCACCGGGCCGCGGGCCAGGCGCACAAGGACGGTGGTTGCCGTGGACACCCTGCCCCCGTACGACGTCATCGTGATCGGTACCGGTGCCGGCGGCGGCACCCTCGCCCACCGCCTCGCCCCGTCCGGCAAACGCGTGCTCATCCTCGAACGCGGCGGATACCTGCCGCGCGAACGCGACAACTGGGACTCCACGGCCGTGTTCGTGAAGGCCAAGTACCGGGCCCCGGAGTTCTGGCTGGACCGGCACGGCAAGGAGTTCCCGCCCGAGGTGAACTACTACGTCGGCGGCAACACCAAGTTCTACGGCGCGGCCCTGTTCCGGCTGCGCCCCGAGGACTTCGGCGAACTCCGCCACCACGACGGCATCTCCCCGGCCTGGCCCATCGGTTACGACGACTTCGAGCCGTACTACACGCAGGCCGAGCACCTCTACCTGGTGCACGGCCGGCACGGCGAGGACCCCTGGGAAGGGCCGTGCAGCGCCCAGTACGCGTACCCGCCGGTCGAACACGAGCCGCGCATCGAGCGGTTGAGCATGGACCTGGAGAAGCAGGGGCTGCACCCCTTCCACCTGCCGATCGGGGTCAACCTCACCCAGGACGAGGACGGCCGGGCCACCCACTCCAGCGTCTGCATCCGCTGCGACCGCGTGGACGGATTCCCCTGCCTGGTCCGCGCCAAGTCGGACGCCCAGGTGATCTGCGTGGAGCCGGCGCTGGAACACCCGAACGTGGAGATGATCACCGACGCCCGGGTGACCCGCCTGGAGACCGACCCCACCGGACGCAGCGTCACCTCCGTCGTCGCAGAGCTGCCCGGCGAACGCGAGGCCCGGTTCTCGGCCGACGTCGTGGTGGTGGCCTGCGGGGCCGTCAACTCGGCCGCGCTGCTGCTGGCCTCGGCGAACGACCGGCATCCGCGCGGCCTCGCGAACAGCTCCGACGTGGTCGGCCGGTTCTACATGCGCCACAACAACGCGGCGCTGATGGCCGTCTCGGAGGAACCCAACGACACCCGGTTCCAGAAGACCCTCGCCCTGCACGACTGGTACCTGGGCGCGGACGACTGGGAGTACCCGCTCGGCGGCATCCAGATGCTCGGCAAGTCGGACGCCGACCAGATCCACGGCGAGGCCCCGCGCTGGGCCGGAGCGGTCACGCCGGACATGCCGTTCGAGGTCCTGGCCCACCACGCCGTCGACTTCTGGCTGTGCGGCGAGGACCTGCCGCAGCCGGACAACCGGGTGACCCTGGAGGAGGACGGCCAGATCCGGCTCACCCTCGACGAGGGCAACAACATCGAGGGTCTGAAGCGCCTGCGGCACAAACTCCAGCACCTGCTCGGCCATCTGGGCATGCACGAGCACCACCTGCTGTCCCACAGCATCTACCTGCACAAGGGCATGCCGATCGGTGCCACCGCCCACCAGGCCGGCACGGTGCGCTTCGGCACCGACCCGGCGTCCTCGGCCCTGGACGTCAACTGCAAGGCGCACGACCTCGACAACCTCTACGTCGTGGACACCAGCTTCTTCCCGAGCATCGGCGCGGTGAACCCGTCCCTGACGGCCATCGCGAACGCCCTCCGGGTGGGCGACCACCTGCTGGAGCGACTGGGCTGAGTCCGCGCGGGCACCCGGCCCCCGACCGGGCGAACATCCTCCGCCGGGCAGCGCAACGCGGTCCGCCGCCGCGTGCCGTCGTGCCCGGCCGGTGCTTGTCTGATGCCCGGACCTCCGGGCGACGGGCCCGGCGGGCGCGGGCACGCAGTGGAGGAGCAGGACATCGTGAGTTCCACCGAGGGCGCACCCCTGAACGTGATCCCCGCGCACCTGCTGAAGGGCCAGAAGGCGCTGGTCACCGGCGCCAACTCCGGTATCGGCAAGGCAACGGCCATCGCCCTGGGCCGGGCCGGGGCCGACGTCGTGGTCAACTACGTCGCCGGCGGCGACGAGGCCGAGAAGGTGGTCGAGGAGATCACCGGCTCCGGGGTGAAGGCGGCCGCCTACGAGGCGGACGTCTCCGACGAGCAGCAGGTCGTCGCCATGATGGACCGGATGGTCCAGGAGTTCGGCACGATCGACATCCTGGTCGCCAACGCGGGACTCCAGCGGGACGCCCCGTTCACCGAGATGACCCTCGCCCAGTGGCAGAAGGTCCTCGACGTCAACCTCACCGGGCAGTTCCTCTGCGCCCGCGAGGCGACCAAGGAGTTCCTGCGCCGAGGTGTGGTGCCCGAGGTGTCGCGGGCGGCCGGGAAGATCATCTGCATGAGTTCGGTGCACCAGATCATCCCGTGGGCCGGGCACGTCAACTACGCCTCCTCCAAGGGCGGCGTGCAGATGATGATGGAGACCCTGGCCCAGGAGCTCGCCCCGAAGAAGATCCGCGTCAACGCGATCGCCCCCGGCGCCATCAGGACCCCCATCAACCGCAGTGCCTGGGACACCCCCCAGGCCGAGCAGGACCTGCTGAAGCTGATCCCCTACGACCGGGTCGGCGACCCCGAGGACATCGGCTACGCGGCCGTCGGCCTCGCCTCCGACCTCATGGACTACGTCGTCGGCGCCACCCTCTACGTCGACGGCGGGATGACCCTCTTCCCGGGCTTCGCCACCGGCGGCTGACGCGTGCACACGGCCCTGCTCCTCGCCGGATCCCTCGCCGACGCGCCGGCGCAGACGCTGCCGGCCCGGTCGATGATGGCCTTCACCCTGGCCTCCCACATCATCCTGGTCCCCCTGGGCGTCGCGCTGCCGCTGATCACGCTCGTCATGCACGGCTACGGCCTGCGCCGCGGCGACGCCACCGCCCTGCTGCTGGCCCGGCGGTGGTCGGCCGTGATGGCGGTGCAGTTCGCGATCGGCGTGGTCACCGGCACGGTGCTGTCCTTCGAGTTCGGGCTGCTGTGGCCGGGCATGATGGGCCGCTGGGGCGACGTCTTCGGCATCGGCTTCGGCGTCGAGGCGTGGGCGTTCTTCCTGGAGGCCGTGCTCATCGCCATCTACCTCTACGGCTGGCGGAGGCTGCCCGCCCGGACCCACTTCCTGCTCGGACTGCCGCTGCCGCTGGTGGCCCTGCTCGGCGCCTTCGGCATCCTGGCCGCCAACTCGTGGATGAACACCCCCCGCGGCTTCACCCTCGACGCCGCGGGCAACCCGGTCGACGTGAAGATCTGGAAGGCCGTCTTCACCCCCATGTTCGGCCCGGAGTACTGGCACTTCGTCTTCGCGATGTTCGTGACCGCGGGCTATGTCGTGGCCGGCGTCTACGCCGTGGGGTGGCTGCGCGGCCGCCGGGACCGCTACCACCGGCTCGGTTTCACCGTCCCCTTCACCCTCGCCGCGGTGAGCACGCCGGTGCAGTTCGTCCTCGGCGACTCCATCGCCCGGCAGGTCTTCCACAAGCAGCCGGTGAAGTTCGGGGCCATGGAGATCGTCTGGAAGACCGCCACCCACCAGCCGGAGTACCTGTACGGCCGGCTGCACCCGGACGGCACCATCTCCGGCGGCATCCGGATCCCGCAACTCGACTCGATCCTGGCCGGCTTCCGCCCGGACACCCGGGTCACCGGGCTCACCTCGGTCCCCGCCGAAGACCGGCCGACGGCCACCCAGGCCACCATCGCCCACTTTGCCTTCGACACCATGGTCGGGATCGGCTCGCTGCTGCTCCTGCTCGCGCTCTGGTACGGCGCCCTGTGGCTGTGGCGCCGCCGGCTGCCCGTCTCGCCCTGGTTCTTCCGCGCCGCCGCGTGCGCGGGCGTGGCCTCCGTGGCGGCCGTCGAGTGCGGCTGGATCACCACCGAAGTGGGCCGCCAGCCCTGGATCGTCTACCAGAACATGCGGGTCGCCGAGGCGGTGACGGCGACCCGCTCCGCCGGCCTGTGGGCCATGTTCGCGGTGATCGTGGTCGTGTACGTCTTCGTGTTCGGATCGTTCCTCGCGGTGCTGCTGAAGATGCGCTCACGCTGGCGGACCGCCGACGAGCGGGGCGGACCCCGGCCGCCGGAGGAGACACCGGAGCCGGACACCCCGGAGACGGACACGCCGTACGGGCCCCGCTCGGCCGGGAGCCGACCGTGATCGCGGGCGTCATCGCCGTCGTCCTGCTCCTCGCGATCGCCGCCTACGCCTGCGGCGGCGGCACCGACTACGGCGCCGGCTTCTGGGACCTGACCGCGGGCGGCGCCGAGCGCGGCAGGCGGCCACGATGGCTGATCGACCACGCGATGGAGCCGGTCTGGGAGGTCAACAACGTCTGGCTGATCTTCGTCCTGGTCATCATGTGGACCGGTTTCCCGGTCCTCTTCCAGCGCGTCTTCACCACGATGTGGCTGCCCCTGGCGCTCGCCGCCGTGGGCATCGTGCTGCGCGGCGCCGGGTTCGCGCTGCGCAAGCCCGTCCGGCGGCTGGCCGGCCGGCGCCTGTACGGGGCGGTCTTCGCCGTCTCCTCGCTGCTGACGCCGTTCTTCCTCGGTGCCGCGGCCGGCGGTGTGGCCTCGGGCCGGGTGACCGCCACGACGACGGCGTCCACGGACGCCTGGGCCAACCCCACGTCCCTGCTGTTCGGGCTGCTGGCCGTCGCGGCGACGGCGACGCTCGGCGCGGTCTTCCTCGCCGCGGACGCCCGCCGCTTCGACGCGCCGGACCTGGACCGCTACTTCCGCCGGCGGGCCCTCGCCGCCCTCGCCGCCGTCGCCGTGCTCGCCGTCGTCACCCTGGTCGTCACCCACGGCGACGCGCCCCACGTCTGGCACGGCCTCACCCACGGAGTCGGGCTCGTCTTCGTGATCGTGGCGGTGCTGGCCACGCTCGCCACCGCATGGCTGCTGATCCGGCCCTCGGGGGGCTGGTCCCGGGTCACGGCGGTCGGCGTGGTCGCCTCGGCCGTCATCGCCTGGGGCATGGCGCAGCGTCCCTACCTCGTCCCGACCTCGCTGACCGTCGCCGAGGGCGCGGGCGCGCACACCACCCTGCGCTGGCTGGGGCTCGTCACCCTGGTCGCCGTCGTCCTCGTCGTCCCCGCGGTCGTCTTCCTCTACTGGCTCGACACCCAGGGCGAACTGGAGTCCCTCACGGACACCGACCTGCGGTCCGGCAGCGCCCCGTAGGGGCGCGGGGAACTGCGCGACCAGCCCCCACCGGCCCGCGGACGACCGACGGCCGGACTCGGCGCAATGTGTCAGCTGCGGCGCCATCGTGGCTGGTCGCGCAGTTCCTCCACCAGCCTCCGGCCGGGGGTACCCCCAGCGCCCCCGACGGCGCGCCGCTGCACCGGAGACGAATTCGTTCGGCATGCTCAGCGCGCGTCCAACGCCTCGTTCAAGGTGATCGCCGAGTCGATGAGCGCGAGATGCGTGAACGCCTGCGGGAAGTTGCCGAGTTGGCGACCCGTCGGGTCGATCTCCTCGGAGTACAGGCCCAGATGGTTGGCGTACCCCATCATCTTCTCGAACACCAGCCGAGCCCGGTCGGTCCGGCCCGCCCGAGCCAACGCGTCGACGTACATGAACGTGCACAGCGAGAAGGTGCCCTCCGAGCCGCGCAGACCGTCCGGCGAGGCACTGGGGTTGTACCGGTAGACCAGGCTGTCGCTGACCAGCTCCTCCTCCATGGCGTCCAGGGTGGCCGTCCACATCGGATCCCCGGGGGTGATGAACCCGACCGTCGCCATGCGCAACAGCGAGGAGTCCAGGACCTCGCTGCCGTAGTGCTGGACGAAGGCCTGCCGCTTCTCGCTCCAGCCCTTGGCCATGACCTGCTCGTAGACGGCGTCCCGCTCGACCCTCCAGCGGTCGGCCGCGGACGGCCACCCCGTCGCCTCGGCGAGGCGCAGCGCCCGGTCGAACGCCAGCCACGACATCACCCGGCCGTACGTGAAGTCCTGGCGGCCGCCGCGGGTCTCCCAGATCCCCTCCTCCGCCCGGTCCCAGTGGTCGGCCAGCCACTCCAGGTCCGTCCGCAGCGAGGTCCAGCCCCCGTGCCCGACCGTGAAGCCGTGCCGGTGGGCGAAGTAGATGCTGTCCAGCGCCTCGCCGTAGATGTCCAGCTGGAGCTGGGTGGCGGCGCCGTTGCCGATCCGGACCGGGGCGGAGCCCGCGTAGCCCTCCCAGTGGTCGAGGATCTGCTCGTTCAGGTCGGAGGAGCCGTCCACCTTGTACATGATGTTCAGCGGGCCGGTGTCCCCGTGCCTGCCCGCCCGCTCCTTGACCCGGTTGCCCAGCCAGACGATGAACGCCCTGGCCTCCTCCGTGAAGCCCAGTCCCAGCAGGGCGTAGACGGAGAAGGAGGCGTCCCGGATCCAGGTGAAGCGGTAGTCCCAGTTGCGCTCACCGCCCAGTTGCTCCGGGAGCGCCGCCGTGGGAGCGGCCACCAGGGCGCCGCTCGGCGCGAAGGTCATGAGCTTCAGCGTGATCGCGGACCGCTCCACCACCTCCCGCCAGCGCCCGGTGTAGCGGGACTGGGCCAGCCAGTTGCGCCAGAAGACCGCCGTCTCGTCGAAGATCCGCTCGTGTTCCTCGCGGCGGACCTCCCTGGGCGGTCCCTCGGCGCCCATCTCCAGGATCAGCCCGCGCTGCTCGCCCGCCGCCAGGGTCAGCGAGACCTGCACGTCGGCGTCCCGGTGCGTCATGATCTCCGTGAGCCGCTCGTCCTCCGGCTCCCGGACGGGGTGCACGGTGAGCTCCGTGCCGTCCTCCGCGACGAAGACCGCTCCGTGCTGGGTGATGTGCACCTCGTGTTTCATGAGCCCGTAGTCGAACCGCGGGGCGACCTCCACGTCGAAGGTCATGGTGCCGCGCACACAGCGGACCAGGCGGACCAGCCGGTGCCGGTCGGTGGCCGTCGTACCGGTCACGGGCATGAAGTCGATGACCTCGCCGGCGCCCGCCTCGGTCATGAACCGGGTCACCAGGATCGCGGTGTCGGGCAGGTACAACTGCTTGGTCGCATGGGCCCGGTGGGCCGGCCGGACCGTGCAGTGGCCGCCGTTCTCCTTGTCCAGGAGCGCCCCGAACACGCTGGGCGAGTCGAACCGCGGGGAGCAGAACCAGTCGATCGCCCCCTCGGTGGTCACCAGCGCCGCGGTCTGCAGATCGCCGATCAGCCCGTGGTTCTCGATCAGCGGGTAGTCGTCCATCGGGGCGCCCCTTCCGGCGTGCGGTTCACCCGAATGCACCCCCCTGGATCAGCGTATGCCGGGGCCCCTGCTCCGGCTCGTCGGGCGGGGCCCGGGCCCGGCTCGCCCGCGCTCCGGCACGCACCGTGGCGGCCGGAACGCGGGTTGCTCACCCCCGCTCACCGGGTCCAGTACTGGGCGAGGGCTCCTTCCCGGTACGGCGCCGGGCTGACGCTGAGGTCACCGGAGAAGGGGCGGTCCAGGACGAAGACCAGGAGCAGGCTGAAGCCGACGAGCCCGGCGACCGAGGCGACGAAGAGGATCTGGACTCTCAGCTTGCGCATGCCGAACAGGAACGTGAGGGGGACCAGGACCAGGGCGCCTCCGACGGCCAGAACCTGCAGCAGCGGGGGCAGCTCCTGGCGGGCCATGGTGATGCGGGCACGCCGCTGGGAGGCGACGTCGTCGAGATGGCTGACGGTCTGCTCGTAGAAGACCTGCTCCTGCTCGGACTTCGGGTCGTACGTCTGCAACACCTGGAAGGCGGACCGGAGATGGGTCTCCGTGGCCCCGTAGCTGGGGTGCCCCGCGCGCATCCGCGGCCACTGGTCCTCGACGACCGCGTGGACGTAGCCGCTCATGGCGGAGTCGAGCCGGGACCGCACCGCCGCCGGGAACGCGGCGGCGTCACGGGTGATGAGCGCCGCGTCGGTGGCCTCGGCGGCGACGATGGTCTGGGTGTCCTCCAGCTGCGTCCACAGCGTGACGATCACGAACGCGAGGATGATCCCGTAGATGGCGCCGAACATCCCCAGCGTCACACCGACCATGTCGTTGTGCTCCCCGCCGGCCACCGACGGATACCTGCGCCGCAGCAGCACACTGCCGGCGACCGCCAGGGCAACGGTGCCGCCGACGGTGACGACGGCCAGTGTGAGGGTACTGAAGTGGTTGAGCAGCCAGAGCGACATGGGCCCGGAGTCTAGGCCGGACACACCACCACAAAACCGCAGCTCCAGCAGCAACTAAGGGCGCACGGGGGCAAGTTCACACCACCGAGTGAGCGGGCCGCGCGCGGGTGTCCGGGGGCCGACGGTCAGTCCTCGCCCCGTACGACGTTCCAGCCGCCCTCCTGCCGCGCCGTCCCGGGTGGTTGTCGAGCGTCGCGCGCATACAGGTGCGGATGCCCCGCCCCCGCAGGCGGCGCGCCCTCGCCCAGCCCGTCTCGGGCCGGTGACGGCGAACGGCGATCGGGTTGAAACCCGGCGCGGACCCGACGACGGGACCGAGGGCGCCCCGTCCTGGCCCCGTCCTGGGCCCGTCCTGGGCCCGCCCGACGCCCGCCATGGTGTGATCGGTGCCACAGGGACGACAGGTGCCGGGCGGACAGGGCGGGCCGGACACCAGGCGCCTGAGCGGCGGGCCGGGCGGGGACTGCCGGCGGCTGCAGGAATGCCGGTCGGCAGCCGGGGTAGGCGCGTGCATGCCGGCCACGGACCGGCGCGGACGAGAGCGATCGACTGGGAGGGCGCATCATGCGGACGACGACCGTGCGGACCGTCGGGCAGACGGTGGACGTTCCGGAGATCGAGGACCCTTCCAAGGTCGCACCGCAGGACGCGCGGGAGCTGTCGAAGCTGTTCTTCGCGCAGCTGGCGGTCCTGGAGGAGGGCACGCCCGAGCACCAGTACGCGCGCAACACGCTGATCGAGATGAACATGTCGCTGGTCCGGTTCGCGGCCGGCCGGTTCCGCAGCCGCGAACCGGAGGAGATGGAGGACATCGTCCAGGTCGGCATGATCGGCCTGATCAAGGCGATCGACCGCTTCGAGCTCTCCCGCGAGGTCGAGTTCACCTCCTTCGCCGTGCCGTACATCGTGGGCGAGATCAAGCGGTTCTTCCGCGACACCACCTGGGCCGTGCACGTCCCGCGCCGGCTCCAGGAGGCCCGCGTCCAGCTCGCCCGCGCCACCGAGGAGCTCCGCAGCCGGCTCGGCCGTACCCCCACGGTCAGGGAACTCTCCGACCTGATGAGCCTGCCCGAGGACGAGGTGCGCGAGGCGCGCCTGGCCGCCAACGGCTACAACTCCTCCTCCCTGGACGCCGCGATCAACGGCAGCGAGGACGGCGAGAGCGCCCTGCAGGACTTCATCGGCGCCGAGGACGGCGCGCTGGAACTGGTGGAGGACTTCCACACCCTGGCCCCGCTGGTCGCCGGGCTCGCCGAGCGCGACCGGCAGATCATCCACCTGCGGTTCGTGGAGGAACTCACCCAGGCCCAGATCGGCGAACGCCTGGGCGTCTCCCAGATGCACGTCTCCCGGCTCCTGTCCCGCGCCCTCGCCCGCCTGCGCGAAGGCATGCTGACCTGAGCTCCCGGGCTCTACGGCTCGGGAACGGCCGGCCTGCGCAGGGGGAGGTGGGCGACGACGTGCTTGCCGGTCTCCTGCGCGACGGTGTGCAGCCTGCCGCACAGCCGGGTGACCAGATACAGGCCGTGTCCCCCGACGCGGCGGGCGTCGTGGGCGCGCGGTTCGGGCGTACGGGGGGAGGTGTCGCTCACGGTGATGCGCAGCAGGCCCGCGTCGGGTGACACCTCCAGGGCCAGGCCGACCGGGCCGGGTGCGTGGCGGACCGCGTTGGTGACCAGTTCGCTGACGACGAGCTGGGCGTCCTGGCTCGGCCGGTGGTCCGGGTGGTGGCCGGCCCGGGCCAGCAGCGCGCGGACGGCGACCCGGGCGTCGGAGACCGGCGTGTCCGCGGCGTCCCAGGCGGCGCTGTACCGCAGGGGCGCCCCGGGTTCCGGTCCGTCCGAAGCCCGGTTCTTCAGCGGGGTGACCATGGAACTCCTTCCGTAGGCGTCCTCTTCGTCTCGTCACAGGCTCTCGCCGCCGTACGACTTCGCTTACCCGCCGTCTCCTGCTTCATGAGGCGATCGGGCAGCGCGGATCGCTCACGGCCTGCCCGGGCTCCGGGAGAAGGCCGTGTCGCCGGCCGTCGCCACGATCGCGTCCTCGACGAGCAGCACTCGCGGCGGGTAGCTCTGCGCCCTGTCCCCGGGGTCGTCCAGTGCGGAGGTGCGCCAGACCTCCGCGCCGGTGCGGCTGTCCAGTGCCGGCAGACGGCCGAATCGGTTGGCGAAGCAGACCCGCTTGTACGCCGCTGACACCGCGGTGACCGTCCCGTCCGACCGCACGAAGCAGACGACGCCGTCCACCAGGGCGGCCGCACCGGTCAGCGGACGGGCCAGCGGTATCCGTCTGACCTGCCCGGTTTCCGGGCCTCATCAGCCCGACCGGGGCCTGCCCCGCCTCGGCGCCCGCCGAGCACAGGGCGCAGGGGGCGCCGCCCAGCGCCGTCGGCGTGCAGTGCTCGTCCAGCGAGGGCGCCCGCCACAGTTCCCGTCGCGTCGACCGGCCCGCACCGTCCGTCGTTCCATCCGGCATCCCAAGCAGGCCGCGTCCTCGCAGTTCAGAGCCGGTACGGGCGTTCCAGCATCCCGAAACCCCCGGCGGGAATGGCGGATGGGACGCGGCCCGGCACAGCCTTGGGTCGTCGGAGCACGGCGCCCGACCGATTCGGTGGCCGTCCTCGCTCGACCCAAGTCCCTCCGTATGTCCAGAGAAAGCAGCCCACTCATGCGTATCGTCACCCGCTCCGTCTCCCGCGCGGCCGCCTCCTCCATGGTCGTCGCCGCCGCCCTCGCGCTCCTCGGTCTGCAGGCCACCGCGCAGACCGCCTCGGCCGCCACCGCCAAGGCTCCCTCGGTCGTCACCTGCACCACCGCGAACACCAAGCTGACCGTCACCGAGGTGTCCCGTCCCGTCAACCACCTGCTGCTCAAGGCCACCAACACCGGCAGCAAGCCCTGCTACGCCTACATCGCCCCCTTCCTGAGGGCCGGCGCCGACGCCCAGGCCCCGGTGGCGTGGGCCGAGGAGACCACGCCGCAGTCCGTGGTGACGCTGAAGCCCGGCCGGTCCGCGTACGCGGGCATCACGACGTCCACCCCCGAGGGCGAAGGGGGCGCCAAGGAGAAGACGCTGGGCGTGTTCTTCGCGGACCGGAAGGGCAACGCGGCCGGCAAGGAGAAGACCCTGAAGCTGCCGAAGGGCGGTGTCTTCTTCAACAGCGCCGCCACCGTCACGTACTGGCAGGACAACGCGCGGGACGCCCTCTCCTGGTAGCCGCCCCGGCGACGGTCAGTCCTCGGCGGCCGAGGTCCGCGGCGAGCGGGCGCCGTCCTCCGTTGACACCGTTGGCTAACGGGATTAGCTTATGGCTAACACCGTTAGCCCCCTGGAGGACGCGATGACCGAGCACCTTGCCGTCGACGGCGGCACGATCGCCTACGAGGTGACGGGGTCCGGCCCGCTGGTCGTCCTCGCGCACGGCATGGGCGACAGCCGGGCCGCCTACCGTGCCGTGGTCCCTCACCTGGTGGCGGCCGGCTACCGGGTCGCCTCGGTCGATCTGCGCGGCTGCGGCGAGTCCAGCGCCGACTGGCCGGCCTGGAGCCGCACCGCCATCGCCGGTGACCTGCTCGCCGTCATCCGCCACCTGGGCGGTCCTGCCGTGCTCGTGGGCCACTCGATCTCGGGCGGCGCCGCCACCGTCGCCGCGGCGCAGGAACCCTCGCTGATCACCGCCGTCGTCGAGCTGGCGCCGTTCACCCGCAAGCAGTCGATCCGCCTCGGCGACCTGCGGGTCGGGCGTTTCCGGCGGGGCATGCTGCGGCTGCTCGGCGCGGGCGTGTTGGGCAGCATGCCGCTCTGGCGTTCGTACCTCGACGTCGCCTACCCCGGTGTGAAGCCGGCCGACTGGGCCGGCCGCCTCGGCCGCATCGACGCCCTGCTGCGCGAGCCCGGCCGGATGAAGGCCCTGCAGGGCATGGGCCGCACGGCCCCCACCGACGCCGGCGCGCAGCTCGGCAACGTCCGCTGCCCGGTGCTGGTCGTGATGGGCACGCTCGACCCCGACTGGGCCGACCCGCACGCCGAAGGGACGGCGATCGTCGACGCCCTGCCCTCCGGTCTCGGCAGCCTTGAGATGGTCGACGGCGCCGGGCACTACCCGCACGACCAGTTCCCCGACCAGGTGGTTTCGCTCATGCTCCCGTTCCTCCGCTCGGCCGCCGCCCGTGCCTAGGGCCGGCCTGGACCCGGCGGCCGTCGTCGCGGCCGGTGCCGCCCTCGCCGACGAAGTGGGCTTCACCAACCTGACGATGGGCCTGCTGGCCGAACGGGTGGGCGTCCGCACCCCGTCCCTGTACAAGCACGTCGGCGGCCAGGACGACCTCAACCGGCGTATCGCGGCCCAGGCGTTGGGCGAGGCCGCCGACGCCGTCGGCGGAGCGGTCCGGGGGCACGCGGGCCGCGACGCCCTGGCGGCCGCGGCCCGCGCCTTCCGCGCCTTCGTCCTGGCGCACCCCGGCCGGTACGCGGCGACGATCGGCATGGAACCGTCCGGCCCCGACGATCCCCTCGCCGTCGCGGGACAGCGGCTGCTCGACGCCTTCATGGCCGTCCTGCGCGACTACCGGATCCGGGAGTCCGACGCGGACCACGCCCTGCGCACGCTCCGCAGCCTCTGCCACGGCTTCGCGACGCTGCAGGCGGACAACGGCTTCCAGTGGAGCTCCGACATCGACGAGAGCTTCGAGTGGCTGATCACCTTCACCGACCGGGGCCTGCGCGCCATGTGAGGATCGCGCCGCGTGCCGGTCGGGAACGGCACCGCGGTGGGCGCCGGGCTCCCGGACCGTACGTACCGGAAAGGCCTGCGGGGTCCGGGCACAGGAGCCAAGAATGACAGGTTCTGGTCAATAGTTGTCCAAATACCGGATGCCCCCCGCCGCCGGTGGTCGGGTGCTGTGTGTCGGCTGTAACAACCGCCCGCTGGGGAGTATCTGGTGTCAGCATCAACCCGCAAGAGACGGTGGCTCACGATCTGGGCCATCACCGCATCCGCCGCACTCGTCGCGATACCCGCGGGCGCCACGCCCGGCGGGAACGGCAGCCCGTTCGGAGCCCGCGCGCTCGCCCAACTCGCCGCCGCCCGGCAGCAGTCGGTGGGCGCGATCAGCCCCAAGGCCACGGCCGCGGACGACGACGACGGCAACGAGGCCGACGAGATCGCCGAGGGCGCGGACCAGTACGCCGAGGCCCGCACCTCGCCCGGCATCGTCGCCCCCGGCGCGTACGGCGCCGCCTGGACCGGCCTCACGAACCTGTTGAGCACCAAGGGCCGTTGGCGCAACATCACCGACCTTCCGTACAACTCCGACGACTCCCGCTACCGCGACATCGACTCCAACTCCAGCGGCGGCTCCGGCGACGTCACCGGCCGCATGGCCGCGATCGCCGCGGACGACGACGGGTACGTGTACGCGGGCAGCGCGGGCGGCGGCGTGTGGCGCTCGCGCACCGGCGGCGGGCGCTGGCAGCCCATCAGCGACAAGCTGTCCTCCCAGTCCACCGGCGCGCTCACCGTCGACGGCTCCGGCCGGCTGTGGCTGGGCACCGGCGAGGCCACCACCAACGCGGACGCCTACCTGGGCAGCGGCGTCTACGTCCTCTCCGACCCGCACCACGGGACCTTCTCCGCCCGCAGCCGGGTCGGCGGCGACGAACTGGAGTCCACCACCATCCACGAACTGCGCTTCGGCGGCGGCAAGGTGTGGGCGGCCACCAGCGAGGGCGTGTGGAGCCACTCCGCCAAGAAGCTCACCGGCGCCTGGAAGCTCGAGTTCGCGCCCAACCCCGACTATCTGCCGGGCGGTTCACTGGCGAGCGACCCCTCGGCCGCGTACAAGAACATCGCCAACGACATCGCGATCGACCCCAAGGACCCCGGCAAGGTGGTCCTGGCCGTCGGCTGGCGCAGCGGTGACGACTACAACGGCTTCTACACCAGGGGCGCCGACGGCACCTGGACCCGGATCACCAGCGGACTGGGCGACCTGCCGGCCGACGCGGACGACGTCGGCAACGTCACCTTCGCCCGCTCCGCCGACGGCTCCCGCTACTACGCCATCGACCAGTCGCCGGAGCAGCTGAACACCAACCCGGACAGCGGCCTGGAGGGCATCTACGTCTCCAAGTCCGGTGCCCCGACCGGCCCCTGGACGAAGATCGCCGACTACCAGGGCCTGGCCGCCGACGGCTCGGCGCTGACGACCAGCGGCTACATGCCGGGCGTGCAGGCCTGGTACAACCAGTTCCTCACCGTCGACCCGGCGAACGCGGAGCACGTCTACGCCGGTCTGGAGGAGGTGTACGAGACCAAGGACGGCGGCTCCACCTGGTCCACCGTCGGCCCGTACTGGAACTTCTCCTTCCCCTGCTGGTCCATCGACCCGGCGAAGCAGACCGGCGACTGCAGCCAGACCACCCACTCCGACCAGCACGGCGTCGCGATCGGCCGCTACCACGGCAAGAGCTTCGTGTACGTCGGCAACGACGGCGGCGTCTACAAGCGCCCCGTCGACGGCTCCCAGGACGCCTCCGGCCACGCCACCGACTGGACCTCCCTCAACGACGGCACCATCGACACCCTGCAGTACTACTCGGTGGGCATCGGCAAGGACCGGGACCACGGCGGCGTCTCCGTCACCGGCGGCCTCCAGGACAACGGCCAGTCGATCCTCCGCAGCGACGACACGGTCATGGGCTCGAACTTCGGCGGCGACGGCGGCGACACCCTCACCGACCCCGCCGACGGCTGCGACATCGCGCAGGAGTACGTCTACCTCGCGATCCAGGTGACCCAGAACTGCGCGGTGAACGACGGCAGCTGGACCACCGACGCCACCAAGACCACGTCGTACAACGTGGCGCCGGCCGACAACGCCACCGGCGAGGCGCGCTTCATCGCCCCGCTCGCGGCCGACGGCAGCAACAGCTCGACGTGGATCGCAGGCGGCCGCCACGTGTGGGTGCAGACCCACGGCTACGCCATCCGCAGCGGTGCGGAGTGGACCAGCGTGTACGACCTCGGCGCCGGCCGCACCGCGACCGCCGTGGCCGCCTCGGGCGGCAAGGTCTACGCGGCCTGGTGCGGCCCCTGCAACAACCAGGGCTTCGCCCGCGGCATCTCCGTCGGCAATGAGGACGGCACCGGCTGGCACGACATCGCCCTGCCGGCGGACGGCACCGTGCCCAACCGCTACCTCAGCGGCTTCGCCATCGACCCGAAGAACGCCGACCACGTCTTCCTCGCCGTCAACGGCTTCTCCCGGCACTGGACCGAGGGCCCCGGCGCGGGCGTCGGCCATGTCTTCGAGTCCACCGACGGCGGCACCACCTGGAAGGACATTTCGAAGAACCTCCCCGACGTACCCACCGACTCGGCGGTCGTCACCCCGAACGGCGGCCTCGCCGTCGCCACCGACCTCGGCGTCGTCTACCGGGCGCCGGGCCGCACGCGGTGGCAGCGCGTCGGCTCGCTCCCGGCCGTCGCCGTGCTCCAGCTGAAGCTGAGCCCCGACGGCGGATCCCTGTACGCGGCCACCCACGGCCGCGGCATCTACACGATCAAGGTCCGCGATCTCCGCTGACGCCCACCGCGTGTGAACAGTGAGGGGTGGTCCCGTACACCGGTACGCCGGTGCACCGGGGTCACCCCTCCCGCGGATACGGCACCACGGTCACGTCCAGCGTGAACGCGCCACCGGCCGCGCCCGCCACGTCCGGCGCCTTCGCCAGGGCCGTGACCGTGGCGGTACCGCCCCGGGTGCCCGCGCACCGCAGCGAGGCGCGCGCCGTGCCGTCCCCGTCCACCCGCCATGCGGACACCAGGACCGAGGCCGGTGCGGAACTCCGCACCCCCGTCCACCTCCGGTCGTCCGTCCGGGGCTCCAGAACGAGCGACACCACCGTCCCGGGCCGTACGCACAGCCGCCCTCCGACCGCCTCACCGGGGGCGACGGTGACCTCCGCATGTCCGGCGGCACAGGTCCGCGCCGAGGCGGAAGGCCCGGCCGACGGCGCCGCCGGGTCACCGCCGGACGGCTCTCCCGCCGTTCCACCGCCCGCGGGCGCACCGCACGCCACCAGGGCAGCCGTTCCGACGACCACCCAGGTCCCGGCCCACCACCGCATCCCAGCACCTCCCGGTCGGCCCGTACTGAAGCCAGCATGCCCCGCCGGGGAGGCGAATCAGGCCCGGTAAAGCAGGAAATAAACGGAAGCCCGTGTTTTATGACCTCGGTCACAGCGTTCCATCAATTAACCGGCGCACTTAGTAGACGCACAATGGAAGACATTTAGCCATTTGTCCGTCTTGGCCTGGATGTGAACCCCGACGCACCTGCCGGAATCCCGCCCGGCCGACCGGCACGCCCACTGCCCTGTACAGCAAGGCTTCTGACGGCACGACAGCTTCGCCTCCCGTCGCGACAGGCGGACCCCGGACCCGCGCGCCGCCCTGACAAGGTCCCGGGACCTACGAGGCGACGTAGTTGCGAGGGCCCTTTGCGCTCCCTGTGGAGCCGTTCTAAGAATGTCGACCCACAGGACGTCGCCGCAGTTCGGAACCGGTGTTTTCACGCAGATTCGACCGCGCACCGCCCCCGGCGTCACCGAGTGAGTAGGAGCCCCCCACATGAACTCGTCCCGAATGTCCGCGAGACCCCTCTCTCTCGCACTCGCCGTCGGCCTGGGTCTGGCCTCCGGCGTGCTGGGCACGGCGCCGGCGAGCGCCCGGACCGCCGCCACCCCGTCCGCTTCCCCCGGTACCACCGTGGCGGGGTACGACGGGTCGGGCGAGGAGGCCGCGAACACCAAGGCGTTCTTCGAGGCCGTACTCAAGTCGGTCGCCCAGAAGCGCGCCGCCCAGCCCGCCGGGCAGGCGGTGACCATCACCTACGACGACTCCCGGGCACCGAGCTTCCGTTCGCAGATATCGAGCGCGGCCGCGATCTGGAACGGCTCCGAGACCAACGTCAAGCTCAAGGAGGCGACGAGCGGCGCCGACTTCTCCTACTACGAGGGCAACGACTCACGCGGGTCCTACGCCTCCACCAACGGCCACGGCGGCGGCTACATCTTCATCGACTACACGCAGAGCCGGCAGTACGACTCGGTCCGCGTCGTCACCCACGAGACCGGGCACGTCCTGGGTCTGGCCGACGACTACAGCGGGCCGTGCAGTGAGCTGATGTCGGGCGGCGGCCCCGGCCCGTCCTGCACCAACCGCTACCCGAACGCCGCCGAGCGCTCGCGTGTCGACCAGCTGTGGGCCACCGGAGCCGCACAGGCCCCGGGCAGCACGGCGAACCAGCCCTCCACCCAGCCGGGCACCAGCCGGCCGGGCATCACCCAGCCGGGCACCACCCAGCCCAGCACCACACCGCCGGTCCTGATCGTGGTGCCGGGCCAGGTTGCGGGGAGTCCGCTCCTCGGCACGCCCTGGCGTTGATCTCCTCCCCGAGCGTCACGCCGTGGCCTGCCATCCGGGTTCCAGACTGTCGAGCAGTGCGCGGAACGCTTCGTGCGCCCGGTCCCAGTGGCCGTCCGCCAGCGGGGCGACCAGCAGGCCGAGGGAGGCGTCGGCCAGGAGGGCGGCCTGGGTGCGCGCCCGGTCCTGGGACATGCCGAGGTCACGGAAGACCGAGGTGAACAGGAGGGTCCACTCGGTGACGATGTCGCGCATGACGGGCCCGTAGCGGTCGGGGTGCAGCACGCTGGCGCTCATGATCTCGAAGTAGAGAGGGAGCGCGGCACGTACGCCGGGGTCGCTGAACTGCCGCCACACCTCCTCCACGAAGCGGCGCAGTTCGGCGGGGCTCGCGGGCGGGCCGATGGCCTGCAGCACTTCGCGGGTGCGCAGGAGGGGCCGACGCTCGTAGATGTCGAGGGCCTCGGCGACCATCCGTTCCTTGGTGCCGAAGTAGTACAGGAGCATGCGGTCGCTGGTGCCCAGGGCCTTGGCGAGAGGCCGCAGGGACAGGTCCGCGAGGCCGTTGCGCATGACGTACTCGCGGACCCTCTCGAGAAGGTCGCGCCGCTTGGCCGGATCCGGCGGGCGAGGCATCGGGGCTCCTGGGTGCGCGGGCAAGACTGCCGACTGTCCGTTATTCACTCTTTGGGCATGTCTTTACTGTAGCGCGTATTACGTCTATATTTGAGACGTAGCGACTGCTACATGCAAGGGCCCGGCGCATGCCAGGCATGTTCACCGGCGGACCGTCCGGTCGCCAGCGAAGGGACTGATCCCCATGGCCACCTGGGCCATCGGCTTCCGCATCGCCTTTTACCGGGGAGGGCGGTCCTCCCGCGCCACCGCATCGACGCGGCTCGCCCGGCAGTGGGCTCTGTGGTCCCGCCTGCTCGCGCCGCTGCGGCCGTTCGACGCACCGCGTGGCTGCGCCACCGCCTGGGACGCCTCCTGGCCCCTGCCGCGGGAACTGACCTCCGTGCGCCGAGCCCGGCGTCTGGTGACCGCGCAGCTCAGCGACTGGGCGGTGGGTGACCTGGCCGACACCTCCGAGCTGCTGGTCAGCGAACTGGTCACCAACGCTCTGCGGCACACGCGCGGTCCGCTCAGGCTCAACCTGCAGCTGCGCCGCTCCCGCCTGCTGTGCGAGGTCGAGGACACCGAGTCCGCCGGCCCCGCACGCGGCGTCGCCGACCCGGACGCGGAGAGCGGCCGGGGCATCGAACTCCTCGACCTGCTCGCGGACGCCTGGGGCAGCCTCCGGACGGCCACCGGCAAGACCATGTGGTTCGAGCTGCGGACCGAGGGCCGTCCCCAGGAGACGCAGGCACCGTGACGGCCGCGCCCACACCCCCGCGAGCCGCTACGGCTCACGGTGCGGTGGGACCGGTCGGCCGAGAAACGCGGCGAGACGATCAAGGGCCGGAGCGGTGTCCTCGAGGGGTCGCGGCTCGGCGAATCGTCCCGCCCGGGGCTGGGTGGAGAGCTGGGCCCGCGCGAACGCCAGAGCCTGCTCGGCAAGGTCTTCGGGCAGCCGGGCGGGGATCTGGACGGCCTGGGCGAGGTCCCATCCATGAGCGAGCAGGTCGTACAGGCGGATCTGCAAGCGCTCGGCGCCCGTGGCGCTCCCCAAGGGTCCGCGATAACTCCGCCCGAGCACCCCAGGGGCGGAGAAGGCCGCCAGCAGCGCAGCACTGGAGGACCGGTAGGCGCCGACCGGGTCGTCACCGAGGCGGTCCACTCCGCGTTCGGGCATCGGGCCGCCCTCGATCATGGCTGCGAACACCAGGTCCATGTCGACCAGGTGGGCCACCACCTCACGCACGTTCCATTCCGTGCACGGCGTCGGCTCCTTCCACTGCTCGGGGCGGACCTCGGCGAGCAGGTCGCCGACAGAGGTGCAGGCGCGTGCGAGATCTTCGACGGAAACGGTAGTCATCCGGGGAGAGTACGGCGCCGACTTCGCTGCCGCCCAAGGGATTTGCCTCGGCGTAAAGCGGCTGCCGAATCGGCCGGCCACGCGAGCGCCGAGCGGCGGTGAGCGGCAGCTGTCGCAGGTGCCTGCCCCGCTCACCGGACTCAGCTTCGAAAGTGAGCCGTCCTCACGCGGTGGCGACGGCCGTTGCCGTGTGGACGACCGTCAGGAGCGAGGCGCCCGCGATCATCGTCCATTTCCGCGTGGCGACCCCGATGGCGGCGTCGCCCGCCTGGGCCGCGGCGGCCGCGGCGGCCGCGGACAGCACGAGCGAACCGGCCGGCCCCGGCCACGCAACCGGTGCGAGGAGGGCCGCCCCCCCAGCGGCCCTGCTTTGGCCGCCGACGGGGCGTTCACGAGGCGTAGCCAGGGCCGGGCGGTGCTGCGCAGGCAGGGCGCCGTCCGGGTGGTCGTCGCCTCGACGATCGCGAAACCCTCGACGGCCAGGGACCGCCCCGCCCACCGCTTCGGACTCATCGAGCACGCTCTCGCCCCGTGGATCGACAGGTGCGGCCCCACGGGACGCGCGGACGCGGAACAACTGGTACGAGGCCTCGCCCTCGTGATCAGCGCCGAGTCGCTGTTCGCTCTGATGGACCTCTGTGACCTGACTCCCGACGACGCGGTCGCCGGCCTGGTGACCACGGCACGGCAGATGACCGCAGCGGCAGTCGCGGCCGCCCCCACGGGTCCCGCCGCCGACTGAACCACATGGTGCGTCGTCTCCCTCCGGGGTACTCGAGCGGTCCGACGACAATGCCGGCGGGCCGAGCGCCCGCTTCGACACAACGGAACGGAGTGATGCGACGATGGCCAGCGCCACGGAGACCGGAGGCATCACCGGAACCCAGGACAAGGACTACAACCTGCTCTGGTACGTCGAGAGCTGCCTGGAGAACGCCCTCCGGCTGGACACCTACATCAAGGACGCCGAGCGGGCGAAGGACGAGCAACTGGTCGAGTTGTTCAGCAAGGCGAAGGCTGACAGCCGTAAGGGCGCAGACCTGGGCAAGGAACTGCTGCGCAGCCGCCTGACCGGCTGATCCCAGGCGGGCGGGACTCTCGCCGGGTGCACCCGGCTCAATCCCCGGCGCACCCCAGGGGTCCCGTTCGCGCTTCCTTCCCGTACCCCGGTGTCCCCCGCGGTCTCACCCTCCCCCACGGTCAGCAGAACGATCGTGGCGGCCGCACCCGCCAAGCCGGTCACCTGCGCCCGGGTGAGCTTCCCCCGCAGGACCGCGACGCCGAGAACGACGGGGACCGCCGGGTACAGGGACGCCAGCACCGACGGCCACGGCCAGTATCTGCAGCTGGGCGGCCCGCAGGTAGAGGATGAGCGCGAAGGCCGCGCCTGCTCCGATCGCCACCGCCTCGGCCAGGGGTCCCGGCGGCCACGGTGACACAGATGCCCAGCCAGGCCGCCAGGACTGGCCGGTCGCCCAGGAAGAACACCCCGCACAGTACGGACAGCGCGACTCCCGTGACGGCGCTGACCGGCACCACCACACTCATCGCCCCCCGGGCCAGGCCCCGGTTGAGGCAGAACATGGCGGTCCCGCTGCCCGCCCCCGACAACGCTCCCCACCAGGCGTCCGGCGAGCGGACCGCCGCTGCGGGCACCAGGACCGCGGCCGCCAGCGCCAGCAGCAGCCCGCCGATCTGCCCGAGGAAGGTGACCACCGCGAAGTGCGCCCGGCGGGACAGCAGCCCGCCGGCGGAGTCGACGACGCCGTGACAGACCGCCGAGGCCAGCGAGAGCAGAGCACCCATCGGGCCCCAGTGCCCGGCACGAGCACTTCGACGCCGGCCGGACCGGCTCGGGCTCAGGCGGGAACGGCGAGGATCGTGTCCGGGGGCAGGGTGCGCGACGGCACCCCGGCAGGGATGGGGCTGCTCCTAAGGGCTGGGGGGCTGCGTGCCCGGAAATCGCCGCCTGAAAGGGACGCCCGTCGTGGCGGGCGCTGCCGCGGACCATGTCGCGGACGTCGTCGGCGCCGGCCGGTCTCCGCGCCGTTCGGTGGCGGGTGCTGGGGCACCTCGCGTCCCGCCTGGCGGAACCGGACGATGCCGGAGGAACGGGCGCCATAGACTCGGCCCCCGCCTGCGGCCCGGAGGCCAAGCGGGTGTCGTCACCAGGAAGGGACCAGTACGGTGAGTGCAACGGCGCAGAGCGACGCCCCGATCTACGAACGGCTCATACGCGAACGTGGCGATGTGGCCGCCGATGCGCGCAGGACGGCAGAGGCGACCTGGCGAGAGGTCGGCCGGGCCATGGACTTCCGTCTCCCCCGCACGATCGGCGCGCGCGACGTCGGCCTCCCGTTGACCGCCCTGTGATCCCGGCCCGTCCCTCCTGACGGACGACGTCGACCGTAACGGCGCACCGGCACCCCCGGAGGCTGCCGCTGCCTGCTTCCAGCGGGAAGCCGAACCCGGCCGCCCTCGCCCCTGAGCGGCATCGACGGAGTGCGCAGCTGGTCCCTGGACGCAGCCTCACCAACGGGTCGGGGCCGCCGACACACCGACTACCCGAGGGCGACGCTGTCGCCGTATGCCGTGGCGCCGGTCGTGGTGCTCGCGCCCGCGAACTTCCACCGCCAGGTGCCGGAGGCGTTCGCGGTGACCGTGGTCCTCAGCTTGCCGCTGCTGTCGGTGGTCACGGTCTTGACGGTCGTGTACGACGAGGAGCCGGACTTCTTGAACTGCAGGGCGACGGACTTGCTGCCGTAGCCGGCGTAGACGTTGGTGTCCCAGTTGGCCCGGGTGAGCGCACCGGTCACGGTGAGCCTGCCGCCCTTGGCGACCGGCTCGGGCCCGGCCTGGGTGTTCGCGAGCCTGGCGACCCGCTTCACCTTGAAGGGCGCGCTCTTCTGGATCTCGTAGTAGTCGCCGTCCTTGGCCGCGGCTTCGGCCTGGAAGTACCAGGTACCGGCCGAGCTGTTCCTGAGGTCGTAGTAGCTGTCGACGAGGTCGGGGTCGAGGGTGTACGTGCCCGTGCACTTCATGGTGGTCGACGACGGACGGCTGCAGGACATGGAGTTCGCGTAGAGGTACCGGCCGTCGGAGCTGACCAGCTTGAAGCCGGCTATCACCTTGATCCCGGAGTCGTCCTTGGCGGTCGCCGTGACGCTCAGTGTCTGCGCCGCGCTGACGCCGACGTCGACGGTCGTCTTGCTGAAGGTCAGCGAGCTGAAGACGGTGTCGCCGGCGCTCGTGTCCGCATGGGCGGCGGGCGTGACGAACCCGATCAGCGCCAGGGTGCCGGCGGTGGCGGCAGCAGCGGTACGCATACGCATGTTTCTCCAGGGCGGTGAGCCGGATCTTGGTCCGGGCGTGCAGGAGACGACCGGAGGGGGCGGTTGGTTGTACGGCGCCCCACCCCGTGGTGCGGCGCCGCCACCGCTGCCCACCACGACGGCCGTCGTTCGGCACGCAACCGGCCTGACCGGGCACAACGTCCACGACACCGTCCGGGACGCCCTTCTCCACAGGTTGTGGACGGAAGGTCTCTCAGCCCGGCCCCCGGGATCCGGGGCATCACTTGACGCGTATGACACGTCTGCGGATGCGCCGGCCGTACCGGTCCGGACAGTGGGCCGGACCGGGTGGGTGAAGGCTTCGGCCGGCCTGGACGGTGTGGCCGGCGACGGCCCCGTGGCGGGTTCGCCGGTGTGGGGTCCTTCCCGACGCCGGCCGGGAGGCTCTGAGGCTGTCGGATCAGAACGGACCGTGGAGACTGCCCAGCCTGTCGGTCAGGCGCAGGTTCTCGGAGTAGTCGACGGGGCAGGCGATCACGGAGACCGAGTTGTCGTCGAGGGCGCGGCGCAGTGCGGGCAGCAGTGTGGTCGGCGGCCTCGATCACGTAGCCGCGTGCGCCGAAGCTTTCGGCGTAGGCGACCAGGTCCGGGGTGGCGAACCGGGTGTGGCTGTGCGGCCGAGTCCCAGTTCCATCTTCCAGGTGATCAGGCCGTTTCCCTCGTCCACCAGGACCAGGACGACCAGCGGGACGCGTTCACGGACGGCCGTCTCCAGCTCCTGGGAGTTCGTCAGGAACGAGCCGTCCCCCATCATCGCCAGGACGCGCCGGTCCGGCCGGGCCAGCTTGGCGGCGACGGCACCCGGCAGTGCGAACCCCATCGTGGACAGGCCGTTGGAGACCAGGCAGGTGTCCGGTGCGTAGGTGGGGTAGAGACGGGACATCCACATCTTTCCGGCGCCGGTGTCGGCGGGCACGATGTCGTGGCGGTCCAGCGCGGTGCGCACATCGGTCACGACGCGCTGAGGCACCAGGGGAAACGCGTCGTTGTCACGTCCGTACTGCAGCTCATCGTCGAGCAGGGTGCGGATCTTCTCGGTGCTTCCCGAATCGTAGGTGAGTCCCTCGGGCACTGCTGCCGCGAGCGCGTCCAGCGTCTGTGAGGGGTCACCTTCGACACCCACGGTGACCGGGTAGTGGGTGTCCACCTCGGCGGGGAAGCCGTGGACGTGAACGATTCGCTTGTCACCGGTCGGGTTGATCTTGACCGGGTCGAACTCCTGGATCAGGGACCGACCATGGCGGCCGGCGTGGCCACGGAGATGATCGCGGCCGGCACTCGCGGTCCCCTCACCACAGGCCTTCCAGCGCCATCTGTCCGACAAGCGCGGCAGTCACCGGTCCCGGACTGCCACAAGATCAGGCCATCTGAAATGGCGCCTTATTGTGAATCTTTTCATCGAACCTCGCCGTGGCCGGACAAAGTGACATCCCCCAATCAGAAGATCCGAATGGGGGATATCAACCACTGCCCTTCAGCGAACTAGGTTGCGAATACGGTCATCCATGCGCCCCACGTGCAGGCGGTCAGAGCCAGGACCACAGCATCACTCTGCCAGCGTACGAGCCAGCGGATGCTTGCGGGCCGCGCGGTCCCTGCCTGCAAGGCGCGACGAGCCACGAGATGACTCATCTGCCGTGAAACGAAGAGCGCACTTGGGACAGCGGGTACACATGCCTGGAGAATCCAGACGAAGCTGTGGTGCGTCAGACTTCGCGGGACCGCCAGCAGGCACGCGACCGCTACGACCGCTGCGACGACCAGCCACAACCACGAACACAGACCCAGGGCTTCCACTGCTGGAATCCATACGGTATTGCCGGTGTTCCGCTGGATCTTTCCCGGCTTTTCCCGGAGGATTTCGCCCACTGCTCGGTCGGCGTCAGAGGCCGCGCTTGCCGCTTCCTTCCGGTCCCCCTTGGACAGGATGAGAAAGGCAAGGTACGTCAGCCGGGTGTCGGCGGCGCGCGCGATGCCGTGGCGCCCGCTGTTCACCGCAGCCATCGACGCCATCCCTGCTGGCGGTACGAGCGGTACTCTCCATACCCTCCGTAGGCCAATGAAGCTCCTCCGTACCAGCGATCCACCGCTTCAGCGCGGCGAGTGTAGCGGTGGTGGTACCTACGGCTTGCCGCTGCCGCCCTGCTCCGGGCACGTCTTCCGGCTCTGCCGGCGCCGCGGATTCCCTTGGCGTACTTCGCCATCTTCCGGGATTTCCAGGCTCTGCCCGCCCATCCGAAGCCCTTTCCGGCACCGAAGGTCGCGCTGCCTGCGATGTCGAGCCATCCGCTCCTGTCACCGTGCCTGACCTTGTAGATACCCCGTCCGAGCGAGATACCGGCGGAGACGGCGCTGCATACGGCGCATCCGAACATCCCTGCCACGGCGAGGCCGGTACTCGCTCTGTCGAGCCACTTGCCCCAGCCGAAGCGACCGTCGAGGTCAAAGCCATTGACGGGGTCCGCGGAGCAGTAGTCGTAGGCGTTGGCGTTACCGCCCGGCACCGGGTCGACGGACAGGAAGCGTCCGGTCGTCGGGTCGTAGAGACGGATACCCATGAGGGTGGCGCCGGTGACCGTTTCGCTGGAGCGCTGCTTGCCGCCGAGCCAGCCTTAGCGGGCGGCTGCGGAGGTGTCTCCTTCCGGGTTGCCGTACTCCGAGGTGCGGACGGGAGCGGCACCACAGCGCGCGGAGAGTGAGAGCACCGGGGGCCGTGGCGGCGTCGGCGCCCGGCGCCGCGCGTTCCTGCGCGTACGCGGCGATGACGGCCTGGCTGGTGAGCAGCCAGGCGAACAGGACCACGGCGACGAGGAGCAGCAGCGGTTACACGCCGAACGCGACCTTGACGAGGCTGCTCCACTGGTCGGCGTAGGCGAGATAGGAGTCCTCGTTCTCGATGGAGAACTCGGCGTCTCTCCTGGCCGCCAGGAAGAGGCCCCACGACGCGGCGAACCCGGCTGCCACGATCCCCCCTCCGACAAGCAGCGCCGCCGCGCAGGCCATGACTGCGGAGCCGAACACGGGGCGCCGCTCACGGCCGGTGGTCCGCGGGGCCTCGGCCACAACGGGAGCGCCGGCCCGGCGCTCGTCCGAGCCGATCGCAGAACTGCTGCCCGCCATGTCCGCACCCTTTCTCTTCATGGGCCGGTGGACGGCGAGTCACCGCAATGCCACCACCGGGCCGCGAGGTCGACCACCCTGGTGCGATGGGCGCCACACCCATCGCCTTCCGGTGACGGCGGACCAGCCACCCGCGGCGAACAACCCTTCCGACGCGGCGACAAACAGCTCAAGAGGGCGTTCTTCCTCTGCGCGTTCGGGCCGTCGGACCGACCGTCAAATAAGCAGCGCCCTCAGCCTCAGCCTATGGCGTACGCCCGGTACACCGTCTCCACCGAGCTGTCTCCGGCGGAGTCCGTCACCTCGGAGCGCAGGGCGACGGCGCCGGACGCCGGGTTGTGGACGGACGCCTGCCAGGCCGATCCGGACCGCTTGACGGTCGCCGCCTTCCAGGTCTTGCCGCCGTCGGAGGACGACCAGACCCGGACGGACTTGGCGGTCACCTTGGTGAGCTTGATGTCGGGGCCCTGGGAGGCGCGCCCGGCGCTCACGTCGACCGTCGTGGTGCTGTTCGGCGCGGCCTGGTTGTGGCTGTTCAGCCCGGTAGGCAGAAAGCGGGTGAGGAAGACGGGCGCGACCATCGCCTTGGCCGGGTCGGACACCTTGAAGTGCCAGTCGAGGGTCGCCCGCGGCGACAGCATGCCGGCCGGGAAGGTGATGCCCGGGCGGTAACGGTGGGCGTCGACGGTCAGGCGATACCAGCCGGCCGAGCGGATGCCGGCGGAGAACTCCGCGTCCCCGGAGCCCCAGTTGGTCAGCGTCTTCTTCTTGACGGTGGTGCTTCCCTTGGTCAGGACCACCGTCTCCTTCGTCGGGTCGGCCCAGACGCCGCCTACGTCGGGGTCGCCGATCAGGGCGTCCGGAAGGAAGGTGACGGACTTCTGCCCGAGCAGCGGCAGGTAGTGCAGTGGACTCCACGCGGCCCGCCCGAAGGACTGGGTGAGGCTCTGCCCCGCCTTCAGAGTCCTCACCTTGGGGAAACCGCCGCCGACGTCGTCGCCGTTGCTCGCGATGACGTCGTCGCGCGGCTGCCAGGTCCCGGGAGTTACATGGACGGTGGCGCTGTACGGCGCGCTGTCGTCGCGTACCCCCGCCATCAGGTCGGTCGTGCAGTCGTCGACCTTCGGTACCGCCTGGAGCGCGGTGTCGTTCTGCTGGGCCATCTGCGTGCCGCTGCGTACCGAGAAGCGCATCGTCGCCAGCTTCGACCGCTTGAACGACCCGCCGGGCGCGGTGGGGATGCCCGTGGTGTTCTTCACGGCGACATAGCTGTCGTTGCCCGACCACTGCGCGAGGTACCCGAACTGCAGCAGCTTGGAGGAGTTCGGGATGGCGTAAAGGGCTCCCTCGTCGTTCCAGCCCCCCGCGCTGAAGGCGGAGGGCATGTCACCGACAGTGGCGGCGCACACCTGCGCGCTGATCCGCGGCGGGTCGGTCACGTCGGCGGGCGTGTCGAGCGCCACCTTGACGAGCTTGCCCTTACGCGCGTCGAGCGTCACCGACTTGCTGCCCGACACCTGTACGACCTGAGCGCCGATGGTGTCGGTGCCCAGACCCTCCGTGCCGTGCTCCCAGATGTCGGTCATCGCGAGGTAGCGCCCCGACGGCAGGCTGATCCGCTTGCCGGACTTGACGCTGTACGTCTGCCCGGACGGCACGGCGACGACGGTGACCGTCGTCGAGACCTTGCCGCCGTGCCGCCCCAGCGTGGTGACCGTCAGCGAGCCCGACGCCGCCTGCGCGGCGGCGGCCGAAGCGAGCAGCGGTACCAGCGCGGCCACCCCGACGAAAGCAAGCGATCTTCGCAGCGCCATCGACAACTCCCCCTCGAACTCCCCAAGTTCGTCAATCATAGGTACGCCCCGCACATGGCGGTTCAAGCCTGGAGGCACACCTGATCAAGGTGTGACAAAGAATGATCACGTGGCCGGGAACGGTGACGGTCAGTGCTGGGTGCCCGCCGACCAGAGGGTGGTGCCCACGGAGGACGCCGCCCGGGCGACGTTCACCGGAGAGACGGCCGCGAAGTACGGTTTCACCAAGGTGACCTTCGAGGAGACCGTCGGCTCGCCGGGCGAGTACACAGCGGCGAAGGTGGTGTTCAGGAAGTGACCGACCCAACGGCGATCGTGGCCCGCCTGCGCCGGCTCGGCGAGGAGGGCCGCCCGGCCTCCGAGGCCGCGCGCTGGGTGACGCGGGAGATGGGGGACGACTTCAAGGTCTTCCAGCTCATGGTTCATTTCTTCAGCGCCTACCACGTCCCGGTGGAACGCCTCCGAGAAATGGAACGCTGGGAGGGCCTGGGCACCGGCGGCCCTCTCACGGACGCGGACCTGGACGCGATCATCGGCCCGCTCACGGTCCGGGAGGCACCGCCGTCCTGACGGGGCGGCGGTACGGGGTCTCAGTACGGGGTCTCAGTGCGGGGCGGTCACCGGATGTGGCCGCCCCTTCCGTTTCCGGTCCGGCCCGGTGCCATGCGGGTCCGGGGCCGGCGGGTTCAAGGGACTTCGACGCCGAGGAGTTCAAGGAGGTGGAACCAGACGCCCCCGGTGATCTGCACAAGCGGTGGGCCGTCGGGGAGCCGAGCGCAGTCGGCCGGTCTCATCGCCGGGTCCTGCTTTCCCGGCTCCACAGGACCCGGCGCTGCGTTCAGTACTGCTCGGTCTCCAGGAAACCCGCGCTCCCGTTGTCGTCCGCGCCGAACGCGTCCGCCGCGGCGGTGGGGTCGAATCCGGGCGGGCTGTCCTTGAGGGCCAGGCCCATGCCGGCCAGCTTCGCCTTGACCTCGTCGATGGACTTCGCACCGAAGTTGCGGATGTCCAGCAGGTCGGCCTCGGAGCGCGCCAGGAGTTCGCCCACCGAGTGGACGCCCTCACGCTTGAGGCAGTTGTAGGAACGGACCGTGAGCTCCAGCTCCTCGATCGGCAGCGCCAGATCGGCGGCCAGGGCGGCGTCCGTCGGGGACGGGCCCATGTCGATGCCCTCGGCGTCGATGTTCAGCTCACGCGCCAGACCGAACAGCTCGACCAGGGTCTTGCCGGCCGACGCCATGGCGTCACGGGGACGCATGGCCTGCTTGGTCTCGACGTCGACGATCAGCTTGTCGAAGTCGGTGCGCTGCTCGACACGGGTCGCCTCGACCTTGTACGTGACCTTGAGCACCGGCGAGTAGATGGAGTCGACCGGGATACGGCCGATCTCCTGACCCACCTGCTTGTTCTGCACGGCGGAGACGTAACCGCGGCCACGCTCGACCGTCAGCTCCATCTCCAGCTTGCCCTTGCCGTTCAGCGTGGCCAGGACCAGATCGGGGTTGTGCACCTCGACACCGGCCGGAGGCGCGATGTCGGCGGCGGTGACCAGACCCGGACCCTGCTTGCGCAGGTACATCACGACCGGCTCGTCGTGCTCCGAGGAGACGACCAGCTGCTTGATGTTGAGGATCAGGTCGGTGACGTCCTCCTTGACGCCCGGCACGGTGGTGAACTCGTGCAGCACGCCGTCGATCCGGACCGACGTGACAGCCGCGCCGGGGATCGAGGACAGGAGGGTACGGCGCAGGGAGTTGCCGAGGGTGTAGCCGAAGCCCGGCTCCAGCGGCTCGATCACGAACCGGGAACGGAACTCGTCGACGACCTCTTCGGTCAACGAGGGACGCTGAGCGATCAGCACGAGGTATTGCCTCCAAGGATTTGCATCCGCTGTCTGGCGCCGCGGGCATGACGGTACGGGCGCCTGCGGACGGTCGGCAGGCCCGGCTCTTACCGGGGAAACTCAAAGATCAGCGAGTCAGCCACCACCGCGGTTCCTAGGCGCATACTAGGGGCAACATGACAAAGCCTGTGGCACCGAAGCGTCATTTGCCCACCAGCCCCTTCAAAGCCCCGACCACGCCGGTCCCCAAACAGTTCGTCGTGGGTGACCGGGTCACCCACGACCTGCACGGTCTCGGCCTGGTGATCGGCATCGAGAACGATGTCGCGGTACTCGTGGATTTCGGCTCGGAGCAAGTACGGATCTTGAGCCCGTACGCCAAGATGACCAAGCTGTAGACCACGGTGTCCGGTCCGGGCACACCAGGCCCCTTCACGGAGCCTCGACGAAAGCGAGACCTCATCATCGATCCGACATCGCTGTTCTCCGCCCTGGAAGGGCAGAACCGCTGGGCTGTGCCGGCATCATCGGCTCCGACGACGAACCCCTTCCGAGCCCCGGACTTCGGGGAGGACGAAACCTTCTTCGAGGAGGAGCAGCCGGCCGCCGCGGGCATGCGTGCGGCGTAGCCCAGGGCGGCAACGCCCCTGAAGTGAGGGTCGGGGCCGTTACGGATACCCGCACCCACGGGTCAGCAGCAAGGGCCGGAACTCCCACTTGACTCGCCGACGTGCAGCTCCTCGGCGGTGTCCCGATCGCGCCGTCTGCGGGCCGGATCACTTGCCGGCCCTGTCGACGACCACGGGGGGGGGTCCGCGCTTTCCTCCGCGCCTGGTCTGCCGAGGCCCGGCTGTTCACCGCGGGCACGCAGGCTCCGGCGCAACGAGCGGCTGGCCGGAGCCGCTCGAACCTGTCGCTCACCAGGGCCTGGCCGAGCCGCGCCCGGCGGGCGGTGCGGTCAGCGTGGTGCAGGGTCTGGCCTGCGGAGATGCACTTCTCCCTGAGGGGCGAAGCGGGCGGGGTGCGGTCTGCTCAGTTCGCACCGGCCGTCGCGGTCCGCGCTGCGCGCCGGACGTGTCAGCCACGGCTTTCCCATGGCGGACGGCCAGATGGCCTTCGGCGGCCGACCACCGGACCCCGCACCAAGGCCCATGTCTCCGGCCTTGGCCCACACGCGCTGCCGTAGGTGTACGAGGTGGTGGTCGCGCCGGTGGCGGTGCATGCCGCGCCTGCGTCGGCAGTCTCCGTGGCGAGGGCGGTGCGAGTGACGAGGGTCGGACAGGAGCGTCTCGGTCATGGCCGGCAGCTGGTCGGCGCACTCGGTCACGGTGCCAGGCCACCGCCGGGTGTCCCGCATCCAGTCAGCGGCGCCTTCGGGCACGCGAAGGGCACGCAGCCCCCAAATTGGTCTAGACAGCAAACAACCCCCACGTCTATGACCTGGGGTTTTGCATTGGATCGGGTGACGAGAATCGAACTCGCGCTCTCAGCTTGGGAGCGACGGCGCCTGACCGGCCGTATGGCCTCCGACTTGCTGTCGACCGTAGGCGTCCGCCCTTAAGGGCACGCCGTGGGCACGGAGTCGTCGGCGGGAGTGGTGCGAGGCGTGCGCGGACCCGGCCGGGGTGCGGCCGGCGGTTCGGCGATGCCCGCCCCACGAACCGGTTGCGTTCGCGAACGCAGAGTGTCCGGGAGTACGGACGGACCGCACCGGTCGCCGCCGGGCATCCTCACGGCGGCAACCGGGCGGAGCGGACCATGCCGTTCTCGTGCGGCTCGCGGCTTCTTGCCGAACCGTCGGACCTCACGGGAGCGGGTTCACTGTCCGGCCCGCTCACAGACCGAGTGCCAGGTCCTCGGCTTTTCAACCGGCAAACAGCACATGAATTGCCGTGGCTCCGGAAATCGTCACCAGCCGAGCGCGTTCTCGTCGGCCCGCGCGTCCCGGGGCGGCTCGACCTGGGGCGCGTCGTGGCAGGTGAAGCCGAGCCGGGTCAGGGCGCGGCGCATCTCGAACGACGTGAAGTCCCGGCGGTTCTGCCTGGTGATCACTTCCCCGACCTGCATCACGGGGTAGATCCGGCCCTCGATGGTCACGGACACGCCGGTGACGGGCTCGGGCGTGATGCCGTCCATCGACTGCTCGACCTCGCTCTTGGCCAGGTCGAAGGGGAAACGGGCGATGACACAGCGCATGAATTTCCTCCGCGGAGATGGGTGAGAACGCCGGGGAACGACTCGGGGGCGGCCGGACGAGGCGGTCAGGGGGTGAGCGCGAGGACGCCCAGGGCGTAGCCGTGGTCATCGACCACGGGGGAAACGTTCAGTATCCGTATCCGCATGGCGGCTTCCGCGTCGCCGAGTGCGGCCGTCGACGCGGTGAACGGTCCGCGGTCGAGCTGGATGTCCCGCAGCCGGGTCCGGTCGCTGAACCAGGAGCCGCCGCGGTGCGCGGCGAGCTGGGCCCGGGTGACCAGTCCCGCGCACCGCCCGTCCTCGTCCTGGAGGAGCAGGTGCGGAACGCGAGCCCCGATGAGCACGGACAGGGCCACATCGACCGCCATGTGGTCGTCGACCTGCGGTCCGGGGGCGTACAGCATGGCGTCGCGGGCGGTCAGTCCGGTGCCGTCGGTCCTGCCGTGCCGGTGTGTTCGGGGCGAAGCCGGCGTCATCGGCTGAATCGGCGTCATCGGTTTACTCGACGTACTCGGCGTACTCGGCGTACTCGGCGTCAAGGACTTCTCCTCTTCGTCGGGGCGGGCAGGAGGGTGGCGTCTCGGCCTGGCTGCCGGGAGCAGGGCGCGTTTCCCGTGGCCGGGCTATGGGGTCGGCCCGGGGGCGGAGCGCCGGGCTCGGCCCGCGGTCCGGCCGTTCCCGCCCCGTCCGGCCGACCGGTCCTGGCGGTCACGGCCCGCGGCTCCCCTGGCCTCGCGTTGTCCGGCGACCGGCGCGGGGACGGTGACCGGCACGCCGGACGGGGTCCGGGCGCCGGTGATGGTGTGCAGTGCGGCCGCGCCGGGGCGGATCCTGGCCGCGCGCGGGGTGATGCCGGCGTCGGCCATCAGGCGGTCCACCGCTCGGCGCTGGTGCGGCAGGACGAGGGTGACGACGGTGCCGGACTCACCGGCGCGGGCGGTACGGCCGCCGCGGTGCAGGTAGTCCTTGGGGTCGCCGGGAGGGTCGACGTTCACGACCAGGTCGAGGTGGTCGATGTGGATGCCGCGGGCCGCGACGTTGGTGGCCACCAGGGCCGTGACGTGGCCGTCCTTGAACCGGGCGAGCGTCCGGTTGCGCTGCGGCTGGGACTTGCCGCCGTGCAGGGCCGAGGCGCGCACTCCGACGGACAGCAGGTGCTCGGTCAGCCGGTCCACCGCGTGCTTGGTGTCCAGGAACATGATCACGCGACCGTCGCGGGCGGCGATCTCGGTCGCGGTGGTGTCCTTGTCGGCGTCGCGCACGTGCAGCAGGTGGTGCGCCATGGTGGTGACGCTGCCCGCCGGCGGGTCGACCGAGTGCACCACGGGGTCGTGGAGGTAGCGGCGCACCAGGAGGTCGATGTCACCGTCCAGAGTGGCCGAGAACAGCAACCGCTGCCCACCTGAGGGGACTTGGTCGAGGAGCGTGGTCACCTGCGGCATGAAGCCCATGTCGGCCATCTGGTCGGCCTCGTCGAGAACGGTGACGGCGACCCGGCCCAGCCTGCAGTCTCCCCGCTCGATGAGATCCTTGAGGCGGCCGGGCGTCGCGACGACGACCTCGGCTCCGCCGCGCAGGACACTCGCCTGCCTGCCGATCGACATGCCGCCCACCACGGTGGCGAGCCGCAGTCCCAGGGCGCGGGCGTAGGGCGCGAGCGCGTCGGTGACCTGCTGGGCCAGTTCCCGGGTGGGGACGAGGACGAGGGCGAGCGGCTGCCGGGGCAGGGCGCGCCGCCCGTCGAGGCGGGCCAGCATCGGCAGGCCGAAGGCGAGCGTCTTCCCCGAACCCGTACGACCCCGGCCCAGCACGTCCCGGCCCGCGAGAGCATTGGGCAGGGTGGCCGCCTGGATCGGGAAGGGCACGGCCACGCCCTCGGCACGGAGCGCGGCCAGCAGGCGTACGGGCATGTCCAGTTCGGCGAACGCCTCGACCGCGGGCAGCGGCTCGGTCAGGGTGACGGGCGGAGCGAACTCCTGTCGGCGGGCGGTGGAGTGCGCTCCTTGGCGGCTCTTGCGCCCGGCGCCCGGACGAGGACCCTGGTGGCCCGTCTCCTGCTTGCGGAAACGGCTTCCGCTCGTGGAGCCCGTCGAGTGCGGGACTCTCCCGTTCGAGCGGGAGAGCCCGGAGGTGCCGCCGGTGCGGCGGGTGCGATTCAAGCTGGAACCTTCCTCGATACGGCGTATCGAGGAATTCCGTCCGACGGCGGGCGGCCGTACGAGGAATCACAAGAATGAGCCGAAGAAAAAACGGTACGCCGAGCCTCTCGGTACCGAAGCCAGGGATGTCATCAATCCGGAGATCCCGGAGAATAGGAGAGCCGAATATTTTGGAAACACCGAGATATCCGGGTGTCGGGGTGTACGGGTGACGCAATGGCTGGGGCCCGCACCCCAGGAGTGCGGGCCCCAGCCACATGATGCGCGAGCCACCAGCTCGCGACGCTACGCGTCAGTCTCAGGCAGCGACGATGTTCTCGGCCTGCGGACCCTTCTGGCCCTGCGTGACGTCGAAGCTGACCTTCTGGCCTTCCTGAAGCTCGCGGAAACCACCGTTGCTGATGATGTTCGAGTAGTGGGCGAACACGTCGGCGCCACCGCCATCCTGCGCGATGAAGCCGAAGCCCTTTTCCGCGTTGAACCACTTCACGGTGCCAGATGCCATATTGAATCTCCCTTGGGGGGCAGTGCCGGACCCGCACTTTGCGGGGCCGAGTCGCCGCTATGATCACCCCTCCGGAAAGATCCGGAAAGCTATGCAAAGAAAAAACCTCTGGTAACCAAAACCGCAACGCCTATCACGCTAACACAGCTCGACAGGAACCGGCCATGCACTTTCGTGTCCGTCCGGCGATTCTCATCCCGCCGGAACCGGTATTTCTGCACCGGCGGAACTAGATATTCGCGTCGCCCTCGTCCAGCTTCCGGCGTATTTCACGGTTCTGGCGGAGGGCGTCGTCCAGCCGGTCCTCGAGGAAGACGATGCGGCAGGCGGCCTCGACGGGGGTGCCCTGGCCGACCAGCTCGCGCGCGCGGGCGGCCACGAGCAACTGGCGGCGGGAGTACCGGCGGTGACCGCCTTCCGAACGCACGGGGGTGATCAGCCCGGCCTCGCCGACGGCCCTCAGGAAGGCGGGGGTGGTACCGAGCACGTCAGCGGCCCGGCCCATGGTGTAGGCGGGATAGTCGTCATCGTCGAGGTTGCCGACGACGGGGTCGTTCTCGGCGGGCATGACACCTTCGTTCCGGGAGCGGTACGGAGGACCCAGGTGTGCGTGGCACCCGTGCTCGAAGGAATCAGCACCATCTGCGTCGTGCCACAACCCTATCTCCGGCGGGCACCAACATGTGGTCTCGCCGTGACAGATTTCCGTCCGGGCGTACTCGATGTCCGTCCGCCCGGCCTCCCGCGCAGAGCCCGGCGAGTCGCCGCACTCGTCACCGGCCGTCGATGCCGGCCCCGGTTCGCGTACGGTACGCCGTCGCCGCGGACGTTCGCTCCTCCCAGGCGTCCTGTGCGTTCGCGTGGGCGGGGAAGCATGCCGGTGCAGCGGAAGACCAGGCCGACCGTGTGGTCGTCGTGGACGACGCGGATCCATCTGCCCCGGGCGTGGCATCGGACCACGCCTCGCACAGCGGCGGCAGAATGCTGCAGTCGGCGAAGGTGACCGCGCTCAGGTCCACGATGACCAGCAGCCGTCCGGGCCGGGCCGCCCGGACCTCGGCCAGGGCGCTGACCAGTGGTGCGACGGTCTGCGCGTCCAGTTCACCGTACGCGCGGACGATGCGGCACTCCTCGAAGAGCGTGCGCTTCGCCCTGAGCGGCCGGCGGATCACGCAGTGCGGGGGGGGCGGGGCACAGCGGCCTGTCCCGCCGCGGCTTCCACGGGGGACGCGGCCCTCATCCGGTCTTCCCTGCCGTGCCTCCGAGGCGGCCGGTGCGGGCGAGCGCCAGCATCCGCACCGCGGTCAGCGGGTTCTCGGGGTCGTCGACCGCGGCCAGCAGCCGGGCGGCCGTTCCTGCGGACTCCTCGGGCGGGACCACCAGGAGCACCCAGCGTCCCACGGTGCCGCAGTCCAGGGTGATGACGTGTGCCTCGGCTCCGGGACCGGCCGGCTCCACGGTGATCGCCCGGCCGGGCGCCATGACCGCGTGCGGGGCTCCGGGCCATTCGGCGGGGTCGACGGTGACCCGTACCTCGGCGTTCAGGTCCGGTTCCAACGCGGCGACGAGCGGGGGCAGTTCGAGTTCCAGGGCGTCGCAGCGCGGCCACCAGGCCCCGTCCAGCGGGCCGTGGCTGATGTCCCGGGTGACGGTCAGGCGAGGCATGGGCATGCGATACGTGTACTCGCTGGGCGCGGACACGGCCGCGCCGGGCGTTCTGCTGGTTCCCATCGTGCGGTCCCGTCCCGGGCGCCGTGGGAATGGCCGCCCGTCGCGTCACTCGCCGGGAACGGCACCGCCTGCCGCGCTGCGCGAAAAGCTCTCGGTGCCGTCAGGCTACTCCTGCTCGCGGAGAAGCGGACGGGGCCTGCCCTCCTGCTGCCGTGCCTCTCGCTACTCCTGTATCTCCCGCTACTCCTGCACCTCCCGCTCCTCCCGTTCCTCCTCCCGCTCCTCCATCAGGCGAATGCCCTCGTGTGTCAGCGACACGGCGGCCGGGGTCCGGTGCGAGGTCCAGTCCACGTTGATCAGGCCCTCGTCGGCCAGGTAGGCGCAGGCGGCGGAGAGGTCCTCGTCGGGCAGGCCCAGCTCGGTACGGAGCGCCGATCCGCTGACCTCGGAGCGGTTGTGCTCCACAGCCCCGTACAGGGATCGCAGGACCGCCTTCCGGTTGTTCTTGCGTTCACGCAGTTTCGTCATGTCTGTCGTTCTCCGAAGTTTTGACGGCCGTGTGGAGAAGGCCGGGACGACGGACCCTCCTGACCGCACGCGCCCGGGTCACACCTCATCGGCGTGTGCCGACGCCTGCCCCGTCGACTCGCCGGCCGCGAGCCACGACCGTGCGGGTTCCGCGGTGCGGGCGGTGTCGAGGGTGAGATGGAGCCGGGTGCCTCCGCCTTCCCCGGCGGGGTAGCTGCGCTGCTCGGTCGAGGCGAAGCAGCGACGGAGGACCTCGGCCACGCGCCGCGCGACCTCCGGGGTCGCGGCGACGATGCGCACCTCTGCGTGGCCCCGAGAGGGCAGGTGGTCGTACTCCACAGGGACCTCCTGACGGGCGACCGGCAGAACGCGGACGCGTCGCTGCCCGGTACGCCGGGAGACGGGGCGGGGCGGCTGCGGCGCGTTCCACGCGGGCCCGGCCGAAATTTTCCAGCGCCCCCTTTTCTGAAGGGTATGCCGGGGAGGACCGGCCGTGCGTGCCATGGTCACACCGACGTCCGGACGGTGGTCCGCCCGTCACGGGGTGCCCTCCCCCGGTGACCGAACGGAGCCGGGCCGGTCGCCCCGTGCCCGGCAGCAGAGGCCGACGCGAAGGCGGCTGCCGCTCTCGGCCGGGAGTTCGGTGCACACCGGGGTGTCCCGCGCACGGATTCAGGCACCGGTGCCGCTCCGGCGATCGACGACGCCGGGTCGGCCGAAGCGGGAGGAGGGATCCCCGACTCACGAGATCGAACGCCTCCGTGCGCTGACACGCCGCCAGGTCGAGAACCGCAGGCAGGAGCCGGGCGAGCTGTATGCCGAGCCTCCGGCGGCAGCCCACGGGCCTGGAACCAGTCGCGCATCAGCGCACCCGCGCGCCGCGCCGTCCCCTCTGTCCGGTTGGCCAAGGGCGCGGCGCCCACCACGGCGGGCCCGCCGCCGTGGTGGGCGGTGGCGGCCAGGACGAGAACCTCTCCGAAAGGTTCTCCTCCGGAGGAAATCCACCTAGGCTTGCGGCATTCCGCCGTGCCACAGGTTTCCGCGGAAGGCACACCGTTCGGCAGCCTGTCGGCCGCCCGTGCCCCCGAACCCGGGCAAGGATCGAATTCGCAGCCTCCGCAGAACAGCCACCTCTCATGGCCCCCGGCCGGCTGCCCCCTGTGCGTCACCCCGTCCACTTCCCCCTCGTCGCGAGACCGGCGCGGTGACCTTCCCGCATGCCGCTGCACGGTCCGACGTGGGGTACACGGCTCCCGTTGACGCGCCCGAACAATTGGGGGGAGCGGCGCGCGGGGAGCCCGGGCGGCCGCCGTCGAGTTACGGACGACCGGCGGCGGCCGTCGCAGACCGCGGTGCCGGGCCGGAGAACCGGGCGGGGCCCGGGGCAGCGCCTCCGGCCGGAGGCTCGTCTCTCGCCGCTGCCGGGAAGGACTCGGCGTGGGCACCCGCCGTCTTCCGGCGGGAGCCTGCCGCCGCCTACGTCCGCAGCAGCCGCTGGGTCAGCTCCCGGTACTGCCTCAGCGAAGCACGGAGTTCGGCGGAGTCCGTCTCGGGGTCCCGGTCATGCCAGCCTGCGCGGAGCACTCGACGCACCTCGGACAGGGCGGTCGCGAGCTGGGCGGCGGCTTCGTCGAAGGCGCCCTCGGCCTCCTCCAGCGCCTCGCGCGGGGTGTCCGCGAAGGTGTTGACGGCATGTCCGAGGCGGCGCACGATCTCGGCCCGTCCTTCTGGGGGAAGCAGCGGCTCCGGTCCCGTGGTGCGGCGTCCACCCGGGTCCCGGGGCCGGTCCGCGGGCTGCTGGGCGCGTGTCTGGTCGTACATCGTCGTGTGTACCGCTTCCGTTCGCGATGCGGATCACCGCCTGGAGGCGCCCTTCGCCTTCCCTACGGCCTGATTCGGGCTCCCGAGGACCCGGTCCGCCTGCTCTTCATGGCCCTCGGCCGTCCTGTCAGTCAACGTCCGGCGACGATCGGTGTCAACGCGACGTCTGCCCGATCGCGTCCGGCCGAAGGCCGCTGTTCAGCGGAATCAGGTATCCCCCGACCCGAGGGGTACGGTGGGCGCAACGAGGGTGTGTCGTGCCTATCCGACAGGTCGTCACCAGCACACCGCCCATCCCCAGGGGCAGTCCGTGACCCCGGCCGCACCTTCGTCCCAGCGGCCTCCGCCGAGGTCAAGGACCCCTCCATGCGCCCCAGCCCGGTCGACGTCCACCCCACCGGACACCGCCTCGCCGGTCCGGGGCCACAACGGCACCTCCCCCTTCCCGCCGGACGGACCTGCGCCCGCGCGCGACATCGACCGCGGCCAGAAGGACCCCTTGGTCGCCGTCACCCGCCTCCTGAACGCCTCCGTCTGGTGCGCGTCGCACACCCGGCGACACGGGACAGAGGCGCCGCGCGTCGCGCCCGACGGCAACCACGCACCCATCTACGGAAGTTGGCAGCAGCCTCATGACCACCGCACTGCAACCCCCGCTTCCCTCCCACCCCGCCCTCCGCCTGCGCCTGGCGCCCCGCAGCGACCTGCCGCGGTCCATCGACGGAGCATGGTGGCCGCGCTCCTACGACCTCCTCGTGGAACTCCCGCGACTGCTGGCCGGGTTGCCGCGCGAGTGGGGCCATATCACCAGCGTCACCGTCAACGGGGCGGTGTGGTCCACGGCGCCCGGCCGGATACTCGTCTCCAACCAGGTCGTACGACTGCACGGAGCCCTGGCGGCGAACGCCCCGCACACCGTCGTCCTGCTCGCCCCCGGCCTGGGGCGCTGGGACCTTGTGGTCGTGCCTCCGGACACCACCGACGACGACGCCGAACCGCTCATGGCGGCCGCGGCGGGTGCCCCCCGGGGCAGGCTGACCCGGACGCCGTGACATCCCCGCCGGCCTTCCCGCCCTGATCCACCCACACGCACCCGCCCTGTTCCCGGCGGCCACCGGGACGCCGGGGCGCCAGGAGTACGGTGGAGAGACCGAGGGCATGCCGTGCACCGCCTCCGACGCCGGTGCCGTTCTCGGGGATCGACGACGCCGGGTCGGTCTTCGCCCGCGCCCGGGGCAGGGTTGCTCATGCCCGCGCACGTGTTCCTCCCGATGACGTTGACTCTCCCCGCGCTCCGACCCGCACGGGGCAGGCCGCGCACTCGCCTGCCGGACCCGGACTCCGCGACGGCGGAGCGCCGGTCCTCGCCCGAGGTGGCGGAGCGCGTCCGCCCGCTGTCCCGCGGTCAGGTCGCTGACCGTCTGCAGGAACTGGGCGACCTGTACGCGGAGACCTCCGGCGGTGACGCGTGGGCGTGGAACCAGGCGCGGGCGACCTTCCTGCTCCATCTCGCGGCCGACTCCCGGCGACCGGGGTTCTCGCTGCTGATCGCGGAGACCACGGCCCTGGCCGGATACGCCTACGGCTTTCCCACGGCGGGCACAGGTCCGTGGGGGCCGAGGTTCCGTGGCCACGTCAGGGAGGGCCTGCTGCGCCGCGCCGTCACCGGCGGGCTCTTCGTCGTCTCCGGCATCGTGGTGCCCCCTCGCGTGCGCCGGGAGTACAAGGACCAGGTCTGGAACCTCGCCCGGCGCCTGCAGCGGCGGTTGCTCTCCGATCACGGCGCCGCGCTCGGCGTCACGCTGGTGGACGCCCGGGACGCCAGGACGGTCGAGACCATGCGGTCCTGGGGCTGGCGGGACGCAGGGGACGGCACCCTCCCGGCCGTGCCGCTGGCCGTGCCGCCCGGTCCGTTCCGCCTTCTGGTACTGGTTCCGGGGACGTGAGCGGCCGTCTCCGCACGGATCACATCTCGGCCCCGGCCGGAGGCAGGGGCAGACGCAGCGCGAGCAGGGCGATGTCGTCGGAGCTGCCGGGCGGCATCCGGGCCGCCAACTGGTCGCACAGCCTGTCCAGCGGTTCGTGGGCGAGTGTGAGGGCGTGGCGGCGCAGTCGGCCGAGCCCGGTGCCCAGGTCGCTGCCGGGAGACTCGATCAGGCCGTCGGTGTAGAGCAGGAGCGTGGACCCCGGCAGCATGGCCTGGGCGGCGCTCGGCCGACGGCTGCTGACCGCCCAGGTGGGTTCCGAGGATCATTCCCTGCCCGGCTTCGAGGTACCGCGCGTTCCCGTCGGGGGTCAGCAGCAGCGGTGGCGGGTGACCGGCACTGGTCCAGCGAAGCGTCCAGGGGCCGGTGTCCGTGCCCTCCGGCCGGGCGAGGACGAGAGTGGCCATCGAGACGGTCGTGATGGCGTGCAGGGCGTCGTCCAGGCGGTCCACTACGGCACCGGTCGACCCGGTGTGGTCCCATGCGAGGGAGCGAAGGACGCCCTGCAACTGCGCCATGCCGGCCGCAGCGGTCGGATCGTGACCCAACGACGTCGCCGATGACCAGCGCGAGCGCGCCGTCCCTCAGCGTGAACGCGTCGTACCAGTCGCCGCCGACCTGCGAGCCGGCCGGCGCGGGCTGGTACCGGGCCGCCAGCCGGATCACCCTCACCGAGACCGACCTGCGCTCCCTCCTGCTCGGCACCCTCACCCCCCGCCGGCCTCGCCGCGCGCGACACCGTCGAGATCACCGGCGACGCCGGGCCGGCTCACCGAACTGCTCGGCCATCTCGGCGCACCCGACCCGGACTTCGCCATCGTCACACCGTGAGCCGAGGCCCGGCGGCGGACCGGCACTCCGGCCTGAACGGTGCTCGTCGCCGAGACACACGGTGGCGAGGAATCGGTGCGGACACCGAACTCACTTGTAAATGGGCTGAGTTGGTTCCACCTCGACCAATGACGCCGGGATCGCTGCCCCGCCGTCGGCCAGGTACCTGGGTGTCATCGCCCCGGCGGTGACCGAGGACGAGAAGTTCCGGTCCGTGCAGAACACGACGTCGGGCACCGTCAACTTCCGCATCGGCCGGGGAGGACCGCTGCCCAGGGTCGGCACGGCCAACGGACTGCCTCCATTCGCCGAATCCGGCCTGGCGGCATCGCCGCGGTGCGAGGAAGCGGCCACCGCGGCCATGGCGCCCCGGACATTCCCCTGTCCGGGGCGCCAGAGGTCGAAGGCGAGGCCGGCCAGAACCCACTTGGGCGGCAGGCTCGCCGCGAAGCCGCAGCCCTCGCCGATCCACTCGCCGAGCGCCCCGTTCTCCGCGACGGCGGACCCTGCGACCACGACCCATCCGCGGATCGGGCCGCCCGTCATGTGTCGTGACGCCAGTCCACGGTGCACGCGGCCACCCGGTCGGGCGGTAGCGGGATCACCCGGCGCACCGGCACATCGATCGCCGCCGGACCAGGATCCCAGCCGGTGTCGGAGTGCGCACGACAGCGGCCGGACGGTACCGGGGCCATTCGGAGGTGCTGCGGTGGCACCTGGCGCGGCGGACTCGCACGCTGAATCCCGGACATGGACGCCCCACCACGCACCATTCGGTGGCAAAACCCTTCAGGAGGATCACGTGACCGCATCGCCGCCCGCCGGCGACGCCCCGCCGGCCCGGTACGACGACCTGCGCGCCCTGGTGATCAACTGCACCCTCAAACGGTCACCGGACCCGAGCAACACGCAGGGGCTGATCGACCGCAGTGTCGCCATCATGGACGCGCAGGGAGTGCACGTCGATGTCGTACGGGCGGTGGACCACGACATCGCCACCGGTGTGTGGCCCGACATGACGGAGCACGGCTGGGAGACGGACGCCTGGCCCGACCTGTACCAGCAGGTCATGGCGGCCGACATCCTGGTACTGGCCGGCCCGATCTGGCTGGGCGACAACAGCTCCGTGACGAAGCGGGTCATCGAGCGTCTGTACGCCTGTTCCAGCCTGCTCAACGAGGCGGGGCAGTACGCCTATTACGGCCGGGTCGGCGGCTGCCTGATCACCGGTAACGAGGACGGCGTCAAGCACTGCGCCATGAACGTCCTCTACAGCCTCCAGCACCTCGGGTACACCATCCCTCCCCAGGCGGACGCCGGCTGGATCGGCGAGGCGGGCCCCGGACCGTCGTACCTCGACCCCGGCTCGGGCGGCCCGGAGAACGACTTCACCAACCGCAACACCACGTTCATGACCTGGAACCTGCTCCACCTGGCCCGCGCGCTGAAGGACCTGGGCGGCATCCCCGCCTACGGCAACCAGCGCACCGCCTGGGACGCCGGCTGCCGCCGCGACTACGAGAACCCCGAACACCGGTAGGGACATCCATGGCCGGAACAGCCGCGCGCGGTCCGGAAGCAGGGTCCGTCTCCGCCGCCGTGCGCACCACTCCTGATGAGGGTGGCACGGTCACGAGGCACAGACGTTCGGAGATCACCGAGGCGGTCGTTCCGCCGTTCGGCTGGTGACGGACACCCGCTTGCACCTCGGGTCCGGACAGCCCACCCGACCTGTGCCAGCTTGAAGGTGTCCTGTTTGTCCGGAACAGGTCGTGGCATTGAGGGCCGTCCGCTTGCGAGCGCGGCTCAAGGACTGGAGGAGACGGCCGATGGCAGGTGGCGGACGGCCGTCGGGTCCGACCCAGACCGGTGGGCCGCAACGCCGAAGACCGGAAGGGACGTCGGTGCTGAAGCAGCTGAAGCGCGCAGCAGGCGCTGTGGCCGCCGCCGCGGCGGCGAGCCGTGCCCGGACCCGTGCGACGGCAGAGCGTGTCGGACAACTGCCCCCGCCTCCGGGTCCGTTCCGCCCCGGGTTCTGGCGCAGTCCGATCCGCGGGCCCTGGCTGACCTCGGCGTTCGGCCTGGTCCTCCTGATCGGCATTCCGCTGCTTTTCGTCACCGGACTGCTCTCCTACGCCGCCTACAACCCCGATCTGAGCCCCCTCAACGACGAGACCCCCGACAAGGGCGTCCTGGGCTTCTACCTCTTCGCCTGGCCCACGCACCCCTACTGGCTCTACCGACTGCTCCAGGGCGTGCACGTGACGCTGGGCGTGGTCCTCGTCCCGGTGCTGCTGGCCAAGCTGTGGTCGGTGATCCCGAAGCTGTTCGAATGGCTGCCGGTGCGCTCCGTCGCCCACGGCCTGGAGCGGCTGTCCCTGCTCATGCTGGTCGGCGGCGTCATCTTCGAATTCGTCACCGGAATCCTCAACATCCAGCTCTACTACGTCTTCCCGGGCTCGTTCTACCGCCTGCACTTCTACGGCGCCTGGGTGTTCATCGCCGCCTTCGCCGTCCACGTGTGCCTCAGACTCGGCCGGATGACCCGGGCCCTGCGCTCGCGCAGCCTGCGGACCGAACTGCGCACCGACCTCGCCCACACCCTGCCCGAACCCCCCGATCCCGACGGCCTGGTGGCGGCCGCCCCCGCCCCGCCGACGATGACCCGCCGCGGCGCACTCGGCATGGTGGGCGCGGGATCACTGCTCCTCCTCGTCGTGACCGCCGGACAGAGCATCGGCGGGTGGCTGCGCGGCAGCGCACTGCTCGCACCGCACAACCGCGACCCCGGCAGCGGCCCGAACGCCTTCCAGATCAACAAGACGGCGGCGAAGGTCGGCGTCACCCCCGCGCTCGTAGGCCCGACCTGGCGGTTGGAGGTGCACGGAAGCGGAGCGCCGCGGATCCTCACCCGCGAGCAGCTCCTGGCGATGCCCCAGCACGCCGCCGCACTGCCGATCGCCTGCGTGGAGGGCTGGTCCACCGAGGACCAGCACTGGAGCGGCCTGCGGCTGGCCGACCTCGCCGCCCTGGCCGGACTGCCGGACGCCGCAAGCGTCCTGGTCCAGTCGATCCAGCCGCCCGGGCCCTTCACCAGGGTGGTGCTGCGGGGCAACCAGATCCGCGACCCCCGGGCGCTGCTCGCCCTCCGCGTCAACGGCGCGGACCTCTCACTCGACCACGGCTACCCGGCCCGCATCATCGTCCCGGCCAACCCCGGCGTGAACAACACCAAGTGGGTGCACCGGCTCACCTTCAGGACGTGACCATGGCACGATTCGTCCGCTGGTACGGCTCCGGCCCCCTGCACCTGCTCGTCCTGATCGCCTCGTTCGCCCTGACCGGCTACGCCATGGTGCGCCTGTTCGCCGTCCAGCCCTGGGAGGTGGCGATCTGGTTCGTCGGCGCGGCGGTCCTCCACGACCTGATCCTGCTGCCCCTGTACTCGCTGGCCGACCTGTCGGCGCTCTCCGTAGTGCGGCACCGAGCCGACGCCGCCGACAGACCGACGGTGCGGTGGATCAACCACCTGCGGGTTCCCGTCTTCCTGTCCGGTCTGCTCCTGCTGGTCTGGTTCCCTCTCATCCTCCGTCTGGCGGTGCCCTACCCAGGTGACACCGGGCTGTCCGACAGCGTCTACCTCGGCCGATGGCTGGCGATCACCGGCGTGCTCTTCGCAGCCTCCGCGGTCGCCTTCGCGGTGAGACTGCGCCGAGTGCGTCGCGATGACAGTGACAGCCGACCTCCTGCCGGCCACGGCACACCACCGTGACCACGGACGAGAACGAGCTGTACGACGCCGACGAGGACCCGTACGCCGTAGCCCTGCGCCCCGGCCGGGAACCGGTGTACCTACGACTGGACGACCGGCGCCGCATCCAAATCCCGGTCCACCGCTGGCACGAACAGCCCACGGCGGCCGACAGGACCGTGCTGGAACGCTGCGCCGGCCCCGTCCTCGACGTCGGCTGCGGTCCCGGCCGCATGTGCAGAGCGCTCCTGAGCCGCGGAGTCTTCGCCCTCGGCGTCGACATCACCCCCCGCGCCGTCGCCCTGACCACCGCCCTGGGCGGCCTCGCACTGCACCGGTCGGTCTTCGACCGGCTGCCTGCCGAGAGAGGCTGGCAGACAGTGCTGCTCATCGACGGCAACATCGGCATCGGAGGCGACCCCCACGGCCTGCTGCGCCGCTGCGGCGACCTCATCGCCCCCGCCGGGCGCCTCGTCGTCGAGGTCGACCCCCATGACGTGGAAGAACAGTGCACCGCCCGGTTCGAGAACGACCAGGGCCAGGCCGGACCGTACTTTCCCTGGGCCCGGCTGGGACGACCAGCGCTCCACCGGATCGCCGCCGGCCTCGCCCTCACGGTCACCGACCAGTGGACGAGCGGACACCGCTGCTTCGCCACCCTCGCCCACCAGGGACCGTCCTGACGGAGCCGTCGCGGCGACGGAAGACATGGGCACGGCAGTCGTCCGAGCCGGACGCTGTCTCGGTCCCCCGCGCGACGGAGCCCGATGAGCAGACCCCTCGTGGGCGGGACCGCCATCGAACACCCTGAGCCCATCAGCAACCCCACCCGCAGGCCAGGGGTTCGGCTCGTGCTGTTCAGCCCCCGGGGGTCCAATCGTTCGCGAGGAGGCCAAGGACGGCTTCGTCCGCACAGATGCCGTACGCCCATGCGGAACGCCGCAATGTTCCTTCCCGCGTGAACCCGACCCTGGTTGCCGCCGCGAGCATCGGGGTGTTGTCCGTGAGGGTCTCGATCTGCAGGCGCTGTAGTCCGTGTACGGCGAATCCGTACGCGCACAGCGCGTGCAGGACGTCCGCGCTGAACCCGCGGCCGCGAAATGTGGGGCGCAGGGCGATCCCGATGTGCGCCGTCCGGTTGTGCGTGTCGATGCCCCACAGGAGGGCCTCGCCGGCCAGCTCCTGCGACTCCAGCTCGACGACGGAGAAGCACGCCGCCTCGTCCGACGGCCCGGTAACGGCGAAAGGCGAGTGGCGCGAACCTGGTGGGATGGGCCGCCACGGGCGAGAGTCGGCGCGTGACCGTGTCGGCACATCGTCGTACAGCTCGGAGTGGAGAACGGGGACGTCGCTCTCGTGCCGGGCGCGTAAGCCGATCCTTTCACCACGTATCACAGCGCATTGCTATACGAGGAGTTCCAGCCGATCAACCAAGCTTCAGGACGCGACGGCTCAGTTGCGCCAAGTGGCGGCCGACCAGGCAGCTCCGTCCCCCGGCGGGCCGCGCACCGAGCCGATCGGTCTCAGACTTGGAGGAGGGGCCGAGACGGTGAGAGGGCCGGTGAGTGATGGCGGAGGAACCGGGTGCCGCGCTGGCGCTGTTTCTTGAGCGCTCGCACGCCGCCTCCCCACGGCAGGTACCGCAGCTGGTCGACGAGACCGCCCGGCGGCTGGGGATGGCCTCGGCGGTCGTCTACCTGGCGGACGTACAGGAAGACCAGCTGGTGCCCCTGTTCGGCACGGCCGAGGGCCAGGGCGAGGCCGCCCTGGCGGTCGAGGGGACGGTGGCCGGATGGGCCTACCGCACCATGTCGCTGCGGCTGTCGCGCCGCCGGCCGCTGGCGGTGTGGCTGCCTCTGGTCGACGGTAGGGATCGTCCTCGCCGAACGCGACGGTGACCGGCACGGTCAGCGTGGCCAGATCACCATCCGCGATGCGGCGGTTCTGGACCTCCAGGTCGGGGAAGAGAGCAGCAGTCCACGCACGAATCGCTACCAGCGCGTCCGACCGCGTGCCTTCGCCGAACCATTGCGGAACTACGGAGGCGGCCACCACACCGTCCGGGTCCCCGACTGCGTAACCGAACCGCGCCTGGGTGTGCGCCAGGATCCATTCCCGCATCTTCGGGTCGTCCATGAGGGCGTCGGCGAGCGGTCTGAAGTTGGGATCTCCCAGCAGGCGGATCAACTCCGGGAACTGCAAGGAAGGGGCGTCCCCGTAGTAGCAGTTGAGGAGGACTAGTCTGTCCACCGACTCGGCGTGGTCCAGAGTGAAATTGACCGCGACGGCACCCGAAGCGTCGTGGCCGACCAGAACGCAGCGATCGATTCCCAGCTCAGTCAGTACCGCACTGAGTTCGGCCTCGCGCTGTCCGGGCCGGAGGGTGGTCTCTGGCCCCGCTCGGACTTTCCGAAGCCGGAGAAGTCCAGAGCCACCACGCGCCGCGGAGTTACGAGAGGGATGATGCGGTCATAGATCCGTGAATCGTCCGGAAAACCATGCATGGCGACTACGGGTAGGCCAGTGCCTCCGTTGTCTCGGACGTGCAGACGTCCGTAGGGTGTTTCGACCGATCTGCTCGCATACTCGTCATCAGGTGTGGACATACCGTCCTCTCCGGCTTTGAGTGCCATCCCCAGCCACCTGGCATTTTGGGTACTTGCCGTCGGTCCGCTGTTCCCAGCGACTCGTCCTCGGCGCCCTGGAGGGCACAGACCTATTCGTGGTCGGTGGCGAGGGCGATGGGGCGGGCGGCGTCCATGTCCTTGCGGAAGGTGTCCAGCTTGGCGTCGAAGGCTTGCAGGGTGTCGGCTCCGAGCGGGAGGCGCAGGGGCGGTTCGGGGTCGTCGGCCATCTCGACGATGGCGCGCGCGGCCTTGACCGGGTCGCCGGGCTGGGTGTGGTGGAGGCTCGCGGCGGCAGTGCGCATGGCGCCGACGGTGGGCGCGTAGTCGTCGATGGTGTCGGGTCCGGTGTGCAGGTTGGCGGGGTCGAGGAAGTCGGTGCGGAAGAAGCCGGGTTCCACGAGGGTGACGTGGATGCCCAGGGGTGCCAGTTCGGTGTGGAGGGTCTCGGTGAAGCCCCCGACGGCGAACTTGGTGGAGGCGTAGATGCCCCAGCCGGGCGCGGTGGCGAAGCCGACGATGGAGCTGATGTTGATGACGTGGCCGGCTCGACCGGCCGTGCCCGCGGCGGTCGTGCAGGATGGCCCGGTAGCCGCTCTCTGCCACCAGGCGAGCCTGGTCGTCCCAGGCGTCGGCGTTGAGCGGCCAGCCGTGGCTGAACACCACGGGGCGGCCGCTTCCCCAGTCCTTGTAAAAGATCTGGGTGCCGTCAGAAGTGGTGAAGACTGCCATGATCGACTCACCTTTCCGCCGGCGGTATCCCGCCGGTCGAGCTGTTCCCATGTCAGCGTTTCTACAGAACTCGCCGGCGAAAGAGCCTGCTTGGAAATAGTTCAACGGACTGGCCCGTGTGCAGCGAGCCGACCATGGGCGCCACATTCGCTGGGCTTTCTCCCCACCGCCGTGCTCTGTCGTGCCCGATGCCGCTGGACCGCTTCCCATGGTGAATCAGGACGAGCGCGCGGCCATCACGTGCGGCTCCCAGTCCGCGTAGCCCGGTGACTACGAACCCGTGGCCCAGGACCGGAATCCGCCCGGTTCACACCGTCTTGCAGGGGTTCATGGACTACGGTATTTCCGATTGTCCTGCAGTTCTCGACGCGAACGCACTCCCAGTTTCCTGAACACTTTGCGCAGGTGATAATCGACGGTATGCACACTCAGGAAGAGTTGCTCGGCGATCTCGGCGTTCGTCGCGCCATCGGCCACAAGTCTCGCAACTCTGGCTTCCTGCGTGGTGAGGCGACTTTCACTGCCGGCCGCAGGAAGGGGACGTCGGGGCTCCGAAGGGGCTCCGGCCGCAGAGAGCTCCATGGCCGCACGCATCGCATATCCCTCCGCGCCCATATATGCGAACAGGTCACGGGCGGACCGGAGGTGATGGCGCGCTTCCTTGGTACGGCGGACCCGGCGCAGCCACTCTCCGTAGAGATGATGGCTGCGGGCGCGCCGCCCGGGGCCCCGTGTGTTCTCGTGATGCTGAATCGCCTCAAGGTAGCGCGGTTCGGCCGACGCGTCGTCTCCGAGGACAAGTGCGTCGGCGCGCGCCAGATCACCCAGGAGGGCGGGCACCGGAGTCAATTCGGCCAGGTCACGCAGATAATCCCGTATGGAAAGAGCCTGCTCCGATTCGTCGCAGCGGACAGCTGCTTCCACCATGTCGCCAATCGCGAATTTCAGTTGCGAGCTCTCCGCGAGACACCCCTCCAGGTTGCTGAGGGCCTCGGCATAGCGGCCCTGGCTCAGCGCGACGACACTTCGCGCATAGTCACGGAATACCAACTGGTAGCCCTGCCCGTTACGAGATGCCTGCTGCGTAACGATTTCATCCAGTTCCCGAGCGGCGACGTATTGACCACGCCAGGCCGCGATGAGAAGTGCTCCGATGTGCTGCTCGTTGCCGCGTGCCTCTTCCCACGCGGACCGCTTGTCGAAAAGGATTTCCGCCTCCCGGACGCGTCCGGCAACGAGTTCGGAAACCGCCGTGTGACTGAGCGCGAGAGCCAGCGGAATGGCCGCTCCCTGTGCACGGGCCTCCTTTTCCATGCGCAACGCCAAGGTGTTGAGAGCGATATCGTCACCCAGCAGGGTTGCGTGGGCACATGCTGCGGCGAGCCACTGGAACAGTTCAGGTGCCGTCGCCGGAGCTTGACGTACTTCGTCGACGGCGCGGTGAAGGTGGGCCGCCGCTTCGGCGAGTCCTTCGAGATGCAACGTGGCATCGGCGTCCAGGAGAGCGTCACCGGGGGTGCGGTCCATCTCCGGGGGCAGCGGCAGGTCCCGGATCAGCTGGGCCACCGCACGCCGGGTGCTGACGGCGGGGGCCAGGGACCCGCCGATCTGCGCCTGCACCACCGCCTCCACCAGGACGTCACGGGCCATGCGGATATCAACGGGCGCGAGTTGCCGAGCGGCAGAGAGCAGTGCTCCCGCAGCAGCGCCCGTGTCTCCGACAAGTCGATGGATTCGCGCTTGGACACGCTGGGCCTGCCCGTTGTAGTGCGGATCCGCTCGGTAGGCCGCTGCTTCGTCGAGAAGCGCCTGCCCTCGCCCGGGCGATCCGGCGACCACACTCGCTTCGGCCGCGGTGAGCAGCCGGCGTGCGCGGGAGGGCAGGTCGGTGGTCAGCGCGGCGGAGCGGGCGAGGATGGTGGAGGCCGCCGCCCACCCTCCACGGCTGACGGCACGCTGCGCTGCGGTTTCGAGCTCCATGGCGACGGCGTCGTCCGGGTTCGTGGCTGCCGACGCGAGATGCCACGCTCGAAGGTCCGTGTCGCCGAGGTCACCGGCCACATCGGCGAGGACCGCATGGGTTCGGACGCGGAGGGCGGTGGGTGCGGCGTGATACACGGCTGCGCGAATGAGGGGGTGGCGGAAGGTGACACGGTCCCGGATGGTCAGCAGGTTCTGCTCCTCCGCCGGCGCGGCGGCATCGGCGTCGTAGTCGAGAACGGCTCCGGCGCGCCAGAGGACCTTGGGATCGCAGGTAGGGTCGGCAGCGGCGGCAAGCAGCAGGGCCCGGGTGACATCCGGCAGGGCCAGAGTCTCTCGTACGTAGAGTTTCTCGGTGGCCTGGCCCAGTGGAACGGGGTCGGGAAGCGGTGAGGCGCCGCTCAGTTGGGCGGGGCTGAGTTCTCTGGCTGCTTCGATCAAGGCCAGCGGGTTGCCTGTTGTGGCGGATACGATCCGGTCGCGTACCTCGCCGTCGAGTACTCCGTCGACAGCCGCCTCAAGTAACTGAGCGGCGTGTCTCTCGGTAAGGGTTTCGACCAGTAGCGAGGGCAGTCCCTGGAGAGTGGGGGCTGATTCGGTGCCCTCACGAACGGCGAAGATCAGGGTGAGGGACTCCGCGTACATGCGCCGCGCGATGAAGCCCAGGGCAACGGCAGACTCCTCATCCAGCCACTGTGCATCGTCCACCAGGCACAAGAGCGGCCGGTCCGCAGCAGCCACCGTGAGCAGCCCCAGGGCGGCCACCCCGACGAGGAGGCGGTCCGGCGGGGCGGTGTGGTCCTGGAGGCCGAAAATGCGCCCGAGCGCGTTGCGTTGTGGGAGCGGTAGCTGGGGCAGACGAAAGAGATGAGGAGCGAGTAGGTGGTGGAGGGCTGCGTATCCGAGTTCTGCCTCGGAATCGACGGCATCAAATCGCAGGATCTGATGGCTTTCCTCGGCTGCGGCCTGAACCTGATCGAGCAGGGCGCTCTTTCCGACGCCTGGTGCACCGCGGAGAACGACTGCACTGCTCAGGCCGGTTCGGCCGCGCTTGAGCAGTGACTGGAGGCGGCTGCGCTCTTCGTCGCGGCCGAATAGCTGATCCATCTGTTGTCCTGTGGGCCTTCCGTTGCCGCTGGCCGTGCTCACGCAGCAGTCAGACCGGTCGCGGTCGCGCCGCGCGTCCCGTCTCCCCTCCGTGCCTGGGCGGGCAGCCCGAGGTGCTCGGTTGTCGGGTCGGGGCAGGCTGTCCGCAGCAGGATCCGAAAGCTCCCGGGTCAATACCCGCACGTGATCGCTTCCATCAGTAGATCACGCGGTTTCAGGGGCGTGACGGTCCTTTGAAAGGTGGCCTGGCATGGCACGTACTCGACGATGACCGGGGGCGTCGGCCGGGGACGGGGGAACCGCTCATCGTCGCTCCGCCGTAGACACCTCATCCGCCGTCATGCGGCGAGAGCATCGGACCGCAGCGAGCATGTGATGCCGTCGATGGCTGCGTTGAGCCGCCCGGCGACAGCCGTCAGCTGTGGCATCACAGCCGGGGCTGCCGCCATCAAAACAGGTTCAGCCTGGGTACGGACGACAACAACGTAGGGCGGCGAGCCGCTCGGCGCGCCCGTCGAGGCTCCGGACGGGGGCGCGGACATGGTGGCCGCGCTGGAGCAGGAGTTCGGTGGTCTGGCCGCCGGTCTTGCCGGTGGCCCCGATCACGAGGAGGTTGCGTTCCATGAGGGTGATCTCCGTTTCTTGAGCGGGAGCTGGTGGGAGCTCCGGCGTCAGTCCTGCGCACCGGTGCCGCGCGAGGTGGGGGGACGCTGGCGCGATGCCCGTCCGGCAGAGGGCGGTGGTTGCGCGCCCGACCCTGTGGTCAGGGGGTGTGGCGGGGCCGGAGGGCGAGCAGCGCGCTGGCCGCGGCGATTCCTGCGCCGGCCTGGACCCACCAGGCGTGGTCGAAGCCGGTGGTCGCGGCCTGGGGGGTGAGGGCGACGAGCAGGGCCACACCCACGGCGCTGCCGATCTGCCGGCTCATGTTGAGTACGGCGCTGCCGGTGGTGGCGCGTTCGGGTGCGAGGGTGCCGGCGGCGGCGAACAGCGGTGCCTGGGCCAGACCGCCGGCCAGGCCGACCAGGATCAGGCCCGGGAACATGCCGCTCCAGTAGTCGGGGGTGGTGTGCACGGCCGCGAGCCAGTACCCGGCGGCGAGTGCCATGGCCAGCGTGCCGGTCACGGCGGGGGCGGTGCGTCCGAAGCGGCTCTGGATGGGTCCGGCGTTCATGGCGAAGGCGATCGAGGCCAGGGGGGCCGGGGCGATGGAGACGCCTGCGCGCAGCGGGCTGAAGTGCCAGACCTCCTGCATGAACAGCGCGGTGCTGAGCAGGACGATGGCGAAGCCGGCGGAGAACAGGAAGAGGGCCACGGTGGCGGCGGTGAACGGCCTGCCGGCGAACAGCTCCTTCTCGATCACCGGCGCCTTGGCGCGCAGGGTGCGCTCGACGGTCGCGGCCCCGGCCAGGGCGGCTGCGGCGAACAGGGCCAGGGTGCGGAGGTCTGTCCAGCCCCACCCGGGTCCTTGGACGGTGGCGAGCACCAGCAGGCTCACGGCCAGCAGCAGTGCGAGGGCGGAGACCGGGTCCGGCAGGGCGGCGCCCTTGGGCTGGCGCACCTCGGGCAGCAGCAGCGCTCCGGCGACGAGGGTGGCGACGCCGACGGGAACGTTGACCAGGAAGATCCACCGCCAGTCGAGGGTGACGAGCAGGCCGCCGACGGGCGGTCCGGCCGAGGCCGCGATGGCGCCCACGCCCGCCCACAGGCCCACCACCAGGGTGTGCTGGCGCTTGGGGAAGCTCGGGTAGAGCAGACCGAGCGAGGTCGGCACGATCATCGCCGCGCCGACGGCCTGGAGGGCGCGGGCGGCGACCAGTACGCCGAGACTCGGTGCGGCGGCCGCGACGGCGGAGGTGAGGGTGAACAGCGCCACTCCGGACAGCAGCATCTTCTTGCGTCCCCAGTGGTCCGCGATGCGGCCCGCGGGCACGAGCACGGCGGCGAAGACGATCGCGTAGGCCGACAGAACCCATGACACGCTCGCGACGCCCGTGCCCGGGAACGACCGGCCGATCCCGTCGAGGGCGACGTTGACGACGAAGAAGTCGAGCTGCGCCATGAAGGCGACGGCGCCCAGCACCGCCATGATGCTCCAGCGGCGCGGGTGGCCCCCGTCGGTGACAGCCGGAGCCGCACCGGCGGGCCATGTCGATGTCGCGGCTGCCTGCGGTGAAGCCTGTGTGGACATGGCGTCCGCCCCTCACTCGAAAATGGGCTTGCTAGCCCTTTTTGGGCTCGGCCTCATGGGACACCCAAAAAAAGAGGCTGTCAAGCCCATTTTTATGCTAAGGTCATCCGGATGACCGCAAGCAGCGAAGTGCCGGCTCGGAAGCTGACCCCCAAGGGTCTGGCCACCCGCGAGCGCATCATCGCGGCAGCAGCGGAGCTGATCTACGAACACGGCGCCCAGAACACCAACAACGAGCAGATCCGCGAGGCCGCCGGAGTCAGCGGCTCACAGCTCACGCGCCACTTCCCCACCAAGGAGGCCCTGGTGCGCGCGGTGCTCGCCTGGCAGGCCGACAGCATCGTCGCCCGCCACCAGGCACCGGAGCTGGGCGAGCTGGACAGTTTCGCCGCCCTTCATCAGTGGGCCGACTCCTACATCGCCTCGCAGGACATGCTGCGCGGCGGCTGCACGTTCGGCTCCCTGGCCGCCGAGGTCGTCAAGGCCGAACCCGCCCACCGGGACACGGTGGCCGACGGCTTCGAGCGGTGGCAGGCACTGTTCCGGCGCGGCTTGAGCAAGATGCGCGAGCGCGGCGAACTGCGGCCGGAAGCCGACCCGGCCGCGCTCGCCCACCTGCTCACCGCCGCATTCCAGGGCGGAGCCCTCCTGGACCAGGCGGCCGGCGATCCCACACCCCTGCGCGACGCACTGCACGGCGCCCTGGCCTACATCGAATCCTTCGCCGTAGAGGGCTGAGCGACCCGGCACTGGCGGACACTCGGCGGCACCCGATGAGAGAGCCCGCAGCCCGGTGAGGCCGCAGAGGGATCCGGACGGCACCCGCCCACTGCTCTACGAAACTCCAGGACTACCGGCTGTCGACTGGATCGGTCCTGGTCCGGCGGGGACGCCCACCCGTTGCCGTTCCGCCTCCGCGAGGCGCGCTGAGCGTGTCCGGGTGCCGAAGGCGGCCAGGGCGATCACGCCGAGCAGCCAGGTGCCGGCGATGAAGTAGAAGACGCTCTGGTAGCCGTGGCCGTTGTAGAGCGCGGCGACGATCAGCGGACCGGCGGCGTTCGACAGCCGGCCGAGGCCGTAGGAGACGCTCGTGCCCAGCGAGCGGCTGCGGGTGTCGAAGAGCTCGGGAGAGTAGGCGTAGGCGAGGGCGGTGTAGCCGCGTTCGAAGAGGTTCACCAGGAAGCCGAACACGACGACGAGGACCGGGTCGAAGGTGAGGCCGTACAGCAGGCCGCAGACCGCGATCACCGTGCCGAAGGCGACCAGGCACCATGTGCGCTCGAACCGGTCGGTGACCAGGGAAGCCAGATAGCAGCCGAGTGGTGCGCCGACGGTGGTCAGGGCCACGTAGAAGACGGACTTCTCGACGCTGAAGCCCTCCTTGGCCAGCAGGGTGGGTGCCCAGCTGGAGTAGCCGAAGAAGCCGATGGTCTGCGTCATCCACAGAACGCTGAGCAGCAGCGTCGGGAAGAGGTACTTCCGCTGAAGCAGCAGTCGCAGCGGCGCCTTTGCCGACGGCTTTTCGCCCACCGGGGGCGCGGGCTCGGGCAGGGGCCCCTTCTCCGCGGCGACGCCTGCCTCGATCTCCCGCAGGATCGCGTCCGCCGTGGCGTGGTCTCCCCTGCTTTCGAGCCAGCGCGGTGACTCCTTGAGGTGCCGGGTGAACAGGACGAGCAGGATGCCCAGCGAGCCCCAGAGGTAGACCAGCCGCCACGACCAGTCGTTGAGCGGTACCACTGCGCTGGCGATGAGGTTGGTGACGGGGGTGCCGCAGATGCCGATCGCGATGGCGTACGCCTGGTACTTGCCGCGGGTCGCCGACGGGTACATCTCGTTGACGTAGACGACCCCCACGACGGTCATCGCCGACAGGCCGGCCGAGGTCAGGACGCGGAAGACGCCCAGGGATGCGAGGTCCCAGGAGAACACCGCCGCGAACGAGGAAAGGCCGAAGAAGAGCGTCGTCCACAGCAGGGCCCGCTTGCGGCCCCAACGGTCGGCGATGGATCCCGCGAGGATCGCCCCGACGAACATGCCGACGAACGACAGCGAGGTGACGTAGGCGATCTGGTCGACTGTCACACCCCACAGCTTGATCAGTTTCGGTGCGGTGGTGGCGAAGCTGTTGATGTCGGCGAACTCGAAGAAGTAGGCGAAGGCGACGGCGAGCAGGGTGACCTTGTGGAACCGGGAGATTGGAAGCCGGTCCAGCCGGTTCAGCGCGTTGGCGTGTTGCATGAGCGGGCCTTGTCGAAGTCGGGGAGGTGGGAGGGGAGTTGGGGGCGTCAGCGGGGAGTTGAGGCGTCAGATGTCCTCGTCGGGCCAGTACAGGCGCATCGGGTTGGCGACGAGGAGCTTGTGGCGCTGTTCGTCGGTGACCGCCACCCGTGGGAGGTAGTCGACGAGGAGGCCGTCGTCCGGCATGTGGTCGGTGAGGTTGGGGTGCGGCCAGTCGGTGCCCCACAGCACCCGGTCGGGGAACTCCTCCACGACGCGGCGGGCGAAGGGGACGACATCGGTGTACGCATGGCGTTCGCCGTTGAGGGCGGCTGGTCCCGTCACGCTGAGGCGCTCGGGGCAGGTCACCTTCACCCAGACGTCGTTGTCCTCGACGAAGCGCAGGAACCGGCTGAACTGCGGCCCCTCCACCGGCCGGGTCACATCCGGGCGGCCCATGTGGTCCACCACCAGCGACACGGGCAACGACCCGAAGAAGCCCTCCAGTCGGGGCAGATCGGCGCTCTCGAAGTAGAGGACGACGTGCCAGCCCAGCGGGGCGACCTTCCTGGCGATCGTCTGCAGGTCGTCCTCGGGTGAGGCGTCGACCAGACGCCGTACGAAGTTGAAGCGCACTCCGCGCACGCCCGCCGCGTCGAGGGCGAGCAGTTCGCTCTCGTCGATGTCGGATCGGACGGTCGCGATGCCGCGTGCCCGGCCGCCCGCCGCCCGGACGGCGTCGACCATGGCGCTGTTGTCCACGCCGTGGCAGGTGGCCTGCACGATGACGTTGCGGGCGATGCCCAAGTGGTCGCGGAGTGCGAAGAGTTCGTCCTTGCCGCCGTCGCAGGGCGTGTACTTGCGTTCCGGCGCGAAGGGGAACTCGGCCTGCGGTCCGAAGACATGGCAGTGGGTGTCGACCGTTCCCGGCGGCAGTCGGAAGTCCGGGTCGGTCGGATTCTCGTACCAGTCCAGCCAGCCGGGGGACTTGGGGGAGAGCGTGCTCATGTGCGTCACCGGCCCTGGCGCTTCAGCAGCGCGTCGAGGCGGGGGTACACGGCGCGGGCGTTGTGCTCCTGGACCGCCGCCAGGTCGTCCGCGGTCAGCTTGGCCGCCTCCGCGTAGCGGCGGGTGTCGTCGAAGTGGTGGCCGGTGCACGGGTCGACGTCCCGCACCGCGCCGATCATCTCCGAGGCGAAGAGGATGTTGCGGGCCGGAATGACGTCGTAGAGGAGGTCGGAGCCGGGCTGGTGGTAGACGCAGGTGTCGAAGTAGACGTTGCCCAGGACGTGTTCCTCCAGCGGAGGTTTCCCGAGTGCCATCGCGAGGCCCCGGAAGCGGCCCCAGTGGTAGGGGACGGCGCCGCCGCCGTGCGGGATCACCAGGCGCAGGGTCGGGAAGTCCGTGAACAGGTCGCCCTGGACCAGCTGCATGAACGCCGTGGTGTCGGCGTTGAGATAGTGCGCGCCCGTGGTGTGGAAGGCCGGGTTGACGCTCGTACTCACGTGGATCATCGCCGGGATGTCGTACTCCACCATCTTCTCGTAGAGCGGGTACCACGAGCGGTCGGTGAGCGGCGGGGCGGTCCAGTGGCCGCCCGAGGGGTCGGGGTTGAGGTTGACCGCGACGGCGCCCCACTCCTCCACGCAGCGCGTGAGTTCCGGAACGCAGGTGGCCGGATCGGCACCGGGAGACTGCGGGAGCATCGCGGCCGGCACGAAGCGCTCCGGGTACAACTGGCTGACCCGGAAGCAGAGTTCGTTGCAGATGGCCGCCCAGGCGGCGGAGGTCTCGAAGCCCCCGACGTGGTGCGCCATGAAGGAGGCACGGGGCGAGAAGACCGTCACGTCGATGCCGCGCTCGTCCATCAGCCGCAACTGGTTCGGCTCGATGCTCTCGCGCAGCTCGTCGTCGCCGATGCACGGGTCCGCGAGGGCGGGGGCGGCCGACGGATCGGTGAGGGCGGTGGTCTGCCGCTTGCGCCATGCCTCCAGGGCCGGCGGGGCGGTCGTGTAGTGACCGTGACAGTCGATGATCATTACGGCGTCCTTCTCAGGCTGCTGGGTGCCGTGCAGCCTGGCCGCGCCCCGCACCGGCGGACGAGAGGGCCGAACACAGAACTAACCTCCCCTTAACACTCCGGCGAGCACCCGGTCGGTGTGGTCTACATTCGGCTGGATGGGTCGTCGGAGTGACCGAAAGGAGGTGGGCGGAGTGCAGATACTGCTGGCCGAGGACGACGACGGGGTCGCCGCGGCACTCGTGGAGGTCCTCTACGACCACGGTCACGTCACCAGACGCGTCCGGTACGGCCGGGACGTGCTGACCTACCACCGCAGCTCCGACCTGCTGCTTCTCGACCTGGGCCTGCCCGACACCGACGGACTGGCGGTGCTGCGCGCCCTGCGCGCGGTCAGCGACATGTCGGTCGTGGTGCTCACCGCCCGCGGCGACGAACGCTCGGTCGTGCGCGGACTACGGCTCGGGGCCGACGACTACCTCGTCAAGCCGGTACGCCTCGCCGAACTGCTCGCGCGGATCGACGCGGTCACCCGTCGGACCACGGCGAAAGACGGTCCGCCGGTGCGGACGGTCCGTGCCAGTGACGTCGAGGTGGATCTCGACGCGCGCCGGGTCCGGGTCGGGGGGACCGAGGTCGAGCTGACCACCAAGGAGTTCGACATCCTCGCCGTGCTGGCCGGCCGGGCCGGCACCGCGGTCAGCCGTGAACAGCTCCTGGACGAGGTGTGGGGCGACGCCTACCACGCCGTCTCCCGGTCGCTCGACGTCCACCTCACCCAGCTGCGGGCCAAACTCGCCCGCCCCGAGCTGCTCACCACGATCCGGGGCTTCGGCTACCGCTTCGGGGACCCCGGGAACTGAGGAGCCTCCGCGTGCGCACCCGGGTCCAGGCCGCGCTGCTGCTGTTCGTCGTGATCGCGGTGGCCGCGTTCGCCGTACCGCTGCTGCTGTTCACCGCGTCCGACCGCACCCAGCAACTCGTCCTCGCCCGCAGTGCGGACCTCGACCGCCTCGCGTCCCTCATGGACCAGGCCGCACAGACCGGCGACACCTCGGCCGTCACCGCCGAAGCCCGCCGCTACACCCAGCTGTACGGCGAACCGCTCGTCGTCACCGACACACGCCGCAGACCGATTGTCCAGACCGGCGGTATGCAGGCCGCCGATCCCGCTGTCGGCCGGCTCCTGGACGCGGCGCTGCGCAACCAGACCGCGCATCCCACGGGCGCGCTGCGTCCCTGGTCGAAGGGGTCCCGGATGTTCGCCGAGCCCGCGGGCACCGGGACCCGGGTCTCCGGCGCCGTCGTGCTCCGGGCCTCGGTCGACACGGCGGCGGAGGACATCACCCGGCGCTGGGCCGCCGTCCTCGCCGGGACCGCTCTGGTCGCCGTCGCCTGCACGGTCCTCGCGCGGGCCGCGACGAAATGGGTGGTCAGCCCGCTGCGCCGCCTGGACCACGCGGTCGGACAACTCGCCGCGGGACTCCCGCCCGAACAGACCAGGGCCGGCGGCCCACCGGAACTGCGCCAGCTCGCGACCGGCTTCAACCGCATGGCGCGTACGGTCACGGCGGCCCTGGAACAGCAGCGTCGGCTCGTCGCCGACACCTCCCACCAGATGCGCAACCCCATGGCCGCGCTACGGCTGCGCGTCGACGCCCTGCACCGCCATCTGCCCGCCTCCGCCAACCGCACGTACACCGGCGTGACCACCGAACTCGACCGCTTGGAGACCCTGCTCGACGACATGCTGACCCTCGCCACCGCGGAACACCGCGCCGGGGAACTCGCCGTGTCCGACGACTCCGGCGCCCACTGCGACGCCACGGCGGTCGCGACCGCCCAGTACCGGCTGTGGGAGCCGGTCGCCCACCGCGCCGGCACCCGCCTCACCCTCCACAGCGCCGAGAGCCCGGTCATGGCCGCCTGCACGGACCACGAACTCGCCCAGATCACGGACATCCTCCTGGACAACGCCATCAAGTACGCGGGCCCGGACGCCGAGATCTCCCTGCGCTGCACCGTCGAAGGCCGCCACACGGTCCTCACGGTGACGGACGACGGACCCGGCCTGACCTCGGAGGAAATCGCCCAGGCCACTACGCGATTCTGGCGCTCCGGCCGACAACGACAGGACGGGACGGCTGGAACGGGCCTGGGGCTGGCCATCGTCGAACAACTGCTGGCGGGCCGGGAAGGCCGACTGGAACTGGGGCCCGCACGACCACGAGGACTGCGGGCCACAGCGCTTCTGCCGTGCGCCGTGACCGACGCGGCCGACCGTGGCGACGGCGTCCGGATGAACGGCCACAGCCATGCCCGTCGCCCGTCGCACGGGCGGCTCGCTCCCGATCCCGAGGCGACCGCAGCCCGCCGTGATCCGCGGGGCGGTACACGATGACCCGCCCTGTCGACCGCCGCACCCTTCTCCACGCCGCCCTCGGCGCGACGACCGTCGCCGTCCTCGGGGGCGCGCTCACAGGCGACGCCTCCGGGCAGCGGCCCGGACCGAGCGGTGTCCTGCGCTTCGCGACCGGGGAGCCCACGGCCTTCTACGAGGCTTTCGGCCGCCTCCTCGCCGCCGAAGTCACGGCGGCGTACCCCCGTCTGAGCTGCCGTGTCCGCACGACCCCGGGCAGCCTCACCAACATCGAACTGCTCCGCGACCGCCGCGCCGACCTCGCGCTCGTCCTCACCGACACCGCACGGGCAGCCCAGGGCACCGCCCTCTTCCCGCACCCCGTGCCCCTGCGGGCGATCGGCAGGTTGTACGAGACCTACCTCCAGTTCGTCGTCCGCGCAGACTCGCCCGTGCGCACGGTGTCCGACCTGGCCGGACATACCGTGTCGCTCGGCGCGGCCGGATCGGGCGCGGCCGTACTCGGCGAACAGATCCTGCACGCCGCGGGCCTGTCCCCCGGCACCGAGGTCGCCGTACACCATCTTCCGCTGGCCGACGCGGCCGACGCCCTGCGGGCGGGCTCGGTCGACGCTCTGCTCGTGGCGGGCGGCGTACCGCTGCCGGCTCTGTCCGAGCTGGACGACCGGTTCGGTCTGCGGTTCCTGCCGCTGGCCAGGCTGCTGCCCCGGCTCGGCGGACAGGGCGGCCAGGCGGGCTCGGGCCTGGAAGAGGTGTCCTTGCCGCAGGGCGCTTACCGGGCGGCGGGCGGGGTCGCCACCATCGGGGTGTCCAACCTGCTGGTGTGCCGCTCCGAACTGCCCCGCGGCGTGGCCGAGGCGCTCACCCGCCTGCTGGTCCTGCGCGCGACCGAACTCGTTCCCCGCAACGCCGTCGGCACCCAGTTCCTCGACGTCCGCAGCCTCATCGGCACAGGCGCCATCCCTCTGCACCCAGGGGCGATCGCGGCATACCGTGCACTGCACGGCTGAGCCCCGGACGACGTTCCGGGCGTCCGGCCAGATCGTCGTGACGACCACTTTGCCGGTGTACCGCGGTACCAGCGGCCGACGGTGATTGTGACCTCCGGGTCCACGGGTCGCGCCGTAGCCGCTCCTAGCCTCGAAAGCAGTGACCCGGCCGGATGCCGGGCCAGGCAGAAGCGGGGATCGGCACCGTGATCGAAGTTCGTGGACTGACCAAGCGCTACGGGGACAAGACGGTGGTGGACAGACTGAGTTTCACCGCCCCGCCCGGACAGGTCACCGGGTTCCTGGGACCCAACGGGGCGGGCAAGTCCACCACCATGCGGATGATCGTGGGTCTGGACGCGCCCACCAGCGGTACGGCCCTGGTCAACGGCAAGCCCTACGCCCGGCATCGCGCCCCCTTGCAGGAGTTGGGGGTACTGCTGGAGGCGAAGGCCGTACATCCGGGCCGCTCCGCGTTCGACCACCTCATGGCGCTCGCGTACACCCATGGCGTGCCGCGTCGACGGGTGGAGGAGGTCATCGACCTCGCCGGTCTGCACGAGGTGGCGCACAAGCGGGTCGGGGCGTTCTCGCTGGGGATGGGCCAGCGGCTGGGCATCGCCGCCGCGCTCCTCGGTGATCCCGCAGTCGTCGTGCTCGACGAGCCGGTCAACGGGCTCGACCCCGAAGGCGTCAGGTGGGTACGGGAGTTGCTGCGCGGGCTGGCCGCCGAGGGCCGCACGGTGATGCTGTCCTCGCACCTGATGAGCGAGATGGCACAGACCGCCGACCGCCTGGTGGTCGTCGGTCGGGGGAAGCTGCTGGCCGAGACTACCGTCGACGCGCTGGTCGAACAGGGTGAGGACAAGAGGGTGCGGGTGGCCACCGGCGAGCCTGCGCGGCTGCGGTCGCTGCTGGCCGCACCCGGCGTCACCGTCACCTCGACGGGCGCCGAGCGGCTGGTCGTCTCCGGCCTGGACACGCGGCGGATCGGGCAGGTCGCCGCCGAGCATCAAGTGCCGTTGTACGAACTGGTCACCGAGTCGGTGTCCCTGGAGGAGGCGTTCATGCATCTGACCCACGACGCCGTCGAGTACCACAGCAGCGACGCCGGGAAGGCCGCCTGATGAGCGCGAACACCATCACCGCCACCACGCCGGTGCGCCCGAAGTACCGTGTGACGGGCCGGCGAGTGATCCGTTCCGAATGGTCCAAGTTCTGGTCGCTGCGCTCCAGTTGGATCACGCTGGGTGTGGCCGCGCTGTTCCTGGTGGCCATCGGGGCGATCGCCGCCGCCCTCTACAGCCCGAGCGGGCCTTTGGGCGGAAAGGACGCGGCATCCGGTGCGGCGCTGACCCTGGCCCTGGCCGGCACCAACCTCGCGGCCCTGGCCGTCGGTGCGCTCGGTGTGCTGCTGTCGGCCGGTGAGTACAGCACGGGGATGGTCCGCTCGACGTTCGCCGCGGTGCCGGGCCGGCTGCCTGTGCTGTGGGCGAAGTGCGCGGTGTACGGCCCGATCGCGTTCGTCACCTCCACGGTCGGCGCCCTGGCCTCGTTCCTGCTCGGGAGCGCCGCCCTGCACGGCGAGAAGATCGCCCTGTCCCTCGGGGACGCCGGGGTCTTCCGGTGCCTGGTGGGGGCGGGCCTGTATCTGGGTCTGGTCGGTGTGTACGGCGTGACGGTCGGCCTGCTCGTGCGCAACAACGCCGGGGGCATCGCGATCCTGGCCGGTGTGGTGCTCGTCCTGCCCGGCCTGACCGGGCTGCTGCCCAGCTCGCTGGGAGACACCGTCAGCCGCTACCTGCCCAGTAACGCCGGCCAGTCGGTGATGACGCTGCACGAGTCCAGCGACTCCCTGGTCAGCCCCGGAGCGGGAGTGACGGCGCTGCTGGTGTGGGCCGTACTGCTGCTGGCCGGTGCCGCCTACCGGCTGCGCCGCAGTGACGTCTGAGGTCCCGTCCGCGAGGATGGAGCCGATGGACGACAGAACGAGGGTGGGGGCGGCCCGGGCAGGGTCGACCGCACCCTCGCCCGGGGCGGACGCCGTCTGGGCACACCCCGTCATGCGGACCCTGTTGCAGGTACTGAGCCGTCTGCGGGCGGCGGACAGACGGCGTCGCTGGCTCCTCGACACCGTCGTAGTGGTCCTCGTTGCCGCCGCCGCGCCGCCGGATCTGCTGGTGCACAGCCCGGAGCATCCGGTGTCGCGCCCGGTGGGAGCCGGCCTGCCCGTCGGTGTGGTGCTGGCCATCGCGGCCGTGCTGGTGATGCCGCTGTGGTGGCGGCGCCGCAATCCCGCCGCGGTCTTCGGCGCCTGCCTCGTGGTGTGCCCGGTCATGTGGTCGCTGGGCCTGGGGCCCGCGGCCGCCGCCGTGCTGCTGATCGCCCTGTTCGACCTCGCCCTGCACGCTCCGCCCAGGGCGATCTGCTGGGCACTGCCGGTGACCGTGGCCGGGTGGGTGCTGATCGTGGTCACCGTGATCCCGGCGGCCAATCCGGTGGCCTTTCTGGTCCTGTCCGTCGGCACCGGCATCGGGGCCGTCGCCCTGGGCCTGACCTTCCGGGTCAGCCGGTTGTACCTGTCCGCGCTGCGGGACCGCGCGGCACGGCTGGAGGTCGAGCGCGACCAGCGCGTCCGGCTGACGGCGGCGGCGGAGCGCTCGCGGATCGCCCGCGAGATGCACGACATCGTCGGCCACAACCTGTCGGTCATGGTGAACCTCGCCGACGGCGCCGCCGTGCTCACCACCCGCGACCCCGCACGGACCGAGCAGGCACTCCATCTGATCGGCGACACCGGCCGGCAGGCGATGGACGAACTGCGTCGCGTGCTGGGGGTGCTGCGCGAGTCCCGGGAATCGGAGGACGACGGCACGCCCAGGTCCCCGCAGCCGGGTGTCCGGGACCTGGAAACCCTGCTCGACCGGGTGCGCGCGGCCGGCCTGCCGGTTGCCTACCGCACCGTCGGCCCGGTCGACGAGCTGGGCCGCGGTGTGCAGCTCACGGTGTTCCGGGTGGTGCAGGAAGCCCTGACCAACACCCTCAAACACGTCGGCCCCGGTGCCACGGCCGACGTCACGGTCGCGGTCGAGCACGGCCGGCTGCGCGTCCGGGTCACCGACACCGGTTCACCGTCGCGGAAACGGGCCACGGCTTGCCGCGGGGACACCGGACACGGCCTGGTCGGCATCCGCCAGCGGGCCGCGCTCTACGACGGCACCGCAACCATCGGACCACGCGACGACGGCCAGGGCTGGATCGTGGAAGTCCTGCTGGATCCGTCCGCCTCGGCCACATCAGGAGAGTCCGCGCCATGACCACCGTGTTGATCGCCGACGACCAGCCGCTGCCCCGCATGGGCTTTCGGATGCTGCTCGACGGCACCCCCGGCATGAGCGTCGTCGGGGAGGCCGACAACGGCGCGCAGGCCGTCCGTATGGCAGCCGACCTGCGCCCCGACGTGGTCCTGATGGATGTGCGGATGCCCGGTATCGACGGCATCGAGGCGACCCGCCGGATCGTGGCGGCCGGCGCTCGCACCCGCGTGATCATCCTGACCACCTTCGATCTCGACGAGTACGCCTACGCCGGCCTGCGCGCCGGGGCCAGTGGCTTCCTGCTCAAGGACGTCCGGCCGGCGGAACTCCTCGCCGGGATCCAGGCGGTCGCGACCGGCGACGCCGTCGTGTCACCCCGGTTGACCCGCCGCCTGCTCGACGCCCACGCCCACCACTTCCTGGCACCCGGCGCCCAGCGCCACACGGACGCGCGGCTGACCGCGCTCACCGAACGCGAGCACGAGGTGCTCGTGGCGATCGGCATGGGGTGGACGAACGCGGAGATCGCCGACCGTCTCGTGCTGACCGAGTCCACCGTGAAGAAGCACGTCGGGCGGGTCATGGCCAAGGTGGGCGCCCGCGACCGGATCCAGGCAGTCATCGTCGCCTACGACGCGGGACTGGTCACTCCCCGCCCTTGACCTGTGTTGGTTGCATGACAATGGTTCGCCGAGGCGCCTCGGCGAACCATTGTCATGCGGAGGACTGCTGTCAGTTCGTCGCCTTCGAGGCCGGGCGCTTGTACAGCTTCAGCGGCACCCGGCTGATGATCGAGTCGAGGGAGGAGTTGTTCCGCCCGTCGGCCCAGGTGACGTAGGCGTACTTGTCCGTCAGGGTGATGCCCGACCAACGGTCACCGGGAGGGCCCATCTCCCCGACCGGCTCGGTCACGTGGTTGACCTGCACCGGGGCACTGAACGAGCGTCCATGGTCGAAGGAGACGACCGAGAACGCGTCACCCGTGGTGGTCCGCCACATGACACCCAGGTCGCCGTTGGCACCGAAGTCGATCGCCGGACGCTGGGCATTGGGGGTGGCGATCGCCGCCGGGCCGTTCCAGGTCTTGCCGGCGTCCGGGGTGACGTAGACGTCCAGAGTGTTGGAGTCCCGGGGGACCATGACCGCGAAGCGGCCGCGGTGGGAGGTGTCGGCGGCGACCCATGGGACGGGGTCGGCGGCCGCGCCCAGCCCCGGAGTCGGCACCAGAGAACCGGTGCCCGCCGCGACAGGGGCTCCCTGGCCGTCCTTGACGGTGGTGTTCGTCCACGTCTTGCCGTCGTCACGGCTGACGTGGAAGTTCACCGGCTGCCCCGCCTCCTGGGAGGCGGACGCGAGGATCCCGCCGTACACGGCGATCTCACGACCCGGATAGCCGCAGACCAGCGGGATGCCCGGCGCCACCTCGATGCAGGGCATCGGGCCCGGTATCACCCGCGAGTCACTGCTGAAGGTCTTGCCTCCGTCCGCGCTGACGGAGACCGCGCTCGGGTACTCCCACGCCGCTCCCGCGACCGCGTAGACCTTGCCGGTCGCGACGTCCACCCGCATTTTCGGGGCACCGCCGAGCAGCAGCGGTGTGGACACCGGGTCGGTCCAGGTCTTGCCGCCGTCCGTCGACCTCGCGACCTGGTTGTGGTTCACCAGGTTCGCGTCCAGACCCGAGCTGACCTGGTTGTTGTCCACGTACACGGTGCCCTTCGCGTCGAACTGCACGCTCGGCTCACCGCACTTGGGCGCCGCGGTACCGAGCGGCCAGGCGACCTGGGTCCAGGTGTCGCCCCTGTCGTTCGAGTAGGCAAGGAAGCACCCGCCGTCGATCGGTTCCAGGCCCGGCGACGGCGGGAAGATGGTCGAGACGAAGACCAGGTTCTTCGGGTTTCTCGGGTTGACTGCGACCGTCGGCTGGCCTTCCTTGGTGGCAGGCATGTCGGTGACGTCGACTTCGTGAATGACTGCGTTGCCCGCGTCAATCGGCGAGGCCACGGCAGCGGGTGTTCCATACAGCAGGAACAGTGCGGAGAACGCCGCCGCACTTAACGTCGTGGATGAATTTCTGAACAGCACCATGTGATCCTCAATTTTCGTGTCCAGTGGAACAGGGTTCGTTTTTGCTCTAGGGCACGGGATCGAAAGTGGTCGGATGGGTGAGCGTCGTTTTCCCTGGCCGGGTTGCCGCCGGCGACGAACGCTCCCTGCACCGGTCGGACGGATGTCGTCCCCGTGGCCGCAGGCTTGGCCAACTCTCACGAACATCGCTCCGGGAAGCCTGTTTCCCGCCCGGTCCGCTGACGTCGGGTTCCCGTCTGCGGTCCTGGAGTCAATGGCTTGCTCCATTGCCAAAAGGCAAAATCGACTCCGATAAGCGGTAAATTGCTTCTCTTCGCTGCGTTGTGATCCGGCCCGCTTAGGCTAGAGAGATCCACCGTCGCACCCGTGGGACTACGGGAGAAAATTCGCCCGACGGAGTGGTACCGCAGTACCATTCCGTCGGGCGAATCCCTCATCTACGGGTAAGTCGGCCGAAAATGACGGTAGAGATCAATACTGTGGTGAGTGGTGACTGCGCCTATTGGCTCCCCGGCCAGGGATCGCCGACGTTTGCACAAGAGCGGCGGCCGGGTGGCGGAGTTGACCGAATCGCCGGCAGGGCGCACCGCAGTGTCGTGACGTACGCGAGTTGGGCGGTGGTATGCGAGGCGACGGGCACCTCATACTCCTGGGCCGGCTGATCGCCCTGCTCCTGTCCCCCACCACCGGTTCGGCCACGGTCGGGATCGTCTCCGCAACCGGCATCGTCGCACCGCTGATCGGCACCGGCGGTGGCCCGGAAGCGTCTCTTCCCGTGATTGCCGTCGGTTCGGGCTCACTGGGCCTGGATTGGCGCCGCACTCCATTGGGCCAGTCGGCACTGAGGACACTGCGTCGTATGGAGGTCTCTCGGCTTCACCCTCGACGAGATGCGCGCCCGGCTGGAGGCCACCGACAGCCTCGACTCGGGCCGAGGGACTGCCGCTCGAGGAGGGTGACCCTCCGCCGGAACTGGTCCGTGGTTTCGAGCGGGCTGCTTAAGCAGTGGGTCGAGCATCGGGAGCGACCATAGCCGGCTGGGGCATTGATCTGGGCGTCGGCTGCACCATGTGATCGCAGCGCGGCGGTGGGGCTCGCCGTACCCGAAGCGCGGCATCGGTGCACGGCCTTCCTGATGCCCACCCTTGATGTCGGCCCGGTGAGGGCTGGGTGCGCCGGATGGGCGGGAACCGGCCCAGCTCCACCCTGTCGCTCCCACGACAGCCGACGCTGTCGTCACCCCGACCGCGGGACTTCTGGCCCGTACTCTCGTGTGGCCACCACAAGACGCTCCGGGTGGCCCGCGCCCACGCGATCAGCTGGAACCGGAGCTGCCGGCCGCCTCGTCCGCGGCACGACGGTACTCGGCGTTGATGCGCTGAGCTTCCTCGAGCTGGTCCTCGAGGATGACGATGCGGCAGGCGGCCTCGATCGGGGTGCCCCTGTCGACGAGTTCGCGGGCGCGAGCGGCGATCCGCAGTTGGTAGCGGGAGTACCGGCGATGCCCACCCTCCGAGCGGAGCGGAGTGATCAGACGAGCCTCGCCGATGGCTCGAAGGAAGCCCGGGGTGGTGCCGAGCATCTCGGCTGCCCGGCCCATCGTGTAGGCGGGGTAGTCGTCGTCGTCCAGAAAATCACTAAGAGGGTTGTCCGCTGTCATGTCACCTCGCTGTGCAACGCGTCGAGGGGCCTTGGTGCCGTACGGCACCAAGGCCCCGAAGGAAATTCAACACCATCTGTCGGCCCTACTGCTGTGCCGACCTTCTGTTTCCGCTACCCGGCCCGGCAGAGGGGCGGGGTAGCGGGGGATCGCAGCTGCTTGACCGGGGACCACCATCCATTCCGGGGTCTTGCGGTACCCGGGCCGAGTGCTTCTCGGGCCGGGCGATCCTGATGGCGTCTGCTCCTCCGTTCCTCTCTGAACCAACCACTGGATGAATCGGCACTGCGGTACTGCTGCGGCAGCTCCTCGACATGCGAGCCGCCCAGTGCGGCTCCCAGCGCCGTCGCCGTTCTGGGAAACCTTGGCTTCGAGGCTCGAGAGCCGCACTGACCTGCGAACTTCGTGTACAGCTACCCGCCAGTTCGTTTCTGCCGGGTCTCGTTCGACCGTGTTCTACGACAGGAAGCATAACCACGCTGGGAGGCAATGTCTACTCTGGCAAGAGTAGATTTCACCTCTATGGCAGAGGAGGAATCCTGCCACCTGCGACGACGACCTCCCCCTGGGTCGTCGCGCGCGGCGCCACGACGGACGGGGCCCCTCGCCGCTCGGTCAAGAACCGCCTCCCGCCGTCCGCGAAGCTGCTTCACCCCCCGCGGGGCGGCCCCGAGGCAGGCGGCTGCATAGGATCTGCTCTCATGTCGAACCCTGATGAACTGCTTGTCGCCCTCTCCGCCGCGGTGGAGTCCGAGCGAAGCAATCAGATGTCGCTGACCGTGGTCGTAGGTGGCGCCGTCATCACCGGCCGGCTGGCTCCCGAGGCCGTGTGGAGGGAGCGGGTGGCGGAGGTCCTGAAGGAATCGGACCGCCTCGGGCCGTTCTCCGGCGTCTTCACCAGCGGCCCGCGAGGGGAACGGCCCGGCCGCGGCGGAGATCCCACGCATCTGCACTTCCATCTCGCGCGGATCCTGCAGGGCAGCCTCGGTATCCCGGAGACGGGCGGCATGTACCGAGTCGCAATCAAGGACGTCAGCGCATGGACCGTGGGCGATTTCAGCTACTTCGACCGGTGAGACGCCGTCCCCGGCCCGCTACTCCGCCAAGAGTCTCCGAGCGGACGAGGACACAGCGGTGGGGGCTCTGTCGACGTGCGTCGACAGAGCCCCCACCGGGATCCTGAGGGCGGTTACCCGCCCGTCCTCACACGTCCACAGGGCAGGTGCCGTCGACCAGTGCCGACGGGGTCCGGAGCGGAAGGGGAACGCTCACGGGCGCGGCCTCGGGGCCGTCGTGGCAGGCGAAGCCGAGGCTCGCCATGGCCCGGGTGACTTCGCCGACGGTGAAGTCACGGCGGTCCTGTCCCGTGGTGACCTGGCCCACCTGCTTGACGGGGAAGCGGCGGCGGCCGATGGTCACGGACGCGCCTGTGACCAGCTCGGGCTTGACGCCCTTCATCGAGGCCAGCACCCCGATCTTGGTCAGGTCGAACGGGTACCGGGCGATGACACAACGCATGATGCCTCCCAGGCATGACGGAAAGGAACTGACCCGGGCGGGGTGGATCAGCCGCGGACGGGAACAGGCCGGAGCCGGCTGCCGAGGACGTCCCGCAGACGGATGCGGTCCGTGTACGTGGAACTGGCACGGAGAACGGCGAGCCGGGCCAGAGTGATCGAACCCGTGCTCTGGTCGTCGCCGTCGCACACGGTCAGGTACTCGACACGTGCACCCGCCATGACGGCCAGAGCCACCTCGACGGTCATGTCGTCACAGACCCGAGGCCCGTACGCTTCCATACCGTCGACCACGGTCGTCGATGCGGGGTCCGCCACGCGGCACTGCGTCTGAGTGGGCGTCAAAAATGCCTCCTGCGGTGAGGGTTGGTCGTCTTGGTGGCCATTGCGGCCTGGGGAGACCGCTGCGGCTCCGGGGTCGTACAGGGTCTAGGCCGCCGAGTCGACGGCGGTGCGCCGCTGCGCCCGGCGGCGCACCGCCGCGCCGGCGGGCCGCCCCTCGCCCGTGCGGCCCTGACGGCCACGGGACGGGGAAGACGTGCGGCGGGGACGCTCCACGGCCGGAGCGGTGATGACGACCGGGACACCGGACGGCGCCTGGGCGCCGGTGATGCGGCTCAGCTCCGCCTCACCCGAGCGCACCGGAGTGATGCGCGGTGAGATGCCGGCCGAGGCCATCAGTCGGCTCATGCCGCGGCGCTGGCCGGGTGTCACCAAGGTGACGACGCTGCCGGACTCCCCCGCACGGGCCGTTCGACCGCCACGGTGCAGGTAGTCCTTGTGGTCGCCGGGCGGATCCACGTTGACGACCAGGTCGAGGTTGTCGACGTGGATGCCGCGGGCCGCGACGTTGGTGGCGACCAGCACCGTGACGTGACCGTCCTTGAACTGGGCCAGGGTCCGGGTGCGCTGCGGCTGGGACCTGCCACCGTGCAGGGCGGCGGCGCGGACGCCGCTGCTGAGGAGGTGCTCGGTCAACCGGTCCACGGCGTGCTTGGTGTCCAGGAACATGATGACCCGGCCGTCCCGTGCCGCGATCTCGGTGGTCGTCCGGTGCTTGTCCGCGTCGTGCACGTGGAGTACGTGGTGCTCCATCGTGGTGACGGCACCGGCCGACGGGTCGACGGAGTGGACCACCGGGTCGGTCAGGTAGCGACGGACCAACAGGTCCACGTTACGGTCCAGGGTCGCCGAGAAGAGCATCCGCTGGCCCTCCGGCCGCACCTGGTCGAGCAGGGCGGTGACCTGGGGCATGAAGCCCATGTCGGTCATCTGGTCGGCCTCGTCCAGGACAGTGACGGCGACGTCCCGCAGTCGGCAGTCGCCCCGGTCGATCAGGTCCTTGAGCCGCCCCGGTGTCGCGACGACGACCTCGGCCCCGGCCCGCAGCGCACTCGCCTGCCTGCCGATCGACATTCCGCCGACCACAGTGGCCAGCCGCAGCCGGACGGCGCGGGCATACGGGGTGAGCGCGTCGGTGACCTGCTGGGCGAGTTCACGGGTGGGTACGAGGATCAGGGCCAGCGGCTCCCGTGGTTCGGCGCGCCGGCCTGCCGTGCGGGCCATTACCGCGAGGCCGAAGGCGAGCGTCTTGCCCGACCCGGTACGGCCACGACCGAGTACGTCACGGCCGGCCAGGGAGTTCGGCAGGGTCGCCGCCTGGATGGGGAACGGTACGGTCACGCCCTCGTGGCCGAGCGCGGCCAGCAACGGCGTCGGCATGGCGAGATCGGCGAACGTCTCGACGGCGGGCAACGCCGGTGTGGTCGTCTTCGGCGGTGCGAACTCGCCTTGTGCGGCCCGCCGGTTTCCGTTGCCCGTGGAGCGGCTCCGAACGCCGGAGCGGCCGACGGCAGCACTTCCTCCGACGCGGTCGTATGTGCGAGTCGTGCGTGTGCGAGTCGTGCGTGCACGGTTCATGTGGAACCTTCCTCGACGTGGGCGCGTATCAAGGAATTTCCGCAGCAGAACGAGCGGCGCAGAGAATCGCGAGAACGAGCCGAAAAAACAGGGCTGAATCGCCCTGAAAATGAAGCGAGCTGGGGCCCGCACCCCAAGGTGCGGGCCCCAGCTGCGAAGTATGCGTCAGTGCCGACGCGTCACGCGGGAACGATGTTCTCGGCCGTCGGGCCCTTCTGGCCCTGCGCGATGTCGAACGACACCTTCTGACCTTCCAACAGCTCACGGAAGCCCTGGGCGGCGATGTTGGAGTAGTGGGCGAAGACGTCGGGGCCGCCGCCGTCCTGCTCGATGAAACCGAAGCCCTTTTCCGCGTTGAACCACTTCACGGTGCCAGTAGCCATTTTGTTTCTCCTTCGGAGACGGTGTCAGGAATACGCTCTGTGCGCTTTCCATGTCGCCGTGATGATCAGCCGCCGGAAAAACCATTCTGGCAACCACACCTGCAACTGATACTGACAGTAGCACGCCGTGAGCGACCCCACGCGGTGAACAATTCCTGGCCGTCTCCCACCTCAGGAATACTTCTCGTGCGCCGTGTCGATTTCTCACTTCCCGACCACAGGAATTGCTCTCCCGGCCCGCACTGTTGCCGTCGAGCCTGTCCGGTCGCAGCGCCGTGACCTCCTTCGACGGCTTGGGCGCGGCTGCCGTCGCCATCAGCTGACGACATGCCGACGAACGCGCCGAGCCCCTGGCAGCGAGAGGAAGGCCACACGGCGGTTCCGGCGGGGCGACCGCGGCGGCCTTGCGGCCCGCGGGCCGATCGAGCTCCGCACTTGGACGCGATTCCCACCCTCGACCGGTGCGACTTCCGGGCTGTCTGCCCGCTGGGCCGCCACAAGGCATTCCGGGTGCTGCCCGACGATCCGCCACTTTGACGCGAGCGTCCTGGTACTGAAGTCCCATCCACAGACGGGACCTGGCCAGCCGTCGCCTTCAGGCGCAGGCGCACGTGACCCGGCCTCACCGAGGGAACGCCAGGCCGAGGGCCAGGACATGCGCACACTTGCCAAGTCGGCCACGAAACCTCAGGCCGTCGGCGCCCTTTGGCAAACGTGAGCGGTGGCTGCGTGGCATCCACCAAGCACTCGTGCCCTCCCTGCGCCCGATCTTCGTGGTGCTCGACGGGTAGGCGTCCGGGGGGCTCCAGCAACACACAGACCCCAGGTCACTGACCTGGGGTCTCATCATGGAGCGGGTGACGAGAATCGAACTCGCGCTCTCAGCTCGGGAAGCGACGGCGCTCGGGAAACCCGGGGTTCTTCTAGGCGTCTACGCTCCGATGTGCCGCCCTCAAGGGGCAGGTTCGCGCTGCTGCCAACCGTGGTCGACCGGTCTGAAGGGCACGCTCCGGGCACGCCCTCCGAGACGAGTCGCCGCAGGCCGTCCTCTGTGGCGGAGGCATGACCGAGTCCGGAAAGAAGCGTTGGCCGACGAGACGGCCTTGCACGGGCACATGAGGCAGCGGCAGAGCGGCGGACTCTGTCAGTCGGGCGTGGCCCGGATGTCGGATTCCTCCGGGCCGTCGGACCATCAAGGGAGCAACACCCTCAGCCTATGGCGTACGCCCGGTACACCGTCTCCACCGAGCTGTCTCCGGCGGAGTCCGTCACCTCGGAGCGCAGGGCGACGGCGCCGGACGCCGGGTTGTGGACGGACGCCTGCCAGGCCGATCCGGACCGCTTGACGGTCGCCGCCTTCCAGGTCTTGCCGCCGTCGGAGGACGACCAGACCCGGACGGACTTGGCGGTCACCTTGGTGAGCTTGATGTCGGGGCCCTGGGAGGCGCGCCCGGCGCTCACGTCGACCGTCGTGGTGCTGTTCGGCGCGGCCTGGTTGTGGCTGTTCAGCCCGGTAGGCAGAAAGCGGGTGAGGAAGACGGGCGCGACCATCGCCTTGGCCGGGTCGGACACCTTGAAGTGCCAGTCGAGGGTCGCCCGCGGCGACAGCATGCCGGCCGGGAAGGTGATGCCCGGGCGGTAACGGTGGGCGTCGACGGTCAGGCGATACCAGCCGGCCGAGCGGACAGGGGCATCGAACTCGGTGGGCCCGGTGCGCCAGTCGGTCAGAGTCTGCTTCTTGACCGTGGTGCTGCTCTTGGACAGGACCACCGTCTCCTTCGTTATGTCCCCCCAGTCGCCGCCGATGTCGAGGTCGCCGATCAGGGCGTCCGGCAGGAAGGTGACGGACTTCTGCCCGAGCAGCGGCAGATTGCGCATGGGGCCCCATGCAGCCCGACCGAAGGACTGGGTGAGGCTCTGCCCCGCCTTCAGAGTCCTGAGCTTCGGAAAGCCGCCGCTGACGTCGTCGCCGTTGCTGCCGAAGATGTCGTCGCGCGGCTGCCAGGTTCCGGGAGTCAGATGGACGGTGGCGCTGTACGGGGCGTTGTCGTCGCGCACCTGGGCCATCAGGTCGGTCGTGCAGTCATCGGTCTTCGGCGCCGCCTGGAGCGCGGTGTCGACCTGAGTACCCATCTGCGTTCCGGCGCGCACCGAGAAGCGCATCGTCGCAAGCCCCGACCGCTTGAACGACCCGCCGGGCGCCGCCGGGATGCCCGTGGTCTTCTTCACGGCGACATAGCTGTCGTTGCCCGACCACTGCGCGAGGTACCCGAACTGCAGCAGCTTGGAGGAGTTCGGGATGGCGTAAAGGGCTCCCTCGTCGTTCCAGCCACCCGCGCTGAAGGCGGAGGGCATGTCACCGACGGTGGCGGCGCACACCTGCGCGCTGATCCGCGGCGGCCCGGTCACGTCGGCAGGGGTGTCGAGCGCCACCTTGACGAGCTTGCCCTTACGCGCGTCGAGCGTCACCGACTTGCTGCCCGACACCTGTACGACCTGAGCGCCGATGGTGTCGGTGCCCAGACCGTCGGTAGTGCTCTCGTATAAGTCGGTCATCGCGAGGTAGCGCCCCGACGGCAGGCTGATCCGCTTGCCGGACTTGACGCTGTACGTCTGCCCGGACGGCACGGCGACGACGGTGACCGTCGTCGAGACCTTGCCGCCGTGCCGCCCCAGCGTGGTGACCGTCAGCGAGCCCGACGCCGCCTGCGCGGAGGCGGCCGAAGCGAGCAGCGGTACCAGCGCGGCCACCCCGACGAAAGCAAGCGATCTTCGTGACACCGTCGTCAACTCCCCCTCAGGCCAACAATTTTGGCCATCATAGGATCGCCACGCAGACGGCAGTTCACGTCAGGAGATGCACCTGATCAAGGTGTGACAAAAAATCACGTGGCCGGCCAACGTCACGCGACGGTTCATCGACCTGTACGAGGAGATCGACCTCCCGCCAGTCCGGCTCCACGACCTCCGCCACGACGCCGCGACGCCGCGACGCCGGCCCACGCGGCCGGGGCCGACCTGAAGGACATCCAGGAGATGCTCGGCCACTCCTCGATCACCATCACGGCCGACACCTACACGAGCCTGCTTCCCGAGGCGGATCTGGCGATCGCCGAGGCCGCAGCCCAGCTCGAACCGCGCGCCCGCGCCGCCTCCAGGAACGCTGCTCCGGAAGCCAAGGCCGAGGCCGAGGCGGCGGAGGCGAACGTGCCGGGCGGTGCTGATCCGTCCGGAGAGATATCGGGGCCTCGCGCCCCGTCCGCTCACGCAAACGGCCCCGGGCGAGGAGTCCGAGGCCGAGTAGAACCCCGCCAGGATCGAATCCTTGCCGGGTGCGCTCGCCGGTGCTACCTGATGTTGTTTTCCCTGGTCAGCAACGTGCGGGCCGTGCACTCAATCCCGCGCATGACGCTCCGTGCCGGACAGTCCGGCAGCAAGGGGCAACCCTCAACACGCTTTCCACATGGTGGTGCCACCGCAGCACCGTGTCCCGACGCATCAGCAGCCGCGGGCTGGGCAGCACGTCCTTCGGGAGCCGGTGCAGCGGCGCCGCCGTGAATGCCCGAGCACCCGGGGGGGAACCGCACCCTCTTCTTGCCGGGTCGGCGGTCCAGGACGGTGATCTGATGGCGCGGGACGAGGATCGCGACGTCCTTGTCTCTGTCGCTCGTCGCCAGCAGACACAGCATGGCGAACGCGTTCGTGACAGGCCAGTCGCAGCAGCACGGCCGATCACCATGTCGCAGCGACCGCCAACTGCGGGAAAGCACAGGCGCAAGCGGCCGCGGTCGCCGAACTGCACACCGGCTCCCACCAGGGCGGAGTTTTCGGCAAGGGCACCGCCCCGCCTGGGCAACCGCCCATGGTCAGGACACGACGGAGCGCTGGGGCACGGTGCCCGCCTCGGTCGGCGTGGAGCGGGTGGTGTACTGCGGTACGGGGGCGTCGTCGCGGCCGGTGTCGCGCACGAGTCCGTACCGTTCGCGGTCGGCGGAGTGCGGGGACGGGGGACTGGCGATGTCGTCGGCTGTCTCCTGCCAGGAGGAGGGCAGGACGTCGAGGTTGTAGTCGGCCTGGGTCTCGTTGAGGTGGAGTGTGACGCTGCCGTCGAGGTAGTAGTACTCGTTCTGCCACATCTGCTGGGCTCCCGGCGGCAGGGTGATCAGTCCTTGCTGCCGGTTGCCCATCCAGGTGCCGCCGGCGGTGGCGCCCGGCTGACGGTCGTCCATGCGGTGGCCGCCGCCCGAGGCCACGTGGAACAGCCTTCCTCGCAGTCCGGTCCACGAGGGCATGGTCAGCAGCCCGGGGCGCAGCCCGTACATCACGTCCCAGTGGACGGTGAAGTAGCCCTTCCCGCGCAGTACCACCGTGTCCCCGCGGTGGACGAGCTGGTAGCCGTCCAGGTGTCTCTTGAGCCCCGTCATCGTCACCGCGGTCTGCGGGCGGTGGGGCAATGCGGCGGGCGGCCGGTCCGGCGGTGGCGCGCTGTCCACGGTGTCGACCACGGACCCGTACCGCGGCCGGGGCGAGGGATGCGAGACGGCCGAGCCCAGTACCGGTGCCGGCCGTGACGGTGATGCGGATGCGGATGCCGATGCCGATGCGGTGAGCGAGGGCGCGGGTGCCGGGCGGCCGGAAGCCGTCGGGGCGGTGGCCGGACGCGCCGACGGGCTGGACCATGGGGCCGCGTACACGAGCACGCCACCGCCCACGGCGAGCAGCGCACTCGCCGCCACCACGGCCTTCGCGGTGAGGCTCGCCCCGGCGGTCCCTGCCGTCCCTGCCGTCCCCGCCGTCGCGGAACCCCCGCTGCCTGAAGTGGCCGTGGTGCCGGCCTGGCCGGCCGCCGCCGCGTGCGTTCCCGCGGACAGCCACGGGCGCCAGGCCAGCAGTGCCGCCGGCACGGGCAGGAGGGCCAGGGACGCCAGCAGTCCTTCCGGGGCCAGCATGCCTTCCTCGTGGCGCACGCACCGCGGGCACTGCCGCACATGGCGGCCGAGGCGTTTGCGCCACAGGCCGCTGGGGGCCCCGTTCCAGTCCAGGGTCAGCCGGGTCAGTTCCCCGCATGCGGGCCTGGCCGCGAGGGCTCGGACGATGACGCGGGAGGTGTGCAGGCGCTCCTTCATGCGTTGCACCCGTACAGCCGCTTGATGGCCGGTCATGTCCAGAGCGGAGGCGAGCTCGGCCCGGGCGAGCCGGCCGGCCGTCTCCAGCCACCACAGTGACAGCAGCTCCCGGTCGTCCTCGTCGAGCCAACGGGTCGCGCGCACGGACTCCTCGCGCTGTCCGGACAGCCGCAGGTCGAGGATGACCCCCTCGGCGAAGTCGGCAGCCGGGTCGGGCCGGTGCTCAGCCGCGTCGAACGCCGCTCCCGTCGTCTCCCTCCTGCCGCGCCTGCGGATGTGGTCGCGGACCTCGTTCACGGTGATGGTGATCACCCAGGACCGGAACGCCTCCGGGCGCTCCAGTCCCCCGATGCCGCGCAGGATGCGCATCATCGTCTCCTGGACGATGTCGTCGACGTCGTCGCGGTACGGGTGCGCACGCGCCGCGACGCTGTAGACCAGCGGAAGGGTCCGGGAGCTGAGCTCTTCCAGGGCGTCGCGATCGCCGGCCCGGGCCGCGGCAATCACGTCGGCCGCGGGCGCGGCATGCCTTGGCATCGGGTCTCCCTTCGACCTGACGCGGGTACGAAGCCCCGCTCGCGCCGACCGGGCCGGGTTGCGGGGGCCCGCGGGCAATCGCCGTCGCTATCACACACACCGTGGCAGCGCGCTCATCGTAAGGGGTGAGCGCTGACAGCCATGGGCGGGCCGGTGGAATCCGTGGCGGCCGGGGATCAGCGGGAGTGACGCGGGGACGTACGCGGACGCGAGCGGACGCGCACGAAGCCGAAGACCGCGGCGACGCCGGCGAGAACGACGCCCGCCAGTCCTGTGAGGGCCCACAGAGCACCCAAGTTGCTGCCGGTGTCCGCCATGGCGCCGGTGTCCGCCATGGTGCCGGTGGGGGCGCCCAGGGGGGTGGCCGCTCGGCCGGTCCGGGACGGGGAGGGCGCCGGTGTCGTCGCGGCGGAGGAGGGGAGAGCGGTGAGCACGGTGCGGGCGCCGGCCCGGCTGACGGAGAAGCGCGCCCCGCCGAGGGCGAGACCGGTACCGGAGACTGTTGCGGTCGTCGAACCGACGGTCAGCTCAGGGGATTTCCGGGGAAGGAGGATCTTCGCGCCGGTGACGACCCGCAGCCTGCGCAGGGTCGTGTCGCGTGCCTTGCTGAGATCCAGGACGGCCGAGGAACCGGTCAGAGAGACCGCGCTGGATGTCCGCAGAGAGGTCCCGGAGACGATCAGCCGGCCTTTGGCCACGGTGGTGGCGCCGGTGTAGGCGGCGCTGGTGACGGTGGTGGCCGCGGCTCCGCTCTGCGTCACCGATCCGGCACCGGTCACCGCCGGGAGGGAGGTGGATGTCCCGGTGTTGCGGAGCACGAGTGAACCGTTGTCGATCACTTTGTCGAGGGCTCCGCCGGTGTGGAGGCTCCCGTCGCCGCCCGCGGCCCCGGAGCCGAGACGGAGGGTCGCGTTCCTGTCGATGGTGGTGGATCCGTCGTAGTACTGCGCTGCTGCGAAGGTCACGTCGTTGCCGTTGGTGCCGGCGATGACGACGTCCCCGGCGCCGGGAGCGCTGAGGGTGTCGTGATACATGCCGCCGCCGATGGGCGCGCCCAGGGTCACCGGTCCGTTGTAGTCGAAGGTGAGCCGGGAGCGCTGCCGTCTGGCGTGCAGGTTGATGTAGACCGTCTGCGCCGTGCCGGGCATGAAGATCTGGTGCGTTGTCCCGTCGCCCCACTGGACGTCGGCGCCCTCGATGTTGGTGCCGCGCTTGTTCAGTTTGTGGGCCACGGGCCGCCAGTTCAGTCCGGGGTCGCTCAGCGACGGCGCCGCCCCGTCGCCGCTGTCGCTCCAGCTGTAGACGCCGGTGAGGATCACCTTGCTGCCCGGGCGGGAGTGCACATTGACGTCGTTGCCGTACTCGTGGCTGTAGAAGTTCTGCCGCTGTACGACGGTGTGGTTGAGCGGGGTGTCGATGATCCATGAACCGCGGTTGACGACGGAGCGGGCGTTGGGCAGTTCGGCGGCACAGGTGGTGCTCGCGAAGTTGACGCCCGTGCCGTTGTCGAAGATGCCGGAGAACGGGTTGGTGCCACAGATCTGGAGCGTTCCCCACATGTTCCGGGGCTGGGTGACCAGGCCGGAGCCGCTGATGATGCCCAGGTTGAACAGCCGGGTCAGCGACAGACGCAGGGTTCCGTCCACCCGGATGTTGTCCTGGTTCTGCTGGTAACCGGGCGTGTTGTACGGGAAGGACCCGATCAGGCCGGTCGTACCGCCGGTGCCGTACTGGAGGGTTGCCCCCGCGTCCACGGTGACCGCGGGCTCGTCGGGACTGCCGACCACGACGTACGGGTGGTTGCCGCCCGGGACCTGGACCCTCTGGTGCTGCCGGGAGTGCGGCAGGGTGAAGGTGCTGTCCTTGGCGAGGACCAGCGTGCCGCTGCCGGACACGCGAAGGGCTCCTTCACCGCTGATCACACCGGTGTACGTGTGGGTTCCCTGCGGGACGCGCACGACCGCGTCACCGGTCAGGACGACATCACGGTTCGCCAGGACGGCCGAGGTGATGTCGCCGTCTGCGGCGACCGCGCTGCCCACCGCGACCACCGGTGTGACGGCTCCCGCGACGAGAGCCGACGCCAGGACAAGGTGCCAAGATCGATTCATCGAGTCAGGGTGCTTCCTGAAGTGCTGGTGATCCTTACGGACGTGAAGACCGGTGGCCGGCCACCGGGATCTCGAAAACCCGGAGAAGTTCTCCATACGGAAGCCATCTGGGTCCTGGGGAACGGTTCCCTTTTGTGCCGTGCACCGGTCGCCGGGAAAACAGCGTCGGGGCGGCAACCTTCTCGTCCTCTGCGGCAACTGTGATCCGGAAGGCCGAGTCGAACTACCGGATGGACGGGCATGAGGGCAACGAAGCACGCCGCGCCGCAACCGTGGCGCGGGCGCGGACTGGTCATGGGCATTCCCTTGGCGCTGCTGGACGTCGGTGTGCCGGCGTCCCGTCCCCCGGGGAGCGGAACCGGTGTCAGGATCACCGACATCCACGGGGAGCGGCTGACCGTCGACGGCACCGCCGTGCAGCCGGACGTCGCGCAGCCGACCGGCGTCCAGTTCGCCCGGCATTGACCAGCCCGCCGGTCAGCCTTCACCGCCCCGCAACCGAGCGCGACCGCTGTTCGAATCCCGGGCTGGGCACTGTTAGGCTGCGCTCCCCGTTGTTAAACGCGCAACCAACGCGCACATCATTGCCAGGAGAGGGCGACCGGGGGATGGTCCTCGATGACGCGTCCGCGGAGTTCCACGAATTCTTCGAACGCCACTATGCCGAACTCGCCCGTCTGGCACACCTCCTGACCGGTGAGACCGACGCGGCGGACGACCTCGCGGCGGATGCCCTGGTCGCCCTGTGGCAGCGCTGGGACCGGTTGCGGCAGGCCGACCACCCGCTCGCCTACGCCCGCGGTGTGGTGGCCAACCTGGCGCGGGGACGGATCCGCAGCGCGGTGCGCGAGCGACGCCGGATCACGCTGTTCTGGTCCCGCAGCCCCGAGAAGGTGGACGGGCCGGACATGGCGGCCGTGCTGGACGTCCGCGCGGCGCTCGCCCGGCTGCCGTTCCGCAAGCGCGCCTGCGTGGTGCTGCGGCACGCCTTCGACCTGTCGGAGAAGGACACGGCGGCGGCGCTGGGCATCTCGGTCGGAACGGTGAAGAGCCAGACCTCGAAGGGAATGGCCGAGCTGGAAAGGATACTGGGCGCACGAGCGGCCGGGGACCTGGTGGCGGGGAGGAGGAACCGGTGAACGAGGAGATCGACCGTCGGCTGCGCGAGGCCGCCGAGGCCCACCGGCCCGACCGTGCGAGGATGCTGGCCCGGGTGCAACGCGGCATGGCCGGCCCCGCCGTCCGTCACCGCGCGCGGCCGTTCGCGAGGTCCGGGACCAGGGTCGCGCTCGCCGGGCTCGCCGCCACCGGCATCCTGGCGACCGGCGGCCTCGCCGTCGCCGCCATCGTCGCCACCCCGTCGCCGTCGCCCACCGTGACCACGCCTGCCACCCCGTCCCCGACCGTCAGCTCCCCGCACCCGACATCGGCCCGCCCCACCCCCGTCGCGCCGGCCCCGGCCACCACCCCGGGCAGCTCGCGCCCGACTCCGCCGGCCACCAGTCCATCGCCGGCCGCCGGCGAGAGCCGGAACGGGCCGCTGTGGTCGGCCGGCTCGGTGGACCCGGGCAGCACCGTCTACTGGACGCAGAGCAACCTCGCCCTCAAGACGACCCAGCCGCTCACCTCGCTCACGGTCGAGATGCGGATCGTGCAGACCGGCGGGGTGAAGAACACCGGCACCTGGCAGACCCTGCCGAGTGGTGACTTCACCGTCACCGTCCAGGAGGCCGGCGGCACGCTGGTCTACCGCTGGGTCCTCAAGCCGGGCCTGACCGTGCCGGCCGGGAGCCATGAGTTCGCCGCGCAGTTCAACAACGGCACCAGTGTCCGCAGTGCCGCGGGCGACGGCTACCGCGTCGACGGGCAGGGTTCGGGCGGCTCCGCGTCGGTCCGGGGAGGGTTCGTCCCGGCCCGGTGAACGCCGCTGTGCGGCAAGGGGACGAGGTCCCCTTGCCGCACAGGCTCGATGGGAGAACAAGTACCCGAACCGCTGGTACGGGGTCCAGTCGGCCGGCCCGGCGTTGGTCCCGTCGCCGTAGGTGGCCTTCATGGTGGCCTGCAGGTCGCCGTGGAGCTGGGTTGGGGATGGCGACGGCGGCCGTGAACATTCTTCCCTCGATCGCGGCAACCTTTGTGTGCGTGGCGGCAACTGGCGGATGACCGGGGCCGGATCAAGGCCCGCTGTGTCAGAAGGACATGCCGTTGTCAGATCAGAACCGCTCTCATCGCCGCCGTCCGGCAACCCGCCGCGTGCTCACCGCCGCCGTGGTCCTCGCCGCCGCGGGTGCTGCCGTACCCCTGGTCGCCCAGGCCGCACACACACCGAAGGCCCGCCCCCTGGCCGGTGCAGCGGCCGGCAGCGGCCGCTACTTCGGCACGGCAGTGGCCTCGGGCAGGCTCGGCGACTCGACGTACTCCGCCGTTCTCGACCGGGAATTCAACATGATCACCCCGGAGAACGAGATGAAGTGGGACACCACCGAACCCTCCCGCGGGAACTTCGACTTCGCCCCCGCCGACTCGATCGTGGGCCACGCCACCGCGCACGGCCAGCGACTGCGCGGGCACACCCTGGTCTGGCACTCCCAACTGCCGAGCTGGGTCAAGTCCATCACCGACGCCAACACCCTGCGTAGTGTGATGGACAAGCACATCACCACCGAGATGACCCACTTCAAGGGCAAGATCTACGCCTGGGACGTGGTCAACGAGGCGTTCGCCGACGGCGGCAGCGGTCAGCACCGCAGCTCGGTCTTCCAGGACGTGCTGGGCAACGGCTTCATCGAGGAGGCGTTCCGCACCGCGCGGGCCGCCGATCCCTCGGCCAAGCTCTGCTACAACGACTACAACATCGAGAACTGGACCGACGCCAAGACGCAGGGCGTCTACGCGATGGTCAAGGACTTCAAGTCCCGCGGTGTACCGATCGACTGCGTCGGCTTCCAGAGCCACTTCGGCGCAGGCGGCCCGCCGGCCGGCTACCAGACCACCCTGTCCAAGTTCGCCGCGCTCGGCGTGGACGTTCAGATCACCGAGCTCGACATCGCCCAGGCGTCGCCGACGGCGTACGCCAACGCCGTCCAGGCGTGCATGAGCGTCGCCCGCTGCACGGGCATCACGGTGTGGGGGATCAGGGACAGCGACTCGTGGCGCACCGGTGAATACCCGCTGCTGTTCGATGCGGGCGGCAACAAGAAGCCCGCCTACGACGCGGTGCTCACCGCCCTGGGCGGCAGCAGCGGCGGGGGCACGGCGGGCGGCGGCACGACGGCCGGGGGCATCACCTCCGGCACCGTCTACACGATCTCCAACGCGGCCGCCGGGCGCGTTCTCGACGAGCCCGCGGGATACAAAGGCAATGGCACCCCGCTCCAGGTGTGGGACGCCGGCGGTGCCTCCAACCAGCAGTGGCGGGCCGCCCGGAACAGCGACGGCTCCTACACGCTGACCAACGTCGCCAGCGGCCGGGTACTGGACGAGCCGGGCAACCAGACGGCCAACGGGACGAGGATGACGGTCTGGGACTCCAACGGTGGCGCCAACCAGCACTGGCGGGCCGCCCGGAACAGTGACGGCTCCTACACGCTGACCAACGTCGCCAGCGGCCGGGCGCTGGAGATCCCCGGCGGTCGGACCGCCAACGGCACTCCCGTCCAGGTCTGGGACACCAACGGCGGCGGCGCCAACCAGCACTGGAACTTCAAGCCGACCGGGGGGTCGGCGGCGCCGAAGAGCAACACGTGTGCTCTTCCGTCGACGTACCGGTGGACGTCGACGGGTGCGTTGGCGCAGCCGGCGAACGGGTGGGACGCGGTGAAGGACTTCACCACCGTGACGTACACCGGCAAGCACCTGGTCTACGCGTCGAACGTGGCGGGATCGTCGTACGGCTCGATGATGTTCAAGCCCTTCACGAACTGGTCGGACATGGCCTCGGCCGGCCAGACCGGCATGAGCCAGAAAGCGGTGGCGCCCACACTGTTCTACTTCGCGCCCAAGAACATCTGGGTGCTGGCGTCCCAGTGGGGCGCGTCGACCTTCGTCTACCGCACGTCGAGCGACCCCACCAACCCCAATGGCTGGTCCGCGCCGCAGCCGCTGTTCACCGGCAGCATTCCCAGCACCGAATCCGCCACCGGCCCGATCGACCAGACCCTGATCGCCGACGACAAGAACATGTACCTGTTCTTCGCCGGCGACAACGGCAAGATCTACCGGGCGAGCATGCCGATCGGGAACTTCCCGGGCAGCTTCGGCTCCTCGTACACGACGGTCATGAGCGACACGGTCAAGAACCTGTTCGAGGCGCCGCAGGTCTACAAGGTCCAGGGCCAGAACCAGTACCTCATGATCGTCGAGGCACGGGGGGCGAACGAGCAGCGCTACTTCCGCTCGTTCACCGCCACCAGCCTGAGCGGTTCCTGGACCCCGCAGGCGGCCACTGAGAGCAACCCCTTCGCGGGCAAGGCCAACAGCGGTGCCACCTGGACCAACGACATCAGCCATGGTGACCTGGTCCGCAACAACCCCGACCAGACCATGACCGTCGACCCCTGCAACCTGCAGTTCCTCTACCAGGGCAAGTCCCCTGCGGCGAGCGGCCCCTACGACCGGCTGCCGTGGCGGCCGGGCGTCCTCACCCTGCAGCGCTGACCGCTATTCACCGCCTCGTCGAGGAACCCCAGCCGTGTGCCGGCTGGGGTTCCCATCGTTCGGGGATCAGACGGAGGCTCGGCGAGGCTTGTCGGGCTGATGGGTGTGCTCCTGGTCCTGCGCGCGTGGGCACCGGCGTCCCGGGCCGCATTCACCTTCCGCCGCAGCGACGCATTCATCGACCGGGACGGCCCGCACTCCCCCGGCCTCGCGGTCGAACTCGGCTTCCCCGCCGTCACCTGTCAGCACGATCGTCCCCTTCGCCGAGGCCGCCTCGATCGGCGCCCGCACCGACGGCGGCATGGCCGGCGCCGCCCGGAGAAGTCCTCAGCCCGGCGAAGACGACGAAATGCGCCCCCATCGAAGCGATGGGGGCGCATTCGTCAGCTTCGCCTACTTGAGTGCTGTACCGCCCGAGTTGTGGTACGCGATCGTCTTGTTGATCAGGTTTCCGCCGTCGGTTTCGACCGAGGTCTGTTCCTGCTGTCCTGGACCGAAGAGCAGGCCGGCGACATGGGCTTTCGCGACCTGGTCCAGGTGCCCGAAGAGCCAGTCCACCTTGTCGTCCTTGTAATGGTTGAGGGTGTTGTTCTGCGCCATGTTGCCCACGGGGATCTGCCACAGGACCACCGGCTTGCCCACGGACTCGGCCATCGTCTTGTAGAACTGCAGTGCGGCGGCGGCCTTCTGGTCGGTCCAGAAGTGGTCACTGCCGCCGTGGGCGGGCTGTGCGTACCAGCCTGCGTCGCGGTCCGACACGTCGGTGGCCAGGAAGTCGGCGTTCTGCGCCCCGAGGTTCGCGTAGTCCTTGACGCATGCCTGTGTGTCGGTCTGCCAGTCGAAGCAGGAAAGGTGCAGCCCCACGGCGGTGTTCGGCGCGTACTTGTGCGCCATCGAGATCAGGCAGCGGGAGAGTCCGGCGGCGCTGTTCTCCTGGGATCCGCAATCGGTCGGGTTGGCGCCCGAGACCTGTGCGGGAACCTGGTGCGGATTGCCGAGCGACCGGACGTAGCCCCAGAAGTCGGGCTCAAGGTCGATCGCTTCGTGCGACGTGCCGATCTTCTGGAGGAAGAACCGGTAGTCGTTCAGGTACCGGGTGAGCAGGTCGAGCCGGTTGATGGCCTTGACCTCGCCCGGACCGTCGCCCTCCCCTGCCGCATCCCCGAGGTCGCGCAACGAGTACCAGGTCCAGAGCATCTTCTGCGGACGCGCGCTGCCCTTGTACGTCGCCTGGGCCGCCACGCTGTCCCGCCAGGTCACGTAAGTGCCGGGCGCCGTGGTGCTGCCGTTCCAGCAGCCCCACCAACCCGACCAATCGTCGTGGCAGCGCGCTGCCGAGTAGTAGTCCGACGAGGGCGCGGGCTGGCTGTGCACATAGGCGTACCGCACGTCGAACGGCGCGGCGGCCGCCGAGGCGTCGGACATCGAGCCGCCGATGAGCACCGTGCTGCTGCCCATGAAACGCGTCGTCGAGCTGCCGCCACCGGCCACGGGAGACGGCGTCGACGACGGGTGCGAGCTGCTCGGAGCCGGGCTGGTGGGAACGCTGCTGCTCGGCGCGGAGGGCGTACCGGAGCTGCCGACACTCCCGGCCGGGACGAGTTGCCACTGCTGATCGGCGCCGCCCCGGTCGCGGTTCTGGACGACGTGGCCCCCGTCGGCCTTGGCGGCGTTGTGGACATCGACGGCCATGCCACTGAAGCGATTGACCAGACGCACGTAGCCGTCCGACGACTTGGCCAGTTTGAACTGCTGGTTGGTGCCGTTCAGGTCTTTCCACTGCACGATGGCGGAGCCGGCGGTCTTCGACCAACCGAGGTCGTCCAGCACCTTGCCGGAGTTCCGGTTCTGCAGCCGGTAGTACCCGTCACCCGCGTCGATGAACCGCCACTGCTGGTTGGCCCCGCCGTGACGGCTCCACTGCACCACCGCCGCGCCGTCGTTCTTGGCGGAGGCGCGGTCGTCCAGCACCTTGCCGCTGTTGCGGTTGACCAGCACGTACCACTTCTTCAGATCCAGGGTCTTCGGCTGCGCCGAAGCCTGGCTGACCACGACAGCCGAGCCGGTCACGACCACCATGGCGAGACCCGCCCAGAGACCCCGACGCGCGAGCAACCGACGGCCACGATGCTTCGGACGACCACCGCGCGCGCCGCCGTCGGCACGGTGGCCGCCGACGGGGGACGCCACCGATGACGTGGGTGGGCCGGGGACATGTCTGTGCTCTCGTTCCAGGGACACGCCTGTGCTCTCTTTCAGCCGTTGCATCTGACCGACCACCTGGCCGGACAGCACCGAGTGGTCCCAGAGGCCGAAAAGGTTGCCGCGAAGAGCCACAGAATTTTTTTCGCCTCGCCCAAGGGGTCCGGGGTGCGGTGGCGGAAGAACAGGGCCGATCCCAGGGTCACCCCGCGTGCCCGCAGCGGCACTGCCATGACGGAGTGGATTCCGACGCGGTGCGTCAGATACAGGCCGAGAGCCCCAACGTATGGCCAGGTTGCTTGCCGCCGACGGTGGCCCACGTCCAACACCGAAGTGCGGGGCCTGGGTTCCCCGCGGTGAGCGCGACGGTTCCGCGACCGGTGGGCGTGGTTCGGTGTCAGCGTCAGGGGGTTCGGGCCTCGGCGGCGTCGCGGAGGAGTCCGGCGAAGGTCAGGGCGGCGGGGGTGAGGGAGTGGTCGGCCATGCGAACCAGCAGGATGCGGCGGATGGGAGCTGGCGGTTGGAGGGGCAGGGCGTTCACGCCGGGTCGGATGCCCTCCAGGGCCAGGGTGGGGGCGAGGGCGACGCCGATGCCGGCGGCGACCATGGCCTGGGCTTCCTGGTAGTCGTGGGCCTCGTAGGCGATGTGGGGCTCGAAGCCGACGGCGCGACAGCCGCGGACGAGGGCTTCGGCCACCGGGTGATGGTCGGCGCGGGTGATCCAGGGGTCGTGTGCGAAGTCGGCGAGTGAGGCGGCGTCGCGGCCGGCGAGTGGATGGTGGTCGCTGACGAGAAGGGCAGGCGGGTCATCGAGAAGTGGGGTGATGACAATGTCCTCCCGGTCGATTCGGCTCCAGTCGTAGTCCCACATGAGGGACATCTCGATCTCCCGGTTCTCCAGCATCGTCCAGAGCCCGGCGATGCGGGCGCTGCGGACGGTCAGCCGTACGTCGGGGTGGGCGTCCCGGAAGGCGATCACGGCCTGTGGGAGGAGCGAGGCGCCGACGGTGGGGAAGGTGCCGATGCGCAGGGTGCCCGCGCGCAGGCCGGCGTAGTCGGCGAGTTCGTTTTCCGCGGCCCGCAGTTCGCGTTCGATCCGGTGCCCTCGTTCGGCCAGCGCCCGTCCGGCGTCGGTGAGGGTGACACCCCGGGCGTGGCGTTCCAGCAGGGGCTGTCCTGCCTCCGCTTCCAGGCGGCTGACCTGCTGCGATACCGCTGACGGGGTGTAGTTCAGGGCGCGGGCTGTCGCGGTCACCGAGCCGCGCCGGGCGACCTCCGTGAACAGCAGGATGCGCCGGACATCGAGCATGCCGCCACCTCCAGCGTTCACTTCACCTTAATAGCCATGCAGATTTCCGAGATTGTACTTCACGCTGCCGTAACCCACCGTGGAGGACACCACGCACGGCGAGACCGTCGGCGGGCTTCCCCTTCCCTGGCTGTGAGGAGTCGGTTGTGCTGCGTCTGCAGGGCGAGATGATCCGCGGAGGAACCAGCAAGTGCTGGATCTTCGACCACCGCGACGTGGCCGCCACGGGCGTGGACGTCGATGCCCTCCTGCTCGCCGCCTTCAACGCCGCCGACCCCCGTCAGATCGACGGCGTGGGCGGAGCCTCCTCCACCACCTCCAAGGCCGCCGTCGTACAGGCGTCGACCCAGGCCGGCGTGGATGTCGAGTACGCCTTCGCACAGGTCGGGATCGGCGACGAGCACGTGGAGTGGGCCAGCAACTGCGGCAACTGCGCCACCGCCGTGGCCCTGTACGCCGCCCACCACCATCTCGTGCCGATCACGTCGGACACCACCACCGTCCGCATGCTCAACGTCAACACCGGGGCCCGCCTCACCGGCACGATCCCCACCCCCGCGGGCGTGGCCCCGGAGGAGGGCACGGCCGTGGTCCCGGGTACCTCGGCGCCGGGCGTGCCGGTCCTGCTCGGGTTTCAGGACCCGGCGGGCTCGACGACCGGCCGCGCACTGCCGACCGGCCGGGCACTGGACGAGCTGACCGGCCCGGACGGCCTTGTCGAGGCATCACTGGTGGACGCCGGCGCCCCGACCGCGCTGTTCGAGGCCAAGGCGTTCGGCCTCGACGGCCCGGAATCCCTCACCGCGTTCGCCACCGCAGTACCCGCGCTGACCCTGCTGCGCCGCCAGGCAGCGCTGGCCATGGGCCTGGCCCGCGAGGGCGATCCGGTCAGCCACGCGGTACCGAAGGTGGGCATCGTCGCCCGACCCGCGCTCTATCGGACCACACAGGGCATGCTCGTCAACCAGGACGAGTACGACCTGGCCGTGCGCATGGTCTCCATGCACGCCCCGCACCCGGCGATCGGCCTGACCTCCGCCGTGGCCCTGGCCACGGCCGCCACCACCCCTGGCACCCTCGCCCACCGCGTAGCCCGGCAGACCGCCGACGGCACGCTGCGCCTGGGCACCCCCGCCGGCGTGGTCACCACCCAAGCCGTCCCCGCACCGGACGGCGCGTCCCCCACGGTGCTGCTGCACCGCGCCGCCCGCCGCATCGCCCGAGCCGAACTCCTCGTTCCCGTCCTGGAAGGACGCCCCGCATGAGCCGCAACGACGCCGCCCCGGGTACCGTCACCCAACCACCGGGCCGCATCAGCCGGATGCTGTCCCACCTCTACATCCAGTGCCTGATCGCCGTCCTCCTCGGCGCCGCCGTGGGCGGGTTGTGGCCGTCCGCCGGTGCTGACCTCAAACCGCTCGGCGACGGCTTCATCGCGCTGGTGAAGATGTTCATCGCACCGATCATCTTCTGCACGGTCGTCCACGGCATCGCCTCCATGGGCAACGCCCGCGCGGTCGGCCGCGTGAGCCTGAAGGCCCTGGTCTACTTCGAGGTGCTGACCACCGTGGCCATGGTGATCGGCCTGCTCGTCGTCAACGTCGTCAAACCGGGCAGCGGTCTGCACATCGACCTCTCGACCCTGTCCACCAAGGGCCTGCCGCCGGAGGCGACCACGGCCCACGAGGGCTTCGCCGCCTTCCTCCTCGCCACCATCCCGGCCACCCTGGTCAGCGCCCTGACCGGCAACGAGATCCTGCCCGTGCTGCTGGTGTCGGTGCTGTTCGGCTTCGGCCTGCACGCCAGCGGAGAGGCCGGCCTGGGCATAGCCCGGGGCGTCGAGAAGTTCTCCACAGTCCTGTTCACGCTCATCCGGTGGATCATGCGGCTGGCTCCGATCGGCGCGTTCGGCTCGATGGCCTTCACCATCGGCCACTACGGCCTGGGCACCCTGCGCCACCTGGCGCTGCTCGTCGGCTCGTTCTGGCTGGCCGCCCTCTTCTTCGTCCTGGTCGTCCTCGGGACCGTGATGCGCCTGAACGGACTGCGGCTGCTGCCCTTCCTGCGCTACATCAAGGAAGAACTGCTGATCGTCCTGGGCACCTCCTCCACCGAGCCCGTCCTGCCGCGCATGATGGCCAAGCTCCAGCACGCCGGCGCCTCGAAACCCGTCGTCGGCATCACGCTGCCCGCCGGGTACTCCTTCAACCTCGACGGCACCGCCATCTACCTGACCATGGGCTCGGTCTTCCTCGCCCAGGCCCTCGGCATCCACCTCAGCCTCACCCAGCAGCTGGCCATGCTCGCCGTCATGCTGCTCACCTCCAAGGGCGCCGCAGGCGTCACCGGCTCCGGCTTCATCGCCCTGGCCGCCACCCTCAGCGCCGTCCCGCACGTCCCGCCCGCCGCCCTGGCACTGATCTTCGGCGTCGACCGGTTCATGTCCGAAGCCCGCGCCCTGACCAGCCTGGTCGGCAACGGCGTCGCCACCCTGGCCGTCGCCCGCTGGGAGGGCGAGCTGGACGAGGACCGCGCCAAGGCCGTGCTGCGCGGAGAGATCCCCTACGCCCCCGCCCCCGCTCCCTCCGCGGTGACAGCCGAGCCCGATCCGACGGAGACACCAGTACCAACCCACGCCCCCGTCCCCGCCGCAGGCTGACGTCGCGGTCCTGACCGATCTCGCCGCCGAGGCGGATGCCATCAGCGTGGGCTGCGACAAGTGCGTGCCAGTCAGCGTGCGTGAGAGACAGCGCGGGCCCTGCCCCGTCTAGCAGGTCCTCGCCGGTAGTACACCCGTCATGGTCACGACTCAGAAGGTGCTCGTCGCCCGGCTGGGCGACGAGCAGTGGAGCCGGCTGCTGACCTGCTCCGCCGGCGGGCGCAGCAGCATCGTCAGGCAGACGGCCGTCCGCACCGGGACGGTGGTCGTCGTGGTCTCCGGCAGCCCCGGCCTTGTCGATACCCACGTGCACGAGGCAGTCGCCAAGGCCACGGGGGCGAGGTCCACGGAGCGATGAGGCGGGCCCGGCGGGCAGGCAGCTCGGGCTCGTCCGCCGCGCGCCGCTTCTGGTGGCTGCTTCCGTCCTGTCGCAACGGCGGCCCACGCCGCAATGAGCGCCTGCGGGCTTCCTGGAAGGCCGGATCGTTCGCCTTGACGACCTCCTGCCACGCCTTTTGCAGGGAGTCGACCGACTCCAGCACGGGCAAGAGGTCACCGTTGACATGAGGCAACGGCTCTACCTCAACCCGTTGAAGATCCGGCATCCTGTTGACGTCGGCAGCTTGGTCGGATCAACGGCTGAAGGATGCCGTCGCGAGTGCACAGCCGCACGGCGGGGCCACAGGCCGTTGTGGCTGCGGCCCCGCTCGGGCGTTGGGGTCAGGACGGGTCGCCGTACTGGAGGCCGCGTCCGTTGGTGCCGATGTAGACGCGGCCGTAGGTGTCGGGGTCGCCGGTGATGATGCCGAGGCTGCCGATGGCGCCCCACTGGTGGGCGTCGTCGTTGACGCGGAGCCAGGTGGCGCCCTTGTCGGTGGAGCGGAAGACTCCGGTGACGTCGTTGACGGTGCCGATCAGGTACAGGGCCTGGTAGTTGGCGCCGGGTGCGGCCTTGCCGAAGCCGAGGGCGGAGGCGGACTGCACCGTCTTGAGTGTGGTGAAGGTGCGGCCGCCGTCGGTGGAGTGCAGCAGCCCCTTGTCACCGCCGGCGATCCACAGGTCCCCGTTGATGCCGGGGACGGCGGTGAGCCGGCCGGCGGGCAGGCTGGTGGCGCGGGGGGTGAAGGTCGCGCCGCCGTCGGTGCTGGCGTGGAGCGTGCCGCCCGTGAGTGAGTAGAAGGTGCTGGCCGAGGAGCGGTCGGCGACGACCACGGCGTCGGTGCCCAGGCCGCTGACCTTCGACCAGCTCGCTCCCTTGTCGGTCGAGCGGTACGGGGCCTGGCCGGCCTCGGTCCACACGATGGTGGAGCCGTCCGCCGCGAGCGCGACATGGCCGCTGTTCGCGCTGCCCACCGGCTCTGCCGTGAAGCCGTTCCAGCTGCTGCCGCCGTCGGTGGAGTAGGCGCCGTCCTGCGCGCCGCCCGTGCCGACGCGGACCATCACCGCGGGGGCCGACTGGGCGAAATCGATGTCGGTGCTACTGCTCATCAGCGGGTTCTTCAGCCGTCCGGCGGGCACCTCGGTCAGGGAGTCGTGGCGGAAGCCGCCTTGGTCGCCCATGGAGGTGATGACGGTGGCGCCGCCGGGAGGGGCGATCGCGTCCGCCAGCGAGGTCTCCTCCAGCCCGCGGGCCCCGGAGGTCCAGTGGCTGGTGCCGCCGCTGTCGGAGGCGCTCGCGTCCTTGCTGCGCCAGATGCCGTTGCCGGTGCCGTACAGCACGTGCCCGGAGTCGAAGGGATCGATGGCCAGCGCGGTCATCCAGTGTCCGATGCCGGTACCGACGTAAGGAGCGGCGGAGGCGTCCCGCACCGACTTGTCGGCCAGCGCCTTCCAGGTCGTACCGCCGTCGGTGGTCCGGTAGAGCTCGTCCCGGGGCCACCAGCGGTCGAGGGTGGTGACCATCACCGTGGACGGCTTCTGCGGGTCGACGGCCAGACCGGAGAACCCGTAACTGCCCTGGGACGGGGAGATGTTCTTCCACGCTCCGCCGGACGGCGTGTACTTCCACACCGAGCCCGCCGTCGCGTCGTTGGGGCCGATGTCGTTGCTGTACGTCAGGTACAGCGAGCCGTCACCGGAGACGACACCGTGCTGCGGCATCTGGCCGGTGGGCCGCCCGGAGACGGCCTGCCAGCTGTTGCCGCCGTCGGTGGAGCGGTACAGGGAGGTGTCCTTGTCGTTGACGCCGACGTAGACCGTGTTGCTGCCGGCCGGGCCGTACGTCACGAAGGAGATGCCCGCGCCGCTGCTCGCCCCGTCCTTGACGGGGAACGAGGAGACCTGACGCCATGTCACACCGTAGTCGGTGCTGCGCCACAGGCCGTTCTTGCGGGTGCCCAGCAGCAGGGTGCCGTGGTTCGCGGGGTCGATCACGAGCCGCTCGCCCGCCCCCCGGCCGGGTTCGTTGCCGCCCACCTTGAACGGCAGATCGGTCCGCTGGAAGGTACGGCCCCGGTCGGTGGAACGCAGGATCGCGCCGTTGCCCGCCCACTCGTTGGTGTAGGTGCCCGTCGAGAGGTAGAGCCGGCCCGGGTCGACGGGGTCGGTGGCCAGCGCGTCGATGCCCAGCAGGTTCCAGTCCTTCTCACCGAGCCAGTCGGTCAGCGGGATCCACTGCTCGGCCGCGGTGTCCCAGCGGTAGGCGCCGCCCATGTCGGTGCGCGCGTACAGCAGACCCTTCTCCCCCTGGTTGAACACCAGCCCGGTGACGTAACCGCCGCCCACCACCTGGGCGTTCTTCCACACATACGGTCCGGCCGCGGCCGTGGTCTGAGTGCTGCCGGTCCCGGACGCCTGGGTCTCGGCCGTTTGCACCAGCTTCCACTGCTGGTTGGTGCTGCCCCTGCCGGGATACTGGATGATCGGCGCGCCCTCGGCCGTGGAGCCTCCGGAGACGTCCAGGACCTGGCCGCTCCTGCGAGAGGTGAAAGTGACGGCGTCGGAACCGCTCACCTCGTCGATCCGCCACTCCTGGGAAGTGGAGGAGCTGTCGGTCTGCTGCTCGGCGGCGGCCGCCTGGGCGGTCGAACCGCCCACTATGCCCAGCACCTTGCCGCTGTTGCGGTTCACCAGCTCGTAGTAGCCGTCCCCGGTGGGTCTCAGTTTCCACTGCTGGTTGGCGGTGTTCTGGTCGGTCCACTGCTGGATGCGGGTGCCGTCGGCGGTGGAGAAGGCGTTGACGTCCATCACCTTCCCACTGCGTACGGAAACCAGCCGGTAGTAGGCATTGCCGTCGATCGTCGCGGCCTGCGAGTCCTCCTGCGCGAACAGGAGATACGGCACGACGATGGCGGGCACGCCGAGCAGCAGAGCGGTGGCGGTCCAGCGACGGCGGTGACGCCCGCGGCGTCCGCCGGTCGTGGGGTTGTTCATGGGGAGGTGTTCTCCTTGCATGCCGTTCACCAGAAGAGGAGTGAATCCAGGCACGGGGGATGACCGGATCCGACGCCTAGTGGTCACAGACTCCGCACAGGGTTGCCGCGAGCCGGGAACTTCTTCCGGTCACCTCGTGGTGCGGTAGGTGTTGATCAGCGTCCAGGGTGGCGTTGGTGCCCTTGGCGTCGATGGCCTTGGCCCGGAAGGACACCGAGCCTGGCGTCCCGGGCTGGTCCAGCGTCACGGACCGCTTGGCGTCCTCAGGATCCGGGTTCGTCTCGCCGAATGGGAGCGGATGAACGGGCGACACGTCCAGGGCGACAAAAGAGCGAGGCAGGAACACGGACTGTGATTCTTCCCGCGTTCCTCCGCCGGGAGCTCCGCCGGCACCTGGAGTCGTACGCCGAGCCTGGCCTTGACGGGTTGCTCTTCTTGGGAGAGAAGGGGGCGCCCTTCCGGCGCAGCACCTTCGGCCGGAAGTGGCGGAAGGCCCGTGAGATCGTCGGCATGCCTGAGGGCTTCCCGTTCTACGACCACCTCCGCCACACCGGACACACCCTGTCCACCCGATCCGGTGCCACCCTCAAGGCACGATGGCCCGCGCCGGCCAGTCCTCCGAGAAAGCCGCGCTGATCTATCAGCACCCCCGAGACGACGGAGAGTGGGAAGTCGCAGACGGTCGTCCCCGACGATCACCGTTCTGGCACGAATCTGGCACGCGGCAATAGATCACCGCGCACAGCAAAGAGGCCCGGGTCGATGACCTGGGCCTTCTCCATGGAGCGGGTGACGAGAATCGAACTCGCGCTCTCAGCTTGGGAAGCGACGGCGCTTGGAAGGTCATGCAATCGTTGACCTGCGCTTATGTGGCGTAGCGGCCGCCTCGCGAGGACTGGTTCGCACCGCTGTTGACCGTGGTTGTCCGCTCTTATGGGCACGCTGTGGGCACGGCTTTGAAGCGCGGCAGGCCGAGTGCCAAAGGGAACGGGCGCCTTTCTCGGCTCGATTGGCTCGCATGTCCAGCCCGGGGAGCGCTTCGCGAGTGCGGAGCCATCCGGGGAAGCGTCCCGCCAGCACCTGGCTCACTTGCCGGCTTCAGGGCCGTACCACTGGAGTGCCTGGCCGGTGACGGCGGCGATGCACTCGAAGTCCCGGTCGTGGTGCAGCAGAGTGAGCCCCTGCAGCTCGGCTGCGGCGGCCACCACCAAATCAACCGCCCCGGTGACCTGTGCGACGGCTGTGACGTGTCTCACGGGAACTCGCCCGCACCATAAGTCAGTTCAAGACGTGACCACAGATATGCGAACCCGGGTGCGAAACGGAGATCCGGACGCCTTCGCGGAACTCTTCGACGCGTGCGCCCGCGCGGTGTACAACCACGCCTTCCGGCTGACCGCCGACTGGTCGCTGGCCGAGGACGTGATGTCGACGACCTTCATGGAGGCGTGGCGGCGCCGGGCCTCGGTTGAGGCCGAAGGCGGCTCGCTGCGGCCGTGGCTGCTGGGCATCGCTACCAACGTCGCCCGCTCCCACCACCGCAGCAACCGCCGCTACCGCAACGCGGCGAGCGCCGCGGCAGCCGCGCACGCCGCAGAGGAACGGGTCGAGGACCACGCCGAGGAGACCGCCGGACGCCTGGACGACCGGCGCCGTATCAACGCCACGCTCGCCGCCCTCAGCCTGCTCAAGCGTCCCGAGCGTGAGGTCCTGACGCTGTGCCTGTGGGAGGGGATGGAGTACGCCGAGGCGGCCCGCGCCCTGGGTATCCCGGTCGGCACCGTCCGCTCCCGCCTCTCCCGCGCCCGCGCCAAGCTGCGCAAGCTCACCGACGCGCAACTACTCGGAGAAAAAAGGGAACCCACCCGCACGAACCGGCAGATAACAGGTGATCGCGGATACGCGGTCCGGTCCGCACAGGAAGGAAACCGATGAACGCCAGCCCCTCCCACCGGCCCCACCCGGCCGAGTGGACGGAGACGCAGAGTCTGCTGCCCTCCGCCGAGCGGGAACTGCCGGCGGGCCGCCACCAGTTCCACAAGGAGCAGATGATGGCCCAGATCCACGAAGACCTCCGCACCTCCTCCCGTACGTCCGCCACCTCTCCGGTCGCGTCCCTGAAGCGCCCCAACCCGTTCCTGCGCCGTACGGTCCTGCTGCCCGCCGCGGCCTTCGCCCTGGCCGGCGCGGTCGTGGGCGGCCTCGCCCTCACCGGCGGCGGGACCGACGGCGGCAAGACCGCCCTGGCCACTGGCCCCGCACTGACCACCAGCATCGGCGTCGCCGACCCCAAGGGCGCCCCCCAGCTCCTCGAACGCATCTCCCTGGCCGCCGCCGACACCTCCGCGCCCACCCCGCGCAAGGGCCAGTACATCTACATCGCCTCGAAGGTGGCCGACACCTACATCAAGACCGTCGGCGACAAGAGCGAGGCGGTCAGCAACGAGCTGCACTCCCGCCAGGTCTGGAACTCCCTCGACGGCAGGGACGGCTGGCTGATCGAGGCCGGCGAGACCAGCGACAAGGGCATCACCCTGAAGAGCGACGTCCCGTTCAGCGGCGCCTACAACGCCTTGGCCGAGCTGCCGACCGACCCCGACACGCTGCTCCAGCGGATCTACCGCGAGTCGGACGCCGTCCGGGACCCCGAAGTCCCGCGCGACCAGGCCGCCTTCGTCGCGATCGGCGATCTGCTGTTCGAGAGCTACCCGCCCGCCGAGGTCGGCGCCGCCCTCTACAAGGCCGCGGCCAAGATCCCCGGCGTCGTCTCGGTGGATGACGCGGTCGACGCCACGGGTCGGCACGGGGTCGCGATCGCGCGGGAGAACGACGGCGAGCGCACCGAGTGGATCTTCGACAAGAAGACCCTGCGGTTCCTCGGCCAGCGCATCGTGGTGGTCAAGGCCACGGCGGGCGATCCCCTCAAGGTCGGTACCGTCACGCACACCAGCGCGATCACCGAGCGCGCGGTCGTCGACGCCGCCAAGCAGGTGCCCGGGCAGGTGAGCTGAATGCGCGACAGAACCACAAGCGCCTCGCTGGCCGCCCTGCTGGTGGCGGGGCTGATGACGGGCGTCTCGGTGGCGGCCACGGGCTCCGGCCTCGGCGTGCGCGCGCAGGACACCGCCACCGTCGCGGCGCCCGGCGGCTCCGCCCTCGGCGCGCGGACCGCCGGCTCCGCCTCCGCGGCCGGCCGGTACGTCACCCTCCTCACCGGCGACCGGGTCCGGCTGGACGCCCGGGGCCGGGTGACGGGCGTACGGCGGGCACCGGGCCGTGAGCACGTCCCGGTGTCCGTGCGCGGCGTCGGGGGCGATCAGTACGTCGTTCCCGCCGACGCCGCCGCCCTGATCGGCCAAGGCGTCCTGGACATGCGGCTGTTCGACGTCAGCGGCCTGATACGCGCCGGCTACGACGACACCCGGCGTCGCACGCTCCCGCTGATCGTGTCGTACGAGGGCAAGTCCGCCCAGCGCAGGAGCACCCAGAAGTCACTGGTCGCGGAGGCGGACGCCACCGTGCGCCGGGAGCTGCCCAGTGTGGCGGGCGCCGCGATCACTGTGCCCAAGGCCGGGGCCGACGACATGTGGCAGGCCCTCACGGAGGAGCAGGGAGTCGCGCGGGTCTGGCTGGACGGCCGGTTCAAGGCGCCGGCGGACGAAGACGGCGCGAAGGCCGAGGAGCTGGGCGGCGGCGTCGCGCAGATCGGCGCCCCGGCCGCCTGGGCGGCCGGATACGACGGCAAGGGCGTCAAGGTCGCCGTCCTGGACACCGGCGTCGACACCTCACACCCGGACCTCGCCTCGGCGGTGACGGCAGCGAAGGACTTCAGCGGCACCGGCAGCACCGACGACATGGCCGGCCACGGCACGCATGTCGCGGCGACGGTGGCGGGCTCGGGAGCCCGCTCCGGCGGGCGCTACAAGGGAGTCGCACCCAGCGCGAAGATCCTCAACGCGAAGGTGCTGAACGACGACGGCGAGGGCACCGACTCGTCCGTCATCGCCGGCCTGGAGTGGGCCGCCGGGCAGGGCGCCAAGGTGGCCAACCTCAGCCTGGGCCAGGCCGACACCCCGGGGGAGGACCCGGTCGAGGCGGCGGTGAACGCCCTCTCGAAGAGCACCGGCATGCTCACCGTCGCCGCGGCCGGCAACGAGGGCCCCGAGGCGGGAACCGTCGGCTCCCCGGGGGCCGCGGAGTCGGCGCTCACCGTGGGCGCCGTCGACGGCGAGGACCGGCTCGCCGACTTCTCCAGCACCGGCCCGACCGCCGACAGCGCGCTGAAACCGGACCTCACGGCGCCGGGCGTGGCCATCGTCTCGGCGAGGGCGGCGCACGGCCACATGGGCGACCCGGCTGCCGACGGATATGTCTCCATGTCCGGTACGTCGATGGCGACGCCGCATGTCGCGGGGGCGGCCGCGATCCTCGCCCAGCGGCACCCCGACTGGACCGGCGCACGGATCAAGCAGGCGCTCACCGCGTCCACCACCCCGACCACCGGCGCGACCGGCTACCAGCAGGGGACGGGCCGGGTCGACGTGTCCAGGGCACTGGAGGGGGCGGTGGCGAGCGAACAGACCTCCGTGTCCTTCGGCAAGCAGCTGTGGCCCCACACCGACGACCGGCCGGTCACCCAGCACATCACCTACCGCAACGACGGCGACCAGCCCGTCACCCTGGACCTGACGGCCACCGCGACCGGCCCCGGAGGCAGCACGTCCCCCGAAGGCATGTTCACGCTGAGCACCACTCAGCTCACCGTCCCGGCGGGCGGCACCGCCGGCGTCGACCTCACCGCGGACACCCGCGTCGAGGCGGCGGACGGCGCCTACTCGGGCACGCTGGTCGCCACCGCGAGGAACGGCGCCGAACCCGCTGCCGTACGGACCGCCTTCGGCGTCGTACGCGAGGCCGAGGTATATGACCTCACCCTGAAGTTCCTCGACCGCGGCGGCAAGCCCGTGAGCGCTCCGCTGACCGAGATCCTCGGGTACTCGGGCACGTACTGGACCACGAACCTCGCGGACTACGAGCAGATCTCCAAGGGCGTGTACCGGGTGCGGGTCCCGCGCGGCGACTACGTCGTGGACACCGTGCTGGAAGACGCCGAGGGAACCTCCGCGCTGGTCCGGCCCCGGCTCTCCCTCACCGGGGAGACCACGGTCGTCTTCGACGCGCGCAAGGCGAGGCCGGTCCGGATCACCGCGCCGCAGGGCGCGAAGATGTCCGACGGCCAGCTCAACCTCGCCGTGGGCACCGGGGACACCGGGAGCGAAGCGCACAACAGCACCCTGTTCTGGGGGACGTTCAAGAACCTGCGCACCGCGACCCTGGGACCGAATGCCCCGGCCGGGAGGCTCAGCACGCAGCTTGGCGGCCTGTGGCAGAAGGGCAGCACCACCTACCACCTGCTCCACAACCTGCCCGACCGCTTCCCCACCGGCTATCGGCACACCACGCGCATGAACGAACTGGCGCTGCTGAAGCGGAACTTCGGCTCGTCCGTCGCGCACCGCAAGGGCATCGTCAACGTCATGTGGAGCGGCCCCACCCTGTCGCTCGGCACAGTGAGCGACCCCTTCCCGCTGCCGACGACCGCGAAGATCTACGTCACCACGCCCAAGGGCTTCCAGTGGACGGCCAACCTGGGCCAGCGAAACCCCTCCGGAGACGACGACGTCTTCTACGGCACGGAGAGCGCGAGGTCGTACCAGGCGGGCCGGACCTACGCGGCCACGTACAACGTCGGTGTCTTCAGCCCGATCACCGGCGGCCCGTACGGCGCACGGCGCGACGGCGACACCCTCGATCTGTGCGTCCCCGACCTCGCCGACGGGGCAGGACACCCCGCCTCCTCCACAGCGAAACGCCACACCACGGTGACCGCGGACGGCAGCACCCTGCTCGACAACGACGGCGACCTCTGCCAGACCGTGGAGAAGCTCCCGTCCGTCCCGGCCCGCTACACGATCCGGACGAACCTGACCCGCCCGCCAGGCGTGGCCACGACCACGAGCCGCCTGACAGCCACCTGGACCTTCACGTCCAGCCCGTCCGACTCCGGCGCGCTGCCCCTCTCCACGGTCCGCTTCCACCCGAAGCTGACCCCGACCGGCACGGCCCCCGCAGGCCGCCGCACCACGATCCCCCTCTCCCTCCAGGGCCCAGCCGCCACCCACCTGAAGTCCCTGACGGTGAAGGTCTCCTACAACGCCGGAAAGTCCTGGTCCCCCGCCCCGGTGACCACGACCCACGGCAAAAGGACCATCACCCTGACCCACCCGGAAAACGCCCGCTCGGTCTCCCTCAAATCCATCCTGACCGACACCATCGGCAACACCTACGCGGTGACGATCCTGAAGGCATACCTCCTGACCTGACGTGGTCCAGACACTCCTCGACGCGGTCACGCATCACCTGGAGCACTTCGCCGCTGCCGACCGAGACACACGCTTTCGTCGATCCGCAGAGGCGGGCAACTGCGGCGGAGGGACGACTGGGTGAAGGCTCGGAAGGCTGCGGTGTCACGGCCGAGTTGCACTTCCACGACCTTCGGCACACGGGCAACACGCTCGCCTCGACGGCGGGAGCCGGCACCCGGGAGCCGATGACGCGCATGGGCCACAGCAGCTCCCGAGCCGCGCTGATCCACCAGCACATGACCAGCGACCGGGACCGGGCCAGCGTGCGAAGTGCCACAGGGACGACCCCGCGCACCACAGCGAGGAGGCTGCTGAGGGCTAATGGTGCGGTTGCGGTGCGCGACCGGGCCACCGGTCTAGACAACAAAGAACCCCCTGGTCTCTGACCTGGGGGTTTCACATGGAGCGGGTGACGAGAATCGAACTCGCGCTCTCAGCTTGGGAAGCGACGGCGCTTGGACGGTCAGATAGCTCCTGAGCTGGATGTATGTGCCCTCGTGCGGCGCCCGAGAGCACAGCCTCGCACCGCTGTTCACCGCGGTTGACCGGTCTTAAGGGCACGCTATGGGCATGCCCTCGGTCCGAATGTGCGCGAGAGCGTCATTCCGGACTCGATCCCGCCCAGGTCATGGAAGCGGCCGACAGCCGGGCGCCTCGTTGCACGAGCACACCGGTCTTCCCCACCCGAACGGGCCCAGGGCGGTACCCGTTCGGGTAGCAGAGGATTCAGAGCTGCGGCGCCACCTCGTGCAGTTGTTCATGCACGGCCCTCAGCATGCCCTGTGACCACGCCTACCGCACGGTGACGTAGTCCCCGCTCGACGACTTCGCCCCAGAAGTGGAGTTCCCCTGATACGTCCACCGCCACGTCCCCGGCTTGGTGGCCTTCACCGTGGTCCTGAGCGCCCCCGTACCACTCGAAGTCACCTTCTTGACCGTTGTGTACGAGGAAGCGCCCGCCGCCTTGAACTGCAGGCTCACCGTGCGGCCCGCGTACCCCTGGTACGTGTGGGTGTTCCAGTTCGCCCGTGTGATCCGTCCGGTCACGGTGAGCGTCTTCCCGGCCGCGACCGGCTCCGGCGAGGCGTTGACGGTGACGCGTGTAGCACGCTTGACCTGCAACGGGAGGTTCACGTCGTCGGTGTCCTGAGCGTCACCGGCGAGAAAGACCTGAGCGGCGGTTTTCCACGTACCGGCGTCCTCGTTCCCGAAGTCGACGTGCCGCGGGTCGATGTACAGCCATTCATCGAAGTCGCAGATTCCCTTCGCCTTGTCCACGACCTCGCAGTCGCTGGTGATGACGGAGCTGTACAGCCTGTCCCCCGAGTCGGGCTTCCCCCGGTAGGGGAACACCTTCGGCCCGAAGTCGAACTTGAGCTTGGTCGTCATCCGGAAGGCGGCCCGCACCTCGACCTCCTCCTTGACCCCGATCACGATCGGCTTCCCGCCGTTCACCGTGACCCGGCTGAACGAGACCCCGCCCTCCGCCGCCCCGGCCGGCACCGTAGCCACCCCTGTGAACACGATCGCCGCTCCACCGGCCACTACCGCGCCCCACATCGTCTTCCCCATCTTCGAACCCGTCCTTCCCCCTGCAGTCTGGACCGAGCGCGTGGTCGCACCGGCCAGAGGCTCATCCCCAGCGGCTAACTGTGGGACAGGAGACAGCTGTTCGCGGTTGTACGCGGCGCAGCAACGATTTGATCACCACGGCACCGTTCCGGCCCGGTGCGCAGGAAGGGACCCCGATGGCTTCAAGGCAGCCGGACTGGACGAGACGGTGCGGGCGGAGAGGCCGAAGAACACGGGCGCAACGCCGCACACCACAAGGAGGGAGTACACCGAAAGCCGGCCGGTCGGTTGTGGCGCGCACACCGTGCACCGGTCTGGTCGACAGGCAACCTCCCGTTCATCGACCCGGGGGTTTGTCATGGAACGGGTGCCACGAATCGCACTCGCGCTCTCAGCTTGGGAAGAAGCCCCCGTGCCCGCTCACCCGCTCGAACAGCCGCGCTCGTCCTGCCCAGGACCGGCGGAAGTCCGCCCACGGCTACGCCTGCACAGTCACCGTCCTGCGTCCTCAGCGAGCCGCTGCGGCCAAGCCGGGCGGTCGGCTTCCTTGTCCGAAGAGAGCGCGCGAGGTAATGGAAAGCTCAAGCGTCTGCCGTGCAATGCCCTTCCGGTGATCAAGTTCTTCCCTCAACGGCGTAGTCGGCAGCGGGACGTTCGTACTTTCGTGATCCGGCCGCCTGATCTGCCGTACTCTTCCGCCAACTCCAGCTGACAGGTGACTGGATCTGAACGGCTGTGCGGGTCGGCGTGCGACGCCTCCTACGGCCCAGGGGGAGCACGTCCATGAGCCGCAGGCGACTGCTGGTGAGATCCGCTGCCGTCGTCTCCGTACTGTTCGGCGGTCTCGGTACCGGCGTCGCCCACGCCACCACCGGCACAGCCCTGTACGTCGACGACGACGCCGCCGGTTGCAGCGACACCGGACCCGGCTCACAGGCGGAGCCCTTCTGCCAGATCCAGCCGGCCGCGGACTCGGCGGGCCCGGGGGACACCGTCCACGTGGCACGGAACACGACCCGGTACGCCCCCGTGACCATCGGGTCGGCCGGCACCGCGGACGCGCCCGTCACCTTCGTCGCGGCTCCCGGCGACAATCCGGCGGCCACCGCCACCGCTCGCGTTCTGGCCGGGGCCTCGACACCGGCGATGACCTTCTCCGGCGCCCGGTACGTCGACGTGTCAGGGTTCAGCCTCTCGTCGAGCGGGCCGAGCACGCTGGTGTTCTCCTTGTCGCAGCACATCTCCTACGACACGGGTTCGGTCAGCACGGCCCAGGCGGCCACCGGTGCCGGCGGGACGATCGCCGTCGACGGTTCCTCCACCGGCATCGCACTCACCCGGCTGCAGATCGCCCCCGAGTCCGGTGCTCCGGCCTTCACGAGTGCGGCCGGAGCACAGGACATCACGCTGGCCGACGACACCACGTCGCTCGGCGGAGGCATATCGGCCACCGGCACCACGGGCATCCGGCTGGCCGGCGACACCATCGTGACGACCTGCGGCAACGGCATCAGCCTGACCGCCGGCACCTCCGGGTCCGTGGAGAACACCGTCGTACGGCCCGACACGACGGCATCCTGCCCGGACACCGGCACCCCCGCCGAGATCACGGTGGACACCACCTCGGCACCGCAGGTCACCGCGGACTACAACGCCGTCAACCCGCAGTCGGCCGGAACCGACTACGACTGGGCCGGCACCGCGTACGGGACCAGCCAGGCGTTCCTGACCGGTACCGGTCAGGGAGCCCACGACCTGGACCAGACGGACGTGACGCTGTCCACGCAGAGCACGCCGCTGATCGATTCCGCGGACGCCGACGCACCCGGCGAACTCGCCACCGATCTCCACGGCGCGCAACGAGTCGACGATCCCCTGGTCGCCGACACCGGCACGGGCGCCGGCGACTACGACCGGGGCGCGACCGAGGTACAGGACCCACTGAGCCTGGAGATGGCGGGCGGCACGTACGAGAACGCCTACGCAGGCATCCCCGTCACCTTCACCGCCGGTTTCGTCAACCCTTGGTCGGACTCCCTCGACGGCTACCGCTACACCTTCGCCTTCGGGGACGGCACCACGGCCACCTCCACCACGCGTTCGGTCACCCACACGTACACGCAGCCCACCACGAGCACCAAGATCTACGCCACCGTCACGGTGTACCGGCCGGACGGCACCACGATGGGCACCGAGCTCAGCTCCTACTTCCCCGTGCGTCCGCTGCCGGAGCTGACCGGGAGCCTCGACTGCCGGAGCGCCTCCATCCAGATCGCCCCCTCCCTGCCGGACACCGCCGGCTGCGCCTTCACCGCCGCCGGCTTCAGCGGCTACCCGATCACCAGTGACCTGATCACCTTCGGCGACGGCTCGAAAGCGGTCTCCGTGACCGGCCCCAAGAGTGTGGTCCGGCACACGTACGCCGCCGCCGGCACGTACACCGTCACCCAGCGGCTCACCGACTCCGGCGGACGCACCGCCACCGACACCACCCTGACCACCGTCGGCCCGTCCTACGTCGCCACCGGCCCGAGCCGCGTCCTGGACACCCGCAACGGCACCGGTGCCGCCAAGCGGCAGGTCGGCCCCGGCGGCGTGGTCCGCCTCAAGGTCCTCGGCGTGGGCGGCGTCCCGGCTTCCGGGGTGACCGCGGTCACCCTGAACGTCACCGACACCGGCGCGACCGCGAGCAGTTACGTCACGGCGTATCCGGACGGCACGACGCGCCCGGCCGCGTCCGACCTCGACTTCACCGCCGGGCGGACCAACCCGAACCTGGTCACGGTCCGGGTGGGCACGGGCGGCTGTGTCGACCTGTACAACGCGCACGGCCACGTCGACCTCATCGCCGACGTAGAGGGCTACTTCACCACTAAGGCCGGCTCCAGCTCCAGCTCCGTCGACGACCGCATGAGCAACCTCGCTCCCGTCACCCCGACGCGCGTCCTGGACACCCGCTACGGCACCGGCGCCGCCAAGGGCAAGGTCGCCTCCGGAAGCACGACGACCGTCACCCTGCCGAAGACAGGACGGGGCTCGGCCACCGTCGGCGCCGTCCTCGACGTCACCGTGACCGGGGGCACCGGCAGTGGGGTGGTCACCGCCTACTGCGGCAGTCGCCCCAGCACGTCGAACCTCAACTACCGCGCTGGGCAGACCGTTTCCAACCTGGTCGTGACGAAGGTGTGCACCGGCGGCAAGATCAAGATCTACAACAGCGGCGGCCACGTCCACCTGATCGCCGACCTCCAGGGCCTCTACACCAACTCCGTCGTCGACGGCACCTCCCCCTGGGGCAGCCCCTACGTGCCTGCCAGTCCCACCCGCTTCCTCGACACCCGCAACGGCACGGGCGCCCCGACCGGGCGGCTCGGCGCGAACCGCACCCTCACCGTGAAGGTCACCGGTGTCCACGGCGTCCCGGCCGGCGCGACCGCCGTACTGGTCAACCTCACCGGCGTCGCCCCGACCACCGCCACCCACCTGACCGCCTACGGCGCCGGCACCCTCCCGAACACATACAACGACAACCTGGGCGCCGGTGAAACCAGGCCGGTCCTGGCCGTGATCCCCCTCGACACCAACGGCTGCCTCCACATCCACAACGCCAACGGCTCCCTCGACATCGTCGCCGACCTCGAGGGCTACATCGGCTGACCGAGCCGATGAGCGCTCGGTCCCCGTGACCTCGCGGCGGGCTCGGATCGGGCCAAGCCCCTGGGGCCGCCCTGGGCGGCACGCCGGCCGAGGGGCGCCACGCGATGCGTCGCAGCCCCCCACCACGCCTTCGCTGCCGAACCACGGTTCAAGGTGCCGGACGCAACTTCCCGGGATCACATGACCCACCGCAGTTCGATATCGACCTGACCCGCCAAGGCGAAGAACGCACACCGCACGAGACGACCGACGGCACGAAGATGCGACGTTCCAGGCCGACGGCTTCGCACAACTCGTTGCGGGGCGGGATGTTCAAGTCGAGCAGTAGCCGCGCTATCCGCCCCAGCAGTTCGGGCTCGCCGCGCAGGGCGATTCTGAGTTCCAGTGCGAGCCGGCCGGTGGCGCCCGTCTCCCGGAGAATCCGCAGCCCGGTCCAGGGGCTGCCGTGCCCTTGGTCGGTACGCAATTCCCACACACCGTCACTGACGAGGTGGTGGAACGGGTAGGTGGGCGTTGTCCTGTTGGGCAGGCCGTACTCGGTCAGCAGACTCTGCAGGTCCTTCTCCACCGCGCTGTAGCGGAGTTCGCTATCGGCGTTCTGCTGGAACCGGCCGAGGGCGTGCAGGAGCGACAGCGGCTTGTGCGGGGCGCGCGTTCCGCCGCTGGTCCACTGCCTGAACTTCGCGATCCGCCCGAGCCAGTCCATGGCCGGTGATCGTAATGAGGTTTTGAGCGGAGTGAGTCGGACTCCCGATCGAGCGTCGCTGGAGCACGTGGGCCGAGGAGGTGGCGGCAGGGGAGGAGGCCAAGCCGGTGTGCTCCTTAAGGGCACGCGGAGGCATGCGGCCCTCGATTTGGTCTAGACAACAAAGAACCCCCGGGTCCACGACCTGGGGGTTTCTGCTGGAGCGGGTGACGAGAATCGAACTCGCGCTCTCAGCTTGGGAAGCGACGGCGCTTGGAGAGCCGGGTAGCTTCTGACCTGCTCTTATGTTCTCTGGCTTGGCTGCCAGAGGCGTGGGATCGCACCGCTGTTGACCGTGGTTTACCGGTCTTATGGGCACGCTATGGGCACGGAGCCGGCTCGGAGCCGCGGATGGCTCCTCCTGGCGGTTCACGAACCGCCCCGACCTTGAGAACGAGCCCCGGCCGGAGGTGCGCGGTTGCGGGAGTACACAGAGCAGATCTCAGCGGCGGCCGAACAACTGGGGGCGGAGGTGACTCGGAGCTGCCCCTGCAATGCGGGCCTGCTCAGGATGGACACCGCCGAGGCGGTAGAGCGGTCCGACGTCGGGGAGAGGGTCCGTGAGGAGGCACCGGTCATCCGGGTGCGCGAAGGCCGTGAAGTACGCCTGGGCCAGGATGCGCTTGTTGACCTCCTCCGCTACCTCCTGGCTCTCTTCCGGAGTCATCCGAAGATGGGAGGGCCTGGCAACGGCGGGGTGGCTGAAGACCAGCAGGGTGCGCCGGCCCACGGGCATGACGATCTCGTCCACTCTGGCCAAGCCTCGATTCCGAGTACTTTGGACCTGGATGAGGGTCTTGGTCTGCCGGAGCGCTCGCTGTCCTCGGCGTCGACGACTACGGGTCCGCGGACGTGCCTGCGGGATCACGGGATCAGGCGTGTCCTCCTCGTCATCGAACGTGACGATGGGCTCGTCGCAGGTGAGCAGGGATCCGTCAGTCAGTTCCATCACGGTCAGGGGCCTCTGGAGCAGGTGATCGGAGAGAGGTTCGGCCAGCTTTCCCAGAAGACTCACGTGTTCGTTGGGATGGCTGGTGACCTCAAGAGTTCTGAAATCCCGGAGCATTTCCCGGTAGGCGGCGGTCTCCTGGCGTCCGGCGCCGACGGGGTCGTTCAGTCGCATGACGCGGACGTAGAAGTCCGACATGAGCTCGATCTCACGACGCTTGCGGGGGCCGCGGACATATTGGAAGGCCACGAAGATGCAGAGGTCTGTCTGGTCCTCGGGCGTGATCGGCCGTCCCCAGGTCACGGACGAGGTCACGCGGCGCAGCGCGCTCGCCGCGCTGCCCTCGATCTTCTGCAGCGCCTGTTCCATACGCCCGTCGGGCTCACCGTGGATGTTTTGGAAGGTGTAGAAGTCGCGAATGGCAAGGTCGCTCTCCTTGCGCAGCCCAGGCAGCGGGGACCTGCGGTCGCGGACCCACAGTTGGTTCTGGGCGTTGGCGAACCTGCGGAGGTAGAAGGCGGGCACCGTGTGGTGCCGCGCTCCTACCTGCTGGCTCGGGTCGGCGTTCTCCGGGTCCCACTCGTCCATGCCACGAGCGTCGCATGAGGCACTGACAATCAGCTGTTGAGCTGGGCGGCGTCGGTCAGGCCGGTGCGGTCGGACGCGGATTGCCGTAAAGGACCTGTCTGGTGTGCCAGTCGCGGTGGTTTGCGGCGACGGAGCGCGACGAAGCGCTGTGAGACCAGGATGCGGTGGTCGCCGACGGACGGGACTGGGTCGCCGACGACGGGGAATGCCGGCCGGCGACGGTTCAGTGCCGGGTTCCTGCGGACCAGAGAGTGGTGCCCTGGTAGACCACGCTGACGTCGCCGTCGGTACCGAAATACAGGTAGGCGCCGTCGTGCCCGGAGGTGACGGAGCTCCAGACACCCCAGGTGTCCTTGTCGTAGACGACGAGGTTGCCGTCGGCCTGCATGATGGCGCGGTATCCGGTGCCCGAGGTGCCCGAGGACCATCGCCGGTGGTGATTCTCGTCGTAGATGACGAGGTTTCCGTCGGTCTGCATCGTCATGGTCGTCCGGTTGGTCTGCCAGGACTCCCCCGGCATCAACTGCTGGTCATGTCGCACGGTCAGCGTGGTCCATTCGGGCGAGGTTGATGCCGCCTCGCTCGGGGCCGGGGCCGCCACCTTGACCGTAGGGGCCGTCGTCTTCGTCCTCCCAGCGCCGAGTCCGGCCGAGGGGGTTGGTGACGGCAGCACGGCGGTCCGTGTGGGTGAAGACGAAGAAGCCGCCGCGGCGGGGGCTCGGTGCGGGGTCGGTGATGTCAAGGCCGCGGAGGACGCGTACGGCTCGGCGATCGCGGTGCTGCCGGCCCCCGCACGGGGCTGCGTGTCGACGGCGGAGTCCGCATCGAAGGCCGCGCGTGTGGCCAACCCCGCGGTCACGAGGACGGCGGTCCCGGCGAGTATGGCTCCCGCTCTCCGGGCGCCGGTGCCCTTGCCGGTTGCGACGGTTCGGAACAGGCGGCTGCGGACGGTCGTGGCACCGGCGGCTTCGAGTGCGTCCGCGAACTCGGCGGCATCGGCCCAGCGCCCCTCCCGCTCGGGATCGAGGGCGCGTCGTGTCACGCGCCGGACTGCCGCCGGCACCTGGGGGCGCGGCGGCCCGGGCCAGTCGAGTTGTTCCGTCGAGCCCGGCAGGCTCCCGGTCAGCAGCTCGTAGGTGAGTACGCCCAGGCCGTAGACGTCGGCCCGCTCGTCGACATCGACCAGTCGGTCCTCCGGAACCTGCTCCGGAGCCATGTAGCCGGGTGAACCCACGCCCTGCGTCAGTCCCGAGGCGTGCGCCAGGCTCTTGGCCAGGCCGAGATCGGCCACCAGTAACCGTTCACGGCCGCCCGACACCGTCTGGAGCAGGATGTTGGACGGCTTGATGTCACGGTGCACGATGCCGACCGCGTGCAGGTCGGCCACGCCCCGTGCGGCCTGCACCGCGAACCGCAGCGCCTGGTCGACGGCCAGGGGCCCCTGGGCCACTCGGTCGGCCAGCGTGCCGCCGTCGGCGTAGGTCATGACGAAGTACGGCCGCCCGTCCGGCAGTTCACCGATGTCGTACACCTGCACCACGCGGTCCGACGCGGCCTGGCGCAGCAGCCGGGCCTCGTCCAGGAAACGCTCCCGGAGGTCCGGCCGGTGCACCCACTTCTCCGCCATGACCTTCACCGCGACCGGGGCATCGAGCAGGTCGTCGTAGGCGAGCCAGACCATGCCGAAACCTCCGCAGCCCAAAAGGCGCTGCAGGCGGTGACGTCCGACAGTGACGAGTGTTGACATGAGGGCGGAACTCCAGCGCAGTTGCCGTTCGACATTCGACCGGACCAAGAGGCGGCGGACTCGGCGCCTGGCTGCCGCGCCGCCCTTGAGCGACGTCCGGTGCCGGTCACCTCCTCGCACCGCGGAGACGGTGAGGGCACCTTGCCGGGCACCCTTCCGGCATACCGGGTCCTGCGACCGCAGCTGCCTGCGTGTCAGTGTCCACGCGTGAGGCAGCCGCGCACAACGTGCACAGGACCAGCATGATCTCCATTTTTTGGGCACCGGCACAACGGCCTGCCGGTAGCGCGATCTCCGATCACGGGCCCTGCGTGCAGGGGACGCCGCACCTCACAACCGGCTGCCCGTACGGATGTCGGTCAGGCCGCACAGTGCGCGGTCGGCGCCGTCGACGGCCCACTCGGTGCACTGATCCTCCAAGCGTTGCTGCCGGGCGTCAGTCCGGACCCGGGCCGAGCATGCGGCGCGAGAGCTCGGCGAACTGGAGCAGTTCGGGCATGGTCCGGTGCTTGGAGTAGGCCAGGGCGACCATGCGCGGTGCGACGCCCTCCAGCGTCAGGTAGACGACGTCGTCACGGCGGTAGAAGCCGGCCATCCCGGCCGGCATGACGTAGCACCCGGACCCGAAGGCGACGGTCTGCAGGCATTCCTCGATCGTCGCCGGGAAGCGTCCGGCGTCCCCCGGCAGCGCCACCGGATCGAGCGGGACACGTCCGCGCCACTCCGGTACGTCCCGCGGATCCTGCAGCAGGGTCATGTCCCGCAGATCCTCGACGTGCACCGCCTTGAGTTCTGCGAACGGATGCTCACTGGACAGCGCCACCACACGGGGCTCCGGGAAGAGCGGGACCACCTCGAACATGCCCTCGGGCAGGGGCAGTCGGACATAGCAGACGTCGACCCGCCCGTCGAGCAGGAAGTCGACCTGGTCGGTGACCGAGGTGTGGACGACATCGATGTCCAGTTGCGGCGCCATCCGGGCGAACTCCCGCACGATGGGGGTGACGATGACACCCGGCATGAAGCCGATGGTGAACTGGTTCACCTCCCGGTTCGCCGTCCGCACCCGCTGCTGCACCGCCTGTGCCATCGCCAGCATCGGCCGGGCGTCCTCCAGCAACTGGTGCCCCGCCCGGGTCAGTACGGTGCCCTGCCGGTCGCGCAGGAAGAGGACCACGTCCAGATCCTCCTCCAGCGCACGGATCTGGCGGCTGAGCGCCGGCTGCGTCATGTAGAGGCGGCTCGCCGCCCGCACGAAGCTGCACTCCTCGGCCACGGCCACGAAGTAGCGCACCCGGCGTATGTCGAGGTCCATGCGGCTCATCGTAGCCACGCCCATCACGGCATATGCCGAAACGGCTTCAGAATCGAACAGATAGGCATTGGCGCGGTCCCCCTCGACCGGTCCACCATGGTCGGACCGAGGGGAGAAGCCACAACGTCCGTCGCTGTCAAAGCAGTTGTGCGGGACGTCGGGCTCGCGGGGACGGCTGGCCACCGTCGTGGGCCGGGGTACACCCACCGTCGAACGGGAGCAGCCGCGGGGCGATGGGCCCTTCGCCCGTCAAGCGTGGACGCGGTCACACGACCGTCTCCCCGCGGGAGCACGCCCGCGCCTTCGGGCACCTGCCCCGCATCCGGCCCGCGGGGCAGATACGCCCCACGAAAGGAATCACCATGGGATCACACCCGCACCGGGGCAGGGCCACGCCGTCCACCGGACACACCCGGAGCGCCGCGGCATACGACGGCACGGCACAGCGGTCGGTTCTCTCCCCGGTACGTGCCTGTCCGTCATGACCGGCAGATCCGAGCGCGCCGCCGCCGCGGCAGCGGCTTTGCGCGACCTCCTGGAACACGTCGACGCCGATGCCGTGGCCCATCGTGTGGAATCCGTACTTCGCCACACGCCCGAATACGTGCGCTCGGCGCGCGATTGCGGGGCCTCCGCTCTTCGTGCCTCGCTGCACCGGCACGCCGGCCTGCTCCTGCACTGGATGGTGCGGGGCACGCCTCCGGACTCGTACGTCCTGTCCGAGATGTACGAGCAGGCGCGAGAGTGCGCCGCCGCCGGACAGCCGTTGGACGGCGGCCTGCTCCTCCATCACCGGGCCGCGAGCGCCTTCTGGGACGCCGTGCTCGGCCTGGCCGCCGAAGAGGAACGCGGACAGCTGGCGGACTGGACCGACCAGGGGCGGCGTCACATCGACAGCTACCTCGACGTGGTCACCCGGACTTTCACGCAGGCATACGCGGACCAGGCCGACCTGCCGTCCACGCAGGGCGACCGCCGGGCGCGCACCCTCTTCGACCGCCTCTGCGCCCGCCTTCCCCTCACGGTGGAGGACCAGGAGCGCGCCGCTCGGCTCGGCTTCGATCCGACACCCCCGTACGTGCCCTTCGTCGCGCTGCTCGACAGGTCCGCCCCTGCCGAACGCGCCGAGCTGGCGGCCCGCCTGCGCACCGCCGGAGCCCTGGCCTTCGTCGAGGACGCCCGCGTCACCGGACTCACCGGGCCCGCGTTCGACTGGTCTTCGTTCATGGCCGACCGACGTCTGCTCCTGGCGCAGGACCCGGCGACCGGGCGAACCGGCCTCCAGACTGCCGTCGACAACCTGCGTCTGCTGGTCGTCGTCGCATCGCGGTCCCATCGGCGTGGGCATGTCCGGGCCGAGGATTTCCTGCCTCAGCTGCTCCTGGCGCGCTCTCCCGAACTCGCCGACGCGGTGACTCGCCGTGTCTTCGGCCCGCTGGCGGGCGGGGACCACGCCGAACTGACGACGACCCTCGCCTGCCTGGCCGAGAACCAGTTCGACAGTGCCTCCACCACGGCTGACCTTCACCTGCACCGCAACACCCTGCTGTACCGGATCAAGCAGATCGAGAAGCTCACCGGCCTCGACCTGCAGAGGCACGGCGACCGCGCGCTGGTGTGGCTCGCGGTCGTCTGGGCGCAGGTCTCCTCCCGACCGGTCGGATCGCGATCCGTGCGGAACCACTGGCTGTCGGCCGCATCCAACGGCGCTGACCCAACAGGCACGTTCACTTCAGGAAGCGAGCAGCGATGAGAAGCCGCCCGACGGAGGCTCCGGCAGGGTTGGTGCCGATCCAGCGCCAGGTCGAATCGGACCCGCGTCTTGCGATCAGTCCGGCAGCCACCGATTCGCCGCGTAGCAAGCGTCCGCACCATGCGGCCAGACCGGGCCCGCGACCGCACGCCGACGTCATGAGACGGCTCCCCACGGCCTCGATATCGGTGGCCGTGGACGCCGCGGACCCGGTGACACACGCCGGGCTGGCGGCCGGGCTGAGCCGCGGACCGAGAGTGGCGCTCACCGCGGTGGGGGAGGCGGACGTCGTGGTGGCCGCGGTCCAGACCGCCGACAACTCCACGTTGGAAGCGCTGCGCGGTCTGCCCATGCCGCCGCCGGCCCGGATCGTGCTCGTCGTCAGCGACGGCTGGTACGCCGACCTGACAGTGGCGGCCCACAGCGGCATACGGGCCGTGCTCTGGCGGGCCGAGGCCCAGCCGCAGTCCCTGATCCGCGCCGTGCTGGCGGTCGCCGCCGGCGAAGCGCTGCTGCCTTCCGCGGTACAGGGCGAACTGCTCGACCAGGCGGACCGCCTCCAGCGCAACGTGCTGGTACCCAAGGGCCTGACGCCGTCCGGCCTGAACACACGCGAGATCGACGTGCTCCGGCTGGTCGCGCAGGGCCTGGACCTCGCCGAGATAGCCGACACCATGTGCTACTCCGAACGCAACATCAAGAAGATCCTCTACGGAGTCATCAACCGCCTCGGACTGCGCAACCGCGTCCACGCCGTGTCCTACGCCATCCGCAACAAACTCATATGAGCCGGCCCAGTGGGCCGTGATGGCCCGCGGGAACCGGCCTACGAGCTCTGATCGGGTGGCGTGATCCCGAGGTCGACGCGCATGGTGTGGCGCATTTTCCAGAGGGAGTCCCACAGCCGATTCATGCTCTCCCGGGCGGCTTCGACGCTCTCTCCCGGTTCGGCGATACCTCTGTCGAGCCGCATCAGCAGGCCGTAAAGATCTCCAAAATGACGGTTGGCGGTGCTGGCTGCCGCCATGACAGCGTCAGGCAGCACCATCTGGGCCTCCGCGTGACGCAAGCGATGGTCCCGGCGTGATCGGTCCAGTTCTGCGCGCAGTTCCTCGGTCACCTCGTCCCTGTCGAGAGCGTGGACGAGCTTCGTCATCACGTTGACGAAGTCGCGAGTACCGGCGTTGAGAGCTGCGTAGCAGGTGCGCCGCGCTTCGAGCTGAGCCTGGCGAGTGACGTATTCGCGCTCATCTGCCTGGAGTTGTCTCGCATGCTGCAGCTCACGATCCCTGGCGCGGTTGGCGCTGCGCTGGGTGAGCAAGGCGGATGCGAGGGTGCCACCGATACCCACTATCGCGACCATGATCTGGCTGATTGAGCTGCCCATACCGCCCCCGGCTCCGTTCGGCTCGCCGGGACTTTACCCACCCAGGTCAGGCGTGCCGCCCGTCCTGGGGGTCTCCACCTCATTGCGCGAGAGCGGGGGCGCCTTCCGGCTGCTCGGGCAGGTCGTCCTGGCCGCGGAACGACAGCAGGCGTGAGGGAAGGAGCCAGAGGCAGGCGAGGGTTCCGCCGATCGCGCCGACCCACAGGGCCACGGGGATTCCTGCTGTCGCGGCGATGAGGGCGCCGGCGACCGAGCCCAGCGGCCGGAGGCCGAAGCTCACGGTCTGGTACGCGCCCCGGGTCTGTGAGCGGAGGTGAGGGGGCACCACCAGCGCGAACACCGAGCCGACGGAGATGTCCTGAACGGACTCACCGACGCCGCCCAGCAGTGTCGAGGCCAGGACCAGGGCGAAGACGAGGCTTCCGGTGGCGCCGACGGCGGGGATCAGGAGAAGCGGAGCGTGCGACAGCACGCAACCGACCAGGAGCATCCGCCCCAGACCGATGCGGCGGGCGAGCCAGGATGCCAGGGCCGCGCCGGCGAGTCCGCCGATGGCCTGCACGCTGAACACGAACCCGATCTGGGCACTGGTCAGGGACAGCTTGTGGACGTAGTACCAGACGAGCACCGACAAGAAGAGCATGTTGAAGAAGTTGCCGGTGGCGGTGACCGACAGGGCCGTCCTGATCAGCGGATTTCGTCTGATGAAGGCCAAGCCAGGGCGACGGTCACGGCTCTCTGTGGAGCCGGGTTCGTGGCGGCGCTCCACCGGGCGCAGTCGGAGGAGGAACAGGGCGGCCGTGACGGCGGTCGCCGCGTCCACGCCGATCGCCGTCGGCACACCGGCGAGTTGGACCAGGAGTCCGCCGATGGAAGGTCCGGCCAGGATCGCGGCGGTCTGGCCCGTGTAGGAGGCCGCCTGCCCGGCCACGTAGAGCTCGGACGGCAGGGTGGTGGCGAACAGGCCGCTTTCGCTGACATTCGACAGCACCGTGCACAGGCCGATGACGGCCAGGATGACGGCCAGCTGGATGAGCGAGAGCACGCCGAAGGCTGTTGCGATCGGGACGCTGCTCAGGGCGGCGACCCGCAGGAGATTGGCGCCGGCCAGGAGCCTGCGGTGGTAGCCCGTACGGTCGGCGAAGGAGCCGGCCGGTATGGCCAGGAACAGGCTCGGGAGCCAGATCACGGCCGACAGGACGGCACTTTGGACGGCGTCGGCGCCCAGGACTTCGATCGCGGCCAGCGGCAGGGCCACCGAGGAGATGGCATCGCCCAAGGCCGCCAGAGTGGTGGCAGACCAGAGGTTTCTGAACGCGGAATGGCGCAGTGGCGCCGGCACCGAAGGACGAGGGGCCCGCAAGGTGGTGGATCCTGTTTCTCGCGATGACGGATATGGCGCGGAATGTGCGGCCGCTCCGGCCCCGAACAGGTATCCGGAGCGGCCGATAAATTTACCAGGAGTGCTGCTTCTTCATCTCTCACCTCCGCTGCTCGTGAACTCTCTTCCATAAGGGAGTCGCTGGGAAAATTATCGAGGAATTCGCCGCGTATCGCTAATGCCGATATTGTCGTCACCCATGCCGGATCGGCATTGACGGACCGGTACCGGGAATTCAGAGAATCAGGTAGAGCGTGAGCAGCGTGGCGCCCGTGGCCATGACGTAGACCTCGAAAGCGCCGCGAAGGGCCGCCGGGGCGTTGCGCAGCTCCATGAAGTACAGGCCGACCAGGCGTACCTTGATCAGCGCGATCGCCACGACCGCGCAGCCGATCAGGGTCGACGTGCTGCCTTCGATGCCCAGCAGCCAGCTCGACAGCGTGGCCAGGACGAGGACCGGAAAGACCCACATGTGTCACGCCACCAGGTAGAAGAGCGGGAAGAGGACGAGCCAGAGCAGGTCCACCATGTGCCAGTAGGCGGCCGCTCCCTCGGCGGCCAGCAGTTGGCCCCGGCTCAGGGCCGGCCGTCGGGACAGGACGATGAGGACTGTCAGCGCGCCAATCCCGATCGCAAGGTGGGCCAGGTGGATTCCGGTGAACACGAAGTAGTACATGAAGAAGTCGTTGCTGCTCGGTGTATGTCCACCGCGAATTACCAGCACGTATTCGCATGCCTTGACGGCGGCGAATCCGAGCGCGCACAGGAGCGCCCATGGCAGTGTCCGCGCGGGTCTGCCGGATCGCAGCTGCCGCAGCCCGCGAGCCACCAGCGCCGACGCGATCAGCAGGAGCAGTGTGTTCAGGAGTCCCAGGTCAGGATGGAGGGCCTGCTGCGAAGCCCGGAACATCCTCGGGTACCGGCCGTGCAGTACCGCGATGAAGCCGAAGAACACCGAGAACATGATCATGTCGCCGAGGAGGAAGACCCAGAGACCGGGCTCGCCGGGGATGTGGCGGTGGCGTTGGGGCGCCGAGTGCCCGGTCCGGGCTGCCGTGGCGGTCATACCGCCGGTTCCAGGACGGCCGGCGCCCGGTCGTCGTCCATCCGGCTCGCGGCCCGCACCATCAGGGTCGTCATGACGAGGAACCAGGCGCCGAAGGCACCGGCCGCGACCCAGAACGAGAGGATGCCGTTCCAGGCGAAGGGGCCCGTCTTGAAGAAGGTCAGCAGGATGCTCGGCAGGAAGAGGAAGGCCATCCAGAAGTTCAGGTACGCGGCCCAGCGGGGCAGGAGCGGCGTCGGGCGCTTGTCGGCCAGGATCGCCACGCCGACCACGGTGGCCTGCCCGATGGCCGGAAAGGCGTTCATGACCAGGGTGATCCAGGCCGTGTCGTTGAGCGCCATCGTGATGTCGGGCGAGCGGTCCGGCCGGTAGGCCGTCGCGGTGAAGATCAGGACCGGTACGAAGATCGCGGCCACGTTCGCGGCACCGCAGACGAGTTGTATGGAAGCCAGTGGCTCCAGCCGCGGGTCGATACGTCGGATCAGGCTCGACAGCGCCGCGACGAAAGGTGCGGTCGCCACGGCGCCGACGAGCATGACCACGAGGCCGGTACGGATCGAGTTGGCGTGGTCCGTGTAGAAGGCCGCCACCCGCTCCGCCGACCAGCTCGGCGCCATCGGCGGTATCCAGTGGGCGATCAACAGGGCGGCGAAGAACAGCGCGATGAACAGGTAACCGAAGCTCGCGCAGACGGTCAGGATTCGGCGGGACATGAGGGAATCTCCTGGTTCCGGAAGGGACGGGTACGGAGCGGGCTTCGCTGCGCGGACCTGAGGACGTAGGGGTGGGAATGTCCTCCTGGCGACGTCAGGCCGGTGCGCTCAGGTACGGGAACACGGCGCGCAGCGTCCCGGTGGCGTGGCCGGCGTCCAGGCCCATGGGGACGGGAGCGTTCAGCACGATCTCGAACATCGCCTCGGGAGCGGACTCGGTGAGTCCTCTGCCGTTGCGGGCATTCGCGCCGAATTCAGCTTCGGTGCCCACCTGGTAGCGCAGGACGTCCGGGAAGATGACGTCCCGCGTCGCGGCGCCGTAGCCCTCCGGGTCGGAGTGCGTTTCGTTGGCCGACACGAGGCCCGCGACCTTCCGGCGTACGAGTTCTCCGTAGTTGTCGAGGTCGTCCTGTGGGTCAGTGGCGTTGTAGTCGTCGAAGCCGGCCTCGGTGACGTCGAACAACGTGCTGACGAGCGGTTTCGCGCACCGGTTGATCTGCAGCCAGCCGCCGTGGTGGTCGTCCAGCGCGGTGGTGGCCCAGACGCCTATCGTCCCCGATCCGACGAGCTCGTCCGGTACTTCGAGGACGATGGCGGTGACGTTGGTGCCGGCGAACAGGTTCGAGGCCCGCTGCGGGTCGAACGCGGAGAGGTCCACCGCCGCGCCGCTCCGGAGCGCGGTCACGACCGCCGTGACGACGGTGCCGTCGAGGTAGAACGGGTCTCCGGCCCGGCCGACGAAGACGTTGACGCCGTCTGCCGTGGTGACGATCTCCTGCGTCCTACCGGTCGCCACGAGGGCTCCCGAGGCGTGGCGGTCGGCGGCCTCGGCACCGGTGAGCCGGTCGAGCACCCATGCTTGCCGGCCGTCCGGTTCGGTGGCGAGGAATCTGAACCGGAACGTCAGATCCTGCACCGCGTCGTCGTCGGCGTCGATGTGGAACTCGTACAGGGCCTCGGGGTGGATGCCCTTGTCGGCCGACACCGGGTTGGTGTTCATGACGAGGACCGTGCCGGTCCGCCCCTTGAACAGGTAGACATCGCTGATGTCCAGGCGAGGGTCCTGTCTTGCGGCAGCTGAATCCTGGTGGTGGGACATTGATCGGCCTTCCGTGAGGGCAGAGCGGGGCAGGGCACGGCGACGCCGTGCCGACTTGGCATTTGTTGTGTGCACAGCAATCGGGAGGTTCGGTCCTGCGAACCCGAGGAAGCTGCTGCGGTACCGGCCACCTCGATCGGTCAAGCGCGGCTCGTCGCACGGTGTTCGTTCAGGGCCTGCGCCGAGCCGGTCGCCTGACGATCGCCGCACTCAGGCGCTCAGGCGCTCAAGGCCGTCGCCGAGCAGGGTGTTACTGCCGCTGCGCCGGGCACCCCGAGGTCGAAGTGGGTCACGTCGAACATCCTGACCCGGAGCGGTCATTCGTCGCCAATGCCTATCCGCTGGTTCTGCATGCCGGTTCGGCATAAGCCCCCTTGCGTGCACGTGATGCGGCTGACGAGGTTCGCGAATTCGGGATGGATCACACGGGACCGTGCCGCTGCTCCTTCAGCCCCGCCGTGCGGACGTTCGGGGTGGTTGTGTGTCGGCGCGCGTGACGTCCGTACGAGGCAAGTTGCGGGGCAGCCTGCACGTGAGTGCGTAGATCACCGCACCGACGAGCGTTTCGTCCACCATGCGCCACAAGAACTTCACCGTTACCGTTCCTTCGTGTTCAGGGGCCGCCGTGCGGCCTTGCTCCGGACGCCCAGCAGGTGCTCTCAGGGCCGTTTCGCATCGCGTCGAACGGTGTCGGCAGCCCGTTCGGCGACGGCCAGGACAGTCGCGTTCACTCCGGTGTTGGGGATGGACGGCATCACAGAGGCATCCGCGACACGCAGACCCTCGACGCCGTGCACTCTCAGGTCCGGGTCGACGACAGCGAGGTCGTCCATCCCGATCCGGCAGGTGCCGACAGGGTTGTAGAAGGTCGCCGCGTTCCTGCGGATGTAGGTGACGAGGTCGCCTCCCTTTCCCGGAGCGGTCTCCCGAGCACCCCATTGCCCCCAGGCGGGCATGCGGCCGATCTCTCGCGCGATGCCGAGGGCCACGAGCATGGCCGACACGTCGGCGCTGTCGGCGAGGTAGTTCGGGTCGATCAAAGGCAGCCGGCCCGGGTTCGAGCTCCTGAGGCGCACCGTTCCCCGGCTCGCCGGCGCCGTGTGAGCGAAGGCGACCGTGTGTCCGTACTCGGGCGTCCCGACGTCCGCGATGTCCGCCGGAGCGTCGAGCAGCATCAGCTGGACGTCCGGAACGGCTGTCGCGCCGCTGTGCACCAGGGCACCGACCGTACTGAAGCCATGGCTGGTGGTCAGTTGCCGCCCTGCTTCGAAGACCACAGGGCACTGCAGGTGGTCGTGCAGATTGGCGCCGACTCCGGGGAGATCGGCCAGCACCGGGATCCCGACATCACGCAGATGTGCCGAAGGACCGACACCGGAGAGGAGCAGCAGGTGAGCGGAGCCCACCGTCCCGGCCGCCAGTATCACCTCGTCGCGCGCCTCGACGCGTTCTACTGTGCCGAAGGAGGTGTATTCCACGCCGGTGCAGCGTCCGTGCTCGATCACCAGGCGGCTGACGTCCGCCTCCGTGGCCAGGTGCAGATTGGGACGGTCCAGCACCGGGATCAGATAGGCGTCCGCGGCGCTCTGCCTACGGCCACCCGCCCCCGCCAGGTCGCACCAGAAGGCGCCGTGCTGCCGTTCCCCGTTGATGTCGTCGGTGAGATCGTGACCGGCCTCGGTGAGAGCGCCGAGGAACGTCAGCGACCCGTCGTCGAGCTGGGTCGTAGGTGCCGCCCACACCGGCCCGATGACACCGCGCAGGGCGGGGTTGCGGCCTATCGCCGTCTCCGTCCGGCGAAAGTACGGCAGCAGCTCGGGGTAGCTCCAGCCCTTCGCACCGTTGTCCGCCCATCCGTCGTAAACGGAGCGGTGCCCACGGACATGCATCATCGCGTTGATCGAACTCGATCCTCCGAGGACCCGTCCGCCGGGCCAGTGGTGACTGCGCGACAGCGTCCCGGGCTGCGGTGTCGTCCAGCGTGACCAGAGGATCTCCTTGGCCGGGATGAGCGGGAACCCGACCGGAAGGTGCATGGCCGGCGGTCCGAGCGCCGAGCCGGTCTCCACGAGCAGCACCTCTGCCGCCGCGTCCTCGGACAGGCGCGCCGCGAGAACACAGCCGGCCGTTCCGCCACCGACGACCACATAGTCATAGGCAGTCATCTCTGTCCCACCCGACGGCCGATCAACCCGAGAGCGCTCCGGCTTTGTCGCGCTGCGGCGCAGGACTGAGATGCATGGACATCTGTCCCGGCAATCTGCACGTGTAAGCCGCGATGACGCATCGTCCAAACCTTTTCTGTCAGTTCAGGTTCCTTCTGACAAAGAGCTTTGCGGGCCAAGGCTCATCACGCCAATGCCGATTCCCGGAACCGTAATGCCGATCGGACATGGCGACAGGACAGGGTGGTTCTGCTCACCCACCCGCGCACCTCTATGCCGAACCGAGCGCCGCAATCACGATCTTGGCGAACTGGTCGATGGACGGCATCTTCCGGTTCTTCGCGTATGCCAGCGCCACCATGCGCGGGGCAACCCCTGTGAGCTGGACGTAACGGATGTCGGGGCGACGGTAGAAATCGGCGAGGCCGGCCGGGACGACGATGAACCCGGTGCCGGACGCGACGGCTTCCAGGCTCTCCTCGATAGAGGTGGGTCGTTCGGCTTCCGGAGGGTTGCGCGCCGCTGCCGCGTCGAAGTCGGTGCCGCGCCACTCCGGTACGTCCGCGGAGTCCTGGAGCAAGCGGTACGGCGTCAGCTCCGTGATGTGGACGGTCTGCGCCTGGGCCAGCGGATGTTCGTCGGAGAGAGCCGCAACCCGCGGCTCGGGGAACAGCGGAACGATCTCGAAGATGTCGACCGGCAGCGGCAGCCGGACGAAGCAGACATCGACACGACCGTCGAGCAGATAGTCGACCTGGTCGGTGGGCGCCGTGTGCAGCACCTGCACGTTGACCTCCGGCGCCAGCGCCCGGAACTGCCTGACGATCGGGGTGACTATGACACCCGGCATGAAGCCGATGGTGAAGTGGTGCCCCTCACGGCTGGCGAGCCGGACTCGCCGCTGCAGAGCCAGCGATGCCGCGAGCAGCGGCCGTGCGTCCTCCAGCAGCTGGCCGCCGGCCCGAGTGAGCGCCGTACCCAGCGGGCCTCGCTGGAGCAGCGACGCTCCGAGATCGTCCTCAAGGGCACGAATCTGTCTGCTCAGTGCGGGCTGCGTCATCTTCAGTCGTTCGGCGCCACGCACAAAACTGAGCTCTTCGGCAACCGTCACGAAATAGCGGAGACGCCGGAGGTCGATATCCATGACGCCATGTTAGCCACGCCGCTTTTCCTGTCGAACTGCGGTCCGGAAAGGCCGCCTTGGACTTTGGCAATGCCCAACCGGCATGACTTGTGCGCGAATCGGCATTGGCGCTACCGAGCATCCATGACCATGATTGACTGGCGTAAAGTGCCCTCCGTCGGCGGCTGGTTGCCCTGCCGTGCACGCAGCTCTGTCCGCATTCTCCGCCGCGCACCGACGGTGCCGACGTGAAGTAATTCCGCTCCGCCTCGGTGCGGCAACGGTTGAAGACTTCACGGTGTTCAGCACTCGGCAAATCCCCGAGTTTTATGGTCCTGCGGCCGGGCGCGATCCGGCTCGGATCACCTGAGCCCGGTGGTCCGTCGCAACGCCGCCTGAATCAGACGATCCACCAGGTCTCCGTACCCGATGCCACTGGCTGCCCACATCTGCGGGTACATCGAGACGGGGGTGAAGCCGGGCATGGTGTTGATCTCGTTGATCACGAATCGTCCCTCCTCGGTGAGGAAGAAGTCCGCACGGACCAGCCCCTCGCAAGAGGCCGCCTCGAACGCCTTGACGGCCAGTCGGCGCACCTCACTGGTCTGGCTGTCGGTCAGCGCCGCGGGGACCACTCCGGGGGTGGATTCGAGGTACTTCGCCTCGAAGTCGTAGTACGCGCGTGCGTCGGGCGCCGGGATCTCGGCCGGCACGCTGGCTCGCGGTCCCTCGGGGAACTCAAGCACTCCGCACTCGATCTCGCGGCCCTGCACCAGGGCCTCCACGATGATCTTCGCGTCATGCCGGTGCGCCTCCGCGATCGCGTCCGCCAGCCCCGGCGGCCCGTCGACCCTGGTGATACCTATCGAAGAGCCGGCGCGTGCCGGTTTCACGAACAGCGGCCAGCCGTACACATCGGCGAAGCGGCTGATTCTCGCGCGGGCACCCGCCGCGTCGGACTGCCACTCCCGGGGTCTGATCACCAGGTACGGCCCGACCGCCAGGCCGAACGAGCTGAACACCCTCTTCATGTACTCCTTGTCCTGGCCGACCGCCGAGGCGAGAACGCCCGCGCCGACGTAGGGGATGCCGGACAGCTCCAGCAGGCCCTGCATGGTGCCGTCCTCGCCGTACGGTCCGTGCAGTACGGGAAAGACCACGTCCACTTCGCCGAGGACCTTCGGCTCCGTACCGCGTTCGCTGCGGACGACGGTCCGGTCGGTCGGGTCGACGGAGACGACGATGTTGCCCCGGTCCGAATCCGTGAGCTGCTCGACCGTGGGCTGCCGCCGGTCGACCATCGCCATGCGCTCGGGATCGTCCGCCGTCAGGACCCAGCGTCCGTCCTGGGTGATGCCGACCGGCAGGACGTCGTACTTCGTCCGGTCGATGGCTCGCAGCACGGCCCCCGCGGTCACGACGGATATGCCGTGCTCCGAGCTCCGGCCACCGAAGAGGAGCACCACCAGCGGCCTGCGGCGCGATCCGGACGGAGGGGAGGTGGGTTGTTCGGTCATGGTTTCTGCTTCCTTCGCTGTGCGGCGCCGACCTTCCGGTCGGAGGCCGGCGCCGCACACTGGTGGACCGAGGTCCTCGGTTGTCCGGTCAGCTGGTCAGCGAGGACCGGGATACGGGGAAGTCGAAATAGGTGGACGGGTAGGGCTCGGCGGCGAAGGTGAAGTGCCACCATTCCTCGGCGAGATTCACGAATCCGAGGGATTCGAGCTCGTTCTTGAGCAGCAGTCTGTTGCTGTGCTGGACTCCCACGATGCGCGGGTCGAGCGTGTGCGCGAGCGTGTCGAAGCAGTCGTACCCGGTGCCCATGTCGATCGAGTTGTCCGGGAACCTCTGCGCCGCCGGGGCGTAGCACGGCTCAAGCTCTTCCCCGGGAACGTAGGGACGCGTCGGGTGGACCGGCAGCTTCACGAGCGTGAGGTCGATCGTGCTGCCACGGCTGTGCCCCGACTTCGCCGCGATGTACCCGTCGGCGAAGAGGTCGGCCTTGTCCACCTGCGGGTAGAACTCGCCCTTCATCTTCAGGTCGGTCAGGTCCTTGGCCCAGTCGACGAACTGGTCCACCGCGCGCTGCGGCCGGTAGCAGTCGTACACCTTCAGCGTGTAGCCCTGCGTCAGGAAGTAGCGCTCGGCCTTCGCCAGGGCTTGTGCCGTCGGGGCAGTGACGATGCACAGCGGTTCGGCGTAGCCGTTGATCGGCGTGCCGATGAAGTTGTGAGGCGTGGCGTAGCGGATCTCCTGCAGAATCGCGGGGGCCACGTCGTGGAGCGCCACGAAATCGGCGGGTGCCTTGTCTTCCGTGTCGGCGGCCTGCGCGGTGACCGAGGCGCTCGTCACCGTGACAAGGACGGCCGCCAGAAGTGCCAACAGCATGGGGACGCGCATGCGCACATTGTTGATTATCACTATGCCATACCTTCTACTTTATATATGGGCTTGATATATGGGCGGAGAATTTCCCCAGACCCGCGAACGGTGTCAACGAGAGCGCCATGACGAAAATACCGAAGAACAAGGTGCAGTGCAGGAGGCCGTATTCGCCGACGAGTAAACCCGTGACCAGTACCGGAACGCACATCGACGTATAAGTGATGGTGTAGATGGCGGCCATCAGGCCCGCCCGTTCCGTCGCGAGGACGTTCGCCGTCACCAGACGGACGCCGCCCTGGAACGCGGGGCCGAATCCCGCACCGGCCACCGCGGTCCCCAAGTACAGGGCTGCGGCGGAGTCGCGGTGCGCGGCCAGCAGCGTGACGGCCACCCCCGTCGTCAGAAGCAGCGAGCCGACCAGAGCCGTTCGGCCGGCGTCGGCATGCCGGGTCAGCAGCACAGCGGGTACCGCACTGGCGGTCAGCAGGGACACGACCAGCCCGTCGGCGGCCGACGACGCCGATCCTGTGATGCCCTGCACCAGATCGGGGCCGAGGGACAGATAGAAACCGCCCAGAGCCCAGACGGCCACGAACACGGGTGCGGTGACGAGGAGGGCTCGGCGACTGGACCGGGGAGCGCGGATGCGCGGTCGCAGTGAAAGCCAGGCCCCCGGCCTCGGCGGCCTCGACTCCGGAAGGAAGGCCAAACCCAGCATCTGCGCGGCCAGCGCGCTGAACAGCAGCGTGTACACGCTGTTGAGATGAGCCGGGATCAGGTCCATAAGCAGGCTAGTGCCGATCGTCCCCAACGCCATGCCGATGAGCGGTGCGATGCTGACGAACAGAGGTCCCCACCGCTTGGTCACGTCGAGCAGGGCAGCGCCCAGTGCACTCGTCGCGGCACCTGTGGCCAGTCCCTGAAGCGTCCGGGCGAGGATCAGCGAGGTCACGCCGCCGGCCTGCAGGAAAAGCAGCATGGACAGTGCTTCGAGGGCGAGAGCTGCGCCGATGACCGGCCGTCGGCCGACATGGTCGGAAAGCGCGCCGACGGTCAGGAGCGCGACCAGGACGCTCAGGCAGTACACGCCGTAGACCACGGTGACTGTGCCGGAGGAGAGGTGCCAACTCGCCTGGTAGACGCGGTAGAGCGGGGTGGGCGCACTGGAGGCGACGAGGAACGTGGCGAGGACGGTCGATAAGAAGACAGCCGACCTGCGGCGGACAACCGCGTCGTCGGCCCACCCGCCGGGCGGCCTGGCCCTTGCCTCGGACTTGGCATGAAGCTCTTCGAGCATCGTTGTTCGGCTCTCTGTACGGGAAGGGCGGAGTGGGACACGCGAGCGGCAACCCAAAGGGCGCGCGTCACTTGGCCTGTCGGCAGGCCGTGCTCTCCATGGCTCCGACGCCGCAGGCGACTCGACGGGCATCAGGGCGGCCTCCCGCCGAGGGGGACCGGGGGAGGCCGACGGGGACCAACGTAGGGCTCCGGGTGACGTGCTCACGGCTGCCGTAGCCCATCGGGTACCGACGGGACCTCGGCAGGGACCGAACGGACACTTCGGCGCGGCAGGTGCGGCGGACGAGGCGGCGGCGGGCTGGTGACATGCCGATCCGGCATCGGAACGACCCCAGTCGGTATGGGCGGTATCGGCTGGACCTGACCGAGAATCGGCGGGCGGGTCAGGTCTGCCTCTGCCGCCCGGCGACCCGCCGACGCCCGAGCAGGCCGGCCTTCGCCAACGCCTCCAGGCCCAGGTCCGGGCGCTGCAACCCCGGAGGACGAACACCGAACATGACTCCCCTCAGCATCGCCCAAGGTCCCGTCGGTCTCGTGGAAGAGCTCGTGGAAGAGGAGGACGTCACCTATCCGGTGAGCATCGTGCTCACGCTGCAGCGCGAGCGGACGGCGTCGCTGCTCCGCGCCATGCGCAGTCAGCGGGTGCTGCCCTCCCAGACGCACACCTGGGGCTCCGAGCGGGCTTACGGCGCCCTGCTGCACGAGGCCGGCCCCCACCTCACCGTCCTGGACGTACCCGGTTCGCAGTGGAGCGACGGCCTGGAGCAACGCGTGCGTGCGCTCAGCAACATCGCGTCGGTGGTCGTACTCATACCGGATCACACGGATTCCGTACGGCTTCTGCTGGCGGGGGCCGCCAATGTCCTCCCCCGCGACTCGCCGCCCAGGGAGCTCGCCAGCAGAATCGCCGCAGAGCGCCGATGGCTGGACATGCGGCGCTCACCGCGGCGGCGGGTCACGGATTCACCGCCGTTTCGCGCTGTCCGCCCCCAGCAGCATTCCCAGCAGGTGCTGTTGGACATCCTCTGTTCCGCCTCGCGGCCGTGGTGCTGTCACGATCTGTGCCTCCTGCTCGGCACGGCCGGGGAACCGATGAGCCGCCGAGCGCTGCAGGGCAGAATCGTGCGGCTCAAAGAGCGGCTCGCGCGTGACGGGCTTGCGGTCGACTGCACGACCCAATGGGGGCGCACGACGTTCCTGGGCCTCGTCGAGGAGTCCGCGGAACCGCCTGGGCCGTCGGAGCGCGTCAGGCACTGAAGGGACGACTGAACGGCCCCGATCCCAGGATGGATGCGTCGCCCCCCCCACCCACTGAACTGCGGCTTCGCGAGCCGGAGATGAACGGACCGACGGAGAAATGAACATGGACGAACGAGCGACGGAACCGGGCGAAGAGGCGGAATCGGAGGAGGCTGTGAGGGCCGCACTCCTGAACGCCTGGACAGCGGGCTGGACGGCAGGGGATCGAGGGTGGGACGGACAAGCGGCGGGAGCCACGTCGCGTCCGGTGTCATGTGCCGTCACGCGTCCTGGACCGCGTGGGGCCGGCCCTCACCGGAGACTTCGTGGCATCCCCCCGCAGGGCGGCTTACCGGGCTCCTGAGCATGTCCTCGGCAGGCCGCCCCCCGATGAGGGATCAGGTGGGTATGTTCCACCGCTGGTTGACAGCGCTGGTGCAGCTCGTGATCTGGAGCTGGGTGAGAGCGGTGGTGTAGTTGGCGGTGCCATCGAGGCACTTGCCGGACTGCGGGTTGTAGATCGTGCCGTCGGCGCGCGCCTGCCAGTTCTGGCCGCCGGAGCCGTCGCAGTCGTACAACTCGACGACGGTGCCGTTCGCCGTGCCCCCGTCCTTGACGGCCATGCACTTGCTCTCAACCGTGATCGTGCCGTTGAGGTTCAGCGTCCACTGCTGCGAGTTCGTGTCGTTGCACCAGTACAGCTGGACCGGGTTGCCGTTCGTGGTGTTTCCCAAGCGGTTGTCCACACACATCCCGGCGGAGTTGCTGATGGGGCCCGTCGGGTTCTTCTCGTTGGTCAAGGAGAACCCGCTGTTCGGCGTCAGCACCGCGTAGGACAGATCCGAGCAACCGAGGTCGGACGACTTCACCGTGGTCGCCACGCTCGAATTGGCCTCCGTGACGGCCGTCCAGCCGCCGCCGTAGGAGGTCTGGTACCTGAGCCCCGTGGTCTGGAACACCGCACCCTTAGTCTCCGCACAGTACTGGCCCTCGCCGGTGGTGGAGTCGTAGTGCGTGTAGACCTCCATCATGTCCCAGCCGCCGCCGGAATTGCCGAGCTTGCTGGTGTTCGCGCTCTTGAAGAAGGTCTCCCATTCGTGCGTGTCGTAGTTGTAGAGGTACGAAGTCCACTCGTTGGTCGCCGCATTGGTCTGAACGTCCTGGACCAAGTACGACGGCCGGCCGTTCACCTTCTTTGTGTAGGTGTCCAGGAAGGCGGAGTCGACGACCAGGGCGCATAGATGGTGTCGTCGCCGGTGACCGGGATCGAGAGATTCACGCTGTGAGTGGCCTGCGCGCCGTGCAGGGTCCCGCCGGTGGGAAAGACACCCCAGTAGGCGTGGTACTTCCCGGTCCAGGAGGACAGGGCGTCGGTGGTGGCATCCGTGGCGGACGGCGCGTCCTCGTAGACGCCGACCGGGCTCTGGTGCCGGGAGGCGTTGAGCTCGTAGAACCGCCGGGAGACCTCGGCGGGCGGTTCCCTCCGAGCCGCCGCCCCCGTGGTGCCGGGGATCACGCGCTCGCTGTGCCGGGCATCAGGCGCGGGTGAGCCGGAGTCCGGCTGGGCGGAGGCTGCCGCTCCGGAAGGCCGGGCGGGGGCCGCCGCTTCGGAAGCAGGTGTCCCGGTGGTCAGCGCCAGCACGGCGACAACCCCCACCAGGGCAGAACTCAGCTTGCGTATGCGCACTACTTGTCCTATCTGGATGTACACATGGCGGTGCCCGAGAACGGGCTGTGGGGTGACCGTTGTGTCCGACGCGGCCTGAGCGGTCGCCGAGACCGGCGCACCGTCGTCGCGACGTGGGAAGGCACGGGCCGTCGGCGGTTCAGTGCTCGTGCAGGTCATTCGCGGCCGCAATCCGCGTCCGCGACCTGGGCCGCGGGTCGTAGTGAGAGACGTCGTATCCGCCGTTGCCGTAGGCGGGGTAATACGGGTCGCCGATGCCCTCAGCGAGCGCGCCCGGAGCGATGAGTCCGTAGTGCACTGAAGCTCCAAGTCGCGGACGAAGGGCAGGGGTTCTCCCACTGCGGGATCAGATTTCGGCATGCTGACGACGCCACCGTCTTCACATGGTCGTCGTCCGGTCACGGCGATGCCGACCGCCCCCAGACGACCGTGCCCGTTCGTACCCGTCCCAGTGCCCACACCACCGCGCAGGTGAAACAGATACCGGCAATCAAGCGCGCCGGACAGCACGGATGCCGCCCAATTGCCAGCAGCTCTGCCCGCTTTAAGCGAGGGAAATGCGGCGCTGGAAATATCGAAGAACGGCGGGAGAGACCACCGGCTCATGCCGGATCGACATGGAAGGAAGCAGGATTGGCATTAGCCTTCCGCCGATGCAGCCGCCATAGTCGATTCTGCGAAGCGCCGTCGGCCGCAACAAATGCGGTTTCCCTGCTTCTGCGGACCGCGCCGCTTTCTCTGCCGATCAGGCTCGACAACCCGAGAGGAACAACACCACATGAAGTCCACCGCTCGAATCAAAGCGCTGGCGACTGCCGGAATTGTGAGTGGCGCGGTCGTGGCCTCGCTGGCCGTGACGAACGCGAGCGCCGTCACGACCCAGGCAAACGACCACGCCGTCGCCTCGCAGGCGGCGCACCGCGCGAAGCCGACGGTGGTCCTGGTCCACGGAGCGTTCGCCGATTCCTCCAGCTGGAACAGCGAGACCGGCTACCTGCGACGCCACGGCTACCCGGTCCTCGCGATCGACACCCCGCTGCGCGGCCTTGCCTTCGACAGCGCCTACGTTGAGGCACAGATCAAGACCGTCAAGGGCCCCGTCGTGCTGGTCGGCCACTCTTACGCCGGAGAGGTCGTCAGCCAGGTCGCCGCGAAGACGTCGAAGGTCAAGGCCCTCGTGTACGTGGCGGCTCTCATCCCCAAGGCGGGAGAGGCCGCCGGATCCCTGATCGGACAGTTCCCCGGGTCGCAGCTCGTTTCGGAGAACTTCCGCACCGTTCCCCTGCCCGGCGGTGACACCGACGTGTACCTCAAGGCCGACAAGTTCGGGACCGTGTACGGCAACGGGCTGTCGAAGTCGGCCATCCAGGTCGCCTCGGTGACTCAGGAGCCGGTCGCCCTCTCGGCCTTCACCGACAAGGCCACGGTGAATCCGCCGGCGAAGACTCCGAAGTGGGCGGTCATCTCGACCGAGGACCACGCCGTGCCGACGGCCGCCCAGAAGTTCGAGGCCAAGCGAGTGGGCGCCCGCATCATCTACACCCGCTCCGGCCACGATGTTCCGTCGATCAGCCCGGGAGCGGTCGACCGTGCCATCGTCGCCGCCGCCGACTCCGTGCACTGATCAACCCCTTGAGCGGAGCGCCCGTTTGACCGACGCGGGGCTTCCGGCGGCCGTGTCATGGCCTTCCTCACCGCTGTACAGGCACTGGCGATGACTCTCTACTGCCGCCCCGGACGGTGCAGGACTCGCAGCCGCAGACAGTACAACTGACGGCTCCCGCAGGCCCGATGCCTGCGGGAGCCGTCCCGTTCTCTCAGCGGTGACCTCGTCCCCGTACAGGACCGCGGCGCATGAGCGCCGCGTTCGCAAGCGGCTCGTCATATCCGAGCGCCCGCAGTGGGGAGTCTCGCGCTCGGGCGGCTGCGGCATGGACGGGCAGGGAGCACCTCGGCTTCCTGGACGGAGTCGGCGGTGACGGCCACGTCGACATCGTCGGCTTCGACGGCCCGGAGGTGCACGTGGCCCGCAACCTCTACGACCCGGAGCGCCTGCGCGTGCGTCTGCCAGGGTGACGCCCCGTGCCGACACTTGTACTCCGCTTGGCCACCGGGCCCTCATGGCCCAAAACGAGATGCCGGGCACCAGCCGGGGTGGCTACCATCCTCGTCGTGCAGGTGCGCAGGCAGCGGATACTTCGCCTTCCAAGCGGGTAACGCGGGTTCGAATCCCGCCGTCGGCTCCGGCCGGCGTCGTCCAGAGGCCCAGGACTCCTTACGTCTCCGCCGCCGACCCTGATCTCTGCACGTCACATAGGCACTCGGCTCCGCGCCCTCACCACCGTACTCACGTCGGGGGCGTGAGGCGCCTGGCAGCAGTGGTTGCGAGCCAGGCTCAGACCCCGTCGAGGATAACGGTCGGTCGTCGTGGAGTTGCCTCCCCGTGTCCTTCTTGTGGTTTCTTGCGGCTTGCCCGTTGTTGATCACGGCCGTCGTATCGATCTGCTCCCTCTTCGCAGCGTTCACCTCCGACGCCGAAAGGGCTCAGGGAGCACTTGAAGTCGTCAAGCTGCTCCGTGGACACCTCCCGCGTCTGCGGCTATAGCTTGACCGCCGGATCAATTCGGCCCGAAGCAAGCTCGGCGGGGTTGCTGCCCTTGAACTGCGGCACGACATGCTGAGCGTTCGAGTCTTGCAGCGCCGGCCACGTACCTAGGATGCCGATGCCATGGACAGGCTCCCCGCCTTCCAACTCTGCTGGTGAGCTGTTGGACGGTGCGGGACCTCAGAGGAGGCACCGTCCAACCTCCGAGACGAGGCGAGGGAACTCGCTGTAGCCACCGGGAGCGCTCTTGGCGCTGCATGGTCGGGGTTTAAGGCAAGGATCGAAGTCCTGGGTTGCCGCGTCCTACGTGATCAGTCGAAGAACAACGTGGCCCATGGGAGCCCAGTGACAACGCCGCCGTGGTGTGAACATGCACCTCGTCGGCCGATGGAGCTGGACGGCCAGCCGTCGCTGCAGTGAGCGGGTGAAGGCATTTCTACCCGGCTGACCTCGGTAGGCGCCTGATCTATGAGGGTGGCCTCGGCGATGAAGTCGTTGTCGAAGCACTCCTGGTGGTCGAGAACCATGCGTGCAGCCTGACCTGCCAGGTCGCGCTTCTTGGCGTACGCCGTTTCTATGTCCAGCTCGGTGGCCGATGTGGTGTCGAGGGTTCCGAGATCGTCGGGGAGCTTGGTGCCGAGCTGCAGGATGCTGGTGTTCGGGTCGCCGGCGAACACCAAAGGAATCCGTACGGCGCGGGCCCTGTCGCTCAGCGCAAGGGCCTCGGTTCGGTGTGGCCGGCACATGGACTCATGCTGATCGCCCTTCCAGGCATCCCAGACACCGACGCCGAGGCCAACAAACACGGCCAGGGTGACGAGCGAGAGCACGACTCTGATCGTCCGCTGTTCTCGTTCTGCCTGCTGCCTCGCCCTCTCGGTCCGAGCTTTTGCCTCCTCGGCGGCAGCTTCACGCTCAGCTCGGGTGGCGTGGTGCCGACAGCCTCGGCCGATCTCCTGGGGGAGCTTGCAGGGCGTCCCATTCTTCGTGGGACGCCCACAACGCGATGACGTTCGGCGTCTTCGAGAACGGTCGTACCTCGTGGGCATGGCGCGCATTGTGAACCACCCGCTCATGCTGCCGCTGCGGAACGACCGAAGTGCAGTCCGGATGGTCGACAGCTGCGTGCCAGCCCGCAAGTCGCCCTTTGCGTAAGCGACTTCACGATCATTTGCACAACTTATGGCGCAGGTCACACAAAATGCGTCTCGCCATTTGAGACGAACCAGGGCAGGGGTGGCCGGAGAGGCGTCCGGACGCCCCTGAAGTGACCGCTCAGCCTCGACTTAGGGCACGCGGAGGGCACGCCGCCCCCGAATTGGACTAGACAACAAACAAACCCCAGGCCACTGACCTGGGGTTTCTGTCTGGAGCGGGTGACGAGAATCGAACTCGCGCTCTCAGCTTGGGAAGCTGATGTTCTACCATTAAACTACACCCGCGTAGAACGCCGACCGGGTCGGTGTCTGAACGCTCGCTCACTGTACCTCATGACGGACCCCCGGTGCTCGGACCGTGGGGTTCGTGCGCGTTTCAGGGGGTGGCAGAGGGGTGGGATCCGGGTGCGGGCGACCGGAGTTGGGGCGTACGGTGGAGGTGTGGGAGAGGGGCCCGGTAGGCCGGAGTGCCGCCTGGAGAGCCGTCCCTTTGATCCCGTAATGTGGCTTTCCGTCGTCACGGCAGTAAGCCCGACGCGGCTCCTGGGGAAGGGACTTAAGGGACTTGATGGAACAAACCGTCGTCCGCTGTGCCGAAGGGCACGTGTTCAGCACCGCTTCGTTCCCGATGCAGCAGGCCGAGCGGCTCGGCCCCGGCCGGCTCGTGCGGTGTCCCAAGTGCGCCCGGCTGCGCAGCGTCGTGCCGGTCGCACTTGAGAAGCAGCAGTAGCGGAGAAGAAGAGAGACAGCAGTAGCACGGGCGCGCGGACTCGTCACGATTGTCGTGGGTCCGCGCGCCTTGCGTATCCTCGGGGCGTGCTTCTCTCAGACAAGGACATCCGGGCCGAGATCGACGCCGGGCGGGTACGGATCGATCCCTACGACGAATCCATGGTGCAGCCGTCGAGCATCGACGTCCGGCTGGACCGTTTCTTCCGGGTGTTCGAGAACCACCGGTACCCGCACATCGACCCCTCCGTCGAGCAGCCCGACCTCACCCGGCTCGTGGAGCCCGAGGGCGACGAGCCCTTCATCCTCCACCCCGGTGAGTTCGTGCTCGCCTCGACGTACGAGGTCATCACGCTGCCCGACGACCTCGCCTCCCGACTGGAGGGGAAGTCCTCGCTGGGGCGGCTCGGGCTGGTCACGCACTCCACCGCCGGGTTCATCGACCCCGGGTTCAGCGGGCACGTGACCCTTGAGCTGTCCAACCTCGCGACCCTCCCCATCAAGCTGTGGCCGGGCATGAAGATCGGGCAGCTGTGCATGTTCCGGCTCTCCTCCCCCGCCGAGCACTCCTACGGCAGCGAGCGCTACGGCTCCCGCTACCAGGGGCAGCGCGGGCCCACCGCCTCCCGCTCCTACCTCAATTTCCATCGGACGCAGGTGTGAGAGGCCGGTCATGAGCAGTGACAGTCCCGTGCGGGAGAACCTGAGCTACGAGCAGTTCGGCGCCGCCGTGCGCGAGCTCGCGCAGACCATCGCCGACGACGGGTTCGAGCCCGACATAGTGCTCAGCATCGCGCGTGGCGGCGTCTTCGTCGCCGGCGGGCTCGCCTACGCCCTCGACTGCAAGAACCTGCATCTGGTGAACGTCGAGTTCTACACCGGGGTGGGAACGACCCTCGACATGCCGGTCATGCTCGCGCCCGTCCCCAACGCCATCGACTTCAGCGACAAGAAGGTGCTGATCACCGACGACGTCGCCGACACCGGCAAGACGCTGAAGCTGGTCCGCGACTTCTGCCTCGAAACGGTCGCCGAGGTGCGCTCCGCGGTGATCTATGAGAAGTCCCACTCCCTCGTGAAGTGCGAGTACGTGTGGAAGCGGACCGATGAGTGGATCAACTTCCCGTGGTCCGTCCTGCCTCCGGTTGTGAAGAGGGCCGGGCAGGTTCTCGACGCCTGAGAGGACGGCCGGCGGACTGTGCGACATCACGTGAGTTCCCCTGAGCCCGGCTGAGTCCCCAACCCTGTGGCCAGGGGGTTCCTACTCCTTCGTGTGCTCTGCGGCTCTGTGACGTAACTTCGGGATTCTTGAAGCGTTCTCACTTCGTCCGACCGATCCGCAGTCGGACCGAAGGCGAGGAGGCTCGGGTTAGTGGCGCTGGCGGTCGTACGGGACCTGCGTGATCACTGGGCGCCCGCGTCGGCGGAGGAGCTGGAGCGGTTCGAGACCGACGTGCTGTCCGGGTTCGTTCTGGCGCGGGCCTCGGCGGGGCTGGCGGACGGCACGATCCGCGGGGACGTTGGGCACTTGGAGCAGATCAGGACCTGGTTCGGCCGACCGCTGTGGGACATGGAGCCGGCCGACGCAGACGCGTACTTCGGGAAGGTGCTGCGGAACTCACCCAGCGGCACCCGGCTGGCCCGGTCGCAGGCCCTGACGACGTACTTCCTGTTCCTGGAGCTGCGGCACAAGGTCGAACTCCACCGGATGACCGGCCGGGTGGTCGAGTGCCCGATCGACGAGATGAATCGGCCGCGCGGAGCCAAGGACGCTCAGCTGCGGATCCCGCCGACCGAGCCGGAGGTCGGGACGCTGTTCACCGGCTGGGGCGGTGAGCTGGCCACCTGCCGCAAGTTCGCCCCTACCGCTAGGAACTACACCGCCTCCAAGTTGATGTCCCAGGTCGGCCTGCGGGTCAGTGAGGCGTGCAAGCTCGACCTGACGGACATCAAATGGGACCTGGGACGCTTCGGCAAGCTCCACGTCCGCCACGGCAAGGGCTCCCGCGGCTCGGGCCCGCGGGAGCGGATGGTCCCGCTGATCAATGGCGCCAGCCGCACGCTGCGGTGGTTCATCGAGGACGTGTGGGGCCAGTTCGACGACGACCACACCCGCCCGGGCGCCCCGCTGTTCCCTTCCGAGCGGAAGAACGCCGACGGCTCCTCGCGCCGGGTGGGCGACGACGCCCTGCGCGGTGGGCTCAAGGACGCGGCCAAGGTACATCTGCCGGGGTGGGGCGAGAAGCTGACGCCGCATGTCCTGCGGCACTTCTGCGCGTCCCAACTCTATGAGAACGGGCTGGACTTGCTTGCAATTCAGGAGGTTTTGGGACATTCCTGGATCGCCACGACGATGCGATACGTCCATGTCCAGCAGACCCGGGTCGAGGACGCCTGGGTCGCCGGGACCGAGCGGGCCGCGAAGCGGCTGGAAGGGCTGATCCGATGAGGTGGAACCTGCGGCTGACCGCCGCGAACAAAGGTGTCTGGAAGGCGTCCGAGCTCCAGCGGGGCCTGGCCGAGCACGGGTTGGTGATCTCAGCGGGGAAGATGTCCGGGCTGTGGTCCGGCCAGCCGGTCTCGCTCAAGCTGGAGGACCTGGACGTCATCTGCGTGGTCCTTGGCTGCGAGATCGGTGACCTGTTGATCCCCGAGCCGGAGAAGGTCCGCAGCCCGGGGCAGGCAGAGGTGGCGGAGCGGGCCGCGGTTGGCGCGGGGATTGCCGCACGAGGGGTGGTCCCCAAGCGCCGGGATGGCCGGTCGCTGCCGCGGGAGTGAGCCGGTGGCACGGTTCCCGAAGGGTTACGTCAAGCCCACCGACTCCTGTGATAGCTGCCTGGCCTGGGGAAATTTCAGCGGCCGCCTCTGTCCCACCTGCTACATGTTCGGCCGCGGCCACGATGCGGCCGCATGCACCGGCTGCCGCCGGATCCAGCCGGTGAAGTGGAACTACTGCCGACTGTGCTGGTGCCAGGCCCGCCTCAGTGCGAAGGCCGTCGCCGGCCAGCCGCCGGACGAGACGGACGTGCGGGAGCGGCTCGCCGCCGTCCGGCACCACCAGTTGTTCTTCATGGGCATGCACTACCGCAGAAGACCGACGCCCTCGGCGCGGCGACGCGGAGGGCGTCGGGGAGCCCCACGCAAGCCGCCGCCCGCACCGGCCTGGCGCCCGAATCCCGGCTGGCGGCAGTTACCGCTGTTCGAGCAGATCCCTCGCGACTACAGTCGGCTCGCCCTGACCGACGCCGGCCTGGCCAGCCCCTGGCTGACCTGGGCGAAGTACCTCACCCACCAGCTCGCCGAGGCCCGCGGCTGGGGGCGCAACATCCGGTTCGCCGTCAACCGTGGCCTGGCCCTCGTCCTCACCGGCTACGTCGAGGGCGACGTCATCCGGCACACGGAGATCTTCGCCCCGCTGCGGGTCCTAGACCTGCCGGTCGGCCACACCGTCACGGTCTTGGAGGAGATGGGGATCTTCGAGGACGACAGCGAACCCTCCTTCGAACGCTGGCTCGCCGAGAGGCTGGAGGGTCTCGCACCCGGCATCCGCGCGGAGGCCGAGCGCTGGACCCGCGTCCTGCGCGACGGCGGCCCGCGCAGCCTCCCGCGACGGGAGGGTACGGTATGGCTCTACCTCAACAGGGTCCGCCTGGCTCTGTTGGAATGGTCGAATCGCTACGACCATTTGCGGGAAGTGACCCGCGAAGACGTCCTCACTTACATCAAGACACTGCACGGCCACCAGCGGCATGACCAACTCGTCGCCCTGCGCTCGCTGTTCACCTGGGCCAAGCGGAACGGACTGGTCTTCCGCAACCCAACCAGCCGGATCAAGGTCGGGCAATACGAATACGCCGTACTGCAACCACTCATCCCCGAGCAGGTCGACCGCTCCGTCGCGGCGGCCATCACCCCGGCGACCCGGCTCATCCTCGCCCTCGCGGCGGTCCACGCAGCCCGGGTCGCCCAGATCGCCACCCTCGTGCTCGACGACGTCGACCTCGGCAACCGCCGGCTGACCATCGCCGGACGCGCCCGCCCGCTTGACGATCTCACCCTGAAGCTGCTGCTGGACTGGCTGGAGCACCGGCGCAGCCGGTGGCCGAACACCGCGAACCTCCACCTGCTGATCAACAACCAGACTGCCAACACCACCGGCCGAGCCAGCAACCACTGGATGAGTGCTGCCCTGCGGGGACAGGGCGCGACCTTGGAGAGACTCCGCGTCGACCGTCAGCTCGAAGAAGCCATGGTCAAAGGCCCCGACCCACTCCACCTTGCCGAGGTGTTCGGACTCGACGAGAAAACCGCGATGCGCTACGCGGACTCCGCACGTGCCCTGCTGGAGCAGGCCGCCGAGACCGCCCCAGCGACTCCACCACCAGGCCGACGTCCCCCCTGACATCGGGGCACCGCACCTGCGGGCTCCCGTCGAATCACGCCTGACTGTAAACGGATTGGAGACAATGCGCCGTACGGGAAAATAGGCTCCGAGAGAGGTTGATATGCCTGAGGACCCAAGCGCATCCACGCCACAGACTGACAGTGACGCAAGGCAGGAACCGGAACCGCAGCCTGAGCCGGGCCCAGTACAGCCATGGGCGCCGTTACGGGACCGGACGCATTGGGCGACGCTCGTGGTTCTGCCGCTGCTAGGGGCCATCTCATTCTGGGCAGTTCAAGGTCTGTGGGGATGGATCTGGGGCGAGATCTCCGGGCCACCCGGGCTGACGGCGTACACACCGGGCCCCACCCCCTGCACACCAGCAACGCTTCCCCTCGTACTGCAAGCGAAGACCGACGAGGCCATCGTGGTCACCGGCATCAGAGTCAACGTCCTGTCCGCCGAGGCTCTCCCGAAGGACGGAGAAGAGCTTTCCCCTCCGGATAATTGTGCAGTTACTGCACATGAACCCATGTTTGATGTAAACCTTACGCAAACCCCTGTCTCTGTTGTGCCAACGACCAGAAGGGCCGAACCCGATCGCACAGACTTCCCCTTCACAGTTTCCGCCGACCATCCGAAACAACTGACACTCAGGATCAATCCTGGAAAGCGTGATGTCCGGTTCTCCCTAAAGGTCGAGTGGGTCGCCGACGGTGAGTACGGCAGCGCAATTCTCGACAACGGCGTTGATCGTGATCCCCGCAAAGGTCACGGCTACCGCGTAACAGGGTGAGGTGATCGGCTACGGGACGCACCCCCAGCGAGTTGATCGCGAACCTGCGGGTTCACACCCCAGAATCGGAACATCGCACCCGCGGGTTCGGGCTGAAGGGCCTTCAGTTGCCTTGAACCCGCGGACCTCTTGGGGGTTGAGGAACATCCGTGTCAGATCGTGCGCTAAGCCTTCGTCGGCCCTGGTGGGAGGCTGACGGGGCGTCGGTCCCGAGACGGGGCTGAAGTCTTCCCACGGATAACGCCCTATTATCTGCGGGAGCTTGGTTCGTCACCTGCGGTGACGTTCTCCGGGCCGTACGTGAAGCGGCCCTGTTATCCGTGGCAAGGGGGAAGCCGTGCCCACCGTCGTGCAACTGCCGACCGGGAAGGCGTTGACCGTCCGCGCGGCGGCGGACGCCTTCCTCGACTCGCTGCGCAATCCGAACACGGTCCGCAGCTACGGAGTCGGCGTCGGCAAGACCGCCCAGCGGATCGGGGAGGCCCGCCCGCTGGGGTCGGTCGCGGACGACGAGATCGGCGAGGCCCTGGAACTGCTGTGGGGCACCGCGGCAGTCAACACCTGGAACGCCCGCCGGGCGGCAGTGCTCTCCTGGCTGGGCTGGTGCGAGTCGTACGGCTACGACGGCCCGGCGGTCCCGGCCTGGACGAAGCGGCTGGCGGTGCCGGACTCCGAGACCCCGGCCCGCTCGAAGATGGCCGTGGACCGACTCATCGCCCGCCGCGAGGTCCACCTGCGGGAGAAGACGCTGTGGCGGATGCTCTACGAGACCGCCGCCCGCGCGGAGGAGATCCTCGGCGTGAACATCGAGGATCTGGACCTCGCCGCCCGCCGCTGCCCGGTCAAGGCCAAGGGCGCCCGCAGCAAGGCCCGCCGCCGCGGTCAGGCGCGCGAGGACTTCGTGCTGGAGACCGTCTACTGGGACGCCGGCACTGCCCGTCTCCTGCCCCGGCTGCTGCGCGGCCGCATCCGGGGGCCGGTGTTCGTCACCCATCGCCGCCCAGGCCCGGGGAAGGTGGTCAGCCCGCGCGACGTGTGCCCGGACACCGGCCTGGCCCGCCTCTCCTACGGCCAGGCCCGCGCCCTGCTCGACGAGCACACCGCCGTGCGTGGGCCGGGGACGGGCTGGGACCTGCATGAGTACCGTCATTCCGCGCTGACCCATCTGGGCGAGCAGGGCGCCTCCCTGCTGATGCTGATGGCGAAGTCGAGGCACAAGAAGCCGGAGAACGTCCGCCGTTACTTCAAGCCGTCCCCCGAGGCGATCTCGGAGTTGACCAGTCTGCTCGCACCTGGCGACAGCCGCCGGTGAATGTGCGGTGCTGCCGAGACCGGTGCGTATCCGCGTCCGCGTCTCCCCCGATCCGATGCGGGCCGTGGTGGGACTGGGGCACTTGCTATAATCCACGAGTCGGCCTTCGGCGCCCCAGGTTGGGTGCGCGCGAAGGCTTTTTTCATGCCTTCTGACACATCTGCCTCCGGCACACCTCCCACCACCTACCGTGACCTGCTCCGCAACCGTGAATTCGTCGGCCTGTACGCCAGCTTCACACTGACGGTCGCAGCGAGCACCTTGTCGGGCTTCGCGCTCGGCACGCTGGTCAACCAGCAGACCAAGTCCCCGTTCCTGACCGCCGTGAGCATGTACGGTGCCACCTTCGCGACGGTACTCGGTGCGCTGACGCTGATGTCGGTCGCGGACGGAAGCCGTCCTCGCCGGACCCTTGTCGCGCTCCAGTGCGTCTCGCTCGTAGGTGTTGCCGCACAGGCGGTTCCAGGGCTGCCGCTCGCCGCGCGGTTCGGTCTGCTCCTTGTACTGGGGTTCTTCCAGTCCCTGGGAACGGGCACACGGATGGGGCTGCTCGCCGAGGTAGTGCCGACCTCCGCCTATGCACTGGCACGTTCGCTGATGAACATCACCTCGGGAGGCATGGCCATCCTCGGCTACGCCATCGGCGCCGTACTGCTGCGGTACCTGAGCCCGCAGGAGGTCTTCGCCGTCGCGACCGCCCTGACCGGCGGTGGATTGATCATTGTGGCGGTGACGGTCCGGGAACGCTCGATCCGTCTGACCCGTCGCCCTGGACTGCGCCAGACCTGGACGACGAACATCGAGCTTTTCTCCCACTCCGGCCAACGCGCGCTGCTGCTGAACCTGTGGGTCCCCAATGGCCTGATCGTTGGCTGCGAGGCCCTGTTCATCTCCTACGCCCCCCATCACGCCGGCGTCTTCCTGGCCGCCGGATCGGCAGGCATGCTCCTAGGTGACCTTGCGGTCGGGCGGCTGTTCACCGCCGAGCAGCGGCGCCGCTACGCATTCGCCCTGCGACTGCTGCTCGCCGCCCCCTACCTGCTGTTCGCCGTCCACCCGCCCGTGCTGGTGGCGACAGCCGCGGTGTTCATCGCCAGTGCCGGCTTCGCTGCCACCCTGCCGCTCCAGGAGCAGCTTCTGGAGTTGACCCCTGATCCGGTCCGTGGCCAGGTCCAGGGAGTTGAGTCCGCCGGCCGGATGACGTGGCAAGGTATCGGAGCCGCGATCGCTGGCGGCATTGCCCAGCACTTCACTTCTGCCACGGCCATCACCTTTGTGGCCGCCGTCTCCATCGCCATCACCGTCTTCTCCCGGCCCTTCGTGGTCCGCGCCCGAGCCGTCCGTGTCCAGGCGGCCAACGCGTAGAGCTCCCACGACGGTGCGAGCGGCGGGCGCGGCCAGACGCGCCCGCCGCGTCTCGCTACTCGTCGACAGCGTCCGGAGCACGGAGGGGCCGCAGGCCGCCGGGCAGGTCGGGGAGCTGGAAGGAGTACCGGCCCAGCATGTTGATGTGGTGCCGCACGAACGGGGACAGGCGGGCGACGTCCTCGTCGCGGACGTCGAAGCCGTCCGCGCGCAGCTGGTTCACTGCGGCGTCCATGTACCGGGTGGTGAACAGCACCAGGGCGTTCAGGACGAGGCCCAGCGCCCCGATCTGGTCCTCCATGCCGTCCTGGTAACGCTGGTAGAGCTGCCCCTGCCTGCCGTGGAAGATCTTCCGGGCGAGCGCGTGGCGGCCCTCCTGGAGGTTGGCCTGGCTCTTGATCTGGCGGCGGTAGCCGGGCTCGTCGGCCAGGCGCAGGATGTGCAGGGTCTTGGAGATCCGCCCGTAGTGCGCGATCGCGTCGCCGAGCGGGGTCGGGCGCCCGTCGCGCGACAGCATCCGGATGACGTCGTAGGCGCGCACGGCGCCGGTGTGGATGGAGCCGATGATCCGCAGGATGTCCTCCCAGTGCCGCTCGATGCGGGCGAGGTCGATCCGGCCGCGGGCGGCGTCCTGGAAGGCGCCGTAGTCGGCGGTGCGGTCGATGCGCCACATCTTCTGGTCGGGCAGGTCCGCGAGCTGCGGCGCGTACGCGAACCCGGCGAGCGTGAGCAGGCCGAAGACGATGTCGCTGTACGAGGCGGTGTCGGTGACGATCATCTCCGGGCGCTTGCCGCCGTCGCGGTCGTAGAGGACGTCCAGCACGTACAGGGAGTCGCGCGGGGTGCCAGCCACCACCTTCCCGCCCAGCCCCGCCGCCTGGTCGTTGATCATGTTCAGCCAGGTCGCGCCGCCCCGGCGCCCGAAGTACTTCGGGTTCGGCCGGGCGTACACGCTGGGGACGGGGACGACGAACCGCATCCCGTCCACGGAGGCGACCAGGCCGCCGCCCCACGCCTGCGCGAGGCCGATGGACGCCTGGTAGTCGATCAGCGTGGCGTTCGCCGCCCGGTACATCGCCAGCCGCAGATAGGTCTGGTCGACGTGGGACAGACGCCCGTACTTCACCGCGTCCGCGGCTCCGATGACCGGGGTGTAGCCGACGTTGCAGCTGTGCGCGACCAGCAGCGCGGCGATCGTCACGTGCAGGTCCTTCAGCCTCGCCTCGCTGCCGGTGACCGAGGTGAACGCCTGGTCGGCGCCGGTCCACGAGAACACCTCCAGCAGCGCCTCCGGCAGGTCGACACGGGGCAGCATCGCCTCTACCGCCTCCCGCAGGTCCCGCAGGGAGGCGGGTTCGGGCTCCGGCTCCAGGGCGGCGAAGTGCAGCCGTCCGTCGTCGTCGAACACGATCTGGGAGTTCGTCGGCACCCGGGCCGCGACCTCCCGGTAGGTGCCATCCAGCAGCGCGGCCCGCGCGGCCAGGTGCTCCCCGGCCGTGGCGGGCAGGTTGAGCGAGGCGAGCACGGTGGGCTTGGTCTGCTGCCACGCCTCCCCGTCGAGGAGCTTGGCCCGCGGGTCGCCCCACTTGGAGGAGTTCTTCGCGAACACCTGCTTGCTCCGCAGCATCCGGTGCAGCTGCTCCAGCACGCAGAACGCGTACGCCTTCCAGTCCACGGTGCCCGGCTCCAGGTGCGGCGCGGACAGCACCAGCCGCCGCCACGACCCGGCCAGAAGACCGGTGTCGATCTCGGCGGGGCCGACCTTCTTGCGGCCCATCAAATCCGGCAGCGACTTCAGCGCGTTCAGGACCGGCAGGCCCTCTGGGGTGGCGTCGAAGTCGACCACGTCCACCAGCAGTTTCAGGAACGGCCTTACGACGGCGAACCGGGTGACCAGCTGGGTCCGCCATGCCTCGTCCGCGTCCGAGTCGAGCGGCGGGGTCAGCTCGAACAGCGCGGCGATCGCCGCCGCCAGCTCGTGCCGCGGCACCACCTGCTCGATCCGCGCCCACATCGCCTCCAGCGTCTCCACCTCGGGCGGGGTGATCTCCCCGGTGTCCGTGTCGACCTGCTCGCTCGTGGTGTCGAACACGATCTGGAACGCGGTGGCCAGCTTCGCCGAGGCCCGCTCCACCCGCGGCAGCGTCTTCAGTTTTTCCTTCATCGTCTCCCGCTCGGCCCTGGCTAGCAGCTTCGTGGCGATGAGTACTTCGAGCAGGTCCAGGGCGTCATCGACCGCGCGGGACGTCAGGTAGACGGCGGTGGCCAGCAGCGTGGCCAGGCGCCGGGAGTCGCTGTGCCGCCTGAGCAGCGACGCCTTGCCGTCGATCCCGTACCGCGACAGCTCCGCGAGTCGCCGTGGCGGTATCGCGGACACGTCCACCTCACCCATCCCGAAGGCCGTGATCTCGTCCGCCCTCTGGAGCGCCCACTTCATCTGCGGCCCGGAGATCCGCACCGGGCCCCGCCGCAGCCGGTCCAGCTCCGACACCCGGGCGCCCGGCGGCACACTCAACAGGGAGTCGAGCACCGCCCGCTGACCGGTGCTCAGCAGGCCGTACAGGGTGTCCCACAGCCGGCTGTTCGCCGCCTCCCTCACCGTGCCCACCAGCCGGGCCAGGCGGCTCGCCCCGGGCAGCAGCACCCGGCGCTCCCGCAGCCACCCGCCCGCCGCGTCGAACAGCGACTTCGGCCCGTCACCCGTCGTCCAGGCCCGCGCGTCCAGCCACTCGCTCAGCTCGTCCCGCACCTCGGCGAAGTCCCGCCAGCCCCCGGCCTCCTGGATCTCCCCGGCGTGCGTACGCGCCGTCCCGTCCCGCTCGCCGTACTCCTTCAGACACGACGCATCCGCGATCCCCAGCTGCTCAGCCAGGTACTCGGCGACCTCCGCCGGCACCTGCCGCGGGTCCGGCATGAACCGGCCCAGGTACCGCACACTCGTCAGCTGGACCGCGAACCCGAGACGGTTGTGCGCACGCCGCTTGGCCTGCACCTTCTCCAGATCCGAGTCATCCAGAAAGAAGTACCGCTCCAGCTCCGCACGAGACGGCGCTCCGTTGAACGCCGCGTACTGGGCTGCCTGTTGATCCGACAGGAACTCGACCGCCACCAGGGCCTCCGAAGATCGACAACATCGACCCGCGAAGGCTCCGCCGTACGATCAGCCCAGGTCAAAGCGCCGAACAGGACCCCGAAGGCTTAGCGCACGATCTGACACGGATGTTCCTCAACCCCCGACTTCGGCCGATGTGCGAAGGGCCCCGGCACGGCTGCCGGGGCCCTTCGTGTGCGTGCGGTGCTAGAACGTGCCCAGCTTCACGATCGACAGCAGGGCGATCAGCTGGATCGCCGACGCGCCCAGGGCCTTCGGCCACGGCAGGTCGTGGGACTTGGCGACCATGAGGGTGAGCAGGGTGCCCGCCGCGACCCAGGTGGCCCAGCCGAGGAGCTGGACGAAGCCTGCGTCGCCGCCGAAGAACATGGCGAAGAGGAGGCGGGGGGCGTCGGTGATCGACATGATCAGCATGGAGAGGCCGACCGTCGGCTGCCAGGCTCCGTCGCCACCGAGCTGGCGGGCCAGGGTGTGGGTCACCACGCCCAGGACGAAGGCGGAGAGGACCATCGCGACCGCCGTCACGAGGACGATCGGGACCGCGTTGGTGAGGGTGGCGTTTATCGCGTCCGCGCGGGCGCCGTCGAAGCCGAAGACCGCGAGCAGGCCGTAGAGGAAGGTGACGATGAGGGCGGGGCCCCACATCGTGTAGTCCCGCATCTGCAGGAAGGTCTGGTTCGGGGCGAGGACGATCCCCTTCAGCAGGTCCTTCCAGTGCAGGCGCGGGCCGATCGGGCCGGACGGCGCCGCCGAACCGGCGTGGTAGGTCGCGCCCTGCGTGTAGGCGCCGGCCTCGTCGACCGAGAAGGCCTGGGTGTGGCCCGGCTGGTTCGCCGCGTACGGGTCGGGGCTGCCGGAGCCGTATCCACCGCCGTAGCCGTGGTCGTCGCCGAAGTACTCCGGACCGTCGCCGCCGCCCTGTCCCGGGTGGCCGCCGCGCGCCTGCGCCTGCGGCCAGCCGGACGCGCCGCCGTGCTGCGGGTACGGCGGCTGCGGGGCCGACGGGTACCCGTACGACGGTCCCGCCGGCCGGCCGCCGAAGCTCTGCGGCGGTGCCTGCTGCCCGTACGCGGGTTGTTGCGGTCGCGCTTGCGGGGCACGCTCGTTCCGGCCGCCGCGTCCGTTCCTGAATCCAGCCACGTCATCGAACGTACCCGGTCCCGGAGATCCGTGTGGCGGGCTCGGGCACCCGAGCCCGCCATTGCCGCAGACCTGTGACATCCCCTAAGGGGAACCCTCAGGGCCCTGTTGATCGCTGTCGCTCACTGCCCGAACAGGGAACCCAGCTGCGCCGACGTCCCCGACACGCCCACCGACGTCGCGTGGAAGGACACCGCGCCGGTCGTGGTCAGGCCCGTGGCGGAGCCGGGCAGGGTCCATACCGCGCCCTGTCCGCCGTTCTCGTGCCGGGCGCCGACCGCCAGATCGGACCGATGGTCGCCGTCGAGGTCGGCCAGGCGGACGGCGGAGCCGAAGAAGTCGTCGTCCTCGTTCAGGTCGGGGATGCCCGGGGTGTTCTGGGTGTACCGCGTCGAGCCGACCCCCGTCAGCCCGGCCGCGGAGCCGCGTAGCAGGGTGACCGTGCCGGTCTGCGAGGCCGTGGTGACCGTCTCGTAGGGCGTGCCGACCGCGACGTCGTCGTAGCCGTCGCCGTCGGCGTCACCGACGGCGAGCGAGTCGCCGAACGAGCTGGTGCCCTGGGCCCGGGTGGCGCCGGGGACGCCCGGGCTGTCCTGGGTGATCGCCGCCTGCGGGGTGGGGCTGATGCCGTGCGGGCCGCCGAGGTACGTGATGACCTCGCCGGGTCCGGCCTTCGAGCCGTAGACCAGGACTCTGGCGGTGATGACGTCGTCGTAGCCGTCGCCGTTGACGTCGCCGGCGACGACCGGCTGCCGGCCGTCGGTGACCAGCGTCCGCTGGGCCTTCGGCCGGGAGTCAGCGCCCAGGTACACCACCTGGCCGTCGAAGGGTTCGTCGGACTCCCCCACGATCGTCCCGCTGACGACGAGGTCGTCGACGCCGTTGCCGTTGATGTCGCCGGCGGCCAGGGACCGGACGCCGTAGGAGTCGCCGGTGCGGAACGAGGGCACCACCCAGGTCCGGGACGCGGCCCCGGCGGTCTTGGTGAAGCCGCCCCGGAAGATCTGGACGTCGGCGCCGGTGCTGCCGACGGCCAGGTCGGCCCGGCCGTCCGCGGTGAAGTCGCCGACGGCCAGGGACAGGCCGAAGCGGTGGTGGGAGGAGCGGGCCGGGTCGGCGACGACACGGCCCCCGGACAGGCCCTTCCTGCTCCCCCAGAGGATCGTCACCGACCCGGCCTCGCCGTCCTCGCCCTCGGAGCCGACGACGAGGTCGGCGTACCCGTCCCGGTTCAGGTCGCCGGAGGCGAGTGCCGAGCCGAACTCGTCGCCCTTCTCGGCGGTGCCGGGGACAGCCGCCGAGTTCTGGGTGACGACGGTACGGTTCGACGCCTTGATCCCGGACTTGGAGCCGTAGGTGACGACCACCGCGCCGGCGTCCGCCCTGCCGCCGACCGTGGCTCCCGGGGCGGCGGTGGCGAGGTCGTGGTAGCCGTCGCCGTTGAAGTCGTCGGCATAGCGGGCGGGCGCGGCGGAGGCGGGGGTGGCGAGCGGGACGAGGCCCGCGGTGAGGAGTGCGGCGAGGGCCGCCGCCGTACGGACGCGCATGATCAGCCTTCCAGTACGTCGCCGAAGTAGGCGGTGCCCGACGGGCCGCCCAGGGTGGTGCCGGTGAAGGTCTTGGAGCCGCTCGCGGTGATGCCGGCGGTGGTGGACTTGAAGAGCCAGACGGCGCCGGCGCCGCGGCCCTCGCCGTAGGCGCCCGCGACCAGTTCGGCGCGGCCGTCGCGGTTGGCGTCGGTGAGGCGGACCGAGGAGCCGAAGAAGTCCTGGGACTGGGCGGTGCCGGGCACGCCCGCGGTGTCCTGGGAGAAGAGCTTGGCGCCGCTGCCGGTCAGGCCGTTCGCCGAGCCGCGCAGCACGGTGACCGTGCCCGCCTGCTTCTTCGTGCCGAGCGTCTCGGCGTAGGCGCCGACGGCGATGTCCGCGTACCCGTCGCCGTTCACGTCCCCGGCGGACAGGCTCCAGCCGAAGCCGTCGTTCTTCTCGCCCTTCTCCGGGACGCCCGCCGTGTCCTGGGTGATCCGGACCGGGGTACGGCTGCTGAGGCCGCCGGCCGCTCCGTAGGTCACCGTGACCGCCCCGCCGAGGCCGCCGTTCGGCTCGTCGGCCGACTTCTCCATGAAGTTGCCGGTGATGATGTCGCCGTAGCCGTCCTTGTTGACGTCGGCGATGACCGCGTCGTAGCCGCCCGCGAGCTTCTTGCCGACCTTGAGGGTGCCGGTGGCGGAGCCGGTGTAGAGGACGCTGCGGGTGCGGTAGCCGCCGGATGAGGTCTCCTCCTGGCCCATGACCAGCAGGTCGGTCCTCCCGTCGCCGTTGACGTCGCCCGCGATCAGTTTGTCGGCGTAGATCGTGGTCTGGGCGACGGTGTCGATGCCGACCAGGGCGGCCGCCTTGCCCTTGCGGGTGAAGGGGCCGCGGAAGATGTTCAGGGACGGCGTGGAGTTGTTGCCGACGGCCAGGTCGGTGTGGCCGTCTCCGTCGAAGTCGCCGGCCGCCAGTGCCCAGCCGAGTTCGTTGCGGTACCTCGGCAGCGGCGAGGAGAGGTTGCTGGCGCCCTTGAGGCCGCTCGCGCCGCCCCAGAGCACGGTCACGTTGCCGTAGGAGTCGGTGGTGCCGATCCGCTCGCTGTGTACGCCCACGACCAGGTCGGTGTAGCCGTCGCCGTCCAGGTCGCCGGTGGTGAGCCGGTCGCCGAAGTAGTCGCCGGAGGCCGGGTTGCCGGGGACGCCGGTGGTGGCCTGGCTGATGATCTGGCGCTTGGTGGTGTCGAGGCCGTTCTTCGTGCCGTAGACGACCGCCACGTAGCCGGCGCCGGACTTGCCGGAGACCTTGGCGACGGGCGCGGCGATCGCGAGGTCGCGGTAGCCGTCGCCGTTGAAGTCGCCGGACAGGCCCGAGGGGGCGGCGGTGGCGGTGGCGGCGGGCAGGGCGGTGAGCAGGCCGGTGGTGAGGGCCGTGGCGAGGAGCAGGGTGGTGCGCTTGTGCATGGATTTCCCCCGTGAGGTGGTGAGGTGACGCGACGTCACGTGATGCGTCCTCTTGGTGCGGGCGCGTCAGCCGGTGAGGCCCGCGCCGAACGCGCCGTACGTGCGGGACAGCCCGAAGGTGCCCGGGCCGAACGACTTGGCGCCCGTGGCGGTGATGCCGGAGGCGCTGCCGCGCAGGGCGGTGACCGCGCCGACGCCCTCGTCCTCGAAGCCGGCCGCGACGGTCAGGTCCGCCTTGCCGTCCTTGTTGACGTCCGAGAGCACGAGGTCCGAGCCGAAGTAGTCGATGGACTCGTTGGTGCCGGGGACCCCGGGGGTGTTCTGGGAGATCGTGCGGGCGCCGGTGCGGGAGACGCCGTCCGCCGAGCCGTTCATCAGCACGACGAGACCGGTGTCCTCGGCCGCGCCGATGTCCTTGAAGACGACGCCGATGGCGAGGTCGCCGTAGCCGTCGCCGTTGGTGTCCCCGATGGAGACGGAGCCGCCGAAGCCGTCGCCCTCCTTGTCGGTGCCGGGGACGCCGGTGGCGGACTGGGTGAGCTCGGCCATGGGGGCGTCGCCGTTGACCGGACCGCCCTTGCTGCCGCGGATGACGACGACCTGGCCGCCGAGGGTGCCGGTGTGGTCGTCCTCCTTCGCGAAGACGTTGCCGATGGCGATCTCGTCGTAGCCGTCGCCGTCGATGTCGCCGCGGGCGAGGGAGGTGCCGCCGTTCAGCGGGCGCGGCTTGGTCGTGACCACGCCCGTGGACGCACCGAGGTAGGCGGCGCCCTTGGACCAGCTGCCGGACGGGTCGGAGGTGAGCGCGGTGCGGTAGGTGAGGACGAGGTCGGCCTTCTTGTCGCCGTTGGTGTCGCCCGCCGCGAGCGCGTCGATGCCGAACTCCGCCTTGTCCGGCGTGGGGACCTTCTGGGTGCCGCCGGTGGTGCCGGACTTGGTGAAGCCGCCCTTGACGATGTAGGCGTACGACGCGGCCGTTCCGGACGCCAGGTCCGCCCTGCCGTCGCCGTTGAAGTCGCCGGCGGCCAGTACCGAGCCCCAGGCCTCGTGCTTGGCCGCCGAGGGGTCCTTGACCGTCGTGCCGTTCTTCAGGCCGTTCGCCGAACCCCACAGGATGGTGACCGAACCGCCGTCGGTGTCCGTGCCGTTGTCCTCGCCGGGCGCGCCGACGGCGAGGTCGGTGTAGCCGTCCTTGTTGAAGTCGGCCACGGCGAGCGCGTCGCCGAAGAAGTCCTCGGTCTCGGCGGTGCCGGGGACACCGGCGGTGTTCTGGCTGACGATGGTGCGCTTGGCGGGGTTGAGTCCGGAGGCGCTGCCGTAGACCACGGCGACGTACCCGGCCATGTTCTTGCCGCCGACCTTGGCGTAAGGGGCGGCGAAGGCGACGTCGCCGTAGCCGTCGTGGTTGAAGTCGGCCTTGTAGGCGCGGGCCGTGGCGGCGGACGCGGCGGGGGCCGAGAGGGTCAGCAGTCCGCCGGTCAGCGCGGCGGCGGTGACGGTCGCGAGGGCGAGGCGGCGGTGGTGGTGTCCGTTCACGAGGGCGTTCACGGGGAGGGGGCTCCTGGGATCGGCGGCATGGGTGCCGGAGGTGCGCGGGGCGCGGGT